>NZ_GG688323.1:7839-20362 GCF_000156195.1 Bacteroides finegoldii DSM 17565 | reverse complement strand
ACGTTAGCAACACAGACATACCGGGACGCAGATCATCTACCTTTTGCATCGGACGAGCATGAATCTCAAATGTGCGCAAATCATAACTTCCGGTTTGCTTGGTTGATTTCCACGTGGCGAAGCTACCTAGCGGACTAATATAGTATATCTTAAATTCAACATCTTTTTTACCGATAGCAGGTATATCTGCGATGAAAGTTTCCCCCATTTTAAACTGCGGCATCAGATCTTCACGCACATTGAGAACAACATGTACATCATCCATTACTACCAAATTCATAATAGGAGTACCCGGTGCAACCAACTCTCCACGTTTTGGGAAGATGCTTGCTATTTGCCCGTCCTCCGGTGCTGTCAGCCGTGCATCGAGCAATAAAGCAGAAACTTCATCCACTGTACTTTTGGCAGCGTCTACCATACTGGCGGCAGACGCTTTATCTTCTTTTTGTGCACCATCTACAGCCATCTGGTATTGTTCATACGCTGCACGTTCGGCTGCAACAGCTGCTTTATACATCGCTTCCACTTCATCTTTTCTCTGAGAAGTTACAACACTATCTTTATATAAAGTAAGAATACGATTATACGTTGTTTGAGCAAGACCGAGATCACTCTTTGTCTTGTTCCAGAGCTGTAATGCAGTAGCTACAATCTGGCGACGGGTTCCAGCATCTATTTTTTTATTCTGTTGTACGGCAACCTGTTCCAAAGCATTTACTTGTTGATACTTGGCATATATTTCAGGACTATTGATTACAACAAGAGTATCCCCTTGATGTACCCAATCACCTTCCCGGACAAAGAATGTGTCTATACGCCCGGGAAGTTTTCCACTAATACGAATTTCAGTCGCTTCCGCTTGCCCTTGAAGAACTAACGGTTGTTTATGCATCAATATAATTCCCAGTGCTGTAAAAACACCGACAGCGAACATAATAATGACGAAGGCCCATGAAAGGGTTCTACTAGCTAATTTCATTGTTTGTTACGGTTTAGGTTGATAGTTTGCAAATTGTTCAGGTGTGCCACAGAGTGAAAGTAGATTCATCAGTGCCACATCATATTCATAATATGCTGCCAAACGAGCCACCTTTACATTGGCAAGCATGGTTTCAGCATCAATAACCTCGGTAGAAGTTGCCATTCCTTCAGCGAAAGATTTCTTCCGGATACGAACCAATTCTTCACTTAAAGCAATTGTCGCATTCAATGCCTTCACATTATCCTGCGCTTTTTGCAACTGCGTATATAACTTATCTATACCAACAGCCAAATCGTCACGAGCCTTCATTTGCCCTAAAGCAAGCGTCTGTTCCGTTAACTTCGATTGGCGTATTTTCTTCTCACGATCCAAACCATCGAACAGATTCCACGTAAACCCGATACCTATCATCGTACGCGGTAACAAATTACTCTGAATACCATGCGAATATAAGGTTTGTTTTCCGAAAAGGGCTATATTCGGCATATAGCCACTTTGTGCAATCCGTACTTCTTGCTTGGCAATATGCTGCTGTAACCGTAACTGGTTAAGCGTATAGTTCCCGCTGTTTACAGAGAAGTCAAAAAGCATCTTAGGAGGTATTGAATCATTCATAAAAAGGGGAGAAGTAGGTGCTATATCAGTATCTGTATCTTTTTTATTCAGCAAAACTTTTAAAGCACTTTGCACTACTGTTTCTTCTTTTCGTGCAGCTTCCAATGCACGCTTAGCTTCATCCATATTTACTTGGGCAAAAAGTCTTCCGGCTTTATCAAGCATACCTGCAGCTTCTAACTTCAAGGCATTTTCATAATGTTTCTTCAATCCGTTGTAGGTTTCTTCACGAACCGTCACAATTTGTTGTGCCAGTCGAAGCCCATAATAACTTTCAACTAATAGATTTTGCTGATTGGCCGATACCTGTGCCCGACTTTCCCGTGCCAAGTCGACCATCGTTCTTCCGATGTTGGTGGCACGGAAGCGTTTACCACCGGAAAAGAGTACCCACTCGGCTGATAAATCAACAGTTGTCAGATTTCTTGGAGTCAAAGGAAATATAAGGGTATTTGCCCCAATTTGATCCAGTATAGACGAAATGATCTGGTCATCCGGAATAATGGAATGTACAAAGTCTTTAGCCGGATCGGTAAACTGCGATAAAGGCTGTTTGACTTCGATCTTCTCCGACATGTGTACAAACGCACCTGTAGATTGAAGACTGGGATACCAAAAAGCATTCAACTTATCACGTTCAGCCTTCGCAATCTCAATACTCTTATCTGCTATTTTCAGACTCTGATTTCCTTGATTCAACAGATGCAGTGATTCTTCGAAACTTAATGGTATCTGTGCATCTATCTGACCGATGGAAAAATACAAAGTCAATAGTATAAAAAGTCGCTTATTTTTTTTCATACTGGTTAGGTTATATCTGAATTTGAGATATTCTAACAGATGAAAAGAGAGGTTTGTTCATCAGAAAGAATATAGCAATACAACAAAAGAAGGTTTCAACGCTTTTTTATAAGATGTTCTATTTTTCATCTTCTCTTTGAATCACGTTTGTATCATTTCTATCAGATAGAAAAAATGATGCATAAAATAATGCAAGTATATGCAATAAGCGTGTTATTAATGGATATAAACTACTTGATTATACAAAACATAAATGCATATTGGAGTTGTTTCTTTAAAGGAAAAGCTCTGTTCCTTTAAATGGAACCAACCGTTGGTCGGTGAGAAGCGTGTTCTCCCTTTAAAAGGAAGCTACCAAATAGCCCATAAAGTACCTGTTTGTTTCTAAATCTTATTTATTTTGCTAGAAACTAAATCTGTCAATTTGAAATAATATAAGCAACTTTATTCTCACATATTCAATATTCATTCTCTATTTAGAACCTAGTGATAGATTATTCACTAAAATAGTTTATATCTGAATCTTATTAACCGGAAATCCTGGAGTTTTTTCTATAGCGACTATCGTCAATCTGTATATTTTTAATTATACGGGCTACTAATATGCGTTTTTTTATATCCGGTTGTTTTTCATCAAAACAAAAGAATTGAAGATGCTTTGATTTCTCTTTTTTCTTGCATTAAAATTTCTGCGATTTTATTTGAGATATAAAAATTATGTTTACCTTTGCATCACCATTTCATAAGGCTTTTGAGTCGAGAAATGCAGTAAATATGCGGTAATAGCTCAGTTGGTAGAGCGGCGGCTTCCCAAGCCGCAGGTCGCGAGTTCGAGCCTCGTTTACCGCTCTTTTGAAAATCAGGTGGTTATCTTAAATAAACTGCCTGATTTTTTATTTTTCAAGCCCCCTTTTCTATGGTTTTATCTATTATCGGAGGAAACCTAAACTGAACTATTGTAGAATAACCCTAATTGAATAACCAATATGGCTAAGAAAATAGAGAAATATCTCCCCGTAGATTACAGTGACAGTTTTTCCATAGAAGTTACAGAAAATCGTTTGTCTCCTAAAGATATTATTTTAAAAGTCTTTGCTCATAACCCCGCTTGGCTCCGAATGTTGTATGCAATAAGGGCCTGTTTAGTCAAACCTTTCGGTATAGAAACTAAAGCTATTGAAAGTGAAGAACTTATTATAGAGGAAGACAAGCAAGAAGCAATTATGAGAAAAGACGATAAACATTTATTGTTTTATGTCGATATTTTCATTACACCATTGGAAACAGGAAAACAAATGATTGAGGTTACCACATTAGTAAAATACCATAATTGGGTAGGAAAGGCTTATTTCTTTTGTATAAAACCTTTTCATCGGGTCATAGTGCCTTTAGTTCTCAAAAAGGCGCTATGCTGAACAAGCATAGTCGCGGATGCAACGATATAACGAATATGAAAAATGAGATATGTAATATAGAAGCAAATGACTTTAGAAAATTAATGCATGAAGAATAGGGCAGTTCATGCATTTTTCGTATTTTTGCACCCTGTTTTAACACTCAAGAAAACTTTAAATAGAAAAATATAATGGCAAAAGAACTGAAAGACCTTACCAAACGTAGTGAAAACTACTCACAGTGGTATAACGATTTGGTGGTAAAAGCTGATTTGGCAGAACAATCTGCCGTGCGCGGATGTATGGTGATTAAGCCTTACGGATACGCTATCTGGGAGAAAATGCAACGTCAATTGGACGACATGTTCAAGGAAACAGGACACGTAAATGCATATTTCCCGCTATTAATCCCGAAATCATTCTTAAGCCGCGAAGCTGAACACGTAGAAGGTTTTGCTAAAGAGTGTGCCGTTGTAACGCATTATCGCTTGAAGAATGCAGAAGACGGTTCAGGAGTTGTAGTAGATCCTGCAGCTAAATTGGAAGAGGAATTAATTATCCGTCCGACATCAGAAACAATCATCTGGAATACTTATAAGAACTGGATTCAATCTTACCGTGACCTGCCTATTCTTTGCAATCAGTGGGCTAACGTTTTCCGTTGGGAAATGCGTACACGCCTTTTCCTGCGTACTGCTGAATTTCTGTGGCAAGAAGGCCATACTGCTCATGCTACTCGTGAGGAAGCGGAAGAAGAAGCAATCAGAATGCTGAATGTATATGGTGAATTTGCAGAAAAATATATGGCCGTTCCTGTTGTAAAGGGAGTAAAATCAGCCAACGAACGTTTTGCCGGTGCACTTGATACTTATACAATTGAAGCCATGATGCAGGATGGAAAAGCGTTGCAGAGTGGTACCTCCCACTTCCTGGGACAAAACTTTGCAAAAGCATTCGATGTTCAATTTGTTAATAAAGAAAACAAGTTGGAGTATGTTTGGGCTACTTCATGGGGCGTTTCTACCCGTTTGATGGGTGCATTGATTATGACTCACTCGGATGATAACGGATTGGTATTACCTCCGCATTTGGCTCCTATTCAGGTAGTGATCGTTCCTATCTATAAGAATGACGAACAACTGAAACAAATCGATGCTAAAGTAGAAGGCATTGTAGCGAAACTGAAAGCATTAGGTATCTCTGTTAAATATGACAATGCAGATAATAAACGTCCGGGCTTTAAATTCGCTGACTATGAATTGAAAGGTGTACCTGTTCGTTTGGTTATGGGTGGTCGCGACCTTGAAAACAACACCATGGAAGTGATGCGCCGTGATACACTGGAAAAAGAAACAGTTACTTGTGAAGGCATTGAAACGTATGTTCAGAACTTGCTGGAAGAAATGCAGGCTAATATCTACAAGAAAGCATTGGACTACCGTAACTCCAAGATTACAACAGTAGATACCTACGACGAATTTAAAGAAAAAATCGAAGAAGGTGGATTTATTCTGGCTCATTGGGACGGAACTACTGAAACAGAAGAAAAGATTAAGGAAGAAACCAAAGCAACCATTCGTTGTATTCCGTTCGATTCATTTGTTCCGGGAGACAAGGAACCGGGTAAATGTATGGTAACAGGCAAACCATCTGCTTGCCGCGTGATATTTGCACGTTCTTATTAAATAGAAATCACACATAATTATAAAAAGGATGGAAACGATTCAATCGCTTTCATCCTTTTCTTTTTCCATCCATATTATATTATTTGTGACCTGTCCTAATAGTTCATAGGACATTCAATAGTTATTTCAAACTCTTTTTTCAATCCATTTCAGTTTTATTTCAGAAATATCCCTTTTCTTTGTAGCTGTAAAAAAGAAAGGAGACAAAGTTATGAAGATATTGATTGTAGAAGACGAACCCTCTTTGAGAGAACTGATTCAATGTTCACTTGAAAAAGAACGTTACGTTGTGGAAACAGCCAGTGACTTTAATTCTGCTCTACGCAAAGTTGAAGACTACGACTATGATTGTATCTTATTGGACATCATGCTACCGGACGGAAGCGGACTTGATCTTCTTGAACGGCTGAAAGCTCTCCATAAACGGGAGAACGTAATTATTATTTCCGCAAAGGACTCCTTGGAAGACAAAGTTTTGGGACTAGAACTGGGAGCAGACGATTATTTGCCAAAACCATTTCATTTGGTTGAACTAAATGCACGGATTAAAAGCGTGATTCGCCGTCATCAGCATGACGGAGAAATTGATATCCGCCAAGGTAATGTACGAATAGAACCGGATAAATATCGTGTATTTGTCAACGATCAAGAAGTGGAGCTAAATAGAAAAGAGTATGACATCCTGTTATATTTTATCAATCGTCCCGGAAGATTAATCAATAAAAACACTTTGGCCGAATCAGTATGGGGAGATCATATTGACCAGGTTGATAATTTTGACTTCATATATGCACAGATTAAGAATCTTCGCAAAAAGCTCAAAGATTCGGGTGCAAACATTGAAATCAAAGCGGTCTATGGGTTTGGGTATAAAATGGTAGTAGAATAAAAAAAGAAAGAGAATATTGTCTATGAAATTAATATATTACATCATTCTTCGTATTACGCTTGCTTTGACCTTCATACTGACGGTCTGGGCTATATTTTTTTATGTTACGATGATTGATGAAGTCAACGATGAAGTGGATGACGCTCTGGAAGATTATTCGGAAACCATCATTATCCGGGCATTGGCAGGAGAGGAGCTACCTTCTAAAACCAACGGCTCCAACAATCAATATTATATGATGGAAGTAAGCAAAGAATATGCGGAAAGCCGGGAGGATATTCAATATAAAGACTCTATGGTATATATTGAAGAAAAAGAGGAAACCGAACCGGCACGTATTCTTACTACTATCTTTAAAGACGATGAAGGACGATACCACGAGCTGACAGTATCAACTCCCAGCATTGAAAAAGATGACTTGAGAGATGCCATCCAAGTATGGATTATATTTTTGTATGTAGCTCTGTTATTCTGTATTATTATCATTTCCGTATGGGTGTTCTATCGGAATATGCGACCGCTCTATGTACTTCTTCATTGGCTGGACGGTTATCAAACAGGAAAAAAGAATAAGCCGTTGAGTAACGAAACCCAAATCACGGAATTCCGAAAATTAAATGAGGCTGCTATTCGTTATGTAGAACGTACGGAGCAGATGTTCGAACAACAAAAACAATTTATCGGAAATGCTTCACATGAGATACAAACTCCACTTGCTATCTGCCGTAACCGATTGGAAATGTTGATGGAAGATGATTCGTTATCAGAAAAACAACTGGAAGAGCTGATGAAAACCCACCAGACTTTAGAATACATCACTAAATTAAACAAATCTCTACTATTGCTTACCAAAATTGACAATGGCCAGTTTACGGATACCAAGCAATTGGAACTAAATGGACTTCTCAAACAATATCTGCAAGATTACGAAGAAGTTTACGACTATCGTAACATAGAAGTAACTATCGATGAACAGGACATTTTCAATGTGACAATGAATGAATCTCTGGCTGTTGCTTTACTCACGAATCTCCTAAAAAATGCATTTGTACATAACATTGACGGGGGACATATCCGGATCACTGTTACCAAAAACAGTATTACTTTCCGAAATTCAGGAGTAGAAAATCCGTTGGATAAGGAACATATCTTCGAACGTTTCTATCAAGGAACTAAAAAGGAAGGATCTACAGGTCTGGGACTAGCAATAGCCGATTCTATCTGTCGTTTGCAACACTTGAGTATAAGATATTACTTCGAACAGAAAGAGCACTGCTTCGAGATTTCCAGACAATAATTTTTTATTCAGAAAACACAAAGGACACGGAGTAAAAAGTGAATAACTTGTCGGTAATCATTATCCGATCTATCAGCTGTATTCATTTAACTTATTTCTCTGTGTCCTTTGCGTCTTTTATGGTGAGTTAGTTATCGGGATCGTATTTCTCTCCTCATAAACATGATATAAGAGATAGCGAAACAGATAACTGTTGCTGCAATCAGTCCCGTCAGTTGCGGCCATACGACTAAAAGACTTTGTCCCAACGGAAGCGGACTGGGAATAGCTCCCTGCACCTGTTCCATAGTCAATGGTCCCAAACTTCTAACAGAAGGCATCAATAATGTAGTGGTAGCTTCATTAAACAATTCACTCGGTGCCAAACGCATCAATCCCAAAATAAACTTTTGATAACTGATAATCTGATAAGGCGACGCCATCTGTGACGGGCTTAAACCTTTTGCCACCAAATTAACAATCATGGTATAGAATACGCTAAAGAACAACCAAACAGCCACCGATGCCAATGCAGAAGTCGCTGCCTGACGAAAACGGAGTGAAAACAAAATAGCTAAATTCAGCCAAAATGCTACATAAAAGATACTGGTAATGATGAAGAAAACAATTCGCCAAAATTCTTCTGCTGTAGGAGGAATGCCAATGGCAATCAATCCACAGCCCATTACCAAAAAGCCCAATACAAACAGCATGATACCTATTACAATCAGAGCAGCCACAAACTTCGCGTTGATAATGCAATCACGATGAATAGGCTGGGACAGCATACGGCTCAATGTTCCTTTATTTTGTTCGGAATTGACTGCGTCAAATCCTAAGGCGATTCCCAATAAAGGTCCTAAGAAGTTAATAAACAGTACAAAAGAGGGGAGAGTCCCATCTGAAACCGTAAACAACTTCAAAAATAAAAACGAGCCGTCCGGATCATTAGGCTTGATAGCTTCACCAATATTTGTGAGTGCTGTATATAGCGATCCCATGCAGGTAAGCGCTATAATACCTATTAATATAATGAACCGCCAACTTTTGACATGGTCGGAAATTTCCTTGTTGACGATCACCCAAAAAGGATGATTGACTTTATTCATGTCTTTCTCCTCCTTCCTCAAAATAATGGTTATAAATATCAGACAATTCCTGTTTCTTGTCTTTCAGTTCTGCCATATCGATCAACGCAAGTAATTGGCCATTACTAAACAAACCAACACGGTCGCACACTTTCTGTACCTGATCCAAGTGATGGGAAGAGAAAAGCACAGTCAAACCTTCTTCTTTGCTCAACCAGCGAATCAGTTCGATAAACTCCTGAACACCTGCCGGATCAATTCCTGAAGTTGGCTCATCGAGGATAATAATCTCCGGATTTTTAATAAGTACGTCAGCCAACCCCAATCGCTGTCTCATACCACGAGAATATTTTCCGGTCTTTTTGGTTAACTGATCTTCAAGGCCTACCCGCTTCATCAGTTCCATAGCTTTGGTTTTTGCCTCCTTATCAGAAATACCATTTAATCGCGCTGTATAAATCAAGTTCTCCGGCCCTGTCATATCATCATAAAATCCTACATCTTCAGGCAAGTAACCTATCCTCCTTTTTACTTCAATAGGATGTGTCGTAGAATTTATTCCACAGATTTCAACAGTTCCCGAAGTAGGTTCCGTCAACCCTAGCATCATTAAGATAGTAGTTGATTTTCCGGCACCATTCGGTCCCAACAATCCGAAGATTTCCCCTTTCCGGATATTCAGGCGAATATGATCTACAGCAGTGAAATTACCATATTGCTTGGTCAAATCGGTAAGTACGATCACTTGTTCGCCCATCATTTACCTCCTTCCATATTTACGGAACAGATAGTACACCACACCGATAGTAGCAATGATGATAAGAACACCTACCCATCCCCATATCATCGGAGTTTTTACCGCAATTCTGAACTGCGCATCGGCATTTACTTCAGGGGTTTTGGCCATGATAGTAGTTACATAGTCCCCAGGCAATGCTTTTTTAGAAGCTTTCAAAGTAGCCATCACCGTTGATGTCTCGCCGGCTTTTAATGCATCAATCTTTGAAGGTTCAAAAGTTACTTCCCAGTCTGCTGGTTTATTGGCAGACAACTGAATATCTTTCAGTAATGAAGAGCCAGTGTTTCTTACTTCCAGTTCTATTTTCTTCACATCACCAACTGTGACATCTGTGCTCAATAACCCGCGAGGAGTAGTCAGTTCCATTTGATAAGAACCGGTGACAACTACTTCCAGTTCCAATTCGGCAGAAGTTGTACCTGTAGCAGCACGTACCGGAATTTTATAGCTACCGGCTTCTACATTGGCAGGAGGGGTAATATCTATACTTACATTTTGTGTACTGTTTGCCTCTACTTGTGCAGAAGTGGCTTGTTTGTAGTTCGGTTTAAAAACGACATTCCACCCTCTGGGGGCATTAGCCATCAAAGCATATAGTTGCTGATCAGCGGTCTGATTCTTTAAAGTAGCACTGAAAGTGAAGGTTGATTTCGAATTTCCCTGCATGTTGGGCTGGTCAGTAGTAAATTCGGTTTGGTACGTTCCTTTTTGAGCAACCACCACATCCAAGGGAAGTTTAGCGTTTCCGGCATATACCACAAAATGATAATTGCCTTTATTCACTTTTAATGGAACTTCGACTTTTAAATTAAAAGTCTTTTTCTCTTTGGGAAGTACCGACAGCTGGCTAAGGCTCCAGCCACCGGATTTCATTTCGTGTTTCCAACTGGAGGACAATCCGCTAACAGAAAGATTCGCATTCGTCAATTGGTCCGTGTTGTTAATAAGATCAATACTGTAATCAATTGACGCTCCGGGCGATACGGAGATTTTTGTGTAAGGTGTATACAGAATCACGCTTTTCGGTATTGAATCATTGGCGTGCGTGTAACTCATGGGAATAACTCCCAATAGAATAGCGAATAATAAAAAATAATTTGTTCTCATAGTCATAAAAAAGTTCTTATGGTTATTTAATATGAATATCGTCAAATTCGTGTGTGCAAAAATAAACGATGTGTATATTAGTAGTTTTAAAAGAATCCTAAAGAATCTAATATCAAGAAGAAATTATATGACGCTATCGCTATAGGACAATGACGGTATCCTTATATAAATAGTGACGCTATGTTAACAGGATAGCGTCACTATATTTTTGTGAGATTTTTTTCGATAATTCTCAAAATTCCCAAATCTTTTCAGATTCTCCTTTCATCTTTGCAATGTGAAATTAATAATAGTAGTAAAAACCAATATTTAAAAAACAACGATTATGAAAAAGTTAGTATTCTTATTAGTATGTCTTTTTACTTTGCAAACAGTAGCTCGTGCAGATGACGACAAACCTATTCAGGTAACTCAAATGCCACAACAAGCACAGCAGTTTATCAAGCAGCATTTTGCCGACAGCAAAGTAGCATTAGCCAAAATGGAAAGTGATTTCTTTTATAAAAGTTATGAAGTGATTTTCACTAATGGCGATAAAGTAGAATTTGATAACAAAGGAAACTGGGAAGAAGTAAATTGCAAATATAGTGCGGTACCTGCAGCTATTATCCCTGCAACAATTCAAAAATATGTAACGACCAATTATCCCGATGCTAAAATCCTGAAAATAGAGAGGGATAAAAAAGATTATGAAGTAAAACTGTCCAACCGTACGGAATTGAAATTCGACTTGAAATTTAATTTGATTGATATTGATTAATTAAACCTTTTAAAACAGACTGATAATGAAACTAAAAAAATTTGCTTTTTTACTGGCACTAAGTGCTATATGGAGTTTACAAAGTTGTGACAATAATGATGACGAATCACCGAACGTACCTGTAGAGTTACAGAATGCCTTATCATCCAAATACCCGAATGTAACGAATGTAAAATGGGAAAGTAAGGCCGGATATTATGTCGCTGATTTCTATGACCAGTATGAAATATCTGCCTGGTTTACACAGGACGGAATATGGAAAATGACTGAAACGGATATTCCTCTCTCTGCATTGCCCCAAGAAATACAGGCCTCCTTTGAAAACAGCGAATATTATCTTACTTGGAAAGTAGATGATGTAGATAAATTAGAACGGGATGGTTTTGAAATTATTTATGTAATCGAAGTGGAAAAACAAAATCAAGAGGTGGATTTGCACTATTCTGCCAATGGAACATTGATAAAGAGTATTGTTGACACAGATAATGATGAAGATGAATATCTCCCTGTTCAACTGACAGAGGCCATAAAGAATTTCATTTATAAAAACTATTCAAATGCTCTTATCATGGAAGTAGATATAGAAAACGACCGAAATGATAAGTATTACGGATATACGGAAGTGGACATCATTCATAACAGAATCCATAAAGAAATATTATTCGATTCGAACGGAAACTGGTATTCGACTTCATGGGAAGTGCATAAAAATGAACTTCCGGAGACTGTTAGGAATGTTATCGAAAAGCAATATAAAGAATATAATTTGGATGACGCAGAGTATATCGAAAAAGCTAATGACACAAAATATTATCGCATTGATTTAGAATTAGGAGAGACTGATCTTACAGTAAATATAGATAGTGATGGAAATGTCATTCCATAAATGAAAAGGTTATCCGGTAAATAAAATAAGAGGATGTAAATTAAACTGTGTCAGCAAAGATTAAAATAAAATATTAACTTTGCTAACACAGTTTTTTTATGAAAGAAGAATTTGATTTTGAAAGTATCAAGAACAAGGCAATTGAACAGCTGAAAGCAGGTAAGCCCTTGTTAGGTAAAGACGGTGCTTTTGCCCCTTTATTGGAAAGTATCCTGAATGCAGCTCTGGAAGGTGAGATGGA
>NZ_GG688323.1:6230-7739 GCF_000156195.1 Bacteroides finegoldii DSM 17565 | reverse complement strand
GGACAACCTTGCGCATAACTTCCATACAGGATAATCATACGCACGTTTGGAGGATGTAAATTAAACTGTGTCAGCAAAGATTAAAATAAAATATTAACTTTGCTAACACAGTTTTTTTATGAAAGAAGAATTTGATTTTGAAAGTATCAAGAACAAGGCAATTGAACAGCTGAAAGCAGGTAAGCCCTTGTTAGGTAAAGACGGTGCTTTTGCCCCTTTATTGGAAAGTATCCTGAATGCAGCTCTGGAAGGTGAGATGGATGCACATCTTACAGAAGAGGAACGTCAAATGGGTAACCGCCGTAACGGGAAAATGCAAAAGCAGGTCCAGACTCCATTGGGTGAGGTAACCGTTTCCACTCCCCGTGACCGTAATTCAAGTTTTGAACCACAATTCATTAAAAAGCGTGAGACCATTCTTGCAGAAGGCGTAGCAGACCGTATAATCGGCCTGTATGCTCTTGGTAACAGCACACGTGAGATTAGTGACTGGATGGAAGAGAATCTTGGAAATCGTGTATCGGCAGATACAATCAGTTCCATTACAGACCGTGTACTTCCGGAAATAAAGGCATGGAAATCACGTATGCTTGATTCTGTCTATCCCATAGTCTGGATGGATGCCATCCATTATAAGGTAACGGATGAACGTGGTTGTGCAGTTACACGTGCAATCTATAATGTGCTGGGTATTGACAAGGAAGGACATAAGGAGCTGCTCGGAATGTATATATCAAGGAATGAGGGGGCAAACTTCTGGCTCAGTGTGCTGACAGACCTCCAGAACCGTGGAGTTGAAGATATCCTTATAGCCTGTATAGACGGTTTGAAAGGTTTTCCTGAAGCAATCCAAAGTGTTTATCCCAATACTGCTGTACAGCTTTGTGTCGTACATCAGATTCGTAACTCCATCAAGTATGTGGGCTCCAAAAATCAAAAGGAATTCCTGAAGGACTTGAAATGCGTCTATCAGGCTGTAAATAAAGAATCTGCAGAGAATGAACTTCTTAAGTTGGAAGAGAAATGGGGTGAACAGTATCCTATCGTCATCAGGTCATGGCAGGACAATTGGGATAAACTGTCCGAATACTTCCAGTACACTCCGGCTATCCGTAAGCTTATATATACTACAAATACCGTTGAAGGGTATCACCGCCAAATCCGTAAGGTAACAAAAAACAAGGGCGTGTTCCCGTCAGATACAGCCCTTGAGAAACTGGTTTATCTTGCATACCGTAATATACGGAAGAAGTGGACTATGCCACTGGCCAATTGGGCTACAATCTCACAGCAACTGGCCATAAAATTTGGAGAACGGTTTAAATTATTGTAATTTTACGCTCGTCGGGACAGGTGGTCCCGCCCCTTGGCGCTGGCCGTTCCCCGACCGACGAGTTTTTAGAGAAAAAATAGGCACTGTCCACAATTTTGTGTAAATAGAAAACTTCAGGATTCGGGTTTTATACTTGAATCCTGTTTTCAAATATAGTAATAAAATTGGTTAAATAT
>NZ_GG688323.1:0-6130 GCF_000156195.1 Bacteroides finegoldii DSM 17565 | reverse complement strand
CGTCAGATACAGCCCTTGAGAAACTGGTTTATCTTGCATACCGTAATATACGGAAGAAGTGGACTATGCCACTGGCCAATTGGGCTACAATCTCACAGCAACTGGCCATAAAATTTGGAGAACGGTTTAAATTATTGTAATTTTACGCTCGTCGGGACAGGTGGTCCCGCCCCTTGGCGCTGGCCGTTCCCCGACCGACGAGTTTTTAGAGAAAAAATAATGCGTGACACAGTTTATTTTATAGTGCCTACTCGCACGGAATAGAGCCTCTATTTTTTTATTTAGACAGCATTGATTTTAAGTATTCTATTTCTGCAATCAATAGTGGAATATCCTGTTTGGCATGTGTTATGAACTCCAAATCATCTTTCGATGATTGCATTTAAATCAATGTAACTCATGGGTCTTACAGTCCTTTTTTCTTTGCTTCATTCCAAATAGCATCCATCTCTTCAAGAGACATATCTTTCAGGTTTTTTCCTTCCTTGATAGTATGTTCCTCCAAATAATTGAAGCGACGGATAAACTTTTGATTGGTAAGTTCCAAAGCATTATCAGGATTGATCTTGTAGAGACGCGCTGCATTGATAAGGCTAAACATAACGTCGCCGAATTCAGCTTCCGCCTTGTCCTTATCCATATTAGCCACTTCATCCTGAAACTCTCCGATTTCTTCCTTCACTTTATCCCATACCTGTTCACGCTCTTCCCAGTCGAAACCTACATTGCGGGCTTTGTCTTGAATACGATAAGCCTTGATGAGCGAGGGGAGGGCAGCGGGTACACCGCTCAATACACTCTTATTGCCGTCTTTCTCCTTTAGCTTCAACTGTTCCCAATTTTCGGAAACTTGTCCTGCTGTCTCTGCTTTTACCTCTCCGAATACATGCGGGTGACGGAAAATCAGTTTATCACACAGTTTGTCGCAAACATCTTTGATGTCAAAATCTCCTGTTTCCGAGCCTATCTTGGCATAGAAAGCAACGTGCAATAATACGTCGCCCAATTCCTTGCAGATTTCTTTCTTGTCATCCCTCATCAGGGCGTCGCAAAGTTCGTAAGTCTCTTCTATGGTGTTGGGACGCAGACTTTCATTGGTCTGTTTGCGGTCCCAGGGACATTTAACACGCAGTTCGTCGAGAATGTCCAGGAAGCGTCCGAAGGCTTCCATCTGTTCTTGTCTGGTATGTGACATAAATATATCTATTTTTTGTTCTTGATTTTTATTTCTTTTTCCACTCCTGATAGGAAATCAGCAGCCCCACAACTTCCGAATAGTTTTGCCGTCCGCTTTCTATCTTATTCCCTTTCAGATAAAGGTCATATATCCAATCCTGCACAGCACCGACCACAGGGCTATACTTGGCAGCCCAATACGCCTGGTTATTCTTAGCCAATTCGATAATTTCCGGTCGGATGCGTTTAAACAGTCGGGTGTATTCTTCTTCCGGGAGTAATCTTTGCGCATTTCCCAATACATGTCCCAATATAGAAAAATATCCGGAAAAACGGATTCCCATTGCTTCTGAACGGGTGCAAACCTGATAAGCATAGAAATTAGCTTCCGCTTCGCTGGTGATACCTAATAAATGGGCTAGTTCGTGAGCATAAGTGGCCGGATAATTAACGGGAAGCAAATCTCCGTTGAGTGTAAACTCGCAGAAGAAAGGCCCCATGCTACCCGTTACCCCTACCATCGAAATGAAGGGAGTGAATAACATTGTTTTTACCCTCGGATGCTTGTGTGGAGGGCGATGTACGCCCAGGCTATCACTTAACTGATGATAGATTCGCACAGTTTCCTCTCGTATCAAATCTTGATCGATACTATTGACAGGAGTATACGAGCGGTTCAGTTGAGTAATATAATCATCTACGAATTCTTGGAAAATCTCGGGAGTATAGGCGGTATACGGGATTTCTGTTCGTTGATAGAAATTTTTCTGCGAGTAGTTCAGTCCCCATGCCAGATAGAACCATACATAAATCCATAATAAGTATTCTCCGTCGCGCAATAAGATTTTCTTCCAAGGCAACTTCTTGCGGAGACGGGCATAAACGGGATAAACAATCACGCCTGTGATGCTAAGGAAAATAAATAAATCCCCTATGGCAAAAGGAAATAAACCGGAAAAAAACGACAGGACGTAGGAGATAAGGGGATAGATTGTTTGAGAATAGATCGTTGCCAGAGCAGGAATCCATTGCGTTAGCCACACCAGGATTAATAATGCTCCTAAGGCTAAATATCTTACATTTGGCTTATTTTTCATCATTTGTATAAAATCAGTCAACAAAAATATGCATTTAATAAACGTCGCGCGAAAAAATACCTCTATATTTGCAAAAAATCTGTTAACAGTGACTTTGTGTACCTGCGTAATCAGAGAAAGTTATTCAACATAAACCGGATAAGATGGCTACATCAGAAGAAATAGAAAAGTATTGCAGGAATTGCGTGTCACGTGATTTTGTGAACGGAAAAGGACTCGTTTGTAAACGTACCGGAGAACTTCCCGCTTTTGAAGAAGAATGTGACAGTTTTGAGCAAGATAAGGAACTGGAAAGATTAGCGCCTCCCAAGCCGGAAGACTTTCCGGTATCCATGACAGAAGAGGAAATGCTTGCCGAAGAGAACCTGCCCAAAGGAGTATTGTGTGCAGTTGTCGCATGCATCGTTGGTGCGGTGGCATGGGGGCTGATCTCCGTTTCTACAGGTCGTCAGATTGGGTTTATGCCCATTGCTATCGGATTCATGGTAGGTTTTGCGATGCGGCAGGGCAAGGGAATACGTCCCATTTTTGGAATTACCGGTGCGGCATTATCTCTGGTTAGTTGCATCTTAGGTGATTTCTTGTCTATTATCGGGTATATCTCCCAAGATTATGAAATGGGCTATTTTCAAGTCCTGGCAGGTGTAGACTATGGAGAGATATTCTCTATTCTGTTGAAAAATGTAATGTCGATGACTGCCCTGTTCTACGGATTCGCTCTTTATGAGGGATATAAATTCTCTTTCCGTGCACAGAAACACCCCGAGGGTGGTAAGATTTGAATTTAAATTATTAATTTTGCACCCGTTATTTTTAGAATATACATTATCATATACATAAAACAATATGGAATTAGCAAGTAAGTACAATCCCGCTGACGTGGAGGGAAAGTGGTACCAGTATTGGCTGGACCACAAATTATTCAGTTCAAAACCCGATGGCCGTGAACCTTACACCATCGTCATCCCGCCCCCGAACGTCACCGGTGTGTTACACATGGGACACATGCTTAATAATACCATCCAGGATATTTTAGTTCGTCGTGCCCGTATGGAAGGCAAGAATGCTTGCTGGGTGCCGGGAACTGACCACGCTTCTATTGCTACCGAAGCTAAAGTTGTAAACAAACTCGCTTCTCAAGGTATCAAGAAAACCGATCTATCTCGTGACGAATTCTTGAAACATGCCTGGGAATGGACAGACGAGCACGGTGGTATTATCCTGAAACAACTCCGTAAACTCGGCGCATCCTGCGACTGGGATCGTACTGCTTTCACTATGGATGAGAAACGTAGCGAAAGTGTAATCAAGGTATTTGTCGATCTGTTCGATAAAGGATTGATCTACCGGGGCGTCCGCATGGTAAACTGGGACCCGAAAGCCTTGACTGCCCTTTCTGACGAAGAAGTAATCTATAAGGAAGAACACGGAAAACTGTATTACCTCCGCTATAAAGTAGAAGGTGATCCGGAAGGTCGCTACGCGGTTGTTGCAACAACCCGTCCTGAAACAATTATGGGTGATACGGCTATGTGTATCAATCCGAACGACCCGAAGAACGAATGGCTGAAAGGAAAGAAAGTGATCGTTCCGCTGGTAAACCGTGTCATTCCTGTGATTGAGGATGATTATGTAGACATCGAATTCGGTACAGGTTGTCTGAAAGTAACTCCGGCCCATGATGTAAACGACTATATGCTGGGTGAAAAATACAACTTGCCTAGTATCGATATTTTCAATGACAACGGTACATTGAGCGAAGCTGCCGGTATGTATATCGGCATGGACCGTTTCGATGTTCGTAAGCAGATCGAGAAGGACCTCGAAGCTGCCGGATTGCTCGAAAAAATAGAAGCCTATACAAATAAGGTAGGATATTCGGAACGTACCAACGTTGTGATCGAACCGAAATTGTCTATGCAATGGTTCCTCAAGATGCAACATTTTGCAGATATGGCATTGCCTCCGGTAATGAACGACGATCTGAAATTCTACCCTGCCAAATACAAGAATACCTACCGTCACTGGATGGAAAACATCAAAGACTGGTGTATCAGCCGTCAGTTGTGGTGGGGACATCGTATTCCTGCATACTTCCTGCCGGAAGGTGGTTATGTAGTAGCCGCTACTCCCGAGGAAGCTTTGGCAAAAGCAAAAGAAAAGACGGGTAATGCCGCCCTGACAATGGAAGACCTTCGTCAGGATGAAGATTGCCTGGACACTTGGTTCTCTTCCTGGTTGTGGCCTATCTCTTTGTTCGACGGAATCAACAACCCGGGCAACGAAGAAATCAAATACTACTATCCGACAAGCGACCTTGTAACAGGACCGGATATTATCTTCTTTTGGGTAGCCCGTATGATTATGGCAGGCTACGAATACGAGGGACAGATGCCGTTTAAGAACGTATACTTCACAGGAATCGTTCGTGATAAACAGGGACGTAAGATGTCTAAATCGCTCGGTAACTCTCCCGATCCATTGGAACTGATCGAAAAGTATGGTGCCGACGGTGTACGTATGGGTATGATGCTTTCAGCTCCTGCCGGAAACGACATTCTTTTCGACGACGCCCTTTGCGAACAAGGACGTAACTTCTGCAACAAGATATGGAATGCTTTCCGTCTGATTAAAGGGTGGACAAACGGTATGGGGTCCGTTCCCATTCCCGCTGATGCGCATTTGGCTGTTCAATGGTTTGATCAAAGATTGGATGCGGCGGCAGTTGAAGTAGCTGATCTTTTCTCTAAATATCGTTTGAGTGAAGCGTTGATGTTGGTTTATAAGCTGTTCTGGGATGAATTTTCTTCTTGGTTGCTGGAAATAGTGAAACCGGCTTACGGGCAACCTGTAAATGGTTTTATTTATGATATGGTTCTTAGCTCTTTCGAACGTCTGCTTGAAATGCTTCATCCTTTCATGCCGTTTATTACAGAAGAACTGTGGCAGCAACTGCGTGAACGTAAACCGGGGGCTAGCTTGATGGTAACCCAAATGTTCGAGCCGAATGAAGTGAATGAGAAATTCCTGCAAGAGTTTGAGGTTGCTAAGGAAATTATCAGTAATGTTCGCAGTATTCGTTTGCAGAAGAATATTGCCATGAAAGAACAACTTGAATTGCAGGTTGTAGGCAGTCATCCGGTAGAGAAGATGAATCCGGTTATCATTAAGATGTGTAATCTTTCTTCTTTTACAGTAGTGGAGAGCAAGCCGGAAGGTGCAGCTTCCTTCATGATTGGAACAACTGAATTCGCCGTTCCATTGGGGAATATGATTGATGTGAAAGCGGAGATCGCCCGTATGGAAGCGGAACTCAAACACAAAGAAGGGTTCTTGCAAGGGGTGCTGAAAAAACTTAGCAACGAGAAATTCGTTAATAATGCTCCGGCGGCTGTTCTTGAATTGGAACGTAAGAAACAGGCAGATGCGGAAAGTATTATCAAATCTTTGAAAGAAAGTATTGAGGCTTTGAAGAAGGTATAACTTTCTGATACTTTTGGTATATGTAAGGCATCTCAATTAGATTTGGGATGCCTTCTGTTTTTAATTCAATAAGTGCTGTTTCTTCTTAATTAACTTTTAGTAGGGATATTCCTAAAATAATAAAATTTAAGGCAACTACTTCATTGCGAATTAGTTGCCTTTTTTGTATCTTTAAGCATTCCCCCCAAAAAACGGTTTGACGGCCAAAACGGGGGGAATTAAAAATAAAAACACATGGTAAAGATACAAAAAATCTCAGAAATCGAACCTTGTTTAGGTTTTACCGAGTTCGATATGCTTAAAAAATATCGTCAAAGTTTTGCAACGAGTGAATTAGGTCGACTCCATTCTCTATTCCCTTTCTCGGAACTGGC
>NZ_GG688324.1:243769-262401 GCF_000156195.1 Bacteroides finegoldii DSM 17565 | reverse complement strand
TTTAAACATAGGAACTATATTTGGAGGGAGCAACATTACTCTCTCCACAATATAGCATATTATTATCAGAACATTATTATCACGAGTTTGATTGATTATCTGTCAGTTATTTGGTGTATTAGCTTATAGCTTTGGATAATAATTTACTTGTGATAAGAAAAGCCCAGCGTGGCACAGGGCATAGCGTCCGTAGTGGGCGCACGCCAACGGAAAGACGGGTATCTAACGGGGGACGGATATGCCGTAACATGGGCATTCGGGCATCTGGTCGGTCTTGCCATGCCCGAAAGCTACGGCTTTTCCGGCTTCCGCCGGGAACACCTCCCCATATTGCCGCAGGAGTTCAGGCTTGTACCCCGTCAGGTGCGGGAGGGTAAGGTGTACAAGGACGATCCCGGAGTGGTCAGGCAGCTGGAAGTGCTCCGGGAGCTGTTCGACAGGTGCGAGTCCATCATCGTCGCCACCGACGCAGGTCGTGAGGGAGAGTTGATTTTCCGTTACGTGTACAACTATCTCGGCTGTACCAAACCCTTTGTCCGTCTGTGGATCTCCTCGCTCACCGACAAGGCCATCCGTGAGGGGTTGCGGAATCTCAGGGAGGGAAGCCTTTACGACAATCTTTACCTCTCCGCCAAAGCCTGCAGCGAGGCGGACTGGCTCGTGGGCATCAACAGTTCTCAGGCGCTCAGCCTTGCCGCCGGGCAGGGCGTGTTCTCTTTGGGACGGGTGCAGACACCCACATTGGCGATGATCTGCTCACGATACCGGGAGAACAAACAGTTCGTACCCCGGAAATATTTCCAGATAAAGGTTTCGGCGGCCAAGGACGGCATCGCCTTCTCCGCACTGTCACGGAACCGCTTCGATGACCTTGAAACGGCCACTGCCGGGCTACGTGAGGTAGAGGACGGCGGTATGCTTGCCGTCAGTTCCGTAGAGCGCAGGGAAGCCGTTCAGGAACCGCCGCTGCTCTATGACCTGACCGCCTTGCAGAAAGAGGCAAACGGCAAACTGGACTTCTCGGCCGACAAGACGCTCACGCTTGCGCAAAGCCTGTATGAGAAGAAGGTGCTAAGTTATCCGCGTACCGGCAGCCGTTATATATCCGAAGATGTCTTCGAGGAGATTCCCTCACGCATAACGCTCTTGCAACAATATCCACGCTTCGCCGCCATCGCATCCGCTTTGCGGGACACACCGCTCAACCGCCGTCCGGTCGATGATGCCAAAGTCACCGACCACCATGCGCTGCTCGTTACCGAGAACCTGCCCGAAGGTCTGTCGCAGGACGAGCGGGCTATCTACGAAATGGTTGCCGCACGCCTGCTCGAAGCCTTCTCCCCGCATTGCGTCAAGGAAATGACCGAAGTTGCCTTGTCCGCAGGCGGTGAGATATTCACCCTCAAGGGGGCGGTCGTCAAATCCGCCGGTTGGCGTGCCGTGCGTGGCGAACCGGAAGAGGAGGTGGAGGAAGCCACATTGCCGGAGTTACAGACGGATGAAACCCTGCCGCTGCTCGCTTCCGAAACGGTGGAGAAGCAGACCAAGCCCAAACCGCTGCATACCGAGAGTTCACTGCTCTCCGCTATGGAGCATTGCGGCAGGGAGATCGGCGACGGGCAGCTGCGTACCGCAATCCGGGAGGCCGGTATCGGAACTCCGGCCACCCGTGCGGCCGTTATCGAGACATTGTTCGCCCGTAACTATATACGCCGGGACAAGAAGAACCTTGTGCCCACCGAAAAAGGACTGGCGGTTTACGATACGGTAAAGGACAAGAAGATTGCCGATGTCGAAATGACAGCGGCGTGGGAGGATACCCTCGCCAAAATAGAAACCGGAGAGGCCGATGCGCCCTCTTTCCGCCGGGACATAGAGGTCTATACCGCACAGATCGTTGCCGAACTGCTGTCCGCCACCCTCGATGTCGCTCCTTCAGGGGAGCAATGCACCTGTCCCAAATGCAAGAAGAGCCGCATCCTGTTCTTCGACAAGGTCGCCAAATGCGCCGATGTCGATTGCGGATTCACCCTGTTCCGCAACAAGGGAGGCAAGGTGTTGACCGACAAACAGATTGTCGGGCTGGTGACCACAGGCCGCACCCCTCTTGTCAAAGGCTTCAGGAACCGTGAGGGCAGGAGCTTCGATGCCGCACTGGTGCTTAATCCCGATTTTACCATAGGCTATTTCTTCCCGGACAGGAAACCGCAGGGAGAAAAAAGCGGCAGGAAGAGATAACCCGTCCGGAATTGTATCACTTAATAATCCGATAATTATATGAATCAGAATAAATCCAACGTGCCGGTATCCGTAGCGGAAGAACCGGATGAATTGTCTTACTACCGTCTTACCCTGTTGGCCTTCCTGCGTGAGTCGCATCCCGATTTGGCGGATGACGAGTCTTTTGTCGCCACCCGCAGCGAGCAGGCCGCCGAAGCCTTCAGCGCAGCCGTCCGTTCCGGCCTGACCTACGACGATGCGGCACAACAGGCGAACGCCCTGCTTTTTCAGGGGTTGCATTTCTCTCCTCTGGACACGCTGGTTACCGTCCTCTGGAACGAGTTCGCCGCCGAAGTCCCCGAAGGCAGCGCACGCAGCGTGGCCTTGCAGCTGCTTCCCGAATGCCGGAAGGTCTTCGCCGGCTATACGCTCTCGGATGATTTCATGTTCAGCCCGGAGTTCGGGCAGCTCTATGACGAGCTGACAGGTACGGTTGTAATCTGGTTGGAAGAGAATGGCTTATAATAAAAAGGCGCATCTCAGGGACAATATAGAGGCAATCCGGCTGATGTTCCGTTTGGAGAAGGAACAGCGCACCGCCACACCGGAGGAAGCGGGCATACTCGCCGCCTACTCCGGGTTCGGAGGTATCAAGGCGGTTCTTTCCCCTTTCGGGAAACTCACCGACATACTCCGCTGGACACAGGCCGACCGTGAACTGTTCCCCCTGATTACGGAACTTCACAACGTCCTGCGTGACGGAGCAGCTGACGAGCGTGAGTACAGGAGGCTGGTGGAAAGCGTGAAGGCATCCACCTTTACCGCTTTCTACACGCCGCCGGCGATTGTCAATGCCATTGCCTCTTCTTTGGGCGAACACGGAGTGTCGCCCGGCCGTTTTCTCGATCCTTCATCGGGAACCGGCAATTTTGTCTCGGCCTTCCGACCGCAATGCCACTCCGCATCCGGCAACACTCCCGAAATTGTTGCCTATGAAAAGGATTTGCTTACCGGCCGCATCCTTGCCCGGCTCCATCCCGAAGCGCAGGTCAATATCAAGGGCTTCGAGGAGTTGCCCCCGCACCGTAACGGCTATTTCGACGTGGTGAGCAGCAACATCCCCTTCGGTGACATACGTGTTTTCGATCCCTCCTTCGACAACGGCACGGCGAGGCGTTTTGCGCTGAACAGCCTGCACAACTATTTCTTCGCCAAAGGGCTGGATGCCGTCCGTGAGGGAGGAGTCCTCGCCTTCATCACCTCACAGGGGGTGATGAACTCCGCTATGGCCTATCCCGTAAGACAATACCTGATGAACCGATCCCGGCTGTTATCGGCTGTCCGCCTGCCCAACAACCTCTTTACCGACTATGCCGGTACGGAGGTGGGCAGCGACCTGATCATCTTGCAGAAGGACACGCTTTCCCAAAGGGAATATACGTCACTCGAACGGTCTTTCGTGGAAGTCGGCACGCAGACCGACGGGACGACGCAGAACGAGTATTTCGAGCATACCGCCGCCATCGTGCATACACGTGGCCATGTCGGTACCGATCCCTACGGCAAGCCGGCACGCATCTACCTGCATGACGGGGGTATGGAAGCCATCGCCGCCGACATGAAGTATTTCCTTGACCGCAACCTCTCGGAACAGCTCGATCTGGACTTGTATCTCCGCCATTCACCCGTGCAGGAGTTCCGCAATCTGGTGAGCCGTCCGGCGGAAACCATGCAGCAACGCATCGCACAGGTGCGGGAAATCAACCGGTCCGGTAACATGAACGGACATTCCACTTCTACGGATCGACAGACGATACAGGTGGAGCGTCGGACTTCCACGCCGGAGCAGCCCTCAACGGATGCCCGGCCAACCGCCGCAAAGACCACGCCGGAGCCGGTCATGTCCCTGTACGACCTTTTCGGCTTCACACAAGAGGAGCGTTCACAGGTCAGGAAAAGGAAAACAAGGAGCACGAAGAAGGACTCCGGGCAGTTGTCCCTTTTCGATATGCCACCGTTGGAGCAACATCCCGCCCCGGCCGAACCGACTCCCCAAGAGAAAGAGCGGCAGGAGCGGGAACGGCAGGAACAGGAACGCCGCCGGCAGGAGGAAGAGGCCGCACGGCAGGAACGCATGAAGCCCCGTCCTTATCCGGTCGGCCTGCAGGGACACCACCGCAACGGCTCCCTTGTGGACGATGACGGGCAGATAGGCTACCTCTCCGCCATTGGCGGGGCTGCACCGGTATTCAACCCGTTGGATCTGCCCGAACGCCAGCGACGCCGTGCGTCGCTCTACATCGAGATACGTGACACCTACCATCACCTGTACGAGAACGAGGCGGCCGCCCATGCCGCAAATCCGGCGTTGCGCACCATGCTCAACACTCTTTACGATGACTTCATCCGTCAGTTCGGCAATCTGAACGACAGGAAGAACATCGACCTGTTCCGCATGGATGCGGGCAACCGTGAGATATTGTCGCTGGAACGTTACATCGACGGCCGGGCGGTCAAGGCCGACATCTTCGACCATCCCGTTTCGTACAACATCAACGAGATCACCCATACCGATGACGTGCACGAGGCGCTCACCGCCTCGCTCAACAAGTACGGCAACGTGGACATGGCGTACATGGAGTCCCTGACCGACAAATCGCAATCTGACTTGTTGGAGGAACTGCGTGGACGGATATTTTACAATCCCCTCTCGAAGAACTACGAGATTGCCGACCGTTTCATTTCCGGCAACGTCATGGCCAAGGCCGAACACATCGAGGAATATTTGCAGTCGCATCCCGACAACGGCGAGGCACGTATTTCCCTCGAAGCCCTGCGGCAGTCGCTTCCCGCGCCCATACCTTTCGAGGATCTGGATTTCAATTTCGGCGAGCGTTGGATACCGGCGGGAGTGTACAGCCGCTACGCCTCATGGCTGTTCGACACGGACGTGTCCGTCCGTTATACCGCCAGCAGTGACGAATACAGCATCAGGGCCGACATGACCTCCCCACGCATCATGAACCAATATTCGGTGCGTTCGGAAAGCCGCATCTTCAACGGCATCGCCCTTATGCGCCATGCCATCCACAACACCACGCCCAACATCACCAAGACCGTATTGGACAAGACGGGCAAGGAAATGAAGATACGTGATCCGGAGGTTACCCTGCTTGCCAACAGCAAGATTGACGAGATCCGTAACGGCTTCTCCGACTGGCTCATGGAACAGTCGCCGGAGTTCAAGCGGAAAATGGCGGACATGTACAACCGCAAGTTCAACTGCTTCGTCCGTCCCAAGTACGACGGCTCGCACCAGAGCTTTCCCGGTCTTGACCTCAAGGGGCTGGGCATTCCCGACCTGTATCCCAGCCAGAAGGACTGCATCTGGATGCTCAAGCAGAACGGAGGGGGGATCGCCGATCACGAGGTGGGTGGCGGCAAGACGCTCATCATGTGCTGTGCCGCCTACGAGATGAAGCGTCTGGGACTGGCGAACAAGCCCCTTATCACCGGCCTGAAGGCGAACATCCACGAGATCGCACAGACCTTCGCCACCGCCTACCCGAACGCCAAAGTCCTCTATCCCGGCAAGGAGGACTTCACGCCGGAGCGCCGTGTCGAGATTTTCCACCGGATGAAGAACAACGACTGGGACGCCATCATCCTCTCGCACGAGCAGTTCGGCATGATACCGCAGTCCCCCGAAATCCAGCGTGACATCCTGCAACAGGAACTGGACAGTGTGGAAGAGAACCTCGAAGTCCTCTACCAGCAGGGTGCGGAAGTGAGCAACGCACAGATCAAGGGCATGGAGAAACGCAAGATGAACCTTGAGGTCAGGCTGAAAGAGCTGCTCCACGAGATCGAAACCCGCAAGGACGATGTGGCGGACTTCAAGCGCATGGGCATCGACCACCTCTTTGTCGATGAGAGCCACCGGTTCAAGAACCTGATGTTCACCACCCGGCACGACCGTGTGGCAGGTCTGGGCAACAGCGAGGGCAGCCAGCGTGCGCTCAACATGCTCTTCGCCCTGCGCACCATCCAGCAGCGCACCGGCAAGGATCTGGGAGCCACCTTCCTGTCGGGAACCACCATTTCCAACTCGCTGACCGAGCTGTACCTGCTCTTCAAGTACCTGCGCCCCCGGGAATTGGAGCGTCAGGGGATCAACTCCTTTGACGCATGGGCGGCGGTGTTTGCCCGGAAGTCCGTCGATTACGAGTTCTCCGTCACCAACGAGGTGGTGCAGAAAGAGCGTTTCCGCTACTTCATCAAGGTTCCGGAACTCGCTTCGTTCTATTCCGAGATCACCGACTTCCGTACCGCAGCCGACATCGGCATCGACCGTCCGGAGAAGAACGAGATACTGCACAACATACCCCCGACGCCCGACCAGAGGGAGTTCATACAGAAGCTCATCGAGTTCGCCAAGACCGGCAATGCCACCGTACTGGGCCGCCCGCCACTGAACGAGAGGGAAGAGAAGGCGAAGATGCTCATCGCCACCGACTACGCCCGGAAGATGTCGCTCGACATGCGGCTCATCGATCCGCTCTCCTACGGCGACGACAAGGACAACAAGGCCACCCATTGCGCCGATATGATTGCGAAGTATTACAATAAATACGCCGGGCATAAAGGCACTCAGTTCGTTTTCTCGGACTTGGGAACCTACAAGCCCGACCAGTGGAATCCGTACAGCGAGATCAAGCGCAAGCTGGTGGAGGATCACGGCATCCCCGAAGACCAGATACGTTTCATTCAGGAAGCCAAGACCGAGAAGAAGCGCAAGGCGATGATCGAGGCGATGAACGAGGGAAAGATACGTGTTCTCTTCGGCTCTACTGAAATGCTGGGCACGGGAGTCAACGCCCAGAAGCGGTGTGTAGCCATCCATCATCTCGACGCACCGTGGCGGCCTTCGGACTTGCAGCAGCGGGACGGCCGGGGCATCCGAAAGGGCAACGAGGTGGCCAAACTCTATGCGGACAACAAGGTGGACGTGATAATCTACGCCGTGGAGAAGTCGCTTGACAGCTACAAGTTCAACCTGCTTTACAACAAGCAGCTTTTCATCACCCAGCTCAAGCAGAACAACATGGGTTGCCGTACCATCGACGAGGGAGGCATGGACGAGAAGGGAGGCATACCTTTCTCAGAGTACGTAGCGGTGCTTTCCGGAAATACCGACCTGCTCGACAAGGCACGGTTGGAGAAGCGGATTGCCGGCATGGAAGGGGAGCGCAAGGCCTTCCAGCGTGGCAAGGGGGAATCACGCATCAAACTGGAAACTTTCCTGGCGAACCGGGCAAGCAACGATGACATCATCGCCCGTGTCAGGAAGGACAAGGCCGCCATCGAGAGCCGTATGCAGTACGACAAGGAGGGCAACAGGCTCAACCCCTTGAAGATTGACGGCGTGGCAGGCGATGATCCGAAAGTGATTGCCGCCAAGCTCCACGAGATAGAGGACAGGGAACGCACGCACGGCCAGCCGAAAGTCATCGGCTCGCTCTATGGCTTCGACATCGTTGTCAAGACCGACACCACCGTCAAGGACGGTCTGGACTTCTGCGAGAACCGTTTCTTCGTGCGAGGTGAAGGCAACTTCCTCTACAACTATAACAACGGCCGCTTGGCGGTCGATCCGAAAACCGCCTGCCAGAACTTCATCAACGCCTTCGACAGCATCCCCCGCCTGATAGAGAAATACACGAGGGACAACGAAGCCATTGAGAAGGAACTCCCCGTCCTGGAACAGGTCGTCGGGGAAGTCTGGAAAAAGGAGGACGAGCTGAAGCAGCTCAAGGCCGACCTTGCCGCTCTCGACCGCAAGATCCTGCTCTCCCTCAAATCAGTGGATGCGCAGGAAAAAAGCACCGACGGAGTGATCGAAGTCGTGCCCTCCCAACCGGTAACGCCCGACGGACAGGATAACGCCCCCGCCGCCGGCATACCCGTCGCCGATGCTCCGCCCGGCAGTTCCTCACCGGGCAGTGTCCCCACACAGGACACGCCCCCTGCCGAGCCTTATGTCCACCGGATGCCCGACTTCCTCGCCGACAGGCAGCGCACTCCGCCCAAACTAAGCGGAATGCCCAAAAGCATCAGCATCAAAGAGGCAATGGGAGCGCCCGGCGGCAAGCTCGTCATCGGAGGCGTCCCCAAGTCCGGCAACAAGGACGATCCCGATCCTGACCGGCCCGAAAAGCCCAAACCCAAGCTGAAGTTATAAAAATAGAAGCGTTCCAAAAGCATAGTGGGACGCTTCTATTTTTACTCTAAATCAATATTTGGATCAACCTTTATGCTGTCACATAATGCACAATAATGTTCATTGTCTTTTTCTCTTATAATATATAAAATATGTTTTGCTACTTTTTCTGCTTCATTAACATCAACTGGTAAGGTTCCCCTATTTCCCCATGCTAAATGGGAATATTCATTGATCACTCTATTTACTAAACAAGGAATGTGATTGTCAAATAATTTATCCAAATTAGCCAAAGGGTTATCAGTATTAGGATATCTATAATATAAATAGCACTCTAAAAACTTTCGCATATTATTGGGTAGATTGTAAAAATGGGTGTATTGATTTTCTATCATCTTTGCTTTATCACCTTTAGTTGTACCTTTTGCCATATTATAAATTTCATGAAACAAAAAATTATATTCGGTTACATAATCTTTTAAATAAGAAGGCATCAATTTTAAGCAACTAATTGCCTCACTCATTTTTTTTCGTTTCTCAATTAAAAAATATTGAACTAAAGGTTTTCTGTTTACATCCATTGGTGAGGTTAATCTCTTTAAATACTTTAAGAAATCTAAATTATGTGTAGAAATAAATAATTGTCCATATTGCCCTTTTTTTGCAACAATAGTTTCAATAAGACTATACATAAAAAAGATATGATTATTATCAAGACTGGAAATAGGATCATCAATATATATTATCAGTTTATCATGATCCGCCCCATTCAATTCATCTTCTATTTTTGCAATAAAATAGCAGAAAGAAATTAGGCTGCATTCACCTTCACTCAAATTGTGAGCTTCTTTTTCACCTCTTTTTATTATAAATCTCGTTAAAGGTGTATTAGATTCAGTGATAAGTGCTGGCTCCAAAGTTAAACTATCATGTCCGAAAAAATCTGATAAATGTTCATTTATTCTTTTGGCAGCTTCTCCTTCATCTTTTGCTTCTAATTCTTTTGTTTGCTTTTCTTGTCTTAACTCTTCAATAGTCTTTATCAAATCATCAAGTTTTTTTTCCTCGCTATTGATGCATTTTTCTTCGTTTTTCCAATCCTTACAAATCTTTTTATACTCAATTGTATTAATAAAAGATTGTATTTCAGAGTATCTTAATTCTTTTCGATAAATATCTTTATCTTTTGTAATAGTAGAAGATTTATTTTTGTTTTTCTGCAATAAAGAATTGAAGTGGTTAATTATTTCAATGATATTCTCCGAGCAATCAACGATAGTGTTTATTTCCCTTGGAGTGAATATATCATTATATCTCTCTTGTAATTGAGAAATAAGAAGGTCTATTGTATCTCTGTATTGGTCTATATATAGAGTCCATTCTTTGTAATATTGATTGTACTCATCTTGGAAAATCTCATAAATATTTTCCTGTTTTACTCCTCTTGTTTCGAGAAAGCCATCAAGTGATTTCTTGGATCTTTCAAGTTTGTCAAGCAGTTCTTCAATACTTTTTTTTAGTTCCTCTGATTCCTTGCTAAAATGGGCATCTAATAACTTCCAACGATCAGGTGTAATAATTCCTCCACAAAAAGCACAAGTTTCTCTATTCTTATTAAGCACACGCCCTTTATCCACCCATTTTTGCAATAGAGTATTAGTTACTAACTCTTCAAGTGTTTGCGTTAAAACGATCTTACGTTTTAGAAGCTCTTGAACCTCCTTTATATATTCCGAGAGATGTGGCTTTGTTATAGGTAATAGTGCTATTTCCTGCTTTACAGATTCGTCAATTCTCTTTTTGCGAATGGCCTTCTCTTTTTCATCTATTATAAAACTCTTTTCAGAATCTATAATTTCATCAATTTCCGATTGAATTGTTTTAATATTATAATTAGTACCTTGTTTTACATAGTAATTGTTTACTTTTATCTCTCTATTAGCTTTATTGGTTAGTAATGTCTGAATCTTTTCTTTAGCTTTAGCAAATTGTTGTTTTCTTTTTTGCAAGTTTTCTTCTATTTGCCACTTCCGATAAAGTAACCCTTTTTTCGCATCTATACCACCTAACACTTCATTAATTTCAGTTATTCTTTTCTCGGCCTTTACATTGTTAGAACCCAATAATGTAAACGGTTTTATGTCGCCTTCTTCATTACTTAGCCAACTTAGATTTTCTCTGACAAAGTCTGTATTATACACTCTTACTTTATCAGAACAAACTAAATTTGTATTAGTTATAGTTGAATTATCAGTAGTTATAGCGAAAATGCCATTATGATAATTATTGTGTAACTGCTTCATTTCTATACAGCGAAATATTCGAGATAAAGTAGTTTTACCTGAATAATTTCGTCCATATATAATATTCATTTTACTAAAAATATGATTATTCTCTGTTCCAATATGTTGTTTCCAGCAATAATTTGAAAATAATCCAAATCTTTCAATATCAATTTTGGTAATCATAATGTTTAAATAGAATTTACATCTACATATCTTCCATAGAAAACAATCTGCTCTCTATCTCATACTTAAACAAGACTTTCTTCCGTAATTCCTCTACTTTGAGTGCAAACAAATCCGGCTTGAAATTTTTGGATTGTCTTTTCACCTCTGCTACCAGAGCTTTTTTCTCTTCCGCATATAGTCCGACAATATCTATTTCATCCTGATCTTTATTATTCTTTCCTTGCCACCAAGAGCCTATATCTGCAAATTCCTTGCTTTCCATCATCTGTTGGCGGAAATACATTTCCAGAGCCAAACCGGAGAATGTCGGATAATCCTTTTTTATAATATCTGCCAGGCGTTCAAAATTCTGTATCTCTATATAATTTTGATACTTGATAAAATACCGGAACCAGAAACGTAAAAACATATCCGAAACTTCATAACGGACTGTCTGGGAACCCTCTTTGGAGAGTATGGGCCGTTTCTTCTTTACCAGATTATAGTCTTCTTCCAATCTCTTCAATTGTCCGCCCAGACTCATTCCACCCATAACCGCTTCCATTTCCGGCAGGGTGTTCTTACCATTGGAGATTGCTGATAAGATAGAAAAGTAATTACCGTATTTTTTTCCGAACTCCTGTATCAGCAAAGCCTGTCCTTCAGTCAGAAAGGATGAATCGGGTTGCAACATGAAATCGACCATGCTTTCCATGCTTGTACATCCATTGTCCATAAACTGCTCGATATACTTTGGGACACCACCGGTAAAGGTATAGAGTGCCAACAAGTCATCTTTAGTATAGTCAGCCTTATGATCCGATATGATTTCTTTCAATACGGAAGTAGTAAAAGGAGCTAACTTCATGATACTGTCAGCACGGCCATACAGCGGTTCTTTTGAATCCCTGAAGATTTTATTCATAAGGGTATAGACCGAACCGCTCACGATAAGATTGACATGGCTCTGTTTCCTCAGTCGATCCCAAGTATCCTGCATCAAACTGTAAATCTCTTGATTTATGTAATAGAACTCCTGAAATTCGTCTATAACCAGATTATATTCCATCCGTGTTCCCAAATCCATTAAGAAGCGGAACATTTCTGCAAAGTTGGTAAGTTCCGGTACATAAATATCAAGTGCCTGCCGGATCTCGGAAGTAAATCGTAGACAGAGATCTGTTTCATTGCTTCGGCTGACAAACAAGTACACAGTAGGAGTATCCTCGCAACTCTTGAATATAAGACTGGTCTTGCCGATACGTCGCCGACCGGTAAGGACAGTCATTTGGGAATGCACGGAAAAGGATACTTGGCGAACCTTTTCCAATGATGCTAACTCTTTTTCTCTATTGTAGAATTTCATATCCTTATCATTTTATGTTCGATTTCACTACTGCAAAGTTTACCACTGTAAAATTTACGGCGGTAAATTTTGTAAGCAATAGCAAAGTTACTAATAATTTTGAGAATATAATATGATTAAAGCACTGAAAACCAAAAAAGAGTAAATACTTAACATTTCAACTCATTTACGATACCGTATTATACTAAATCAGTTTCTTGACGCCACTCAAAATAAGTAAAATGCCCAAAAGCATCAGCATCAAAGAGGCAATGGGAGCACTTGGCGGCAAGCTCGTCATCGGAGGCGTTCCCAAGTCCGGCAACAAGGACGATCCCGATCTTGACCAGCCCGAAAAAACCAAACCCAAACTGAAGTTATAGCTCCTGTAACCGAAGCCATAAAGACAACCCCACTCCGCTGTTTCTTGAGAAGCTGGCGGAGTGGGGTTTATACTATACATATAACCGAAATTTTACCGTTGTAAACTTTACTGCGGTAAAATTTCAGAAATCATGAATCAAATGTGAAATTCCACTATTCTCGGAGCAGACTTACTATCTCGGCCCTATAAATCTGTCTCCATTAAAATGAATCATGTGATCTGGATTTTCCGCTATCCAAACTTCGGTTTCCCATGCAATATCAGCCACATGTTTCTTGAACTCGGTTCTGTCAGGAAAAGCGGTAACATATACTTTCCCCGCTTTGCATTCTTTCGTGAAATCTTCCAGTTCGATTACACGTTTGGGAGATACCGGCCCATGCGAAGTAACCACTTCGATTAGGAATAGCCACTCTTTATTACCGTCATAAATGACAATATCCGGCAGTTTGCTGTGTTCTGTGATTGGAATGCCAATTTCTTTTAAAAGCTCCTTGTTACAATAAAGGTCTTTATTGGCAGTATCACCGATATAAAGGACTTTTGCGCCTGCCGCAAAACGGGGTGCAAACTCATTAATGACCGCCGCCTGTACTTCATTATGCTTGCCCGGAGACAGTTTAAACTCCATATCTTCAATAATAACCGGCATCATTCTATACCAATTTTTCTCAATTCCCTTATTCTGTCACTTTATCTTCTATCTCTAAACAGAACAAATCCAAACTCCTATTTTTTTGCCGACACTGCTTCAGCTTTTTCCGCATATCCTTGGCAATATAGATATAATTCAAATTTTTCTTATCCGTATCTATATAGTTATTTTTTTTCTTGCCATCAATTCGATTGATTAAATAATGCAGATGTTCTTTCGGATTAGCATATTGTGCGGTTTCCTTACAAGAAGTTTCAAATAAAGGTATTAACCAAGCATCGGTTTCCTCTATGGCAATTGCGTACGCTACCTTATCTCGATATGCTTCAGGAACAATTTCAACTATTTTTTGTTTTACCGTAGCATGAAGTTGTTCACAATATTCCCTCCAATCCGTACCCTTGGTACGCAATGGTTCCGCTATATCATATCCGACTTCTCCACGTTCTGCCGTATCTATTTGAACAACCAATAAAGCATCTTCAGTCAAACCATCAAAGAATGGCTGAAGCAAGCGTTCATCTCCGCATGACTGTAAAACCAGATTCCAGTTACTGAAACTCAACTCATTCAAATCGGTTTCATCATACTGTTCACGGGGACGCAACTGTACGACATCGCTACCATCAATACCTTTCAAAGCCTTTAGGACAGCTTTTATCACGGCTACATCCGCATTCCCTTCTGCTATTATTCCTAATCTCATACTGTCAGAAGTTGTTAGGAACACCGCCAATCAATCCTTTCATCCACATTTCAGAAAGCATCATGCGATAATCTCCGGTCTGTTCTTTAGTTTGAATGCGTTTGGCTTGTGTTTTCCCCTCGTCATTACGAGTCACGACAAATAATCGTTGGCTGTCATCATTCAAATTCAATCCATCTAATATGGCTGGGTTGTGGGTGGTAATCAAAACTTGTTTGCCGTTCTTTACCGCCAATTCACAAATCTTCTTCATTAAGAATCTGCATAAACGAGGATTAAGACCATTTTCAATGTTATCTATGGCAAAGAAATCCGGCGTTTTTTTACTGATAAATAATGTTAGATAGAATAACAATTCCAATGCACCTTCATTGGCATTTTCCGCAGAAAATAAATTATTCTTCTTTTGCATGAATTTATCTCTAAAATAAAGATTGGACTTGCTTCGACCTAATTTATATCCTTGCATCTTGTACATATCTTCACTGTCAAAGAATATATCCTCAATCCAAGAAATATATTCTTTAGCGGATTCTTTGATTTGAATAATTTCTTCCTTAGGAAGATTGTTTAGCAAGACATCCAATCCTTCTCCGTTAACTCCTAACGGATATTGCAGGCTTTCAGAGGTCAATCCGCGAAGTGCATTGATAGATAAAGAATAGATAAGATATTTAGAAACATAAGTTCTTAACATCTCTGTTTTTTTGACGACATCATCCGCATCTGCGTCTTCACGATTTTCCCCGGTTGAGTAAGCGGCAGCCCAAGTGGAATATATATCTTCCGGTGTCGGATTATATACTGTATATTTGATACGTGCACTTTCTGTACCAGACACATTCACACTGATAGTACTATTAGCCATTTGTCCATAAAAGGAACTTACCATTAAATCAGGCTTGGCTATTCGGATACCTTTCTGCACCATAGCATTGACCTCTATTTGGCAGGCACGTTCTGCGGCAACCATTCCTACGGCTTCCAATATATTCGATTTACCGGAACCATTGGCTCCAATAAATACATTGACATTACCTAATGGTAAATCAGCTGCTGTTATAGACTTGAAATTTTTTATGGTTATCGTTTTTATCATATCCTTTGTTTTATGCAAGCACTTAATATTCAACACATATTAAGTCATTACTTTACGACAAAGATACTGATTTTCCGTTATAACAATGAATTAAAAAGTATATTTTTAGATATATACTGTCCGGCATTAACTTTTCAATCGTACAAGAATCGCTTTTCTCCTAAAAAATATTCCGGTTTTTACGCCACGAAACTGGAATATTTTTAGGTGTACACATAAAAAATGATACCCCTCCGGACCGCTGTCCTTTGGAGTATCACCATTCGAACAAGAAAAGAAACTTCATCCTGTTTCACAACTGTATGAAGTCATTGCCATGACAAACACCAATACGCAGTTTGGGATTTCCTGCCTCACGGCAGTAGTTTCACCGGTACAAAGCAAAAACATGGACTTATTCTTTCGGCAGCGGATAGCTCTCGGACAGCTTGTCCTCACGTGCCTGCCGTTTTATTTCGTTCTCGTCGAAGTTGTTGCGGATGAACTCGTGCAAGTCCGACTCCTTGTAATATGTCTTGTGATATATCGAATAGAACTTCAACACCCCGTTATTCCGGTATCGTTGCAGCGTGCGTTTGCTGATGCGCAACAACAGGCATACTTCCTGATTGTCGTACAGACGCTCTCCGTTCAGGTAGTTCAGGTGCTTTTCCCTCGTTTCCGCCTTGTCCAGCTTCCGTGAGATGCGGTACAGCTCACCCATGATACGTTCCATCCATGCTTCAAATTCCGTTTTATCTACTAACATACGCTTTCCTCCTTAAAAGTTCCCGATAACATAATAGCTCTGGTTATCGGATGATTTCAGAATGATTTCTTTCTCACGCATGAACCTGATGTAGCTTTTCGCCGTGCGCTCCTTCACTTCCAGTATCGACTGGATTTCTTCCGCAAGCTCCACATAAGTAACAAAGCGCCTCCGGCTGAATACCTCTTTGGCCACCGCTACAAGCTCGTCCTCTTTGCGCTTGTCCTTTTCCTCTTTCGGCTTTTCGCCCAGATAGACATGCATGGCCTTTTCCTTATCCCACGAAAACTGCATGATAGGCACATCCAGCGGACTTCCATCCCTTACTTTCAGAGCCTTCACCACCGATATGGCCGGATCGCTGTCCTTCTCTATGGAAAGGATCGCCGCAGCCTTCCGCTGCAACTCGCTTCCCAAGTGTCCCCTCAGCTTCAGCCCGTTGGGAATAAAATGCAGTACCGTTACGATACACGTCTTGTAGATACCGGCCAGCCGGTACAGTTCTTCCACGACGGCTATGCTCTCCGCTTCATCGTTGGCACATTTTATCAAATCCGCAATCCCGTCTATCACCACCAGATGAACACCGCCGTATTGATAATGGTACTTGTCCAAGCTCTGGATAATGGAAAGCAGGCGTTCTTTCCGGCTCATTCCCGTAAGACAATACGCCTTGAACCATTCCGGCATCGCCTCACGTCCGCATCGCCGCAGCAGGTTGCTGATATTCTTATACAGCTGTACTTCGCTCTGTTCCGTGTCATAGAACAGTACCGCCTTGTTCCTGCCGTTTTCGTGGAGCGTAACGCCCAGCGCATCCACATCCGTTCCGGTGGGACGGATAGCACCGGCAATCAGTGCCGCCACATAGTTACTTTTTCCCGTGCCTTCTCCGCCGGTGATACAAAGCAGGTTGCCTTGAGTTCCGAGAGGCACATCATTTACCGATACGATCATCTGTGCAATGGGAGGCGGGTTGTTGAAATCCACCTCGCAGGATTTCAATGCCGACATGGTTTCACTGTATAAGGTTTCCAGATAGTCCAGAAAAAGCTTTATCAAATCCTCACGGCTGTTCCCCAGCATGAAGTAGTCCGATACATCCTTTTCCGTCTTTGTACCGGCAAGCGGGAGCAACAATCGTTTAACCCCGTATTCCTTCAGCTCCTCTTCACGCTTCGCCGAGCTTTTCAGCCCGGTACTGTCCACATCATAGAGGAGGATGATATGTTTGAACCGGAATGAAAGCCGGTGTATGACAGCCGCAGGGATAAAAGCCGTTTCCGAATTGAAACAGATCGCATGGAAGCCGTGTGCCGCCAGACTCATCACATCCTTTTCCCCGCCTGTGATAAAGAGCAGATCACCCTTTGCCGGCATGCTCCAGCCCGAAACAGTAGTTGTCGCCAAAATCACCGGCATACAGGAACCGCATTTGTGAACACGGACGGTAAACCTTGATATGCTGTTTCCCCATATATCCGAACATCGGTTCATCGACGCTTGTCATGCAGGAAAAAGGCTTCCTTTCCTGGTTCTCGCTGCTGAACTTCTTCAGCGACACCGTCCGGTACGCTTTCAGAACATTTTCCCCGATTCCCGATTTACCCCAAAAGGCAAGTTCCGCAGCCGTAAAGGGCTTTTGCACGACAGTATAAGGCCGGACGCTTTTCGCTTTCGGTTCTTCCGATACCACTTCACTCTTTTGGGGTACTTTGCTATGGCTCACATGATATTCCTCATGTGCGGACAGCCCCAAATGCAGAGCACGGTTTATCATTTCCATGATCTCGACAAACTCTTTAAGCTCCTTGCAGCTAAGGCCGTTCAGCCTGCCCACCAGCTCAAAGCAGTCCCCCGAATAATCCTCGTTCCCGAAATCCTTCATTTTAAACACACCGGCCTTGCGTTCGTAATAAATATTGCACGAAGCCTTCGTATCCTTATAAAAAGGGTTCAGGAAGTTCTTTTCCACCTTGAAGTCCACCGGCAGGTAATAGCGGAATACGGAAATGCCCTTTTCCGTCATTTTCAGTATATCATCCTTTCTTATCATTGCCGGTTCTCATTAAGTAGTTCTTGCGAAAATCCTCCAATGTTTGAGGTTTGCACCGAATGGTATGCTCTTCCAGACAGCGTTCGACCTCCGACAGCTTGTACATACACCGTCCACGCAGCATGGAGTAGCTGATCTGGTTTTCATCCCTCAGGCGTTGCAATGTACGTGTACTGATCCCTAAGCTTCCGCCAGTTGGTTACTGTCCAGCCAAGCCTCCTTTTTTTCTCCCGAAGGCAGCTGCGCTTCGGCTACATACCCGGCGATTTTTTCAATCTTCCCTACAAGCGCTTTATACGCTTCACTTTCAAATGTAACAACTTCCATAACAAACTTAATTTTCAATGTTTGCTGCAAAAGAATAACAATAAAAGGCAGTGCATGGGATACTATACGTGTACTACACCATGATTTTTTTCGGTTCAGCGAAAAAGGAGGGGGAACCGCTTCACATAAACGGCGGTATCGAGGCGGACGGCAAGGCTGTAGGACTGATGCAGCATCCGCCCAGTGCAAGGGGCAAACCTATCCATATATATAGGTTCACCCTTGCACTGGGAATCTTTTTTAAAGATTTAATAATCAAATATTTGGGAAATAAAAAGTGATCTTCTATCTTTACGGTATCAGAGAACGGCTGACAAACGAATGCCTCTCACTGACAACAAGCGTTCCTATAAATCGCTACTAATTCGTTATAGTACAATTTTTCAAGGTTTACAAGAGTTTATAAAAAAGATATAGACCG
>NZ_GG688324.1:196860-243669 GCF_000156195.1 Bacteroides finegoldii DSM 17565 | reverse complement strand
CAAACTCTGTTTTTGAGTAATGATATGGCTCTTTTATAATTGATTTAGGGAGTCAAGTTTCAGATTAAAAGTTGTCCTTTCATCAAATCACGTTTTGACACACCCTCATTTTCTTATGCATCAATTGGAGTGACAGAACAAGGCAACTCAACCATAAAAGTAGTACCTATTCCCAATTGGGAATCAGCCCATATCCGTCCGTTCATCTTATCAACAATAGATTTACAAATAGGCAAACCTAACCCAGCTCCCTGAGTGAAAGAGTCGACTTTCTCAAATCTTTCAAATATCTTTTCCAACATATTCTGAGGAATACCACGACCGGTATCTCGAACACCGATCCGCACATAGGACGAATCTATCTCATAAAAAACCTCCACATATCCACTAGTCGTATTCTTTAGAGCATTGGAAAGAAAATTATTTAAGATCTGCTTGATTCGCAACCTATCCAATTCTACTAGAAAACCCTGATCAAGATAATGGGTCCGAAGTTCAACTCCCGCAGCTAGCTGACGAGTATATTCCGCAACACTTTCATCTAAAAGTTCTGCCAGATTAAACCAACTCGGATGCAGCTCCAGATAACCGGATTCTAACTTGGACAAATCAAGAACATCGTTTATCAGCTCCAACAGAAGCTCATTATTATGACTGATGAGAGAGTTGTAGAGTTCTTTTTCAGCCATATCCTCCGTAGCTGCCAATAGGGCTGAAAAGCCGACAATCGCATTCAACGGCGTACGAATCTCATGGCTCATATTAGCCAGAAAAGCTGATTTAAGACGGTCGGACGCTTCGGCTTTATCACGCGCCTTGACAAGCATTTCCTCTGTCTTTTTCAACTCCGTTATATCGTAATTTATACTGATCAGTTCAATAATTTTATCTTGCGGGATATATTTCCGAACTAACAAATTGACATGCGTCCATGTATATTCACCGTTGCTTCTAAGGACACGCACTTCCTTACTTAATTTAGCCGTCAATCCGTTTCGTACATCTTCAAAGAATTGAACCATGCAATTACGGTCGTCCGGATGGAGATGTCTGTAGATACCAATGATATCGGACAACGGCGTTCCATCCGCTTCACCGATGTTCCTATACCAACTCTTTTGGGCATAACCTTCTCCGGTCAGAAGATTAAGATGGGCATATCCTACCTTGGCATAATCTCCCACCAGCTCAAAAAACTCTTCAAATTCCTGAATTTTATTATAAGCAATGGTCGTTTCTGTCTTATCAGCATTGATCAACAGGTAATTAATCGGATTGCCCTCATCATCATACAGTGTCGTTACCTTAGTTACCAGGTCAATCGTACCTTCCCTTTTGGAATTTTTATAATATGAACCGATCTTAGAGAAGTCATAACGAAATGTAAAGTCTGCATCTTCATTCCTTCTCAACCGCTCTTTCATTTCTTCCGGGAACATTGGATTCTTGAAGATATCAAGTCCTAAAAGGTCCTCCTTTTTCTCGAGATGGAACATCTCCTGCTCTTTATCATTCAAATCTATCAATATCCCATCCTCATTGTATAATTCGATACCGACCGGCAGGTGCTTATAAATATTATGCAAGATGCGTTCGCTGTGCTGCAAGGCCTGATAAGCTGATGTCATATTAGGAGCCTCCTGCAATTCGGCTATCCCATAGACATTTGTATGCCCTTCTTTATCCGTTTCCTGAAAGCAGACCTTACTCCGCACCCAAACAGCCCCTTTTACCGTATCAAGTAAATACACTACTTCCGACATCTGCTGCTCACTAAAAGAATGAACTGTTGTAGGGCGTTGCTCCTCCTTCAATATGCGTTTGTTAAAATCTTCAAAACTAATAATACCCGAATCATCCAAACCCAACAATTCCGAGATATACTCCGAACACTCATAATTTAAAGTTGTCAGATCAGCCTTCCACCAACCCATGTCAGCAGCGTTCATCAATTTTGAAAAAAATATAAAATCTTTCTGTTTATTCATAATGCTATGCTAACTCACCTTTCTAAAGATAGTTAAAGATGCAAAATTAAATATTGCAGGCAATCTATAACTTTCTAAAAGATATTTTTTAACACATTATAAGAAGTTTATTTATCGATAGACTAAAAACATCCGATTGAATAAATCTTCTTCTGAAGTAAATTCAACCGGATGTATATCAAAGGCCACTTCTTCTATTTCATTCTTTCAAAGCTTGATAAACGGCTTTTGCCATTACCTTCGCTCCTTCTTCATTCGGATGAACTTTATCCGGGAAAAGTTCGGGCATTCCATCCATTGCCGCATGAAGATCAATAACCGGCAAATGATTTTTCTTGGCAACTTTCTTTATCATCGGAATAATTTCTTTGGAAATTATATCATCATTGATATTGTCACCAGTCCGATAGGATTTGGAAGGATAGCAGAGATAAATCTTCGGTTGGGCAGGCAGAGCATTGAATGCATCCACCATTGTTTGCAAATCTTTTGTGAAATCCTCCTTATACTTCCAATTGAATGATTTGCTATCGTTTGTTCCAAGCTTGATTACTACGATATTGGGATTGAAAGCCAACGCATCCTGATAGGCTTTCTCTTTCATATACGGATGATCTCCTTTATTTAATAAGGTACGGGCACTGACTCCGAAGTTCTTAACCCAATAACCGTCACCCAACATACGTCCCAACACGGAAGGATAGCTGTCGCGATTACGATTCTTAATCCGGGCTCCATAAGTAATGCTGTTGCCAATGCAAGCAACACGGACCGCATCTTTACGGGGAGCCTTGAAGCTACGTAACCAAGCTGTCAGTTCATCCAGCATTTCATTTTTATAAAGGAAACCTTCGCGGATTCCCCATCCATGCCCGCCGGAAGGATAAATATGAAGAACTGCAGGAACTTTATTCTTATTCAATGCCAGATAGTAGTTAACGCCATTGGCAGGAGGAACGGCATTATCATCATCACTATATACGATGAAGGCACGCGGTGTCTCTTTTGTCACTTGTTTTTCATTGGAATATTCTTTCTCCAGCTCGGCAGAAGCTTCTTTTCCTAACAGGTTATTGCGAGAACCCATGTGGGTATACGATTGATTCATCGTAATCACCGGATAAAACAGGATTTGGAAGTTAGGACGAAGTTCGGGTTTGGCATGGGTGGCAATCGTCGACGCCAAATGACCACCGGCAGAAGATCCCATAATACCAATATCATTTGGATTCAGATTCCATACATCAGCACTGTCACGCACAATCTTCATTGCTGCTTCGGCATCCGAAATAGGAAGCGTGCGATCGCCTTTCGGCATTCGATATTTCAGCACAATAAGAGCAATGCCTTGCTTGTTAAAGTAAGGAGCCCAATCGTAACCTTCGTGGTCAACTGCCAGATGGGAATATCCTCCGCCGGGACAGGCTACCACTGCTCGCCCCGTAGCTAATTCCGGTGCCGGAAGGAATACACGAAGTGAAGGTTGTTCAATATCAAAAGGGTTGGGAGCCTTCTGGGCTACCGTCTGCTGACCTGCCAACAGGAAAAGCAACAGGAAAAAAAGAGTAGAAAATTTCTGTTTCATAGTATCTATGTACTTTGATTAATGAATAATTAGATGTGCGAAGATAGTAATTTTCCATATCTTTGCACTTCATTTTGATTATAAAAAGGTATGCAAGGAATAAAGAATCTGACGCAAGGGCCTATCAACCGCCAATTGTTCAATCTGGCAATGCCTATCATGGCAACGTCATTTATACAGATGGCGTATAGCCTCACGGATATGGCATGGGTAGGACGACTGGGAAGTGAAGCTGTAGCCGCCATCGGCTCTGTCGGAATTCTGACATGGATGTCGGGGTCCATATCTTTATTAAATAAGGTAGGCTCGGAAGTCAGCGTCGGTCAATCTATCGGTGCACAGAACCAGGAGGCCGCCCGGAACTTTGCATCCCATAACATCACAATCGCACTTATCGTTTCTCTTTGCTGGGGTGGATTGCTTCTTGTTTTTGCCGATCCTATCATACGCATCTACGAACTCGAAGAGCATATTACCGCCAATGCTATCCAATATTTACGGATTGTCTCTACCGGACTGCCTTTCGTCTTTCTGTCGGCAGCTTTCACCGGAATCTATAATGCAGCCGGACGTAGCAAGATTCCTTTTTTCATCAGTGGCACCGGATTGATATTGAATATCATTCTCGATCCTTTGCTGATATTTGGTCTTGGGCTGGGTATTAACGGCGCAGCCTACGCTACCTGGATTGCAGAAGCAAGCGTTTTTCTTATTTTCGTCTATCAGTTGCGTTATAGAGATGCATTGCTCGGCGGGTTCTCTTTTTTCACACGACTGAAGAGACAATACACACGGAGAATCTTAAAACTTGGATTACCCGTAGCAACATTAAATACTCTTTTCGCCTTTGTCAATATGTTCCTTTGCCGCACCGCTTCCGAACAAGGAGGGCACATCGGATTGATGACTTTTACGACCGGAGGACAAATCGAAGCTATCACCTGGAATACCTCACAGGGATTCTCTACCGCACTAAGTGCTTTTATCGCCCAAAACTATGCAGCAGGACGGATTGAACGGGTACTCAAGGCCTGGCATACTACACTATGGATGACTGGTATCTTCGGAACATTCTGCACATTATTATTTGTTTTCTTCGGAAATGAGGTGTTTTCTATTTTCGTCCCCGAACAGGCTGCTTATGAAGCCGGAGGTGTTTTCCTTCGCATCGACGGATATTCACAGCTCTTCATGATGCTCGAAATCACCATGCAAGGAGTATTCTACGGTATCGGCCGGACGATACCTCCTGCCATTATCAGCATTGTCTGCAACTATATGCGCATTCCGCTTGCTATTTTGTTCGTGCAAATGGGTATGGGAGTGGAAGGAATCTGGTGGGCTGTCTGCGTCACTACCGTTGCCAAAGGATTGGTACTTTTAAGCTGGTTTGTGATTATTAAAAAGAAATGTCTGAGTATCCCTTCTGTAACAAAAGAATAACTCAGGATTCTCCTTCGTTAACAGACGGTCGGAATTCCACTCGTTATTTTAACTTAAAAAGTACACCTTTGCTAAATAATATATATCTTTGCGGTGTTATTCATCATACGATATGATTCGTATGAAATTATTTTTTTACTAATTAAAAACATCAACATTATGAACAAGATGAAGTTTATGGTTCTCTTTATGAGTGTTGCCATGATATTCAGTGGCTGTGCGAGTATGAATAACACCGGTAAAGGTGCGGCTATAGGTGGAGGTTCGGGCGCTGCTTTGGGTGCTATTCTGGGAGGCGTTATCGGTAAAGGTAAAGGTGCGGCTATCGGCGCTGCCATCGGTACGGCAGTAGGCGCAGGTACAGGTGCCCTCATCGGAAAGAAAATGGATAAAGCTGCAGCCGAAGCAAAACAAATAGAAGGTGCGCAAGTAGAACAGATTACGGATAACAACGGACTGAAAGCCGTAAAAGTAACATTCGACTCGGGTATCCTTTTCACAACAGGTAACGCAAGTTTGAGTCCTGCCGCTAAATCCGCATTAAGCAAATTCGCAAATAATGTACTTAACCAGAACCGTGATATGGACGTATCTATCTATGGATATACCGACAATCAAGGATGGAGAAACAGTACGGCTGAACAAAGTCGCCAGAAAAACCTGAACTTGTCACAGGAACGTGCACAGAGTGTAGCAAGCTATCTGTTGAATTGCGGTGTGTCCAGCAACCAGATCAAAGGTGTGCAAGGTATGGGTGAAAGCGATCCCGTTGCAAGCAACGATACAGCAGCCGGCCGCGAACAGAACCGCCGTGTAGAAGTATATATGTACGCTAGCGAACAGATGATCAGAGATGCACAGGCAGCTGCTAATTAAAAAATTACTGCGTTATACACGCAACCTGCTGATTTTTTTCTTCGCATCGACCTTACTGACGGTCATTATCTATCGGTTTATGCCGGTTTATATCACTCCGCTGATGGTTATTCGAAGTGTTCAGCAGATTTTCTCAGGAGATAAACCCACGTGGAAACACACGTGGGTTTCTTTTGATAAGATATCCCCTAACCTCCCGATGGCGGTGATAGCTTCCGAAGATAACCGTTTTGCGGAACACAACGGGTTCGATTTCGTAGAGATCAGGAAAGCAATGAAAGAGAACAAAACACGTAAGCGAAAACGGGGAGCAAGCACCATCAGCCAGCAGACAGCCAAAAATGTGTTCCTATGGCCTAAGTCTTCATGGGTACGAAAAGGGTTTGAAGTATATTTTACCTTTTTGATCGAATTATTCTGGTCGAAGGAACGAATCATGGAGGTTTATCTCAACTCCATTGAAATGGGAAATGGTATCTATGGTGCACAAGCTACCGCCCAAATAAAGTTTGGAACAACAGCCGCCAAACTGACACGGGGACAATGTGCGCTTATCGCCGCTACCCTCCCTAACCCGATACGCTTCAATTCTGCGAAGCCTTCGCCATATATCCTAAAACGTCAAAAACAGATATTACGATTAATGAATCTGGTTCCCAAGTTCCCACCGGAAGAAAAGACTATAAGAAAGCAACAAGGTAAAAACAAGAAAACGAAGAAGGAGCAATGAGAAATCTCTCATGCTCCTTTCACTGATAAACTTGTCCGACTGTGTGCTATCCCCATTTATACAAAATCTTTCAACTCTTGCTGTAAACGCTGACGTGTGAAAAAGATACGGCTCTTCACCGTTCCCAATGGCAAACCTAACTTCTCTGCTATTTCACGGTACTTGAATCCCGACACATGCATGGAAAAAGGTACCTTATATTCTTTTGGCAATGCATTGACTACACGATGCATCTCTTTCAAATCATACGCGCCCTCCGTACTGTCAAATCCGGAATCTTGCGGCAAATTCAAATGATAATAATTATCAGTAGTGTCTACAAAGGTCTGGTCACGTACTATTTTTCGGTAGTTATTAATAAAGATGTTGCGCATAATAGTGTACATCCATCCTTTGAAGTTTGTGTCCGGAACATATTTGTCCTCATTATCTAATGCTTTTAAAGACGTTTCCTGCAATAAATCATTTGCTTCTTCACGGTTAGCCGTTAATTTATAAGCAAAACGAAGCAACTCCTCCTGAACTCCAATTAAATCTTTTCTGAAACTTAAACTTTTCATACTTTAAAGGTTTTAATGGTTAATATTCGTTTTTCTCGATGTTTGCAAGTTTAAAGGTATTTTCCCTCTTCGGAAGGGTAATTTCCGTTATTTATGAGGGGAAATTCTATCAAATGATAGTTTCTAGGTGTTTTTTGATAGTTTTTGGGTGGTGCAAATCGGAGGAAGATCGAATTTTCTATTTAATTTTCATTAAAGAAAACAGAGGAGTTCCCGACTTTTTAGTAAATTTGGTTGTTATACTTATATCAACCTAAATACAACGGATATGAAAAAGAAGAAACAAATCTTTATGTTATTGCTAGCCTTGCTAGTGGGGCTCCCCCTTTCCGCTCAAAGCAAACAAGAGAAGAAAGAGCAGAAAAAAGAGGCTGTCAAGAAGCTCATTGCCTCAGAGAATTACAAGATAGATGTCAGGACCGCCATGCCGATGCGCGGACGCTCCATTCCCTTGACGTCTCCCTACTCATTGGAAATCAGAAATGACTCGGTTATCTCCTACTTGCCTTATTTCGGACGGGCCTACAGTATCCCGTATGGTGGAGGTGACGGACTCGATTTCAAAGCTCCCCTTAAAGAATATGATATGAAAATGGATAAAAAAGGAAATGCCGTTATCGAATTCGTTGCCCGGAATCCGGAAGACAGATATGAATTCAGAGCCCAAGTATATACGAATGGTGAGGCAAGCATCAACGTAAATATGCAGAACCGTCAATCTATCAGTTTCCAAGGCGAACTGGAGATGGAGGATTAGCCTAGTCTTCCGCCTCTTCTCCCCCTTTTAATATAGGTAGGCAAATATGATATTTCACAGCTAAGATGCGGGTTAGAAAGACTACTAATCCGCCTATCAGCTGACAACCGTATGATTCGATCCCTACTAGGTCACAAATCCAATAGGCAATGCCTCCTACCACACAGGCCATCGCATAAATTTCTTTTCGGAAGATGAGGGGAATCTCATTGATAAACACATCACGAATCACGCCACCGGCTGCTCCCGTTATACTACCCATAATGATGGCTACCCAAAAAGGATATCCCAAAGCGATACTTTTTCCCACACCTACCACAGTGAACAAAGCGAGCCCGATAGTATCAAAAATAAAGAAGGTATTATTGAGCCGGATCAGCCAACGTCCGAAACAAATAACCCACAGCAAAGCAAGTCCCGTACATATCAGATAAATAGGATTTGTCATCCAACCGGGAGTAACATCAAGCAGAACATCACGGATAGTACCACCACCGATCGCAGTAGCAAGACCTACAACATAGGCTCCAAACCAGTCGAAACGCTTAGCCGACGCAAGCCGGATACCACTGATGGCAAAGGCAAATGTGCCTATAAAATCAAGAATTTGAACGAATGTGGGCATATATTTGTTATTTTGTATGCAAAGTAACGAATAAATTCCGTAAGAAAATGTACTTTTGCTTCACGAATTAAACCGAATAAGATAGAAACAGTATGAAAATAACAATTGTTGCCGGGGCACGCCCCAATTTCATGAAGATAGCCCCCATTACACGCGCTATTGAAGCCGCACGGGCGCTGGGTAAAAGTATCTCGTACCGATTGGTATATACAGGCAAGAAAGAGGATACAAGTTTGGACGCTTCTCTCTTTTCGGACCTCGACATGAAAGCTCCCGATGTCTATCTGGGAGTGGAAAGTAGTAATCCTACGAGCTTGACAGCCGGAATCATGATAGCTTTTGAACAGGAACTAACCGAAAATCCTGCTCATGTAGTCCTTGTAGTGGATGATCTGACAGCAACGATGAGTTGTGCCATCGTCGCTAAAAAACAAGGAATCAAAGTGGCGCATCTGGTGGCGGGAACCCGTTCCTTCGACATGAAAATGCCGAAAGAAGTAAACCGTATGATCACAGACGGGCTATCCGACTATCTGTTCACTGCCGGTATGGTTGCCAACCGTAATCTGAACCAGACGGGAACAGAAAACGAAAACGTATATTATGTAGGTAATATCCTCATAGATACTATCCGATATAATAGAAACCGGTTACTCAAGCCGATATGGTTTTCCGTATTGGGACTGCAAGAAGGTAATTACCTCCTACTTACCCTGAATCGGCGTGTACTGCTCAATGATAAGGAGAATCTCCGACAACTTTTGCAAACATTAATCGAAAAGTCTGCCGGTATGCCTATCGTAGCTCCAATGCACACGTATGTACGCAATGCCATTAAAGAATTAGGAATCGAAGCACCGAACCTGCATATCATGCCTCCTCAGAATTATCTATTTTTCGGTTATCTGATAAACAAGGCAAAAGGAATCATAACGGATTCAGGCAACGTAGCCGAAGAAGCGACATTCTTAGGCATTCCATGTATTACGCTCAATACATACGCCGAACATCCGGAAACATGGCGTATGGGAACAAACGAACTTGTCGGTGAAGATCCTGTTCTTCTCGCCAAAGCAATGGACACATTAATGAAAGGCGAATGGAAAAGAGGCGAGCTTCCCGAACGCTGGGATGGGCGCACAGCAGAGCGTATCGTACAGATCCTTACGAGTAAATAACCAACAATGATGGGTAAAAAAAGTTATATATTCAACCATCCTCAGAGTTATTTGTTAACTTTGTAGCTCTACTAAGAACGTTTATGAAACAACGATATAGCAAAATACTTATACTGATCTTACTCATATTGGCAGCCTCAAACGTTTTTGCGCAGCAGATAAAGGGAGTAGTTACAGATTCGGTGACCCATGAGCCATTGATGTATATATCTGTTTACTACCAAGAAAAAAAGGATATGGGTACGATCACCAATATTGACGGAGAATACAGTCTCGAAGCCCGTAGAAACGGGGGGACACTTGTTTTTTCCGCAGTGGGCTATATCAGTAAGACAGTAAAAGTGAACTATGGCAATCAGACGGTCAATGTACAGTTGGCTCCGGATAACGTGATTCTGAATGAAGTCGTTGTAAAGCCTAAGAAAGAAAAATATTCGCGCAAGAACAATCCGGCAGTGGAGTTCATGAAGAAAGTAATCGAACATAAGAAGGCGCAAGCCCTCGAAGTGAACGAATATTATCAGTACGATAAGTACGAAAAGATGAAAATGTCTATCAATGACCTTACTCCGGAAAAACTAGAGAAAGGTATCTACAAAAAATATTCTTTCCTTAGAGATCAGGTAGAAGTGTCGGAAACTACCAATAAATTGATTCTCCCGATCTCTGTACAAGAAACGGCTTCACAAACCATCTTCCGCAAAGATCCCGAAAGTAAGAAAACGATTATCAAAGGAAAAAACTCCAATGGTATCGAAGAATTCTTCTCTACAGGAGATATGCTCGGCACTGTATTGAAGGACGTCTTTGCGGATATCAACATCTATGATGACGAGATCCGTCTGCTTCAGCAGCGTTTCGTCAGTCCTATAGGTAGCAATGCCATTTCTTTTTATAAGTATTATCTGATGGATACGTTGATGGTGGACAGGCGCGAATGCGTACATCTGACATTTGTTCCACAGAATTCGCAGGATTTCGGATTTACAGGACATCTCTATGTATTGAAAGATTCTACCTATGCAGTCCAGAAATGTACAATGAACCTGCCTAAAAAGACCGGAGTCAATTTTGTGAACCGTATGGATATCGTCCAACAGTATGAACAACTACCAAATGGCAATTGGGTATTGGCAGATGACGATATGACCGTAGATCTCTCGTGGAGTTCAAACAAAACGGTGGGGGGATTGCAGGTAGAGCGAACTACAAAATATAGCAATTATAAGTTCGACCCTATAGAGCAACGGCTTTTCCGTTTGAAAGGCAGTGTGATAAAAGAAGCCGATATGCTCTCGAAAAGCGATGAATACTGGGCTAGTGTTCGCCAAGTACCACTGACAAAAACAGAAAGCACAATGGATGTATTCGTCAACAGACTCGAACAGATTCCGGGATTTAAGTATATCATCTTCGGTGCGAAAGCTGTGATCGAAAACTTCGTAGAAACAGGAAGCAAGAAACATCCGAGTAAAGTAGACATAGGTCCTATCAATACGATGATTTCGAGCAACTATATTGATGGAACCCGTTTTCGGTTAAGTGGCATGACAACAGCTCATCTCAACAAACACTGGTTCTTGAACGGTTATGGAGCCTACGGTCTGAAAGATGAACGATGGAAATACAGCGGAACACTGACATATTCATTCAACAAACGCGATTATGTGGTTTGGGAGTTCCCGAAACATTACATTTCGGCAACTTACAGTTATGATGTAATGTCTCCGATGGATAAATTCCTATTTACAGATAAAGATAACATTTTCCTTTCATTAAAAACAACGACAGTAGACCAAATGTCGTATATGCGCGATGCTACCATCAACTATGAACTTGAAACACTTACAGGATTCGGTATAAAAGCAATGCTCCGCCACCGTAATGACGAGCCTGCCGGAAAATTGGAGTATTTGCGTAACGATGCCGCACAAACCCGTGTGCATGACGTCACTACTGCCGAAGCAAGCCTGACACTACGCTATGCTCCGGGCGAATCATTTGTCAACTCCAAACAGCGTCGTATCCCCGTGTCATTGGACGCTCCTATCTTCACACTCACTCATGCCATGGGATTCAAAGGAGTGTTAGGTGGCGAATACAGTTTCAACCGTACGGAAGCGAGTGTATGGAAACGTTTCTGGCTTCCATCTTCGTGGGGAAAGATAGATTGCAGTATAAAGGCAGGGGCCGAGTGGAACACCGTTCCTTTCCCGTTACTGATTCTGCCGGAAGCCAACTTATCATACATCACCCAACGCGAGACGTTCAACCTTATTAATAATATGGAGTTCTTGAACGACCGTTTCGCTTCAGTTTCATTGTCTTACGATATGAATGGCAAACTATTCAATCGTATTCCCCTTATCAAGAATCTGAAATGGAGGGAAATGTTCCGTGTCCGTGCCTTATGGGGTACTCTGACAGACAAGAACAATCCGTTCAAAAGCAGTAACCCCGATTTGTTCCGCTTCCCGATGCGTGATGGAAAATTTACTAGTTTTGTCATGGATCCGAAGATTCCGTATGTTGAAGCAAGTGTGGGTATCTATAATATATTCAAGTTGCTGCACATTGAATATGTACATCGTTTCACCTACCGTGATAATCCGGGTATCAATAAAAACGGTGTCCGCTTCATGGTATTAATGGCATTCTAAGAATTATGCAACCTTTAGCAGAGCGATTACGCCCCAAAACATTAGACGAATATATCGGTCAGAAACATTTAGTAGGACCGGGTGCTATCCTGCGAAAGATGATTGACGCAGGACGCATCTCCTCCTTTATCCTCTGGGGACCTCCCGGGGTAGGCAAAACTACATTGGCACAAATCATTGCCAATAAGCTGGAAACCCCGTTTTTTACTTTAAGCGCAGTGACTTCAGGGGTAAAGGATGTGCGTGAAGTGATAGACCGTGCCAAAAGCAACCGATTCTTCTCCCAGTCCAGCCCTATCCTATTCATCGATGAAATCCATCGATTCAGTAAATCACAACAGGATTCTTTGTTGGGAGCTGTAGAGAACGGAACCGTCACACTAATCGGAGCAACAACGGAAAATCCGTCGTTCGAGGTTATCCGTCCGCTTCTGTCCCGCTGCCAGCTCTATGTACTCAAATCGCTGGAGAAGGAAGATTTGCTGGAACTCCTGCAACGTGCCATCACTACGGATACTGTACTGAAAGAACGTAAAATCGAACTAAAAGAAACAACTGCCATGCTGCGCTTTTCCGGTGGAGACGCACGCAAACTCCTTAATATATTAGAGCTGGTCGTTGAATCCGAAGCTGAAGACACCGTTGTGATCACTGATGAAATGGTGACTGAACGATTACAACAAAACCCGTTGGCATACGATAAAGACGGGGAAATGCATTATGATATTATTTCAGCCTTCATCAAGTCTATTCGTGGCAGTGATCCGGACGGAGCAATCTATTGGCTTGCCCGTATGGTGGAAGGCGGTGAAGATCCGGCTTTCATTGCCCGCCGACTGGTTATTTCGGCCTCCGAAGATATCGGCTTGGCAAATCCCAATGCCTTGCTTCTTGCTAATGCCTGTTTCGATACATTGATGAAAATCGGATGGCCCGAAGGAAGAATTCCTTTAGCTGAAACGACCATATATCTGGCAACCAGCCCTAAAAGCAATTCAGCGTATAATGCCATTAATGATGCACTGGAGTTGGTTCGCTCGACAGGTAATCTACCTGTCCCATTACACTTGCGCAATGCACCTACGAAGCTGATGAAGCAATTAGGCTATGGACAAGAGTACAAGTATGCTCACAATTATGAAGGAAATTTTGTGAAACAACAGTTCCTTCCGGACGAATTGAAAGACAAACGTATCTGGAAACCGCAGAATAATCCGGCAGAACAGAAACATGCCGAACGGATGATACAACTGTGGGGAGACAAGTTCAAAAAAGACGTATAACATATTATTAATATAAAATCGAAATGAAAATTATTGTTTTAGATGGTTTTGCAGCCAATCCCGGCGATTTGTCTTGGGAAGGGATAAAAGCCTTAGGAGAATGCGTGATTTACGACCGTACTGCTCCCGAAGAAGTATTAGAACGTGCAGCCGGAGCAGAAATACTCCTGACTAATAAAGTAATCATTAATGCAGAACACATGGCTGCACTGCCCGAATTGAAATATATCGGTGTATTAGCTACCGGATACAATGTAGTTGATACAGTTGCAGCTAAAGAACGGGGTATTGTTGTCACTAACATTCCTTCATACAGCACAGCTTCCGTTGCCCAAATGGTATTTGCCCACATATTGAATATCAGCCAGCAAGTGCAACATCATTCGGAAGAAGTGCATAAAGGCCGCTGGACGAACAGCAAAGATTTCTGTTTCTGGGATACGCCGCTGATAGAATTGAGAGATAAGAAAATAGGTCTGGTCGGATTGGGAAATACCGGATATACAACAGCACGTGTTGCCATAGGTTTTGGTATGCAAGTGTATGCGTTGACTTCAAAGTCTCATTTCCAATTACCACCCGAAATCAAGAAGATGGATTTAGACCAACTTTTCAGCGAATGTGATATTATCAGTTTACATTGCCCGCTTACTCCGGAGACACATGAGATGGTTAATGCCCGTCGTCTTGCCATGATGAAGCCAACAGCTATCTTAATCAATACCGGGCGTGGACCGCTAATCAATGAACAAGATTTGGCAGATGCTCTGAACAGTGGTAAGATTTTTGCAGCAGGAGTAGACGTACTCTCTACCGAACCTCCCCATGCTGATAACCCGTTGCTGACAGCCAAGAACTGCTACATCACTCCACATATTGCATGGGCAACCCTAGAAGCCCGCGAAAGATTGATGAACATTGCAATCAGCAATCTGCAAGCATACATCGCCGGAACACCGGAAAATGTAGTCAAATAGGTAAGAATCAAAAACTGTTTTTCTATCCAGTCCGACATTAAAACAAAAAGTTGGCTGCGCAATAATATTACTATTGCGCAGCCAACTCTCAATTCTCAACTTTCAACTCTCAACTTAATAAGAGTGTCCTCCCTCGTCCATCTCTTTTTCCGTTATCTTATGACGGTCGATACTACGCCAAGCATAGAATATATAAGCTATCACAAACGGGACAAGTATAGAAACATAAGCCATCGTCTTTAATGTAAACTCACTAGAACAACTGTTAGCCAAAGTCAATGAGCTTTGCAGGTCCGTATAAGACGGATAATAAGCAGTATTATTATATCCTGCCACCAACAGCAAAGACAAAACAGTCAATACCGTCCCAATCCCTGTAAACCAGATACCCTTATCAAAAGTCTTTCTAAGCAACGTCTTGCCAATACCGAAGAGTACCAACACCACTCCTATCAGGAATAAGATCAAAACTACGGGCATTTCGATAAAGTTCATGAAATATTTAAAGGGTTGCATATAAATCTCCTGTGTATCCGGATTCACGGCAAAGCCATCAGAAACCAATGTACGAATCACAAATGTCAAGAAGAACACAAGAAACAGAATCGTATTATTCCGCACCGCACGACGACATTTATCCGTCAGTTCTTTGTCCGCAATATTATTAATGAAGTAAAGCGCACCCAGCACACGGGCAAGGAAGAATACTGCTAATCCAAGAATAACATTCCATATATTTGTCAGTGCATCCAATCCATGCCAGCCATTCCCCCAATGACTGATTACCGGCATAACAGTATCCGTCATATTAGCTTTATTGATATAGAAATCGGAACCTGTGAAGAAAGTCGCCACAGCTCCGCCAAGCAACAACGGCCCTACTACTCCATTAATCACCAGAAAAGTCTGATATGTCTTTTTGCCCAACAGATTTCCCGCTTTGCTCTGAAACTCATAACTGACAGCCTGCAATACAAAGCTGAAAAGAATAATCATCCAAAGCCAATAAGCTCCACCGAAACTTGTACTATAAAACAATGGAAAAGAAGCAAAGAAAGCCCCTCCGAACGTGACCAGTGTAGTAAATGTAAACTCCCACTTACGACCGGTAGAATTCACCATCATTTTCCGGTGTTCTTCCGTCTTACCGAGACAGAACAACAAAGAATTACCTCCTTGCACAAACAATAAAAATACGAGGATAGCTCCCAGCAAGGAAACGACAAGCCACCAATATTGTTGTAGAAATATATACATAGCCTTTACAATTAATGATTAGTATTCATATTATCTTCCGTATCCGGTCCTTTCTTGATAGCCTTCACCATAATTCCGGTACCGGCAATCAACATTACAGTAAACAGGAACAGGAAAATAAAGAAAGTAGTCTGTACGGAACCCACATCAAGTTTGGAGATAGCAGCCGTTGTAGGCAGCATATCACGAATTGCCCAAGGCTGACGACCACACTCGGCAACCACCCATCCCGCTTGTCCGGCAATGTATCCCAAAGGAATAGTAAGCAAAGCGACCCAATGCATCCAGCGCATCTTACTCAAATCTTTCTTATAAACAAAGAACAATACTACAATAAAGAACAAAATAAAATATCCTCCGAGAATTACCATGACACGGAACGCATAAAAATTCAAAGGAACATTCGGAACCAACTGATTCACATCTTTAATATACCCATATCCAAAATAGGGGATATTCTCCTGCAACACTTTATATGCTACTTGCGCGTCCTCTTCATGACCTGCACTCTTTGCCGCACGATAGGCTGCCAATGCCCCAATAGCCGTTTTCCCGCGTTCTATCTTCTCGGCTGCCGAGAGAGCCGTCGTACCGTCTTTCATTTGATAACCGCCTTCAATAATGTTTGTGATTCCCGGAACGTAACCGCCCGCATCACGTTCCGCCAGAAAAGAAAGCAGACTCGGTATCTCAAAACGGAAGAGAAAAGGTTCTTTCCCATCATCATAAGTTTCCTTTTCAGGGTTAAGCACTCCTATTCCTACTAGTCCTACATTCGTTCCACCCTCATACAGGCCTTCCACAGCAGCCAGCTTCATCGGCTGTGTCTGTGCAATCTGATAACCGGAACCGTCTCCTGTCCAAGCGGCGAGTAACGATGCCACTAGTCCGAAGATAGCACCAATTTTTATGCTCGCAAGTGCAAACTCACGATTACGTTTCTTCAACAAATACCAGCAACTAATGCCGACCACGAACACACCGCCTAGCACCCAACCGGACAATACGGTATGAAAGAACTTGTTGACAGCCACAGGTGATGTAGCCACAGCCCAGAAATCTACCATCTCATTACGCACCGTATCGGGATTGAACTCCATTCCTACCGGATGTTGCATCCATGCATTGGCCACCAGAATCCACCAAGCAGAAATAGTTGCTCCCAATCCCGTCAGCCAGGTAGAAGCCAGATGGAAGCGTTTGCTCACTTTTCCCCAGCCGAAAAACATCACAGCTATAAATGTGGCTTCCATGAAGAATGCCAAAATCCCTTCAATTGCCAACGGTGCTCCGAAAATGTCACCAACAAACCACGAATAATTACTCCAGTTTGTACCGAATTCAAATTCCAGAATCAAACCGGTCGCTACACCAATAGCGAAGTTGATACCGAAAAGCTTCATCCAGAACTGAGCAGTCTTTTTCCAGAATTCATTTCCTGTTTTATAATACAGCGTCTCCATGATTCCCATCACCACTGCCAGTCCAAGTGTAAGCGGAACAAAAATCCAATGATACATAGCTGTCATCGCAAATTGGGCTCTCGACCAATCGATCAGCGAGGTGTCAATACTTTCAATCATAATCTTATGTTGTTTAAGGGTTAAAAATCAATCGGTTTCTCCGGAAGGGCACGTTCTATCAGTTCATTACCCACATACGCTCCTTTTTCTGCCTCCGTAGGGTGATCACTAAGGAAATTCGGGAAAAAGAATAATTTGAGGATAAAGAACATGACGAATAATTTCAAAAGGATAATAACCCACAATGTACGACCAAGTGTCATACTGCGGAAACCTTCCAAATAAAAGTTCCAAACGGCAAGCAGTGCATTCTTCATATATCGTTGTTAGAATTTGTAATGAGTACAAATATACAATATTTATAATAAAAACAAACAAATCCCCGAATTGTTGCGAGATTTATTGTGTTTTTCCCAGCTAATCTCCCTATCGACAGAAAAAAATCATTTAACGGTAAAATTCAATGATCCGTCTATCACTTTTGCCACTAATATAATATGTACGTACCTTCGTTACCAATAAATCAATAGAAGTATGAATATGATAAATGTAAGAAGATTGGCAGTGATGACATTTCTTGGTGCAGGTATGCTTTCCGACATATCTGCACAAGATTTTTCGTTGCAAGCCGATACGTTAAATGAAGCCAGACTCCCCGCTCAATGGGATTTGCAATCTTGCATCGACTATGCTTTGGAACAGAATATTACGATTCGCAAGAACCGTGTGACTGCGGAAAGCACACAGATTGACGTAAAGACTGCCAAAGCGGCTCTATTTCCCAGCCTTTCGTTCTCTACCAGCCAGCAAGTAGTGAATCGCCCCTATCAGGAGACGAGCAGCCGGGTGAGTGGCAGCGAAATCATCAGCAGCAACAGTAAAACAAGTTACAACGGCAATTATGGCCTGAATGCCTCGTGGACTATATACAACGGCAGTAAGCGACTCAAAACTCTCAAACAGGAACGGCTGAACAACCAGGTAGCCGAATTGGATGTAGCCACTTCGGAAAATACGATTAAAGAGTCGATTGCACAAATTTATATCCAGATTCTTTATGCCGCCGAATCCGTCAGGGTAAATGAAAACACACTGCAAGTCTCCATTGCCCAGCGTGATCGCGGACAGGAACTTCTCAATGCCGGAAGTATTGCCAAAAGTGACTTCGCACAGTTAGAGGCTCAGGTAAGCACAGACCGTTATCAACTTGTCACAGCGCAAGCCACCTTACAAGATTACAAATTGCAACTGAAACAATTGCTCGAACTGGACGGAGAGAATGAAATGAACGTCTACCTCCCTAAACTGTCCGATGAAAACGTACTGGCTCCGTTACCTGCCAAAAAGGATGTCTATGTAAGCGCCCTTGCCATCCGTCCCGAAATCGAGGCAAGTAAGTTGAATGTAGAGGCTTCCGAACTAGGCATTGATATTGCCAAATCGAGTTACTTCCCCACTATCAGCCTCAGCGCAGGCATCGGCACAAACCATACAAGTGGAAGCGATTTCACTTTCGGCGAACAAGTGAAAAACGGATGGAATAATTCCATCGGATTGTCTGTCAGTGTACCTATCTTTAATAACCGCCAGACAAAAAGTGCTGTACAAAAAGCTAAGCTGCAACGCGAAACGGATATGCTTTCCTTACTTGACGAACAAAAAGCCCTCTATAAGACCATCGAAAGTCTTTGGTTGGACGCAAACAGCGCACAACAACGTTATGCGGCAGCCAACGAAAAACTGAGAAGTACGCAGATCAGCTATGACCTGATCAGCGAACAGTTCAATCTGGGTATGAAAAATACGGTGGAGCTCCTCACCGAAAAGAATAACTTGCTACAAGCTCAACAAGAACAACTTCAGGCTAAATATATGGCCATACTAAACACACAGTTGCTGAAATTCTATCAAGGAGACAAATTGACATTATAAAACGTATATTAATTAAAAGCATCATAAACGAATGAAAACGAAAAAGATTATCCTAATCGCCGTGGCAGTCATTGCGGTAGTAGGTATAGGAATCTGGTTCTTCACCGGTTCACCCGCCAAGCATAAAGTCACGTATGCTACCGTCGCTGTCAGCAAAGGCGATATTTCAAATTCGGTAACTGCTACCGGAACGATAGAGCCGGTGACGGAAGTCGAAGTCGGTACACAGGTATCGGGTATCATCGACAAGATTTATGTAGATTATAACTCAACAGTCACCAAAGGACAATTGATTGCCGAAATGGACCGCGTCACACTGCAAAGTGAATTGGCTTCACAACAAGCGACATACGACGGTGCGAAAGCCGAATATGAATATCAGAAGAAAAACTATGAACGTAGCAAAGGCTTGCACGAAAAATCACTCATCAGCGACACGGATTTCGAACAAGCCCTCTACAACTATCAGAAGGCGAAGAGCAGCTATGACAGCAGTAAGGCCTCTCTCGCAAAGGCAGAGCGTAACTTATCATACGCTACCATCACTTCGCCTATCGACGGAGTTGTTATCAGCCGTGATGTGGAAGCCGGACAGACTGTCGCTTCCGGATTCGAGACTCCTACCCTGTTCACTATCGCTGCGGACTTGACGCAGATGCAGGTAGTGGCTGATGTGGATGAAGCCGATATAGGTGGCGTAGAAGAAGGACAGCGCGCCAGTTTTACGGTGGACGCATATCCTAATGATACCTTTGAAGGTGTTGTGACCCAGATTCGTTTGGGCGATGCAAGCAGTACCAGCAGTACAAGTACCAGCAGTAGCACGGTGGTTACTTATGAAGTGGTAATCTCCGCTCCCAATCCCGATTTGAAACTGAAACCACGTCTGACGGCCAATGTCACCATCTATATCCTTGATAAAAAAGACGTACTTTCCGTACCGAACAAAGCATTGCGTTTCGTACCCGAAAAACCTTTAATCGGTGCTAACGACATCGTAAATGACTGTAAAGGTAAACATAAACTTTGGACACGCGAAGGAAATACATTCACTGCCCATCCGGTAGAGATAGGAATCAGTAACGGTATGTCGACGGAAATTATCAGTGGTATCTCCGAAGGCGCTAAAATTGTGACGGAAGCTACTATCGGTGCCATGCCGGGCGAAAATATGGAAGCCGGACCCAACCAACAGAGCGGAGGAGAAAGAAGCCCGTTCATGCCTGGCCCTCCGGGAAGTAAGAAGAAAAACAACAAGTGACAAACACCATGAAGAAAGTAATTGAAATACAAAATATCAAGCGTAACTTTCAGGTAGGTGATGAAACCGTCCATGCGTTACGAGGTGTTTCGTTCACCATTCACGAAGGGGAGTTTGTCACTATCATGGGTACTTCCGGTTCGGGAAAATCTACGTTACTGAATATTCTGGGTTGCCTGGATACTCCGACGAGCGGTGAATATCTGCTCAGCGACATCCCCGTCCGCACTATGAGCAAGCCTCAACGTGCAGTCTTGCGGAACAGGAAAATCGGATTCGTGTTCCAAAACTATAACTTGTTGCCCAAAACAACGGCTGTAGAAAACGTAGAACTGCCACTTATGTACAACTCTTCTGTCAGTGCCGCCGAACGCCGTCGCCGTGCCATCGAATCTCTGCAGGCCGTAGGATTAGGTGACCGTCTGGAACACAAATCAAACCAGATGTCCGGTGGGCAAATGCAACGGGTGGCCATTGCACGCGCATTGGTCAACAATCCGGCTGTGATTCTTGCCGATGAAGCAACCGGAAACCTCGACACCCGTACCTCATTTGAGATACTTGTCCTCTTTCAAAAGCTTCATGCGGAAGGACGCACCATCATCTTCGTAACGCATAATCCGGAGATTGCGCAATATAGCAGCCGGAATATCCGCCTGCGCGACGGTCATGTCATAGAGGATACCGCTAATCCGGAAATACTATCCGCTGCTGAAGCATTGGCTGCATTACCAAAAAATGACGAAGAAGGATAGACCGCGTTTAACGAAATAACTAATTACTAACAACATGAATGGAACCAATTTATTCAAGATAGCTCTCCGCGCATTGGCAAACAACAAATTGCGTGCATTTCTCACCATGCTCGGTATTATCATCGGTGTCGCTTCCGTCATCACGATGCTTGCCATCGGACAAGGTTCGAAGAAAAGTATCCAGCAACAAATTTCCGAAATGGGATCGAACATGATTATGATTCATCCCGGAGCCGATATGCGTGGAGGTGTGCGCCAAGATCCGTCTGCCATGCAAACGTTAAAGCTCACCGACTACGAGGCTTTGCGTGACGAGACCAAATTCCTGTCAGCCATCAGCCCCAATGTCTCTTCATCGGGGCAGCTTATTGTCGGCAACAACAACTATCCTGCCTCCGTGAACGGGGTTGGAACGGAATATCTCGATATCCGCCAATTAACGGTGGAGAACGGTGAGATGTTCACGGAAGCCGACATACAAAGCTCGGCAAAAGTATGCGTGATAGGAAAGACAATAGTAGACAATCTTTTTCCCGACGGCAGCGATCCGGTGGGAAAAATTATCCGTTTTAGCAAGATCCCCTTCCGAGTGGTAGGTGTGCTCAAGTCAAAAGGATACAATTCTATAGGACAGGATCAGGATGCAGTAGTACTTGCTCCCTACACAACGGTGATGAAACGTCTGCTTGCCGTTACCTATCTGCAAGGTATCTTCGCCTCCGCCCTCACCGAAGATATGACAGAATACGCTACAGATGAAATCAGCACGATTCTTCGTCGCAATCATAAGTTAAAGACCTCTGACGATGATGATTTCACCATTCGTACACAACAGGAATTGAGTACAATGCTCAACTCTACCACCGATTTAATGACCACCCTGCTTGCTTGTATTGCCGGCATCTCATTGGTTGTAGGCGGTATCGGAATTATGAATATCATGTATGTATCCGTCACGGAACGAACCCGTGAAATCGGTCTGCGAATGTCGGTCGGCGCACGAGGAATCGACATTCTGAGCCAATTCCTTATCGAAGCCATCATGATCAGTATCACAGGAGGAATCATCGGAGTGGTCATCGGCTGCGGAGCCAGTTGGATAGTCAAAAGCGTGGCGCATTGGCCTATCTATATCCAGCCGTGGAGTGTATTCCTCTCTTTTGCCGTCTGTACCGTCACCGGAGTCTTCTTTGGATGGTATCCTGCCAAAAAAGCAGCAGATTTAGACCCGATTGAAGCTATCAGATACGAATAAAGAGCTATCTTTGTCTTTATGAAACAAACCTTTACATCCGCACGTCGTCCCCTGGAGATACTGATACACATTATCAGCTGGGGGATTATGTTCGGTTTCCCGTTCTTTTTCGTAGAACGCGGAAACGGGAACATTAACTGGATGGCTTATATACGCCATTTTGCCGTACCGCTTTCTTTTATGATTGTGTTCTACGTCAATTACTTCTTTCTGGTCCCCCGATATCTTTTTCAGAATCAATCAAAAAGATATATTGTCTACAACATTATCTTGTTGTGTATCATCGGGATACTGCTTCATCTCTGGCAAAGTCTGACATTCGATCCGTCATTTGAGAACAAGCCCAGACGTCCGGGTATGCCTCCGGGATGGTTGTTTTTCCTGCGAGATATGCTAAGCCTTGTTTTCACTATCGGATTGAGTGCCGCTATCCGTATGAGCGCACGATGGACGCAAAACGAGGCTGCCCGCAAGGAAGCGGAACGGAATCGCACGGAAGCCGAACTGAAAAATCTGCGCAATCAGTTGAACCCTCACTTTTTGTTGAATACTCTGAATAATATTTATGCTTTAATCGCATTCGATTCGGACAAAGCTCAACAAGCTGTGCAAGAACTGAGCAAATTGCTTCGATACGTATTATATGACAATCAGCAGACGTATGTCCCGCTCTGTAAAGAGGTTGATTTCATCCGTAACTATATCGAACTGATGCGTATCCGCCTGTCGGCTAATGTACAGATGAGTACTCAATTCGATATTCGCCCAAACTGCCAGACACTGATCGCCCCGCTAATCTTTATTTCATTGATAGAAAATGCCTTCAAGCACGGTATCTCCCCTACCGAAGCTAGTTTCATCCACATTCATATTTCCGAGAACGACCAAGAAGTGATCTGCGAAATCCGCAATAGTAATTTCCCCAAGGAAGTGTGGGATAAAAGTGGTTCGGGCGTGGGGTTAGAACAAGTCAGCCGACGGCTGGAGATACTTTATCCGGGGGCTTACACTTGGTCGAAAGGCACTTCACGGGACGGGAAGTGTTACGAATCAAAATTGAGCATTAAGATCAAAGAGTAGAGAGAAAACATTAAGTATAGAATTTTATATTAATAGAATAGTAGTATGGTATTACGTTGTGCAATCGTAGATGATGAGCCTTTGGCTCTCGGCCTTTTGGAAAGTTATGCAAACAAAACCCCGTTTCTACAACTCGTAGGAAAATACTCCAGCGCTGTTCAGGCAATGAAAGAATTGCCTGGCGAGGAAGTTGACCTCTTGTTTCTGGATATCCAAATGCCCGAACTTAACGGACTGGAATTCTCAAAAATGGTGGATTCCCGTACCCGTATCGTATTCACTACCGCCTTTGGACAGTATGCCATCGATGGCTATCGTGTCAACGCACTTGACTATCTATTAAAGCCGATTTCATACATCGACTTCCTACAGGCAGCCAACAAAGCGCTTCAATGGTTCGAACTGGTTCAGAAGCCAGAGGAGATAGACAGTATTTTTGTAAAAAGTGACTACAAATTGGTACAAGTGGAATTAAAGAAAATCATGTATATCGAAGGATTAAAAGATTACATTAAAATCTATACGGAAGACGCCTCCAAGCCAATACTGTCCCTTATGAGTATGAAAGCGATGGAAGAACTTTTGCCTTCCAGCCGTTTTATACGTGTGCATCGCTCTTTCATCGTTCAAAAGGATAAGATACGTGTAATAGATCGTGGACGCATTGTTTTTGACAAAACATACATCCCCATCAGTGACAGTTACAAACAGGTTTTCCAAGCATTCCTTGATGAAAGAAGTTGATGATTCCCTATTTTATCGGTAAAAACGAGATTTTTGTCGATTATAGTTTGCCAAAACCTGTTTTATCCCTACCTTTGCAACGAACAGAAAGGGATTGTGAAATTCCAAGAATAGAATAGTTTAGTTAAGTCTAGTTTAGTTTTTGTGTTAAATAGCTCCCTCGTCAGCGGACGAACTAGGGAGCTATTTTATATTATAAGAATATTATTGCACAAAATATTCATAATTTCCATAACTTTGCAACAATAAAATCTCACATAAATGGAATTTAACGTAGAGGAATTAAAAAGTGCACTTATTGAGAAGTGTAAAAGTGAAGGTATCTTGTATGCAATGGTAGCAGTAGACAGGCGAACCAAAGAGATCATTCTTCCTGATACTTTGCAAGGAGCCTTGAAGCACCCGGAGTACTTTGTATGTACTTGTAAAAAAGTAGAAGATAAATACATCGTGGAGGAGATTACAAAAGTGTAACTCTCCTCCGAACTCTTTATTATTTACGGTCGCCAATGTATAGCGCAGCTCCTTCATCCATAAACAGTTCCACATTCTGCGCATGATGAGCTACATAGGCTGCGGGCCCTACATCTCCCGACTTACAGATTTCTTCTACCACATCAGCTTTACCCTTTCCAGTTATCAGGAAAATAACGTGACGGGCATTCAATATCGGATAACCGGTCATTGCGATGCGCTTCTGCCCGTTACGGGGATTAATACTGACTACATAAACAGAAGCGGAAGTCAACAGTTCTTCTTGTCCGGGGAAAATGGAGGAAGTATGACCATCGTCTCCTGCACCCAACAGTATAATATCAAACTCTGGCCATCCCTGCTTGGACGGTACTTGTTGCTTGACCAACTCCGAATAACGGGCCGCTTCTTTCACCGGTTTGACTTCACCACGAATACGAAAGACATTCTCATAAGGAATGGGAGCCATTCCTAAAAGTAGATTACGCATCATTCCGTAATTGCTGTCCGAATCATCGGGGGGAACACAGCGTTCGTCTACCCAATAAATACACATACGATTCCAGGGGGTAGTTTCCATATATTCGTTCGCCCACAAATCGAACATTAGAGCAGGAGTACTGCCGCCGCTAACTGCGATATTGAATATTCTGTCCGGTTCATTATTCATGATTTCCACCAGACGGAGTATCAGTCCACGTGAAGTTTCAATGGACGAGGGAAAAACAGTTACTTTCATAATTCACAATATTGGTCTGTATTCGTCAAATTCTTACAAGGATTGGTCCAGTCAGCCCCGTGCTCATGCATCATCGCTTCACTTTCCAAAGGTCCCCACGTACCGACCGGATAACCGTAAAGCGGTGCGTCGGGATTCTCTTTCCAATAGCGAAGTACCGGATCGAAGAATGTCCATGAAGCCTCCACGGCGTCACTCCGGGTGAATAAAGTCGGATCGCCCTGAATGCAATCGTCTATCAGACGTGCGTAAGCGTCACCACTCGGCACTCCACCCAACTGGGCATAACTGAAATCCATTGTCACCTGACGGACTTCAAAGCCCGCACCAGGCACTTTCATGCCTATCTTGAGCACAATTCCTTCATTCGGTTGCAAACGAAGAATCAATTTATTCGCACGTGGGCAATTGCCACCTGAACAACGGAACATCTGATGAGGTGTCTCGCGGAAATGAACCACGATTTCCGTCACTTTAGTCGGCATTTGCTTGCCGGTACGGATGTAAAACGGAACGCCGCTCCAACGCCAGTTACTGATACCCAGCTTCATGGCAATGTATGTTTCCGTACGCGAGTCGGGAGCTACCCCTTTCTCTTCACGATATCCTTTTTTAGTACCGGAAGAGGTATATTGCCCGCGCACAATATGCTCATTCAAATCTTCTTCATTCAGCGGTGTCAGAGACTCATATACTTTCACCACCTCATTACGGAAGTTATCCGCATTGAAGATAGCAGGAGGTTCCATGGCAGTAAGAGCTACAAGCTGAATCAAATGATTCTGTACCATATCCCGCAAAGCTCCCGCCGTTTCGTAGAATCCGCCACGTTGCTCGATTCCCAGATTCTCTACAGCGGTAATTTCTACGTAGTCGATATAATTCCTGTTCCAGAGAGGCTCGAAAATACCATTGGCAAAACGGAAAGCCAACACATTTTGCGCTGTCTCTTTACCGAGAAAATGGTCAATACGGTAAATCTGATGTTCTTCGAAAACAGAAGCATAAATTTTATTCAATTCACGTGCCGATTCGAGGTCGTAACCGAAAGGTTTTTCAACGATGATACGCGAATGGGGAGTATTCAGTCCTGCAGCTTTCAGATGCAAGGGAACAACACCGTAAAGTGAAGGCGGAGTGGCAAGGTAGAACAGCAGATTATCCGGATCCACCTCATTGGTCAACTCCACCAGACGTTGGCGGAGCATGGCATATCCTTCTTCCTTTGCCGGATCCATGGGCAAGTAACACAGATGCGAGATGAAAGCCTCCATCAGTGCCGCATCCTGTTCTTCGGATTTCACGAAAGTCCGAAGTTCACCTGATATATACGAGCGATAATCCTCGTCAGAATAAATCGTACGTCCGATACCCAGTATATGAAAATCACCTGTTAACCGCTTTTCACGGAAGAGCGAGTAAAGGGCAGGCATCAACTTACGTTTGGTAAGGTCGCCTGAGGCGCCAAAAATTATCATTGCGAATTTATCCATTGTCGCTTTTTATTTCTTAATTCATAAAATAGTCTTATTACTCCGAAAGACATCCTACTTACACATTATATGTGCCCGATTTCGTGTCACCGCCATGTCCTGTCCAGTTTTCGTGGAAGAACTGTCCGCGCAGTTCGTCTTTACGCTCAAAGGTGTGCGCACCGAAATAATCGCGCTGTGCCTGCACCATATTAGCGGGCAGATCGGCAGAAGTAAGCGAATAGAAGTAATTCAAGGCAGAAGAGAAAGCGGGGACAGGAAGTTCTTCTTTCATGGCTTCGGCTACAAGGCTCTTCCATCCGGAGAGTGACGCCTTCATTTCTTCCCTGAAATAAGGAGCCATCAACAAGTGTTTGGGCTTGTCGGTGGCTTCGAAGGCAGCGGCAATATCGTTCAGGAAAATACTGCGGATGATGCATCCGCCACGCCACATACGGGCGATGGAAGCCAGATCGAGCTGCCAGCCGAATGTATCGGAAGCACGTTGCAGCACGGCAAATCCTTGAGCGTATGAGACGAGTTTGGAAGCATAAAGGGCAGAGAAGATATCCTTCACGAGCTCCACCTTATTATATATAGGTTGTGTATGTTGGCGCGGGAAGTGGTGGGAAGCTTGATGGCGTAATTCCTTTTGTGCGGAAAGACTGCGCTCAAACACCGCAGTGGCAATCAGTCCCAACGGCATCCCGAGTTCCATAGCGTTGATAACCGACCATTTGCCGGTTCCTTTCTGTCCGGCCGCATCCAAAATCTTATCAATAAGATAACCTCCGGTCTTGTCTTTATGACGCAAGATGTTGGCTGTTATCTCGATGAGGTAACTGCGGAGTTTGCCCTCATTCCAACGGGAAAAGGCATCTGCCATCTCTTCATTATTCAAGTCGAGCAGGTTTTTCATCACCCAATATGCTTCGGCAATCAACTGCATATCACCATATTCGATACCGTTATGGATCATCTTTACAAAGTGACCGGATCCCGCCGGCCCTACCCACTGACAACAAGGAGTGCCGTCAGACGCTTTCGCCGCAATGCTTTGAAGAATAGGTTTCACTTCCGGCCATGCTTTTTCCGAGCCGCCGGGCATAATAGACGCTCCGTTCAAAGCTCCCTCTTCACCACCAGACACACCGCTGCCGACGAAAAGAAAACCTTTCGACTCGGCCAGTTTGACACGACGGTTGGTATCTTCGTAATTGGAGTTACCTCCATCGATAAGAATATCTCCGGGTGAAAGCAGAGGAAAAAGCTGTTCCATCAGTTCGTCTACCGGACTCCCGGCACGAACCATCATCATTATTTTACGGGGAGTAGCGATTGAATCTACAAAGTCCTTTATATCTGTGAATCCTTCAATGTTTTTGCCCTTCGCACGTCCGTTCATGAAACGATCCACCACTCCTTCTTCAACTCCCGGAACGGTACGGTTATAAACCGATACATTCCATCCTTTACTCTCCATGTTCAAAGCAAGATTCTCGCCCATTACAGCCAAGCCTATAAGTCCAATATCTGTTTTATTCTGATTTGCCATAACTTGTATATTTTGTAATATTGATTACCATAGTAACAATTGAAACAGACATTTGTTCGCTATATTTAGATTAAAATATTATTTTTGCAATTAACTATATAGAAACAAGGATGAAGAAAATCAAAATCGGTTTATTAGCCCGCATTATTATCGCTATTATTCTAGGCATCGCCATCGGCACTTTTTTCCCGGCTCCTCTTGTCCGGATATTTGTAACATTCAACGGCATTTTCAGTGAATTTCTTAATTTCTCCATTCCGTTGATTATCGTCGGATTGGTCACTGTAGCTATTGCCGACATCGGTAAAGGCGCAGGAAAGATGTTGCTCGTCACCGCTCTTATCGCTTATTTCGCCACCCTGTTCTCGGGGTTCCTCTCTTACTTCACCGGAGTCACGGTATTCCCGTCATTAATTGAACCGGGCGTGCCGCTTGAGGAAGTGAGCGAGGCAAAAGGAATTCTTCCTTATTTCTCCGTTTCCATTCCTCCATTGATGAACGTAATGACAGCTTTGGTTCTCGCTTTCACATTAGGATTGGGATTGGCTTCGCTGAACAGCGATGCTCTGAAAAACGTAGCACGGGATTTTCAGGCAATCATCGTCCGTATGATCAGTGCGGTAATTCTCCCCTTGCTTCCGCTTTATATCTTCGGTATCTTCTTGAATATGACTCATTCGGGACAGGTGTACTCCATTCTGATGGTATTTATTAAGATTATCGGAGTCATTTTCATTTTGCATATCTTCCTGCTGGTCTTTCAGTATTCTATCGCAGCGCTGTTTGTACACAAAAATCCGTTCAAACTATTGGGGAAGATGATGCCTGCCTATTTCACGGCATTGGGCACACAATCATCGGCTGCCACTATTCCCGTGACACTGGAACAGACGAAAAAGAATGGTGTTTCGGCGGATATAACCGGTTTTGTGATTCCGTTGTGCGCCACAATCCATCTGTCGGGAAGTACACTGAAAATCGTAGCCTGTGCTCTGGCACTGATGATGATGCAGGGAATGCCGTTCGACTTCCCACTCTTTGCCGGTTTTATCTTCATGCTGGGAATCACGATGGTAGCCGCACCGGGAGTTCCGGGCGGAGCCATCATGGCATCTTTGGGAATCTTGCAATCCATGTTGGGTTTCGATGAATCGGCACAGGCATTGATGATTGCTCTTTACATCGCTATGGATAGTTTCGGGACGGCCTGCAATGTGACCGGTGACGGAGCTATCGCACTGATTATCGACAAAATGATGGGAAAAACTGTGCTGAATAACCATGCTGAAAAATAAATAGAATGTGGCTTGCATGGGTCACAAAAAATACCGACATTTGCACCCATATTTTTGATTTATTAAATAATAGCGTATGAAAAAAGCCCTAATATCAGGCATTACCGGGCAGGATGGTTCTTATCTTGCCGAGTTTCTATTGCAAAAAGGTTATGAAGTGCACGGTATTCTCCGTCGTTCTTCATCGTTCAATACCGGACGTATTGAACATTTGTATTTTGACGAGTGGGTACGCGACATGAAACAGAAACGTACGATCAATCTGCATTATGGGGATATGACAGATTCTAGTTCGTTAATCCGAATCATTCAACAGGTGCAACCGGATGAAATCTACAATCTCGCTGCTCAAAGCCACGTGAAAGTTTCATTCGATGTTCCGGAATACACAGCCGAGGCGGATGCTGTCGGTACGTTGCGTATGCTCGAAGCTGTACGCATTCTGGGATTGGAAAAGAAAACCCGCATCTATCAGGCTTCCACTTCCGAATTGTTCGGTAAGGTGCAGGAAGTTCCACAGAAAGAGACAACTCCGTTCTATCCCCGTTCTCCGTATGGGGTAGCCAAACAATATGGTTTCTGGATTACCAAGAATTATCGTGAAAGCTACGGTATGTTTGCCGTAAACGGTATTCTGTTCAACCACGAGAGCGAACGTCGCGGCGAGACTTTCGTTACCCGTAAAATTTCCCTGGCTGCCGCACGTATCGCACAAGGTGAACAAGACAAACTGTATCTGGGTAATCTGGATGCACGCCGCGACTGGGGATATGCCAAAGATTACGTGGAATGCATGTGGCTGATTCTGCAGCATGACGTTCCGGAAGACTTCGTGATTGCTACCGGTGAGATGCACACCGTGCGCGAATTTGCGACATTGGCATTCAAAGAAGCCGGTATCGAACTTCGTTGGGAAGGTGAAGGCGTGAACGAGAAAGGCATTGACGTGGCTACCGGAAAGGCTTTGGTAGAAGTAGATCCTAAATATTTCCGTCCATCGGAAGTTGAACAACTACTTGGTGACCCCACAAAAGCTAAGACTTTGCTGAACTGGAATCCGCGCAAGACTTCATTTGAAGAACTGGTAAGTATCATGGTACGCCACGATATGGAGAAAGTAAAACGAATGATTGCTACCAAACATTAAATGAATTTCATTTCACCACAGAGGACACGGAGGGCACAGAGGAAAACATAAAATCCTCCGTGTCCTCTGTGTCCTCTGTAGTGAACAAATAAAAGATAGAATGGAAAAGAATGCAAAGATATATGTAGCAGGACATCACGGTCTTGTGGGATCTGCTATCTGGAAAAATTTGCAGGATAAAGGATATACCAATCTGGTAGGCCGCACCCACAAGGAACTCGATCTATTGGATGGCGTAGCTGTCCGTAAATTCTTCGATGAAGAACAGCCGGAATATGTTTTCCTTGCCGCTGCTTTCGTAGGTGGTATCATGGCAAACAGTATCTACCGTGCTGACTTTATCTACAAGAATCTGCAGATTCAACAGAATGTAATCGGTGAGAGCTTCCGCCATAATGTGAAGAAACTGCTGTTCTTAGGCAGCACGTGCATTTATCCGCGTGATGCGGAACAGCCGATGAAAGAAGATGTATTGCTTACTTCTCCGCTGGAATATACCAACGAGCCGTATGCAATCGCCAAAATCGCCGGATTGAAGATGTGCGAAAGTTTCAACCTGCAATATGGCACGAATTATATCGCTGTCATGCCGACAAATCTCTACGGTCCGAATGATAATTTCGATTTGGAACGTAGCCATGTACTGCCTGCCATGATCCGGAAAATCCATCTGGCACATTGCCTGAAAGAGGGTAACTGGGAAGCTGTACGCAAGGATATGAACCTGCGTCCGGTAGAAGGCGTCAACGGAGACAGTCCGAAAGAAGAAATTCTAGCTATTCTGCAAAAATACGGAATCAGCGAAACGGAAGTCACTCTTTGGGGTACAGGTACTCCGCTTCGCGAGTTTCTTTGGAGCGAGGAAATGGCTGATGCAAGTGTATTCGTCATGGAACATGTGGACTTCAAAGACACGTATAAGGAAGGCGACAAGGACATCCGCAACTGCCATATCAATATCGGCACGGGAAAGGAAATCACTATCCGCCAACTGGCTGAACGCATTGTAGAAACTGTCGGCTATCAAGGTAAACTGACCTTCGACAGCAGCAAACCGGACGGCACTATGCGCAAGCTGACCGATCCTTCGAAACTGCACTCTTTGGGGTGGCATCACAAAATTGAAATCGAGGAAGGCGTACAAAGAATGTACGAATGGTACTTGAAATAGGGAATTCCAAGAATCCGTCAATATGCTATAAGCAGAATTTGTTTTGCTTATAGCATATTTTTTTATTATAGCATAATGAAATTAGCTATCACCATAATCTTTCCTCCTACCAGCCTGTCGCAATCTCACTACATCACCCTTCCCCCATTTTCAAAAATTCTTCCCTCTTAATTCTTCATTCTTAATTTAATTGCTATATTTGCACAATTTAATATCAAATGTGCAAAAAACAATGGAACAAAGTTTTATAGCTTACATTGAGAATAGTATCAAGAATAATTGGGATCTGGATGCCCTGACCGATTATAAGGGCGCCACCTTACAGTATAAAGACGTAGCTCGCAAAATAGAGAAACTCCATATCATTTTCGAGGAAAGCGGAATCCGCAAGGGAGACAAGATTGCCGTTTGCGGAAGAAACAGTTCGCATTGGGGTGTGACGTTCCTCGCCACATTGACATACGGAGCGGTTATCGTCCCTATTCTTCATGAATTTAAGGCGGACAACGTCCACAATATCGTCAACCATTCCGAAGCGAAATTACTGCTTGTAGGCGATATGGTATGGGAAAACCTGAACGAGTCGGCAATGCCTCTATTGGAAGGTATTCTGATGATGAATGACTTCACTTTGCTGGTTTCACGCAGCGAACGCCTGACATACGCCCGCGAGCATCTGAACGAGATGTTCGGCAAGAAATTCCCTAAAAACTTCCGTAAAGAACACGTCGCTTATCATAAGGACGAGCCGGAGGAGCTGGCTGTCATCAATTATACTTCGGGAACAACGAGCTACTCAAAAGGGGTTATGCTCCCCTACCGCAGTTTGTGGTCAAATACGAAGTTCGCCTACGAAGTACTCGACTTGAAGGCTGGAGACAAGATTGTATCTATGCTTCCGATGGCGCATATGTATGGTCTGGCATTCGAATTCCTTTATGAATTTTCCGTCGGTTGCCACATCTACTTCCTGACCCGTATGCCTAGTCCGAAGATAATCTTCCAGGCTTTCGAAGAGGTAAAACCGAATCTGATTGTCGCTGTTCCGCTTATCATCGAAAAGATTATCAAGAAGAGTGTACTTCCGAAACTGGAAACTCCGGCAATGAAGATTTTGCTGAAAGTGCCTATCATCAACGATAAGATTAAAGCTACGGTACGCGAAGAGATGATTAAGGCGTTCGGAGGAGAATTTAAGGCGGTAATCGTAGGAGGTGCCGCTTTCAATCAGGAGGTTGAACAGTTCCTGAAAATGATCGATTTCCCTTATACCGTAGGATATGGAATGACGGAATGCGGTCCGATCATCTGTTACGAAGACTGGAGGAGGTTCAAACCGGGTTCTTGCGGAAAAGCCGTACCCCGTATGGATGTACAGGTCCTTTCCTCCGACCCGGAAAATATCGTTGGCGAAATCGTTTGTAAGGGTCCTAACGTAATGCTGGGATACTACAAGAATGAGGAAGCTACCAGAGAAGTGATCGACAAAGACGGTTGGCTGCATACCGGTGATCTGGCTTTGATGGATGCCGAAGGAAATGTTACCATCAAAGGACGTAGCAAGAACCTTCTGTTGGGCGCCAGTGGACAGAATATCTATCCGGAAGAGATAGAAGATAAATTAAACAATCTGCCGTATGTATCCGAAAGCATTATCGTTCAGCAGAATGAGAAACTTGTCGGTTTGGTTTATCCGGATTTCGACGACGCTTTCGCACACGGCCTGAAGAATGAAGACATCGAGCGGGTGATGGAAGAAAACCGGGTGGCATTGAATGCCATGTTACCGGCGTACAGCCAGATTTCAAAGATGAAGATATACCCGGAAGAGTTTGAAAAGACACCGAAGAAGAGTATCAAACGATACTTGTATCAGGAGGCTAAAGGATGAAAATGAAGAAAACAATACTCACGGCAGCTATACTGATGGCTGCCGTTTGTCTGCCTGCACAGAACAAAAGTGCCGGTATTAATCTTTCTATCTGGAAAGATATTTGTACGCAACCGTATGACAGTACACAGACGACTTATGTGAATATCGGTCTTTTGTCTACTATGAATCGCCTGAATGGTGTAGGCATCAATGCGCTGGGAAGTGTTGTTCATGGAGATATGAACGGCGCACAGATTACAGGACTGGCTAACCTGGCCGGTGGGACAATGCGAGGCGTGCAGATAGCAGGTATAAGCAATATCAGCGGTAACAATACGATCGGACTCTCTGCAGCCGGACTGGTAAATATTACCGGAGACGGGACACGGGGGGTGGTTATATCCGGACTGACTGGTATCGGTGGAGATAATACCGCAGGAGTTATGATGAGCGGTTTTATGAATGTTACCGGGAATATGGCTTCAGGCTTACAGTTTTCCGGTGCGGCGAATATCACCGGACAGAGTTTCAACGGCATGATTACTTCCGGTCTTCTGAATGTGGTAGGTGAAAATATGAATGGCCTGCAGATAGCAGGTATCGCCAACATAACCGGGACACAGCTACGTGGAGTTCAAATGGCATTGTGCAACTATGCCACACAAGTTCGCGGCCTTCAGATCGGTCTGGTCAATTACTATAGGGAAGACTTGAAGGGTTTCCAACTGGGACTGGTTAATGCCAATCCCGACACCAAAGTACAGATGATGGTATACGGGGGAAATGTGACTCCTGCCAATATCGGGGTACGTTTCAAGAATCAGTTGTTTTATACGATTCTTGGAGTCGGATCTATGTATCAGGGATTAAATGATAAGTTTTCGGCGAGCGCTTCCTATCGTGCAGGATTATCTTTTCCTATCTATAAAGGATTATCCATTAGCGGCGACTTAGGTTATCAGCATATCGAAACTTTCGACAATAAGGATGAAGTGATTCCCGGACGTCTATATGCGCTACAAGCACGCGCTAATCTGGAATATCAGCTAACCAAGAAATTCGGTATCTTCGCAACGGGCGGTTATGGCCTAACCAGATTCTATAATAAATCCGGCAATTACGATAAAGGAGCGATTATAGAGGCAGGCATTGTCCTTTTCTAATATAAATCCTGCATATATAGCATTTATTCTCTTGCTTTACTAAAAACATTTCGTTCCATAATTGTTTCCCTTTCGTTCCACAAATATGGAACGAAAGGGAAACAACTGTGGAACTAAAAGATAATAACTGTGGAACGAACCACTCGTTGCACTGAAAATTATTGAATGTCACATGGCAAAGAAGTAACCTTCATTCAGACCTTTTCCTTTATCAGACCGGTACGATAAGCAACAAGCAACTTCTTCAAGTCCTGTATTTGAGTTACCAATTCTTTTCCCTTATCGGTGTCTTTCACCATCATCCGTTGCGAATTAAATTCCAATACGAAATTGGTAGATTTGATATCCAGTCCCTCTTCGATAGCTTTCTGACGAGACTGGAACGGTTCGTGCTGTACAAGCTGCATACCGTGAGAATGGTAGACAAGTGTATATCCGGCAATTCCCGTTTCCGGCTGATAGGCTTTGGAAAATCCTCCGTCGATAACGAATAGTTTGCCATTGGCCTTCATCGGCTGTTCTCCTTGAATAGTCTTCACAGGCACATGACCGTTTATTATATGCGAATGAGGGCCTAAAGCTCCAAACTCGGCCAATATCTGATCACAAATATCCTCCCGATTGCGCAATGTATAATAATATCCTTTCTTCTCTTTATGCATTTCTTTGTCTTCCAGGAAATAGCGTTCAAAAGTAGCCATCTTATCCTTATCAAATAAAGGTGCATCCGGACCACACCACATATACCAAATATAATCCATCGCAAATTCCTTATCCTCCTCTCCCTCTTCGTCGAAGTAGGCGGTACGGATCAGTTGATCGGCCTTATCCAGAAGTTTGTGTCCCCAATACTCTTTTCCGCGTATCTTGACATGCTTAAAGCTACCGTCCTCATTCAAAGGCACGGAAGCGTGATAAAGAAGATTGGAGTTGGATACCAGATACATCCCGCCGTAAGTAAACAGGCAACGCATATGCTTCTTCAATTTCTCGCTATTCATAAATGAATAATGAATCTTATCCACAAGCTCACGTTCTTCATCCGTCAAGCGGTAAGGATTGGCGGGATCTACCGTTGGAAAGTTCGTGTCACGAAGGGCATACTCCTTACCTTCGTAGACAAAGACACCACGCTCAAAATCTATCTTCTCCAACAATTTACGATTTGCCATTCCAAACTCCGGACGGCGGTCGATGATCTCGGCTTCCAGCTTAAACTGGATAATAGTGATCGCCTTGTGCATCTGAGTAATCAAGCGCAACGTTTTCTCATTATAATGAGTATCGGCAAAATTCATTTTCGGCATGAAAATGGTGCAAGGATCATCAGCGTAAGTATCCATAGCAAAGGTAGCAAGCGGCAGCAGATTGATTCCGTAACCGTCTTCAAGTGTAGCCAGATTACCATATCGCATAGACATACGTATCACATTGGCTATGCAACTGTCATTGCCGGAAGCGGCGCCCATCCACAGAATATCGTGATTGCCCCATTGAATATCGAAATTATGATAATTGCACAAGGTATCCATAATGATATGCGCTCCCGGTCCGCGATCGTAGATGTCGCCTACGATATGAAGTGAATCGATTGTCAAACGCTGAATCAGATTACACATGGCAATGATAAAATCATCGGCACGCTTTGTCGTGATAATCGTACTGATAATCACATTGATATAGGCATGCTTGTTCGGCTCGATAGATGACTCGTGCAACAATTCCTGTATGATATACGAGAATTCGGCAGGCAATGATTTACGTACCTTGGAACGGGTATACTTGGAAGATACGTTCTGACAGACTTTTACTAACTGGTTCAGAGTGATCAGATACCAATCGTCCAAATCCTTCTCACGGGCCTTCACCAGTTGAAGTTTTTCTTCGGGATAGTAAATCAACGTGCAGATCTCTTTTTTCTCGGCCTCGCGAAGCGTATTGCCGAATATCTCATTTACCTTACGTTTTACTGCACCGGAAGCATTCTTCAGCACATGTTGGAAAGCTTCATATTCACCATGTACATCTGTCAGGAAATGCTCCGTCCCTTTAGGTAGGTTCAAGATAGCCTCCAAATTGATTATTTCCGTACTTGCATCGGCAATAGTAGGAAAACTTCGGGAAAGCAGTTGCAGATAACGCAGATCGTTCACAATGCTTTCAGGAGTTATGTTACTTTGAGCAGTCATTTCTATTTAATTACAAATTACTAAAATCAAATTACCATTTATCGGCTCACAATCCATTGTTCTAATCTCCAAACTTACGTTTTTCGATTATTCGCAATAAATATAATACTTTTTTATTTATCCGGTTATTATTTTTTATTCAAAGTTTCATTTTTCAGCCCAAGAAGAACATCAGAAGTACTTGTGCGATAATCACCCGCAGGAACATACAGAGCGGATATACCGTCGCATAAGCCACAGAAGGGTTATCACCGGGTATTGTATCATTAGCGTAATTCAACGCCATCGGATTGGCCATACTTCCACACAACATACCGGATACCGTACCAAAATCGATCTTCATCATTTTGAAGGCGACAAAACCTACCAATACTGTCGGGATGATAGTCAGCCCAGCTCCCAAAGCAATCCACAGCAGACCTTCCGGACGGAATACGGTGTCGAAAAAGTGAGCTCCGGCATCCAATCCCAGACAGGCGAGATACAGGGAAAGCCCTAAGGCACGCAACATCAGATTCGCGCTGCGGGTAGTGTAGGTTATCATGTGTATCCGTGGTCCGAATGTCCCCAAAAGAATACCAACAATAATCGGTCCGCCGGCCAGTCCCAGTTTCACGGGAGTACTGACACCCGGTATTGAAAAGGGAATAGCTCCCAATGCCAATCCCAATACTATTCCGATGAATATAACAACCAGATTGGGTTCTTTCAAGCTTTTAATGGCATTACCCAATACTTTTTCCACATTCAGGATGGCAGCTTTCTCCCCTACTACTGTCAGTCGGTCGCCCAATTGGAGTATCAGTTCCGGAGTAGCGAGCAGTTGCACACCCGAACGATAGACACGGCTGATATTGATGCCGTAATGATTTCTCAATCGGAGCGATCCCAGCTTCTTTCCATTCAGTTCGGGACGGGTGACGACGATACGCTGTGAAACCAGTTCGCTGTCAATCGCATTCCAGTCAATATCCTCTTTGTTCCAATCCGTATTTTCCTGTTCACCGAAAAGTACAGTCAACGCCAAAGCATCTTTCTCCGCAGTGATAACCAACAGACGGTCTCCCTCTTTCAGCACCTTGTCGGAAGTCGGAATGCTGACGTGTCCGTCCCGCCATAAGCGGGAGATGACAAACTTCGGGTAGCTCATATGTGCTATGTCTTTAATGCTCTTATTGAAAATAGCAGGATTGTGTACTTGAAACGCTGCAATATAAGTTTTGTTCGCATCATCTTTCTCTTTTATTTCCAAATCTTCTTTGCGAACCAATGCTTTACGGATTAACAAGACGGCAAGTATCACACCGACGACTCCCATCGGATAGGCTACCGCACATCCCAAAGCAGGTGTGCTACTCTCCAGCCCCATCTGTTTCAGAGTTTGCTGAGCAGCTCCCAACGCCGGAGTGTTCGTTGTCGCTCCACAAAGGATACCGACCATATCGGGAAGTGAGACACCTGTGGCATAGCTGGCTACGACCGTTAACAATGTCCCCAACAGGACGACTCCCAATGCCAGCATATTCAGCGTTACTCCTCCTTTACGAAAAGAACTGAAGAAACCGGGACCGACCTGTAAACCTAAAGAATAAACGAAAATCACCAAACCGAAACTTTCCGCATAATTCAACATCTGAGGATCTACCGAAAGTCCGAGATGTCCGGCAAGGATACCTGTAAAAAAAACAAAAGTGACTCCTAAGGATACTCCCCAGAAATGCACTCTTCCCAAGCCTAAACCTACCGCAGAAATCAACGATAACACCACAACCGCCTGTAAGGCAGAATGTTCGAGAAACAGACTATATAACCACTCCATGTATTTTCAAACTAACAGGGCGCAAAGATAAAAACTATTTAGTCCCATTCAAAACTTTTATGCTTTCATTTTACGCCCTACTCATGCCTCGTGCTGATATTCTTTATATCATCTTTCTTATCTTCCTTGATATTCCACAAAATTATTCCGCCCATCCAGATAGCCACTCAACCTGTTGCCCCCAATATATACGTCGTCCAGGTAGGAAACATCATTGGGCCCATACGACATACGGATGGAAGTTTGCGCGAAATTTTCCCAACTCCAACGGAACTTATATTCAAATTCTTCCACATATCCGTCCGGATATTCCACCCGTATGTAGTCTATTCCTGTACGATCTAAAAAGAAATCCAGTTCCTGACAGCAGTAGTTGTTGTCTATATCCCGATAAAAACTGACCCAAGTGCGGCTACACAAATCGGCCGAACGGTTGTAATAACCCGGTCCGTTATTATCATCATCGTAGAAACTGTCTATCTCCACTTCGCAAGAAGTAAGACCGACCATCAATACAGCCATCAAAGCCAGACCTAAATATTTAAATGTGTTCGTTTTCATATTCCTTTATTTTTAATGATTCGTTTATTAATATCTATCATTTATCCTTCGATATGACAAAAGTATAGAATGAATTTTCCCCTTGAAACTGAAAAATCCTACTTTTCAGGAGGAAATTACCTACTTATAGGGGCAAATCCCCACGCTTGAGATTTAATGGTATAATACCGTGCACAGCTCATTCCAAGTACCCAAAGTCTTAATAAAAATAGAATATAAGAAGTAAACATTTAATCAATGTTATAAAACATCCGTTTTTTCTTGTATTATTTGCAGATATCACAGAAGTCCGTATATTTGCAATGTGTTTTTCATAGTATTAGATTTAAGGTTAACAAAAAGATTGGCTGTCTGGGATAGATAGCCTTTTTTTATACACCTACATTATCTCCCCTCTTTTATTCAATAAATCCAATGCATCTTTTACTTATAGCGGCATTTTATGAACGTTTCTGAATAGAAATGAAACAAGCCCTAAAAAACTTCGAAAAAAATTATTTCGTTTAACATTTGAAACATAGAGGGTTATCTCCATTATTGAAAAACAAGTAAAAAAAATCTTGCTAAAAGATTTGCATAGTCAAAAACTTCCCCCTATCTTTGCACCGCATTTGAGAGAGAATGCGGGTTCAAGGAAGTTTGGGTGAGTGGCTGAAACCACCAGTTTGCTAAACTGACGTACTCGTAAGGGTACCGGGGGTTCGAATCCCCCAGCTTCCGCAAAATCTCAAAATAAAAAGAGCTAAGTATTTTAAGACTTAGCTCTTTTTAAATCAATCAAAATCCGGTGGGTTCGTCTAACGGTTAGGACACATGCCTCTCACGCATGTAATACGAGTTCGATTCTCGTACCCACTACACAACGAGGAAATGAATCAATTCATTTCCTCGTTTAATTTATACACCTCAAAGAAAGATTCTTTATCAATCCTCAACCTAATTCTCTCTTCCCGTTTCTGCCCTGCCAAATTCAAGAATAAATTGAAATATAACTGACTGAAAGAAAGACCGGAACGGCTGTAAGTAATATCAAATGTCCAAGTCCTACGAAAAGAGTCAAAAGCAGCAAATGGCTGCTCACCACCTTTACACATAAACACTTCAGGAAAGGACGCAGGCGGATAAGGTTGAAATAAGCCAGCCAATTGCACATAAATGTAATCAATCATCCATTCATCTCCTGCCAAAGCAAGCTCCCCTTTTAAACGGAGTTTAACCGCATACGCAGCAGTTACATCAGGAGAAGTATAAACAGGTATCTGACTTTCCGACGGATAGTCACCATTCTTATATCCCAGACTCATTGTCAATCCCGATTTACCGATTCCGTTAAATCCGCCAGCTTCCTGTCTCGCCAACTGATTCTTCAGATCAATCATAAACGTCAGTTTGCCAAGAGTAGGATCTCCCGGATACTGCGCCAGCGTATCCAGCACATAATCCTCCTCATTATAACTCCCGGCTACCAATTCTCCCTTTCCATCTTCCAGAGCGACATCCCCCCTTTCAATATCCACATTGCCTACCGGATAATAAATCGCATCATCATCCTTCGCACAGCCACAAACGCATAGCAGCAATACTGCTAATCCTATTATCTTATTCATAATCTTTTCTATATCTTGATTTAATAACAAATATACATCTTTTTTGTGCTGCAATTGATTTATATCAACCGTTTTTAGTATTTTTGCACACACCAAAACAAAAAAGACATGGATACATTGTTAAGAGAAACTGTGAATGCCGTTGTAAATTCCCGCTTTCCGGAAATGAGTATAGAGGGAAGACGGCAGATAGAAAGTATACTGATCCGTGAAGAGTTTCCCAAAGGAGCCATTGCACTGAATGAGGGAGAGGTCGCTCACGAGATTGTATTCGTCGGTAAAGGTATGCTCAGACAATACTACTACAAAAACGGGAAAGACGTTACCGAGCATTTCTCTTACGAAGGATGTATCGTGATGTGCATTGAAAGTTTCTTGAAGCAAGTACCTACCCGGCTTATAGTGGAGACACTGGAACCTTCCATTATCTACCTTTTCCCCCGCGACATGATACAGAAGCTGGCGAGAGAAAATTGGGAAATCAATATGTTCTATCAGAAAATATTGGAATACTCTTTAATTGTATCGCAAGTCAAAGCTGACTCCTGGCGCTTTGAATCCGCCCGCGAACGCTATAATCTCCTGCTCGAGACACATCCGGAAATCATCAAACGCGCTCCTTTGGCACACATAGCCTCTTACCTGCTGATGACACCGGAGACCTTGAGCCGCGTACGCTCCGGAGTTCTGTAAACACATTATCGGTTCTTCCGATATTCTTTGGGAGACATCCCCGTATAATGCTTAAAATATTTCCCGAAGAAGGACTGGTTGGCAAAGCTCAAGCGGTCAGCTATCTCCTGTATATTCATGCTTGAGGAGTTTAGAAGTGCTTTTGCTTCCAAGATCACAAACTCATCGATCCACTCGCCCACGGTCTTTCCACTCACCTCTTTCACAACTCCGGAAAGATGTTTCGGTGTCAGACACAGCTGGTCAGCATAAAACTTCACACTACGTTCTGATTGATAAGATTCTACCAGCGTTTCATAGAAACGTTCAAAGATATACTCTTTCCGGCTTTTCGACTTCACCGAAGCAGTGACTGCAGGCGCATGATTGTTAAAAATGTTGCACAATTCAAAAAAGAAACCCTGCATCAGTCCGAGCACGACCTCCCTGCGATACAGATCCCCTTTACTCCTCAACCTCTTTCTGATAAACGTATGATATTCCTGCACCGTGCGCTGCTCGTTCGGAGTCAGGCTAAAACAAGGATAATCCTTCAGATAGAAAAACAATGCAAGCAGATTGCCTACTTTAGGCAATGTCTCCAGCAAACTCTTGGATACCGCAAAGAAGATTCCCTTGAAGTCGGGACTAAACTGCCGGTGTTCTATAATCTGGCTCGGCAGGGCTATCACCATCCCTCCCGAAGATAATTGAAAATCCTGCAGATTAATATTAAAAGTCCCCTCACCTTCCAGGCAAAGTCCTATTGTCAATACCTCTAACTTGCTGGGACCGCTATATAAGGAAATAACGCTCTCCGAATCGAAGAGCGCTATATCATTATCAATGACATCAATGCTATCAGCATCTATATGTTTAGAATGAACTACAGAAGAAATACCTACTTTAGGAACATTTTGAATATCCATACTCTCTCTCTTTTTGCGACAAATATACCAGCAATAAATCAGATATACAAGTCAAAACAGAGTATCACCAGACAAAATGAACATTTTTGGCTACTTATTGACCACCCCGAACAGATATTCAGCGTCACGCCGGGCAGCAGGAACAGTCCACTCCTCCGGAACGAATTTCCACTGATTCAACGCTTTCGGACTCATTCCCCCTTTCTCCTCAATGTAATTCATCAGGTAAAAACGAAGATCCTTATCAGTAGAGAAAATGATACGGTCTTTCAATTTCTCTTGAGGAATGCCCGAGCCCTTTGTCAACAATTCACCGCCGCCATTACCACGATAAGAATTCAACGCCACTTTATAAATCTTATTTATATCGAAAGGAGAGCCATCTGCCATACTGACAATCGTAATCTTCTCCCCTTTCGGTTTAGTAACATCCACCGTATAGATTATGCCGGAAGCCGAATCAAAGTTAAAACTGAAATTCTGGAAAGAAGCCCTGTCCTCCGCACCATCCCGACGTTTTTCCTTGAACCACAGCAAATGGTCGTCCGGTGATTTCATCCGGTTAGTCCACATGAAATAAGACATCTCCAGAAAATCCTTGATTTCTTTACCGGACAAAGTCATCACGTACAGCATATTTTCATACTTATATAAGTTGAACATATCACTGACGAACACATCCCCTTTCTTAATTTCCGCATCGAATGAAAGCGGTGCTGCAAAAGAAATGTCGGCTCCCGTGATATCGAGCTGCAAAGTATGTATCAGATCGATGAAAGCAGAAGGACCGAAGAAAGAAGGATGCGTAGAGATATCCTCAGTAAACGTACCGATTTTCTTGGACACAAACTTCCGCACAGCCTCATACTGCGGAGCGAAACGTTTCATAAAATCCTCGCTGACACCATAATCCTTTGTCTCCGTCAATACACCTTGAATATCCTTGCTCAGTACCTTGCCATCCTTCAACTTCAAAGTGATGTCGACATTGGACAGCACCACTCCATTGCTTGCCGGATCAATAACCAACACCGAATCTCCGGCAACATTCATCACCTTCTTACATTCGCGGGCATGATCATGTCCCATCAATACCACATCGAATCCCGGAATATTCTTTGCCACATTCAGAGACGCATTCTCATTATATTTACCGGACATCTTAAACGCATCCTGTCCGGCATGGAACAACCCGATGACCACATCCGGATTCTCCTTTGCACGGATTATCTTCATCCATTTGCGAGCCGTCTCCTCCATATCGTCAAAACGAAGCCCTCTCCACAGATTTTCCGAAAGCCAGGCAGGAATGGCCGGTGTAATCATCCCCAAAACGACGATCTTCACCCCGTCCCGTTCCAACACTTTATAAGGAGGAAGATGAGGTTTCCCCGTAGACGTATCAATGATATTGGCTCCCAGTACAGGAAAGTCACAGGTTTCAATCCAACGGTCGAATACAGCACGTCCAGTTTCCACATCATGATTTCCCATATTGCCCGCATCATATTTCATATAATTCATCATCTCCGCACAAAGATGCGGAGACACGGTATCTATATAATTATAGTAATAAGCGGTAGGCTGTCCTTGCAGAATATCCCCATTATCCAGCAATATCAGATTATCTTTATACTCCCGGCGTTCCTTCTCAACAAATGAGTATATCCGGGCCAGACTCCCTTTCCATTCCTGACGGGTTATAAAATTGTAAGGATAATAATTTCCGTGTACATCACTTGTCTGTACAATCTTCAACTTCACTACCTTTTCCTGTGCTGCAACGGACAGTGTCAGACAGAAAAGCCAAGCATAAATCAATGTTATTCGTTTCATTCTTTTTCTATTTTTAGAGGATGCGAGAATATAAATCGTGCCCCGCCTGTATAGTCGGGATCAATCCATATAGCTCCCTTCCATTTAGATACGATCAATTTACAGATAGACAACCCCAATCCGGTTCCCTGAGCATACTCATTCAGTTTTTCAAAGCGTTCGAACACAAGTTTCTGTTTTTCTTTCGGGATACCGCATCCGGTGTCAGTCACTGAGAAAACCGCCATTCCCGTTTTTTCATCGACAGAAAAGTCCAATGTAATCTTCCCCTTTTTCGTAAACTTATCAGCATTCGACAAGAGATTGATAATCACCTGCTGCATACGCTGTATATCCGTCTCCATCCGGTACGTCTCAAAAGAAGTGGTAAACAGAAACTGATTGTCCGAAGATTGCCGTGAAAAACTAACGGAAGCAACCACCTGCCGACACAACAGTACGATATCACACTCCTCCCAAGTTAGCGTCACCCGGTTAGCCTCCAGTCGCGAAAGGTCAAGAATATCATTAATCAGGCGAAGCAGTAAATCTGAATTAGTCTTGATAATCTGAAAATAGGACTGACGTTCCTCCTCCGTACTTCCTTCCACAGCCAACACATCCGAGAATCCGACAATTGAGTTCAGCGGTGTACGTATCTCATGACTCATGTTTGCCAGGAAAGCACTTTTTAGTCGGTTGGACTCTTCCGCCCTGTCTTTCGCCACACGCAAATCTTTGTCCGACCTCAACAGTTCGTCTTTCAACCGCTTCGTACGGAAATAATAAAAGAGAGAAATAAACAGCCCCAACACCAATACAACAAACAAAGTGCAAGCAGACCATATCTGATACGTATACTGCTGATAGAATGAAACCGGCTGATTGATGAGCTCCACGCTAAACGGCAAAGCCTTCGGATCCAGTCCCCATTCTTTCGCTTTCCTACTGTCCATCACAGCCTTAGATCCAATAATCTGCAGATGTTTTTCCGTGTTGCCGGACTGATTATCCATCCGGACAGATTCCATAGCCATCTCTTCTCCCACTTTCCGATAATCGGGCAATACACCTCCTATAGCCCAATGTCCCAGGCTCACCGATGAAGGTGTAAAGGTAGGAATGGCAGGAGCCGCTTCCATCATCGCATACGTGGCGTTCCGCATAAAATACCCCTCATTCATGTCCACCCGCCAAGTGCCCACGATGATAACAGTATGCTCCGGCAAATGCCGTAATTCCTCTACAATCGTATAAATAGTATGTTTTCTTCCGTCCAACAGAATAAGATCCAGATCGGGGAAATTTTTCATTTCCTTTCGCACCAACGCTTGCATCGTGACGCCGCCATACGTATTATCCGAGATAAAAGCAATATGTTTTGTTTCGGGATAGAACGCACGAATCATACGCACATTATCTCCTATATTATAATGATTGATAAATCCCGACTGCAATTCAGGAATATTCATATGATCTTCAAAGATATCTACAGATCCGGGCAACCAGCTATCTAAATCTCCAACGGTATCCTCCGGCAATATCACGACATTGCTGCTGACCAGACTACACATTACCGGAACTTTCACCCGCATCGAATCCCTTTGAGACAGATAAGCCGCCCACGCCTCCTGTCCTAACAATATAATTTGTGCCGGTTGCTGCTTCCCCCCCTGATATTTAGCAAGGATTTGCGTCATCATACCACTCCATAAAGGAGCTTCCGAGAAACTCTTGCAGTTCATATTCTCAATAATAATATCACGTTTCCCTCCCAGTCTGGTATATCCCTCCATATAATCGGAAATAGTAACTGAAGTCTGATGGGCAGCCGGATTATAGGAACAAATAATTAGAAT
>NZ_GG688324.1:119029-196760 GCF_000156195.1 Bacteroides finegoldii DSM 17565 | reverse complement strand
CTGCTGACCAGACTACACATTACCGGAACTTTCACCCGCATCGAATCCCTTTGAGACAGATAAGCCGCCCACGCCTCCTGTCCTAACAATATAATTTGTGCCGGTTGCTGCTTCCCCCCCTCGATATTTAGCAAGGATTTGCGTCATCATACCACTCCATAAAGGAGCTTCCGAGAAACTCTTGCAGTTCATATTCTCAATAATAATATCACGTTTCCCTCCCAGTCTGGTATATCCCTCCATATAATCGGAAATAGTAACTGAAGTCTGATGGGCAGCCGGATTATAGGAACAAATAATTAGAATAGGATTCATATCCTTAGAGGTTGCAAGGACCTCCATTGACAGGGATAGCCAAAGGAAGAAAGCAAAAAGACATCCTGAATATCTGGGCATAGTTATGCAGTTTTGATGTGCTTACTTATTTATTTAGGTTGCAAATATAGCAAAACTTGTCGGTTTTAACGGATTAATGTGTATTTTTGTCGCTCATTTATTCTCAAAAAATACAATTTATGGAATTATTTCACAAGATGATTTCCGGACTGTCAGGCATATCGGAAAAACAAATAAGCAGTACCCTCCACCTTCTGGGTGAAGGCGCTACGATTCCTTTCATCAGCCGCTACCGCAAAGAAGCTACAGGCGGGCTGGATGAAGTTCAGATAGAACAGATCAAAGAGCAACATGATAAGTTGTGCGACATAGCCAAACGGAAAGAGACTATTCTCGGCACCATCACCGAACAAGGAAAACTCACCGCCGAGCTGAAGAAACGTATCAACGACACCTGGAATCCGACAGAACTGGAGGATATCTACCTCCCCTACAAGCCCAAACGTAAGACACGTGCCGAAGCCGCCCGTCAGAAAGGGTTGGAGCCGCTTGCCACCCTACTGCTATTACAGAGGGAAAACAACCTGAGTGCCCGTGCCGCCTCATTCGTCAAGGGAGAGGTAAAAGACGTGGAAGACGCGTTGAAAGGGGCTCGCGATATCATAGCCGAGCAAGTGAACGAAGACGAACGTGCCCGTAATGCTGTCCGCAATCAATTCAGCCGCCAAGCGGAAATCAACGCTAAAGTAGTTAAAGGCAAAGAAGAAGAGGCCGCCAAATACCGAGACTATTTCGACTTTTCCGAACCTTTGAAACGCTGCACTTCCCATCGCCTGCTTGCCATCCGCCGTGCCGAAGCCGAAGGGCTGCTGAAAGTGTCCATCACTCCGGACGACGAGGCGTGCATCGAACGTCTGGAACGCCAATTCGTACGTGGTAACAATGAATGTAGCGAGCAAGTGAGCGAGGCTGCTATCGACGCCTACAAACGTCTGCTTAAACCTTCCATCGAAACGGAATTTGCCGCACAATCAAAAGAGAAAGCCGACGACGAAGCCATCCGCGTCTTCACGGAGAACCTCCGCCAGCTACTCCTTGCCGCCCCATTGGGACAGAAGCGGGTACTCGCCATCGATCCCGGTTTCCGTACCGGTTGCAAGGTTGTTTGTCTCGACGCTCAAGGTAATCTGCTGCATAATGAAAACATTTATCCGCATCCTCCGGTCGGCAAGACCGGTGAAGCCGCTTCGAAACTCCGTAAGATGGTCGAAGCCTACCAGATCGAAGCTATCTCCATCGGCAACGGAACAGCCAGCCGCGAAACGGAGGACTTTATCAACCAACAGACATTCGACCGTCAGATTCCTGTATTTGTAGTCAGCGAACAGGGGGCTTCCATCTATTCGGCTTCCAAGATCGCCCGCGACGAATTTCCGGACTACGACGTGACGGTCAGAGGAGCCGTTTCCATCGGCCGCCGTCTGATGGATCCGTTGGCGGAATTAGTCAAGATAGATCCCAAGTCCATCGGAGTCGGTCAGTATCAGCATGATGTAGACCAGACGAAATTAAAGAAAGCGCTCGACCAGACCGTAGAAAATTGCGTAAACCTCGTAGGAGTGAACCTGAATACAGCCAGTAGCCATCTGTTGACTTACATTTCCGGATTAGGTCCTCAACTGGCGCAAAATATCGTCAATTATCGTGCCGAGAATGGAGCCTTCAACTCCCGCAAAGAACTGATGAAAGTTCCGCGTATGGGCGCCAAAGCTTTCGAGCAGTGTGCTGGGTTCCTCCGTATTCCCGGAGCAAAGAATCCGCTCGACAATACGGCCGTACATCCGGAAAGTTACCATATTGTGGAACAGATGGCAAAAGATCTGAAATGCACTGTCAATGAGTTGATAGCCGACAAGGAACTCCGCCGGAAAATCAATATCTCCAATTACGTCACTCCCATCGTCGGCCTGCCTACCTTACAGGATATTATGCAGGAACTCGAAAAGCCCGGACGCGACCCGCGAAAAACCATCAAAGTATTTGAGTTCGACAAGAATGTACGTACCATAGCCGATTTGCGCGAAGGTATGATTCTTCCGGGCATTGTAGGAAACATCACCAATTTCGGAGCTTTCGTCGATATAGGTATCAAGGAGAACGGTCTTGTACACCTCTCCCAATTGGCGGAACGTTACATTTCCGATCCTACGGAAATCGTTTCCATCCACCAGCATGTCATGGTCAGAGTGATGAACGTAGATACCGACCGCAAACGGATTCAGCTTAGCATGATCGGTGTACCGCAAGACTGATCGCCGTTCTTTTCTCACCCCACCAGATAATAAGAACAGTAAACAGAATCATCAGTACCGTGCAAATGAGCGAGCCTTCAAAACCGAAGGCTCCGCCATTCAGCACATTCTTTTCGGGCATATTCAGTTTCAGCATAGTAGATACAAAATTGTTGCCGCTCACCTGATAGCCCAGAACCGGACCTTGTATCCAATTCCAGAAAAGATGGAGGGAAATCGGGAAACAAAGGTTCCGCGTATATAAATAAGGAGCACCCAGCAACATGCCTGCCAGCAAAAGGTTGATCATCGGCAAGGCATTTATTTCAGGATTAAAAATATGCAGGAATGCGAATAACGATGCCGAGATAAACAGGGAAAGGAATTTATTCAAACGAGTATGTAATAAACGTCCCAATATATAGCCACGCATCAGAATCTCTTCAAACACCGCGACAAGCAGGAAAAACACCCACGCTCCCGCCAAATCCCAAGTCTTGAACTGAAAACCGACTACTTCCACTTCGCCCATAGCCAACGACAGACCGAAGCCTACCACATACAACAGGACAGCCATCAGAAACCCGTACCACAACCCTTTCGTATGTCCTCTGACGGACAGCCCCAAGTCAGAGAACGGACAGCGTTCAAAACGTAACATGATAGCAGCGGCAGTGAGAACAGCCAGCAGCATACTGCTTTCCAGTAAAATATACCCCACCAATCCCGGATGACGGGCTTCCACTCCAAGCACCATCGACAAAAATCCTCTCGCCAGCGTGCCGTACAATCCCATAAATATGAAAAATATTCCTATAAACAATGGGATACACGCCCATACAGGAAGTCTCTTAGGTTCTTTTTTCTCCACAATATCTTCTGCCGTCATTTTACAATTTGTTAATCCACCTGCAAAATTAGATATAAAACATAAAAAAACACCATATAATTTCGTTTTTTCCTATATTTGTCAGAACAAATTCGCATGATTATGAAAATTAAACTACTATTGATAAGCTTTTTATTGGCAACCAACGCTTTAGGAGCAGTAGCACAAGTGAGTAAAACCTATTATGTAAGCAAACCCGGCACACTTATTTCCATGATGACGGAGGAGGAAGCCAACACCGTCACCCATCTCACCCTGACCGGCAAGCTGAATGCAGAAGACTTCCGACATCTGCGTGACGAATTCGCCAGTCTAAAAGTATTGGACATCTCGAATGCCGAGATTAAGATGTACAGCGGCAAGGCGGGCACTTATCCCAACGGGAAATTCTACATTTATATGCCGAATTTCATTCCCGCATACGCATTCTCAAATGTTGTAGACGGAGTAACCAAAGGCAAAAAGACGTTGGAGAAGATAATACTTTCGGAAAAACCAAAAACATAGAGGATGCAGCCTTCAAAGGTTGCGAAAACTTGAGAATCTGTCAGATTCGCAAAAAGACAGCCCCCAATCTGTTGCCGGAAGCGTTGGCGGACAGCGTTACCGCAATCTTCGTACCTCTAGGCAGCAGCGATTCTTACCGTAATAAGGACAGATGGCAGAACTTCGCTTTCATCGAGGGTGAACCGGTAGAAGCAACCCTGCAAGTGGGACTGATGGGCAAATTGGAAGAAGAGATTCTGAAAGCCGGATTACAACCTAGAGACATCAATTTCCTGACTGTAGAAGGCAAACTAGACAACGCCGATTTCAAACTAATTCGCGACTATATGCCGAATCTGGTAGCGGTCGACATTTCAAAAACAAACGCAACGGCCATCCCCGACTTCACTTTCTCACAGAAAAAATACCTGCTGAAAATAAAACTACCCCGCAATCTGAAATCCATCGGTCAACGTGTATTCAGTAATTGCGGCCGTCTGTGCGGCACATTGGAACTTCCCGCCGGTGTGACGGCTATTGAGTTCGGCGCATTTATGGGATGCGACAATCTTCGCTATGTAGTGGCTACTGGAGATAAGATTACGACCGTCGGAGACAGTTTGTTTGGCGAAGGAGTGCCGAGCAAGTTGATTTATAAGAACTAAATGATTCTAACAACGATAATGGCGGTATCTCTCATGGGGATACCCGTCGCTGACGAGCCCAAAGACTCAGTGATGTGGAAAGAGGCAGATGCGTTCATGGCACAGATGAGTCCGACGCTGCAACCCACACAGCGTGACGCTATATTTACAGCTATCAACGGAAATACGAAGAAGTTGGAAAATGTAAGAAATACGCGTAATAGCAAACCTACTTATCCCGCAAATGTAAAAGTGACAGAGCCCGCCGGTAATCTGAGGCTTTACACCCCTACCACTTCCACCAACAATACATTGCTTATCTATCTGCATGGCGGAGGATGGACAATCGGCAGTTTGAACAGTTGTGCCCGGTTTTGCAGCGAAGTCTGTTCTAGAAGCGGCATAAGTGTCCTCGCTGTTGACTATCGTTTATCCCCCGAATACCCTTATCCGACACCGCTTGACGATTGTGAGGAAGCTATCAGATTTGCAATAAAGAATGCAGCCCGTTGGGGATGTTCTCCCAACCGGATTATGGTAGGCGGTGATAGTTCCGGCGGCAATCTCGCCATTTCTTCCACATTGAGAATGAACGAAGGGGATATAGCGGGGCTTTTGCTTTTCTATCCCGTTGTGAAGGCATGGAATGACCATACCCCTTCATGGCAGAAGTACGACAAGGGATTCGGGCTGGACGGAGACTTAATGGAAGCGTTCAACCAAAGTTATGAACCATCACCCGACAGGATACACAATCCGGAAATATCCCCCATGTCGGCTACAGACAAAACCTTGAAAAAACTACCTCGCACACTCCTTATCGCAGCCGGACGAGATATCCTGGCTTGTCAAGGGAAAGAGTTTATCGACCGTATCACCTCTCTTGGCGTAAATGCTACCCGACTCGAATTTCCCTCGGCAGTGCATTTGTTTATCACTGTGCCCGGTCAAGAAACAGCTTTCAATGAAGCAGTGAAGTATACAGTGGAGTTTCTTGGCAAATAAAAACTAATCAAAACTCAACAATGGAGATAAAAATAGCTGTTTTCTTACAAAATAACAAATAAACGAATAAATAAGTAGCTTTAAAAATGCCCTTTCATCGTTTTCCGTATATTTGCTTCGATATGAATTAAAGAAGGGAATCGCGATATGATGAAACAAATACCATACGGATTGACGGATTTCGGACGCATCCAAAAAGAAAACTATTATTATGTGGATAAGACAATGTTTATCGAAAAGATAGAAATGCAGCCGTCTTATCTCTTCCTCATCCGCCCCGACGCTTCGGGAAATATCAATGAGGTGGAGGAATCTTTCCGGATGCATTGCTGCGGGAAGCTTTCTGATTTTGTTTACAGGTACGAACATTTGCTGGGAAAAAACATCTGGAAAGTGCTGGATGAAAAAACAAAAGAAGAGCCCGGCGCTTTTTTATCAGCCATCAACACTTACGCCACCCGCAAAGGGGACATCAAAATATATCTACTGATCGATGAATACGATAATTTCACGAATACCATCCTATCGACTTACGGAATGGACTTATATCGGAAAGCGATGCATGGTGAAGGGTATATCCGGAGATTCTTCAATGTAATCAAAGCCGCCACCACGGGAATGGGATCCGCCGTCAACAGACTGTTTATCACGGGAGTCAGCCCGGTAACGATGGACGACGTGACAAGCGGATTCAACATAGGAACGAATATCACAAACGATCCCTGGTTTAACGACCTGGTGGGGTTCAGCGAGAAGGAGCTGCGGGAAATGCTGGCGTATTATAAAGAACAAGGAGTTCTTCCTATGTCCATAGACGACACGGTGGCAATGATGAAACCAAACTATGACAATTATTGCTTCGGTGAAAATAAATTAACGGATTGTATGTTCAACTCGGACATGGTGCTCTACTGCATGAAGTCATTGATATTGCACGGAGCCAAACCTAAAGAGATTGATTGTAGATGAAGCGCGGGAGCAGCTGATCCGTTATAGCAAGGACGAATGTGTGGCGGAAGCCCGTCAGAAAGGGAAACTGAAACTGACAACGGTCGTATGGAGAAGCTGGGAGCTGGTGCTGATGGAAGAAGTATCATAATAGAACAACCACAGAGGACACGGAGGACACAGAGACTCTAATTATTTCTGAATAACAACCTCTGCGTCCTCCGTGGTGAAATTACAATTTGTCACCGTACATCTTCGCCCGCAATTCCTTAATATGGTCGGAAGTGATATATTCGTCATATTCCATCATCTTGTCAATGATACCGTTCGGTGTCAGTTCGATGATGCGGTTGGCAACGGTCTGGATAAATTCGTGGTCATGAGATGAGAAAAGGATATTTCCTTTATATGTCTTCAGGTTGTTATTGAAAGCCTGAATAGATTCTAAGTCCAGATGGTTGGTCGGAGTGTCCAGAATGAGGCAGTTTGCATTACGCAGCTGCATACGGGCAATCATACAACGCATCTTCTCACCTCCGGAGAGTACGCTTACTTTCTTCAGCACCTCTTCGCCGGAGAAAAGCATACGGCCGAGGAAGCCTTTCATATATACCTCGTTGCCTTCTCCAAACTGGCTCAACCAGTCTACCAGGTTCAGATCGGTATTGAAGAAATCGGTGTTATCCAGCGGCAGGTAAGCAGTGGTGATGGTTACCCCCCAGCTGAAGGTACCTGCATCCGGTTTCATGTTTCCGTTGATAATTTCGAAGAAAGCAGTCATCGCACGCGGATTACGTGACAGGAATACCACCTTGTCACCTTTCTCTACATTGAAGTTCACGTCGTTGAAGAGCACTACGCCTTCTTCCGTCTTCTTGCTCAATCCGGAAACTTCCAGAATCTGATTGCCCGGCTCGCGTTCAGGAGTAAAAATAATGCCCGGATACTTACGTGAAGAAGGTTTGATTTCTTCTATATTCAACTTCTCAAGCATTTTCTTACGACTAGTAGTCTGCTTGCTCTTCGCTACGTTCGCACTGAACCGACGGATAAACTCTTCCAACTCTTTCTTCTTCTCTTCTGCCTTTGCCTTCTGGTTCTGCTGCTGACGGAGAGCCAACTGGCTGGATTCGTACCAGAAGCTATAGTTACCGGCAAACATATTGATTTTTCCATAGTCAATATCTACGGTGTGCGTACATACAGAGTCGAGGAAGTGACGGTCGTGACTCACCACCAATACCGTATGTTCGAAATTGGAAAGATATTCCTCCAACCAGGTTACCGTCTCCATATCCAAGTCGTTGGTAGGTTCGTCGAGCAAAAGATTGTCCGGGTTTCCGTACAACGCCTGAGCCAGCATGACACGAACTTTTTCTTTACCGCTCAGTTCACCCATCAATGTATAGTGTTTGTCTTCTTTAATGCCCAATCCGCTCAGCAACATGGCTGCGTCACTTTCGGCATTCCATCCGTCCAACTCGGCAAATTTTTCTTCCAATTCGGATACTTTCAGTCCGTCTTCGTCTGTGAAATCTTCTTTTGCATACAATTCTTCACGTTGCTTCATGATGTCCCACAACACGGTATGTCCCATCATGACGGTATCCATGACGGTATATGAATCCCACTTAAAGTGGTCCTGACTCAACACTGAGAGACGTTCGCCTGGTCCGAGCGCAATCGTACCTGTTGTAGGGTCCAGATCTCCGTAAATCGTACGGAGAAACGTAGATTTTCCCGCACCGTTCGCACCGATAATACCATAACAGTTACCACTTGTAAACTTCAGGTTTACGTCATTAAACAACACTCTTTTACCAAACTGTACCGAAACGTTTGAAACTGTAATCATCTTATTATTTACTATTTTACTAGTTACTACTTATTGTTTTAGCGTGCAAAGGTAGACATTTAAAATGAATTATGAGCTATCCGATATGTGCCAATCTGACATAAAAGTGTTACCTTTGCTGCGTTTTCTGGCAAAAACACCGACTTGGCAAAGTTTTTGCAAGCAAAACTAATGACATCCGGTCAGTCCAGTATGTCGAATAGACGGTATCTCTAAAAGATAACGTGTTTTTAAACAATAAATAGTAACTAGTTAAATAGTAAATACCAAAATGGATCCAAAAGAAAAAAAAAGTGAAGGAAGAAGAACTGAATGTTGAAGAAACTCAGAACGGTGCGGATGAACAACCGCAAAACGAACAAGCTGAAGAGGCGGCTCCACTGACGCACGAAGAGGAGTTGGAAAAGGAATTGGAAAAGGCTCAGGAGACTATTGATGAGCAGAAAGACAAATATCTGCGCTTGTCCGCCGAGTTCGACAATTATCGTAAACGCACCATGAAGGAAAAGGCGGAACTGATTCTGAACGGTGGAGAAAAAAGTCTCAGCAGCATTCTTCCGATAGTGGATGACTTCGAGCGTGCCATCAAAACGATGGAGACGGCAACCGATGTGAGTGCCGTGAAAGAAGGTGTCGAGCTGATTTATAATAAATTCATGGCTGTATTGGGACAAAACGGTGTAAAGGTTATCGAGACTAAAGACCAGCCGTTGGATACCGATTATCACGAAGCCATCGCAGTAATCCCTGCACCATCTGAGGAACAGAAAGGTAAGATTCTGGATTGTGTACAAACGGGTTATACATTGAACGACAAAGTGCTCCGCCACGCTAAAGTGGTAGTAGGGGAATAAGGACAACCCATAAAACTCATTTTTTTTAAAGAAGCATGGCAGAAAAAAGAGACTATTACGAAGTACTGGAGGTGACAAAGACGGCCACAGTAGAAGAAATAAAAAAGGCTTACCGCAAAAAAGCGATTCAATATCATCCCGACAAGAATCCTGGCGATAAGGAGGCGGAAGAGAAGTTTAAGGAAGCTGCGGAAGCGTATGATGTATTGAGCAATCCGGAAAAACGTTCGCGTTATGACCAGTTCGGTCATGCGGGAGTGAGCGGTGCGGCAGGAAATGGAGGGCCGTTCGGCGGTTTCAGTGGCGAAAGCATGTCAATGGATGACATTTTCTCTATGTTTGGCGACATCTTCGGTGGCCGCGGCGGTTTCGGGGGAGGCTTCGGAGGGTTTAGCGGATTTGGCGGTGGTAGCGGTTCACAGCAACGCCGGTATCGCGGCAGTGACCTTCGTGTGAAAGTGAAGCTGACGTTGAAGGAGATCTCTACCGGAGTAGAAAAGAAGTTTAAACTCAAAAAATATGTGCCGTGTGACCAGTGTCATGGTACGGGTGCCGAAGGTGACGGTGGTTCGGAGACTTGTCCTACGTGTAAGGGTAGCGGCTCCGTGATCCGTAACCAGCAGACTATTCTGGGCACTATGCAGACTTGCGTCACTTGTTCTACTTGTGGCGGTGAGGGTAAGATTATCAAGAACAAATGTAAGAAATGTGGTGGCGACGGAATCATTTACGGTGAAGAAGTGGTATCGGTGAAAATCCCTGCCGGAGTGGCAGAGGGTATGCAGCTTTCTATGGGTGGCAAAGGAAATGCCGGCAAACACAACGGTGTGGCAGGCGACTTGCTGATTCTCGTAGAGGAAGAACCGCATCAGGACTTGATTCGCGACGATAATGATTTGATTTATAATCTGTTGCTTAGTTTCCCGACTGCTGCTCTGGGCGGAGCTGTAGAAATTCCGACTATCGATGGCAAAGTGAAAGTGAAAATTGATTCGGGTACTCAACCGGGTAAGGTGCTTCGTTTGCGCGGCAAGGGATTGCCGAATGTGAACGGGTACGGAACGGGGGATTTACTCGTCAACATCAGTATCTATGTGCCGGAAGCGCTCAATAAAGAGGAAAAGAGCACGCTCGAAAAGATGGAGGCTTCGGACAACTTCAAACCTAACACGTCGGTGAAGGAGAAGATTTTCAAGAAGTTCAAGAGTTTCTTCGATTAATTTTTTGCTATAATATATAAGGTATAAGTGAGCTGCAATCTTTTTTGTGGCTCACTTCTGTTTTTAGGGCTTGTCCTTTTAAAAAAAAGACATATATTTGTGTAGCAAATAAATGGATACTAAATATAGACTTCAAGTATGGCAGAACCTTTTAAGAATATGTACAACAAGCAATTTTTCGATCTGTTTACGAAAGATTTGAGACTTGTTATCGATGATTTTGATGCTCACGGGTTTGTTTCTCAAATAATGGATGATGAATGGGAAGGCAGGGAACTAAAACAGCGCTGGATACATATCACTAGCATTCTGAAAAAGTTTTTGCCGACAGATTACAAAGAGGCGATCACTAAGATTCTTGAGTTATTGGATCATGTAAAAAATACGCGGCCTGATTTTTCGGTGATAGACGATACGAAGTTTGGATTGATGCTGGAGTATGGGGTGATTCTGAATAATTATGTCGAGCAATATGGGTTGGATGATTATGAAACGTCTGTCAAGGCGATAGAGAAAATCACACAGTTCACAAGTTGCGAATTTGTGACTCATCCTTTTATAATAAAATATCCGGATAAAATGATGAAGCAGATGTTGGTTTGGTCGAAACATGAGCATTGGGGAGTAAGGCGGCTTGCGTCAGAAGGTTGCCGTCCGCGTTTACCTTGGGCGATGGCTTTGCCGAATCTGAAGAAAGATCCGACACCTATTATTCCTATTTTGGAGAATCTTAAAAATGATCCGGCAAGATTTGTACGGTTGAGCGTTGCCAATAATTTGAATGATATTGCGAAAGATAATCCGGAAATTGTCATTGATTTGGCAAAGAAATGGAAGGGGGAATCGAAAGAGGTAGACTGGATTATTAAACACGGTTGCCGGACGCTCTTAAAGCAAGGGAATCCAGAGGTGATGGAGTTGTTTGGCTTTGATTCTATCAGAAATAATATTAGTGTGGAGGATTTTCAGATTTCAAGTCCTAAGGTTAAAGTCGGAGATTCGTTGGAGTTTGGTTTTAACTTGTTGAATCATAGCAATAAGACAATCAAAATACGGCTTGAATATGGTATTTATTACCAAAAAGCAAATGGAACGCTGACGAAGAAAGTTCATAAAATCAGCGAAAAAGAATATACCGGGAATTCTACCACACGAATAATGCGAAAACACTCTTTCCGTGTGGTTACGACGAGAAAATTCCATCTCGGGCTTCATCAAATCGCTATAATAATCAATGGGAGTGAATTTGAAAAATATGATTTCGATTTGATTGAGTAATTTGATTGGATTGAGTTATTCGACTGGATCGGGTAATAACCACACTACATATAATATGGATTTCTGCATTAGCTATTATCTATACAAGTGTTGCAACAGAAAATATAAATCCTCGATTCTCCGGGCACTGTCCACAATTTTGTGTAAATAGAAAACTTCAGGATTCGGGTTTTATACTTGAATCCTGTTTTCAAATATAGTAATAAATTGGTTAAATATCAATGCCCAATTCCAAATAGGTTGGTACCATTTCTTTTCGATTTCGTTAATGGCCAGATAGACAGATTTTTTCAGTGCATCATCATTTGGAAATGATAGCTTATTTTTGGTGTACTTTCTAATTTTCCCATTCAGATTTTCAATAAGATTAGTGGTATAGATAATCTTTCTAATCTCGACGGGGAAATCAAAGAATACGGTCAGTTCTTCCCAATTATTTCTCCATGAGCGTATCGCATATGGATATTTAGCACCCCATTTTTGCTCAAAGTTATCCAACTCCATCTCAGCTGCTTCTTTAGTAGGTGCATTATAGATGTTCTTTAAATCGGCAGTGAATTCCTTTTTTTCTTTCCAGACGACATAGCGACAAGAGTTTCTAATTTGGTGTACCACACATATTTGAGTAGTAGAGGCAGGAAATACACTCTTGATGGTTTCCGTAAATCCATTCAGGTTATCAGTAACTGTAATCAGAATATCTTCTACACCACGGGCTTTGAGATCTGTTAAAACGCCCATCCAGAAAGCGGCACTCTCATTTTTGCCAATCCACATACCCAATACTTCTTTCAAGCCTTCCTTATTCAGACCTACACATAGGTAAACAGTCTTGTTGATCACTTTGCCGTTTTCTCTGACTTTGAATACGATGCCATCCATCCAGACAATCATATATAAACTGTCCAAAGGACGATTTTGCCACTCTGTTGCAGCCTGGCTAACTTTATTGGTGATAATGGAGATAGCGGAGGTAGAGAGGTTAATACCGTATATTTCCTGCATTTCCGACTCAATATCAGCGACGCTCATACCTTTGGCATAAAGAGAGATGACAAGACGCTCGATAGATAAGCCGCGGGATTGATGCTTGGGAACGACAATAGGCTCAAATTCACCTTCCCGATCACGAGGAACCTGAATAACAGATTTACCCATCTCGGTTTGAATCTGCTTCCTATAACTACCATTGCGGGAGTTGCCACTATGATCTCCTTGATTGGAGTGTTTCTCATAACCTAAATGGTTATCCATCTCTGCTTCCAGCATTTGTTCATAAACACGAGTATGAAGCTCTTTCATGAAAGCAGTAACATCTTCGCCAGTCTTAAACTGGGACAGAAACTCTTTACTTAAAAATTCTTTAGGAATGTCCATAAAATCTGATTTTTACAAAGTTAATATATAAATAAAAAAACTACGAGAAAAATCCCGTAGTTTTCTATTTACACAATCAGATGGATAGTCCCATTCTCCGGATGAAAATCGAGGATTTTTTATTTGGGTTCGTCTTTATCTCACACTAGCTGGAAGTTGAATATATAGCACTCTATGTATTACAATAAATTGATTGCCGATAACTCCTTTGATAAAGCCTGAATACCTTTTTGTATTTTTTCAAGTTGTTGCCTGCGAGGCTTATGCACTCCGGCAGCATAATGCCATAATTGCCGTTCATTAATACCCGTAATCCGACTCAATGCAGCTTTAGTGAAGATGTTGCTATAATAGTTTATAAATGTAGCAGCATCAATCTTGAATTTTAATTCAAACTCTCCGGACAATACTTCACAGGGATTGGAATTATCTTCCAAATACAATTCAATCGCCTCTCGCATGTTGTCCTCAATCTCTCTCATGTCATTGCCAACAGTGATAACCGGAGCATCTTCAATATAAGCACTCAAGTTCTTTCCTGCGTGTTCCACAATTACTTCTACTGTTTTCATATCTCCTCCTATATTAAATTACAGAAAACAAGGGGGCTACTTTAGCCCCGCTTGTTTCAAAATGCTGTAATAAGTGCCTTTCTCAACGCCTTTGCTATTATGATTCGGTACAATAACTACCCTACCGTTCTTCTCAAACTTCATGTGGCTACCTTTCTGACCTTTTAGAACAAAACCGTTTTCCAGCAACATAGTTACAACGTCTTTAACTGATTTGTAACTCATAACGCTTTGGACTTAATTACTGCACAAATATAGTAATTATATGAACACTACCAAAAGAAGTATTCATATTTTCACTATGATTTCTTCCTAATACCCCGGATTCTGTTTCAACCTCTCATTCATCACCCGTATTTTCTCCGGTATAGGGAATACAGTTGTATATCCACTTGCCTCATCCGGTAGTTGCGGACGGCTGCTGTAAGCTCTTGTAAACTTCCCGAAGCGGACTAAGTCCTGTCGCCTCCATCCTTCCCAAGCCAGTTCCAGCTGACGTTCGGCAAGGATATTCTCTAAAGTGGCAGTGCGGGGAGAAGCGTTGACACGGCTACGAACTTCATTGAGTTCTTCATCTCCGTTTGCTCCGTTCCGGACTTTCGCTTCACTCTTCATCAACAAAGCGTCTGCATAGCGGAACAATACAATGTCATTCTCCATCAACTTACCGTCTTTTGTGGCAGTCGGGTCGACTTCATACTTTTTCATGCGGGCTCCTGCGGTTTGTTCGTATGGGGTATCTGTTATATCCAGAGATACTTTCCAGGGTAGATATTCCAGTACCGTTCCATTATCCAGTTTGATTATGTTTCCTTTCAGGTCGTGGACAGTTCCTGCAAAATAGCAAATATCAAAACGGGGATCTTGTTCCGCGGTTTCATAACCGAAAGCTTCGAGGGCTTCAATGGTGGCGCTGGGACCGTTCTCACCGCTTAGTCCGTAAGCCTTGGCGTGATTATAGTGGCGGGAACGGAAGAGATATTGCATCTGGTTGGTGTACAGAGTTTTATTCATCGGGATAGTGAAGACATTCTCTACGGACGGTTCGTTGAATATAGAGAAATTCGTTTCGTATTCCGGTTCCAGTTTGTAGCCCATAGTCTTGAGTTGGTCACAATAGTAGATGACTGTTTCCCAGGCATTTAGTTCGCAGCCGTTCACTGTGAACTTTATATTTTTTCCATCCGGGCGTTGTCCGTCCGTCCAATCATTGTCTGTATAAACTTCGGAGTTCAAAGCCAGTTTGGCCAGTAGGAAAGTTACCACGGGGCGAGTGATACGGCCATAGTAAGGGCCGGACTGGTTGCTATGTGCATCGCTCAACAAAGGAGCCGCCTCTTGCAATTCCTTGACAACAAAGTCAAAGACCGTTTTCCGTTCACTTTGCACTACATCTTTCATTGCTACGGAAGAGGATTGAACTAGCGGGATGCGTCCGAACAAATCCATCAGGTAATAATAATACATAGCCCGCATGGCACGTACTTCGGCACGGTATGTCGGCAGTTCCGTAGCGGAATGAGTTTCGGCGAATTTGTCTATCCGTTCCAGTGATTTGTTACTTAACATGACGACTTTATAGAGATATTCCCATGTAGCCTGAATGGCATCATTCTCTATTCCCCAATCGTGCAGGTAAAGTCCTTGCCAAAAACCACCGTCATACCAGTCACCTCCACGGGTGGGGATAATGGCTTCGTCGGAGGTAAAGGTGTTCAGGTCGTAGACTCCCCTACCCGTTCCCTGCAATCCCTGACTATCACTATAACCGCCTACGTATGTATAAAGCGAAGCTACTGCATTGAGATATACTTCCGAGATTGTATTGTAAACGTCATCTTCGGGTAACTTATCTTTCGGATTTTCCTCCAAAAACTTACTACATGAGAATAAACCCAGGCACATTGCCAGAAAGAATCCTAACCGACTTTTATTTTTCATATATTGTTTCATCATCTCCTCCTCCATTAAAAGTTAATACTCAATCCCAGTGTATACGTCCGCGCCAACGGATATCCCCGTTTATCATCCACGCCTAAAGTGGAGTTCACCGTTGAACTGTTAATCATAGGTGAAAGTCCCGAATAACCGGAAATAGTTGCCAGGTTGTTGACTGTAAATGCCAGACGCAGGGAACGGACATATTTCTTCAGTTTCTGTACTTTCTCAATCGGCACGTTCCAACCCAGCGTCACATAGTCGAAGTTGACATAATCTCCCTTTTCCAACCAATAGTCGGTGGCGGTTTGATCCTTGATGTTCTGTTTCGGGGCTTTCTTCATTACGTTATAGTCGGGAAATATATTCATGTTCATATAGGTCAGGGAGGTTCCGTTGTAAATTTTATGTCCGAAAGCTCCGTTAACCTGCAAAGACAGGTCGAAACGCTTGTAGCGGAAACTGATGTTGGAGCCAAGAATCGTTTTAGGTACGGCTTGTCCTGCCACGTAGCGGTCTTCACCATCTTCAAGGCTGACACCTCCGCCATTCAGATCGGCGATGCCATAGGTGTATCCGCCGTTTCCGTCGGATTCCAGTCCCGTACTATGGGGAAGATAGAACACGCCCAACGGTTGACCCACCATCTGATATACGATGTGGTTGTATCCTCCGTGAAAGCCGGCTCCATCGAGGCTGGCAAGACTTTTATATTCGGGAGCAGAAAGCATTTCGCCGTTGTACATACCGCTTAATGAGAGCAGTTTGTTGCGCTGGAAAGTGATATTGGCATTGATATTCAGCTCCATATCCTTGATCTTCAAGGGGGTGATGCCGATGGCGATTTCCGTACCCCAGTTGCGCATGGAACCGATGTTGGCAAGTAAGGTGTTATAGGTGAAAGGCGGTACGCTTACGTTGTAAAGGTAAAGCATGTCTGTGGTTCGAGAGTTGTAATAGTTGGCGGAAAGCAGCAGGCGGTTGCCGAAGAGAGCTACGTCGATACCGGTATTAAAGGTATGTTTCACTTCCCATTTCAGGTCGGGATTCGTGTTCCGTAAGTCTCCTAAAGATACGACGGCGGAGTTTCCGACGGGGACTACACCGTTCGGCTTTACAAGGTTCAATGTAGTGTATGAGTTAATCCCACTCTGATTACCTGCCAGACCGTAGCCAATACGGAATTTCAGATTATCCACCATCGGCAACTGCTTCATAAATTCTTCTTCACTAATCACCCATGCGGCAGATGCGGAGGGGAAGAATCCCCATTTGTGGTTCGCCCCGAATTTGGAGGAAGCATCTGTACGGGCGTTCAGCGTCAGTACGTAGCGGTCGGCGTATGTATAGTTGAAACGTCCCATGAAGGATGCCAGACGGGGTTGGTCGTAGTAAGAATTAGTGCCTTCCCACAAACGGAGTGCGCCTGCCTGAAGATTATTATACCCGAATTTGTCGGTGCTGAAATTGCTTACTGTTGTATAATATCCCGTGTAGGTTTCTTTTTGAAGTTCGGCAAGTGCCAACACGTCAAAGAAATGTTTTTTCCAGTTTTTCTTATAGGTCAGCATCATGTTGCCCAGCAAGGATTCTCGCTTTTTGGTTCCTTTGTAAGCCTGGCCGTTCGCCCAGACGGAGGTGGGGAGGTATTGCGAATTTTCCACGATATTATAGGTATAGGCACCGAAGAGGTTAAGTTTCAGCCCTTCCAGTAGATTGAAAGTCAGACGGGCATGCGTGCTGATGTGCGAAGTGGCATCATCGTCCTGCACTTCCATCCATGCCAATGGATTGGTGATTTGACTGGCGGTTGTTATTCCATCCCAAGAATTGGTGACGGGGTCTTTATGGTTGGGATAGGTGGGGTTGAATGTGGCTGCCGAATAGAACGTTTTCTGATAATCCACCAGATTATGATTCTTCTGAATGGAACCGAACATTCCCAGCTCGCAGTTCAGGAAGCCGTCGAACATTTTCTGATTCATGTTCATATTCGAAGTGAAGTTTTTCATGTCTTCATTCAGAATCACTCCCTGACGATCCATGAAACCAAGAGAAACGCGATAGCTGGACTCACTGGAACCGCCATAAAAGGCGATGTGATGGTTTTGTTGTAGTCCTGTCTGTTCAATTTCTTTCTGAAAATCGGTATTATTTCCTTTGTCCAGAATGGAAATCCCGCGTTCCGAAGCGACACGGCGGTACTCATCGCCGGACAGCATTTTCAGATTCTTGTAGACGGTGGAAATTCCGAAGCTACCGTTGTAGGCTACCTGTGTTCTGCCGCTCATTCCTTTTTTAGTGGTGACCTCGATCACACCGGAAGCTCCTCGTGAACCGTATTGTGCGGTTTCGGAAGCGTCTTTCAGAATGGTGAAGCTCTCAATATCCGTAGGGTAAATGGAGGTGAGCATACTCAAGTCACCAAATACTCCGTCGACGATTATCAAAGGGTCATTGCCACTGGTCAGTGAGGTAGTTCCCCGCAGGCGTACTGCATCCAAGGCTGCCGGACCATTTGACCCGCGTTGGATAGTCAAGCCCGGCACACGTCCGCGGATTGCTTCCAAAGGGTTCGTTATCTGGTCCTTATTCATCTGTGTCTCCGTAATCTTCTCTACGGAACCGGAGAGGGTTTTCAAACTTCCGGTGGCATATCCAACTGTTATCAATGAGTCTATGGGCGTGGTAACGGGTATCTCCTGAGCGAATATACCACTACACGAAGCCGACAAAAGAAGAGTGAGCAATGTTAGTTTACCGTGTCGTCGTATCATAATTGTTAGTTTTTAAGGTAATACTATAAATATAACAAAAAAAGAAGGAATCTGGTTGAGTGGATTCCTTCTTTTTTTATTTTTGGGACACGGAGTACCTCACGGTTATTTCACGGATTATTTCACGATTATCTCATCTGTGAATATCCAGCCTCCGAATTCTTTTCCGGCTTGAGCCTGATAGCGAATGTATCTTCCTGTAGCATTCCCCTTCCATGAGATGTCCGTAAATTGGATAGGAATTTCTTTGGTGACTTCAAAAGTCCGGTGTTCCAATTCCGTAAAATTGGTTCCATCGTCAGAGACAGAGATTGTGACAGACTCAGGCAAAAACACCTCCGCACCCGTCACTTGCATGAAAGCAGCAGTAACGGAATGAATAGGAGTAACAGTTTCCATATCGATTATCACATCTAACCGGTCACCGTCAATAAATCCCTGCCAACAACGGTCTCCATACGTCCAATCGCCACGTATGCCGTCCGTTAGAGCGGTATTGCCCTGTGCCGGATAATGGGGACTATACGATGAATTGTATATTACCTTCTTACTCAATGCCAGATGGGCAACAGGTTTTACGGATTCCGGACGACTGCCAATCTCATTCTTCAAATCGAAAGGATGATACCCCTTTGCCTGTAACTCTCTCACCGCTTTCAAGGCGCGGGCATGGAAATCCCGCCATGACTTACGCTCGGGAGCAGACCAAGCCACTTCCGCCAATGCGAGGATACGGGGATACATCATATATTCAACCTGTTCGGGAGTGGGAATATATTCCACCCATAAGTTACCCTGCACACCGTAAACAAGTTTAGCCTGCTCTGTAGTCAGGGAAACGGAAACCGGATCGTACGAATACACTTTCTTCAATGGCAGATATCCGCCGATAGCTTCCGGCTGTGAATAGGGTGCATCCTGATAACTGTCCAGATAACAATAAGCGCCGGGTGTCATGACAGCCCGATGACCGGAGGTTATGGCAGCAATCCCACCTTCTTCTCCACGCCAGGACATAACAGTAGCATTGGGAGCTATACCTCCTTGCAAGATCTCGTCCCATCCCAGCAAATGACGGCCGTGGGCATTGAGGAACTTCTCAATGCGGTGTATCAGGTAACTTTGCAGTTCATCTACATTGGCAAGATGTTCATCTTTCATTCTCTTTTGACACTTCGGGCACGTTTTCCATGCCGACTTGCCAGCCTCATCACCACCGATATGGATATATTCTGACGGAAAAAGTTCCATGACTTCGGTCAGCACATTTTCGAGAAAGGTAAAGGTTTCTTCATTACCGACACAGAAGTCCGAATTCTTGTACGGCTCGCCCGAACAGGACAGTTGCGGATAAGCAGCCAGCACTTCTTCCGAATGGGAAGGCATTTCTATTTCAGGGATGACCGTCATATAATGCTGACGGGCGTATTCAAGTATCTCACAAATGTCTTTCTGAGTATAATAACCGCCGGAAGCTCCGGGTTCATTGAAGCGAACGTATTCGCGTCCACCGTTCCACCATTTCTTCCAGTTCGGTTCCGTACGCCAAGCGGCAAAGTCAGTGAGCAAAGGATATTTCCTTATCTCAATGCGCCAGCCTGCCGCATCAGTCAGATGCAGATGAAGCCGGTTTATTTTATAAAAAGCCAATGCGTCTATCTGCTTCTTCACAAATTCTTTGGAGAAGAAATGGCGGGAAACATCGAGCATAAAACCACGATAAGCAAAACGAGGAGTATCCTCTATTTCAACGGATGCGACGGAATAGCCCGTGCCCGAAGGGGTAAGCAACTGTAATAGCGTCTGCATTCCGTAGAATAATCCGGCTCCGGAAGTTGAACAGATAATGATTCGTCGGGGAGTGACGGACAGTGTGTAACTTTCCGGAGAGGGCAACCGGTCATTCTTTTCGGTTATCAGCAGTGAAAGTACTTGGCGTACGTCCTTTTTCGAACCTTTCTTCAACGAAACAGGAAGTGCTTGCAGACAGTTCTCCCAAAGTCTCGCTTCTTCCCCCTCTAAGTTTGTATAAAGCTTTGTCTTTTCTGATAGAAAAAAGTAGTCCGCACCCTGCTCCATTTTCAATGGAACAGGAATTACGGACTGTGCTTTGATGGGATGCACCGCAAGGCACATCCCTAATATCCATAAGAAAAGACAAACTTTAGCGTATCTATTTCTTATATTCATTAATCAATACTGATTTCGTCTACAAACAAGAAACTGTTTTTACCTTTTCCACCATGCCATGCCGGCATTGATTTCTCCGGTGATGCAATAACTCTTACATACTGCGTTTTCACCGGAGTAAAGGTCAACTTATGATCATAGACACCGTCTTTATCATCTTCTTTCATTTCCGGATATTCTTCGGAAGCAACTTTAGTAAAGTTCTTTCCGTCATCCGAAACTTCTACGGTCACAGTTCTCGCATCGAATACCCAATCGCCTTTGGCCACACAAGTAGAGATGGACACGCTTGAAATCTCTACGGGTTGTTGGAGATCAATCGTCATATCCATGTCATTCCCGTTGAAAGCAATCCAACGGCCGGATTTGTAACTACTGTTTCCTTTCAGACCGTCTATCAATGTAGCAGCTCCCTTGAACATGTATTGTTCATTGATTTTCTGATTGGCAACAATCGGCTTCATGCTAGATTTGCTGAAATCAATTTTCTCGGTAAGCACCTTGCTGTCTCCTAAAGGACGAATAGCTTTGGCAGACAAAGTTGCATTTTCCTTGACTTTCAACACGCCTTCATACAAAGGAGAAGCAACGGTAGGTTCCGTACCGTCCAAAGTATAATGAATAGGGGACTTATCAATAGTAGATAACATAATATCCAATGCCCCTTCTGTCGGATTCGGTTCAAATTGGACCTGCACCTCAAAGACGTGTTTAGCATAATTATATCCTTCGGCTTCATACCATTTGATTAACTGAGGAAGCCGAGACAGGAAGTCTGCATAATTCTTCTTATCGGGATTCGTCCACTGAACTTCACACAAAGCAGCCCAACGGGGCAATACCATATATTGCGCATGCGGGAATGTAGCGATATATTCGGTCCAAAGATTAGCTTGTACCCCTTTTATACATTGCTGTTCCTCCGGAGTAAGAGAAGCTGGCATAGGCTCGTAGCTGTATACTCTTTCCATCGGCAGATAACCTCCGATACCGAAAGGTTCATTTTCGATATCTTTAGACTGATAGTAGTCGAAATATAAATAAGTATTCGGAGTCATGATGACATCGTGTTTCTGCTTGGCGGCTTCAATACCTCCTTTTTCGCCGCGCCATGACATCACAGTGGCATTCGGAGCAAGTCCGCCTTCAAGGATTTCATCCCAACCGATAATCTGGCGTCCGTGAGCATTGAGGAATTTCTCGATATGATTGATAATGAAACTCTGCAAACGTTCTTCTTTAGAGTGTTCCTTATCCGATTTCAAGCCCAATGCCTTGGCACGTGCCTGGCACTTCAGACATTGTTCCCATCTTACTTTCGGACATTCGTCACCACCCACATGGATATATTCCGACGGGAAGATTTCAATCAATTCTCCATATACATCCTCGAGGAATTTCAATACCTGATCATTTCCGGCACAAAGCACGTCTTCGGATACTCCCCACTGTCTCCATACTTCGTACGGACCACCGGTACAACCCAGTTCAGGGTAAGCGGCAAGGGCAGCTTGCATATGTCCCGGAAGATCTATTTCAGGAACAACGGTTATGTAACGTTCTGCAGCATATTCTACAATTTCTTTTGCCTGTTTCTGCGTATAAAATCCACCGTAAGGTTTACCGTCATACTCACCGGAGTTGCGTCCGATGACGGTTTCCGTTCTATTGGAACCGATTTCTGTCAGCTTCGGGTATTTCTTGATTTCCAGACGCCACCCCTGGTCGTCCGTGATATGCCAATGCAAACGATTCATGTTGTGCAATGCCTGCATATCGATGTAAGTCTTTATTTCATCTACCGTGAAAAAATGACGGCTGGTATCAAAATGGGCGCCACGATAACCAAAACGGGGAGCGTCTTTGATTTCTACGGCCGGGAGGGCTATATTTGCTCCCACAGCAATAGGCAAAGATTTACGCAAAGACTGGATACCATAAAATACTCCGGCTTCCGTAGAACCGGTAATGGTTACTCCGTCACCGGCAACTTTCAGCTGATAGGCTTCCGGATTCTCATTTTCTGTTCCCAAAGCCAGGATAATGACATTTTTTCCTTCTGTTCCGGCCTCAATGGTAAAGTCTTCTCCCGTAGCCGTCTTCAGATAGTCGGCCAGGAATTTCGCATTGCGCTGCATCTTCTCGTTTCCTTCCGGATAGAGAATCTTTACTCCGCTTTTCAGGATAAAGGGGGCTCCCTGCTCTACAACGATTTCCTGAGGCAAAGGAATTACCTGATAATTAGCTTCTTGCTGAACTGACTGGCAAGAAGCAAAAAGCCCTGCCACCGCCAAGCATCTGGTTAAATTCAACAGTTGTTTCATAAATTAAAAAATTAAGTGTTAAGTTATTAATAAATTTATGGAGTCAAAGATATTATTTTTCTGCCATATTTCACATTTTCCATCATATTCCACGGATAATTTAACAAAATATATTAATCAGGTAAAACACAATAACCCACCAAAAATAGCTTTCTTCATAATATAATTATCTTATTCTTTAATAATATCTGTAAGCTTCACTGCTTGAAATGTCATGTGTGCTACACTACTTTCGTATAAAATGCCTATAGTTTCTTTATCAATCATAGTCAGACAGCTATACCCCCATCCCGAATCTTCATCCAATAAAAGTTGATGTTCCGGCAGCCAAGTAAGTCCTTTATCCAAACTTGCCTTTATTGTAATATGGTCACGTCCTTTTACTGTATTCGGATTTGAAAATAGAAGGATGTCTTTGTTCAACACATTATCCAGTGCTTTGACATTCAGCAAGCTGGCCATACATACGGGCTCATTAAGTGCTTTACGTGAAGAAGCGTGTTCGGTCCAGCTCTTGCCCAAATCTTTTGTAATGGATACCGCCCGGCTACCTCCTCTGTTATCACGCATATTCAACATCAAAACTCCTGGTTCTATTTCTACAACTTGGGCTTCTGTGGTATTGGTACGGGCCATGTTATGCATCTTCCATGTCTTACCTTGATCCTTACTATACATAATTCCGGCATTAGGGATACGTGTCGAATCTATAAACTGGGTCGGAAAAACCAATGTACCGTCACTCATCGTTATTCCCCGTCCCGGTCCTTGAAGTAGAAAGTACCAGGATGGATCTTTCACCTGCTCCGTTATATTGATTGGTTCCGACCACGTTTTACCATCGTCAGTACTCTTTACCATCATCAATTGTGCTGTATGATTCATATCCATTCCCGGATGTGAACTCCACCACGCACGCTGATTACCCATACCATGTGTCCATGCAGCAACTATCCATACAGTATTTGTCTTTGTGTCTACCAGAATAGAAGGATCCCCTACCCCATTTTGGGCTTTTGGCAAACCACCATACTCACCAAATGAAAGAGGAAGACGCATTTTTTCCCATGTCTTTCCTCCATCTGTACTACGGCTCAACCCAACATCAACATATTCTTGCAAATCAACGCTACTATTATAACGAACATCATATACTCCTAACAAAGTTCCTTTATTCGTAGTCACCAATCCCGGAATACGGAAAGCTGCCGATCCGTCATCTCCTGCGTGACGTACGCCGATAGCCATTCGATGAGAGATGTTCTTAGGAGAAAGATATTTACAAGTCAAATCTCTGCCATCTACTTTTACCGCACATAGTTCAGAGTTTATTCGGGTATATAAAGAAGTCCCTTTTTTCATCTGCAAGCTAATCCAAAAAAAATTTACGCCTGGAAATAATTTATAATTACTCTTAAGTACTACTTTATTGGAAGGTCTCACTACTTCCGCACATTTCACCGAATACGACGGATTGGCAGATAAGGTAGTTCCCGGATGAAAACTGGATATATATTCTACAGGAGCCATACACTTTTTATTTCTATGCTGCAATGCCTCCGTGCCTCCATAATAGAGTTTTACTGACTGGATATCGTGCTGTGGCGTGCTTTTGCTGAAATCTAATACGACTTCATTCAGAAACTTACTTTCTTCAGCATCCAAACGAATATAAAACAAAACATTGTCTTGCCGTTCTATCAGAATGGGGATTTGTGTTTCACGGATAAAAACTGTATCTGAAGCTCGGACAGTATCTGAAGCTTGAACACTAAAGAAAAATCCTAATAAAATAAAGAGGAGAAAATAATGATTTCTTTTCATAATGGGGTTATTAGTTAGTTTAACGCGGTAAAGATAGGATTTTTCTTATACAAATTAAGCTTTTTCTTTAAAATACAATATGAGAGCCACAAACTTTCTCTCTATTACCAAGTTCTGGTAGGACTTGTTAATACTTTGACCACCATTTTGGCTCTTGTCATCATTGATAAAGTTGGTCGTAAGAAGCTGGTTTATTACGGAGTTTCGGGAATGGTTGTCTCTTTGATTCTCATCGGCCTTTATTTCCTCTTTGGAGATTCCCTGAATGTCTCAAGCCTCTTCCTTCTTGTTTTCTTCCTGTTCTATGTATTCTGTTGTGCCGTGTCTATCTGCGCTGTAGTGTTCGTGCTTCTCTCGGAGATGTATCCCACCAAAGTTCGCGGGCTGGCCATGTCAATAGCAGGATTCGCTCTCTGGATCGGAACGTACCTGATCGGACAGTTAACCCCCTGGATGCTCCAAAACCTTACCCCCGCCGGAACATTCTTCCTGTTCGCCGTCATGTGCGTACCGTATATGCTGATTGTCTGGAAACTCGTGCCGGAGACCACCGGGAAGTCGCTGGAGGAGATTGAAAGATATTGGACCCGTTCGGAATAGTAAAACAAAAAAGACCTTAATAACTTAATAATAAAAGATGTATGGATTTTAAGAAACTGGCAAATCAATACAAGGATGAACTCTTGGATAATGTTCTTCCTTTCTGGCTTGAAAACTCTCAAGACAAAGAGTTTGGCGGCTATTTCACCTGTTTGGACCGTGAAGGAAAAGTTTTCGATACGGATAAGTTTATCTGGTTGCAAGGCCGCGAGGTGTGGATGTTTTCCATGCTTTACAATAAAGTGGAAAAACGTAAGGAATGGCTGGATTGTGCCGTTCAAGGTGGTGAATTTTTAAAAAAATATGGACATAATGGAGACTATAACTGGTATTTTTCCCTTGACCGTTCGGGTAGACCATTGGTAGAACCATACAATATCTTTTCATATACATTCGCTGCCATGGCTTTCGGTCAGCTAAGTCTTGCTACCGGCAATCAGGAATATGCAGACATTGCCAGGAAAACCTTCGATATCATCCTGTCTAAAGTGGATAATCCGAAAGGCAAATGGAACAAACTTCACCTGGGAACCCGCAATTTGAAGAACTTTGCCCTGCCGATGATTCTTTGCAATCTTGCTATGGAAATAGAGCATATTTTAGGGAAAGATTACCTAGAACAGGCTATGGATACCTGCATCCATGAAGTGATGGACGTCTTTTTTCGCCCCGAACTTGGTGGAATCATTGTTGAGAATGTAGATGTGAATGGTAATCTAATAGATTGCTTTGAAGGACGGCAGATTACCCCTGGTCACGCGATTGAAGCCATGTGGTTTATCATGGATTTGGGGAAACGCCTAAACCGTCCGGAGTTAATCGAAAAGGCTAAGAACATCACTCTTACGATGCTTGAATATGGTTGGGATAAAGAATATGGAGGTATCTATTATTTCATGGATCGTGATGGCTATCCACCACAACAGTTGGAATGGGACCAGAAACTTTGGTGGGTGCATATCGAGACGCTTATTTCTTTATTAAAAGGATATCAATTTGCAGGAGACAAACAGTGCCTGGAATGGTTCGAAAAGGTGCACAACTATACTTGGGAACACTTCAAGGATCAGGAACACCCTGAATGGTTTGGTTATCTGAACCGCCGCGGTGAAGTGTTACTTTCATTAAAAGGAGGAAAATGGAAAGGCTGTTTCCACGTACCTAGAGGCTTGTATCAGTGCTGGAAAACATTGGAAGCAATTAGTCAAAAATAAAGAATAATGAATAAATTAAGAATTATATCAATCCTATTTTTTTGTCTGTTCTTATTCTCTTGTGGAGTGAAGAAGGAGAAGATTGTGTGTTATGGCGATGCACATAGCAATCTGGCTCAGTTGTTGACAGATGAGGGATATCAATTACATTTCTGTACTTCTGTAACAGAGGCTCTTCGGATAGCTTCAGAGCAGGCTCCGGTTTTATTGCTTTGTCCTTCTTATCCAGAACAGGGTACAGTGGTGACAAGCGAGGATTTAGCCTTGATTCAATCGAAGTCTCTGCGTGTTTTCATGGACTTTCCTCAGCAGATCGGTGAACATTTGTGTGTAAAGACGGATACCATGGAACTGGAGCGGATAGTGGTTTGTGATTCACTAACTCCTCAACTTCCTTCTATGGCTTTGATGGCTTTTCACCGATGCGTGTTGAAGGAATTGGATTTAACACCTGATAGTACGTATTTGGTAGCTGCTAGGGTAGCAGGTTTTGATAAAGCGGTATATGGCTTGGCCAATACACCGGTCCATCCATTGTTGTATCAGCAGAATAATCAGTTGATGGTAGCTGCTACTAGTATCAGTAATTTTGCAGTTTGTCGTTATCTTCCTGAGCAGCGTGTGCAGTCTATGTTTGAATATATTATGAACTGGTTGCTGCATAAAGAAGGTGTAACATTTTCTTCTTGGTTGACATATGTGTCACCATCCTATACTGCTACCGAGCCGTTACCAGAGGAGGCTGGAAAACAAAGTATTGCTAAGGGAGTGGAATGGTATTATAATGGTCACTTCTTGGTGCATCCTTCTTGGAAAAAAGATTGGGCAGATCAGTATATGGGTGATGGTTTGATGCCGGTTGGTCCTGAATTGCCAGCTGACATGCCTGATGGTGATGGTTCGTTGGGTGTATTGGAAGGGCATATGTCAGGTATTAAATATGACGGTGCGCAGATGTATCGTTACTGGATGCGTGATGATGTTCAAGGAGAAACTTCGTTCGCTTTTGCTGCTGCCGGTACATTACTGGATAATTCACAATATACAAAGGTAGCTGCCAATTTACTCGACTATTCATTCACTGAATATAGAGATTCAGTACGCAATGATCCAAAATCCCCATCATATGGTCTATTAGGATGGGCTTATACACATAAAGGCACTTATTATGGCGATGATAATGCCCGTTCATTATTAGGTTCTATCGCTTCATCAGCATTGATGAATAACCCTAAATGGGATAAGCAAATTGTTGAGGGCATTGTAGGTAATTTCCGTACTACGGGATTAAATGGATTTAGAGGACAAAATATTCTTGAGTCTGATTTACAGAAACGCGGATGGAAATCATACTATAATGCTAACCTGGTAAATCTGCATGCTCACTTTGAGGCTTGGAATTGGGCTTGCTATCTTTGGCTTTATAATCAAACACATTATCAGCCACTGCTTGAACGTGTGAAACGTGGAATAACTATGATGATGGAAGGATATCCGGAACAGTGGTCGTGGACTAATGGAATTCAACAAGAACGTGCCCGTATGATTCTGCCGCTAGCATGGCTCTATCGGGTGGAACCAACAGAGGAACACTTGGATTGGCTGCATTTTATGACAAATGAACTTCTTAGAAATCAAGTGCCTTGTGGAGGTATTCGCGAAGAACTGGGTGATGAGTCAAAAAGTCTTTTTGGACGTACTCCTTCCAATGCGGAATATGGCAACAACGAAGCACCACTAATTTTTGACAATGGCGATCCGGTTGCTGATATGCTTTATACAACAAACTTTGCCTTTGTGGGTCTGTGTGAAGCAGCTAAGGCAACTCAGGATGCTACTTACATAAAGGCTGTAAATCAAATGCGCGATTTTTTGATTCGTATTCAAGTACGTAGTGATAAATTCAAGAGCATAGATGGTGCATGGTTCAGGGCTTTCAATTACGAAGATTGGAATTATTGGGCTTCGAATGCTGATGCCGGATGGGGGGTATGGAGCACTCTTACCGGATGGATTCAGAGTTGGATTGTGGGTACACAGTTTGTTCTTGAAGAAGATTCATCATTATGGGATATTGCTAACCAAAAAGATGTTTCTACTGTTGCCACTAAAGTAATTGAGGAAATGATAACACGCCAACTTTAAATAAAATATATACATATTATTAATAAACTTCTAACTTATGAAACACAAAGCTATGCAAAAAGGTCGTTTTTGTTCTATGAGAATATTATTCTTCTCATTAACAATACTTTTTGTATGCGCATCGAATAGTTATGCGCAAAGTACAGTCAATGGAGTCGTCATAGATGCGACAGGGTTGCCGTTACCCGGAGTCAGTGTGACCGTAAAGGGGAGCGCAACGGGCACAACTACTGATCTTAATGGTCATTTTACCTTGAATGCACCCAGGTCTGCTACATTAGTACTATCATATATAGGTATGATAACACAAGAGGTAAAAGTTAACAGCCGTTCTATGATCAATGTTACCCTTCAAGAAGACATTAATAGCCTCGACGAGGTGGTAGTAGTCGGTTATGGTACTCAGAAAAAGATCCATCTTACAGGATCAATATCTTCGGTATCTTCTAAAGAATTATTGAAGTCAACAACAAGCAACGTTTCGCAAGCCTTGGTCGGCAAGTTGCCGGGATTGATATCTCAACAAGCCACCGGAGCCCCGGGAGCTGATGATGTTTCATTGTTGGTTCGTGGACATTCTACATATAATGGAGGTGATGGCCCCCTTATTCTGGTAGATGGTGTAGAACGAAGCATGGCGTATATCAATCCCAATGAAGTGGAATCAGTTACTATATTAAAAGATGCCGCCTCGTGTGCTGTGTATGGAATGAAAGCTGCTGCAGGTGTAATATTGGTCACTACCAAACGAGGAACAGAGGGCAAAACTGCCATTAATTATAAAGGGTCGCTCACTTTGTCACATGCTACTACGCTACCCAAGTTTATGAATGGTACACACTATATGCAGTGGTATAACTATGCTCGTCGCATGGATGGTGAGAAAGCCTACTTTACCGATGAAGAAATTGCCATGACTACCAATGGAGATCCTACCGATGGCTTTGAAAATACCGATTGGCAGGAACCTATTTATCGTACTACTTTAATGCATCAGCACAATCTTTCTATCAGTGGTGGCAACGAGAAAACCCGTTACTTCCTCAGTGGCGGATTTATGAAACAGAATGGCTTCATTAAAGGTTTTGAGCTGGAACGTGGTAACTTTCGTTCGAATATCGATACGCAAGTAACCAAAGATATCAGTGTGTCACTTAACGTGGCCGGTAAAATTAACGACTATTATCAGCCAGGTGGCGACAGTTATGAGAATCAAACGACGAATAATGTGGTGGGGGTATTGCTTTATGCCGCTCCGTTTGTTCCACTCGAATATGAAGGGATGCCGACATCTGGTTATCGTGGTGCTTCCAATCCTGAGTATGCAGCTGGACATTCGGGCTATAGTAAAACGCGCACCATGCGTCTGGAGACATCGGCCAAGATAGAATACTCTTTCCCCTTCCTCAAAGGTTTGAAAGCTGGTATGTTTGTGGGTTGGGACTGGCAAGATCGTGATTCACGCAGCTTCAAATACTCTTACGAATTAATGCTTTATAAACCCGAGTCCAAGAAATATGTACGTCAATATGCTTCTAATCTGCAGCCAACAGGGGGGATGTCAGTCGGTGACGAGAAAGAACAGCAAGTAGTATTACGCCCTTCTATCTCATACAACCAAAAGTTTGGTTTACATGATGTAGGTGCACTATTCCTTTATGAACAGACTGAGCGTAAAGGAAATACGCTGACAGGCTATCGCTCCGATTTCGCACTTCTCGATATTGACGAGTTACCCTTTGGCTCTACTATTCATCCCACCGATGGTAACTTTTCCAGCAGCATCCGCCAGGGCTATGCCGGTTATGTTGGTCGTTTCAACTATGCTTATAATAACCGTTATTTGGCTGAATTTACTTTCCGGTACGATGGCTCTTATCACTTTAAAAAGGGTAATCGCTGGGGATTCTTCCCATCGGCTTCATTGGGCTGGGTTGCTTCTGAAGAGGATTTTTTCAAAGAACTCTTTCCTCAAGTGGAACGCTTCAAGTTAAGAGCCTCTTTCGGTATCTTAGGTAGCGACAATGTTGATCCTTTCCTCTATCGCAAACAGTACGCATGGGCCAAAAACAGTACAGTTTTCGGTACTACTCCACAAGCGGTGAATACTCTGTATAATAAAGTATCTTACCCGATGGAGAATCTTACTTGGGAAAAATGTCGTTCTATCAACGTTGGTTTCGAACTTTCGGCATGGAATGGTCTTTTGGGCATTGAGTTCGATGTTTTCTACAAATATACTTACGATATCCTTCGTTCCATTGGCGGTGTATATCCTCCTTCGCTGGGAGGCCATTATCCGAGTATTGAAAACAGTGGTACATTTGATAACCGTGGATTCGAGATGACAGTAAAACACCGTAATCACATTGGCAAATTCAATTACAGCTTGAATGGTAACCTTTCGTTTGCCCGCAATAAAATACTGCGTATGACGCAGGCTGACAATACTAAACCTTGGCAGAACCGTCTGGGAACATCGGTAGGGTCCATTTGGGGGTTGAAATCGCTAGGTCTGTATCAGACACAAGCCGAGATTGACGCAGCTCCATTACCCATCAGCGAAACTCCCCGATTGGGTGACATCCGTTACCTTGATTATAATGGTGATGGACTCATTAGCTGGGACGATGAGGTAAAGATTGCACGCCCCACCACGCCTGAGATGATGTTCTCGTTGATGGCCGACGCCAACTGGAAAGGGTTCGACCTCTCTGTTCAGTTGCAAGGTGCTGCCTTGTGCGACAAGTTGCTTTGTGGCGAATGGAACAACGGTGCACGTGACCAGACTCCACTTACGCGCCCTTTCTATGCCGGATGGGATAACGCGCCTTACTACTTGGTGGAGAACAGCTGGCGTCCTGACAATACCAATGCTGAATATCCGCGTCTCAGTACAGTAGCTTATGCTAATAATGCGCAGGTATCTGACTTCTGGAAGCGTAATGGTGCTTACGTACGCCTCAAGAATGTGACTTTGGGATACACCTTGCCACAGTCATGGGTAAAGAAATCCGGTATCAGCAATCTTCGTCTGTTTGCCAGCGGCCACAACCTTTTTACTCTCACCGAGTTTAAGTACCTCGACCCAGAGTCGGCCAATGTCATTCAAGGTTACTATCCGCAGCAACGCACCTTTACGTTTGGTGTAGACGTAACGTTCTAAACCCTATGTACAACATCTAATAAAATAAATTAGCATGAAAACAAAAAATCTATTACTGGGATTGGCTCTGTCGACCCTCACATTGCAATCGTGTAATGTGCTCGATATCGATCCTACTGACACTTATAGCGAATCTACAGCCTATGCTTCTATAAAGAACCTGGATCTTTATGTCAAAAGTTTCTATAACGTGTTTTATAGCAATGCCGATATCAATGTGGGAGCTAATCTGGCCATGGACGATGGTGTGAGTGACCTCATTAAATATTCTTGGTTCAATGTAGCTGAGGGTAGCGTGAACAAACTTTTTTATTACGACAATATGATGAGTCCTGATGCTAATTATCGCTCTAATTGGGATGACATGTACGAGCAGATTCGCCGGTTTAATGAGTATTTTTACGATGTTCATAGTGGCTTTGCTGATAATTTGGATTCCGATCAGTTAGCCATTCGAACTGCCGAAGTTCGTTTTATGCGTGCTTTTGCTTATCAAGAGCTGGTATTGCGTCATGGCGGTGTAATCCTGCGTATCAACGAAGATCGAGTGGATGATCATAACCAGCGTGCAAAAGCTCGTTCGTCAGAAGAAGATTGCTGGACTTTTATCCTTGACGAATATGAAAAAGCAGCCCAAATCCTACCGGAAGAATGGACAGGATCGGAGGCAGGCCGCCTTACAAAGGGGGCTGCTTATGGCATGAAAGCCCGTGCCGCTCTCTATGCCAAGCGTTGGCAGGATGCTGTTAATGCAGCATTAGAGGTAGAAAAGCTGGAGAAAAAGGGTGTATATCAACTACTTTCAGGAACTTCTAAGGACAGCTATATGCAAATTTTCAATACTGTGAATAATAAGGAGTTAATTTTGCCTGTCTATTTTCAACAGAAGACTAAGCAACACATGTTTAATCATTTCTTCTGCCCACCCTATGACACAGAAAAAGCAGGCTTACAACCTGGTACGTTGGGCGCAGCCGCTACGCCTACCGATGAGTATGCTTCTGCATTTGATATCAAGGTAGGTAAGGACTGGAAATCGTTTGATTGGACTCATTTGAATGAATATTCCGAAGGACCATGGGGAAACCGCGACCCACGTTTCTATGCTTCTATTCTCTATAATGGTGCCAATTGGACAGGACGTCAACTTGAACTTTACGTAGGTGGTAAAGACGGATACATGGATTTCTCTACATCGGCAAGCCAGGACTATGTGCGCACTAGTACCACCGGTTATATCTTCCGTAAATTTATGGATGAAAGCGACAATATCAACTACGTAGACATTGAAAGTACATCCTACTGGATTGAGATGCGTTATGCCGAGATTGTTCTTATCCTTTCCGAGGCCTATGCCCGTTTGGATAAGTTTAAGGAAGCTTACGACTATCTCAACAAAATTCGTACTCGTGTGGGATTGCCTATTTTAGCTCAGCAGTCTACCTGGGACAATTATCTTGAAGATCTCTCGAAGGAACGGGTATGTGAATTGGGACTCGAAGGACATCGTTGGTATGATCTTGTTCGTTGGGATATTGCTCAAAAGGTACTCAATGGGCAACGACTGCATGGTATCAAAATTGAAAAAACCGGTTCAAGCTTTCTTTATACCCGTGTAGAATGTGACACGCAGGATCGTAAGTTCCCCAAGAAATATAATATTTTCCCGATACCTTCCAGCGAGCTTCGAAATAACATAATGTGTGAGCAAACTCCTAGTTGGAAATAATTATGGTTACCATCTAAATAAGTAGATAATATGAAACTAAAACATATCATAAATGGCTTTTGGGCTTTCTCGTTCTGCCTGACGGGATGTGTTGACCCTGACGATTTGGTGAGAACCGAAAGTGAAATCACCGATCAACTCATCATTACCGGACGATTTGCAGGTAATGAGAACACTGAGTATGAAACCGTTATCGATCGTGCCAACGGTACTGCTGTAGTACAGACTCCCTACTACATCTCAGATACAGAACCTATTCAAGGAGATATTACCCGTATGCGACTCAAAGCTACACTTCCTGTGGGTGCCCGTTTTGATCCCCCTTTATCGGGTATTCACAATTTGAAAGAAGGATTCTCTTCTACCTTAATTGAAGCCGATGGTTCCAAGAAGAACTACACTTTTACAGCTATTTATAAAAAATCGGAACGTGCTAATATCATTAAGGTCGAACTAGCCAATGTACGTGCTCAGATTGTAGTGGCTGATCCTGTTGAAGAGGGTAAAAAAGGACAAATTATTATCTATAAGACCTCGTCAAGTATCGACGGAGAATTGCAAAATGCACTTATCACCATTGCTCCATGGGCGACTATTGAATCGGATGCTTACGATCCTGTGACAAAAATCCTCGATTTGAGTGTGATGCCTACTGTTACTATCATTGCACAGGATGGTGTTAAGAAGACGGTATACGAAACAGTGTACAAAACTCCTGAGTTCGTGGAATATGGTGTGGGTTATGTGGCCGGACTCTTTGGTTTCCAGACTTTGAAAGAAAATTCGCATGGGTTTGAAGTGGGTGCCAATCGTACTATGGCTGTAGTAGATGATTATCTCATCCTTAGTAATAGCAATAATTTCGTCAACATGCCGGTGTTTAACCGATATAACGGCAAGTTGCTTGATCAGGTGAAAGTGAATGTGACCGGTATACCATCTAATCGCATCATACGTGCTATTACCTCCGATGATAATGGACACATGGTAGCCATGGCTTACGTGAGTACCCGTACAGGAAGCTATGCCACTCCTTATACGGATGTTAATGTATGGGTATGGAAAAATGGTATAGAGAACACTCCCACATTGATACTTGATAAACCTTTCAGTGATCCAGTTTTCGATCAGGCACCTATGGGAGTTAACTGGAACTATAATATTGATATGGGTAGTTCTATTCACATCACAGGTGACATTACTAGTGGAAAAGCTGTACTCACCACTACGTCTCCTTTCTCATACCGTATGGTATTTATCAGCTTTGTCGATGGCATAATGAGTGGCAAGGCGCATGTTGAATTTGCTAATGTGAGTGGTGCACGTGTAGAAGACTATACGAAGATCCTTACAACTAATACGGAGAAACCTTTCAGCTACATATCTACACCAGCCAATGAAACTAATATGGTGATTTGTGCTCCTGTTGGTGATAGTGCAGACAGAGCTTTTGCTTTTACTGTTCCCGATTCACATTATTGGGGGTGGCAAGGATTCACTAAAGGTATCGATTATGTTGATTTTAACGGCGCGAGATTGTTAGCTGTTCAGAATGGTTCGGGTTCCTTCAATGGACCACAACGCCTTTATGTAGCTGACATCACCAAAAATCCCAATGCTAATTCTATGAGTAATGGCTTCATCTTCGATTCACAGCAAGGCAATACAATAGGAAATGCAGATGTGCCGGGCGGCGTACCGGGGTCAGGTTATACAGCTACGGGATATACCTCTCCTTGGGCGTTCGATGGAGTGAGCAGTGTGCTTGGTGAGAATATTCCTTGTACAGGTGATGTAATTTTTGCCAAAAGTCAGGACGGACTGGCCGTACAGGTATATATGCTTACTACCGATCATGGCTTGATAGCTTTCGAACTCACAAAGTTCAAAGGCCTGTAAACGGTACCTAATGTTATTTTTAATTCCATTTAAACGATATTCAAACGATTATTTAAACATAATAAAACAATGAATAAGAAACGTATGAAAAAGATTGTTCTTACCTTTGTATCACTACTGATGGGAGGCTTATGCTCAGTATTAGTAGCTTGTTCCGATGAGGAACATACCGTTCCTATTTTCCCAGAAGACGGCAGTGGAGAAATTGAAATTAAGCCCGACCAAAAATACGATTGGGAAATCAACCGTCAGTCAATCTTGGCTAATACCGATATGGTACTTTTTTACTCGGGTGGTGACCAACGCCCCATTTGGACGCAGGAACGCGCCCAACCTTATATTACTTATGTAGACGAACAAAACACTTCACACTGGTTCTTTGATAGCTTCCTTATGCTTGAAATCCTCAATACTTCCGACAATTGGCAGACGGTGAGAGAGTATACCAAGGGTATGCGCTATGAATCAGCCACCAAGGCTGAGTGGATGAAACTCATCGATTGTTATTTCAATTCAGAAACTGGTATTGCAGCTATCGAAGCCGGTGTAAAGAAAGCAATGATTACCATTGGGGCGCCTGTGTACAAACGCCAGGTAATAATTGGCATTCCTGAGCCTATTGACGTACAGAATGAATTGGTGCCAGGTTCGTCGAGTGTATATTGGGGTGAGATTGATAATGTGTCGCTCGACTTCTCCAAACCTGCTGACCGTGTGAAGGCTTGTAAGTGGTTCATCGATCAAGTACGTGCCCGTTTCAACGAGAAGGGGTATCAATATGTCGACTTAGCTGGATTCTATTGGATTGCCGAGGATGCTTCACATACCGGAAATATCATTACCCCCATTGCCAACTATCTGAACGAACTGAAATATAGTTTCAACTGGATTCCATTCTTCAATTCCGATGGCCACGAGTCTTGGAAAGAACTGGGATTTCACTATGCTTACTACCAGCCCAACTACTATTTTGACGATAAAATACCTCTTACACGTCTTGATGAAGCCTGCAAAGAAGCTTTGCGTTGCAATATGCAGATGGAGATGGAGTTCGAGGACGATGTGTTGGCAGCTCACGGTAAAGCTTACCGTTTGGAAAACTATATGGCAAAATTCAAGGAGTATGGTGTATGGGAAAAATGCCGCTTGGCTTACTATCAGAGTAATAGCGCATTGCTTACTTTGAAGTACTCTAGTGAGCCGGCTGATGTGGCTCTTTATCATAAGTTCTGCAAGTTTGTTATAGAACGCCCTATCCGTGATTCACATTAACAAGTAAATTTCACATTTGCAATCGAGGGTGTCCAAAGAAGGACACCCTTAAAATTCTTATACAAAACATTTTTCTCGCATTTGAATAGACGATATGCTTATGAACAATAAATACTTTTATCTTATACTACTTTTTTTTATGGTGAGTTGCCAAAGAAATCAAGATCCGGCCACAAATACACTTAGTGAAATGTGCGAACGTTTGTTTCCTCAACATGCTCATTCTTTCCAATTTCAACTTCTGACTGATTCTGTAGATATAGACCGCTTTACACTTGAGTCTGACAATGGGAAGATTCTGATTAAAGGAAACAACCGGAATTCATTGGCCGTAGGACTAAACCATTATTTGAAGTATTACTGTCAGACACATGTCTCTTGGTATGCTTCGGATAGTGTAGTAATGCCTGCTCAACTGCCTGAAGTAGAAACTCCTGTTATTTTACGTTCAAAGTGTAAGAATCGTTTCTTTCTTAATTATTGCACCTTTGGTTACTCTATGCCCTACTGGAAATGGAGTGATTGGGAACGACTTATTGACTGGATGGCTCTGAATGGAGTAACCATGCCGTTGGCTATCACAGGTCAAGAGTCTATATGGTATAAAGTATGGACGGAGATGGGACTGTCTGACGAGGAGGTTCGTACTTATTTTACAGGTCCGGCTCACCTTCCCTGGCATCGTATGTCAAACGTAGATTATTGGCAAAGTCCGTTACCTCAATCATGGTTGGCAGACCAAGAAAAACTACAGAAATTAATTCTAGAACGTGAACGGGCTTTTGATATGACTCCCATTCTACCAGCTTTTGCAGGACATGTTCCCGCTGAACTTAAAGAACTTTATCCGGAAGCTAAAATCTACACAATGAGTCAATGGGGAGGATACGATGAAAAGTATCGTAGTCACTTCATTGATCCCATGGATTCGCTTTATTCAGTCATTCAACATCGTTTTTTAGAGGAACAAACAAAAGTGTATGGCACTAACCACATTTATGGTATCGATCCTTTCAACGAAGTAGACTCACCCAACTGGAACGAGGAGTTTTTGTCCAATGTATCTGATAAAATCTATAAATCGATCCAAAGTGTGGATTCCGCTGCTCAATGGTTACAGATGACGTGGATGTTTTATCATGCCAAAGAGAAATGGACTCAACCCCGTATCAAATCCTTTTTAAATGCTGTTCCCCAAGATAAACTGATTTTACTTGATTATTATTGTGATTATACAGAAATATGGCGTGATACAGAGCAATACTACGGGAAACCTTATATTTGGTGTTATTTAGGAAATTTTGGTGGAAACACTTTTTTAGCTGGTGACCTGAATGATGTAGATTTTAAAATTGATCGACTTTTCAAAGAAGGAGGCGATAACGTATATGGTTTGGGAGTGACGCTTGAAGGTCTTGATGTAAATCCTTTAATGTATGAATTCGTTTTTGAACGTGCATGGGAAAATTCAATACCTGTCCACCAGTGGATTGCAAATTGGGCCCAATGCAGAGGGGGGAATGTAGATAATCATATTATTAAAGCATGGAAACAACTATATGAGAAGATCTATACCTCAGCAGCCCTTTGCGGACAAGCAGTATTGATGAATGCTCGTCCACAGTTAGAAGGCGTAGAAGGATGGAACACACTTCCCGGATACGATTATAAAAATATCGATTTGTGGGAAATTTGGAAGGAGTTGCTGAAAGCTGAAGGAGTATATCATTCTGAATATCATTTTGATGTAATTAATGTGGGAAGGCAAGTTTTAGGCAATCTTTTTGCTGACTATCGTGATAAGTTTGCCGATTGCTATCGGAAAAAAGATTTGGAAGGAACTAAGGTGTGGGGACAGCGTATGGACCAACTTTTGCTTGATGTAGATCGATTGCTCTGCTGCAGTCCTGTTCTCTCAATAGGTAAATGGATAAAAGATGCCAGAGATTTTGCAGTGAATGAACAAGAACAAAAATATTATGAAGAAAATGCACGGTGCATTCTTACGGTGTGGGGACAGAAAGATACCCAGCTTAACGATTATGCCAATAGAGGATGGGGAGGATTGACACGTACATTCTACAGAGAACGCTGGAAACGTTTCACAGAAGAAGTAATTGCCGCTATGACCAGGCATAAAAACTTTGATGAAGAGAAATTTCATCAGGATATTACACAGTTTGAGTATGAATGGACATTGAAAAATGAAGATTTTCCAATCACTTCTGGAGAAAATCCAATTTCTTTGGCTAAAGAACTAATATTGAAATATGATGATGACTTCCACTCATTATATCCGTAATTGTTAACTAATTTTTCGTAACTATGAAATTTATAATTAAAGATATTCTGATCATATGTTTATTTTGTTGTGCCTCTTCATTGAATGCACAGCATGCATTTCCATACAAGAATCCATTACTTCCCACTGAAGAACGGGTAAACGATCTGTTGAACCGTATGACGTTACAGGAAAAAATAGCTCAAATCAGCCATTTGCAATCGTGGGATGTATTTGACGGACAAAAGCTCAATACCGCCAAGTTAGCAAAGATGTGCGGTGATAAAGGGTATGGCTTTTTCGAAGGCTTTCCACTCACGGCAGCGCAATGCAGGAAGAACTTCCGCATTATTCAAACCTATTTACTGGAGCAGACACGTCTGGGTATTCCGGGTTTTTCGGTAGCGGAGTCACTTCATGGAGTGGTGCATGAAGGTTCTACTATCTATCCGCAAAATATAGCTATAGGCAGTACATTTAATCCTGCATTGGCTTATGAAATGACAAAACATATTGCGGGTGAACTTAATACAATCGGGGTAAAACAAGTGTTAGCTCCTTGTATAGATGTAGCTCGTGAGTTGCGTTGGGGCAGAGTGGAGGAATCGTTTAGTGAGGACCCCTTCCTTTGTGCTCGTATGGCTGTAGCAGAGGTTAAAGGATATATGGATCATGGCATTTCACCAATGGCAAAGCATTACGGACCGCACGGCAATCCATTGGGCGGCTTAAATCTGGCATCAGTGGAGTGTGGCATTCGTGATTTATTTGATGTCTATCTGAAACCTTTTGAAGCCATACTGGCTGAAACCGATATTTTAGCAGTTATGTCAAGCTACAATGCCTGGAACCGTGAACCCAATTCAGCTTCAAAATTCATGCTGACTGATATTTTACGTGACCGTTTTGGCTTCCGGGGCTATGTTTACTCTGATTGGGGAGTTATTGATATGTTGAAGAACTTTCATAAAACAGCTGATAATGATTTTGAAGCTGCCAGTCAAGCACTTACGGCCGGTTTGGATGTTGAAGCGTCGAGTCTCTGTTTCAAGTCGCTTGAGAGTAAAGTGCTGGCTGGTGAGTTTGATGTACGCTACATCGACCGGGCGGTGAAACGTGTGTTACGTGCTAAATTTGAATTAGGTTTGTTTGAAGACCCTTATCTTGAGAAAAATTCATATCGTTGGCCGTTACGTTCCAAAGAATGCATTTCACTTTCACGTCAGATTGCTGATGAATCGACAGTACTTCTGAAAAATGAAGGTAATTTGCTTCCATTGGATATAAAGAAACTTCGGTCGGTGGCAGTAATTGGTCCTAATGCAGACTGTGTGCAATTTGGCGATTATACATGGAGTAAAAACAAAGAAGATGGTATCACACCGTTACAAGGCATCTGTCGTTTGGCAGGCAAAAAGGTGAAAGTGAACTATGCCCAAGGCTGTTCTATCTCTTCGTTGAATCAGTCAGGTATTGAAGAAGCTGTACGTGCGGCTCAACAGAGTGATGTTGCATTACTATTTGTTGGCAGTTCAAGTACCGCTTTTGTACGCCACAGCAATGCCCCTTCTACCAGTGGCGAGGGAATTGACCTTAGTGGTGTTGAATTGACTGGTGCTCAAGAGGAACTGATTGAAGCGGTCTGTGCAACAGGTAAACCGGTAGTCCTAATATTGGTAGCCGGTAAACCGTTTGCTATACCTTTCGCTAAAAAAAATGTCCCTGCTATTTTAGTTCAATGGTATGCCGGAGAACAAGCAGGTAATTCCATTGCCGATATTCTTTTTGGTAAAGTAAATCCATCAGGGAAAATTAGTTTTTCCTTTCCTCAAAGTTCCGGTCACCTTCCCGCTTTTTACAATCATTTGACCACTGATAAGGGATTTTATAAAGAGCCCGGAACTTATGAATTGCCGGGACGAGATTATGTGTTTTCTTCTCCGAACCCTCTTTGGGCTTTTGGTCATGGATTGAGTTATACTACATTTGATCTGGTTTCAGCGATTGCCGACAAAACTCACTATCAGGCTCATGACACCATAGCCGTAAAAGTAAAGATTGCAAACAGTGGAGAAGTTGTCGGCAAAGAAGTCGTTCAACTTTACATACGTGATGTTGTCAGTACTGTTATGACACCAATAAAGCAGCTGAAAGCTTTTGAGAAGGTAAGTTTGAACCCGGCCGAAACGAAAGAAATCACATTGAAAGTCCCCATACACGAACTCTACCTGACCGATAATATCGGTAATCGCTACTTGGAACCCGGGACTTTTGAGATAAAAGTGGGCACTGCATCAGATCGCATAACCCATCGCATTTCTATCGAAGTAGGGCGTGAACCTGAGAAGACTCCTGTAATTGATTCTCCTCAAATCATTAAAGTCACGCCTAGTGGCGAGTTTATTACTGTACAGGGATTTGTACGTGATGCACAAGCTACTCCAGTAGCTTATGTCACGGTTCGTGCCATTTCATCCGGTCAGGAAACTCAAACTGATGAAAAGGGATTCTATTCTATAAACCTTAGGACTGATGATTCCATAGCTTTTGTCAAAGCAAGATTCATCACTCAACAAATGGAGGTGAAAGGACGCAAAAATATTAATATCAGATTAGTGAAGTAAAGAACTTTAATTATATATACTATGTCATTTTCAGTTTATAGGAAGATAGCAAACCTTATTTTATTACTTGTGGCAAGTAATCTGTCAGCTCAGGTAACCTACTATGATGCGGCTGAATTCCAACTATTGGGAAAGGCTACCGCTGCTACCACAGAGCGGTATGTACGTTTGCCTGATTCATTGGAACATGTTTCTCGCTTACCGTTGTGGCAACTAAGTCGGAATTCATCGGGTATGGCAGTGCGTTTCCGAAGCAATTCGACTCAAGTTGCAGTAAAATGGGAATCGTTGGTTAATTTCCATATGGATCATATGACTGATGTAGCAGTGAAAGGACTTGACCTCTACTGTCTGGAAGGAAAGAACTGGTATTTTGTGAATAGTGCCCGTCCCATAGGAAAAAGTACGGAATCTAGCCTCATCAGCGGTATGGAAGCCAAAGAACGGGAGTTTATGATTTATTTACCGCTATACGACGGACTAGTTTCTTTGTCGATTGGAATCGATGCTGGCGCTAGTATCAATCAGCCCGCAATAGAAAGTCCTGTACGTGAAAAACCTGTAGTATTTTATGGAACCAGCATTCTTCAAGGCGGATGTGCCTCCCGCCCAGGCATGGCTCACACCAATATAATCTCACGCCGTTTGAATCGGGAATGTATCAATCTCGGGTTTAGTGGCAACGCTTTTCTTGATCTTGGAGTAGCTCAAGTGATGGCTGGAGTAGATGCCGGTGTTTTCGTGCTTGATTTTGTACCTAATGTCACGGTTGAGCAGATGAATGAGCGAATGGAGAAGTTTTACCGTATACTTCGTGACAGGCATCCTCATACACCTGTTATCTTTATTGAAGATCCACAGTTCATGGACTCCTACTACAATAACGCCAATGCCCGGAAAATTAAGACTTTGAATGACACCTTGCGTCGTATATTTAATGAGTTGAAAAAAGGAAAAGAGAAAAACATATACTATATATCCTCAAAGAGGATGCTTGGAAGCGATCGTGAGGCAACAGTAGATGGCATTCATTTTACCGATGTGGGTATGATGCGTTATGCTGATTTGGTGACTCCAGTGATTAAAAAGCTACTTAAAAAATAGTGGTTTTATGGCTCATTCACTATTAATTTTGTCTGACAACGAACTATATGGGAAAGAGTAATGCACATTATTATGATCTTTGCATCAAAGCTAGAGATACGGGGTATCATGGTATTATTTGAGAAATCGATAATCAATATGACTGTCTTATGTTGAATAGAATGTCTTTATGCTATTTTTCTTCACTTTCGATAACTGATGCTTTTGATAAATAGATGAAACTAGAGCGAGGAACTACTAAAATATAGAATTTATTTACAGAATTGTGCATAAAATAGCTGTTGTTTGCATATGAATTACCGTATTATTTGTTCAAAACATAAGGTTGATTTTAAAGGAACGTCCAACGTCCCATTAGGTTTAAAAAAAATGCTAAGTACGTTTAAAAGGAACGTATTTTAGCCCTGAAATAGGGAGTGTTTCATTTATTAACCCCTTACTAATCATAATGATGCAAAGTAACATTAAAAATTAAGATGTATTACAGAATAGTGTGAGAAATAACGTAAAAAGAACATATACATGGATATATCTGCAACAAAGTGATTTCTTATAATGGCAAATCTCTGCCATTTTATCCTCTATTCTGTACAATGGATGGAAATACGTCCGGCAGAGAATTTATAATTATCAAAATGAAAAATGCCATTTTGATAATTATATGGATAAGTCTTAATAACAATACTTCGTTAAACATTGAATTAACAAATAAAAAGTAGATCAAGTCCTACCGATTCATTATATTAAGGGTCACCACATCTTTAATAATGATGAATAGAAACGAACTTGACCAATATTTGGAGATAATAAAACGCGTACTGCTAAATTCAGCAGTAAAGATAAATGAATGGCGTGAGAGTTTTATGCATGAAATGCTACTTTTATATCTGATTATTCCTGGGAGAATAAATTTCCTCCAATTAGGGTGTTACGGCCGTTTGGATGAACAGCGTTACCGTCAGCAGTTCGAACGTAAGTGTGACCGGTTGTCTTTTAATGCCTGCTTGGCTGATTCACATACCGACAATCTGGTTGCTATCGCTTTTGATCCGAGCTATATCAGCAAATCGAGTAAATGCACGCCCTATCTGGGGCGTTTCTGGTCCGGTTGTGCTAAATCGACTAAACATGGTCTGGAAATTTCCGGCATTGGATTCATTGATGTAGATCTTCACAACTGCTTTCATCTAGAAACTGTTCAAACACTACCGGCAAAAATACTGGAGCAAGTCAGGTGGACACTAACAGACTGGTATTTGCATGTGTTACGAAGCCGCAAGGAAATACTTCAACGGTTGACTAGCCATGTGGTGGTCAATGCCTATTTCTCCAAATCATCTTTTGTGGCTGGCGTCCTGGATATGGGATTATATGTAATCAGTCGTTTTCGCGATGACGCTTATTTTCGTTATCTGACCAAGGATAAACCTACCGGTGGCAAGATGCCCCAAACTGTACGATGGGAAAATGGACATGAAGCATCTCGAAGAAAACCGTTTTGAAATTATTCCATAAAAAATGGGCAGGAGGGACGAATACTCTCGACAATCGTACATTCCCGTTCCCTCAAAAGAAATATTCGATTATGCATTTGGGAGAGTGAGGACGAGAAAGTACGTAAACAGTATGTCTCTACTGACACGCAGATACAGGCAATAGATGTAATGGATTATTATGGGACGCGTTTTCAGGTCGGATGCTGCTTTCGCGACTCAAAGCAGTTTACAGGGCTGACCGACTGCCAAAGGCGGGAGCTGGATAAACTGAATTTCCATTTTAATGTAGCATTGAACGCCGTGAATCTGGAGCTTCGAAAAAGGGGACAGCCTTATCAATGGCATCTGTAAAAGTGCTATGTCACAACATTTTGCTCATGCAACGATTTATTTCCATATCAGGGATTAGGCCTGACAAGGAAACAAATCGGAAGCTATGGGAAAAGGAAATTAAATTTGCCGCTATTGCTGCATAAATGTTAATTCAATGTTTAACAAAGTATTATTATCATAATATTGTATTTTATTAATTCAACCCGTTGGCGGAATTAAAATTATAAAAGATTTGTGACTAAAAAGTTGTGCATAATGCTGATTATTAACATATGTGCTAATGTAATTCTGCCAACGGGTTAATTCAATTTCGGTACATAAAGATCACCTACCTAAGTTTATTCCTATTTTTTTCTTTTAATTTTTTAGTAAAAGTCTTGGCTTTTTCCATACTATTGGCTTCTTCTTCCTGAGTAGCATAAGCGTGTTTGTAACCTTGTATTTTGTTCCATTCACCACGGGTAAAATCTGGAAATGCGACAGATGCACAATTGTTGTCCATTGACAATTCACCTAATTCTGCCAAGCAACACCATTCAGCCAAATCATAGACATCCATATCTAATGGTAATCCATTCTGTAAACAATAAATCAGACGGCTATCCATTATAAAATCCATGCCGCCATGTCCACCTACTTCTTTAGCCATCTCACCATATTTTTTTAAAATAGGATGTTGATACTTTTCTACTAACGTTTTCATCTCATTTTCAGGCAAAAAGTTATGTGAGGTCAAGTTATCCACTTTGGGCTTCATTCCGGATGCACTCATCTGATTAGAATCTAACGCATATCCTTCTACCGGATATTTATTAGCCAGTCCCTTAGTGCCTGTAAGCTGATATAAACGGTTGTAGGGTTGTGGGGTCATTACATTATGTTGTATTTCAATAACTTTCCCGTTTTCTGTACGAATAAGTGTAGTCGTATGGTCACCATTGCGGAAGTCGTTACACGTTTCCCCTGTTCTTTTTTCAACCAGATCTTTGCCAATGACAGATTTTGTATCCATTGCAATCAATGTTTTCATACGATCTCCGCGATGGATATTTAAGGCTTGAGCCACAGGCCCCAGACCATGAGTAGCATATACATCTCCGCGATGTTTCATGTTATATTCCAATCTCCATCCGAGTTTGTCATCTTTTCCTTTTTTCCAATAATAATCCCAAAATTCATCGAGGTTATGAATATAAGCTCCTTGTGCACGAATGACCTCACCGAATACCCCTTGTTGAGCCATATTTAAGGTATTCATTTCGAACCAGTCATAACAACAGTTTTCTAAAATCATACAATGTTTACGGGTCTTTTCTGACATATCAATCAAAGCCCAACATTCTTTTAAACTCATAGCGGAAGGCACTTCAATAGCCGTGTGCTTGCCATTCTCCATTGCACACATAGCTACAGGAAAATGATGTAACCAATCCGTTGCAATATAAACTAAATCAATATCATCCCGTTTGCATAATTCTTCATATCCTTTTTCACCTGAATAAACAGTAGCCTCGGGCATAGAAGCCTTCTTTAATAACTTTTGACATTCTTCCGCACGTTCTTTCTCATAATCACATAATGCTACAATCTCCACACCCGGAATATAAGTGAAACGTTCTACCGCTGCCGGACCACGCATCCCTAATCCAACGAATCCTACACGAACAAATTCCATTTTGGGAGCTTTTAAACCTATTACACTAGTTTGTCCGGTAGGACGTTCAGGAGTTTCAATGACAATAGTCCCTTTATCCCAATGCCATTTTGTTCCGAGATTTGAGACTTGTGTATCAGAAGAAGATTGTGAACATGAAATGGCCAATATAGCCACAAGCATTACTAGTAAAAAATTGTATTTTCTCATTTTATTTAGTAGATTAATTTTAAAAGTTTTCTTTCATCATTTGTATGTTGATCTTATGTTGTCCGTTTGTCCGTACTTTTTGGCTCGCATAGCCTTTTTTGGAGAACAAGAGAATATCATCTGAATGTGCTGGTAAGGAATAAGATCCCTTTGCATCAGTCATAACTTCCTCTTCAGAATTTATAGTTTTTACTTTCACTCCGGCTATTGGTGTAGCTTGGACATCGCGAACAATTCCTTCTATGCGTATAATTTTACCAGTGGTTATTACGGGGGCTTTTGACAAACTGTTTTCCTCTAAAGAAATAGGCTTATTGCCTACCCATACTGGTAATTTATAATATATTTCGTCTGAAGAAGTGCCTACTTGGATTTCGAACTTTCCAGGTTCCAAATATCGGTCTCCGAAATTACTAGTCAAGTAAAGTTCATGTACAGGTACTTTTAGCTGCACCAGCTTTTCCTCGCCTGGTTGTAGTTCTATCTTTTTAAACCCCTTCAGTTGTTTGACCGGTGTCATGACCGTACTAACCACATCGTGAATATATATCTGAACAACTTCTTTTCCTGCTAATTTCCCACTATTCTTTACTTTTACGGATATGCGTATTGTGTCATGAGGCTGATAGCTTGTTTTATCAGTAGTAGCTTGCACGTATTCAAAGCGGGTATAACTTAATCCATGTCCAAACGTCCATAAGGGGGCAGGACTTGAAAAAACATAATCTCGTCCCGGAGAGGTGTATGTGCCAGGTTCTTTATAGTATCCTTTGTCAGTAGGAAGATAATTATAATAAGCAGGCAAATGACCTGTACTTTGAGGAAAAGAGAATGGCAGTTTTCCAGAAGGATTAACTTTGCCAAACAGAATATCAGCAATGGAGTTTCCAGCCTGTTCTCCAGCATACCATTGAGCCAATATAGCGGGTACTTTTTCTTTTATATAGGGTATGGCAAATGGTTTACCGGCTACCAAAACCACAACAACAGGTTTGCCTGTCGCGCATACGGAACGGATGAGTTGTTCCTGCGCTCCTGTTAGGGAAATATCACTAAGGTCTATTCCCTCTCCACTTGTCGAGGGTTCATTACTGTGGCGCACAAATGCCGTACTGGAACTTCCTACAAATACTAGAGCAATCTCACTATCGTGAACAGCTTTAACAGCCTCCGTTATCAATGTCGTATCCATTGACGCTAACGAACATCCTTTTGCATAATTTATTTTCACCCGTTTTCCGAGCAGATTTCGTATGCCTTGGAGTGGCGTGATGCCGTCACTTTTGTTTTTACTCCATGTATAATCTCCGAATTGCACACAATCGGCATTAGGTCCGATTATCGCGATAGATTTTAGTTTTGTGCAATCCAAAGGTAGTAAATCTCCTTCGTTCTTCAACAATACTGTAGATTCATCAGCTATCTGACGAGAAAGCTGTATACTTTCTTTTGCACGCAACGGAAGATGATAGGAAGCTTTCTCTTGAAAAGGGTCCTCAAACAAACCTGATTCAAATTTAGCCCGTAATACGCGTTTTACAGCTTGATTTATGTAACGAATGTCAAAGTTTCCATTCTTCACCTGCTTTGCTAATGTTTCAAAACAAGGACTGGAGGCCTCCACGTCAAGACCTGCTTCTAAAGCTTGACGGGCAGCTTCAAAATCATCACCTGCAGTTTTATGGAATGATTTTAACATAGCCACTACTCCCCAATCAGAATATACATACCCTCGAAAACCAAATTTGTTTCGAAGAATTTCCGTTAACATGAAATGTGAAGCTGAATTGGGAACTCGGTTCCAAGCGTTATAGCTTGACATGACTGCCATCACGCGGGTTTGTGCAAGAACCGTTTCAAAAGGTTTCAGATATATGTCGAATAAATCACGAACCCCACAGTCAACAGAAGCTAAGTTTAATCCTCCTGATGGATTGCCATGAGGACCGTAATGTTTCAGCATAGGGGAGATTCCATGATCCAAGTACCCTCGCACCTCCGCTACTGCCATAGCAGAACAAAGAAAAGGATCTTCTCCGAAAGATTCCTCAACTCGTCCCCAGCGTAATTCACGTGCTACATCAATACAGGGGGAGAGTACTTGTTTAACTCCCATCGTGTTCAGCTCACCGGAAATATGTTTGGTTTTCGCATACGCCAATTCAGGGTTAAAAGTGCTTCCCAATGCAATATTCTGCGGATAGATAGTAGCCCCTTCATGGACTACTCCATGAAGAGACTCCGCAACCGAGAATCCGGGAATGCCTAAACGTGTGTGCTTTATCAGATATTCTTGTATCCGGCGGAAGTTCTTGCGGCAATGTGAGGCTGTGAGTGGAAACCCCTCAAAGAACCCGTATCCTATGTTGCCACATGCTACTTCCAACTTATTCGGATTCAGTTCTTGTCCGTCAAATACTTTGTACGAATGGAGATGGGTAATCTGCCCTATTTTCTCTTCCAAAGTCATCCGACCTAACAAGTCGTTCACTCGTTCTTCTACGGACAGTTGCGGATTTTGATAGGGAAGCATTTGCTGTGCTTTCACTATCAGAGTCGTGAAGAACGGGATACTGACTATAATCAATGTACGAATATGCTTTCTTATACGTCTCATCCTAATTGATCTGATAATTATTATTTGGAACGAATGGGACGGGTAATCACAAATTGGCAAAATTCATGATACAGTTCTTGATCAGCTTCATTGGCAGAGTTCTTTAATGAAAGAAGGTTTCCACCGCCTTCATAATATGCCAAGCGTTTAGTGTCCCATATTTGATGAGCTTTAAATGCTTTTATATAGTCTTTCATACGGGGATAATAAATATTGTGTTCCGAATTACTTGCCAACACCCGGTAATCAAACTCAAATTCCATATCCAGATTTTCCCTTTTCGCAGTTTTACAAGTTTCTTCCAAGACAGCGTATGACTGTTCTGTATTGAAGAAATAGTTAGGCTGGTAGTAGGCATTGTTGAATCCCAAAGTTTCCCATTTATCATGTCCTTCTGCACCACGGTAAGGTATCCAGTTGAAACTATATTTGAATTGGTTGACGTAAGCTCCTACTTTGGAAATAATATCTCTGGTAGTTCCAGCTGTTTCCGCCAACCAATAAAAGCCTGCCAATTCTATATTCTGGTACTGCATCTCGTTGAATTTGCTGCGGACATAGTCTATGTACCATTTACAAGCATCTACCCGATCCTGTGCGATGGAAAAGTCCATGATATGTCCATCCAAGCTTCCCCAATATACGGTAGTCGAATTTTCATTTGCCGGTGTCTTGTGGGCTATGGGTTCCGGAATGGCAATGACTACTCTATGTTTCGTTTTTGGGTTTTCCAAACGCTTTTGTGCATTTGATATGGCACGATTCAATGCTCCCAGTCCGGTACTACTTGCAAAATAATAATCAACCAATCTTTTCCAATCCTTTTGATTGGCTGCATCCAAACCTTCTTGATTTTCGTAAGTGTAGGTTTTATTGGTTCCTCCATTACCTGTGTCTTTCAATTCCAGAAACAAAAAGGCGTCGAAGAGCCAGTGCTCTGTTCCAGCCTTGTCTTTATAAGTTACATAAGAACTTATTCTGTCTACATCCCAATTATAAGGTTCCCTGTGATGTCCTCCTCCATAAATAAGAACCATATCAGTGGAATTCAAAAGTGCTGTGCGATTCTCTTCCCATGGATAGAGCTCACCCGGATTTACCGGAGGAGTAGGGGGAACTTCTTTATCGTCTGATGGACCGTCGGAAGAAGAACATGAAACACATAATGCCATCAAAGAGCATAAAAAAAGTACACTGAATTTGATAAATTTTCTCATAATCAATTTTGTGAAGTTATGTAGTTTATGAAATGTAATTAGATGGCTGATAGTATTATACAGCTCTACCAACCATCTAAAAGTTATTGAATGTTATTTATATTCCCAGAATTGGAATTCGGTGAAAGTATAAACGTGTTCTCGCCATTCTGGCGTATGAGTATAACCAAACCAATTTTCTCGTGCTACAATTCGATAATACTGAGCTTGTTTTGTGCTATTCTTATCTATATTTATACAGTCACCCTCTGCAAAGTTTATATGTGTATCAGGATTATATTTAAAAGTGCCTAATTTAATCCATCCATCCCAATTTCCATCTTGGGCGGGTTGTCCCTCTTGGCAATATCCAAATATATCAAAATTTGTAACATGAGTTAACTCTTCACTACGATAACGGTGAGCACTAAACTTTGCTAAATATATAATTTTCCCTACATTAACTGTGATCCAAGCGGAACCATCTGGATTATTATTAGGTTGGAAACCACATGAGCCTGCACTCCAACCTACTTCACCCCATTGATTTGCTGCTGACATAAATTTACCATCAAATAATTTGGCTGTTGTACGATCACCAAAAGCTCCAGGTAAATCTCCGGTTAATGGATTTGCGTCATTATCTAATTTGTATTCTTTTAGATTTTCTCTAGCCACTTCCACGGCCTCTAGTTCAGTTTGAGTTACCACTAAATTGTAAGTAACATCTTTCTGCACATCATTTACGATGATAGATTTCGTTTTAGTTTCACTAAAATTGCATACCGTTTCCAAAGTAATAGGATCTACTAATTTCACATGTGGTTTCACTTCAATAGTCAGTGTCGTTTCTGACAAATTCACCCAAGGACCAAAATTTAATTTAATTGTATGATTAGTATGATCAATTTCTCCTGTAGCAGTTTCACCGCCTGCTTTTGCCACCAGACTTACAATCGGGTTTTCAATAAACTCCGCCTTTTTCTTAGCCGTTACTGTATAAGTCACATCTCTTTCAATATTGTTTATCACAACATTTACCGGTTGGGTTAAGTCCCATACACCTTCCGGGCTTGACGGAGATATAAGTGTAGCTCGTTTCGGTATATTCAAATTAACAGTCATATTTGACAAATCAGTCCAAGCTTCGACTTCCAATTTAATAGTACGTTTATTATCATCAATGACACCTTCAAAAATATCTTCCTGTTCCATTGCCGTCAAGCTGATGATAGGACGCATTACAGGATTCACGGGAACTTCTGTTTCAAACTCCGCATCCGCATCACAAGAAGTCAGCATTGACATACTTGCAAATGTAGCGAGTATTGCGTATAAATATATTTTCTTCATAACTATATACTTTTTTATTAATTAGCAGTATTACCACTCCACCATGGATTCTGAACCAATCCCGGACACTTATCCATTTCTTTTTGCGGAATGGGGAATAAATAGTACTCTTTCTTGAATTCCCTTATTTCAAAAACAGCACGTTTATAGAAACCTTCAAAATTGAAATCATTTGAACCTACATCACCGGCATCAACATTCATTCCCCACATACTGCCTCCATCACCATATATTCGACCGTCTTTTTCTTCACCGGTCACAGGATCTGTTACAATTTTATCCGGTGTGTGGGCTTTCCAAAGACGACGAGTAGTGAAATAACGGTCACCTTCAAAACAAAGCTCAATCTGACGTTCACGAATAATGTATTCATGCATTAAAGCCGGATCAGAAGCTATTTCAGGAGTAGCGACAAACGCGCTTTCTACACCTGCTCTTTTACGAATTTGATCCCAATATTTACGAATGTCCGCATTGGTAGGATCATAATTGCTTAACGCTTCTATATAGTCTAACAAGATTTCAGCATAGCGTATGTAAGTACAAGCATAGTTTTGAGGATAAGCACGGTTATACATGTCTGCCTGCGGGTCGTTGCGCTTGAATACTAACATACCCGTTTTAGAGTAGTTCGCATAATTAATAGATGGACGAGCTGCTCCTCCTAAATATAATTCTGCGCGTCCGAAACCATCTTTCTGTCTTCCAGTACTCCATTCGTTACGAATGTTTTTATCATCCGACAGACTAGGTATCACTCTGTGATTATATAGGATAGCTGCATAGAAACGAGGCTCACGATTGCAGAACATATTCCAGTCACCTTTCCAATGCCCCCATGCCTTACTATCACGGATATCTGCTATGATACCTTTACGACCTTCTTCGGAAGCAATGTCATGTCCGTTGGGATTCCAATTATCTCCACCGTCAGCCGCAAATCCTTTTTCAACATAACCGGAACCGGCCACATCGATAGGCTTTCCGTTCTTCATCAGAAAAGCATCTACCAGTCGTAAAGTAGGACTTACTCCTCCCAAACAGTGCGGGCCGGGTGTATTGTGTACCATCCATGACCGTTGAAATGTATCATCATATTGTCCTTCTGACCTAGCCCATATTACCTCACAATTCCAAGCCTTTAGTTGAACATCCACACATGATTTATACGGATTAAACTCTGTATCCCCATTCTCATCATTCCGGTATAGTTTCAAACGAGTGTCCGGATATTTCTCTGCCATATCTATGACGGCTTTTGCTGCGGCTGCCGCATCTTTCCATTTTTGTTCACTGTAAGTGGTATTAATAAGTGGGGTACCATCATGATTTTTGAAGTTGGCATATTCCGTATTACCATTAAATTGAGGAGAGGCGGCCAGATTACGTACAATTGCTTTTACTGCTAGACAAACCAATTTGTTCGGTCGTCCCAAACGGGTCTGGTCATCCCAATAATGCATCGGAAGGTCATAAGCTGCTAAGTCCATCATTTGGCAAATATATTCTACACATTCATCATAGGGGGCACGCTGCATATTTGCAAAATCTGTTTCAGAAGGGAGCAATTCTTTAATTAACACTACCGGACCATATTGACGAAGAAGAAGATAATAATAATATCCACGTAGAAAACGGACCTCGGCTTTATAACGCGTTTTCAATTCGCTACTTAGTTCGCCGCAACGATCCACATTGTTCTCAAATGTCAAAGTAGCACGAATAGCTTGATAAAAACGAGCGTATCTATCACACACCAATTCACTGGAAGGGGTCCAGTCACCTCTGTTGAAGTTATCCGCCTGATAGAAATTCCAGGTTATATTACATTCATCGGCTGCTCCAACCCAAGGTTCATGTTGATGCAAATGCCCTGTGGGGATTCCTCCGTAACAATTGGCCAGATACTTCTCCGTTTCCATGCGGGAACTCCAAACCATTTCATCTGTTTTCATATCATCGGGCTGTTTGTCCAAGTAGTCAGTACAACTAGTCGACAATGCCAACAAACTAAATAAAACTATAATATATTTTTTCATATTCGATGTGTTTTAAAAAGAAGCTCTAATTCCAATATTAACTTTTCTCGGGAGAGGATATTTGCTACCATTAAATGAAGCTGTTTCCGGGTCCCACATATCCCATGGTGCAAACAATGCGACATTATTCGCCAAGCAATAGATGCGAAGAGATTTCATGCCAATTGGAGCAATCCAGTTTTTCTTGAAAGTATATCCGAGTTCCAGATCGGCCAAGCGCAGCAAACGGCCATTATAAATGGTACGCGTAGATGATTGCCAGTTGTTGGATGAAGCTCCATTGGACAGACGGGGATAGAATGCATTGGGATTAGGATTATCTTCCGTCCAACGGTCAAGTGCTTTTTCAAATAAGTTACCTTTCCCTACTCCTTTATTGAATGGAATGAATGTATCCCCCCCTAGACCGTAAGTAACATGTGCCTGTCCTCTGAAGAAAATACCGAAGTCGAATCCTTTCCAGAAAAGCTGAGCTCCAAAACCATAAACAATTTCCGGAACACTTGAATAACCGATCGGACATTTATCATCTTCATCTACTACGCCATCTTCGTTATAATCCAAATATTTTACATCACCTGGACGTACATCACCGAATTTCTGTTCAGGACTTTCATTGATCTCTTTTTGGTCTTGAAATAATCCTAAGGCAATTAGCCCAAAATGCTGTCCGTAACGATGTCCCGTTTGCATACGGTATGCATATTTTTTCTGAGCTTCATCCATTTCTTTAATTTCATTATGAGTGTAGGTGAAGTTTCCATAGAGTTTATAACGGAAATCTCCAATTGAATGGTTAAATTCCAACGTACCGTCTATACCTTGATTCACCATTACACCCATATTAGCAAAGGGCTGTTTGATGACTCCCATGGTTGCAGGAACAGACTGACGTTGAATAAGAATATCGGAACGTTTTTCGTGGAAGTAGTCAAGATCCAGAGAAACCATGCTATCGAACATTTTCAGTTCAATACCGATATCTTTCTTAAAACCTTTCTCCCAAGTCAGATCAGCTACTCCGATTTGGTCTTCTCCGATACCTTCGTGAAAGCTAGGGGCCATACCGAAATAGTATCCTCCTAAACCTTCACCAAAATATGACAGATAACCGAAACGCATATTGTCAGGCAATGATTCGGAACCTACCAGACCAACAGAGCCTCTGACTTTTAATACATTTATAGCTTTAAAAGGCCAGAAAGACTCATTGGATATCAAATACCCTAATGCTCCTGCCGGAAATAGACCAAAACGTTTTCCTTTCGGAAAGTTCTCCGAGCCATTATATCCCATATTAAATTCAGCAAAGTAACGGTCTTTGAAAGCATAAGTTGTTCTTAAAGCCAGACCTTGCTTTTTATAGGGCAATGATTTAATAGACGATCCGGCAGTCTGGTCTACGTAGTCACGCTGATAATACATCGCCATTGCACCGATGCGGTGTGTTTCATTGAAAATCTGATTATAATTCAATTGCACTTTCAGTTCTTCGGCGCGGTTACTGGATGGAGTTACATTGTATCCCAAGAATTCATTTCCTTTGGTAATTTCCGCTACTTGAAATTCTCCGGTTTCATCGTCAACTCCCGTTATGTTATAGGTAGAAGAATTTTTGCGTCTGTTCTGTATGGTCTGATTATTGGCATCGAAAGAGAAAGAAGCTTGTATGTCAAGGCCCTTTAATAAGAAACTCAAGTCTTGTTTTAATGTAATCTGGCTCATGATTTGTGAGCGGAATGATTTATTATATCCAGAGCCAAACAAACGTTCTGCCGGATTCACTTCACCGACCTGTGATGGTGCTCCCCAACCCCATTCTGTATTACCAAACGCATCTTTTCCGATAGGTACCCGAACCGGAGCGGATAATGGATTGGATAAATAGGAATAGTAATAAAGTAATTCAACAGGGCTGAACCATCTGTTGTCTACATACTCATTTCCTAAACCGGGTTGATGCATATCTGTCATATTGGCACCTATTTCTAATGATAAATTGGTTGTTTTAGTCAATGTCAAATCAATGTTTGATCGAAAGTTATATCGACGAAGTGAAATGTTTGATTTGTAATCCGCTTCCGGATTATTTTTCAAGTTACCGTTATCTTCTATAAAACTGGCACTAATATAATAACGTGCTCTTTCGCCACCTCCACGAATATTGATGGCTGCATTCGTATTAGTTGAATACTTGCGGAAAAGTTGATCCATCCAGTTTACATTCGGATATAGAAAAGGATTGGTTCCACTTCTCAAATTGTCTATGTACTCCGGAGTATAATTTTCAGTACCCAATGCTTCATTGGCTAGCAATGCGTAATTGACCCCGTCCAATAACTTCGGCATTGTCGGGAGATCGGAGAAACCTGTTTCCAATTTTACTTCTATGACCGGTTTTTGGGCAACCCCCTTACGGGTAGTTACCAATACAACTCCATTGGCTGCGCGCACACCATATACTGCCGTTGCCGATGCATCTTTCAAGATAGAAATGGATTCTACTTCTTCAATTGACAAATCAGACATATCCCGTTCCACTCCGTCAACTAATACTAATGGTTTTTGATTAGCTCCGAACGAAGAGATACCACGTACCCAGAAATCAGCATTGTCTTGTCCTGGTTCACCTGAACGTTGTACGACCACTGCACCGGCAATACGTCCGGAAAGAGCGTTAGTCAGATTTCGTTGCGGTACTTCCAGTTCCTTTATTGAAACAGAAGAGATAGAACCTATAACGCTGGCTTTCCGTTGTTTACCCATACCGACAATAACCGTTTCTTCCAGTTCGTGTACATCTTCTTTCATTACGATGTCAAGAGCCGGTTTCTTACCGACTGTGATTTCTTGCGATTTGAAGCCTACAAACGAGAATACTAGAATATCTCCTGCTTTTGCGTTAATAATGTAATAACCATTAATATCTGAAATCACACCAGTGGATGTGCCTTTAATTGCAACACTGACACCGGGTAGAGGAACACCTTTTTCATCAATAATTGTTCCACGAACAGAATTGTCAATTGGAGAAACGTTTGATGTCTCTTTCATCATTGACAAAGGTTGTGTTACTTCATAGAATGATTTTTGCTCGTTCCCTACATTTGTACTTGCTGTAGCATAGCTAGGTGCTAATAATGCAATACACAGCATCATACATTGTAGTCCTTTTTTTGAGTCTAAAATTCCGCGATGGTATTTAGACATGTTTAAGGTCCATTGTTTCATAATTTTGAATTTAGTAAATAGATTTAAATTGTGTTTCAGCAATATTTAATAATCCGGGAAATGTTTGTAGCGAAATAGTTTCTAGTATTTTCCAGCATTGAAACAGTCCTCTAGGTACATGAAAACATCCTTTCCATTTACCACCTTTCAAGGGTAACAATACTTCGCCTCTTCTATTCAAGTATCCGTACCATTCCGGATATTCAGCGTCCCTAAAGTGTGCCCATGTATAATCATGTACTTTTTCAAACCAATCCAAACACTGTTTGTCTCCTGTCAACTGATAGCCTTTTAACAATGAAATTAAAGATTCGATATGTACCCACCAGAGTTTCTGGTCCCATTCCAATTGTTGGGGAGGAAAACTGTTACGATCTAAAAAGTAAAAGATACCGCCATGCTCCTTATCCCAACCGTATTCAAGCATGGTAAAAGTCGTGTTTTTTGCTTTCTCTATCAGTTCCGGACGATGCAGACGTTTACCCAGATCCATGATAAACCACATCGCTTCAATCGCGTGACCGGGAGTAATCTGGCGACCCTCAAAACAATCCACAAGATTACCGTTTATATCTACATTTTCGACAATGATTCCACCAAGTTCGGGACGATAAAAGACGTCCATAACTTCATGGATGCAAGTGTTCATAGCTCGTTCCAAGTAGTCTTTACCTAAAATATGCTCTATTTCCATAGCGAGATTGCATAGAATCATCGGCAGAGCAAAATTCTTTAGATTGCGTGTATCAGGATGAAGCTTGTTCCATTTTCCTTTAGGATTATCAACTTTGGACAAGATAATATCGAATGTCTTTCTGGCAATATCGGCATACTCCTGATTACCGGTTGCCAAACTCAATTGTCCGAAAGCCATTGTCGCAAAAGTATAGGAGAAAATGTTATACGGTTCTACCAACGGTCTACCCGAACGGTCGAGGGAAAAGTACCAGTTGTAATTTCCGTCATGTCCGTATTTCTTTAAGAATTCGCCACCTTGAACGGCACAGTCCAGCCATTCCTGGCGTTTCTCCACCTTATTGTAAAGCATGGAGAACATCCATACCTCACGCCCTTGCAGCCAGATAAACTTGTCTGTATCGAATACTTTGCCTTCACGATCCAGACAGGTGAAATAGCCGCCAAACTCTTTGTCTTGAGAGTTTTGAAGCCAAAAAGGAAGAACATTGTTCAACAATTCATCCCTGTATTGGTCCGATAGTTTTTTAAAATCCATATATCTTTAAAGTGTTAAGTTAATATGATCTTTTTTACTGTTCCGAACGGTTCCAGTATCTTTCAATTTCCTCCAGTGACTTCCCGGTCGTTTCCGGGACTAGTTTCCATACGATGAGCATATACGGCACACACATGAGCGCGAACAGGAAGAATGTTCCGGTGGGGGTAAGGTTCTGGAGCATCCAGGGGGTTAACTGTCCGATCAGGTACGTTCCGATCCAGAGAGCGAATCCTGCTATCGACATGGCCAGTCCGCGAACCTTGGTGGGATACATCTCCGAGAGGAGTACAAACACCACGGCACAGATGGATACGGCACAGCAGAATACATAGAACAGGAAGAAAACAAGCAGGAAGAGGCTGGATACTCCCAGGGAATCTCCGAAGAGGAAGTACAGGCCGATGAGAATCAGAGAAACAACCATTCCCGAAACTCCATAATAAACCAGCTTCTTGCGGCCCACCTTATCGATTATGACAAGAGCCAGAACCGTGGTCAAAGTATTGACTAGTCCTACCAGAACTTGGTAAAAAAGAGAATCACCTCCTGAAAGTCCTGCATTCTCAAAAATAGAAGGACCATAATAAAGCACCGCATTGACTCCCATAAATTGTCCCAAAATAGCAATGCATACACCTATAATTACTGCCTTCAAAATGCCGGGTTTCATCAATAACGACCATTCTGAGCTTGTTTCAGCAGTCAAAACTGATTGAGTTTCTTTCAATTGGTTCGTTGCTTCTGTAATCGAATTATAGATTCTCTCCAGAATATTTATAGCCTTTCTCTCCTGCCCTCGTACAATTAACCAACGAGGACTCTCCGGTATGAAAAATATGATTATAAAGAATAATATCGCAGGTAACGTTTCCATACCTAACATACCTCTCCATACCTCAGTTATAAATATCTTATTTAATAGAGGAACACCCAATAAAGCACCACTTTCCGACCAAGCCAACAACTGATAATTAACCAGATAAGCTCCTAAGAAGCCAACGGTCACAGCCAGTTGATATAAAGAGACTAAACGCCCTCTATACTGTGCTACTGAAACTTCCGAAATGTAAAGAGGAGACACTATGGAAACAACGCCTATCCCGACACCCCCAATTATACGATACACCACTAATTGCGTAAAATCCGTACAGAGAGCACATCCTAAAGCCGATGCGGAGAAGAGAATAGCAGAAATAACCATAGTCAATTTTCTCCCTAATTTATCACTCAAAATACCGGCAAAAAGGACTCCAATGATTGAACCGACCAACGCACACCCTACATACCATCCCTGCTGCAATGCATCCAGTTGAAAAAGCTGAGTAACCTGAGCAATTGTACCGGATATAACTGCCGTATCATATCCGAACAAAAAACCGCCCAAAGCAGCCACAACAGAAAGGAATATAAGATAGCCAAAATTAATAGTAGATTGCATAATATTATTTTATTTCAAAATATTCTATATATCTGTTATACAAATTCCCTGCTTGCAAGTAAGCAGATTGCGGACTCATAAAATGAGAAAATTCAAAGGTTATAGCCTTATCATATCCGGCACGCTTGGCAGCTTCCAATTTCATCCGAAGTTTATCAAACTTAATGGGTAGAAAACGAATAGGCATATCACGATCAAAAGATTCGGCATTTGTCCAGCATTGCATCCCATACTTATCTGCTAATTTTTTATTGACAGAAAAGAAAGCATCCAATTCATCATAATCAATATGTCCATCTTGAAAAGCACATGCATCTACCACCTCATGAATACCATCAAAAATTTCATTCCATTCTTTTTCGTGTTGTTGTACAGAAACTGCATCTTCTTTTGTCAGTTTACCTGTTCCCATAATCGCCTTCTTGCCATCAATCCAAGGAGAAATAAAAGTAGGAAGCCCGGCCGAAACATCTTTACATTGCTTTCCCATTGTATAAAATGAATCGATTGCGCCTTTGGTTGCCCGGCTAATTTCTCCGCTAATGTACCAGCCTCCAAAACTTTTATACTTCTCTCCATACATTTTCCAGACTTCGTCTATCACATATTTATTATCCTCAATCTCCCAACTTAAATCACCCGTATCCCAATATCGTCCTGAATCATATAAACCAAAATAAAACTTCATATTATATTTAGCAGCAAGACGCAAATACATATCTACCAAATCAACTGATGGCATATAGCATCCTTTTTTTAATAAATAAGGTGAAGGATAAGTTATAAATTTCCGATAACCGGAACGAATCATTACCACCGTATCTATTCCAATCTTTTTCATGTGTTGGAAATCCATATCCCATTCTTTTTCTCCCCAATTCTGATGAGGAATGTCATGGGAGATTTCATCCAGAAAAGTTCCTGTTATTTTCAGACCATTATTTTTAGGAACAATTAAATTATTCTCCAAACCATTCTCCTCATTTTTAAGAATAGATATTTCACTCCCCTCTTCACCGGTAGCAAATAAAGAAGGAGCCACCAAAGCTGACGCTCCGGCCAAGGCCGCCTTTTTTAGAAAATCTCTACGATTATTTGTTTCCATAGCTTTAATTTTTTGGTTTTTCTACTTTGTATATATGTTAACCTATTGAAGTCACAATGTGTTTTAATTAATATCACGCTACAAATATAGGCATATTTATTAAATAAACAATATATAATAAAATATTTTATTAATAAAGTTGCATTTAAACATATAATTCACAAATATAAGTTCAAAAACGATCAGAATAAAAGATAATAGAGACTCTATACACTTGATATACAAAAGTAAATAATGAATCGTGAATCCTATACCTTATTATATGCATAAAGCAATAAAGAGAACATCGCCCACTTGATTCTAATTTTTTCCACACAAAACGCCACATTTAATAAAAAAATTAATTATCTTTGTAGATATTACCAAATAACCAAACATATGAACCAACAATTCTTGAAAGAAATAGAAAAGGGCTCTAAAAGCGCTCTCGTCAAAAAGAGAATTATTACACATTATATATATAATGGCAGTTCTACAATTCCCGATCTTTCAAAAGAGCTGGATTTGAGTGTACCAACCGTCACCAAATTTATTGGCGAAATGTGTGATGACGGATATATTAATGATTATGGAAAATTGGAGACCAGTGGTGGGCGCCATCCGAACCTTTATGGACTTAATCCCGAATCCGGTTACTTTTTAGGTGTAGATATCAAAAGATTTGCAGTCAATATCGGCCTGATAAATTTTAAAGGCGATATGGTAGAACTGAAAATGAACATACCTTATAATTTTGAGAATTCAATTGAGGGAATGAATGAATTATGCAAGCTGATTATCAATTTTATAAAAAAGCTCACCATCAACAAAGAGAAAATCTTAAATATTAATGTAAATGTATCGGGACGCGTGAATCCTGAATCTGGATACAGTTTCAGTCAGTTCAATTTCGAAGAAAGACCATTGGCAGATGTGTTGTCTGAGAAACTGGGCTACAAAGTTACTGTCGATAACGATACGCGGGCTATGACTTATGGAGAGTATATGCAAGGCTGCGTAAAAGGAGAAAAAGATATTATCTTTGTAAACGTAAGTTGGGGATTGGGAATCGGAATTATCATAGATGGCAAGATTTATACAGGTAAATCAGGATTTTCCGGTGAATTCGGTCACATGAGTACTTATGATAATGAAATTATCTGCCACTGCGGCAAAAAAGGGTGCTTAGAAACCGAAGCTTCCGGTTCTGCCCTTCACCGTATCCTTTTAGAACGCATCCGGAACGGAGAAAGCTCTATATTATCAACTAGAATCGCTGCCGAAGAAGATCCCATAACCCTTGATGAGATAATTGCGGCAGTAAACAAAGAAGATCTACTCTGTATCGAGATTGTAGAAGAGATCGGACAGAAGCTAGGAAAACAAATTGCAGGACTGATCAATATTTTTAATCCGGAATTGGTTATTATAGGTGGTACTTTGTCGTTGACTAGTGATTATATAACCCAACCTATAAAGACTGCGGTACGTAAATACTCTCTGAATCTGGTCAACAAGGATTCAGCTATTATCACATCCAAGTTGAAAGATAAGGCTGGTATTGTTGGTGCATGTATGCTGGCACGTAGCAGAATGTTTGAAAGCTAATTAAATTGAAGAACCAGTAAATAAAAAAGGAAGTCTAAATAACTAAATACAAGATAGTTAATAGACTTCCTTTTGAGAGCCGCTAGCCAGACTTGAACTGGCGACCTACGCGTTACGAATGCGTTGCTCTACCAACTGAGCTATAGCGGCGTTTGTCTCTCGTTTACAGCGTGCAAAATTACAGCTTTATTTGAAACTACAAAAAGAATCCGCCTATTTTTTGAGCTATTTTTATAACAACTTTTGTTTTCGATACTTTTTGTCCCAATAATCAATGATAATTCCGCCTGTGAATAAATTATAAAGTGTTGCATGGTATGACAAAATATATACTAACTTTACCGCATGAAAAAGAAATTCCAACTCGAAGTTCCGGGAGGAGCCGACAAAATCTTACTTCATACTTGTTGCGCTCCTTGTTCGTCAGCTATCATCGAATGTCTGATGCAACACAATATAACCCCTGTCATTTACTATTGCAATCCCAATATTTTCCCACAGGAAGAATACAACATAAGAAAAGATGAATGCACCCGTTATGCGCAATCATTAGGACTGGAAATTGTAGACGCCGACTATGACCACGAAGCCTGGCGTTGCCAAATGGCAGGAATGGAACAGGAACCCGAAAGAGGAGGACGTTGCCTGCGTTGCTTCAAGAGCCGCTTGTTGGAAACAGCCCGTTATGCCCACGAGCATGGTTTCTCCGTAATTACCACTACCCTTGCTTCCAGCCGTTGGAAAAGCCTGGAACAGATAAATGAAGCCGGACGATATGCCATGACACATTATCCTGATGTCACATATTGGGAACAGAATTGGCGTAAAGGCGGATTAAGTGAACGACGCATCGCAATCATCAAAGAATATAATTTCTACAATCAGCAATATTGCGGTTGCGAATTCAGCATGAGAAAAGAAGAATAAAAACAATCCCATCATCACCTGCAAACCAATGAATCGAAGAAAGAAAGGCAAAAACAGAAAAATATTCAAAAAAGAATCACGTTCCAATTATAAATTGGGATGTATTATCACCATCATTATACTTATACCTATTCTTTACGGCGTTTATTTATATTGTCAGGGAATTGATACTTCTCAAAAAGAAAAGCCACAGACCAGCACATCATTTCAAACTTCATCTGACCAAAAGCCGGAGAACAAGAAGCCAGAAGGTAAAAAAACAAAAGGTACGAAGTCGGAGAACAATAAGTCGGGAGGTAAAAATCCGACAACAAAAGAGTTGGAAATACCGGTGTCACTTACCCGACGTCAAGAACAGATCATCCATCACACCGGATACACCGTTTCTTACAATAAAGATTTAAAACTCCCCAATTGGGTTTCATACGAATTGACTCGTAAAGAGACAAAGGGAAAGGAGAAAAGAAGTAACCGTTTTATTACCGACCCACAGGTCAGAGGCTTGATAGCAACCAATACAGACTATGCACATTCAGGATACGACAAAGGACACATGGCACCGGCTGCAGATATGAAATGGAGTCCGCAAGCTATGAAAGAATCATTTTACTTCAGCAATATGTGTCCGCAACACCCGCAACTAAACAGAAGAGGGTGGAAAAATCTGGAAGAGAAAATCCGGGATTGGGCGATAGCAGACAGCGCCATTATCATTATATGCGGACCTATTATAACCAGACAACCCAAAACGATCGGAAAAAATAAAGTTGTAGTGCCCCAACAGTTTTTCAAGGTAATCCTCTCCCCTTTCGTAAAGCCTATGCGGGCTATCGGTTTCTTATTCAACAATAAACAGTCAGTAGAGCCACTTTCTACATACGCAGTGACAATAGATAGTATTGAACATCTTACAAACATGGATTTCTTTGCGGCCCTTCCCGATGAAATAGAAAATAAAATAGAAGCAGAAGCAGATTATTTCCAATGGCCGAATTAATCAGAAATACCGTATTATATCTTAAAATCATGCAGTGAACCGATTGATTTCTTCTTTACCAATAAATAAAATCCGGTGGTATATTAATAAAACCTTGCGGCATATTAATAAAACCTGCCGAGATATTAAGGCTGTTACTGTTGAGCAACCAGCGTGATACTATTGTGCAACCTGTCAATTACACTTGTCCTTCTCCACAGTTGTTCAACTATAACCCAATAGAACAGTATTAATAGCTACAAAATCATATAAGTAACTCAGTGACAAAGCATTGCAGAAAAAATGCATTTTTTGTTCTCAAAAAGCTAAAAACATCTAGACGTTTTTTGTAAACTTATCTTAATTTAGCCCTATTTTTACCCATAAACATCTAATTATCAACAATGTGACATTTTTGTTTTTCCGGGTATAATACTTAATATAAAGACAAAAATATTGCAGAAGAAAGATTCATCTCAGAAAGAAACCACTCCTATTCAAATTCTTCTTATCTTTGACGCTGCAAAAATAACGTCTCATAAGATGAAGAAAAAAAAGAGAACTATTTTATTATCCATTCTGATTGGAACATTTTTACTTTGCGCTATTGCAGGAGGGACTATTTATTACTGCCTGTTTGCTCCCCAATTCCATCCGTCCAAAACCGTATACATTTACGTAGACCGGGACGATACGGCCGATTCTATTACCAATAAAATAAAAAAGTTCGGATATGTCAACAAACTCACCGGATTCCATTGGATGGCCAAATATAAAAATCTCGAACAGAATATACACACGGGACGTTATGCCATCCGTCCGAACGACAATGTATACCATGTATACAGCCGTTTTTCCAGAGGTTACCAAGAGCCGATGAATCTCACAGTCGGAAGTGTCCGTACTTTAAAACGACTGGCACGAAGTATGGGCAAACAGTTAATGATCGATTCTGCCGAGATTGCTCGCCAGTTGTTTGATTCCACCGTTCAAGCCCAACTAGGATACACAGAAGCAACCTTGCCCGGTCTTTTCATTCCCGAAACCTACCAAGTATACTGGGATATGAGTGCGGATGAATTAATCGAACGTATGAGAAAGGAGCATGAACGTTTCTGGAACAAAGAACGGTTGGCACAAGCCACTGCGATCGGTATGACACCGGAAGAAGTCAGCACACTTGCTTCCATCGTTGAAGAAGAGACCAATAATAATGAAGAAAAGCCAATGGTAGCCGGATTATACATCAACCGCCTGCACAAAGATATGCCCCTGCAAGCAGACCCGACAATCAAATTTGCCCTACAGGATTTTGGTCTGCGACGTATTACGAACGAGCATTTGAAAATCGATTCGCCATATAACACATATATAAATACCGGATTACCTCCCGGGCCTATCCGTATCCCCTCTAAAAAAGGGATAGACAGTGTATTGAATTATACCAAGCACAACTATATTTATATGTGTGCCAAAGAGGACTTTTCCGGGACTCACAATTTCGCATCCAATTATGCCGAACACATGGCAAATGCAAGAAAATATTGGAAAGCGCTGAATGAAAGAAAGATTTTCAAGTAAATTTGTGATAAAACGAACTGAAAAGTCTATCTTTGCCCGATAGAATAACAAACTGTGATCAACACTAAATAAAAAGAAATATATGAGCAAGCAACTCTTACTTGGCGATGAAGCCATTGCACAAGCTGCATTGGATGCCGGACTCTCAGGTGTTTATGCCTATCCCGGTACTCCTTCAACTGAGATTACGGAATATATTCAGATGGCCCCGATAACGACCGAACGGAATATACATAACCGTTGGTGTGCCAACGAAAAAACAGCGATGGAGGCTGCTTTAGGTATGTCTTTCGTCGGCAAGCGGGCCTTAGTCTGCATGAAGCATGTAGGTATGAATGTGGCCGCTGACTGTTTTGTCAACTCTGCCATCACCGGCGTGAAAGGCGGACTGATTGTGATAGCGGCAGATGATCCTAGTATGCACTCCTCACAGAACGAGCAAGACAGCCGTTTCTACGGAGATTTTTCCCTCATTCCTATGTACGAACCCAGCAATCAGCAGGAAGCGTATGACATGGTGTACAGCGGTTTTGAATTCTCCGAAAAAATGGGAGAACCTATCTTAATGCGTATGGTAACCCGTCTTGCGCATTCCCGTTCCGGAGTAGAACGCAAGGAACAGAAACCACAGAATGGAATATCATTCAGCAACGACCCGCGTCAATTCATCCTGTTGCCGGGAAATGCCCGCAAACGCTATAAAGTATTACTTTCACGTCAAGATGAGTTCATAAAGGCCTCCGAAGAATCACCGTACAACAAATATACAGATGGCCCTAACAAGAAACTAGGAATCATCGCATGTGGTATCGGTTACAATTACCTGATGGAAAACTACCCCGAAGGCTGTGAATATCCGGTACTCAAAATCGGACAATATCCACTGCCGAAAAAACAACTCCATCAGTTGGTAGAATCTTGCGATGAGATTCTTGTTTTGGAAGACGGTCAACCTTTTGTAGAAAAACAACTGAAAGGTTATCTGGGTATTGGTATAAAGGTAAAAGGGCGTTTAGACGGCACTTTGTCGCAAGACGGAGAACTGAATCCTGACTCGGTAGCCCGTGCGGTAAGCAAAGAGAACAAGTCCGAATTTGGCATTCCGTCTGTGGTAGAGATGCGTCCGCCCGCACTTTGTGAAGGTTGCGGCCATCGCGATATGTATACCACATTGACTGAAGTGCTCAGAGAGGAATATCCCGCACATAAAGTATTCAGTGACATCGGCTGTTATACACTGGGAGCAAATGCGCCATTCAATGCTATCAACTCATGCGTAGATATGGGTGCTTCTATCACTATGGCAAAAGGTGCAGTCGACGGAGGCTTGTTTCCGGCCGTAGCCGTCATCGGTGACTCCACATTCACTCATTCGGGAATGACGGGATTATTAGACTGCGTAAATGAAAACGCCAATGTGACAATTGTAATATCCGACAACGAGACTACCGCTATGACAGGCGGGCAAGATTCTGCAGGAACCGGACGTATCGAAGCAATCTGTGCAGGTCTCGGTGTAGAGCCCGCCCATATCAGAGTGGTTGTTCCTTTGAAGAAGAATTACGAAGAGATGAAACAGATCATACGCGAAGAAATCGAATATTGTGGCGTATCTGTCATTATTCCACGCAGAGAGTGTATCCAGACATTAGCACGTAAAAAAAGAAGCAAGTAAACCATGAAAAAAGATATTATATTATCAGGAGTAGGCGGACAGGGTATTTTGTCCATTGCTACCGTAATCGGTAAAGCCGCTTTAAAGGAAGGACTTTATATGAAACAAGCAGAAGTGCACGGAATGAGCCAGCGCGGAGGAGACGTTCAATCCAACCTCCGCATCAGCGATCAGCCGATTGCTTCCGATTTGATTCCTTCCGGCAAATGTGATCTTATTATCTCACTGGAACCTATGGAAGGCCTTCGATATCTTCCTTACCTTAGCCCTGAAGGGTGGCTGGTAACGAATGAAACTCCTTTTGTCAATATTCCCAACTATCCGGAAACGGACAAAGTAATGGCAGAAATCAACAAACTACCTCATAAGATAGTATTGAATGTAGATAAAGTAGCCAAAGAAGCCGGTTCCGCACGGGTAGCCAATATCGTCCTGTTGGGAGCAACAATTCCATTTCTTGGCATTGACTACGCAAAAGTGCAGGACAGCATTCACGAGATTTTCCAACGTAAAGGGGAAGCAATTGTAGAAATGAATCTTAAAGCATTGGCTGCCGGCAAGGAAATTGCGGAAAAGCTTATGTAATAATAGAGACTGCCATGAGTACACAATACTGGGAAGAAGAAATAGAAACCATGAGTCGGGAGAAGTTGCAGGAATTGCAGCTTCAACGCTTGAAGAAAACAATCAGTATCGCTGCAAACGCTCCATACTATAAGGAGGTTTTCAGTAAACATGGTATTACCTCAGACAGCATACAATCGCTGGATGATATCCGTAAAGTACCGTTCACGACCAAAGCCGATATGCGTGCCCACTACCCTTTCGGACTGGTGGCGGGAGATATGAGGAATGATGGTGTGCGTATTCACTCTTCCAGTGGTACTACCGGAAATCCGACAGTTATCGTTCACTCACAACACGACCTTGATTCTTGGGCTAATCTGGTAGCCCGTTGCCTATATACGGTAGGAATCCGTAAAACAGATGTTTTTCAAAATAGTTCAGGATATGGAATGTTTACAGGAGGACTAGGGTTCCAATATGGCGCCGAACGTCTGGGCTGTCTTACCGTTCCTGCCGCAGCCGGTAACAGCAAGCGGCAGATTAAATTCATCAATGACTTTAAGACAACCGCTCTGCATGCTATACCAAGCTATGCCATTCGTCTTGCAGAGGTCTTTCAGGAAGAAGGACTAGACCCAAGAGGCACCACACTGAAAACTTTGGTAATCGGTGCAGAGCCCCATACAGATGAACAACGTCGGAAAATAGAGCGGATGTTGGGTGTAAAAGCATACAACAGCTTCGGTATGACGGAAATGAACGGTCCCGGTGTTGCTTTCGAATGTCTGGAACAGAACGGAATGCACTTTTGGGAGGATTGCTACTTAGTAGAAATCATTGATCCAGAAACAGGCGAACCTGTTCCTGAAGGAGAAACCGGAGAATTAGTACTCACTACCCTTGATCGGGAAATGATGCCGCTCATCCGTTATCGTACCCGCGACTTAACCCGTATTCTTCCGGGAAAATGTCCTTGCGGTCGTACACATATCCGTATTGACCGGATTAAAGGACGTAGTGACGATATGTTTATCATCAAGGGAGTCAATATTTTCCCGATGCAGGTAGAGAAAATTCTAGTACAATTCCCCGAATTGGGCAGCAACTATTTAATTACGCTGGAAACAATCAATAATCAGGATGAAATGATTGTTGAAGTGGAGCTGAGCGATCTTTCTACCGACAATTATATTGAATTGGAGAAAATACGCAAGGATATTACCCACCAACTGAAAGACGAAATCCTGGTTACTCCCAAAGTAAAACTGGTTAAGAAAGGTTCTCTACCTCAAAGCGAGGGGAAAGCCGTTCGTGTGAAAGATTTAAGAGATAACAAGTAAGACTAAAATAGTTCATGTGCTAATATGCCGTCCTTTGTTTCATCATCCGGAATGGCATATTAGCACATTATTAATTAATATCAGATTATATGCAATTACTCAAAAAAAGAATTCTGCAAGATGGAAAATGTTACGAAGGAGGTATTCTGAAAGTGGATAGTTTTATCAACCACCAGATGGACCCTGTTCTGATGAAATCAATCGGAGTCGAATTTGTCCGCCGTTTTGCAGCCACAAACGTAAATAAAATCATGACAATAGAAGCCAGTGGCATTGCTCCGGCTATCATGACAGGTTACCTGATGGATTTGCCTGTTGTATTTGCCAAAAAGAAATCTCCCAAAACGATTCAGAATGCACTAAGTACCACCGTCCACTCGTTTACAAAAGACCGTGATTACGAAGTTGTTATCAGCTCCGATTTTCTGACTCCAAATGACAACATACTTTTTGTAGATGACTTCCTTGCATACGGAAATGCGGCATTAGGTGTTCTTGATCTCATTAAGCAGTCCGGAGCAAATCTGGTAGGAATGGGATTCATCATTGAAAAAGCATTCCAAAACGGACGCAAAGTGCTGGAAGAGCAGGGTGTCAGAGTAGAAAGCCTTGCAATCATCGAAGACCTATCTCATTGCAGCATTAAAATCAAAGATCAATAGCCGGAATTGGGGTTGAAATACTGCCCCTTTCCTTTTGTTCTTTTCCCATATTGCACCGCTTGCCGGGGACATACATGGTAACATGCCAGGCATGAGGTGCAATTCATTCCCCAGACCGGCTTCCCTTCTGACATAGTAATATTCTCCATCGGACAATTCTTCTCACAACGCCTACATCCGATACAGCCATCTGTTACATAGAAATGCTTAGGTGACATTTGAAAACGATTGAATAAAGGATTGATTATTCTCGTTTTAATAAAAGGAATACTGCCTTCGTGACAGGAAAACAAGTGTTCTCTTTTACTGATCAAAGTATTTATCCTTTTAAGTTCCGCGACGCTCTCTGCCAACTTCTTCCTCTCCAGTTCCTCGCTATCCACATCAAATCCCGGAAGCAATACATAATTGTTAGGCATGGTGACTGAAAAGCCGACATGACATTCCCATCCCTTATGTCTGAACGCTTTCATCAGAACCTGTTGAGTCAAGCCGATATCATCTCCACAAGAACATACAAAGAACAAATACTGCCCTCTGTACCCCTTCAGCGAGAGTTTTTGGATAAAGTTCAATACAATCTCAGGAGGCGCCCACGAGTAAATAGGAAACACGAATCCAATCGTTTCTTCCTCTTTAAGACAAAACTCCAACACTCCACTCCTCAATGCGTCGGGAATGAAAACTAAATCCTCTTTTTGTTCCTTAGACAGCTGATTAGCGATCCACTTTGAATTACCTGTACCTGAGAAATAAAATATCATAGAAAAGTATATAAGAAAGCCGTACCGACGATGTGATGAAACTCTGATAGAACAAGATTTGAGCGCTCGTCCTCTTTGTAATCCACCGGCTTAAAGCTGTCCCGAAGGATGTGGCCCGCCATTGAAGAACGAAGCTTTCTCGGTGCATCAGATTAATTTGAAGAGTTTCCCGATCCAGTCGATACGGCTAATATTTTTGTATCACAAATGTAATAAGAATCCTTGATATTAGCAAGAAAAAAAAGGATTTTGTTTACCTACTAACATTTTTTTATTCTGTTTTCACTGCCGTGCAAAGAAAAAGTGCCAGTTACTAGCCTAGCAACTGACACTTTGTAATTCATAAACTGTTGAGTCTTAAGCAGCTTTTGCTTTAGCAACCACAGCTTTGAAAGCTTCCGGGTGATTCATAGCTAAATCAGCCAAAACCTTACGATTTATTTCAATACCGGCTTTGTGCAGACCGCCCATCAATTTAGAATAAGACATTCCTTCAAGACGTGCTGCTGCATTGATACGCTGTATCCAAAGAGCGCGGAAGTTTCTTTTCTTATTTCTACGGTCACGAAACGCGTAAGTCAAACCCTTTTCCCAAGTGTTTTTAGCTACGGTCCATACATTCTTTCTTGCACCAAAGTAACCTCTGGTTAATTTCAAAATTTTCTTTCTTCTTGCTTTTGAAGCAACATGATTTACTGATCTTGGCATAGTTTTACTTTTTTTGAATGTTAGCGCCGCTACTTCACGCAGCGAACTTCAGGCTAATGCATTCGGTTAATACTTTAATAATACTTTTACGCTTTTGATTACTTCATTGCTAAGAGTTCCTTAACCTGGCTTACATTTGTTGTATCAACAGTTGTAGAGTAGCACAGATTTCTTTTTCTCTTCTTAGTTTTCTTAGTCAAAATGTGACTGTGAAAAGCGTGCTTTCTTTTGATTTTACCTGTTCCGGTAAGGGTAAACCTTTTTTTAGAACCGGAGTTAGTCTTCATCTTTGGCATCTTACTTATTTTTAAATTATTAAATATATAATGGCAACGCACTATACCTGCGCGTTACGCATTTTCTCTTATTCTTCCTCAGCTTCCGGCTTTTCAGCTTTCTGCACAGGAGTGGCAGGTTTCGGTGCTGCTGGCTTTTTAGCTGCCTCTTTCTTTTTCGGAGAAAGTTGTATAGTCATACGCTTTCCCTCAAGTATAGGCATCTGATCTACTTTTGCGTAATCTTCAAGGTCGTTGGCAAAACGAAGCAAAAGAACTTCACCTTGCTCCTTAAAAAGGATGGAACGTCCCTTAAAGAACACATAGGCCTTCACCTTATCTCCATCTTCCAAAAAGCCCTTAGCATGCTTCAACTTGAAGTTGTAATCATGATCGTCTGTCTGAGGTCCGAAACGGATCTCTTTTACATTGACCTTAACCTGCTTCGCTTTTTGTTCCTTCTGGCGTTTCTTTAATTGATAAAGAAATTTAGAGTAATCAATAATACGACAAACAGGGGGTTGAGCATTAGGAGAAATTTCCACTAAATCCAATTCTTTCTCTTCGGCCATTTTCAAGGCTTGAAAGATAGGATATACTTTCGGTTCAATATCGTCGCCTACAATGCGGACTTCTTTGGCACGAATCTGTTCGTTGATTCTGTATTGCCCTTTAAAAGTGTCATTCTTCATTAAAAACGTTTACTTCCTAGTTTGATCTTTTTATTGTTCTACTAAATATTTATCATGAAACGGCTGCAAAGTTACCATTTATTTATCATATTCTGAACTTCTTCGTTCAAAATTTTAGCAAATTCTTCAAATTTCATGGTCCCCTTATCTCCTTCGCCTTGTCTACGAACAGAAACTTCACCATTTTCTGCTTCTTTTTCGCCGACAATCAGCATATAAGGAATACGTTTCATCTCATTATCACGGATCTTGCGACCTATTTTTTCGTTGCGGTCATCTACAATCGCACGGATTTCGTGAGTTTTCAGATACATCTTCACTTGTTCCGCATATTCATTGAACTTCTCACTGATCGGCAGAATAGCAACCTGGTCGGGTGTCAACCACAATGGGAACTTACCGGCGGTATGTTCAATCAGCACGGCAACAAAGCGCTCCATTGATCCGAACGGTGCACGATGGATCATAACCGGACGGTGTTTCTGATTATCAGATCCCATATATTCCAGTTCAAAACGTTCCGGCAAGTTATAGTCTACCTGGATAGTACCCAACTGCCAGCGACGACCGATTGCATCTTTCACCATAAAGTCGAGCTTAGGACCGTAGAAAGCCGCTTCACCATATTCAATCTTAGCAGGTAATCCTTTTTCTTCACACGCCTCGATAATAGCCTGTTCTGCCTTTTCCCAATTATCATCGCTACCAATATATTTTTCGCGGTTTACTTTATCGCGCAATGATATCTGAGCCTCAAAATTCTGGAAATTCATAGAACGGAACACAATAGAGATGATATCCATTACACGAAGGAATTCATCTTTTACCTGATCCGGACGGCAGAAAATATGAGCGTCATCCTGCGTAAAGCTACGTACACGAGTTAAACCGTGCAACTCACCACTTTGTTCATAACGACAAACTGTTCCAAATTCAGCAATACGCAATGGAAGGTCTTTATATGAACGCGGGAAGTTCTTATAAATCTCACAATGGTGAGGGCAGTTCATCGGTTTCAAGAAGTACTCTTCTCCTTCTTCCGGAGTATGAATAGGTTGGAAAGCGTCTTTGCCATATTTTGCATAGTGACCGGAAGTCACATATAGTAACTTGTTGCCAATCGGCGGGGTGATTACTTCCTGATAGTCATAGCGAGTCTGGATACGACGCAAGAATTCCTGCAAACGCAGACGTAATGCAGTACCTTTCGGCAGCCACATCGGAAGTCCCTTTCCTACCGTCTCCGAGAACATGAACAACTGCATCTCTTTGCCGATCTTACGGTGGTCACGTTTTTTGGCTTCTTCCAACAATACCAGATACTCATCCAGCATTTTCTTCTTCGGGAACGTGATACCATAAATACGTGTCAACATCTTACGGTCTTCCTGACCACGCCAATATGCACCGGCTACCGTAGTCAGTTTGATAGCTTTGATCGGAGCAGTCGTCATCAAGTGAGGACCACGGCAAAGATCAGTAAATGCCCCTTGCGTATAAGTAGTAATATGTCCGTCTTCCAATTCGGAAATCAACTCACATTTATAAGTTTCCCCACGATCGCCAAACATCTTCAATGCATCCGCTTTGGCAATGCTCTCTCTGACTACATCTTCTTTCTTGGCAGCCAGTTCCTGCATCTTAGCTTCAATAGCAGGCAGATCACTTTCCTTGATTACCGCTTCTCCCGGATCTACATCATAATAGAATCCGTTTTCAATGGCCGGACCGATACCGAACTGAATACCCGGATAAAGTTCCTGCAAAGCTTCAGCCAACAAGTGAGCACTTGTATGCCAAAAAGCATGTTTGCCTTCTTCATCATCCCATTTATAAAGCACGAAATCAGCATCTTCATTAATAGGACGTCCTAAATCATAAGTCTCGCCATTCACGCCACAAGCCAAAACATCTTGTGCCAAACGCGAACTGATACTTTCTGCAATCTGTAAACCGTTCACTCCTTCATTATATTCACGAACAGAGCCATCGGGAAATTTTATCTTTATCATAATAGATGATGTTATATTTTCACAATTTGAACGCAAAAGTAAGTAAATCTTTTGAGTTTTCCATTTTTTATCAAATAAATGTTATTCCGTCTGATCCGTAAAACGTTTGATTACGTTATAAGCAGAAACAATGCCCAACTCACCGGCTTTACTTAAATCAGAAATGCCCAGCTTGTTATTACCTAAAAATATATGGGTAAGGCCTCTATTAAAGTAAGCATCCGCAAAATCAGGATTCAGCTCGATCGCCTTGTCATAATCGGCAATAGCAGCCCGGTAGTCCTTCAGCATAGCAGAGACATTCGCACGGTTATAGTAAGCATAAACAAAGTCCGGCGCCAGATTGATCACCTTGTCCAGGTCTTTCCTTACTACTTCATAATCAACCGCAGTAATCTCTTTACGTTTATCACCCGGAATATTCGTTTCGGCGGCTTGTTCCGCCTTCTGATATTCCAGTTGCTTACAGCGGATAAGCGCACGCATAAAATAAGCCGGGAAGAAATCACCGTCCAACAGAATCGTCTGTGTCAAGTCAGCCACAGCACTTGAGAAGTCCTGCACCAGATAGAAGTCAATCGCACGGGCAAAACGCTTCGAAGCGCTCTTTTCATCAGCCACGATAGCGGACGTATGTGTATCGATCAAAGCAAAATGGAATTTCACCTGTTCTTCTGTCAACGGAGCTTCCATATTCGTAATACGAAGACGTTTAGAGAGGATTCCCGTACGGTTCAAGTCCTCAATATACTTGTGAAAATTCACCGAACGCTTCACGTCACTCATTTTCTCATAATAAGTCAAAGCAAACATGGGCTCCAGTGTGATATTTACATTCTTGTCCTGCACACGTCCACGATAATCACTCGTATAACGCTGTTCGGCTTCAGAGTCATCGGCAATTACTATCTTACGATAGTTATTCATATTCTTATCCGACTTCTTGCGTGTTTTTTCTCCATCTTCATCTCCACTTCCGTCCGCTTTATCTTTATTCTGGGCAACATCCTTATTAGTCGTCACACCGTTCTGCTTGTCAATCTGGGCTTTCATGACCTTAAACTCATCTTGTTCCGCTCCTTTCTTATCCCCAATTTTTCTACGGGCTTCCGAACGCTGATAATATCCGGCCAGAAAGTTAGGATACTGATTGATAACAGTCGTATAGTCTTGTATGGCCCCACGATAATCACCTGTCTGCGCACGGAGTAAACCACGGTTAAAGACAGCCATCATATTATCCGGTTCCATTTGAATGACAAAATCAAAGTCCTCAATTGCCCGGTTGTCATCCCCTACCCGTGCACGAAGCAGACCACGATTATAATGTCCGATAAAGTTATTGGGATCAATATCCAATGCCAAATCATAGTCACTCATAGCCCCCCTCAGATTATTCTGATGGAATCTTGCCAATGCACGATTAATATAGTTTCCGGCATTCTTCGCACTTAAATGAATAGCCCGGTCAAAATCCGATTCCGCCTCCGCATATTTGGATTGCTGCAATTTCACAATTGCCCGTGCAGCCCATGCGTCCGGATCATATTTATCCAATTCAAGCGCCTTATTGAAATCGGTCAAGGCAGCAATGGTGTCCTTCTGCTGCAAAGACACTTCCCCCCTCATTAAATAAGCACGTGTATAACGGGGAGACACTTTCAGCAAACTTTCCAGATCCTCTTTTGCTGAATTATAATCCTTTTTCTGAATATGAGATAACGTTAAATTATGCCACAGAGTGATATTCTCCGGATCATAATGCAAAGCCTTCTGATAATCTTCAATAGCCCCGTCAAATTTGCTCTGACGGATTCTGGCAAGGCCACGAATCTGATAAGCACCTACCACAAACGGATTGCGTTGGATAGCCGCATCACAGTCTGCTTCCGCACCTTGAAAATCTTCCAGATTCAGTTTGGCCAAAGCCCTGAAAAAATAAGGCTCATACAAATAAGGTTTAGCGTTAATTACCTGGTTGAAGTACTGAATGGAAAGTACATAATCCTCAAAATAAAGAGCGTTTCGGGCGATAGTCATCACCCGATCCGTATTTATCTGAGCACATACCAGTGTGGGAAACAGTAATAATACTGTTAATATTCTCTTTATCATCGACATTTTATACTTGTAAACGAAGCAAAAATAATGTTTTTCGTTTACTTAACAGGGATATAAACGTTTTTTATCTTTATTTTACCTGTTTCATCTTATAAGAACTACGAGCTTTCCCCTTCAACATCGTATTCAGTTTTCCCTTAATCATTTGCTTACGAAGTGGAGAAATATGATCAATAAACATCTTACCGTCCAAATGGTCGAATTCATGTTGCATTACGCGAGCCAGATAGCCTTCTACAACTTCCTCGTATTCCACAAAATTCTCGTCCATATATTTCACGCGAATCTTATCTCCTCTTTTCACCGTCTCATGGATACCCGGCAGACTCAGACATCCTTCTTCCATACTTACTTCTTCTCCCCCGACCTCTAGTATATGGGGATTGATATAAGCTTTATTAAAATCTTTAAATTCAGGATAATCCTCCGAGAGCGGATCTAATGTAATGGTAACAACACGAATTGGCAAACCGATTTGCGGGGCAGCCAATCCTACACCATCCGCATGCACCATTGTTTCAAACATATTTGCAATCAACTCTTTCAGATTCGGATAATCCGGAGTTATATCCTCTGCCACCTTTCTTAAAACAGGCTGGCCATATACATAAATAGGTAAAATCATATCTGATATTCTACTAAAAAATTAAGTTATTCTTTGTCTATATTAAAAACGTTTACTTTCCAAATATGTTTGCAGAATAATTGTAGCGCTAATCTCATCTACCAAAGCCTTGTTCTGCCGGTCTTTCTTTTTCAGTCCTGCCTCCAGCATAGTCCGATGTGCAAGAACGGAGGTAAAACGCTCATCCACATACTCCACAGGAAGCTCAGGAAAACGTTTTTTCAGTGAACGGACAAAAGGTTCTATATTTTTCATATTCTCCGAAACTTCATTATTCATTTGCTTAGGCAATCCAATAATAATCCGCTCTACCGGTTCCTTAGCGATGTAATCACCGATAAAATTCAAAAGCTCATGTGTAGGAACTGTCGTCAAGCCATTGGCAATCAGCTGCATGGTGTCGCTGACAGCTATTCCTGTACGTTTTCTTCCGTAATCTATTGCTACTATTCTGCTCATGGGGCACAA
>NZ_GG688324.1:0-118929 GCF_000156195.1 Bacteroides finegoldii DSM 17565 | reverse complement strand
CAAAAATACAAAAAAGACGCTTCCCGTGAAAGGAAACGTCTCTTTTATTATAATATTTCAAGTGTATATTATTCTTCAACAATTGCTACACGACTCAGTTTAGCATCATCATAGAACATGTTGCCAACACCACCCTTATAATCAACCTTCAACTGAGAAGCAGGAACTCCAAATTCGTTAACCATCAAGTCACGAACAGCTTCAGCTCTCTTCTTACTCAACTTCATGTTGTATTCAGCAGAGCCTGTACCCTTATCAGCATATCCAGTTATAGTAAATACTTTTCCTGGATTTTCCTTGATACCCTTAGCCATAGCTTCGATATTCATGTACTCTCTCTTGCTGATATTGCTCTTACCGATATTGAATACAACAACAAGACGTGGAACCAATCCAGCTTCTTTCTTAACAATCACTTCCGGTTTCTTATTACGTGCTTCAACCAGGTCACGCTTCAAAGATTCATTTTCACCCTTCAGTGCGTTTACTCTGTCTCTCATATCGTTCAACTGGCTCTCTGGAACCATCGGAACCGTAGGAACTGCATTCCAACCGCGTTTCTTAAATTTATAAGTAACACCTACAGTCAGTCCTAACATAGCTTCCTTATTCTCACCAGCCAATGTATTTTTCATAAACAGGCTACGCATTTCCACGTTGAAGTCCAAAGCAGACGACAAACGGAAACGGTTAATCAAACCTAAATTAAAACCAATATTATCATCTGTCGGTTTCGTCCAAGAATGAACCCATCCTGCACCTGCATAAGGGATGAATGAATACAGACGGTCTTCCTTATACCCGCAGAACATATTAGTAAGGTTCAACATAACATCAGCATGGAAATTAGCGATATTCCATTTCTGCTTATAATATCCGTTAGACATAACGCCACCTTTTACGTAAGCATCATCTTCAAGCAAAGTAGCTCCCTTAGCCTGAAGACCATTATAAGCAATACGCAAACCGATTCCGGGAGTAAACCACTTTCCTACAGCAATGTCCAATGCAGGAGCAAGTCGTTTTCCAAAATCCAACTTACCGTCATTATCTCCAAAATACATCTGGGCTCCCAGACCACCACTAATAAACCAATTAGCTCCAAAGCGGTTTGTCTCTACGCTATAGCTGGTTGCTGCTTTTTCTTTTTCCTGAGCAGGCAGACAAACAGAAACTGCCGCCAATAAAATAAATAATAAACCCTTTTTCATCTCAATTTATTTTAGTAAATAATATATTTCCATCAAAAAGAGAATAAGATGAACTTATTTTCTTAAAAATTACTGCAAATATAGATATTTAATATAATACACGCAAAAAATCACGTAAAAAATCACACCTCCATTCTTTTTTTTATAAAACAAAAATAGCCAACGACAAATTTATCATTGGCTATTCTTATTTTTCTGCTGTACCTTTAATATACTAACTTTACATTATCAATCCATAATGTATTTCCCGGAGAACCTATATATGCCCCTCCGTGACTGGATGTAAACTGAAGACACAGATGGGTAGGAACGTCATTTTCATCCCCCCAAGCCACCTCATGAATAGGTACACTTTCGCCTTTACTATTGACCGTGTAACTTTCAGTAACCTGCAGACGCATCATGTGAGCCTTATATTCAGGACGACTTGTAATATCACCATACATAATTTCATAGGAAACATTATTCTTCCAATCCGTAGAGTGATAATAATAGGTCACCATTGTACCGATACGTTTCGCATACACGTTTCCTTCCGCATCTTCCCAACGTTTCTGTAAAAACAGAATAGCTGCAGGATAATCTTTACCGGGAACATCCGTAATCTTACTGAATCCGGTAGCACGGATACGATTTTCGCGATCCGACATCTTCACCTTGTAATCGAACTGAAGGGCTACCGGTTTCTTAGTAAACGGAATACCGGTCTGCAGCATCTTCTGTGGATTCTTAGTACCTTTAATAGGTTCATGCACCGATCCGGTAAAAATAGAACCAGCCGCCAGCACCGTGATATTGACCAGTCCCAACACCTTCACACTTTCCATGCGAGTATCCAGCCGCGCACAGTATCCATTCCCTCTTTTTTCGGGGAAAACCGATGTGTTCGTCTTGGTAATTCCGGCTACTTTTGCCATCACGTTTGAAGTACCCCAAGGCGAACCACCCATATTTTTATAAACCTGATCTCCCTTGATTACAGTGGTCGGCCCTATCGCATATACATTCTTTGTATTTCCGCCAATAATGCTCGACTCCTTTATTTGACGGTCTACCCATTGATCCATGTCTCCAAAAGGAACCATTTCGACTTTATGTTGCGCCATCAAAGACAAGGAAGAAAAAAATGCAACAAAACCTGTCATCAACAGGCGACGAACAATTTTCTGAACCATTACTTTCCTTTCTTTTTTCTTCTTCTTATAAATTATACTCCCATTGCTTTAAAGCAAATCCCCAATTCTCTTCAACCAGACGAATTGTGCGATCATCATATTTATACTTGTTCTTTTTATATCCTTTCTTACCGCCCACATACTTTTCTATGTCAGCACGCGCTTCCGTGAATCCCGGAATAGAAAGTGACTTATAAATATTCTCTGTCATTCCCATCGCATCTGCTTCAAAATCTTCAAACTTCACCTCCATCAGATTACCTTCGGGGATAAACTGTTTATCCGATTCATACTTATGATAAAGTTTTGCATAAATAGAAAGGATATTTTCCTCCAATTGTTCATTGCTGATATCCTGCAACTTCAACGGTTGAATCGTATTTGTAAAGAAACTGCGTGTAGATTCGAATACCGTATACGGATTACGCATCAAGTAAATAAACTTAGCGTTCGGGAACATCTTTACCAGTTCTTTCACCCGACCGGTGTGCGGAGGATTCTTGCTAAGGAATTGAGTACCATGTGTATTCCACAAAGAAATCTTAATCAGTTTCGTAAATACCTCTTCAAAAACTTTCAACTCCGCGTCTGTAATATCATCAAACAACAGATACTTGTCTGCATATTCCTGTTGACATTTCGGTAAAAACCAAAAATTATAATAAGTATAAGGCATCATATTCGACAATGCAAATTCCTCTTCCTGCGGAAGATCCACAGCCAGTTCCATATTGTCGGTCGGACGTTTATCCGGCATCAGCCAACTCATATTCTTTTTAAAGAAAGGCTGTCCCCACATCATCAAATGAGGAAACACAGTCTGATACGTTGTATTATACCCAAAATGCTTGTCGCAAGAGAACACATTATGAACAAAAGTAGTTCCGCTTCTCCAATGTCCCAGAATAAATACCGGATCATGTTCCAATGGCTGGTTGGCCAATAGCTTTTCATACCGACTATTCTGCAATCCGGCTAATGGAGAGAGTAAACGGCACACCGCCTTTGTCAACCGGTATTTTCCTTTGTAAGCCGCATCTATTTCACGACCGGCAGTGATAGCCTTAAACGTTTTCCAATCTGCACCTACCAGCGTATTAATCGGAAGTTTATTAAATTCGAGTAATCCCATACTTTTCTTACTTTATTATTTTCACAGCAAAACCCTGACGTTCCAATTCCTTTGCTGCTTTCTCCACAGCTTCATAATGTTCCGGAGCAATTCCCAACTTCGGTAAGTCCAAAACAGGAATATCATCCGTATTGCTCATATCCTTCACCTCAACCCGATCGATAATCATACCGACAGCCGAAGTATTATTCGTAATAGGATCAATCAAGATAAATGAACCGCATGACTTATTCTTCTTATACGGATCAAAGAAAAGTTCTTTGGCAGTAGTCAGCACCACACGTGCAATCTGATTGAGCTGCAATGGCAAACTATCTGCCGTCAATTGTCCATTATCAACAGAAAGGTGTTCCATTGTGTTTACATCCACCTTATATTTAATCGCATCAATACGGGTACGGCTCAGATTAGTCGTTTGCTTGATAAAGAAAGACTTATTGATATCCATCGGTTCCTCGTCCATCCACACCATCATTGCCTCAAAATTACGGTCGATAATAGGCAAGTTATCCGGATGTACCAGCATTTCACCACGAGACACATCAATCTCATCTTCCAAAGTCAATGTAACAGATTGCGGTGGAAACGCATAATCCAACTCCCCGTCATAAGTTACGATACTTTTTACCTTAGACGTTTTTCCCGAAGGAAGTGCCATCACTGTATCCCCCTTACGGACAATACCGGATGCGACCTTACCGCAGAAACCTCTAAAGTCCAGATTCGGGCGAAGTACATATTGAACCGGGAAACGGAAATCAGACAGATTATGGTCATTATCAATATGAACGGTTTCCAGAAAATCCAACAAAGAGATTCCTTTATACCACGGAGTACGTTCCGATTTATCCACTACATTATCTCCATCCAAAGCGGAAAGAGGAATACAGTTCACATCAGGAATTCCCAACGGAGCAACGAATTTCTTGTATTCGGCAACAATCTCGTTGAACCGTTCTTCCGAGAAGTCCACCAAGTCCATCTTGTTTACGGCCAATACGACATGCTTGATACCCAACAGAGATACCAGGAAAGTATGGCGGCGTGTCTGTGTAATCACTCCCATACGGGCGTCTACCAGAATAATAGCTAAGTTAGCCGTAGATCCGCCGGTGATCATATTACGAGTATACTGCTCATGTCCCGGAGTATCCGCAATAATAAACTTACGGCCGTTGGTAGAAAAATAACGATAAGCCACATCAATCGTAATACCCTGTTCCCGTTCGGCTTTCAAACCATCGAGCAACAATGCGTAGTCTATATGCTCACCCGCATTTCCTACACGTTTGCTATCACGCTCCAACGCATCCAACTGGTCTTCGTACAATTTCTTACTGTCAAACAACAAACGTCCGATCAGCGTTGATTTCCCATCATCAACCGAACCGGCGGTCAACAGTCTCAGCAAGTCTTTCTGCTCATCCTTATCCAGAAAAGCCTTTATATCTAATTTATTATCTGCCATCACTTGTTACAATTAAAAGTATCCTTCACGTTTCTTCTGCTCCATACTCGCATCCTGGTCGAAGTCAATCACGCGAGTTGTTCGCTCACTCTTAGTAGTAGTCATCATTTCTTCCACAATCTCCTCAATTGTTGAAGCTCCGCTTTCTATAGCACCCGTCAATGGCCAACAACCCAACGTACGGAAACGGACCATCTTCATTTCAATCTGATCACGGTATTTTTCCGGCAAGCGGTCATCATCCGCCATAATCAGATTACCATCCATTTGTACTACCGGACGTTCCTTTGCATAATACAACGGGACAATCGGAATATTCTCCAGCCGAATGTACTGCCAGATATCCAACTCTGTCCAGTTACTCAACGGAAATACGCGAATACTTTCCCCCTTGTGTACACGGGCATTATAAATATCCCACAATTCAGGGCGCTGGTTTTTCGGATCCCACTGATGGAACTTATCCCGGAAAGAGAAAATACGTTCTTTCGCACGTGATTTCTCTTCATCACGACGGGCTCCCCCAAACGCTGCATCAAACTTATACTTATCCAGAGCACGAAGCAATGCCTGTGTCTTCATCAGATCAGTGTGTACTTTGCTTCCATGCGTAAAAGGTCCCACCCCTGCATTGAAAGCTTCCATATTACTTTCTACAATCAGATTCCATCCATATTTCTTTGCATATTCGTCACGGAACTGAATCATCTCCTTGAACTTCCATTTCGAATCGATATGCATCAAAGGGAATGGTACTTTACCCGGATAAAACGCTTTTTCCGCCAAACGTACCATCACCGAAGAATCTTTTCCGATACTGTAAAGCATCACCGGATTCTCAAATTCCGCCGCCACCTCGCGAATGATATGAATAGACTCTGCTTCGAGCTCTTTCAAGTGACTTAATTTATATTCTTCCATTTATTTTAAAAGTTATGAATTACGAATTATGAATTTGCCGACAACCGCATACCAATTCTTCATTCCTAATTCTTCATTTCACATTCTTCACTTTAGGTAAAATCAGCTCCAGCAAACGATTTACAGATTCTTCCAAACTTAGTTTAGAAGTATCCAACGACAAAGCCGGATGTTCCGGTATCTCAAAAGGCGCGGAGATTCCCGTAAAATTCTTTATTTCTCCTTTGCGGGCTTTCGCATACAAGCCCTTTACATCGCGTCTCTCACACTCCTCCAACGGGGTACTTACGAAAATTTCCAGAAAATCATCCTTTCCGATTATATTCGCTGCCATTTCGCGAATATCATTATTCGGACTGATAAAAGCAGCAATTGTTATAATGCCGCTGTCCAAAAACAACTTTGACACTTCGGCTATACGGCGAATGTTCTCCACCCGGTCGGTTTCCGAAAAGCCCAAATTATTATTAATTCCGCTACGGATATTATCCCCGTCCAGAATACGGCAAAGCAGTCCACGCTTATGCAGTTCGCGTTCCAATGCAATGGCAACTGTACTTTTCCCCGACCCGCTCAGTCCGGTAAACCATATCATGACACTATGCTGTCCCAAAAGCTCTTCTTTGTCTTGCCGTGTCATCATGCGGTCAAATATAGGATATATATGATTCTTTTCTTCCATCTATAAATTAGTTTTATTAAAAGTTCCAGATCATCGGGATCAGAATAACAGAAATTAAGAAGGTTATAATATTTAGCGGTAATCCGATACGCACAAAATCCATAAACTTATAGTTACCGATACCTTGCACAATCAGATTCGTCTGATAACCAATCGGTGTAGAGAAACTGGCAGATGCAGCCATACAAATCACCACAAAGAAAGGTGTCGGGCTGACTCCCATCTGTGTCGAGATCGACAGTGCCAAGGGAAACGCCAAAGCCGCCGCTGCATTATTGGTTATCAACTCCGTAAACAGATTTGTAATAATAAATAGCATTGCAAGCAACACGTGCGGACCGTAATCATCACTTAACCCAATGATGAACTTAGCAACGCAATCCGCCACTCCCGAATTTACCATCGCCTTACTGATCGCAAAAGCACAAGCAATCGTAATCAGGATATCCCACGAAATGTATTTAGTATATTTGCGGGCAGGAAACAGATTTGTCCATGCCATAATAATAGTAGTAATAGAAACAAAGAAGAACATATCCAGTTTGATATCCGGAAACATTTCCCTCACAATAGGAAGTTCACCCACTGTTGCACCTACAATCATCAACACCAAAAGAAACAAAGCAAACCAACGTTTTTTCTTTCCGGCAGTATCAGGGTCACTTCCATTTGTCAACAGCACGAATACGGAAGATTCTCCCCATGTCGGAATAAACGTATCATCAGCCATCACCACAAGAGTATCTCCTTCATGAAGCACTATATCTTCCAGATTCGTAACAAAACGTTGCCCGTTACGTGTCTTTATCTCCTTCACTTCCGCCCCATAATGGCGTTGGAAATTAAAATCCTTCAGTTTCTTATTAATACCGGGAAAACGCGCACCCAATACAGCCTCTACCCGGTGCAGCTTCTCCCCTTCCTCTACTTCCTCATCCGGCACCGCCGTATCCGGACGTGCATCCGGCAACAGACGCTTCGAAAAAACAAACAGATAAATAATACCGGCAATGGCTATAAAGATTCCTACCTTTCCAAGTTCAAACATCGAGAAGCCTTCGAACCCGGCATCCAATATCATACCATGCACCACCAGATTAGTAGAGGTACCGATCAGCGTACAAATACCACCCAGAATAGTGACATAAGAAAGAGGTATCAAGAATTTTGTAGCAGGAAGCTTCACCGAATTGGCCCAATGCTTGATTATAGGAGCAAAGATAACCACGACAGGAGTATTATTCAAGAAAGCGGAGATGAACGCCACCGAAGGTAAAAGACGCAACTGTGCCTTAAACACCGTTGTCTTCCCCTGAGGCAACAGCTTCTTTATCACCTGTCCCAGCGTACCCGACTGTCGGATCCCTTCACTCACCAGAAATAGCAAAGCAACAGTTATCATACCTTTGTTGCTAAAGCCTTCAAGCATCTCTTTGGGAGTCAGAATACCGGCACACAAAAATAATACCACTACTGAAAAAAGTATCATACCCGGACGCATCTTATCTGCAACCAAGGCAGCTACCATTCCTAATAGGGCCAATAGTACAAATACAATTTCAAATGTCATATAAACATCAATTAGTGTTCTCTCTTGGGCTCAACAATAAACCAAGGATTCAATAAGTCCTCCTTATTATATCGTAACGGTTCATCCTTTCCGGCTTGATACACTTCCATTCCAGCAGCACGTGCAATCGCATGTCCGGCAGCCGTATCCCACTCCATAGTCGGAGCAAAGCGCGGATACACGTCAGCCTCTCCTTCCGCCACCAGACAGATCTTCATAGAACTTCCACGCGATATCAACTCAATGCCACCGCGTTTCTTTTTCCTCAGGTCTGCAATATATTCTTCCGTTTCAGGCGACAAGTGCGAACGGGAAGCAACGACTATGAAATGATCGCGAGGATCATCCAAAGGCAACCGTTCCGAATCTTCGATCATCTGTTTCAATGTCAGCGTATTATCTTCCAGACCGACAAGACCGGAGCACTTATATGCTCCCACACCCTCAACCGCAAAATAGAGTATTCTCTTTACAGGCACATAAATAACCCCTATCACAGGCACCGAGTCTTGCACCAAAGCAATATTTACAGTAAATTCTCCATTACGCTTGATAAATTCCTTTGTACCATCCAAAGGATCCACAATCCATAACGTATCCCATTTACGGCGGACCTCATAATCCAGATGTCTCCCTTCTTCACTAAGGATCGGGAAAGGAGTCTTGCTCAAAACGGCAACAATTGCTTCATGTGCTTTTCTGTCCGCTATTGTCAGTGGAGAATTATCAGCCTTTCTTTCTATTTCAAAATCCGATGCCGGATCCTCATAAATAGACAGTATTTCTTCACTTGCTTTCAATGCTGCATCAATAGCAGCCATTACATATTTTTGTTCCATTTAATTCTTTTATTAAAACCTCATTTCCATCAAGGCTTTGAATTCTCCAAATTAAGAATTGACAAAAGTAAAAACTTTCTTTGCTATAAAAGTTTCCCCGCTGGCATTTATAACTTCTTTTAGTAGAAAGATAAAAATATCTAAATAGATATTCAACCCTTTCTTCAATAAAAAAGCAGTAACTTCCCAGTTACCGCCTTCTTATTTGGAAACAACATTTGTTCTTTCCAAGTATATATTACCAAAAAGAAATCAATAAACACGATACAGCAACCAGGCTCCCTGGAAATCCGAACGGTTCGGATACTTAGCTTTAAAAGCATCACGGGCTTCAGCTGCTGCAGCTTTATCGGCAAATGAACTTACGATAACACGATACATCGCCTTATCTGCATTGAACGCAATAGTTGACTGATAACCTTGTGCGTCCAACCAATCTTTCAGACCTTCCGCATTTGCTTTAACGCCAAAACTACCTGCCACTACACTATAATCTTTCAATCCCTCATTGCCGGAAACCACTGTAACTTTTTCCTGGCGAACGCCGGATGTATCTGCCACTTTAGGTGTTGCCACAGGAGCTGCCACTACCGGAGTCACTTCTACCGGAACTTCCACCTGCGGTTCCGCCAGTTCCTGCTGTTTTGCTTTCTCGTAAGCTTTCTTATAGGCGCTTTCGCTGGATTTACAAGATGCAAAAGCCAGCACCAAGCATACTCCCATTCCCAATACGACTAATTTTTTCATAATCCTATACTCATGTTTTAATTAATAATTCTATATCCTTGTCCATCTACATTTAGTTTCGGGCAACAAAATAATAGAAATTTTATCATCCGGCAAAGAAATCCGGCAAAAAAACCTCTATTCCGTCTTTTTCTTGTACGAAATAGTACCCGTAGCCTGATAAGTAGGCATTAAAAGCACTTCCGCAATCTGAATATGCTCGGGAGCCGATGCGGCAAAATAGACAGTCTCGGCAATATCATCTCCCGTCAACGGACGAATCCCTTTGTAAAAAATTATCAGCAGCCTCTTTATCTCCACGATAACGTACTACCGTAAAATTTGTTTCCACCATACCCGGCTTAATATTCGTTACTCTCAATGGTGTATCCACCAAGTCAATCCGCAAACCGTCCGACAGAGCTTTTACAGCAGCTTTAGTCGCACAATACACGCTTCCTCCGGGATAAGCGGCATCACCGGCAATGGAACCGATATTGACAACATGTCCGCGCCCGCGTTCCACCATACCAGGTACTACCATGCGTGTCATAGCCAGCAACCCTCTTATATTCGTATCGATCATGATGTCCCACTCATCCAAACTCCCCTCAAACTCCTTATCCACGCCAATCACCAGTCCGGCATTGTTGACCAGCACATCAATCGCTTTCCACTCTTCGGGCAAAGATTCCAAAGCTGCAGCAGCCTGCTTCCGGTCACGTACATCAAAAGGAAGTATATATACCCGCACACCATACATCTTTTCCAATTCAGCCTTCAGTTCCTCCAACTTCGACACGGTACGCGCATTCAAAATCAAGTTCCATCCCTCTTTTGCAAACTTACGGGCACAACCTTCACCAATTCCGCTACTGGCACCGGTAATAAAAACAATTTTAGCTTCCATTATGTTTCGATTTACAATATTAGTTAGCAAAAGTACGCCTTAAGTTATATTGATTAGCCTCGAAAGTCAGTTAAATAAGATTAAAACCGAAGAAGAAAAAAAATAAATATAAAACTGAGCACTTTTTTTTCGTTTTCATGAACAACCTTTCAATAAAAATGTTATATTTGTTGTATCATAATCATTTTAAACATTACAAATTATGAAAGGATTGAATGTATTAGCAGCTTTTCTGGGTGGTGCAGCCGTAGGCGCAGCCCTTGGTATTTTATTTGCTCCTGAGAAGGGAGAAGATACTCGTCATAAAATTGCAGAGATTCTCCGTAAGAAAGGTATCAAGCTCAACCGTAATGAGATGGAAAATCTTGTTGACGAGATTGCAGCTGAGATGAAAGGAGAAATAGCAGAGTAAATGAGTAACAACAGACTAAAACAGAGCGACCATGTTTGCAGACGATAAAAGTATTGAAAATTTCCAGCAGTTATTTTTCGAGTTCAAGAAATATTTAGAACTTCAGAAAGAATATACCAAATTAGAATTAACGGAAAAGTTAACCATACTATTCTCAACGTTAATCATGATATTAGTACTTATTATCTTAGGCATGGTAGCCCTGTTTTACCTGCTTTTTGCATTGGCTTACATATTAGAGCCATTGCTCGGTGGTCTCATGGCTAGTTTTGCCATTATTGCCGGTATCAACATTGTCCTAATCTTCCTAGTTATTATTTTCCGCAAGCAGCTCATCATCTCTCCGATGGTGAACTTCCTCGCTAATTTATTTTTAACCGATCCAAATAAATAAATTATGAGTGCACAAACACCAGCACAGAAAATTACTTTAGAAGAAATCGCAGAACGTAAAAAGAAACTTCTAAATGAGATTCATGTTCAAAAGAAAGCCATGACTGCCACAACACGCGAGATATTCGCTCCGCTAGCTCCGGCTACCAACAAAGCGGATGCCATTATGCGTTCGTTCAATACAGGCATGGCGATATTCGATGGGGTGGTAATGGGAATCAAGATTATGAGGAAGATACGTGCATACTTCAGGAATATGAGATAAAATAAGGGACTTCACTATATCCTACTTAAAAGTCAACAAATCCTCCATTTTAGAAATAAACATTACAGTCTTATCAATAAGCGGAAGAATTTCTTCTTCTGCACTTAACATAAATCACCCCCTCTCGTTCCACATTCTTGTAAAATGATGAAAAACTCCTTTCCATCCAGTCCTTAAAAGTATAAAGAATGGGATGAATTTGTATGTCAATAGTCCATCCAAGTTCCAAAAAGGATAAGAAATATAATCATGGTCATCTAATCCAACTTTATCTTTATTCAGTAAAATAAGAATATTCCCCATCCAAATCCTCCCTCGCATCTCCACGAGCTTGTGATCCGAATAAAATAACTTTAGCGCCAGATGGTATTGTCTTAGCTATTGTTTCTTTGATCAATCGTAATATTTCCTCTTTTTGCATATTAAAATACAATTAATAGCATCTTCACTACAAACGATAATAAGTAAACCTGAAAACACACAGCCTAAGCCACAATTATTTTCTTCTGAATGAAGAAATCATCTAAACATAGTACTCTAAAGCAATATATCAAAAAGGATTTATTTCTATAATTTTAAAACAATATTTTAACTCTGCCATAAATTTTTGCTGTGACTGAAATCCCCACTCTATTAATAAAAAATCAATTACCGAATCAATGCGTTCCTCCGCTCTAGGAAATATAATGAGATTATACTGACTCATTTCTCATACTTATTCATAAAAGAAGAAATACTACGATATTCTCCTCTCTTATACTATTTTAATCCAATACGGATATCTTCTTTCACATAATCAGGTATCTCTTTTGTATAGAACATACTAGAATAATAAGCACCTGCCTGTTCTTTAGCTGCTCCTTTGTACAGGCTTCCTCTTTTTTTCTATGTGAATAATCCTCTGTCATTTGTTCCTTTATTTTTTGCAAAGTTATCTCTTTAGAGATAAAAAGTCACCCGGCTTTGCCCATTATCATAACAGAACAAAGTCGGATGACTAAATTATGGCGATTAAGTATTAATTATACGTACGTTTCCAACAGTTTCACATTACCTCCTACGGGAGTAATAGTGACATCCTGCGTCGTAGCAGGCAGCAAGATCGATTCTCCCGCATTGACCGTCAGTTCATTACCTTCATTATCTTTCATCACACATGCTCCCTCCATACAGATAAAGATCACGAATGAGTCGAGTTCCGAATAATCGCAACTGATTTCTTCAGTCATGTCATACAAAGAAGTAGTGAAGTAAGGACAAGCCACCAATTCCACCGGTTCATCCTTCAAAGGTTCGTACTTCGTGCGATAATCATCCAATACCTCATAGTTGATGGCTTCACGGGCTAAATCAGTGTGAAGCTCACGGGTTTTACCATTCGCATCTTTACGGTTGAAGTCGTAGATACGGTAAGTGATGTCGGAAGTCTGCTGAATCTCGGCGATGAATGAACCTGCCCCGATACTGTGCACACGTCCGGCAGGAAGAAAGAACACATCACCCGGATGAATCTCGTATTCCTGCAATACGTCAGTGATCGTATTGTTCAACACACGTTCTTTATATTCTTTCGGAGTAATCTGTTCGGAAAATCCCGAACGCAACTTTGCTCCTTTGTCGGCATCTACCACATACCACATTTCTGTCTTACCCATTGAATTATGGCGTTTCTTCGCCAGTTCGTCTGTCGGGTGTACCTGGATGGACAAATCCTGTTTAGCATCGATAAACTTGATGAGCAACGGAAATTTGTTTCCGAAACGAGCATAGTTCGCTTCTCCCACCAATTCCTCGCGATACCTTCTTACCATATCAGCCAAGGTTAAACCTTTGTCCGGGCCATTCGCCACAACGGACTCATTGTCTTCAACGCCGGAAATCTCCCAGCTTTCTCCTACTCCCTTCAAGTCAGCGTTCAGATGCTTGAACGGAATAATTTTGTCGCCCCCCCAAAGCGTCTGCTTCAGAATGGGTTCGAATTTTAATGGATACATTTTTGTTTTTCTTGTTATAAACTTAGATTAAATTCGCTCGGATTGTTTCAATCCGGGAACAAACATACGAAAAATAGTTCAAATTTTAGACTATATTTAATAGGAATATTTGTGAGTAAGAAAGAATTTCCTTTTATTTGCAGGAAATTTTAATAATACCAGACATGAATAACACATTCCCAACAGAAGGGAATCTATCAGGGCTCAGCCGGAAAGATTTCCAAAAGGAGATAAACAATAAAGAGACTGATTTATTTATCCTCAAAAACAAGAAGGGAATGGAAGTAGCTGTAACAAATTACGGATGCGCCATTCTTTCTATTATGGTACCGGATAAAAACGGTAAGTATGCCAATGTGATTCTCGGACACGACAGTATCGACCATGTAATCAACAGTCCCGAACCTTTCCTGAGTACGACTATCGGACGTTACGGCAACCGCATTGCCAAAGGAAAATTCACCTTGTTCGGCGAAGAACATGAACTCACCATCAACAACGGACCGAACTCCCTGCATGGAGGACCTACCGGTTTCCATGCCCGCGTATGGGACGCTGTTCAGATTGATGAAGGCACAGTGCAATTCAATTATGTTTCCGCCGACGGCGAAGAGGGGTTCCCCGGTAATCTGGAAGTAGAAATGACTTACCGCCTGGATGACGAGGTGAATGCTCTGAATATTGAATATCGTGCTACAACGGACAAAGCTACAGTAGTCAATCTGACCAATCACGGTTTCTTCAATCTTGCCGGCATAGCCGCTCCCACTCCTACTGTCAACGACCATATCGTTACTATCAACGCTGATTTCTATACACCTATTGACGAAGTTTCCATCCCTACCGGAGAAATAGCCAAAGTAGAAGGTACACCGATGGATTTCCGTACTCCGCACACCGTAGGCGAACGTATCGATGATAAGTTCCAGCAATTGGTATTCGGCGCAGGATATGACCATTGCTACGTATTGAACAAGACAGAGAGCGGTTCGCTTGAGTTGGCCGCGACCTGCAAGGATCCGAAAAGCGGACGTCTCATGGAAGTATATACAACGGAAGCCGGTGTACAGCTTTATACCGGAAACTGGCTCAACGGATTCAAAGGCGCACACGGTGCTACCTTCCCTGCAAGAAGCGCTATCTGCTTTGAAGCTCAATGTTTCCCGGATACTCCGAACAAACCTCATTTTCCATCGGCTACCTTGCTACCGGGCGATGAGTACCAACAAATCACTATTTACAAATTTTCCGTAGAAGAATAACAATTAAAAATAACTAACCTAATTTATAAACTAACATTTTTTTTGAACCATGACACAAGAAAAAAAGAACGGTAAAATCATTGCAATCATTACGATGATTTTCCTTTTCGGTATGATTTCATTTGTTACTAACCTTGCTGCCCCTATGGGTATCGTGCTAAAAAATCAGTTCGACGTATCAAACGCATTAGGCATGCTGGGAAACTTCGGAAACTTCATTGCTTATGCAGTAATGGGTATTCCAAGCGGTATACTGCTGCAACGTGTGGGATATAAGAAAACAGCACTTATCGCAGTGGCTATCGGTTTCATAGGCGTAGGTATTCAATTCTTATCCGGTCATTCAAGCCCGGAAATGGCTTTTGCCGTTTATCTGATCGGTGCATTCGTTGCAGGTTTCTCCATGTGTCTGCTTAACACGGTCGTAAACCCGATGTTGAACAAACTTGGAGGTGAAGGCAACAAAGGAAATCAACTTATTCAGGTCGGTGGATCTTTCAACTCTGTAATGGCTACCATTACTCCGATGTTTGTAGGTATCCTTATCGCCGGTTCTATCGAAAAAGCGACTATCTCTCAGATATTCCCTGTGATGTATACCGCAATGGCTGTATTTGCTTTTGCATTCTTTGTTCTCCTGTTCGTACATATACCGGAACCCAATGCCGCTACTTCAACAGAACCTATTGGAAAATTGATGAAAGGCGCTTTGAAATTCCGCCATTTCATCTTAGGAGCTATTGCAATCTTTGTATATGTAGGTATTGAAGTGGGTGTGCCGGGTACTTTGAATTTGTTCTTGACAGATTCTGTAGAAAAAGGTGGAGCAGGTATAGCGTCTACAATCTCAGGATTCGTAGTAGGAACTTATTGGTTCTTAATGTTGGTCGGACGTCTGGCCGGTGCTTCACTAGGTGCCAAAGTCTCCAGTAAAGCTATGCTTACATTTACTTCCGGCTTAGGCTTGATCTTGGTAATCCTTGCTATCTTCTCATCTACTGAGACATTAGTGAATCTTCCTGTACTTCAACAAAGCGAAACGGGTGGTTTGTCTTTCGGATTTGCCGAAGTACCTATTAACGCCATGTATCTAGTTTTAGTCGGACTGTGTACTTCCATTATGTGGGGCGGTATCTTTAACCTTGCAGTAGAAGGACTGGGCAAATATCTTGCTGCAGCTTCCGGCTTATTCATGGTATTGGTTTGTGGTGGCGGTATCCTTCCTGTCATTCAGGGTATAGTTGCCGATATCGCAGGTTTCATGCCGAGCTACTGGGTTATTATCGCTGCTCTTGCTTATCTGCTGTTCTACGGTCTGGTAGGTTGCAAGAATGTAAACAAAGATATTCCTGTGGAATAATAATATACCAATTTATTCATCTTTAAAATATCAATATCATGGATACAGAATATGTAAGAAGTCGCTTTATCAAACACTTTGACGGAACTACTGGTTTTTTATATGCTTCTCCGGGCCGTATCAACCTGATCGGTGAGCATACCGACTACAATGGCGGATTCGTTTTTCCGGGTGCAGTAGACAAAGGTATGATTGCAGAAATCAAACCGAACGGTACTGACAAAGTAAGAGCGTACTCTATCGACTTGAAAGATTATGTAGAATTCGGCTTGAACGAGGAAGATGCTCCCCGTGCAAGTTGGGCAAGATATATTTTCGGTGTTTGCCGTGAAATGATCAAACGTGGCGTTGACGTAAAAGGATTCAATACGGCTTTCGCAGGTGATGTGCCCCTGGGTGCAGGTATGTCTTCTTCGGCTGCTTTGGAAAGTACATACGCTTTCGCATTGAACGAATTGTTCGGTGACAACAAGATAGATAAATTTGAACTGGCTAAGGTCGGTCAGGCTACAGAGCATAATTATTGTGGTGTGAACTGCGGTATCATGGACCAATTCGCTTCCGTATTCGGTAAAGCCGGCAGCTTGATCCGACTGGATTGCCGTTCATTGGAATATCAGTATTTTCCGTTCCATCCGGAAGGTTACCGTCTGGTGTTGATGGATTCAGTTGTCAAGCACGAATTGGCTTCTTCCGCTTACAACAAGCGCCGCCAAAGTTGTGAAGCTGCCGTTGCCGCTATCCAGAAGAAACATCCGCACGTAGAATTCCTGCGTGACTGTACGATGGAGATGTTGGAAGAGGCTAAAGCTGAAATCAGTGCCGAAGACTATATGCGTGCAGAATACGTAATCGAAGAAATCCAACGTGTATTGGACGTTTGCGATGCTTTGGAAAAAGATGATTACGAAACTGTAGGTAAGAAGATGTACGAAACTCATCACGGCATGAGCAAGCTGTACGAAGTAAGCTGCGAAGAACTCGACTTCCTGAACGACTGCGCTAAAGAATACGGTGTAACCGGTTCACGCGTTATGGGTGGCGGTTTCGGTGGTTGTACAATCAACCTTGTCAAGAACGAATTGTATGACAACTTCGTTGAAAAGACCAAAGCTGCGTTCAAAGCTAAATTCGGCAGAAGCCCGAAAGTGTACGATGTAGTAATCGGTGACGGTTCTCGCAGATTGGAATAAAAGACCATCCGGTTGTATCAGATAATTATGTAGGGCGGCTTTCCGTAATGGAGAGTCGCCCTTTTATATACCAAAATCATTTATACAATGATGAAGGAGAAATTATCGGAGAAAACCGTTTTTCGATGAAAGGACATGAGTCATCAGGAACTAATAAATTATTTGACTTAGCGGCTTTAGTTATCGGCCAATTGGATTTTGGTTATCCGTTAATTGTGGATGAACTTGATTCCAAGCTTCATCCGTTGCTAACCCAACATATAATTAAAGATTGAAGCACAGAGACAGGCGAATCCGACACAGCCACACCGATTGACTTTCCGGGAATCGTCTTATGTTCCACCGTCACATACCAGTAAAACTTACCGTCCCGTTCAATGACCTGACTTGCCCATGCTTCCCCCTTTGCCCAACTGAAATCTTTCGCTTTCAAAGGAACGGGATGCTCCGTCCATGTCTTCAAGTCGGGAGAAGAAAAGACACACCACTCATTGATTAAATAATGCTCATTGAGAGGGGGACACTCATCGTGTCCGTCATAAATATACACTTTCCCATCATGTACCATAGCAGCGGAATCACCTACATACTTATATTTTATAATGGGGTTTTCATTCGCAACAAACGTAGTATCATTCTGCGCCGACAGCCCGGTAAAGGCTGCCAGCACAAATGATAAAACAACTAATCTAACCCCAACCAACCTTGCTTTATTAAAACGAATCATGTTATCCTTTATTTCTTCGTAAATTTATAAACAGCGAATGTGTTCGGCTCCAGCTCGGCAGTAAACACGTGGCCCTGAATAGACACGGGTATTTCCTTTGGAGTGATGGCAAAAGGCTGTTCAAGCGTATTATCCTTGTCCAAATCAAGTGAGCGAAGCTTGATGCAACGGCCGTCAGATAATACGTTTTGTTTCTTCAAGCCTTCAAATTTCAACGAAACCGGTTGAGCCGTATCGGAAGTATTGGCTACTTTTACGATAAGCTCATTCTTATTCTTGTCGTACACCGCACTGGCGAAAAGCCCGTTCTGTCCTTCAGCTCCCGTCACATTTCTCTTGTTCATGGTAAGCGGAAGAACATTGGTCCCCTTATTATGGGCAAACAACTGTTGCACATAGTAGCTTACAGTGCGTACGGAATTCAGATTGTCGAACCAGATCATGTCCGGACACCATTGCCATCCTTCCACATGAGCGAAAAGCGGAGCGTATGTAGCCATATGGACAATATCGGCATTACGTTCCAAACCGGTCATAAAGGCAGCCTCGAGCAAGGCTGCGTGGAAATGATTCCATTTCTTACCTTTACCGTGACAAGCATATTCACCGGCAAAAACTTTCGGACCTTTGCGGTCGTAATTATCATAACGCGCACCTTGAGCCAAGAACCAACTTTCAGGGCGATAGAAATGCTCGTCTACCAAATCAGCTTTCAAGCGTTTCATTTCAGGCCACAGATAATCAAATTCTTTTCCTTCGGAATTAGGGCCGGAACTACCTACAATCTTCATATCCGGATAAGCCTTACGAATAGCCTTTATGAACGGTTCAAGACGTTCCGGATATTCTTTTCCCCATTGCTCGTTACCGATACCGATAAATTTCAGGTTGAAAGGAGCAGGATGTCCCATATCGGCGCGCACCTTTCCCCATGTAGAGTTCACATCACCATTGGCGAACTCAATCAGATCGAGTGCATCCTGAATATAACCGTCCAGATCGCAAACGGCAACGTGCGCTTTCGGATCGTTATTCTGGTATTGGCAGGAAAGACCGCAATTCAAAATAGGAAGCGGTTCGGCACCCATTTCTTCCGATAACAGGAAGTATTCATAGAATCCCAATCCGTAACTCTGATAATAATCCGGATAGAAACGATGGGTAAAAGTGTACTGCCAACGGTTCTCGTTCAAAGGTCGGTTTTCTACCGGACCCACCGATTTCTTCCAGTCATAACGGGTATTCAAATCAGTACCTTCCACAATGCAACCACCGGGAAAACGGAAGACTCCCGGATGGATATCTGCCAAAGCCTGTGCCAAGTCCTTGCGAAGTCCGTTTTCATGTCCTTTCCACGTTTCGACCGGGAAGAGAGAGATATGCTCCAGATCCACTGTTCCTTTGGAAGTAAGGAAAATACGAAGTGTCGATTTCGGCTGGGTCATACCCGGCTTCAAGATCAGCTGGTACTTCTTCCATTCTTTCGAATCGACTGTCAAATCAGCGGTGGCAAACGCCTGATGTTCACCCATAGATTTGGTATCCACCAATTCAATCCGCAATGTTTCTTTTCCGTTCCCCTGCGGCAGACGTGCCCAAACAGAGAAACGATACTCCTCCCCTTTTCGGACACCGATACCGAAGAAGCCTTCGTTATCCAGTCCGGTATGTTTATGGGCATGTCCCGGATTGGAAAGACGCACATAATGCGGATTCCGTTCAAAAGGACCGTCGTCCATCAAAGTTACTTTACCGTAAGTTTTCCATCCCATCAGGTTCTGCGGAAACTCAAACGAGCGGTTCTTCACCAGTTCGGCGTACAAGCCACCGTCGGCCGCATAGTTGATATCCTCAAAAAAAAGTCCGTACATGGTAGGCTGGATTTCCGCTCCCAGTTTCTTTGTCTGTATCACCATTTCATTGGTTTGCGCATGAAGTGCCATTCCGGCAGATAAGGCCACTACAGCCAATAAATTTGTGTATCTTCTCATGGTTTTCAATAAAAAATTATATAGTTATTCTATTCTTTTTCCCCAGACAGAACGTCCCCGACTATCGAGTCCGGTAAAGAGAATGGTTTCCGTCTCATTCTCCCAGTCGTGTCCTGCAAAGATAATCAGATTTTCTATCTTCTCCGTACCCAAATCAAGCATTAACAGATAGTTTTCGGTCAAAAAAGGCCACTTCCCGCTTGCAAGGACAAACTTTCCCTCCACATCAACCATTTCACCGTTGCAAGTACCGTCTTTTAATAAATGGAAGCGGGAAGAATCTGTCCGGCTTCCAACTGACGCTCATATCTCGGCTCCTGTACCCGTATGATCTCCCACTCCCCTGCCAGATCGGCTTCGGTGAAACGGCGTGACGGTGTGCCTGCATACCTTTCGGGAGAAACGACCAGCCAACCTTCCGGAGTAAAGGACAACTGGCGTAAATGCAGCACCATCAACTGATTCTGCGGAGAGAGGCGTCCCTGATGTGCCAGATAGTAATTTCCTTCCCCATCGGAGATCAGTGTATTTGTTCATCAATCATGGTACAAAAATACGCCCCGTTACACTAATCACAGGTGGACATACGAACACATATCATAAAAAACGCCCTTATTTCTCATGCAAAGAGAACACATAGACCGATATACATTCGCAACCGAATATTTTTCCTTTATCAGAAAAATATTTTTTTTATATCCGCCCTTTTATATATAATAATAAGGTATAACAATAAGTGCATTTTTTACGTTTTATGTTGTATAACATACATCAGTGTATTGAACACACCGAAACAAAGTGTTACTTTTACACCCGAATTAAGATAATCAACTCATTTACATAAAAAATATAACCATGAAAAAACATTTTCTACTAGCAGGATTTGCCACACTTATGCTCTTTGCGTGCAATAACAAGCCGGTTTCCGAGCTGACTCTATCAGGTCTTGATCCGGCAAAATTTCAAACAGAAGTAAATAATACCCAAACCAATCTTTATACTTTAAAGAATAAAGCAGGCATGGAAGTGTGCATTACTAATTTCGGAGGTCGTATCGTGTCTATCATGGTACCGGACAAAAACGGAAAGATGCAGGATGTAGTTTTAGGCTTCGATAGTATTGCCGACTATATCAATGTCCCCAGCGACTTCGGTGCTTCCATCGGACGTTATGCCAATCGTATCAATCAAGGACGTTTTGTTCTTGACGGTGATACCATCCAGCTACCACAAAACAATTTCGGGCACTGTCTGCACGGAGGTCCCAAGGGATGGCAATATCAAGTATATGAGGCAAATCTTATTGATCCGATGACATTGGAACTAACCCGTATCTCACCCGACGGTGATGAAAATTTTCCAGGTAATGTAACAGCCAAAGTCACTTACACACTGACAGAAGACAACGCTATCGATATTAAATATAGCGCAACTACCGACAAAAAGACGATCATCAACATGACCAACCACTCTTATTTCAACCTGGCCGGTAGTCCGTCGAAAGCCTCAACCGACAATATTCTGTATGTGAATGCAGACTACTATACTCCGGTAGACAGCACTTTCATGACAACAGGTGAAATTGCCCCGGTAAAAGATACTCCGATGGACTTCACGACTCCGAAAACAGTAGGGCAAGACATCAGTAACTATGATTTTGTCCAGTTGAAAAACGGAAACGGTTATGACCACAATTGGGTACTGAACACTAAGGGAGACATTTCGCAGGTAGCTGCCAAACTGACTTCACCGGAAAGCGGTATCACTCTGGAAGTATATACCAACGAACCGGGTATCCAGGTTTATACAGGTAACTTCCTCGACGGTACTGTAACCGGAAAGAAAGGGATCGTTTACAATCAACGTGCTTCCGTATGTCTGGAAACGCAACATTATCCGGACAGTCCCAACAAAGTTGATTGGCCTTCAGTAGTTCTGGAACCGGGACAAACCTATAACAGCGAATGTATTTTCAAATTCTCAGTAGAGAAATAATATTAACTTATAAATCATATTTATTGTGGAAGCATTAGATTGGGGGGTAATCGGCGTCTTTTTTTTGGCGCTGATCGGTATTATTGTTTGGGTAGTCAGACAAAAACAAAATGACTCGGCAGATTATTTCTTAGGCGGACGTGACGCAACTTGGCTCGCAATCGGAGCCTCTATCTTCGCATCAAACATCGGTTCGGAACACTTGATAGGACTGGCAGGTGCCGGAGCCTCCAGTGGTATGGCGATGGCTCATTGGGAAATTCAAGGATGGATGATTCTGATTTTGGGATGGGTGTTCGTTCCATTCTATACACGAAGCATGGTATACACAATGCCGGAATTCTTGGAACGACGTTATAACCCACAGTCACGTACGATCTTATCTGTTATTTCTTTAGTAAGTTATGTATTGACAAAAGTAGCTGTAACAGTCTATGCCGGTGGTTTGGTATTCCAACAGGTATTCGGTATCAAAGAACTTTGGGGAATCGACTTCTTCTGGATTGCTGCAATCGGATTGGTAGTTCTGACAGCACTTTATACTATCTTCGGGGGTATGAAATCCGTATTGTATACTTCTGTACTCCAGACTCCTATCCTTCTGCTTGGTTCCTTGATCATCCTCGTGCTTGGTTTTAAAGAATTGGGTGGCTGGGACGAAATGATGAAAGTTTGCGGTGCGGTAACTGTAAATGATTACGGAGATACAATGACTAATCTGATCCGTAGTAACGATGATCCGAACTTCCCTTGGCTGGGTGCTTTGATCGGTTCCGCCATTATCGGATTCTGGTATTGGTGTACTGACCAGTTTATCGTACAGCGTGTACTTTCCGGAAAGAATGAGATGGAAGCACGTCGCGGTACCATCTTCGGTGCTTACCTGAAACTGCTGCCTGTCTTCTTGTTTCTTATTCCGGGTATGATCGCATTTGCATTACATCAGAAATATATCGGTGCCGGTGGTGAAGGATTCCTTCCGTTACTGGCTAACGGAACAGCAAATGCCGATGCCGCTTTCCCCACTTTGGTCGCTAAATTGTTGCCGGCCGGTGTGAAAGGTCTGGTTGTATGCGGTATCCTTGCAGCTTTGATGAGTTCTTTAGCTTCTTTGTTCAACTCATCCGCCATGTTGTTTACTATTGACTTCTACAAACGTTTCAGACCGGAGACTCCGGAAAAGAAACTAGTAGGTATCGGCCAGATTGCAACAGTTGTAATTGTAATCTTAGGTATCCTTTGGATTCCTATCATGCGTAGTGTAGGTGATGTTCTTTATACTTATTTGCAGGATGTTCAGTCTGTATTGGCTCCGGGTATCGCAGCCGCTTTCTTATTGGGTATCTGCTGGAAGCGTACTTCCGCTCAAGGTGGTATGTGGGGATTGATAGCCGGTATGGTTATCGGCTTAACTCGTCTGGGTGCTAAAGTATATTATAGCAATGCCGGAGAAGTGGCAGACTCTACATTCAAATATCTGTTCTATGATATGAATTGGCTGTTCTTCTGCGGATGGATGTTCCTGTTCTGCATCATTATCGTAATCGCAGTCAGCCTGGCTACAAAAGCTCCGACAGCGGAAAAGATTCAAGGCTTGGTATTCGGTACGGCTACGAAAGAACAAAAAGCGGCTACACGTGCAAGTTGGAATCATTGGGATATTATCCATACAGCAATTATCCTGGCTATTACCGCAGCTTTCTACTGGTATTTCTGGTAACAATTAATTAACTAATATAAAAAAACGATGAACAATTATTATAGCTCGAATCCTAGCTTTCATGTAGGCATTGACTGCATCATTTTTGGATTTAACGATGGTGAATTAAGTCTGCTACTGCTGAAAAGAAATTTTGAACCTGCAATGGGCGAATGGTCTTTGATGGGAGGATTCGTGCAAGAAAACGAAAGTGTGGACGATGCGGCCAAACGTGTACTTGCGGAACTTACCGGATTGGAAAATGTGTATATGGAACAAGTGGGAACTTTCGGAGCGGTCGACCGTGATCCGGGAGAACGGGTAATCTCCGTCGCATACTATGCGTTGGTCAACGTCAATGAATATGACCGGAAACTAGTTCGGAAACATAACGCTTACTGGGTAAACATCAATGAACTTCCCCCACTGATTTTCGATCATCCTGCAATGGTGACAAAAGCAAAGGAGTTGATGAGACAAAAAGCTTCTACCGAACCTATCGGTTTCAACTTATTGCCTAAACTTTTCACACTATCCAAATTGCAGAGTTTATATGAAGCCATTTACGGTGAAACGATGGATAAGCGCAACTTCCGCAAGCGTGTTGCCGGAATGGATTATGTGGAAAAGACCGATAAGATAGATAAGCTATGTTCCAAACGAGGGGCAGCCTTATATAAGTTTAATAGCAAGGTTTATCGTAAAGATCCGAAATTCAAATTATAATCAATATGCTGGAAGAACTGAAAGAAAAAGTATTTCATGCCAATCTCGAATTGGTAAAGCATGGATTAGTCATCTTTACTTGGGGGAACGTTTCTGCCATCGACCGTGAAAGCGGATTGGTAGTAATCAAACCCAGTGGTGTAAGTTACGATGAAATGAAAGCAGAAGATATGGTAGTAGTGGATCTGGATGGCAAGGTCGTTGAAGGACGGCTGAAGCCATCTTCAGATACTCCGACTCACGTAGTACTCTACAAAGCATTCCCGGAAATCGGCGGAGTGGTACATACCCACTCTACCTATGCGACCGCTTGGGCGCAAGCCGGATGCGACATTCCGAACATCGGAACTACTCATGCCGATTATTTCCATGACGCTATCCCCTGCACGGCAGATATGACCGAAGCAGAAGTGAAAGGTGCCTACGAACTGGAGACCGGGAACGTGATCGTGAAGCGTTTTGAAGGTTTGAATCCTGTACATACACCGGGCGTGCTGGTAAAGAATCACGGTCCTTTCTCCTGGGGAAAAGACGCACACGATGCAGTACACAACGCCGTAGTAATGGAACAGGTAGCAAAAATGGCAAGTATCGCATACGCCGTTAATCCCAATTTAACAATGAATCCTCTGCTGATTGAAAAACATTTCAGTCGCAAGCATGGTCCGAATGCTTATTATGGACAATAATCAATTAAAAACTAGAAATTAAAAATTAAAGCAAAACATTATGAACGCATTTGATCAATATGAAGTATGGTTTGTAACAGGAGCACAGCTCCTGTACGGAGGTGACGCAGTAATCGCAGTAGACGCACACTCTAATGAAATGGTTAACGGGTTGAACAACTCCGGCAAACTCCCTGTAAAAGTGGTATACAAAGGAACTGCCAACTCTTCCAAAGAAGTGGAAGCTGTTTTCAAAGCTGCCAACAACGACGAGAAATGTGTCGGTGTCATCACTTGGATGCATACTTTCTCTCCTGCAAAAATGTGGATTCACGGTTTGCAACAGTTGAAGAAACCGTTGTTGCATCTGCATACTCAGTTCAACAAGGAAATTCCTTGGGATACAATGGACATGGACTTCATGAACCTGAATCAGTCGGCTCATGGCGACCGTGAATTCGGACACATCTGTACTCGTATGCGTATCCGTCGCAAAGTGGTAGTAGGTTATTGGAAAGACGAAGACACACTGCATAAGATTGCTGTATGGATGCGTGTTTGTGCAGGTTGGGCAGATTCTCAAGATATGCTGATCATTCGTTTTGGCGACCAGATGAACAATGTAGCCGTAACTGACGGTGACAAGGTGGAAGCGGAACAACGTATGGGTTATCATGTAGACTATTGTCCGGTAAGCGAACTGATGGAATATCACAAAGATATCAAGGACGCTGACGTAGACGCATTAGTAGCTACTTATTTCAAAGAATACGACCACGATGCTTCTTTGGAAGACAAATCAACCGAAGCTTATCAGAAGGTATGGAACGCCGCAAAAGCAGAATTGGCTCTTCGCGCTATCTTGAAAGCGAAAGGCGCAAAAGGATTCACAACCAATTTTGACGACTTGGGCGACTTGGAACATAACGGTTTCGACCAGATTCCGGGACTTGCTTCTCAACGTCTGATGGCGGAAGGTTATGGTTTCGGCGCCGAAGGCGACTGGAAATCCGCTGCTCTCTACCGCACTGTATGGGTAATGAATCAAGGACTTCCGAAAGGCTGTTCTTTCCTCGAAGATTACACATTGAACTTCAACGGTGCACAAAGTTCTATCTTACAATCACATATGTTGGAAGTTTGTCCGCTTATCGCAGCCAACAAACCTCGTCTGGAAGTGCACTTCCTCGGTATAGGTATTCGTAAGAGCCAGACAGCTCGTCTTGTCTTTACTTCTAAAGTCGGTACAGGTTGTACTGCAACTGTAGTAGACTTAGGCAACCGTTTCCGTCTGATTGTAAATGATGTGGAATGTATCGAACCGAAACCGCTGCCGAAATTACCGGTTGCTTCCGCTCTTTGGATTCCAATGCCTAACTTTGAAGTAGGTGCCGGTGCATGGATTCTGGCAGGTGGTACTCACCATTCTTGCTTCTCATATGATCTGACCGCTGAATACTGGGAAGATTATGCTGAAATCGCAGGTATCGAAATGGTACATATCAATAAAGATACGACTATCAGCTGCTTCAAGAAAGAGTTGCGCATGAATGAAGTATATTATATGTTGAATAAAGCACTTTGCTAAACACTATCCAACATGAAATCAGATGCAAAATCAACAATCGAAACAGGCAAAGCCATTCTTGGAATCGAACTCGGTTCTACACGGATAAAAGCCGTTTTGATTGATCAGGAAAACAAGCCGATTGCTCAAGGAAACCATACTTGGGAGAACCAGCTAGTTGACGGGCTTTGGACATACAGCATCGAAGCCATCTGGTCCGGTCTGCAAGATTGCTATGCCGATCTCCGCTCCAACGTGAAGAACTTATACGGCATAGAGATCGAGAACCTGGCAGCTATCGGTGTCAGTGCCATGATGCATGGTTATATGCCCTTCAATGCAAAAGAAGAAATCCTCGTACCTTTCCGTACCTGGAGAAATACGAATACCGGTCGCGCGGCAGCAGCTTTATCAGACCTGTTTGTCTACAACATTCCGTTGAGATGGAGTATTTCTCACTTGTACCAGGCAATTCTGGACAACGAAGCACATGTCAAAGACATTGACTTCCTGACTACTCTGGCAGGTTATGTGCATTGGCAGTTGACAGGCGAGAAAGTATTGGGCATAGGCGATGCATCCGGAATGCTCCCCATAGACCCGACCACCCACAACTATTCAGCCGAAATGGTGGCGAAATTCGACAAGCTGATTGCTCCTAATCAGTACAATTGGACACTGCAAGATATCCTGCCCAAGGTACTGTCGGCAGGTGAAAGTGCAGGTGTCCTTACACCTGAAGGAAGCAAGAAACTCGATGCATCCGGTCATTTGAAGGCAGGAATACCGGTATGTCCGCCGGAAGGAGACGCGGGTACCGGTATGGTTGCAACCAATGCTGTGAAACAACGTACAGGAAACGTATCGGCAGGAACATCCTCTTTCTCCATGATTGTATTGGAGAAAGAGTTGTCAAAGCCATACGAGATGATCGATATGGTCACCACTCCGGACGGAAGCCTGGTAGCTATGGTACATTGCAACAATTGCACATCCGATCTCAACGCATGGGTTAACTTGTTCAAAGAATACCAGGAGCTTCTGGGTATACCTGTAGACATGAACGAAATTTATAGCAAGCTCTATAACATTGCTCTCACAGGTGATGCCGATTGCGGAGGTCTACTCTCCTACAATTATATTTCAGGTGAGCCCGTCACAGGACTTGCAGAAGGAAGGCCCTTGTTTGTACGTTCTGCCAATGACAAGTTCAATCTGGCAAACTTCATGAGAAGCCATTTATACGCTTCCGTCGGAGTACTCAAGATTGGCAACGATATCCTGTTCAATGAAGAGAAAATCAAAGTGGACAGGATCACAGGTCACGGTGGATTATTCAAAACAAAGGGAGTAGGTCAAAGAATACTCGCAGCTGCCATCAACTCGCCTATTTCTGTAATGGAAACAGCCGGTGAAGGAGGTGCTTGGGGTATTGCCCTGCTCGGTTCTTACCTCGTGAACAATGAGAAAAAACAATCGCTTGCTGATTTTTTGGATGAGAAAGTATTTGTCGGAGACGCCGGTATCGAGGTATCGCCTACCGCTGAGGACGTAGCCGGTTTTAATACATACATCGAGAACTACAAGGCAGGATTGCCCATCGAAGAAGCAGCAGTGAAATTCAAATAGCCCTCATCATGGAGGGCTCTCCGCTTCTTTCTTAATCACCTAAGTATTAACATAAACTATTCCCATTCCCTCTCCGGAAAGGAGAGGGACAAGGGGAAACTATTATCATGAAAACCACACCGTTCATACTTGCACTTCTTCTATCCGCCTCACTGTCTAAAGCACAGAACGTTCCACAGGTTTCATACTTCCCCTTACAAGACGTCAAACTATTGGATAGCCCGTTCTTACAAGCCCAACAGACTGATTTGCATTACATACTCGCCCTTAATCCCGATCGCTTGCTGGCTCCTTTCTTACGCGAAGCGGGACTCACTCCGAAAGCTCCGAGTTATACAAATTGGGAAAACACCGGACTGGACGGACACATCGGCGGACATTATTTATCCGCACTCTCCATGATGTATGCCGCTACCGGAGATACCGCAATTTACAACCGGCTTAACTATATGCTTGACGAGCTATACCGTGCCCAACAAGCTGTCGGAACAGGTTTTATCGGAGGAACTCCGGGCAGTCTCCAACTTTGGAAAGAAATTAAAGCAGGTAATATCCGTGCCGGAGGTTTCGACCTCAATGGCAAATGGGTGCCTCTCTACAATATACACAAGACATACGCCGGATTACGGGACGCCTACCTCTATACAGGCAGCGACCAGGCACGCCGGATGTTGATTGCTTTTACAGATTGGATGATCGACATAACTTCCGGTCTGAGCGATCAGCAAATACAAGACATGCTCCGTAGCGAACATAGCGGACTAAACGAGACTTTCGCTGACGTAGCTGCAATTACGGGAGATAAAAAGTACTTGGAACTGGCACGTCGGTTCTCCCATAAGATTATCCTTGATCCGCTTATCAAAGATAAAGACCGACTGACAGGCATGCACGCCAACACCCAAATACCGAAAGTGATCGGTTACAAACGAATCGCCGAACTTTCACAGGACGACAAAAATTGGAATCACGCCGAAGAATGGGATCATGCAGCCCGTTTCTTCTGGAATACGGTTGTCAACAATCGCTCTGTCTGTATCGGAGGGAATAGTGTACGCGAGCATTTCCACCCGGCCGATAATTTTACCTCCATGATAAACGATGTGCAAGGGCCGGAGACCTGCAATACCTACAATATGCTCCGCCTTACTAAAATGCTTTATCAGAACTCTCACAATCCCTGCAATATAAATGAGCCCGACCCCAACTACATCAACTATTACGAACGTGCGCTTTACAACCATATCTTAGCGTCTCAAGAGCCGGATAAAGGCGGATTTGTATACTTCACTCCTATGCGACCGGGACATTACCGCGTTTATTCACAACCGGAAACATCTATGTGGTGTTGTGTCGGCTCTGGTCTGGAGAACCATACCAAATACGGTGAATTCATTTATGCGCATCAGAAAGATACGCTTTATGTCAATCTTTTCATCCCCTCACAACTGAACTGGAAAGAACAAGGCGTCATCTTGACACAGGAAACCCGCTTTCCCGATGACAATAAGGTTACTTTGCGAATAGATAAAGCTTCTAAGAAACAACGTACTTTAATGATACGCATTCCGGAATGGGCTAACCAATCTTCCAACTATTCAATTAGCATTAATGGGAAGAAAGAAACGTTTCCCACGAAAAAAGGAAATCAATATCTTCCTCTTTCCCGTAAATGGAAAAAAGGAGACGTCATAACCTTCAACCTGCCGATGAAAGTCACTATTGAACAAATCCCCGACAAGAAAGATTATTATGCTTTCTTATACGGTCCTATCGTTCTTGCAGCTTCCACAGGCACAGAACATCTCGATGGTCTGTATGCCGATGACAGTCGCGGCGGACATATCGCACATGGCAAACAAATTCCTTTGCAGGAAGTCCCGATGTTGATAGGAGCTCCCAATTCAATATGCAAAGATCTTCACAAAGAAAAGGGGAACCGGATCGCTTTCCGCTACAATGGAGATGTCTATCCGGCACAAGGCAAAGCATTGGAACTCGTTCCTTTCTTCCGCCTGCATAATTCCCGTTATGCCATTTACTTCCGGCAGACAAGTGAAGAGCGCTTCAAAGCCATTCAGGAAGAAATGGCAACAGCCGAACGAGAAACGGCCGAATTAGCCAATCAAACTATTGATCTTATCTTTCCCGGTGAACAGCAGCCGGAGTCTGACCATGCTATCCAATATGAGCAGGCAGAAACCGGAACGGATAAAGACAGACACTTCCGCCGTGCCAAAGGTTGGTTCGGCTATCAACTGAAAGTAAAAGAGGAAGCAAGCCGTCTCCTGATTACGATACGGAAAGATGACCGGAACAAAATGGCTATCCTCTTGAATAATGAAAAGTTGGCTGTTAAACCGACAATCAGTGAAGCGGACAAAGGCGGTTTTATTACTCTTTCTTATGCCCTGCCCCAAAAGTTGAACACGGGCAATTGTCCGATACGTTTCATCCCTGACGGGACGGAATGGACTCCTGCCATCTACGAAGTACGTTTGCTAAAATAAAAAAACAATCATTAAACAAATACCATTTATGAAAGCAAAATTATTAGTCAGCACAGCCTTTTTGGCAGCTTCAGTATCTCTTTCTGCACAAAAGAGCGCTACCATCACTTTACACGCCGATCAAGGTAAAGAAATTATCCCCAAAGAAATTTACGGTCAGTTTGCCGAACATTTGGGTTCATGTATCTACGGCGGTCTTTGGGTAGGCGAGAATTCGGATATTCCTAATATAAAGGGATATCGCACAGATGTATTCAATGCATTAAAAGAACTCGCCGTTCCTGTTCTTCGTTGGCCGGGTGGTTGTTTTGCCGATGAATACCACTGGATGGACGGTATCGGTCCCAAAGAGAACCGCCCGAAGATGGTAAATAACAACTGGGGAGGAACCATTGAAGACAATAGTTTCGGTACTCATGAGTTTCTAAACCTGTGTGAAATGCTGGGTTGCGAACCATACGTCAGTGGAAATGTAGGCAGCGGTACGGTAGAGGAACTCGCCAAATGGGTAGAATATATGACATCTGACGGTGACTCTCCTATGGCGAACCTTCGCCGCAAAAACGGGCGCGACAAAGCATGGAAGATTAAATATCTGGGTGTAGGAAATGAAAGTTGGGGATGTGGCGGCAGTATGCGTCCCGAATACTATGCAGACCTGTACCGTCGTTACTCCACCTATTGCCGCAACTATGACGACAACCGTCTCTTCAAGATTGCCAGCGGAGCCAGTGATTACGACTATAACTGGACTGATGTATTGATGAATCGTGTAGGACACCGTATGCAAGGTCTTTCTCTTCATTATTACACCGTAACGGGCTGGAGTGGCAGTAAAACTTCCGCTACTCAATTCAACAAAGACGACTATTATTGGACAATGGGCAAATGCCTTGAAGTGGAAGAAGTCCTCAAAAAACATTGCGCCATCATGGACAAATATGACAAGGATAAAAAAATCGCCCTTTTACTCGACGAATGGGGAACTTGGTGGGACGAAGAACCCGGAACCATCAGAGGACACCTCTATCAGCAAAACACATTGCGCGACGCTTTCGTTGCCTCTTTGAGCCTTGACGTATTTCATAAATACACCGATCGTCTGAAAATGGCAAATATCGCACAAGTTGTCAATGTACTTCAATCCATGATTCTGACAAAAGGAAAAGAGATGGTACTGACTCCCAGCTATTATGTTTTCAAAATGTATAAGGTACATCAAGACGCCACTTATCTCCCTATCGACCTGGAGTGTGAAAAGATGAATGTACGCGATAACCGTACCGTACCGATGGTAAGCGCCACAGCCTCCAAAGACAAAAACGGTGTTATCCATATTTCCCTTTCAAACGTAAATGCCGATGAAACACAGGAAATCACCATCAATCTGGGAGACACAAAGGCAAAGAAAGCTACCGGAGAAATCCTGACCTCTGCAAAACTCACCGATTACAATTCTTTTGAAAATCCTAATATTGTAAAACCGGCACCTTTCAAAGAGGTAAAAATCAATAAAGGCACAATGAAGGTAAAACTTCCTGCTAAGTCGATTGTTACTTTAGAGTTACAGTAAATCAAGGGCTATTACTTATTGTATTATAAACAAGAAGACAAGTAAAATGGTAACAAAAAAGATAGCTCTTTTGGATTGTTAAATCCACATAAAGAGTTATCTTTGCCAACAATCTTACAGAAATCAATTAATTTTAATAATATGAACGATAATAAACTTATGAATCGTGCAGCGGATAACATCCGTATTCTTGCTGCTTCAATGGTTGAGAAAGCCAATTCCGGTCACCCGGGTGGCGCCATGGGTGGTGCTGACTTTGTGAATGTACTCTTTTCTGAGTTTTTAGTATATGATCCGGAGAATCCCCGCTGGGAAGGACGCGACCGTTTCTTCCTCGATCCGGGACATATGTCTCCAATGCTTTATTCAACATTGGCACTGACCGGTAAATTCACATTGGATGAATTGAAAGAATTCCGCCAATGGGGAAGCCCCACTCCGGGACATCCGGAAGTGGACATCATGCGTGGTATCGAAAATACTTCCGGTCCGCTGGGACAAGGACACACTTTTGCAGTAGGTGCTGCCATTGCCGCTAAATTTCTGAAAGCACGCTTCAACGAAGTGATGAATCAGACTATCTACGCTTATATCTCTGATGGCGGTATCCAGGAAGAGATTTCTCAAGGTTCCGGACGTATTGCCGGTGCATTGGGTCTGGATAATCTGATCATGTTCTACGACTCCAACGACATTCAGCTTTCTACAGAAACGAAAGATGTAACTATAGAAGATACTGCCATGAAGTATGAGGCATGGGGATGGAAAGTACTGAGTATCAATGGTAATGATCCTGACGAAATCCGTGCAGCGATCAAAGAGGCACAGGCGGAAAAGGAACGTCCGACATTGATTATCGGTAAGACTGTGATGGGTAAAGGCGCACGCAAAGCGGACGGTAGCAGCTATGAAGCTAACTGCGCTACACACGGTGCTCCTCTCGGTGGCGACGCATATGTAAATACAATTAAGAATTTAGGCGGTGATCCTACCAACCCGTTCGTTATATTCCCGGAAGTAGCCGAACTGTATGCAAAACGTGCAGAAGAATTGAAAAAGATCGTAGCTGAAAGATATGCAGTGAAAGCCGCATGGGCAAAAGCTAATCCGGAACTTGCAGCCAAACTGGAACTGTTCTTCTCCGGCAAAGCTCCGAAAGTGGATTGGGCCGCTATCGAACAGAAAGCAGGCAGCGCTACTCGCGCCGCATCGGCAACCGTATTAGGTGCTCTCGCTACACAAGTAGAAAATATGATTGTAGCTTCTGCCGACCTTTCCAACTCTGACAAGACCGACGGTTTCTTGAAAAAGACTCATTCGTTCAAGAAAGGCGATTTCAGCGGAGCATTCTTCCAGGCAGGTGTATCTGAACTGTCAATGGCTTGTATCTGTATCGGTATGTCGCTTCACGGTGGTGTAATCGCAGCTTGCGGCACATTCTTCGTATTCTCCGATTACATGAAACCTGCCGTACGTATGGCTGCATTGATGGAACAACCCGTGAAGTTCATTTGGACACACGATGCGTTCCGTGTAGGCGAAGACGGCCCTACTCACGAACCGGTAGAACAGGAAGCACAAATCCGCTTGATGGAAAAGCTTAAAAACCACAAGGGACACAACTCTATGTTGGTACTCCGTCCGGCAGATGCAGAAGAAACAACTATCGCATGGAAACTTGCAATGGAGAATATGTCCACTCCGACAGGTCTGATTTTCTCCCGCCAGAATATTGCTAACTTACCGGAAGGAACAGATTACGAACAAGCAGCGAAAGGCGCTTATATCGTGGCCGGTTCTGACGAAAACCCGGATGTAGTTTTAGTAGCTTCCGGTTCTGAAGTTTCCACTTTGGTAGCCGGTACAGAGTTGCTCCGCAAAGATGGTGTAAAAGTACGTATTGTATCTGCTCCGTCTGAGGGGCTGTTCCGTAACCAATCCAAAGAATACCAAGAATCTGTTCTCCCTGCAAATGCCAAGATTTTCGGTTTGACCGCCGGTTTGCCTGTTACTCTTCAGGGTCTGGTAGGCTGCCATGGCAAAGTATGGGGCTTGGAATCTTTTGGTTTCTCCGCACCTTACAAAGTACTGGATGAGAAACTTGGATTCACAGCCGAAAATGTATATAACCAAGTAAAAGCAATGCTCTAATGAAAACAATCGGATTAGCATGCGACCACGCCGGTTTTGAACTGAAAGAATATGTTCGCGGCTGGCTGGAAGTAAAAGGCTGGGCATACAAAGACTTCGGGACCACCTCTGCAGCAAGTGTAGATTATCCGGATTATGCCCACCCGCTGGCTCTTGCAGTGGAATCGGGTGAATGTTATCCCGGTATTGCTATCTGCGGCAGTGGAAACGGAATCAATATGACACTGAACAAGCATCAGGGGATTCGTGCAGCTCTTTGCTGGAATGCAGAGATTGCGCATTTGGCACGTCAGCACAATGACGCCAATATCTTGGTCATGCCGGGACGCTTCATCAGCACAGAAGAAGCGGACATGATTTTAACCGAGTTTTTCTCTACCGAGTTTGAAGGGGGACGTCATCAGAAACGTATCGACAAGATTCCGGTGAAATGAGCCTAAAATAAAGTAAACAAAGCAGTAAAGCTGTTCTTCTTTCAGGAGAGCAGCTTTATTTATATTTATCAAACAAAACCGGCAATAAACTGATAACAGAAATAACCGCAGACAACCAGTTTTAACAAGGTTCCCAATATGAATCCTATCAAGGAACCGAATCCTGATTTAAGCGCCTGTGAGAAATCCTTATTTCCCAGCAGTTCCCCAATGACAGCTCCCAGAAACGGACCGAGAATAATCCCCCATGGTAAGAAAAGAAGACCGGCAAGAGTACCTATTATACATCCCCAATTTCCCCACTTACTGCCACCACTGTATTTACTGCCCAACATTGGAGTAAAATAATCCAGGACCTGTAATACAACCACAATCAGCAACCATACAATTAGTTGCGTAGTACTGTACCCCACCTTATCTGTACAATGAAGAATAAACAGTCCCAAATAAGCAATAGGAGGACCAGGAAGAAACGGAAGAATACAACCGGCTAATCCGGCAATCATACAGAGAGCACCAATGAAAATCAAAATAACGTCCAGCATAATCTGTTCAAATTTAATTCTGTATAGATTAGATAGAATACCATCTACAAAAATACAAAAAGAAAAGTAAAAGAAAAACCGTCACTCACGTGAAAGTAATTCTTTTACTTCTCTATAACTTAATGAACAAACTTAATAATTAACCTTATGACTTAAATGTCTTCAGTGTACATCATAAACATACAATTATCTTATTATTCCCATTAGATTTTAAAGGGTGTCATTTTCAGATATACCCGATAATCTTTAATCATACCTGTCTTACCGGCTTCTGCTCTCGGCAAATATGAAAATCCGGTTACTACCTTATCTTCACCAAGATTAATCACAATCTGATGCGGGAATTTATGTTTGGCAGCCGAAGAATAGCTTGTGTGCCAAAAGGTAGATTCCTGCAAGTCGAACACATTCGTTGCAATATTATTCGCTTCTTCTGTTTCCTCACTATCTGCATAAACAACTTTCCAATGTTGACGTGACAAGGGTTTCCCATCAGCTCCCAGTAACTCCAACTCAGCAATAGCTGCAAAATCTTTCCCATCATGTGCATTCAATGCTTCGAGACAGAAGAAACGAGTTTCCACCTCTTTTCCAAACTTCACATGTTGCCAACCATTACCCGCCCTGAAAGAACCTTTATAAACGGGTGTTTCTCCGCTCAAGTCCAAGTTCTCACCTACTTTACGATGTGCATAGGCAGCACCATGAACGCGTAAATTATCGAGAATAGGTTGTTGCAAGCCTGCCGTTTCCGGTTGTACAGGTCCAGCCATATCCAATATAATCACTTCATTCTCTCCTTTCTTCAACCAACATCCCGGCACATATAAGGTTTGTTGTGGCCCAATTTCCCAGTAACGTCCAATAGCATAACCGTTCACCCAAACCATACCTTTACTCCAGGTAGTCATATTCAAGAATGTATCACCTGTTTTGTCCAACGTAAAGGTTCCCCGATAGTAGGCAGGATATTTCTGGGGATTATCCTGTTTTACAAATTTCTTATTTTGCGCAAAAGCATAATCAACCGGAATATTATAAACTTTCCAGTTCTTCAATGAAGTAATAACACCATTATTCGACTGGACTTCCACTTTTTCAGTGATACCCTTCCAATCATAAATGCCTTTACCAAAATTCATACGCCCCATTGCTTCTACCAAAATATCCAGCTGGGCCCCTTCTTTCATTGGAGGAAGAATAACCGTACCTTCACCTTTTAAACGACTCAACGTAGCTAACTTCCTGCCATCCAAGAAAACTTGCGCCCAGTCATGAGCCTCTGTGATTGTCAGAGTCTGTTCCTCTTTAGATGCCGGTAGTGTAGTCCGGTACAGAATACTTCCCCATCCTTGATCAAACGCCTCCATTGACTGAATATTTTCACTAATCTTTGGCTCCGGCAAATTATCAAACAGTATCGCCACTTCATCCAACTTGAATGACGGAATGGCAATAGTCGGAACAGAATCCGGAATTTCCGGCAATGACTCGCCTTCGGGTAAATAGTTACTTAACAAATTGCGTACCTCAAAATATTTGGGAGTGACTTTTCCTGATTCATTGATGGGAGCATCATAATCATAAGACGTACACGTCGGAGAGAAATTAGGGAAATTTGCTCCTCCCCAATGTCCGAAACTAGTACCTCCATGAGTCATATACAAACTAAATGAAATATTCCGGTCAAGCATTTCTTTCATTCCTTTTACCAAATCCTCCGCACTACGTGTCTCATGCTTCGCTCCCCAATGATCGAACCATCCGGACCAAAACTCACTACACATCAACGGAATATCAGGACGGAGTTCTTGCAACCGCTTAAATTGATCGTCAATATTAGCCCCTGTACCAAAGTTGATTGTCCAAAGCAAATCATCCAATGCATTATTCTCAAAGTTCGAATTCCAGTCACATTGGAATAAAGGAACTCCTGTGAAACCTGCTTGCTTTACAATATCACGTATTTCGGCAATGTATGGTTTGTCTATTCCGAATGATCCATATTCATTCTCAACCTGTACCATAATGATATTGCCACCTTTACTAATCTGGAGATCGGTAAGCTGTTTACCCACTTCATTCATGAACAATTTCACCCGCTCCATATAATACGGATCCTGTTCACGAAGCTTGATGTCCTTCTTCTTTAATAACCACCAAGGCAATCCACCCATTTCCCACTCTGCACAAACATACGGTCCGGGACGAACGATCACATACATTCCGTTTTCCTGCGCCAGCCGACAGAAAGCCGCAATATCTTTTTGACCGGTAAAGTCATATTTTCCCTCTTCCGGCTCATGAAAATTCCAAAAGACATAAAGACAAATGGTATTCATACCTAATGCCTTACACATTTTGATACGATGCTCCCAATACTCTTTTGGTATACGGGGATAATGAATTTCGGCTGCTTTTACCACAAACGGGTTTCCGTTAAGTAAAAATGTCTTGTCCCCTATTTCAAATGTCTCTTTCGAAGATTGGGAACAGGAAGTGCTGAAAACAGTCACTAATAAAATAAGCAAATACAATAAAGGTTTCTTCATTTTCTAATCTATTGTTTTCATGATACAATACTATTTCCAAATAAATCCACCATCGGTCAATGTTTCCATTCAGACCGACAGCGAATTTGCAAATCAATCGATGTGTTACCTAAAAACTAAAACTATTACCTATTGAAAACTAAATGCATTGCAAAGATGAGATATTCTTTTTATACAAAGGTCTTCAAATCGGTCAAAACAGGACAATATTCATTCAATATAGTTTAAATCTTACTTTTTAACAGCGATTTTTTTATTCATTATAAAAAAATCCCGCCAATACATTTTACAGTATTGACGGGACCAACATATATAATAAAGGTTAGTTAGTGTAATGAACCGTATGTCACATTATCCTCCTTTACGTTCTTAACGTTATGGACTTTTTTCACAAAATCGTTCACCTTATCCACATGTACGTCTTTTATAACCACATTTCTGACAGGCAATTTTGCGTCCCCCTTTAACTCATATATCGCATCAGCAGAATCACAAATCACATTTTTCAAATAAATGCCATCAATACGAGTAATACGTTCTTCATAAGTAGGAACAAGCTCCCTCCACTGATAGAGTACATCTGTATCTATTTCCAATACACGTTGCACATGCCCTGTTCTTATATTTTCCATGTGAATATTTTCAACAAACGCTCCTCGTCTATGATTTGTCTTCACAAAGAAAAGTCGTCGTACAGATTGTGGTGCTTTACAATCATGCATATACACATTACGAATACCACCTGAAATTTCACTGCCAATTCCTAATAAAGTATGCCCTTCCAAAATATTACAATTACGAATTACAATATTTTCAGTCGGAGTGTTTAATCTCCAGGCGTCACGATTACGACCGGCCTTAATCACCACCGCATCATCACCTTGGTCAAAGGTACAATCCTCCACTAAAAAATTACGAGTCATCTCCAAATCAATACCGTCATTATTGTGTCCATGCGCTTTAACATCCAGATTACGTACTATCCCGCCATTGCACATATACATATGAATCGTCCAAAAGGGGCTTTCACGAATCTTAAAACTATCAAGCAGTACATTCTCGCAACGATTAAAATGTATCAGATGCGGACGAAGATGGTTCTCACCTACCGCCATCTGTCGTTTTTCAACAGGTACATCTTTGGATGCCATCGTATACAACTTTCTAAGTGCATCCATGTGAGCCTTAGGACGGGCAAACCACTTCTTCCAACAATCCATCTTCGGACTTAACAGACCTGTTCCTGTAATAGCCACATTCTTGCACTCAAGAGCATAAATCAAAGGTGAATAGTTATAACATTCCATCCCCTCCCAAGACGTCATTACGGCTGGCAAATAATGAGAAGGATTATCCGTAAAACGTAGTACCGCCCCTTCAGCCAAATACAAGTTTACATTACTCTTGAGATGGATTGGTCCGGTCAACCATTCTCCTTCAGGTATAACTACTCTCCCACCTCCTGCCTGATTACAAGCAGCTATAGCACCCGCAATTGCATCAGAAACATCCGCCTCTCCTCCTTTTACAGCACCATAATTTACAATGGAGAAATCTTGATCAGGATATATAAACTCTTTTATTGGCTTCATTGAAAATGGCGCATCCACTTTCACATATTTGAATTGTCCCCACAGAGTTGCAAAAGAGACAGCCAACAGTCCTATAGTAAATAAAAATTTCTTCATTTAATAATGTATTGCATGATCCTTGGGAAATTCATGTCCACTCCACGCCTTTTTAGAGGTCCAGTCTTGAGGTTTTGAAGTCCAAAAAGAATGATTGGCAGGAAGTCCTAATGGTAGAAATACTTCTGATGTAATATACATACTTCCATTATTACTATACCAATCCGCTAGCCCGGTCTGATGCCCGGCAAAGCCTAATTGCAAAAATCCTTTCTCATTGAAATTACCATCAACAGCAAACAAACGTTTCATGACGCAAGTTAAAGCATTACGTACCTGGCCTTCCGGAAGTTCTTCGGGCAGCATTTCTTTCCAGCAAAGCATTGACAATGGCTGAAAAACTCCCAAACGATAAGTCATCGAACGACCGAATACCGGAAAAGATGCTTCAGGAAATATAAAACGTTCCAAAATCATTCCGAAACGCTGCATGCGTTTCTTAGCCAAATCTTCTGTTTTCTTTTGCATCTCCAAACTACGGTCATGCAACATTACTTTATGATCGTTGACAGTCTGCATTACTTGTACAAACATAGGTTGAATCACATAACTATTATAGTAATCGAATGCAAAAGTTTCTCCATCCGAATACCAGCCATCACCTACATACCACTCTTCTGCTTTTCGAACAGCTGTATGAATGCGGAACAAATCGTATTGTGCATCGGCTTCCATCAAAAAAGATTCAATCATAGCTGAAAACAATAGCCAATTTGTGTATGGCGGATCAATCCGACGCAATAACTGAAATTCTTTAATATAACGTTGTTTTGTCACTTCATCCAATGGTTCCCAAAGCTGCTTTTTAGCACGAAGAAAGCTACTGGCAATGTAAGCTGCATCTACCAAAGGCTGTCCTTCATTTCTCCATAAGAGATAATCAGGGCTATCCGGGTCAACAGCATGTGCGTAGCTCTTCAAAGCCCATTCCCGCAATTGCTTACGCATTTTACCCTCTTCCGTATCATCGTCGGGCAAGGAAAGCCAGGGAGCAATACCGGACATCAGACGCCCGAAACACTCCATGTAAGTCACATCCTTACTGCGTCCATCCCATGTCGGACTGATTTCCACCTGCATATTTTTCTTCAACTCCCCTTTGCTCATATTACTCAATACAGGAGCAGCAATCTTATATGCCATCTGTGCCCAATATTCACGGTCACTGATTTCCTTTTCTACCTTCCCCTTTTTAGCATAAGTTACTGTACTGAACACACACAATAAAATGAAGACCAGGATATTTTTATTTTTCATCATTACATTCAAATATAAAAAACAATTTTAATTATTCAGATATTTCACCATTTCAGAACCCGCCAACAGGAAAGCTCCTACCCCAAAGTCCGCAGTCGTCTCCGGTCCTACATTCTTATGTTGGTCTGCTCTTTCACCGATTGGTTGTACATAGCCTATCTTTCCATTGGGTTGCAAGGCTATTTCAGTCAAGTATTTCCAACCTTGTTTTATAACAGGTTCATAAGTTGATTTATCCAAAAATCCATTATTCACACCCCAAAGATACCCATAGGTAAAGAAAGCTGTCCCACTTGTTTCACGTCCCGGAGCCTGCACCGGATCCAACAAACTACGGGTCCAGTATCCTTCTTCCTGTTGTGCAGCAGCCAATGATTTAGCCATAGCTTGGTATATGGTAATATATTCAGCACGATGTGCATCATTTTCGGGTAGGTCCTGCAAAACTTTAGCCAAACCTGCAAACACCCAACCGTTACCCCTAGACCAAAAGTCTTTCAATCCTTGATTTGTCTTATGTTTCGGGTAGATGTATTTTCCATCGCGATAAAACAGGGCACTCTCCTCATCATACATGAGATTTTTAGCATAAGTAAAGTACTCATAGAGTTTATCCAAATATTGCTGATTACCTGTAACCTTATAAAGTTTGGTCATCACCGGCATTACCATATACAATCCGTCTGCCCACCACCAATAGTCATTATTGGGAGTTGACATTTCATATTCCATCACTTCCTTGGCACGGGCTATTTTATACTCTGCCGGCTCACGGTCCATGTTATACAAGTCAATATAAGTCTGGAAACAAATCTGCCAATCTCCAAAGAGAACATGTTCCATCGTTTCACCATAATTATATTTCCACTTGGATTTATCATCAGAAGTAGCTCCCTTCCATTGGTTCTTTTCAGCCCATGCTTCCGAATACTTCTTGTAAGTCTCATTACCGGTTACTTCATAAGCTGCAATATTTCCGGTATGATAAGCAGCCGGATGCCAAAAGGCAAATGCCGGTTCTGGATTCTCCGCCTGCCAATAGTCATTTACCTTCTTAATAGTCTCAATAACCTTTGACTTCGTCCATACACTATCGGTAATTGCTTCATTCTGATTGTTACTCTTACCTGATTTACATCCTGCCATGCTAATACTGAAAACACAGCTTAATACCCAAAAAGAAATTTTTCTAAAGTTCATTAATTATACAGTTTTTCGTGGTTATTATTACAATGCAAAGATGCACCCTTTTTAGGACAGAAACGTCCTAAAATGAATCAAAACCGTACAAAAATCATTCAATGCATATAAAAAGAAAGTTATGGAAGGCACATAAAGCCTTCACATAACTTCTACCAATAATTAATCCTTAAACAATCTTTCTATTAAAACTAAACACACATCTATCTATTTACTTTGGGGAATAATCAAAAAACTAAACCCACACGGTCCGCCACCTCCATTTTCCAACCGAACCAATACTTTATTCCATCCCTGTCGGAACTGAAAAGGAGCAATATGTTCATCAATATTATACCAACTAGTGCCATAATCACGCCATACATCTTTTCCATTAATCCATACACGTCCACTATCATCCGTGCCAATAGCCACCAACATTGTGGTTGCCTCATCAAAATAAAGTTCTGTATAGGCATAGTAGGTCGAATGTCCCGTAGTCACAGGCGGTACATTATGCATTGATTCACTCTGCATAAACTTCCATCGAAGTGCTCCGTCAAGCCGTACTTCATCACCAATAACTTTCAATGGATCAGAATCTGTCTCTGCAATACCTGTACCAACTTGCCCATCAGTGTACACTGCATCAAAATCAATAGATATTTCAGGCGGATGAACAATGGAGAAATCCTCTCGACCAAAGCTCTCCCAAGGCCCAATCATATACCATGTATTGATATAAAGCCATCCCTTACGCTTAGCGTCTTTTGAAAAACGCCGCCCCGGCAAAGCCTGTGCCCGTACCATCTCTTTACTCAATTTCGAACCGGAATAGGCACTGAACGTACCTGTGCCACCTCCTGGAGCAGAAACTTCTCCACTACCTCCCATACCACTACCAGTGCCATTTCCACTACCACCCAATCCTCCACTACCCGGCTTGCCATTACCTTGCCCCATACCCGGATTTCCAGCCTGCCGCACTGCACCAAAAAGACCTTCCAAACGTGATTGCGCTAATCCAGCCTGCCGGGTAGCCTGCCCGAGTAATCCACGATAGTTATTCAAATCAGCAGTACTCTCTATCTGCAATCCTCCACTCGCATTACTACTCGCCGAAGTCATCCACTCATTTCCCCTCAACTGCATTTTTATCAATTCATCAAAACCTGGCATACGCGAAACACCCGCTTTCAACGAACTATATACTTCGGGAAACGACTGTCCTTTAGACAATGATTGTTTAGCAGCATTCACTGCCAAATGGTTTTGCTGAATCTCCGCCTCATAATCACGCAATGCACTGTAGAGTTCTTCCACCGAAGCATTGACCGGCGGATTATCTGCTTGAGGAATCGCCCGTGCTTTCGATGTATCATTTGCATCATCAGGAGCCCCCCAAGGCAGTTTTCTCTTTTCAACCTTCGTTAACAGATCATCTTTCCGCCGTCTCATTGTTTCGGCCATCGTCCGAAACTTTTTAATTTGTTCGCCCAAATTTTTCTTTACCAAGAGCTCTGATTGCTCCACTAACTGCCTGGCGTAATTAGCAGGCAACGCTCGTTGTGCCTGCTCCTGTTTCATCTTTTCAGTCAAATTCTTCCGGGAGTTTTGATTTTTCTGCTGTTTCATATGCAGATTCATAGCCTCCTGATCCGGTGATGGCATCATCCATATATAAAGTGCACCTCCCGCAAAACAAATCAGAGCTATCAGCCATGATAAGAAAACCGTCAGACGGCTACTCCCTGTTGTAGTTTTCGTCATATGTCCTGATTCCTATATTACTTAAATTATAAAACTGACAAGCATCCATCACTTCCACAAACCGTCCGAATGGAGTATGCCTGTCCATATCAATACGGATACGCTTTCCCGGATCGGTAATGCACGTCTGTCGCAATTGTTCCATCATAAAATTAGTAGAACAAGGTTGCCCATCCCAATAAAAATTTCCTTCCGCATCCAGTCCCACAATCGCTTGCTTATCATCCGGCTTTAATTTAATAGCCGATTGGGAAGTAGGCAAGTCCACAGGAATATCCCTGTTTTTCACTTTTGTCATAGTAGACACCAAAAAGAATATAAGTAACAGGAACACACAGTCTATCAAAGGAGACATCGAAACTTCCGGTTCCTCTTCGTTATTAAATAATGATAATCTCATAGGCTTATTCAATAAGGTTTACTTCCAAGACGTACACGTGTATGCGTGAACCCCTGTATCTGGCACTGATCAAATATCTCAATCACAGTATTCACCGGCACTGTGCGGTAGGCTGTCACATCAATATTCGTTTCCACTCCCCGGCTATTACGCAAATCAACCAGAAAAGCATCCAAATCTTTCAGTGGCACGTAAACACTCTCACCCGAATAGGCATCATGTCCCACCACCTGATAAATTTTCTTCTTCTCATCCACAGCGATAATCACAGCCTCTTCTCCTGATCGAGTGGTAGACAGGCTCGAAGTCATCGTAGGAAGTGTCAGCGGAATCTGCATTTCCCATTTTTTCATCATCGTAGTCACCAAAAAGAAGATAAGCAATAGAAATACACAATCTATCAATGGAGACATTTGCACTTCTACCTTGTCATCTTCATCATAGTTCAGTCTCATGATTTTCCTCCTTATTATCCAGATATAATTTGGTTATCACATTTTCCACTTCTACTTCCACCAATGAAGCCATACGCATGATACGGTTTTTGATAATAAAATACAATGCGATGGCAGGAGCTGCTATAATCAAACCGGCAGCAGTTGTTATCAATGCTTTGGAGATAGAATCGGATAAAATAGATGCACCACCTTCATCACCATAAAGAGCCACCAAACCGAATGCCTCGATCATACCGACAACTGTTCCTAACAGACCAATCAACGGAGCCAATGAAGCAATAACAGACAGAGGATAAATACGCGCCAGATGGGTACGGATGTCACGTGCAGCCATATCACCTGCAGTTTGGCTGACAGCCTCACGCCCGGCTTTCACATGCTCAAATATGAACCGTAACGAATTCGCCAGTGTAGAAGGATATTTATCACAAGCAGCCAATGCTCCTTTCAAATCACCGTTTACCAAACATTCATTGACACTCTTACATAAAGGTTCCGGAGCCAAACGACCTTGGCGCGAAGTAATCAGTCGTTGGAGCGCAATAACAAGTGCAATTAATCCCAATAAATATAAAGGATACATCATTGAACCACCTGCTTTAATTTGTGCTCCCCAATCTATTTGCACACCTTGATCGGCAGCAACACTATCTGTTGCAGCTTCATCATACATCAGAGCATCATCTCTTTCCTCAACTGGTACGGCTGTAGCAATCTCGCTTGGAAGCACTTTGGGAGCATTTTTTATATCCTCCTGCGTCTTTGCCAAAAAGATTTCATCAAAGCCGGCATCCCGTCTTTCAGGACAAATAAATGATATTCCGGTTAAAGTGATATTACCGAAGTCTTTCCAAAGGTCACGTGTCATTACCACCCAATGTCCGGGCATATCGCCAAGATTAAGACCTTTCAACTGATTGATCAGATCTTTCGGTTTTCCGGCAATGTAGGAAAAGTCATACTTCTTTCCCTTTTGACCGGCAGATTCTTCGGAAACATTAAATTGCATCCCGATTTGCTCCCCTCCCCATTTTATCCATGCAAAAGTAATATAACGATATTCACCCGGTCCAGGATTCTCACGAATAGGAATAGACAATCCTGTTAACTCGGCAGGACTTTTAGAGGCTTCTACATATATGTAGTTTTCAGACTTCTTCGAATATCCTCCATGTCGAACATATCTATGATCCGACTTAGTCCACTGTGCGCCATCTGGTACTCTTGTACTAAACAACTCATATAAACCTTTACCTGTTTTACCATTAGTCTGCGCACCAACCTGCAATGTAAAGAGCAATGCTGCTCCTAAAACGAACATCATCATAATGTTCTTCTTTAAATAAGTTTTCATACCTGTGTAGTCCATGTTATTCTAATTTATTTCTTATACTTAATTATCCGAATTCACAATTGCAAAGTTGGGAAAAATCTGATATATTGATGTACTCAAATAACTCAAAAAGGTTCAACTTTTCAAAAGTTCGTTGACAAAAGGTCTATTAATCACTCAAAATGGTCCAAGAATAAACCAAACATGAAATTGTCACTAAATAATAGTTGCAGATATTCATTTGATAAGATACTTTTGTGTAAATCCAATTATATTTTATACATGAGAAAATATCCGCTACACAATTTAAAAATCACATTTCTCATGCTGGAGATATTCTTCTCCTGCAACATCATTCATGGACAAATATTAAAAGGGAAAATAATAGATTCCTCTACTTTGGAACCCATTCCGTTTGCAACCATCTATGTGACTCCTGATATTAGCAAAAGCACTACCACCAACATAAACGGAGAATTCAGCCTAAACGAGATTTTATCACAAGACTCAATAAGAGTCTCTTATGTGGGATATGAAACACAAACATTAAAATATCCTTTTGATTGGAAAAACGGTTGGATCATCTCTCTAAAAAGCCAAACTTACAAGCTGCCACAAGTTATTGTCAGCAATATCAACCTAAGACAATTAGTGAAGAACATACGAAAAAAATGGAAACATAATTACCCTTCCCACTATCCAATACTAGAAGGAACCTATCGTAAGCAAGAAATTGAAGACAATGAACTTGTTACCCTTGGGCAATGTCGTATGACATTGCAGATGCCCACCGCCAACAAACTGGAATCTGGCGAAAGACCTAAAGTAAACATCAAAAACAGAATGATACTGAACCCTATAGAAACATCTGGCAGAAACCAGTTAGGAGTATTTCTTTGTATAGAACCTATGCCCTATCCTTTCTTTATAGAATTAGCCTCTGATAGTTATGATAATTATTTATGGCTAATAGAACAAATAATCCCAGAAAGCGATAATAATGAAACTTACAAAATAAGGTATCAAGGTATCAAAGCTCCCTACTTACAACACAGAGGGTATTTCTATGTCTCTAAAAAAGACAATGCACTTCTCTCCGCGCATATCGAACGACCGGTCAGCGATCTTCCTTGCAGCAATCCGGACGTTTTTTTTCATTCTACCCGCTATGTATGGGATATATTCTATCATAAGGTAGATGAAAAATACCAATATTCTTATATGAGAACAGAATATATCACGAAATATTCTAATCAACTCACAAATAAAGAATCTGAATATAGAATCGTCATCGATTATCTGGTCGATAAAAGGACTCCGGTCAAAAAGTCGACAACAGCTTTCAATACCTATCTCCACGATCCATTTAGAAATATTCGAGAGATTCCCATAAAACTAATCACATCATTTACCAAAATATTGCCAGATTATGAATAAGATACAGACTTTCGTTTTCATTCTATCCGTATTTCTTTCTATCGAAGCAATACACGCACAGATTAATAACAATATGGATAAGTCTATTATTATATCCACTTCTGAAGATCTTTACCAACTTGCCTGTAAGGTAAACCAAGGAAATAGTTTTGATGGTGTGCATATAAAATTGGCTAATGACTTGCTTCTAAATGATACTACCGGGTGGCAACAATGGAAAAAAGGAAACTCCCGGCTCCGTCCATGGACACCTATTGGGAATGCTCAATCTCCTTTCCGAGGTGACTTCGATGGACAAGGACATACGATCTATGGAATATATATGAACGAAAGCAGTAATAATCAGATTTATCAAGGATTATTCGGATTCTTAGAAGATGGCAGTATATCTCATGTCCATATCCGCTCTTCTTTTTTTATTGGTCATAATTTCGTAGGTGCTATATGCGGGTACATAAAAGGAACCTATCTAAAGGGAATAGCACAAATCGATCATTGCAGTAATAACTCAAGTGTAGAAAGTTCACGCAACCACGCGGGAGGTATCGTAGGGTTTTCAGAAGGTTGCAACCGGATCATTAATTGCAGTAACAATGGTATGGTTAAGGCTAAACGGTGCGCAGGAGGAATTGCAGGCTACTTCCAAGATGGCACAATCATTAACTGCTACAACAGAGGGCGCATTCATATCCTCTACGAATCAGCCGGAGGAATCATTGGCGAATATTACGAGAATCCTTACAGAGGGTTTACCGAATCTGATACGATTGCCAATTGCTATAATACAGGAATTGTGAGCGGACGAGATGTTGTAGGTGGCATCATTGGTAATCTTCAACTCTATTCCAAAGAATTTGTCCCACAAAAGATACATATTGATAACTGCTACAACGCTGGTATGTTGAAGAGTACCTATCCGGTAACCACGGATGGACTTATAGGATGCTACACATATTATCAAACAGAGCAAGAAGTATTCAGTTCTTTAAAATTGAATAGAGGAAGTCTTAAAAAACAACTAAAAAATATGATACCACAAATTGTTTATGGGCTCAATCCTCGTAATAGCCTCACAACAAAGGAAGATAACGATCTTAACGATCCTGCCCACATACATAGAGGAACAGGCACTGTCCGGCGTATAGAACGATATAGCGCGAAAAGTTATTGGAGTGATCTGTGTTGTAGTCCTGTCAATCTCACTCAACCACGTTTCAATACCCATAAAATAGCAGAAGAATATTGGAGTGAATTGATGCGATACTCCCAACATTGTAAGCAATTCGAACGTTGTGAGGACGCATCAATGAAAGCCCATGCATTTGTCAAACGACTCAACAAATGGGTAAAAGAAGAAGAAAAAAAACTGAAAAAAAAGAAAAGACAAACATCTTTATACTTAGAGTGGCAAACAGATGCAGAAAAAATCAATGAAGGTTATCCTATATTCATAGAATCAGAAAAGAATTAAAACAATGAAAAAAATATATTTGCTTTCATTCATCATTCTACTACTGTGCTATATCCAACCGGTAAAAAGCCAACACACGCTAACGAATCCGTCTTTACAAAGCAAACATCTCAACAATGTGGCACAACAAATCAATCTGTATTTCCAAGAAAAGATTCACTTACATATTGACAAAAACACTTATCTGACCACAGACACAATATGGCTCAGAGCCTATCTGGTACATGCAACTTTCCATACTCCATTACCTATCAGCAGATATACCTATATCGAGCTTATCAATCCCTTGGGAGCTATCGTGGAACGCATACAACTCAAAGCACGCAGACGGCTCTTCTTTGGACATATTGCTTTATCTGACACATTACCCGATGGTGATTATACTCTAAGGGCATATACTGATTATATGGCAAACACTACTAAAGATTATCTTTTCAAGAGAAAAATTAAAATCATTTCTCCCAAATGGGGCAATGTAAAAATGAAAGTAACCACAAAAGGAACTACACCAAACAGCTCACAACTCATTTTCCAATTTAATCATAACGATTCTCTTTTCTCTGTTCATCACCTTGAAGCCATCCTAAAAAAAGGAAAGAGTCATATTCCCGAAAGACAAAAACGAAAAGATCAGTTCGAAGTAGAATTTACGGAGAAAGTGATGGAAACGAATAGGAGTTTTCGCCTCCGACTAACAGACCGATTGGACAATAAATACGAGCGTTTTTTACCTATAGCCACTGATAAAGAACAGTACAATGTGTTCTTTTACCCCGAAGGAGGCAGTCTGGTTAACGGAGTTTCTAACCGGATAGCCATCAAAGCAATAGGAAATAGTGGGAATACAACAGCTCTCTCTCTTTGCATACGTGATGACGCAGGTGATTCTCTGACTGTTGCTACGACTAAAACAAGTGGTGTGGGAGTTTTTGAAATAGTGCCACAAAACGGCAAACAATATTATGCCCACTGTATGAATCTATACGGTACTTCAAAAATCATCCCGTTACCCAATGCCCGCAGCTCTTATGGACTTAGAATAGAAGCAACAGACTCTACTTTTCAAGCGCACCTACAAACTTCAACCGCCGGCATATCACAACCACTTTACTTGATAGCTCATGTTCGCGGAGCCATCGTATCATCCCAGTTATGGAAAAATCAGCAAACAGATATTATTCTCGACAAGAAACTTTTCCCCGAAGGGATTATTCAATTTATGTTATTGGACCAACAACTAAACCCTCTATGCGAACGGTTGGTCTTCTCCAAAAACTATCGTACAGGAAATTGCTATATTACAACAAACAAAACCGAATATGGTAAACGAGAGTCCATAACAGTAAACCTCACAATTAATGACCCTACAGGTAATCCTGTACAAAACTATTTTTCTGTTTCTGTTACCGATGCTGAAACAACTTCTCCGGACACTTGTCACACTATACAAAGTTCACTTCTACTTACTAACGAACTAAAAGGAAATATCTCCAGTCCGGCTTTATGGCTCACTGATGAAAAAAAAGAGGCTCTCGACTACCTAATGATGACTCATAAATGGGAACGCTATTCGATTCCAGCTATATTAAAAGGACAGTACGAAATCCCTCATGCAAAACCCGAACAAGACATGTGTATTCAAGGAAAAACATATACTCAACGACCTTTTATCGGCAATATAGGAAAGACTTCGGACAGGCATGCTGTAATTGTTACAGGTACGAAAAACATGGCTGGATATCAAGAGATTGTAATGACAAACTCAAACGGAGAATTCAAATTCGATCAATTAGATTTCCCTGAAAATTCAGGTTTCCGTATTCTTGTTCGTCAATCCGAAGGAAAAGTAACAGACAGCCTGAATATCATCCCCAAAAGATTCCCAGTACCCAATGATCCGTTTCCCCAAGAACCTCTACAAGAATCAATCTTTTCCAATGCTGAATCGGAGAATCTGACTAATTTCCAACGCATCGGCAACAGACATTACCTATTACATGAAGTGAAAATAAAATCTCCCTACTGGGGAACTTCCAATTACCAAACTCTAACAGAAAAAGAGATCAGTCTTGCCAATGACATGAAACAAGTACTACAAAAAATGGGATTGAAAAACATCATGCGTGACTACAATTCTTTCCAATACTTTCACAATGGTACACCTGTTGTAATCTTTTTAGATAATTATTTATGTGATCCCAGCGTACTTATCAACTGGCTTAGCCCTGAATATTTACGTGAAATTACTTTTATAACAGATGTAAACCGCAGCTATGTTAATGAAATGCTGAAAGGTACCCGCGAATGGAGTACAAAGTTACTTGATGAATATGGGCAAAAAGATCTATGTGAGCTTCTTCTTCAAATTGACCGTACAAAAAACAAAGTAGCCGTACTTAATGCCACTACTAAGTCTAACTTCGATTCACGCTGTTTCGGATTCAACAGTAATAAGTATATCTCCCCTTGGAAATATGGAAAAACGCAACTCTCCATTTACCCACTAGGCTACCAACTTCCAGTTGAATTCTACTCTCCTCAATATGATAATATCTCTTCAAAAGAAAACCTTGTACCAGACCTGCGCACTACATTATTTTGGAAGCCTAATATAAAAACGGATATTAACGGACGAGCAACCTTTACATTTTATACTTCCGACAATCCCGGACCATTTTTCATCATTGTAGAAGGAATCACAGATAAAGGAGAAATGATACGAGCTACAAAATTAGTTCATTAATACACGGTTATGGATAAAATTCTTCTGCCTAACAGCGATTGGAGTTATTACTAACAGTAAGGCAGGAAATATGATACTGCAATAATAACTTGTCTGACACCCGGGTCTCGTGCTGCCTGACACCCGGGTGTCAGCATGTTCAACACCCGGGTGTTGGTATGTATGAGACCCGGGTGTCGTACAAGTTAATTCTACTAAGTGGAATAGACGCAAAGCTATACTATTCTAGTTCTGTATAGTATAAGTTTACTCCATGTTTATACCGTTTCAAAGTTACTTTTGATTATCCTATATTTATGGCAGTACCTTATATTTTGAAGAAGTACTTAGTATAATACGAACAGCGTTTCCGGGTAGTTGTCTCAATTTTCCCTGATATTCGACACGGCCCGCCCCCGTTCCCCGATGTTTATTAAAACTTATCTTTTCAAAACCTTCCTTTGAAAGAATAATCTTCAAAGAAAGGCTCCCTTTAAATCTTTTTGTCTTATACCTATAGTCAATATCATCATCACACATCAAAGATTCCAAATTAGTATTATGCAACAAATTAAGTTCTGTAATAAGAGTAGAACAGACATCCAAAGACCGCAATTTTATGTTTTCTTTTAAATCCAAAGAACTTATGGTATTTCCCGAACAGTCCAGTTGCTCCAACTCTTTATTGCCACTTACATCTATAGAAGAAAGTCCATTAGACTGACATACCAATAGATTCAGATGTGGGAACTTTCTAAAATCTATCGGTTGAGATAAATCCGATTCTGAGTAATCAAGCTCTTTTAAATAATTCATATTTTGCTCCGCTGTTTGTTCCGGCAATGTCAATGACTTTAGTTGACGATAGTCATTTCCTTCTACCATAATACCACCACCTGTACCGCCTTGGTTTCCACAAACTATAGAATACAGCTTTTTAAGGTGAGCAAAGTCTAATGCATGAATATAATTACCCGCACAATTCACAATCTCCAATTGCAAATTGGCAGAAAGATCTAAACTTTGCAACTTACACCATCTACAGTTTAACTCTTTCAAATAAGGCAGACGACTAAGATCTAGTGATTCCAAAGAATTCCCATTACATATCAACTTACTCACCCCATCCCGCAATTGGCGGTTATCCGGTAAAATAAGTTGGACCAATGTCCCTCCTCTCGGATCTCCATCCATCTGAAAACGTTCTTTTTGTCTATTCACTACAATCTACTTCAAACTGATATTTCGATGCAGATCGAGTTTTGACAAGAAATTTCCGGAACAATCTAATATTTCTAAACGACGATTATTCCTTAAATCAAGTCCCCTCAAAGAACAACCAACGCATTTCAGCACACGTAACAGCTTATTGTGGTTGACATCCAGCATCTCACCAACATAATAATTTTGTATTTCAATTACTTCCAATTTTGGGTTTCCAGACAAATCCAACAATATAGAATCCGTTTTGGAGAAAAGGCTCCTTTTTAAGGATAACTCACGAAGATTCACAAAGCATTCCAGCCCACTCAATGAATACAATAAACAGTCAGTATTATTCATCTTTATCTGCAACCTGGTAACAGCCTCAACTTCGGAACGCATAATACAAGCAGTATCTGCTATAATTTTCAAGTTCTTCAGTTCCTGTCGAAAAACTAAACTAGCAAACTTAGATGTAATATCTTCATCTTTCAGTTTATCTTTCGCTGTCATTTGACTACTACCAATAGTCAGCAACAGAATAATCGCCCATATTAATGTCTGTTTCATAATTTCTATATTACCATACAATAATAATCTTAAAGTATTTTCTTATCTTTCCAGATAAACCTCTAATGGTTCCATTCCCCACTTATCTTGATTATTTTTATGACAGCAATACACTTTTTTGTCTTTAAAAAAAACATATTACAGGAAAAGAATAACGATCTCTAACCAAAGCGAAAAACATCCCATCATCCGAATGGTTCCTCGCAAATTCGACTTCTTCGTATCTAAGCCCTCCTAATCCGATACTCCATGATTCGGTCCCCTTTGCACTTCTTATTTTCTCTATAAGCTTATCAGCGAACTCTTGCCCGAAAAGCTCTACATTCGCTCTATACATCTTTGGATTCATATCCTTTGTAAAATGACTATTATCAGTATATACAGCCCGAAAATACATCGTCTCTCCTTTTTCATTTTGCCCATAAAAACAGACTATATCTTTACTCATTTGAAAGAGTTCCGCATCTTCGTTCATATCTTTCCACGTCCTTGATACTACAATTGTCGGCACGAATTTGACTGTCGATTTTAAATATGGAAATAATCCTTGTTTATATCCAGTCCGCTCTAACGCTATATCAGAAGCTAGCCGTTTGAGTATAGTATCTTGGATATTTCTATCTACATCAGAAAGTAACTTACATCCAAGAGTAAGCCGGTTAATGAGTAAGTTCTTTTTTGTCACTTTAGTACTAGCACCAACTTCTGTAGCCAACTTACAAGGTGCTCCTTGAGCAACTCCATTCAAAGGGATAACCACCCCTAAGACAGCCATTTCAGAAACTAAATATTTCAGGAATAGTCCCCCTGACAATTTAAATTTCAAGCTAAAATGCTTCATAAGGTATCTCCTCTTCTTCCGAAAAAAATCATTATCTTCTTAAATAATCCTCCAATGGTCTCATACCCAACTCGTGCTGTTGCATTTCACAACAATAATAAGGCTTGTTATTCACAAAGAAACAGACACGTGGATATGTTCTCCCTCTGGTCAGAATGAAAAAAGAACCATCATCAGAATGTTCTCTTGCATATTCAAATTTTTTATGTCCCGGGTCTTGTGGGGATACTACAATAATTTCCCATCGTTCAGGACCTTTGGCATTTCTCAATTTCTCAATTACCCTATCAGCATACTCTTGCCCGAACATCTCAACCTGGTCTCTATACATCCGAGGATTAGTTTCTTTTGTAAAATTACTCCTGTCTGTATATAAAGCATAGAAGTACAGAGTCTCCCCTTTTTCATTCTGTCCATAGAAGCTAGCAAAATCTTTTTGAGGCATCAGTATTTTATCAGAATCTGTAATAGACGGTAAAGATGGCGTATCAATTACCGGTACAAATTTTATAGTAGAATCTATTAAAGGCAAAGACAAGCCTTTTCTATGATTATACCAGTCTCTGGCTATATTAAGTTTTAATCGTTCAAGTACAGTATCTTGAGCATTCTCATCTATTTCAATAAGTAAACTGCAGTTGGGAGTTAGATTGCTAATCGCACGAGTTATTGCAATATCTTTTTGAATAACCTGATTAGAAACATTATTAACGTATACGCCTTGTTCACTGCATGAAAAGAGCACTAATTGAACAAAAGAGAAAAACAATAAATATGTTGATTTCATAATTAGATAATTTTATTTACAGTATATTATATTATATGTATCATTAATTTCAGTAAGTGTAACTTCTCTTATACTTTCAAACGCTGGGTTCATTAAGTATATTTTTGATTTAGGATCATCCCAACTATTATTATACAGTTTAGATCCTAGAAAAACAACACAATGTCCTGTATTTCCATCCATATCAATAAAAAAAGTAATTGATGGATTACCCTCATCGTTTTTAGAAATCTTCCTTATAAAACTTCCCATACTAGATTCTGAAAACCCTTCAGACAAAAGATATGCATCCAAGGACTCTCCAGAGACACCAAATTTCTCATAAATATCTGAAGAGTTACAAGTTTCATCAGCATCAGCCTCCAGTTTATCTATAGCATCTTTAAAGTCCTCATCACTTACTAATTGATATGGATTAGATGCACCATTCATATAAAAGCGATGCAGAAAATTAAAACAATGAGTACATTGCGGCAGACTCGTATTTAAAGACTCCAAGCATGCATAAACACACCAATATTCATACTTTTGAGTGATCCTTGTTACTGCACTACTGAAATCGATTTCTTTAGTCAACTCGCTGCTTGCTCCCTGAGCAAACCCATTCAAAGGAATTATTATTCCAAAGATTGCAAACTTTAGAACTAGATATTTCAGTATTACACACCTTGACAATTTAAATTTCAGACTAAAATGTTTCATAAGACACTCCCCCCCTCTTTCCACCAAAGTGAAACCGTTACCTCCTTAAACAATTCTCCAATGGCTCCATACCCAACTCGTGCTGTTGCATTTCACAACAATAATAAGGCTTGTTATTCACAAAGAAACAGACACGTGGATATGTTCTCCCTCTGGTCAGAATGAAAAAAGAACCATCATCAGAATGTTCTCTTGCATATTCAAATTCTTTATATCCCGGGTCTTGTGGGGATACTACAATAATTTCCCATCGTTCAGGACCTTTGGCATTTCTCAATTTCTCAATCACCCTATCAGCATATTCTTGCCCGAACAGTTCAACCTGGTCTCTATACATCCGAGGATTAGTTTCTTTTGTAAAATTACTCCTGTCTGTATATAAAGCATAGAAGTACAGAGTCTCCCCTTTTTCATTCTGTCCATAGAAGCTAGCAAAATCTTTTTGAGGCATCAGTATTTTATCAGAATCTGTAATAGACGGTAAAGATGGCGTATCAATTACCGGTACAAATTTTATAGTAGAATCTATTAAAGGCAAAGACAAGCCTTTTCTATGACTATACCATTCTCTGGCTATATTAAGTTTTAATCGTTCAAGTACAGTATCTTGAGCATTTTTATCAATCTCAGTGAGTAAACTACATCCTGGCGTTAATTGATTAATCGCACGAGTAACTACCATATCCTTTTTTATTATTTGTTTTGAAGTACTGTCAGCGTATACACCTTGTTCACTGCATGAAAGACACACTAACTGCACAAAAAATAAGATTAATAAATATATTGTTCTCATAATACTACTATTTACTATAAACCATTGAATATGTATTGTTTAAATCAGTAAGAGTGAATTCTCTCTCAAATCCAAAATAAGAATCCATCAGATAAATCCTTGAATTACAATCATCCCAACTATTATTAGATACTTTTAAAATTAACAAATTTACTCATATTACACCTCCCTTCTAACATCCTTTGCAATATAAACATTTTCATACATTTATCCTAAAACCAAACGTAGACAAATAAGAAAAGCACCTCATTTGTCTACGTTTAATAACAATATAAACATTCAACGAACCTCAATTACACATAAAGTCTTCGGATAAACTCTGTTAAATGATACTCATCTTCAACTCTCATCTTTTTCTTTATACGATACCTTCTTGTCCGAAAAGAAGCTAACAAGACATGAAACTGACGAGCAATCTTTTCATGAGAAACTTCTAATCGCAATAGAACAATAATATGAATATCCTCTTCCGATAGCAAAGGGTAATCCTGTCGTAGTTTAACAACAAAGTTATCCTGTTTTTTATTAAGATGTTGTTCCACGGTTTCCCAATCATCTTCTTTTATTTGAGGAAAGATATCCTTCCACAGTTCTGAGTCATTCATCTTCGGGCAAATCTCGCCATTCTTCAGAACTTGCATAATTATTTATAAATTTAAAACCATCCAGAATTGTATTTGTCGACATATTCAACCAATAAAGAACTTGTGGAACAACCAGCGTGTTCTCCATTATTAGATTACCAGTTGACACATAAGTCGGAAACGTATTAGGTAACTCAACAAATGCTTTCTCTTTAAATGTTCCGCTATTTTGTTTATCCAGATTGACATATAACAAATCTAATCCATCCGCTATTTGATTTTTGATAACCAGCGTATCTTGTTTACTAGCATCTTTCACTTCATCCGGATTCAATTTCCAGTATGCAAGTAAATCTTTAAAATGGGCATCATTTGATGATATATCTAATAACGCAGCCTGCTGTGTCAGCTCATTTTCTGTAAGTGCTTTTTTCCATAACCGAATTTCTGATACATAAAATGAAGTGGGAACATGGTCGCAAATACGCAATGGAGATTTGTTATCTGCTACTCCACGAACATCTTTAGTACCTTTTTTCATTATCTTACCATCTAAAGCAACAATCCATTCTCGTGATTGAGCATTGTTCATTGGAGCAACACTAAAACCATAATTATGCCATTGAGGATCATTAAATGCTGCCACCGCTTCTTCTAAAGCTCCAGTAGATCCCTCAATACGAAGAGAAGCGGTTTCTCTTTGCCGAAAAATTCCCCAACTGCCGCTTTTTGAGAAAATAGCATTCCAATTATCACCTTTGTAAGATCCATCCTTACGGGGATTCATACGCATGATAAATTCCACAGAAAAACTAGAATTTTCCCCTATTGCATATTTAATGTTTGTAGAAACCGTATCTAAAACAATTCCTTGTGCTTTGGACGAGTCAAAATAAGCTCCATACATTTTTTTTCCTAGCATCCTCTGTTCCGTATAATGCGGATAGTAGAATATCCCAAACGTATTTCGTTCCTCTGGGGAGTTTCCCCCATAACTACCGTCTTCTTTTCCACCATGATTAGATGTTACAACAACCAGCCAGTCCTCATAAAAAGCATTTTTTCTTTCATCAATTGCCTGCAAGAATTCACCAATATATGCATCTATATGCTGAAGCGCTGTGATATAATTGGCATTATTGGCGGAAAATCCTCCTGATTTACCTGCTTCTAACATACCCGAGAAACTTAATAGCGTAAAATTAAAATCACTATTTTTCAGATGTTCCAATATCACGTTTTTGGTTTCCTCATCATTCGCAGTAGTTACGGTCTTTTGTGCTGCATTCAATAAATTCTTATTCAACTTGTCCCAAGGGGTTACGCATAATGTCGGGTTTTCTGAATCATTATCTGCAATATGATGTAGAATCGTTGGATATTGAATCACTTTCTCATTCGGATTACTCGGATCGTATTCCATATTGGCCACATACGACTCATCTGTAATCTGATGTTTTTCAGGATTTACTCCAGTCATCATAGTTGCCCAAGTTACAGGGTCCTCACTACCCTCTTTCTGTAAAGTGCGGTTATCACTTAACCCCACCCATGAGTATTTACTATGTTTCAGCATTTTGGCAATAGTACCATCCTGAGGCATCTTCTTCTCTACTATACTTCCGACCGCTCCATCTATATTGATCCAAAGAACTTTACGGTGGATAGTTGTTGATATCACAGAATCAGAGTCAAACCCATCCTCTGCAATCCCATCCGGTGCCTCATACGTAGTACAAGAATAATGAAGGGAAATGATAAGTAATCCGACTACCCCAACAATAACTATATTTATAAGCTTTTTCATATATGATTTCTTTTATGGTTTCTTGTAATAAGTTCCAAACTCTGCGAAAGAATGGTACTTCTTCTGATTTGCTTTTTCTTCCTCTGTCAAATCTGAATCACTTTTAAACACGATCGTATTGGGATTTGAGATTTTAAGACGAAGATATCTGGCTTGAGTTCTCGGGCAATCAAAGAAACGCTCGTTCTTCAAGTTTGCCCTCACTACATTGGGGTCAGTAACCTGCAGCAACGTTTCCCATGGAGCATTGATATCATAAGGATCGGCAACTTCAGAGCCAATATATTCAACATGAACATCAGCCAGGCACTGATTGGAATAACCATTTGCCAAATATACTCCATCAATATCAGAGACTTTGTTCAAATCAAAAATGATATAATAAGGCAACTCCAAAGGTTTGTCATTAATCTTACCAGAACTCCAATTAGTCTTCTTTTCCCCATCAATCAAATATTCAGGTTTTCTGGAATCACCATCATAATTTACGCCATAATCTTTATCATACGCAGACACTTTCCAGTCTCTACGACTATGCCGATAACAATATGAAGATGCATCATAGTCCTTTACCTGTTGAGGATTCAACGGATTATACTCCCATATTTTCTTATCCATTAACGGGTATTGTTCGGCATATTTTCTATCTTCGTCCAACTGCTCCACTCCCCAATAATCAAAGAATGGACATAAATTCTGTTTAAAATAGTCACATAATCTGCGAAAAACATAACTTAGAGTTGAGTTATCAATCGACCGTTCCTCTTTTGCCTTCAGATTCAGGTATTCCATCGCTTCCCAATTGTTATTGTCATAATTAGCCAATTGAATAAGGCTTAACAAGTCGAATGCTTTATATGCTGTCTTATCATCATACTTGGTTGCAGCATCCTCTTTCGCCCATTTACTTGAATCAGCCATAGCATACTCAATAGCTTTAGGGAATAAAGTAGTTATATTCTCTTCACCAGGGAAGATTTCACCAAAGGCATTCTCTTTTGAGAAATTCTTCTTTCCTATCCGGTACAAAGGGATTGCATTAGCCACTGCCCGATAATCAGCAGGCCAAGGATTATTACGTGATCGATAAGTACACATTGAATTGATTGCGCTCAACAAAGCCACAGAATTACCAGTTCTCAATGTTCTAAGGTTTAACATTTCTTCCAGCATATACGTGTTGTTTATCGCAACTATTGCATAGTCGCTATTACGCAAATACAGGTTTCCCAAAACTTGTACATCCAACACAACCCGAAAAGGAAACTCCGGAGCACGCTCCTTTTCTTCCGCATCCTTGTCAATCTTTAATCCATAATATTCGAAGAAAAACTCTTCAATTGCTTCATCCCATTCTTTACCGACTTCCTGCAGGGTGGATGAAATACTTTCCAAATTATCAAGTACACGATCTTTCTGTACGGTAAAAGCGAAATGTTTTCCTCTTATTTCCAACCAAGGAACAGTGGTCTCTGATATTCTTCTCTTCCAATCTTGCAAGTCCGTCTCTCCTATTACAAAATCTGGTGATTTATATACTCCTTCTATTTTTAAAGAACAAGTACCGGAAGCGTTCAGCCCTAAACTTTTTTTAATCCAGATAGGTCCTCCCAATGGATTCTTTATTATATTCTTTCCTGGGAACAAAGCTTTAGCAACATATACCAAAGGCATACGTTGATAAGGGGCCAATTCTGTAAGATCATCCATGTGTGAGCCTACAATTACGCTAAGTCCCATCGTATTATCTTCCACAGTGATAGCTACCTGCTCACCGGCTCCGGCATAAAGTCCCGTACTATAAATCGGCTGTGGCACTTTAGATACTCCTAAAGTGATGGAATCAATATATTGCTTATTCAAATCAAGCTCAATTGTAGCGTTAATCCGTTCTTCTTTCGCTGTATCTACCAATCCCGGAAAAATACGTGCCTTTTCGTACATACTGACATCGATCCCCCCTTCGGTATCTATTGTAATATCCGGCTCACTGGCACCATTATTATCTATACCGTCAGTTATATCGTATTTATAAGCTGTATCACATCCTCCGAGCCACACAGATGTGCCCAAAACGAATAGAAGAATGAATACACAGCTTCTTTTGTTTTTCAATATATTCTTACTCATAACAGTCTATTTATATTTAGTTTTCTTCCATAAAAGTGTATTCAAATGTTTTCCCTACACCTTCAAATTCCCATTCTGAAATAGAAAGTCCCAACCATTGCATAGCTTGTAAAGGGATATCTACATTATTGAAAACAGCTTGATAATAAGAGTCATCCGGAGCCGGAGCTAAGTGCTCTTCAGCAGAATTACCGGTTGTCCATGTTTGATCGGCAAAGGTTATATCAGATTTTCCTGCATATGAATCTGCATATTGCGAAACATTCTTCAAGATAGGATTTTCCAAGTCCTCTTCCCGATCGCATGGCCAGTAACCAATTAAATGATCCCAATATTCATTTTTCACTTCCTCCAGTTTAGTTACTCCGTGATTTTTCTTTATAAATTCTTCAGGTAATGCTACATCATAAAATTGAAGATTCGTCACACAGAATCCAGCGTCACTCTCATTCGGGGAATTCTCTATTTTCCCAATTGTTAACGGGTAATCCGGACACGTCAAGTCTGTTGGTAAAGTCATATTCTGTTGATCTCTATGCGTACTGTAATTCCCGTCTATATAGGCCCTGAACCGAACAGCCTCTCTATCAAATACAAGTGTAACAGTATGCCATTTACCATCCGTACTTACCCAAGGATCAGTGGATTGCTGACTAGTCCACACATCCCGATTTCCAACACGAAATTTAATACGTCCCCCATCACCATGTACATTCCAACCTTTATTACCTTTATGTTTATTGGATTTGGAAAGAATATTCACCTTATTATTCTTTTTAGTGGTAGAGTAATACATAAACTGTACAGTATATGACTTATTATTTTCCATCTCAAATAATTTCGGATCAGCTACAGTAGCAACTGAATTTTGATTATTTCCAGCATACAAAGGAGTAAAATATTTGTAATTAAGTTCACTAGCACTTGGTTTTCCAAGCACTTTGCCTACAAATCGAGAATTATACATCAGTGTAAATGTATTCAGTCGCGGGTCGTCATAATATGAATCAGACTGAACAGTTCCAGAATAAGTACCTCCATAAGTAGAAGTTACAATAATCAACCAGTTTTCTTTTCTATAGTTTTCTCTAGATTCCAAAGCTGTCCGCATTTCACCAATATAGGTATCAATCTCCTGTATAGCTTCAATTACAGTCATTGTAGGATTACCCGAACCATCATAAAAAGCATCCGCAGCACCAGCCTTTTGCACCCCATTAAATTCTACAAGGATAACATCTGACGGCAGATCTGTATCCGAATTAATTTCAGCAATAACAGCACTCTTCACTTGCTGATCACTGTCTAATGTCCGGGCAATATCTGCATTGTTACGAAATGCCTGATAAAAACGATTATCCGCTGTATACAAGCTAATTTTCTTTTCATTATCAAGCTGTTTGATTCTACTTAAAAAAGAAGGAATCTCCAACTCTTCAATAGGTTTCACCTCGCCAGTCGATTCTTCATCCAACCCAATCCCATGAGTTGTAACTCCCGTCATCATATTTGCCCATCCCCGTTCATTGGTAAATACAGGTAACGCTTTATGGCGACTGTCCGCTAAACCCTCAAAAGTGACCACAGCATTGTCTCTCATCGAACGAATATAAGGGACCTTCTGTGTTGTGTAAGCTTCATTTACTGCTTTTCCGGATGCACCATCAATTACAACACATAAAACATGTCCCGTCTGTGCTTGGTTTCCCGATTCCGGATATTCATTTGTTGTCAGCCTCTCTAATGAGTTATCGCAAGACATCATTGTCCATGTTGTCATTCCTATAAAGAGGATTTTGGCAAAAAGACTTGTTTGTATCTTTCTTTTTCTATTCATTTTCAAAGTATATTTTAAGATTAATCAAAGTCAACTTCTATTTTTACTATATTATCCACCTGTTCGCCATTAAAACGATAAAAATCGCCCATTAATAACAAACCGTTATCATTTGTTGATGTTTTGGTTTCAATTACCTGGTTCAATTCACCCAAAAACAGGCCGGGAACATTAAATTTCTGCATGGCTTCACCTTCCATTGTCAATATCAGGAAACCCTGTCGTGTAATGCCATCATACTTTGTGAAAGTACCCGACATTACAACAAAATCATGATCATTTAGAATAGTAGCAAAGTTAGCTGTTCCGCCTTCCATCTTTCTAAGTTTAAAAGTCGGATCAACCGTACCGTCATGATTCAGCATAACTACGCCAGAGCATGGAACACCATTGAATTCAGTAAACATACCCACAAGCATTGCTTTCTTCCGTTTCTTATTATAACGTATCTTGGTTATCGTTCCATTGGCTCCTGTTCCTATATTTTGTAGAAATTGCTGATCGATGTTACCGTTTTTATCGATTCGTACGATATTATTCACGTTTATTCCATCAAAAGAATTAATGCTACCTACAATAACAACACCATCTTCCTCATCCATATAAGCATCTTGAACCACTCCATTGACACCTTCCTTGTTTTTACGATAATCCTCGTCCAGTGCCCCTAAATTATTCATGCGCAATACTGTTTTGACAGGAGTGAATTCATACGCCAATTCTTCCGCATATGATCTGTCTATATCTATTTTACAATACTGGGTAATGTTTCCTACTGCAATTACTTTGTCATCTGATGTAACAAATGTGGCTACAGGTGCTTCTTTCGTTCCTCCATTAAATCGAGTGATTCTGGTTGATATCAGCCGTCCATTTTTGATACTTGGAAGCTGTTTATTATCAAACATCATTCCAATACCATGATCCACTTTCATCATATTATTCACCGAAGTGGGCTGTTCACGCTGTACAGGGTAATACTGTGTAAACTTTCCAGAGATTAAAACGTTTGGATTATTTCCTGACTTATCATTATTAAAATAAGAAATCGATTTGGCATAATAGCTATAAGAACCGCCTTCACCTGAATTAGGATTCTTAAGATCATGACCGATCCCCTGACCACTATCTATTTTATAATAAGTTCCGTTCCATCCACCGGCTACACTTCCTTTATTATCAATCCAGGCTATGCAACGAATACGAGCGTCGCTACTTGTCAATGGCATAAAGTTACCTACTAAATGATAATGTTCCTTTTGAGACCAATGTTCCAAACAACTATAAATTGCACCCGGAATACGCTTTTGAACTACATACCCTTTATCAACGCTTACATTACCCAACACAGTAAGTTTAGGACCATAGAAAATCTGTCCATTCAACAAGATATGTGCAATTCCGGAACTAAGACTTTCCGGAACTTTTACTGTAATTGTTGTATCAGTAGCTAATACTATTTCCGCTTTTTCATTGGAGATAAAAAAACTAAAATCCGGTTTTCCTTGCTGATTGAACCATTTAGATAATCCTTTAGCCTTATAAGTAACCAACTCACCCGGATAAGCCCTATCAGGCGAAGGAGCATCAACTAAAAATCTTATACCGTAAGGCTCTTTTCCCCCGGCATACGGATCGCCTTCTATTTCTTCATCAGAATTGCATCCTGCGAAAGACAGGACTACACAAAGACACATCAGCATCTTTATCAAACGGGATTCTATCTCATATTGATATGCTTTCATAGTTATTCTGTTTTATTAAATTGAGAAAGTTCATCAATGCCCTCTTCTATCGCTTTTAAAGCAAATAATCTTCTGTCAAAACCAAAATCATGATCGGTCATACGAAGTACATGAACAACTCCATTCTTGGGTTGTATATCCGATGTGGCTACATATGCATTCTTTAAATCACTCACAGTAATATCATATATATACGAATAAAGTATCTGGCGGGGGCCCACATATTTCACTCCATTAGCATCACCATACACCACTCCTACATTCATTGGCAGTCCACCATACGTAATGAATGTCTGTCCCGGATAAGCAGCAATCGCAGTCGTATCAATTTGAGGAATATCTTTAAGCGTATATTTATCTTTAAGTATATACATAGATAAATATTCCCTCCATACAGAAGGTTTTATCTGCTTCAGATTCTTAATACTGTCATTACCCATTTGATACCACATTTTATTCAGCAGAGCGACACTTCTGCGGATAGACCAGTTAGTCGGTGCAAAGAATGTTACATTTTCTTCCTCAAATACCTCTTCCATATTTGCAAGCCTGATAATTTCAATAAGATCGGAAAAATAATCATTTTTAGGATCATCTTTAGGGGATCTTGACTGGAGAAACTCCATTATTGTTCCATCATAATATGGATTACTTTTTCCTCCATCTATCAGATAACTATCGTTTGTACAATTACTCATAAATATAGGTATGGTAATAACAGCAATAACTAGCTGCCATATCTTTATCTTACTTTTCATATCCTTGTTTTTATAATTACGTATTTATTCTATTTACTCCCAAAAAAGATTGAGCTGTATATTCGTATTATTTTTCAGCACATCTCTATGTAAAGGCCATGTCCATGCACCTACATTAAAATCCGTACGCCTGATCGGATGCGCACAATATGCGATATTAGAAATTTTTCCGGTTCGTACCAGATCATAATAATAATGCCCTTCTCCAATCAGTTCTCTTTGTCGTTCCCAAAATATAGCATCCTGCAACTCTTTTCCTGAAGAGAAGCTTTCTGACGCACCGGCTCTATGACGAATCCGGTTCAATAACTCATTAGCTTTTGTATCATTGGTCCCTAAAGCCGCCAGTGCTTCAGCGTATAGCAATAACGCTCCGGCATACCGGAAAACAATCTGGTTTCCCGAATTAGAAGTTATACTATTGTTTCCATAATAATCAATATTCAAAAACTTTATTATTTCGGTACGATTCACACTGGAAGCCGAATACATATTTTCATCGAACCAATATGATTTCCGTAAATCTTCTTCCATATAAGGGAAGATCTTCTCTATATAGTTACCATCATAATAATACATGGGATTCTCGTTGGCTCCTTTATGTCTATAAACTACATTATTAGAGAATACAGCTATCGATGAAAAGACTTCATTGGAAGCATTGATATTTTGTGCTATTTCAAAAAGGCCCTCGTTAGATCCTCCCTTGAACACATTTGAGATCCGGCTTATTTCTAACAGTTCATAAGCTCCGTCATTCTGTTCCAACTGTTCGCCCAAATTAACCACATTCTGATAATAAGTTGTTTTATTTTGTTCATCGAATTGAGCCAACCAGAGATTGATATGCATCATCAACGCAATGACCGATCCACGAGATGCTCTTACTCCTTTTTTTGCATTTGAATTATATGTCCAAGGTAAAAAACAGTCTTCAGGACTATTGCCTAAAGCTCCTGTTCTTAAGTCTTCTAGACAACTTTGAAGCACAGTAACCATGTTAGTTCGTGGCAAAGATGCTGAATTATACGCTATCGTATAATAGGGAACATCACCAAAAGCTCTCACCATAAAGAAATAAGCCAAATTTCTAAGAAAGACAGCCTCTGCTTTGAACATCCGATATTCTTCTTCAGTAAGAGCAGAGACTTGATCTATCTCTTTAACCAAGATATTGGCAGTCTGTATAACTTCATAAAATGGTTTCCATTTAGTAGTCTCTCCAAAAGGGGTATTGGGAGAATTTCTTAACTCATTCATTTCATTTCCTGCCAAGTAAGTAACCCTTCTACCTTCATCATTATTATTATATGGCGAGATAGAGGCGCAACGCATATCACCACTTGCAGTAAGAAATGCACCATTGCCCATAGTTGCCTTTCTCAAATTAGAGTAAGCGCTCATCAAGAAGCCTTCCACATTGGCGGCATTGCCATCAATCCAGAATTCGTCACCGGGAAGTTTATCTTCGCTCTTTACTTCCAACAAGCCACAACTTGTCAGCAGAAACGAACAAGCCGCTATTATTAAAGAATATATTTTTTTCATAATCACTGATTTATCCGTTTAAAAATCAATTGAAATTCCCATTGTATAGTTACGACTATTCGGATATCCTCCTGATACATCATACCCCAAACTATTTACATTTTCCGGATTTACACCTGAATATTTGGAGAAGGTGTAAATGTTATTTACACTAGCATTCAACTGTACCCGTTCTACTCTCAAAAAGTCCAATACTTTTTTAGGTAAAACATAAGAGATTGAAACGCCATTAATTTTCAGGAAAGATCCGTCTTCCATGAAGAGTGTCTGGTCCGGACGGAAAAAATTCACCTGATGATCGGCTGTTCCTCCACGAATGTAATCGAACGGATTGGGATACTTGGCATATATATGATCTTCTTTCCAAAAATCAAATGCTTCTATAGGCGTTATCGCCCCACTCCCATTCAGGTCTTTTGAAAGAGGATTTCCATAAGCAGCAAAGCGATCGGCTAATGCTTTATTGATAATATCCCTTTTTATCGTGAAAGAAAAGTTTGTGTTGATGGAGAATGATTTATATCTCAAGTTCGCATTAAATCCACCTGTCAACCGAGGTTGAGAGTTACCAACTACCACCTTATCTTTATCATCTATTATATAGTCTCCATTAACATCCACCCATATCGGGTCGCCAGCCTGCATATAAACATATCCGTTATTTTTATTATTAGCAGCTTTCATTCGTTCACCGGTAGCCGGATTTACCGGTACATCTTCATCTCTTGCATAAACTCCTTTATTCACCAATAAATAATTTGCTAATGCATTCGACCCTAAACGGTTGATTATTTTAGCGTCACTATTAATGATTTGCCTGGCCTCATTCGGCAACTTAGCGATCACATCCTTATTCATAGCCAATGACAGTGATAAATCTAACGTCCAGGGGCTCTGCTGAGGTAATGGTCGACCGCCAATTAATATTTCAAATCCATAATTCACCAAACTTGTTTCAATACTTCTTACTTTTTCAAATGCATTATGGTCAGCTAGTTCTATATCACTCAATTGGTTATCAGTCTGTCTGTAATATAAGTCACCTGTAAAACGGAGTCTGCTATTGAAGAGACTCAACTCTGTACCCAAATTCCATGTAGTAGAAGTAACCGGTTTCAAGTTGTCATTTGGTAACAAACCGTAATCAATCGGAATTATAGGCATACCATTATATGTATCATTCCCTAGTAGATAAGTACCCCAAATGTCATACCGGGTAGCTCTGTACTTAGTTGTTCGTCCCCAACTAACACGCAATGCGCCTGTGCTCAATTGGTTCCAATTATCAGCAAAAGCTTCACGACTAAAGTTCCATTTAAATCCGAGTGACGGACTAATGGTCCATTTTATTTTCTTACCATATGTGGAATTCGCTTCAGGACGTATATTAGGAGTGAATATATAACGTTCACCTCGTGGACCTATCGAACCTAAATTAAAGCTTGGATCTATAATGAAAGAAAGGGTGTTTTCATCCTCTACAAATGAGGTAGTTCCCTCTGATTTACTATGCATCGATCCAGGTCCCCAAATATAATCACTACCTCCTCCTACTAATTTAACCGTATTATGACTTCTTTTGTTAGTCGAAATTTCTACACCAGCCCGAAGTCCTAATCTGAATATTCTAAAATCCAATGACCTGGCTAAAACGGTACGTGCATATAAATTATAACTGTTCTGACTCAAATTATACCATTCGGACCTATTATTATTTAATATTCCTGGCGTAAACGTCTCTCTTTCAGTCGTATTATATTTATATCCAAAGATCCCATCAAGTGTAAATTCATAAGGTAGTTTGTATACCATACGTATGCTCGCATCGTATGCAGTATTTACATTATTATCGTCCACAGAAAATGCTGCTAACGCTTCGCTGGCTGATATATACATAGACGGCGGAGGTAATAATGAAGAAGCTGACGATCCCTTTGCAACACCTGATTGAGTAAAAGCATTACCACTACCCTGACTGTTCAGTGTGAACGTTGCGGAAACATTGACATCCATCTCAAATTTATCATTCGGACTATAACCTAATCGCGCCTTAAGACCATACCGATTGAAATCCGTATTTTTCACAATTCCTTTTTCGGTATAATAATTACCATTAATCAAGTAATTGAATTTTGAAGTACCTCCAGAGAAACTCAAGTTATGTGTTTGATTATGAGTCACACCATAAAAACGTCCTTGCCAGTCTGTATTATTATTCCAATAAGGATTCAAGCTATCTGCCAATGCCGGAAAATTATGTATTTCATTGTGCCCGAAATAACTGGAAGTGTCATTCTGTAATATTTGCATGATACGCATATTCCTTTCAGCATTACCAATAGCAACATCTCTCAATCTTGGAGGAGTTTTAATCACATAATTACCCGAATAAGAAACTTTGGGAGGGCCATTACCTCTCTTCGTTTCGATAATAATTACACCATAAGCACCTTTAGAACCATATAAGGAGGTTGCGGCAGCATCTTTTAAAATTTCCATTCTCTGAATGTTTTCAAAAGGTATCATGGAAAGCGGGCTCACAGTAGCTCCTGACAATAAACCTGACGCATCGACATCAGAGTTCATGTCTATATTTTCCAAAGGAATTCCATCGACCACAAAAAGAGGTGCTGACGAACCTAGTACAAAATCTTCTCCTTGCTTGGTTATTGAAATATCCGAAATACCACGTAATGTAAAACTAGGCACCCCCCCCGGTGTACCATTCTGTATCTGTATATTCAACCCGGGAACACGACCTTGCAACAACTCCATGGCATTTGCCACCGGAGTATTTACAAGATCTTCTGCTTCAACAACCTGTACAGAAGCGGTCACAGCCGCCCTACTCTTTTTCTGATAGCCGACAACTACCGTCTCATCCAGCATGTTTTCCGATAAGCTCATCAATACAGTCATCTTAGACATTTCTTTCGTGATTTTCCTAACAACCGGTTCGTAGCCTACATACGTAAATGTAACATTTGCCGGCACAGGCACCTGCAATGTAAATTCACCATCTTTATTAGTGGAAATTGAGTGTCGTGAATCAATTTTCCCCGATTTATCGCGTACGACTACCGAAACATATGGAAGTGGCTGATTGTCATTCTTGTCTTTAACAACTCCACTTATGAGCACCTCTTGTGCAAAAGCTTCTAATGAAGCAAACAGACACAACAAGCCCAATATGATATATTTATGTATCTTTTTCATATAAATTCATCTAACAAAGTTTATTCATAATCCCTAAATTCCGGAGCACCTTCTGCAAACACAACGATAACTTCCCAATGCGCTTCTTTGTAAATTCCAAATTCTATTTCGAAATACGAATCTAAACGATATCCCATAGCAGTAATTCTATCATACGCAAAACGCAGTTTAAGCAAATTACCTTCACTATTGGTATACTTAGAAGGAACTTGAACCAAAGGCATAGGATATACAACGTCATATTTTACATAATCAGCCCCCATCTCCTTATTGAATCCATGAATCAATTCGTCCCATTTTGTTTGATTAAATTTCTCTGGCGAAATAGGAGTATAATCTGAATTATAAAAGCGAAAAGTCAGAGTTTTAGTTTTATCTGTATTTTCCTTATTCTCCCGCAGATAGACTTGTATTTTTTCGGACGAAGTGTAACTCCCTGACTCCAATACAATGGAACGGGCCGCAGTTGCCGGAATATAATCTTTATCTTTTATCAGACCGGTTTCCGAATCATAAATGGAAGGTTCAAAATCACTCTCTCTCAAAGGTACTAACTGCAAATTATTAAAATATTTATATCCACCTTTATTCTCAACCTTTACATCAAACAAATAGCCTTTACTTGGAGAGCAATTAACAAATGCCGACATAGCATTAGAATACATCACAAATTCTCCTGAATGTTTACGTATCTGAAATAGCGGACGATATTCTAGCGTTCTTTTGGCTTCAATTTCTTCAAGAGTTTTCTCTGTTCCAAGATAAGGACTTTTCCATACGGTTACCGGAAACACATCAGTCAGCTCTGGTGCCGGACTACCATCTGCCTTCACTATACGAGTTATTTCAAATGTCAAAGGGAGCGTTGAATTTCCTGATTGAAAATTATTTGAGAACAAAGTTGTTCTACCCAATACCGGTTTATATAGCTGTTGAGTAAAATTAACTTCCCGATCAAATGCTTCTTGTACATCAGGCAAGAATTTTTCAACACACGAGGTATTCAGAAAAAAGTATGCTCCTATTCCGAGAATGCAAAAGAACTTTATGAATCTATTTTTTCTCATTTCCGTAGTCTTTAAAATAATTAATAAACTTATCGTAACCGAAATTATGTTGATTGGTCAGAAGATGAATAACTGCATTACGAGTATAAATATCATGCCAAACAACGTTTGTAGATTTCCATAAATCTTTCAACTGACTGTTATTCATATCACTAAGAGTGAAATTTCGGACTCCTTCTCCCACAATGCCGGAAGCCGTCTGCCGAGTACAAGATACATTCATTTGATATTTATATTTGTATGACTCTAAAGAAAGACTTTCTTGTGCTTCTATGATCTTTTTCGTATCATACTTTCCTGTGAATATATATCGGCAAAGTAATGTGTCTACGCATGCTCTATAATCATAATGCCTTATCTCAATGATAGGATTCTCCGGATCATCCTTATTAGGAATTTCAATTTCAACATCAAAGGGTTCAATAAGTAACTCTTTAAAAAAAAGTGCTTTCCCTAGTTTCTTTTGTTCGCGATAAGTGTTGAGCTGGTCAAATGAATATTCGAAACATTCATTCGGTACAGCAAACACGGTAAAATACTCATCGTCTTTTTCCAACTGTTCTTTTAAACCGGGAACAGCATTGATAATGACAAGCATTGAATCATATTTCTGATTAAACAAATGGCTTGCCTCATCGGAAAGATATTCCAAAAAAGTGCCATCATACTCTTCAACTTCAACCGGCGGAGTGTAAGCAACTGACTCATAATCCCGGCAAGCACCGAAAAGTACTATAATTATTACTCCAATTATTATTGCGGATTTATTCATAGTATATATTTTTAATTTACGTATTTATATCAATCTAATATCTGGTGAAATCTGTTCCAAAACAAAAGTTTTCAGAATCATTGCCAGTAAGTATTTTGCTCAATCATAGAATTGCTAAGAATATCCTGATCAATAGGCCAGTAAATACCTCCTTCATTGATTAGTTTTCGTAGCTTTGTATCATTATTCAACAATTTCTCCTGACGTATCCGGTCGTACCATCGCCAACCCTCTCCCATAAGTTCTCTTCTTCTCTCCTCAAAAACAGCTTGAATAACTTTTGACTTATCACTATTAAAATCCTTTTTATAAGACACTGTACTCATTCCTCTGGCAGTTCTGATTGTATTAAGATGTACTAGTGCCTGTTCCGGTTGATTTATTGCACACAAAGCTTCAGCGCGAAGTAATGTGATGTCTTCAAGACGGCTGAATACCAGCGCTGATCCGAAAATAGCATAATCATTAGTCGCAGCATTACCATTCTGAATGACTTTAATCTTACTAAAAATAGGATATTGAGATTCAACATTATGAACATAACTGGTATAATATTTACCACTCTTAGAATCAATGCCGAACCTTTGATCATCTACATTATTAAATATGGAAAACAAACTATCTTTTGAAACGTACATATCAGGAGTACTTTTCTGCACAAGCGGAGCAGCTAATGTCAATCCTTCAAGATGTCCATTCTGTGATGCCTCGCTTTCATTATGATCAAAAGTAAACCCTACGATACGGGATACCCTCCAGTCGGAGTTGGTGAGAAAGAGTCCCTGTGAGGAGGTAAGATCTGCTACACCAATATATTTTGCCTCTACACGACTCGCATTGTCCATAATATACGCAGCATAAGTTTCTGCATTCAAATAATTTCCTTCCCAAGCTGCGATGTGTGCAAGAATTGCATATACAGACAATTTATTCAATAAGATGCCTTGCCAGTCTTTCCCTTCTTTACCATAATAAAGGCTTGTTTTAGAGCCTAACTGGAAAGGTAGTACTGTTGCTGCATTTTCTAGTTCTTCTTTCGCATAGCTCAACACAAGTTTGGCGTCCGTCCGCTCCATCCTAGGAAAAGAACCATTATCATACGAATAAGTAACTAAAGGAACATCTCCCCATATGCGTACCATATTGAAGTAAGCAAAAGCTCTTAGTACTCTAGCTTGTGCTATATCCAACATCAGATTTTCCTCTGAATAGGATTTATCTTTCTCAAAAGTTCCCGGAGCCTTTTCTATAAAAATAGAAGCTGCGTTTATAACAGCATAAAATCTTCTCCAATTAGAAATTTCCTTCATTATCGGAAATGGCTCGTTCAGATTGTTATCTACGACTGCCTGAAGATCAAGACGATCAGTTACACTAAAATCTCCTCCGCGTAAATCACCACAAATCCAATATGCATTATTTTCAACTAAAGCAGCTCGCATCAAGCCATATACTCCCATCAATGCAGCACGAGTATCTTCAAGAGTACTCCATTGCTGATCTTCCTTAGCTATACGTTTGGATTCTACATCTAAAAAATCATTACAGGAAGCAAGTATCATGGAAAAGCCAACACCCAATAACAGTAAAAAGTGCGTTGTTTTTCGATATAAATTACTGAACATATTACTATATTTTGAGGTTAAAATTTGAAACGTAAGCCTAAGGATGCAGAACGAGGAATAGGCATAGAGTAGCCATCATAATTGCCATTGAAACCAACTAATTCAGGGTCGTTGCCAGAGAAACCTGTAATAGTAAACAAATTGTTGGCTGTCAAGTAGAAATAAAGACTTTTGACTATCCGGTTCTTTTCTCCTTTTAATGGAAGAGTATAGCCTACAGTCACATTTCTCAATTTTAAATATGAAAGTTTTTCTAAGAATAAATCTTGCTCTGCTCTATATGGATGCACTTTACTCAACGGATTATAGATAGGATAATCATCTTTCTGATTCGGCAATTCTTGCCAAAAGAATATTTCTTTTACAGAACGGATGGACTTCGTACGATCTAATGTCATAAAATCATAACGCTGTTGATCTCTGACATTCAGTGCGCTATGCCCCAAAGCAAAAAAACAATGAAAGCTAAAATCAAACTGTTTATATTTAAATTGATTAGTTAATCCTCCTGTAAACCGAGGAAGTGCATGACCTTTCAACACTCGGTCATTATCATCAATTATATTATCTCCATTAACATCTGTCCACTTCGGATCACCTTTTTGGAAGGGAACTCCATTTATACTCAACGGTTTACCATCCTTAACCGGAACCTCACTGTTATCAGCATAGATCCCATTATTCTGATAAATCCAGAAAGCATCAACCGACTTGCCTACTTCAAATTTACGACTATTGGTAACAACTTCATTCAATCCTGAAGGTAGTTTTTTCAACTCATTCTGGTTGAAACTCATATTCAAAGAAATATCCCAACTTAAACGATTCGGATCATTTATAGCAAGCGGAGAAACCGATACGTTCATTTCGGCACCTCTATTGGATATTTCCATTCCATTAACAAACCTGTATTTATATCCAAACTCTTGATATACAGGCATCTGAAGAATAATATCTTTTTCCCGGTTTTCATAAAAACTAAGCCCGATATTAACACGGTTATTTAAGAAAGAGGCATTCAAATCAATACCTAATTTATCCGAATAAGGCCATCCCATACCATAATCTACCCAGCCTATTGAATAAGGACGAGTTACTGTTGCAAAACCATTGGAAGAAGATATCATTGATTGTCCACTCCATCCCAACTCTGACGAAACATAGTTGGGACCTAATGTAAATCTGTCTGATTGTACTAGATGCCCTAAGCGTGCCCATGAAGCTTTTAATGACAGTTTAGAAAAAAGAGTTGAATTATTAAAAAATTGTTTTCTCAAGTCCCATCCTAAAGAAAAAGCAGGAGAAAACAACCAGCGTTTATCCAACTGAACATTAGAAGCACCATCGTATCTTATTAATGCACTTGCATATAAAAGCTTTTTAAAATTATAATCCAAAGCAAATGAAGTAGAAACCAACCGTGTTTCCAATCGGTCCGCAAAACGATAAACTCTTGTAAAACCTCCTGAGTTACTGGTCGTTTTTGTATCGTCTTCTCCATCATATCCCTTACTATAATTATAATGATAGTAATCACTTTGTATCGAACCATCCCAACGAAGATCTAATGCATGAGCAGGAGTCAAATCAAATAAATATCCAGCTGAAGCGTTACCAATCAATCGTCTGTTGTATCCTGAATAATCAGAAACAAAACTGACAGACTCCATAAGGGTAGAAGGCCAGAATACATGACGCACATTAGTATTATAATCCAGAAGAACTCCAACATTCACATGAAAGCGATTTTTGATATAGCGCATAGATAAATAGCCATTCAACAAATTGTTCAGATTTTCTTCTTTGGTCAAATTATCATAACCAAGAAAACGCTCATAGGCTCCACCACTAGGCGCAATTGGGGTAGACAAATCAGGTAAATATTCCATCTCCGTCAAACGATCCAAGAAGTTTTTGTTTCTTTTACGATCAATTCTATTCGCATTGATATAAGTACTCACAGTAAAACCTGATATAGGAGTTATATTCAAAGCAAAACCAATGTTATATTTGGTATTTCCCACATTTTTTATAACTCCGGACTCCTCGGTAAGTCCTAATGTAAATATATAATTAGCCAATGAGTTTTCACCTCCAATGGATGCGCTCACATTATATAGAGGAGAAGATTTATAATAGGAATCAGCCCAGTCTGGTTCTCCAAAATAAGATGATTCTCTTGGATCTGCTAAATAAGAAGGATAATATTGTTGTTCAGCAGGTATCTTATAAGTATCATAAAACTTTTGTCGAAATGCCCTTTCATATCCTCCATTAGTCATTTTTACTTTAGAAGGAGCAAAAACAATTCCTCCAGACGCATTAATAGAGACATTGCTACCACCATAGTATCCATCTTTTGTCACAATCCAGATAGCACCGTTAGCTGCCAAAGGGCCTAATTTAGCTAAAGCCAGAGGATCTTTAATAACTTCAATAGATTCAATGGCCTGCATATCCAATCCGGCTAGAATATTAGTTGCACTCCCAATAGGATTTACATCGTATTGTTTTATATCATACATATACGGATGATCCAAAGAAAGCGGAATACCATTTACATAAACAGCCGGTTGAACGCCCGAAACATCTTTATTGGAAAAAATCGGAGATGAAATTCCCCTAATCAACATGCTTTGTATACTCCCTGATTCACCATTGTTTTCCTGGGTATACACACCGGATGCATTTCCTTTAAGCAACTGTTGAATAGAGAGAAATTGAGAGCGTTGCAAATTCTTAATATCGACAGTATCATTCGTCTTATCAGAATCCATTCCCCGATTTACAACTAAACGAGGTCCTACATTAAAAAGTAATTTTTCTTTTCTTGAAAACTTTCTTTTTCTATAGACTCCCAAAGAATCAGAATTCTCAGGAGGAGTATTTGACTTGGATGCTATTGTCCCACCAAATCCTAAAAAGCCTACAGCGACAAGTAAACGGCAAAAAGGCTTTTGCAAAGAAAAATCAGGTAAAGTTACCACCATGCTATTAGATTTATAAGTTTTTTAGATCATATAAGTATTAGTTATGCATTAATTGCAGTACAAAAGTGCGAGTTATCCAATAAAAAGAAGTCCTATAATCATTCAGAAACGTACAATTTTGAATCATAATTGCCATAATTTATAATAGGTTTAAAAATCATGCAACATTAGTCCAGAAATCATGCAGAGGGTATAAAAGAAACTTATATATAGAAAGGTACACACCTTACATTAAGATACGTACCTATCCTTATAGACTCATACATTTTCTATTCTAACAAGACTTTTGATATTCTTTGGGAGTTACACCAAAATCTTCCTTAAAACAAGTTGCGAAGTATTTTGGATTAGAAAAACCACATTCATAAGCAACCTCTGCAATAGACATTGATTTGTTTTTCAATAATTGGCTACCATACTTTAATCTTATGTTCCGAATAAACTCAATCGGTGACAATCCTGTCGCTATTTTCATCTTTCTATAAAGCGTAGATTTGGATACAGCCAAAGCATCCGCTAACTGAACAACATCAAAATCTCCCTTTACCATATTAGATTCTATAACAGAAACAACCTTATCAAGAAAATCTTTATCAATGGAAGAAGTCTCCAAAGAATCAATATCGACTTCTACATTAGTGCGAAATTCCTCTTGCTTACTTTTTTTATAAATTATAAAATTATTAATACGAGCTTCCAGTATTTTTAATTCAAACGGCTTGGATATATATCCATCTGCTCCTGCATTGTAACACTCAATACGATCTTCCGCCGTATTTTTAGCCGTTAACAAAATAACAGGAATATGACTGGTTTCCAAATTAGATTTTATGTTACGACATAATTCCAAGCCATCCATTTCAGGCATCATCACATCACTTATGATAATATCTATTTCATTATCCTTTATTATATCCAAAGCCTCCAGCCCATTTTTTGCAACGAGAACATGGTATTGTCTGGATAAAATTTTCTCCATAAGGTACAATAATTCTTCATTGTCTTCAACCAATAATAAATGATTGTCATTGACTTGTACATCTTCGACTACTCCTGGCTTTTCTAAGTCCTCATGCTCAAAAATCATAGCCGCCTTTTTATCATTAACCGGAGTTTCTCCTGTTATCAACTCATTTTCTTGATAACTGTCTTTATCAATAGGAAAATATATAGTAAAAGTACTACCTTTAGTTAGTTCGCTTTCTACCTCTATCGTTCCATGATGCAATTCAACCAAATCTTTTGTTAATGATAATCCAATCCCATTAGATTCACTTTCGTCTCCTTTATGTGCTGTATAAAACCTTTTAAAGATATTTTCCAAATCACCAGGAGCAATACCCTCACCTGTGTCAACAACTTGAATACGTAAATGAGTGTGTTCAGCTTCCTGATAGGATTTCATTATTAATTTTATTTCCCCACCCTCACTTGTATATTTACAAGCATTAGACAATAAATTAGATACAATTTTATCGATCTTATCTCTATCAAAATAAGCTATTAAATGTTTGTCTTCTGTAGAAAAAATAAATGTTTGACTTTTTTTCCTTATTAATGGCGCAAAATTAACCTTGCATACATCATCTATAAATGAAACAATATCACTTTTCGAAACAGATAACTTCATGTTTCCACTTTCCACCTTACGAAAATCCAGAATCTGCTGCAATAATCTTCGCAATTTGTTCACATTGGAACGGATCATACTTAATTGAGAGATTCGACTACCATTCGTCATCTCTGCATCATCAATCAAACATGTAATGATAGTAAGCGGAGTCAATAAATCGTGTGAGATATTTGTGAAATAACGTAATTTAGTCTGAACCAGTTCTTCTGATTTTTCTCGGTCGATTTGTGCTATCCTTAGCTCATGACGTAATTGTAAACGTCTCTTCATTCTTCGAAAAAAAAGATATAAAGATAAAATAACCAACACAACGTAGAACATATAAGCCCACCAAGTTTCATAAAACGCAGGTTCCTTAGATACTTGAATTTCTGCAATATAATTGCTCCACAATCCATTTGTATCTGTTGTCTTCAAATAAAATGTCCGTTTACCTTTAGGAAGCTGATTATAGAATGCAAACTGACGGTCGCCTCTAACATACACCCAATCATCATCAACCCCCTCCATCTTATATGCATACTTAATTTTATCTGGAAATGCATAGTTTAAGGAAGAAAAATCTATCTCAATATTCTTATCTCCCGCATCGAAAGAAATAGTCTGGCTCCTCAAATTGAAACGTTGATTATCCTTTTCCAAAAGACTGGAGACACCATCTATCTTCACATCTGCCACCATTGCTCTAATTCTACGAGGATTATCAGACAAATGTTCATAAGGAGTAAATACCGAAATCCCTTTATTTCCTCCATAAAGAATTTTTCCAGAACGAGTTTTCAAATAAGAATTAGGCATAAATGAGTTTACCATTACATCATCCATTGTTGAGTAATCCATAATACCACCATTTTTAGGATCATACTCAATAACTCGTTTATTGGTAGAAATCCAAATATGCCCTAACTGATCTGTTATAATATTAAAAATACCTTCTTCGAGCATATCAAACATATTGGATAAGTTTTCAACTTTCTTCGTCCGAGGATCATATGTAAACACATCACCATCCAGACTCCCCATCCACACCAAGCCATTATCATCTATACAAATTGCTCCTATGTTATCACTAACCAATTTATCTGTTTGAGTAGTCAGATTTTTTAAACCTTTCTTTTCAAATGTCAGATTAGAAGACACTATAGCATTATATACACCTTGTTTTCTTGTACCAATCCATAAAGTTCCGTCTTTGCCTTCCCCAATCCCAGTTATATCCATTGACGGAAATTTTGTATCTTGAAGATTTTTCTCTTTTTCTGGTTTAACCAAAATACCTTTAGTTGTTACAACCCAAAGATTATGTTTGCTGTCTTCATAAAAAATGCGTGGAAATCCCGGATTATCTGCATAGTTACTCAAATTTAAGGTCCCTAATAGTTCTATCCTATCCTTTTCTTTTTTCACTCTATAAATTTCCGGATAATATTCAGATCCCAACCAAATTTCATTCAATAATGGAACAGATATGATACAACTAATATTTCTCAAATTGGGCACATTTTTCAAAGAAGGAATATCTGTATAAAGTTGAAGTTTATTTGTTCCAGGATTGAAGATCCCTACTCCCCAACGATTTTGGTCAATCCACAGATCACCATCACCATCTTCATAAATATTTTTTATATTTGTGATAAAACCAGTTTTTTCACGAATAGAAGGAAAAGAATAGTTTTGAATTAAAGGTTTATTTAAATCAATCATGGACAATCCTTCGTTAAAAGCTGCAATCCATAAATTACCAGATTTATCTTTTACTATCTCACTAAAAATATTATTCAATTTAGAAGATATAGAAGATATATCAACACTATTTATCACGTCTCCCGGACGTTTTTGAAGAGCATAAAGACCTTGTGTAGATACAATCCATATATACCCATACTTATCATCTTGAGTTATACTAAAACAACCACTTTCATCCCAATGCTCATCACTTTTTATATCTACATGCCTATACATCAAATCCTGTTTTTCTTCAGGATTAAACAAAAAAATTCCACTTTCCCAAGTCAATATCCAATGCTGTTTCTTATCATCCTGAAAAACTCTAAACGGGTTATTTAATGTTCCGATCTGAGGCATAGCAACAAATGTATCCTTTTTCGAATCATATCGGTGTAATCCCCTCTCCCATAAAGTTACCCAAATTTTTTTATCAGCATCTTCATATATAGAATTCACGCTAGTAACAGGTAAAGCAGAATCATATCTTTTACAAAAAGAAAAATCGGCAGAGCAACGAAATACAGATGTCAATGTTCCAATCCAAATCCACCCTTCACTATCTACAATCATTGTTCTAATTTCTTGATCCTTCAATTCATTATGTTCAACTGGAGTTATTTGATAAGTTCTCTTATTCAGAATATTAATCCCTTTTTTAGTACCTATAAATAAATACCCATTCCTATTCTCTGTAATACAAGTAATTTCATTATTCGTTAAAAGATCCGGAGTCTTTAATCCGGAACGAAAGACTAATACCCGATAACCATCGTAACGACATAGGCCATCTTTAGTTCCCAACCACAAAAAACCTTCTCGGTCACAATGAACCCGTAATACAGTACTAGAAGGCAAATAATTATTTAATGGAAGAGTAGTCACCGACATTTGTTGTGCAAAAGCACATGAGAGCATTTGAATAAAAACAAGTATTATATATAATTTCATTTTGTGTTTCATAGTAACACTCAGTATAAAGATGTATTTCTGATGCAATATTAAACAAAAGAAGCTTTTAACGATACTCAAATCTCTTAAAATATACTAATAAAAGGCTAACAAAGATACATGTGGTCGATTTTTAAACCTTTCTGAACGATTTTTGCCCTTTATCAAATAGATAATTCAAAATTAAACGCATTTGACTTATTATAGTACTCCTAATTAAATAGGATTCTGCAATTTTGCAAACGAAAAATAAATAAATGGCGTTTTGAACAAAAATTCAATCATTAAACAATTAACTTATAAAACATTTCTGTATCATGAAAAAGAGATATGTAAAAATCATGTTCCTATCAATGGCATTACTAGTAATTAGTACAGCAGCCACTTATGCAGTTCAGCCTAAAGATGAACCTAAAGAAACAGTACAAACACCAACAGATGAGCATCTGCCATCATTAACAATCAATGGTACAAATGAGTCATCTTCCTTCTTTGTAGATTCTAAAGCATTACCCGGAAAAGAAATAACGATTACTGCTCCGAATGGATTTACTGTAACTCCAACTATAATACCAGCCAACTCAGGAAAACAAAAAGTAACCGTAACCCTGAACAGTACTAAAATACTGACTGAAGGAAAAATCATTCTAAGAAGCAGAGATACCCGTTCTTATGTAAGTGTAAAAGGATATGGAACGGAGCTTCCTGTAAAAGAGATTGCTGCATCTCCTGTTTATATGAAAGGAAATGATACAGAATTCACTAAAAAATTTACTCCCAACACTAAAGGATATACAATTGAATTCAGAATAAAAACAGATGATTCGGAGAAAAGTTTTTATCCTTATTTCGTAAATGAAAAAGGTTATGGATTTAAAGCATATATCACCTCTAATGAAATCGGATTGTTTAATGCATATAAAAAAGAGATCAACAATCCGGCTACAAATGGGAAAACAGGAGGAAAAGGTAAGTTCTATAATCATGATGGCCAAGCACACACTTATCGCTTTGCCATAACGCCAGACAATCGCGCCTTTATCTATAGAGATGGAATTCCTGTGGATTCTGTTCGCATTATGGACTATGCTCCACAACCCTATTTTGCAGGAGAAGTTGGCGAAGCTGTAGAGAATCTATTAAAGAATCCGAACTTTGAAGGAGAATTTGACATTAATCCAGAAACGAAATTAGCTACTAGAATTGAAGGATGGGATATCGTTATTGGTGACCGTTGGAATTCAGAACAACAGATTCTTCCAGAAGAAATAGATAACAATCAGGATTTGGATAACCACATTTTTGAGATCAGACCTTACAAATGGGCAACAGGTTGGAGTGATGGTATTTTAATGCAAGTGGTAGATGTTGCACCTAACGAAACTTACACATTATCTGCCTTATTAAAGGGAGGAATAGCCAAGAAAGAAGGAAAACTCACAGGTAAAATGATTATAGAAGAAGTCGAAGATCCAGAGAAAAAAGTTATCACTGAAATAGCTAGTGACAATTGGGAAACTTATTCAATGGACTATACAACTTCTGCCACATGCAAACAGATACGTGTATCTTTCACTGTAGGACGTGGAGGCTGGGGAAATGATATCAGCGCTGTTTGTGTGGACAATGCCAAACTTACTGGAGTATCACGCACTTATTCACCTAAATTTGGTTTCGTGGATAACACTGCAGATATAGAATACTTCGCTATTGATGAATCCGGTGCCTATGCCCCTACACAACCTGAAATAACAATTAATATAAAGAATCAGTAATAAAAACATGAGAATCATTTTATTTATCAGCTTTATTATCTCATCCATTTTAACATTTTCACAAAATACCCAGATTAATCCGGGTATTTTGTGGAATGATATAGATGGAGAACAAATCAATGCCCATGGAGGATGCGTTGTCTTTGAAAATGGAATTTATTATTTATTTGGAGAAGACCGAACCGGTTTCATATCAAATGGAGTAAGTTGTTACCAGTCTAAAGACTTATATAATTGGAAACGCCTTGGCCTTTCTTTAAAAACTACGGGAGAACCCAAAGACGATTTGAACGACATATCACACGGACGTCTGTTCGAACGCCCCAAGGTAATCTATAATCCTAAAACAAAAAAATGGGTGATGTGGAGTCATTGGGAAGCAAACAATGGTGATTATAGCGCAGCACGGGTTTGCGTAGCCACTAGCGATAAAATAGAAGGTCCTTATAAATTATATAAAACTTTCCGCCCTAATAAAAATGAATCACGTGATCAGACTTTATTCGTAGACACAGATGGAAAAGCATACCACTTCTGTTCAACAGATATGAATACTAATATAAATATCTCTCTACTTAAAGATGATTTTCTGGAACCTACTTCCACTGAAACCAAGATTCTAAAAGAACTTAAATATGAAGCACCTGCCATTTTTAAGGTAGGAGATATTTATTATGGAGTATTCTCCGGGTGCACAGGTTGGGATCCTAATCCGGGAAGAACCGCCTATACTTTTAATATTTTAGGTGAATGGAGTACAGGAGCAAACTTTGCTGTTGACAAACTAAAGCAAGTCACATACAACTCACAAAGCAATTATGTCTTCCAATTACCCAACAAAGAAAAAGCATATATCTACATGGGAGATCGCTGGAATCGAAATAGTCCGGAAAAGTCACATCTTGTATGGTTGCCTATTAGTATGCGTTCCGGATATCCTATAGTTAAATGGTATGACAACTGGAATTTAAGTGTATTTGATAACATGTACCGTTATAAACGAGCAGAAAGTATTATATCCGGCAATATATACGCATTATTAGAAAAAACATCCGATCGTCTGATTTCAAAACCTGTTAATGGATTTAGCATAGCTGATGATGACGATGAGATCAACATAAATTTTGAGTTTATCAAAACTCAAAATCCGAATGTATATAAATTAAAGGATATTAAAACCGGAAAATATTTAGAATCAATGTATGGCACTTTGCGCCTGAATCCAGAAAAGAAAGATGATGTACAATGTTGGATATTCAACTTACAAGAAGATGGTTTCTATCTAATTCAAAATGCTAAAGATAAGAAATACATAACTGTTTCTGGCTCAAATACATTTAATGGCACAAACCTGTACCTTACAGAATATTCAAAAAAATTAATGCAGGATTTCGCGGTATATTTTGATTCTAATAGATATAAATACAAAGAAGCTGATTTATTTTCTGCAACTTATAGAACTAATAATTTGAAACTAATGGGGGATAGATAACTGTTCCAGTTGCATTTCAAATAATAAAATCCAATTATATTATGAATACCCAAAGTCAACAGACAAAAGTTTGTTTCTTATTCTTTGTTATGTGGTTATACAGCTTGCCAATGTTTTACTCTGTAGCAGCTCAGCCGAAAGAAAAAAATACCGGAGCTATTAATACTTGGGCGGTCACAGCTACTGTATTCAAACTTGCAGGCGAGACAGAAGTCCGAAATGTTAAGCTGAATTGGATGCAACGGGAAGATGCAAACCTTTATAAAATATACAGGGATAGCAACTTAATCGGAGAAGCCAAAGGAAATACATATGACGATTATGATCTAGCAGTCGGTAAAACTTTTACCTACTATGTAGAAGCATTTAAAGACGGGAAAAAAGTAGCAACTGCAGAATCTCAACAGGCTACGACATTCACTCCTAGTGGAAAAGGAAAAGTTTATGATAATCTGAATGGCAAATACATTACTACAGAATCATCAAATAAACCAGGAGGAATGAAAATCGGTAACCTTTATTTTTCCTATAAAATAGAAAATACGGAGAAGACTGTTGATGGACAACAACTCAAAGGATGGCTAGTCACTGAAAGTTACTCTAAAACAGGATTAAATGGAAGTTGGAGTACTCCTAGAGAGTTGGCCTTTTATCCGAATGTCAAAATGGAAGGTAATGCGTTCCGATATAATCCAAAGACAGGAAAAGTCGTATTATCTTCGCATTATGAAGATGAAAATGGATACACAGCAGCTAAAATCTATCTAGCGCAAATTACCCCTAAAGGTAAACTTGAAGTAGGTACTATGGAACGCCCATTAGGACATGATTCAAGAGATCAATCGCTTTTTATTGATGATGATAATACGGCATATCTTCTTTCTGCCACTAACACAAACAGTGATATAAATATATATAAATTGGATGCCTCCTGGACAAAACCAGTCGAATTAGTCAATACAATATGCAAAGGATTACATAGAGAAACTCCTGCAATTATCAAAAAAGACGGAGAATACTACTTCTTCAGTTCAAAGGCTTCCGGATGGTATCCAAGCCAAACGATGTATACCTCAACAACTGACTTGGCAGGTGAATGGACACCTATAAGAGAAATCGGTAATAATACAACTTTTGATGCACAGTTTAACAGAATTAGTAAAGTAGGAACGACTTATGGAGTATGGAGCTATCATTGGGGGGCACAACGGAAATATAAAACTCCGGACGGTAACTTTCCCAGAATCTCTATTGCTGCATTTAATAAAGGGTATGCTTCCATGGATTATTACAGATATTTGGAATTCAATGACAATTATGGAATTATCCCTGTACAAAATGGTAAGAATTTGACATTAAACGTTCCTGTTACATCTGCTGTATCTGGAGCAAAAGGAGTCAAAGCTGACTGTATTACGGATGGAGCAAGCTTAGACTCCTCTACTTACTTCCAAAAAAGTTCAAATGCTACTATAGGTACACCTTATATGTTCACTGTAGACATGCAGAAAAAAGCTAGAATTTCAGAAATTAATCTTTCCACAAGATTAGTCAATGGCTCTGAAGCAGCCTATAAATACACAATTGAAGGGAGTCCGGATGGCAAAAGTTACAAAATGCTTGTGGATGGTAGAACAAATTGGCAAGTGGGATTTCTGATTCTGAATGTAGAAGATCCTACAGCCTATAGATATTTACGTCTACGCATCTATGGTGTTGTCAATGTACATAAAGGTAATTCCGCAATGTGGGCTGACGGCATTTACGAATTTACAGCTTTGGGTATCCCAGAATAACAAGTAAATAGATAAAGTCACAATAAAGCCGGTTAACTTCAAACATTAACCGGCTTTATTGTTATCTAAAAAGCTTGCTATCACTCACTAATAAATATCCTTATTCACTAATAGATAATAAACTAATGCCCAATCCTGATCATTAGCATAAGGATCATAAAATCCGGCTTTCACGCCATTTACTCTATTGGGATAGATATAAGCACAAGAGGCTTTACCATCTTCAAAGAACAGGCAAAGATTGTTTCTTACAATATTTTCGGCACGTCTTTTATAAGTATTGTCTCCAACACATTGTGCATACAGATAAAAAGCAGCTCCTGTTAATGTACTCCAATAATGAGGAAAGGTATCTCCCCACATCTCCCGTTTTCCAAACCAGTAACCATCCCAATGCCGGATTGCAATTTCATTCAGATGATAACTTGGTTGATTCCCATTAAACGCTTCCAATGTCGGCATTTGCTGTTTAGCTCCATCTAAATATTTTTGAATTCCCGTTTCCATATAAAGCTGTAACAAAAAGATAATTGAGGGAGCTACAATTGCTTGTTCATAATTAACCTCACTTGCCGGATAATTCAGTCCGTTTTTCACAAAAGTATCTCCAACCTGTATATAATCATTCTTCAGAGTTTCATATTCAACATCCATATCGGCAGCTTTCAATGTTTGCAACCCTAAATGCACAGGAATCCCTATAGCATAAAAACCATGCCCGAACTGACGAAACATAGACCGTAAAGTCATATAGCCATCTACTGCATATTGCTTGTCTCCTGTGATTTTGTACATTTGAAAATAGAAATCCGCAACCCATGCATAGTTATATGCTCTATTTCTTCCCTTACGATCAACAGAAGAAAATGTCTTGTAATCACTTTCCTGCAATCTATTACGTAGAAATTTTGCATATTTCAACAAAGCTATTTTTATATGATCATTAGGATGTAGCTGATAATATTTAGCCAACAAAACTCCCATTCCGACACGTTCGGCACCCTCATCCCGATCAACAGGATTACAGTTGCGAGTATTATTCAAATATATTTCATTCTTTTCGTTATCATAAACCATGAAAGCATCTTTACGTGTATTGGACTCTTTCATCTGCTGATGGTCACAAATGAAGTCAACCCGTTTTTTTATCAAGCTGTCCACATTATCAATAACCAAACAAGTTACGTGCGTTTGTTTTCCCTTCCCATAAAAAATATCAAAACGATTCTCTCCTAATTGATCCATCTTAACTTCTGCTATCCACAAGTTACCTCGCTTTTTCATCGGAATATGAATATCCTGATTTTTTAATACGCATTTCTGAATGGAAGTTTCAGCAGCCAGCTCTATACATGCCTTCTCCCCCTTTTCAAACACATATTTATTACAAGAAACAAATACACTTCCCTTTTCCAACAGTTTCTGACGAAAATCGTCTATGCCTTTATGAGCAAATAAACACCAGGACATCGAATATTCTTTCCCGGGCATCAATTGCAAATCCGGCAAATTCAGAGCTATAATACCTCTTGTATGAGAATTGCCTTTATCTCTGCCACGCTCCCATATCTCATAACCTTTAACTGCTCCTTTAGTCAACACTAACCCCAAGTGTGGTGCATGGCCTCCCATTCGAAGAGCATTTACATAAGCGGCATTTTCTCCTTCCCAAATATGGGTATTGGTACGTGTATTTATGCATGTACGCGAACCCGGATAATTGTCATTAAATGGCGTATAGACGCCTATATCAACAAGTGCCACCTTATCCTTTCCCTGATTTCGAAACGTATACTCTTCTATAAGCTCATCCTCTACCATTTTTCTTTTCACACATATACGTATGTCACCTGCCATATAAACAAGCTCGTTTCCTTCTTGCTTCATTTCTGCAGGGATTTCCCAAGATACTTTTTCTTTCCGATTTCCCTTTACTTGAGTCGCATATCCTAATCCCCATCCATAATTCTCCTTGACCCACCGATATTGACTTCCGTCAGTAACTACCAACCAGTTCATCTTCTGTGGGTCGTTCGCAATACTTAATGTTTGCAAGGCTCCTGTTTGAGGATTCACCTGATAGTTAATTTTCTGTGCCGAAACAAATGTACACATCGTTCCGAAAAACAGGAAGCCACAAAACTTAGGTAACATCTTCTTTACTTTTTCCATTTTATTTTTTTACCATGATTAATATATTATTCAAAAACAACTATTTTATCCAATGTAACCAGACAATCGTCACTACCATATCGAGCTTTTGTCTTGTCCGTCCACACTGGTGAAATTCCTGTAACCTCAACTCTCAAAATATATTTTCCTTTAATAAAACTTGGAGTCACGATTCGGATAGCTGACTCCGGATATTTACTATAAAAATCAATTAATGACGAATAAAGGGTTTTACCTTTTCTATTAAGTACACTCACCTTTGCATATCCACCATGAGAATTGGCTTCTCCTATTATAGCTGCCTGCGTACCTTTAAAAGGAATGTTCAATACACTATTTTTCAAGTTTGAGCACAACTGTTCCCCTCTCCTTTCCCATCCTGCTTCAGATCGTATTTTCCGGAGAGATAATATTTGACCATTATCCAGTGCATCCACCTGTGATAATGTTTTTATATCCCATGCCTGCCAATATTCCGGTATGGAAAGTTTTCCCTTATCCGCTTGCATAGGCATCCAGACATAAGTGGCAGCTGAAGCCTGATGAGGAAAGGACCAGCGATCTCCCATAAACATTGGAATTGTATCTTTTCCATGTGTCAAAGGAAAGACAAAAGTAGTCTGTGAATTATACGTTAATTTACCTTCAGGGACAAACAAACCACCCTTCTTCCACGGACCGCCCACTGCCGGAGCTGTGAAATAATAATTATCATTCTTTTCCCAACTTGTCTTATTTGAAAACAAAAAATAATAAATGCCCTCCTTTTTAAACATGGCAGGCGACTCGCCACCAGGCGCCATATTCTTCACGAGTCTTTTTTCTGCAGAATGATAATCCTCGCTAAGACGATAGATATCTCCTTCATGAATCAGCAAATAGCCTGTCCCATCGGTATCCTGAAAAGTTCCCATATCCCACATTCGGATAGGTTCATTCCCTATTTTAAAAGGTCCTTGGAATATGTACTCACCATTAATAGTTTTACTAGTGGCATACCCGATACAAGGATCACAGTATTTCGTATCATCGGTATGCATATACATCACATATTCTCCAGTAGAAGGGCACTTCATGACCTTCACACGTTCACCAATCCTATTAGGACCTAACAATCCCTCTTTTTGTATTGGAAGCACGATACGTTCAAATTTCCAATTAGATAAATCGTCGGACGAATAGCAACTAAAACCAACAAAAGAATTCGTTTCATCCGAACGGTATTCCCCGAATAAATAATACCGTCCGGCATCTTCCACAATACATGCTCCATGAGCATTTACAATTTTTCCCTGATCATCAAACCAAGGAATACCATTACATATTATTTTCTCCTGATTTTGCGCACAACTGCTCTGACTCACCAAACTAAAAGACGTCCAAAGTAATATCATAGATATAAAATAGGAATGTCTCTTCTCCATCAAAAAACTTAAATTCATTGTCTTCCTTTTAATTTATTTAGATAAAAATTTGCCTGCTTATCACCTAGAAATAAGAATACTGTAAAAATACTCCTTTTATCTATTCCAAAGGTTCAATAATCTGTCAAAAAGGAATAGAAATAAATAAAATTCTCCACATATTCATACCATTATACAATATCAGGACAAATTCCATTCAATAACGTCTAAATTTAATTCATATCATATATCCCATACTTTGATTTAATACCACAATAAAGAAATGTTTATATACATATAAAAAAGATATTAAAAAACTCCCTTATCTTATTTTTTCCCCGTATAATTCGCCTAAATCAAAGAAAGTAACTATCTTTACCAAAAATATTTTTTATTATTCACCATTAAATGTAAAGATTATGGCAAGTAGAAGAGAACTCAAAAAGAATGTAAACTATATCGCAGGAGAATTGTTCACCGAGTGTTTAATCAACAGTATGTTTATACCTGGTACTGACAAAAGTAAGGCCGACGAGCTAATGGCGGAAGTGTTGAAAATGCAGGATGAATTTGTATGCCGCATCAGTCACACCGAACCGGGAAATGTGAAAGGTTTTTATAAGAAATTCCGTGCAGACTTTAATGCAAAAGTAAACGAGATTATTGAAGCGATCGGAAAATTGAACTAAAAAAACAGAATGAAGAAAGCAATTTATAGCTTTATCTATTACCGCCTATTGGGGTGGAAGACAAACGTTACGGTAACCAATTATGATAAATGCGTGATTTGCGCCGCTCCACACACTACGAACCTTGACTTATTTATTGGAAAACTATTTTACGGTGCTTTAGGCCGTAAGACTAGTTTCATGATGAAGAAAGAATGGTTTTTCTTTCCACTCGGACTTTTTTTCAAAGCAGTCGGTGGGATTCCCGTAGACCGTAGTCGAAAAACTTCGTTGGTGGATCAGATGGTCAAACATTTCAACGAATGCAAAAAGTTTCATTTGGCTATCACGCCCGAAGGAACCCGCAAGGCAAATCCAAATTGGAAAAAGGGTTTTTATTATATCGCCTTGAAAGCGCAAGTACCCATCGTATTGATCGGTATCGATTACAGCAAAAAGATGATTTCGGCAACGAAAGCCATCATGCCGTCGGGAGATATTGATAAAGACATGAGAGAAATCAAACTTTATTTCAAGGACTTTCAAGGAAAACATCCTGAGAATTTTGCCCTTGGCGAGATTTAATCACTAAACAGTGTGGATTCAATCCGTATTTCCATAGTACAAACCGATATCGTTTGGGAAAACAAACAGGAAAATCTCCGTCTGCTCCACAAGAAACTGCAAAGTCTCTGTGGAACAACGGAGATTGTTGTTTTACCGGAAATGTTTTCTACCGGCTTCAGTATGCAGAGCAAAACATTGGCAGAACCTAATTCCGGTGAAACCATTACCACTCTCAAACTATGGGCCAGGCAATTCCAGATAGCCATCTGCGGAAGTTATATCGCAACGGATAACGGGTTGTTCTACAATCGGGCATTTGTTCTGACACCGGAAGGAGAAGAATTCTATTACGACAAACGGCATTTGTTCCGCATGGGACGGGAAGCCGAACATTTCTCCGCCGGCACGAAACGGCTTATCCTTCCCTACCTCGAATGGAACATTTGTCTGCAAGTCTGCTACGACCTTCGTTTCCCGGTATGGAGCCGAAATATAAACAATGAGTATGACTTATTGATATATGTAGCCAACTGGCCTATTCCCCGCCGTCCGGTATGGGATACGTTGCTTCGAGCTCGAGCGTTCGAGAATCAGTGCTATGTATGCGGTGTCAACCGGACAGGAACCGACGGTTACCATTTGGAGTATAATGGAGGAAGTAAAATCTATTCAGCTTTCGGAGAAGAGATAGCCTCGCTGCCCGACGGCCGGGAAGGAATAGCTACGGCAACTCTCAACCTGTCCGCTCTCCGTCAATTCAGAGAAAAATTTCCGGTATGGAAAGATGCAGACGAATTTCATCTGTCATAGTTGCTATCAAACAAATGTTAAAAACCAATTAAAACGACAACAATACCGCAAAGCAGGTAGTTAATTATATAAACCTCTTTTGTATCTTTGTCGTGAAAATACAGTCGTAAGAATTCTAATCTTACATAACTTAATTAACAACTTTATGAAAACAAATCTTAGTTCTCAAATCAGTCTCCACCGGGTCTCCCCCAGATATTACAGACCGGAGAATGCTTTTGAAAAATCAGTCTTGACAAGACTAGAAAAAATTCCTACGGACATTTACGAATCTGTAGAAGAAGGCGCTAACTACATTGCCCGCGAAATAGCACAAACCATCCGCGAAAAACAAAAAGCCGGACGTTTCTGCGTATTGGCTCTTCCGGGAGGAGATTCTCCCAGACACGTATATACGGAACTTATTCGCATGCACAAGGAAGAAGGACTCAGCTTCCGTAATGTGATCGTATTTAATATGTACGAATATTATCCATTGGCTCCTGATGCAGTCAACAGCAATTTCAACGCTTTGAAGAATATGCTGTTGGATCATATCGACATCGACAAGCAGAATATATTCACTCCCAACGGAAGTATTGCCAAAGATACAATCTTTGAATATTGCCGTCTCTACGAACAACGTATCGAAAGTTTCGGAGGCATTGATATTGCTTTACTGGGTATCGGCCGTGTGGGTAACATCGCATTCAACGAACCGGGTTCACGCTTGAACTCTACCACCCGTCTGATTTTATTGGATAACGCCTCGCGCAATGAAGCATCCAGAATTTTCGGAACAATGGATAATACTCCGATCAGTTCTATCACGATGGGAGTAGCTACCATTCTCAGTGCAAAGAAAGTATATCTGCTTGCATGGGGCGAGAACAAAGCAGCTATGATTAAAGAATGTGTGGAAGGTGCGATCACCGATACTATTCCTGCTTCTTATCTGCAAACTCACAACAATGCACATGTAGCGCTTGACCTTTCGGCAGCCATGAATCTGACACGCATCCAACGTCCGTGGCTGGTAACTTCCTGCGAATGGAATGACAAGTTGATCCGTAGCGCTATTGTCTGGTTGTGCCAGTTGACAGGCAAACCTATTTTGAAACTGACTAACAAGGATTATAATGAAAACGGTCTGAGTGAACTGTTGGCTCTTTATGGTTCTGCATACAATGTAAATATCAAGATCTTCAATGATTTGCAGCACACCATCACCGGATGGCCGGGCGGCAAGCCGAATGCTGACGACACCTATCGTCCCGAACGTGCAAAACCCTACCCGAAACGTGTGATTATTTTCTCTCCCCATCCTGATGATGACGTTATCTCTATGGGTGGAACTCTCCGCCGTCTGGTAGAGCAGAAACATGAAGTACACGTGGCATACGAAACTTCCGGCAATATCGCTGTAGGTGATGAAGAAGTAATTCGTTTCATGCACTTCATCAACGGATTCAACCAGATCTTCAACAATAGTGAGGACCAGGTTATCAATGAAAAGTACGCAGAAATACGTAATTTCCTGAAAGCGAAGAAAGACGGTGATATGGACAGCCGTGACATACTGACTATCAAAGGTCTGATCCGTCGCGGTGAAGCCCGTACTGCTTGTACATATAATAACATTCCATTGGAACGTTGCCACTTCCTTGATCTGCCTTTCTACGAAACGGGTAAGATTCAAAAGAATCCGATCAGCGAAGCCGACGTAGAAATCGTACGTAACCTGCTCCGTGAAGTGAAACCTCATCAGATTTTCGTAGCCGGTGACTTGGCCGACCCGCACGGTACTCACCGTGTATGTACGGATGCAGTATTCGCTGCCATCGACCTTGAAAAAGAAGAAGGTGCCAAGTGGCTGAAAGACTGCCGTATCTGGATGTATCGCGGCGCCTGGGCCGAATGGGAAATTGAGAACATTGAAATGGCAGTGCCTATCAGCCCGGAAGAACTTCGCGCAAAACGTAATTCTATCTTGAAGCATCAGTCGCAGATGGAAAGCGCTCCTTTCTTGGGTAACGATGAACGTCTGTTCTGGCAACGCAGCGAGGACCGTAATCGCGGTACAGCTGCATTGTATGACAAATTGGGCTTGGCTTCATACGAGGCAATGGAAGCGTTTGTTGAATACATTCCGCTATAAGGAAAGAAGGTATTCTTGATTAAGAGAATATAAAACAATAAAAGAAGAGTGGGAAGTGGGATACTTCTCGCTCTTTTTTGTTTATTTTTGCGGAGTAATTCACCACAGAGGAAAGGAGGACACAGAGGACTTCATAAATAAAAGAATTATGTAGTTTCCACATTTACCCCTCTGTGTCCTCCTTTCCTCTGTGGTGAGTATAAAAAAGCAGCAAGTATGAAGATAATAGTGTTTTTCCTATGCCTTACATTGGGAGTAAATTTCCTTTCTGCTCAGGACATTGAAAGGAATGTAAAAGAACGATTGACAGATTATTTCGGCAGATATACCACAACGGCGAAAATCAGTACACCTAAGCTGAAAAGTGTTGATATAGATTATGAACGCAAAACGATTGCTATCCATGCTTCGGAAAGTTTTGCTTATCAGCCTTTTCGACCGGAGACTGTAGAAGCTGTTTACAATCAAGTGAAGGAGCTGCTTCCGGGACCTGTCCACTACTATCGACTCACTATCTTTGCAGATGGAAAGCCCATTGAGGAACTTATCCCGAATATTTATCGGAACAAGAAAAAGGATAAGGAACGGATGTCCTTGAAAACCGATTATAAAGACAAAGCGTGGGTAAAGAACATTTCACGCCCCAATGAAATATCACGAGGATTGCAAGACCGCCATATCGCAATCTGGCAAAGTCACGGCAATTATTTCAAGAACGACAAGAATGAATGGGGATGGCAACGCCCCCGTCTGTTTTGCACAACGGAAGATCTGTTCACACAGTCGTTTGTCCTTCCGTACGTAATCCCGATGTTGGAAAACGCAGGTGCAATCGTCTACACTCCCCGCGAACGGGATACTCAGAAAAATGAGATCATTGTGGACAACGATACACCTAATGCTTCTCTTTATCTGGAAGTAGGAAGCAAAAAAGCACATTGGGCTACTGCTCCGATAAAAGGCTTCGCTCAAAAGAAGGCGATTTATAGAGATGGAGAAAATCCCTTCACAGATGGGACCTGCCGCTTTATTCCGACCGAAAGAAAGAAGAAGAATAAAGACCAGGCTTTCGCCGAATGGGTGCCTACCCTACCGGCAAAAGGAGAATACGCGGTTTATGTCTCTTACCGGACATTGCCTAATAGCGTGAACGACGCCAGATATCTTGTTTTCCACAATGGAGGGGTGACCGAATTCAAAGTGAATCAAAAGATAGGCGGAGGCACTTGGGTTTATCTGGGCACATTCGAGTTTGACAAAGGCAATAACGATTACGGCATGGTAGTGCTAAGCAACGAGAGTAGCGAGCACGGCGTAGTATGCGCAGATGCGGTACGTTTCGGAGGAGGAATGGGAAATATTGAGCGAGGAGGAAAGACAAGCGGTTTGCCCCGTTATCTGGAAGGGGCACGCTACTCTGCCCAATGGGCGGGAATGCCATACGAGGTATATGCGGGGCGGAAAGGTGAAAATGATTATGCGGATGACATCAATACACGCTCCAACACAATTAATTATTTATCCGGAGGTTCTGTCTATAATCCGCAACAACCCGGTTTAGGTATTCCTTTGGAAATGACAATGGCGCTGCATAGCGATGCGGGATGCAGCAAAACGGATGAGCTGATCGGCTCATTGGGGATATACACCACTGATTTTAATAATGGAAAACTGAACACAGGAATCGACCGGTATGCCTCACGGGATTTGGCCGATATTCTACTCACTCAGATTCAGAAAGATATATATTCAAGTTATAATCTGTCTTGGACACGACGCAGTATGTGGAACCGCAATTACAGCGAGACGCGTCTTCCGGCTACTCCTTCTACCATTATCGAATTACTTTCCCATCAGAACTTTGCCGATATGCAGTTGGGACATGATCCGAATTTCAAGTTTACGGTGGGACGTGCCATCTATAAAGGTATCTTGCAGTTTGTTGCCGGCCAGCATGACAAAGAATATGTAGTGCAACCTCTTCCTGTCAGCAATTTTACTATCCGCTTCGGAAAGAAAAAGAATACGTTGGAGCTTTCGTGGAAAGGTGAAAACGATCCGCAAGAACCCACCGCACAGCCACGTGAATACATTGTATACACACGCATTGGCTATGGTGGTTTCGACAACGGTACATTAGTCAGCAAGACGTCCCATACCGTCAAAATAGAACCGGGACTCGTTTATTCCTTTAAAGTAACTGCCGTAAACCGGGGTGGTGAAAGCTTCCCGTCCGAGATACTCTCTGCTTATAAGGCCAAACGCGAGCGGGAAAGAGTATTGATAATCAACGGATTCGACAGAGTCAGCGGACCGGCTGTCATTAATACGTTTGACAAAGCAGGATTCGACCTGGAACAAGATCCCGGAGTTCCTTATTTATCAAACATCTCATTCAGTGGAGCGCAAATAGGATTCGACCGGGCACAGGCCGGGAAAGAAGGAGAAGGCAGTCTGGGATATAGCGGAAGCGAGTTGGAGGGAATGAAAATAGCAGGTAACACATTCGACTATCCTTTCATTCATGGAAAAGCGATTCAAGCCGCTGGCAAATATAGTTTCGTGTCATGCAGCGACGAGGCTGTGGAAAACGGTACAGTCACACTGGAAGATTATCCGGTTGTGGACTACATTTTGGGAATGGAGAAAGAAGATCCGGTCCATAAAGTATACTACAAAACATTTTCTTCGGCCATGCAACGGATCATCACCAGTTATTGCCAGTCGGGAGGAAATCTATTTGTCAGCGGTGCATACGTGGGAAGCGATATGAGTGGAACACAGGGGAACCGGGAATTTACGGAGAAGATCTTAAAATACGGTTATCAAAGCAGCATGACGGACAAGAGTTCAAACCGCATTAACGGGTTGGGACGTACGATTACCATACCGAGAGCACCTAATGAAACCAGCTATGCCGTCCCTGCTCCCGACTGTATCGTTCCGGTAGATACGGCATTTCCTGTCTTTACATACGTTCCCGGCAACCAAAGCGCAGGTATCGCTTATAAAGGAAACTACCGTACCTTTGTATTGGGATTTCCTTTTGAAAGCATACAATCGGAAGCCGACCGGGCAACTATCATGGCAGGTATACTGGGATTCTTTACGCAGAGATAAAAAATATCCCTTTTTTTAATCTGCTTTTCATTTTAAGTTCTATCTTTGCTACTATAATAACCCTTAAAACTAGAAAAGATGTATACTATACAAGCAAATCCCAGCGGTACACGCAGCATAGAGGTCTCTAATGAGAATCTGAGAACGATCGAGAAATATGCATTGTTCCGCCATCTCATTGATAGTACCGGCATTGTAGACGAAGCGGTTTTGGACAAGTTGAAACTAAACATCCGTTCCCTCATCGCCAGTCAGGAAGAAGACAGCAAGGACTTGCTGGACCTTTGTATTGATGTGATTTACCACAATAATATGAAGGCATTCGGCTTGCAACAGCTTATCAAGCTCTATCTGACGTGGCTTTCCAGTCCGGAAACGGAAGAAGAGGAGGCATAATGATTACAGTAAATACTTGCGGAATCACAGCCTATAGTCCGCTGATTCCTGCAATAAAAGCGATGTGTAATGCGTCTCCCGGTGAAACACTGGAGATTATCATGAACCATGCCGATGCGTTTCAGGATCTGAAGGAATATCTGTCCGAACAAGGCATCGGTTTCCGCGAAATTTATGACGGAGAACAAATGACAGTACAGTTCACCGTATAATGCGTATCTTTGCAGCATGAAAGAATATCGATTGACTGACTGGTTACCTACTACCAAAAAAGAAATAGAACTTCGCGGATGGAATGAACTGGACATCATCCTTTTCAGTGCGGACGCGTACGTAGATCACCCTTCTTTTGGTGCAGCCGTTATCGGCCGCATTCTCGAAGCGGAAGGTTTGAAAATAGCCATTGTACCCCAACCTAACTGGCGCGATGACTTGCGCGATTTCAAAAAGTTGGGGCGTCCGCGCCTGTTCTTTGGCATTTCCGGCGGGTGCATGGACTCGATGGTAAACAAATATACCGCCAACAAACGATTGCGTAGCGAAGATGCGTATACACCGGACGGGCGTCCGGATATGCGGCCGGACTATCCTTCTACTGTTTACAGTCAGATTCTCAAGAGACTTTATCCGGATGTTCCTGTCATCTTGGGAGGAATTGAGGCCAGCATGAGGCGGTTAAGCCATTATGATTATTGGCAGGATAAGGTACAGAAAAGCATTTTATGCGATAGTGGAGCGGACTTGCTTATTTATGGAATGGGCGAAAAGCCGATTGTCGAATTAACCCGTAAAATAAAAGGTTTGCTGCCGACAGAAGACGCCGTATGCACTGTCAACGATTTAAAAACAATCATCGGAACGATTCCTCAAACAGCCTATCTTTGCCGTGCCTCTGAGTGGACTTCCGATACGGAAGATATACAACTCTATTCGCATGAGGAATGCCTTGCAGACAAAAAGAAACAGGCAAGCAATTTCCGGCATATCGAAGAAGAGTCCAATAAATATGCGGCTTCACGCATCACGCAAGCTGTCGGAAACAAAGTCGTAGTCGTCAATCCTCCTTATCCCCCGATGAGCCCCAGGAAGAAATTGACCGTTCTTTCGATTTGCCCTATACCCGTATGCCTCATCCCAAATATAAAGGGAAGCGGATTCCGGCATACGATATGATAAAATTCTCCATCAATATCCATCGGGGATGTTTTGGCGGGTGTGCATTCTGCACCATTTCCGCACATCAAGGAAAATTCATCGTCAGCCGCAGCAAAGAATCCATACTGAGGGAAGTAAAAGAGGTAACTCAGTTACCGGACTTTAAAGGATACTTAAGCGATTTGGGTGGTCCTTCCGCCAATATGTATCAGATGAAAGGGAAAGATGAGTCTATCTGTAAGAAATGCAAGCGTCCGTCCTGTATCCATCCGAAAGTCTGCCCGAACCTGAACTCAGACCATCGTCCGTTATTGGATATTTATCACGCGGTAGATGCCTTGCCCGGCATTAAGAAATCATTTATAGGCAGCGGGGTACGTTATGACTTATTATTGCATCGTAGTAAAGATGAGGCCATCAACCGCAGTACCGCCGAATATACCCGCGAATTGATTGTCAAGCACGTTAGTGGCCGACTGAAAGTTGCTCCGGAACATACAAGTGAACGGGTATTATCCGTAATGCGCAAACCTCCTTTCGAGCAGTTTGAAACATTCAAAAGGATATTCGACCGAATCAATAAAGAGGAAAACCTGCGCCAGCAACTGATTCCGTATTTTATTTCCTCGCATCCCGGATGCTAAGAAGAAGATATGGCGGAACTTGCCGTTATTACCAAACGGCTGGATTTTCATTTGGAACAAGTGCAGGACTTTACCCCCACTCCTATGACAGTAGCCACGGAAGCATGGTACACAGGATACCATCCCTACACGCTGGAACCGATATTCAGCGCAAAGACTCAACGGGAAAAACTGGCACAACGTCAATTCTTCTTCTGGTACAAGCCGGAAGAACGGAAAAATATCATTAATGAATTGAGACGTATCGGACGGGGGGATTTGATAGATAAGCTATACAGAAAGAGGTAACGCAACAATCTCCTGCAATACATTAACCGCTGTCTCCACATTCGACACATCTTTAATCAGCATACTCCGTTTCCCGTTCTGCTCGCGAAGATCGCAACGGCGGGTATACTTCATCATATAATCAATCACCTTTCCGAAAGCCTGGCTCTGATAGAACGGGCTATCCGGATTGGACACAAAGAACAATGTCATGCGTCCACCCTTCAAGAATATCTTCTCCGCTCCCAAACGTGCCGCCAACCGGCGCAGAGGAACGATACGGAGCAATTCTTCCGTTTCCGGAGGAACAGGGCCGAAGCGGTCTTCCAGACGAGAACGGAAAGCTGCAACGTCTTTGTCCAATGTCAGACTGTCCAATTCGCGATAAAGCAACATACGCTCACTGCTACCGGTCACATAATTCGCCGGTAATAACAACTCCAAATCACTTTCCACCTGACATTCATCCACAAATCCTTCACCGCTGATCTGCCCTTCCCCTTTGATTTCTTCCGCATACAAATCTGCAAATTCATCGTTCTTCAGTTCATGAACAGCCTCACTGAGAATCTTCTGATACGTCTCATATCCCAAGTCGGCAACAAATCCGCTTTGTTCCGCCCCCAACAGATTACCGGCTCCGCGAATATCCAAATCCTGCATGGCAATGTGAATACCGCTTCCCAAATCGCTAAAGTTCTCAATCGCTTGAAGGCGCCGCTTTCCCTCTGCGGTAAGACTGCTTAACGGAGGAGCCAACAGATAACAGAACGCTTTCTTATTGCTACGTCCTACCCGCCCACGCATCTGATGAAGATCGCTCAAGCCGAAATTCTGCGCTTGATTGATTATAATCGTATTTGCATTCGGGATATCAATACCGCTCTCAATAATGGTAGTCGCCAAAAGGACATCATAATCATAATTGACAAAATCCAAAATAATCTTTTCCAATTGCGCCGGCTCCATCTGTCCGTGACCGATAGCTACACGGCAATCCGGAATGTGACGCTCAATCATCGCTTTCAGTTCCGGCAAATTAGCTATCCGATTATTGACAAAGAACACCTGACCGTTACGGCTCATTTCAAAATTAATCGCATCCGTAATCACCTCCTCATTAAAGGTATGCACCTCTGTCTGAATCGGATAACGGTTAGGCGGAGGCGTAGAGATAACACTCAGATCGCGCGCACCCATCAGCGAGAACTGAAGCGTACGGGGAATCGGAGTAGCGGTCATTGTCAATGTGTCCACGTTCACTTTCAGTTGCCGCAACTTTTCCTTTACAGAGACTCCGAATTTCTGTTCTTCATCAACAATCAGCAATCCCAAGTCTTTAAATTGGACGTCTTTTCCCAAGATGCGGTGAGTACCTATCAGTATATTGACATCCCCCTCCTTCAATCCTTTCAATACTGCCTTGGATTGTGCGGCCGTACGTGCACGGCTCAAATATTCCACCCTGCAAGGCAATCCTTTCAAGCGGTCGCGGAATGTCTGGAAATGCTGGTAAGCAAGCACCGTAGTCGGCACAAGCACAGCCACCTGTTTATTATCGGCAACCGCCTTGAAAGCCGCACGGATGGCAACCTCTGTCTTTCCAAATCCCACATCCCCACAGACCAGACGATCCATCGGACGATCACTCTCCATATCCGCCTTGACATCAATTGTCGCTTTGCTCTGGTCTGGTGTATCTTCATAAATAAAGGAAGCTTCCAGCTCACGCTGCAAGAAACTATCCGGACTATAAGAGAAGCCCTTTTCCTGGCGGCGCTGCGAATACAGCTTAATCAGATCACGGGCAATATCTTTTATCTTACTCTTTGTACGCTCTTTCAGTTTCTCCCACGCACCCGTGCCCAATTTATTAAGTCGGGGAGCCTCTCCCTCTTTTCCTTTGTATTTGGAAACTTTGTGCAAAGAATGAATAGAAACAAATACCACATCATCATTCTGAAAAACCAGTTTCAGGACTTCTTGCGTAGTATCTCCATTCGGAATGCGCACCAGACCGGAGAAACGTCCGATACCATGATCCGTATGCACCACATAATCGCCCGGAGTAAACTGGTTCAATTCTTTCAAGGAAAGGGCCACCTTTCCCGAACGGGCTTTATCACTCTTCAGATTATACTTATGGAAACGGTCGAATAACTGATGATCTGTAAACACACACAGCCTCAACGTATTATCAACGAACCCTTCGTGAATGGTACGCTCAACAGGAGTAAATTGTATCTTATCACCACGATCCTCAAAAATAGCCTTGATACGATCCGTTTGCTTCGTGCTGTCGCTACATATATAAAGCAGATAACCTTTCTCCAGATACTCTTTGAAAGAGGAAGCCACCAAATCGAAATTCTTATGAAAGATAGGCTGGGCGGATGTACTGAAAGAGACATTGGCTTCCGGCGTTCCGGTTGGCTTGTTACCAAATTCCAACCGACGGAAATCAAGAGCGCGTACAGTAAACTCACTGCCATCGATCAATTTTCCCTCCAACGTAATTCCCCCATTCTCTTCGGCCTCCTGAACGGCTATTGCCTGCGGAGTCAACGCCTCATCATGCACCACTTGGATTCGCTCGCGCAACCAAAGAAAGTCACGCATGGCGAGCACGGTTTCTTTCGGAATAAAATCCAGAAAAGAAGTGGTTACCTCTCCCGTCACTGCCAAATCCGGAACGATAGACACTTCCTTTTTCTTCTCACGGGACAACTGAGACTCCACCTCAAAGGTACGGACACTCTCTACTTCATCACCGAAAAAGTCAATACGATAAGGATATTCCGAAGCAAAAGAGAAAACATCGATTATGCTGCCACGAACGGCATATTGTCCCGGCTCATATACATAATCCACATATTCAAAACCATAACTATGCAACACATCCGTTATAAAAGTAGTATCCACCTTTTCACCCACACTCAGTTTCAAGGTCTTATTGCTCAGTTCCTTACGGGATACCACTTTCTCAGCCAACGCATCGGGATAAGTGACGATACACAATCCTTTCTCTCCTTTCTGCAGACGGCTCAGCACCTCCGTACGCAAAATCTCATTGGCTGCGTCTTTCTGTCCGTACTTGATGGAACGCCGGAAAGAAGATGGGAAAAAAAGCACCGTTTCCGAGCCTAATATCTGTGTCAGGTCGTGATAAAAATACCCGGCTTCTTCAAGATCACCCAAGATAAACACAAACGGGCAACCACCCTCTTGCACCAATACAGAAGAAAAAAGGGAAGCAGCAGACGCATACAGTCCTCCACAAAAAACAGTTTGAACAGAAGTGTCCTTCAACAAGCGCTTCATTACTGCCGTATTGGGGTGGGCAGCATATTGTTGTTGCAACTCAGTTATTGTCATACCTATAAAATTTCACCGCAAAAGTACAAAAAAGATTGGGAGTACATACTTTAAAAATGGAAGTATTATCAAGAAATACACAGTAAGAATTACCGAGCTATGGGCTCAGCGCCATTGAGACGTGGGCTGAGTCTCGGTGAAGCGTGGGCTCAGTATCGCTCAGGCGTGGGCTTAGTATCAGTCAGACGTGGGCTTACCTCCCGTAAGGTGTGGGCTTAATTCCGGTGAGGTACGGAGTTATCCATAATGAGCCGCAGAACACGTTAAATATTCCTTAGTTCATCTATAACTAAAGGAAAAGAACTACTTTTGCTCTTAAATATTATAGTATCTATATGCAGACATCAGACAGCATTGTAATTATTCCTACTTATAACGAACGAGAGAATATCGAAAATATTATCCGTGCCGTTTTCGGACTTCCCAAAGTATTCCATATTCTGGTAATAGAAGACGGTTCGCCCGACGGAACGGCAACTATTGTAAAAACCCTGCAACAAGAGTTTCCCGAACGCTTGTTTATGATCGAGCGTAAAGGGAAGTTAGGATTAGGAACCGCCTACATCACCGGATTCAAATGGGCATTGGAACATACATACGAATATATCTTTGAGATGGACGCCGATTTCAGCCATAATCCGAACGATTTGCCCCGTCTGTACCAGGCCTGTGCGGAACAGGGAGGCGACGTATCCATCGGTTCCCGGTACGTCAGTGGGGTAAACGTAGTAAACTGGCCGATGGGACGTGTGCTCATGTCCTATTTCGCTTCCAAGTATGTGCGGTTTATCACGGGAATCCCCGTGCACGACACTACCGCCGGATTCGTCTGCTACCGTCGCCAGGTATTGGAAACGATAGATTTAGACCACATCCGCTTCAAAGGATACGCCTTTCAGATTGAGATGAAATTCACGGCTTATAAGTGCGGCTTCAAAATCATTGAAGTTCCGGTAATATTCATCAATCGCGAATTGGGTACTTCCAAGATGAATAGCAGTATCTTTGGAGAAGCCATATTCGGTGTGATTAAATTAAAAGTAAATAGTTGGTTCCATAAATTCCCGCAAAAGAAATGAAACGTACACTGATTCAAAATGCCATTATTGTCAACGAAGGAAGAACTGTTCCGGGTTCGGTTGTGATTGAAGACGAGAAAATCGCCGAGATATTGGTTGGTGAAGAAAAAGCGTCTGCCCCCTGTGATGAAATAATAGATGCAACCGGATGTTATCTTTTGCCGGGTGCCATTGACGAGCACGTACACTTCCGCGATCCCGGTCTTACCCATAAGGCGGATATTATCACCGAAAGCCGTGCTGCTGCGGCGGGTGGCGTCACCTCAATCATGGATATGCCGAATACCAATCCACAGACTACCACTTTGGAAGCTCTTGATGAGAAATTCGCTTTATTAAGCGAGAAATCCGCCGTCAACTATTCCTGTTATTTCGGAGCAACCAACAACAATTACACTCAGTTTGCAAAGTTGGACAAACACCGTGTCTGTGGCGTTAAACTGTTCATGGGTTCAAGTACCGGTAATATGCTGGTAGACCGGATGGCCAGTCTGCGCAATATCTTTGGCGGTACCGATTTGCTTATCGCCGCCCATTGTGAAGATCAGGGAATCATCAAAGAAAATACGGATAAATTTAAGAAAGAGTACGGAGAAGATGCCCCGCTGTCCCTTCATCCGCTCCTACGTTCGGAGGAAGCCTGTTACCGTTCTTCGGAGCTGGCGATACAACTGGCACGTGAAACAAATGCCCGCCTGCATATCATGCACATCTCTACTGCCAAAGAACTCAGTCTGTTCTCAAACGCTCCTCTGTCACAAAAACGAATCACGGCAGAAGCCTGTGTTTCTCATCTGCTTTTCACAGAGGAAGATTACCGGACACTGGGCGCACGCATCAAATGCAACCCCGCCATCAAAACAGCAAAAGACCGGAAGGCCCTGCAGGAGGCTGTCAATAGCGGTTTGATAGACGCCATCGCAACAGACCACGCTCCGCACCTACTAAGCGAGAAAGAAGGAGGAGCATTGAAAGCAATGTCGGGAATGCCAATGATTCAGTTTTCACTGGTCAGTATGCTGGAACTAGTGGACAAAGGAGTATTTACAATAGAGAAAGTGGTAGAAAAGATGGCTCATGCTCCTGCCCAAATGTACGAAATACAGAATCGGGGATTCATCCGGAAAGGTTATCAGGCAGACCTTGTGTTAGTACGTCCGGACAGCAATTGGACGGTAACGGCAGACTGCATTTTAAGTAAATGCAAATGGAGCCCGTTGGAGGGACATACATTCAATTGGAGAGTAGAAAAGACTTTTGCAAACGGGCATCTGCTATGTAATAACGGAGAGATAGACGAGAACTATCGTGGACAAGAGTTAAGGTTCAGATAGTAAGTGAATTTCTCAAACAGAAAAACAAGCCACATTATGCAACCTACAGTCTTATCTTATAAAATACATACGGTCGCCCCCTACATCAACTGGATTTACTTTTTCCACGCATGGGGGTTCCAACCGCGTTTCGCGGCTATCACCAACATTCACGGATGCGATGCCTGCCGTGCCGTATGGCTGACCACTTTTCCGGAAGAAGAACGGAATAAAGCCTCCGAAGCCATGCAGCTTTTCAAAGAGGCCAACCGTATGCTGGATCTGCTCGACAAGGATTACGAAGTAAAGACAATCTTCAAGCTCTGTAAAGCAAACTCCGACGGAGACAATCTGGTGATTGAAAAGGAACAAAACCAATACATCACGTTTCCTTTACTCCGCCAGCAAACACCTAAAAGAGACGGCAGTCCATTCCTTTGTTTAAGTGACTTTGTGCGCCCGTCATCTTCCGGCATAGCCGATACGATCGGCGCTTTCGCCGCTTCCATCGATGCGGATATGGAAGGGCTTTACGAGCAAGATCCCTACAAACATTTGCTTGTCCAAACTCTTTCCGACCGTCTGGCTGAAGCTGCTACGGAAAAGATGCATGAGTATGTACGAAAAGAAGTATGGGGATATGCGAAAGATGAGAATTTAAGCATTGAGGATTTGCTAGTTGAAAAATATCAAGGTATTCGTCCGGCGGTCGGTTATCCGTCTTTGCCCGACCAATCCGTCAATTTCCTATTGGACGAACTATTGGATATGAAACGGATAGGTATCTCACTGACCGAAAACGGAGCAATGTATCCTCACGCGTCCGTCTGCGGACTTATGTTCTCACATCCGGCTTCCGAATATTTTTCAGTAGGGAAGATTGGAGAAGACCAACTCGAAGATTATGCCCGCCGCCGGAATAAGAGTGTGGCAGAGATACGCAAATTCCTGGCTGCCAATTTACAATAACGCTCATGAGGGAACAGTCGGCAGAAACAGACAGACCTGTTGAACAAGAATTCTTGTCAGTCATCCGTGAATATGAACGGGTGATCTATAAGGTGTGTTATCTGTACGCCAATCCCAATGCCCCTCTCAACGACCTTTACCAGGATGTTGTGCTGAACCTTTGGAAAGCCTATCCAAAATACAGGAAAGAGTGTAAAATATCGACATGGATTTATCGTATTGCCCTCAACACCTGCATCAGTTTTTATCGCAAGGAAAAGAATATACCGGAAATTGTCAGCCTCACCAAAGAGATTGACTGGAGTATCGAAGCGCATGATCCGGTCAATGAAATGCTGAAACAGCTTTACCGGATGATCAATCAATTGGGGCAACTCGACAAATCCATCATCCTGCTCTATCTCGAAGAGAAGAGTTACGAGGAGATTGCGGAGATTACCGGACTGACGGTAACGAATGTGGCTACCAAGTTAAGCCGCATCAAAGACAAACTAAAAAAAATGAAAAAGGAAGACTAAAGATATATGGAACTGGAAGAATTGAAGAAATCCTGGAATGCACTCGATGAGCACCTGAAAGACAAAGAGCTCATTAAAGAAGAGGAACTTTCGAAATTGCTGGGACATACCGGCAAGGGCATTCATGCCATTGCCAATCTGAACATAAAGCTGATTCTGATTTCCCTGCCGATACTGATCCTGTTCCTGGCGGAAGTCCTGTTGCACAACAGGCTGAACCCTATCTATATCATTATCCTTCTAGCCTGGATTCCCGCACTTTGCTGGGATATCGTCACTACCCGCTACCTCCAACGGACCCGAATAGACGAAATGCCTTTGATAGAAGTAATCAGCCGTGTCAACCGCATCCACCGATGGACCATCAGAGAGCGTCTGTTTGCCATCTTTTTCCTTCTGGTATTGGCTGTTCTTTCATTCATTTACTGGCAAGTATGGCAATACGGTATAGGCATGATTTCCTTTTTTGTCCTGTTATGGGGAGGCGGTCTAGGACTGATCTTATGGATTTACCGCAAGAAGTTCCTAAACCGTATCCACGAAATCAAAAAGAATCTGAACGAATTAAACGAATTCAGATAATAAAGAGGAAAGAGTGTGCTTATCCTACAACACTAAGCACACTCTTTCCATTCACTTTCTTGTGTACCTGCACTTGAACGGAAATCCGTTCGCTCATTTCCTGCACATGAGAGATCACGCCTATTTTTCTTCCCTGCATTTGCAGTTGCTCCAATGCTTCCATAGCCGTACGCAGGCTTTCCGCATCCAAAGATCCGAACCCTTCGTCTATGAAAAGCGACTCCACCTTCAAATTATTGCTGGATAAAGATGACAATCCCAATGCCAATGCCAGCGAGATTAAGAATGATTCGCCTCCGGAAAGGGAATAAACCGTTCGTATCTCATCACACATATCACAGTCGACAACCTGCAAGGCCAATGTACCGGGAACCTGTTGCAATTTATAGCGTTTGGAAAGATAAGACAAATGTTTGTTGGCATGAAGCAATAACAGATTCAAGGTATAACTTTGCGCTATGACTTTGAATTTTGCTCCATCTGCACTGCCAATCAGCTTATTCAACTTTGCCCAACGGTCGGCAACCGATTGTTTCTCTGAAAGTTCTTTTGCTATCTGCTCCACCGCCGCTTTATTCTTAGCCTGCTGCAACAAACGGGCTTCAATAATGGAAAGGCTGCGTTCCGTATTCAGATTCTCCTCCTGTTGTTTCTTTATTGCTTCCGGAAGCTGTTCGGGGAATTCAATTTGCTTCTGCCGCACTTGCAACTCTTCAATAGACGAAGCAATCTGTTTCAGCTCTCCTTGCAAGCCGGAAAGTCCGTTTTGAGCCGTCTCTACCTCCTTACGGGCTTTCTCCAACGCCAGATTCAATTCTCCTTCCCGCCTTGCTACGGCGGCTTCCGCCTCATCGGCACTCTTTCCTTTCAATAAGCCCGAACGTTCCCGACGAAGTGTATCCAATGCTTTCTCTATCACCTCAAAACGCTTTTGTTCGGCAATCGCGGCATTCTGTAATAGCACCGACTGTTCATTGGCAGCCGATACCTTTTGCATGGCTAAACGGCATCGGGAAACATTCTCACGCAAGGCTTCATAATGCGAACGCAGCTTCTTTATCTCTTCATCACCCCGCTGCCATTCCGCATACAGATTACGGTATTCTAAAATAAGCTTCGCCAGTTCTCCCAAGCGTTGTTGTATCTGTTCCTCATTTCCGGTGTCGGTGCTTTCTTTTTGGAAAGCCGACAATTGTTCACGTACCTGCCCCGCAATCATCTTCTGATGTGCCAAATCACGTTGCAAGGCAATGCTCCGGTTGTTCACCTGCTGATAAACCGCTGTTGCCGCATTATACTCCTGCTCCATATTCCGGAAAAGAGTATCCACCACTTCCTGTTCCCGATGATACGGATGCGAAGTACTACCACAAACCGGACAGGCTTCTCCTTCCTCCAACTGCCGCCTCAAAGCTTTCACATCCTTCCCTACCGCCATGCGGGCGTTTTCATAAAGACGTTGTACTGTTTTCAAGGCAACTTCCCGTTCCGAAAGCTCCTTCGAACAATCTGCCGCCTCTTTTTCCAAATGCTCTATTTCCGACATCGCCTTCTTCAACGCTTCCGTCAATTGCCGGATATTCTGCTGACGTGCCAATTCTTTCTGCAACTTGACCTGTTCTTCAGCTAACGACGGATATCCGAAAGCATTCAACCGCTCCAGGCGTTTTTCGTTCGTTTCTATTCCGGCAGACAAATTTCCCTCTTCCTGCCGTAACGTTTCTTCCACCTGTTCAAGACGCAGACTGTCTTCCGTCCCTGCAACATTCAATAGACGACGTAAGGTCTGATAAGACAAATGCAACTGTTCCTCAACCATCCGTTTTCTCTTGTCCTGCTCCTGCACCTGCTTGCGGGCTGCCTGCAATAGTTGTTGAGACTGTATATAGCCCTCTTGTTGGGACTGTATCTGCACATCCAGTTGACGGGCTCGCTTCAAGTCTGGCTGTATAGCTTCCCATTGGGCTTTGAAACGAACCAAACCTTCCTCCTGCGAGGCCAATATGTCCAAAGCGGTCTTTAGTCTGGCCTGTTCTCCTTGTTCCTCTTTCTGCTTCTTTGTCCGGAGCTCCTCTTGCGTCTTCAATGAACGTACAACATTCAACTGCGCATTCTGTTCCGCCAGCAATTTGATTCCTTCCGAACGCTTTTCAGCCAACAACTCTTTTTCTTTCTGCAAGGCAAGCTGTTCCTCTTCCGGAATCAATTCAATCACACTCATCTTATTATGAATCAAAGCTACCTCTTCCTGCGCTGCCTTATTCCGGGCAAACACTTCCTGCGAAATGAAAGAATACACTCCGGTCCCCGTCAGTTTTTCAAGTAACTCCGCCTTAGCCGCTCCTTTAGATTTCAAGAAAGTGGCAAAGTCATTCTGAGCTAACAATACGGTACGGGTAAACTGCTCATACGTCAACCCGATCAACTCAACCAATTGCGCCAGCAACTCCTTTTTCGTCCCTTGAAATTCTTTCCCCGTATCCAGCTCCTTCACCTCCATCATTTGCGGCTGCAAAGAGCCGCTCACTTTATTCCGTGTACGTCTCACCGACCAACAAGAGCGGTAACGGTGTCCGTCTACTCCCAGAAAATCAACTTCTGCATAACCGTCACTTGTGCCACGACGCAACAGGTTACGCACATCGGACTGATTAATCCGGTTATCCCCTACATCCGCCAGATTCACACTTTCCACCGAAGCGGCGAAACGGGGCGCTTTATCATACAACGCCAGACATAACGCGTCCAACAAGGTTGACTTTCCCGCTCCCGTAGGACCAGAAATAGCGAATATACCAGCCGAGCACAATGGCTCAGCGGTGAAATCCACTTCCACCGTCCCTTCAATGGAAGTAAGATTCTTCAATCGTATAGCTAATATTTTCATCTTTCCTCCTCTTCTTTACGGGTGGCAACCAAATAGGCTTCTTGAAACAAATCAACCAAATCCTCCGGCATTTCTGACTGATAAATCTTCTCAAATGCAGACTGTGCAATCTGCAACGGTGACATCTCCTGTAATCCTTTTTTCCAGTCTGTCTCCTCTTTCTCCACATTTTCCGCACCGGTACGGTAAGAAGAGACAATGCGTGCCAGGCGATAATTCTTATCCGCCAGAACATCCTCTATCTCCTGCCGGAGCATGGGTTCGGGCTCTTCCAGCAAAACCTTCACTTCCAGATAGGGAGCGGTTCCTTCCGTCTCCGGCAATTCGCCCAACATCTCCAATATCTTTTCAGGCAATTCCGGCTCACCGCTCGGCACACTTATCAAAGGTATTGATTTCGGACATTCTATCCGTCGGATGTCTACCGCACACCCTCCGTCAAAAGCCACCATTACCACTCCGTGATGATAATGCCTTTCGGCAAAAGACATCGGAATCGGACTTCCCGCATAGCGTACATTCTCCCGGCCGGATACCCGTTGCGCTTTATGAATATGTCCTAGAGCCGTATAAGCGATCTGTTCGGGAAAAGCCTCCGGTGACACGCACTCCAGTCCGCCTATCACTGTGCGTTCACTATAATCCTTTTCTGCAATCTCCGAACCGGTAGCTTGCAGATGACCTATGGCAAGAATGGCCTGATTCGGCTTACGGCGTTTCCACAACTTTCGCAGAAGCTGCGTATAAAGTTCACGAACCCCTTCCGAATATGGATTCCCCTCTGTCTGCACTACCGGATAGTCTCCTTGACGCAAAAAAGGAACCGCCATACAAAGTAATTCAACTTCTCCCTGCCGGTTCTTCAGTTCCACGCATAGATGGTCGTAATCAACCGCTCCGCCTTCCAACTTACGTACCACTCCCCTGACCTCTGTTCTCATAGCCTGCAACAAAGGTAAAGGAGCTTCCAGACGTGCCGCCGAATCATGATTTCCGGCAACAATCACAATTTGCAGATTGGGATTCTCCGCCGTAACCCGGTATATAAACCGATAATATATACTTTGGGAAGCAGCCGAAGGATTGGAAACATCAAACACGTCTCCGGCTATAATCAATGCATCAATCTCCTGCCGGAGGATTTCTCCCGCCAGCCAATCTAAAAACGCCTCATGCTCCTCTGTACGGTCATAACCGAAGAACGTTTGCCCCAAGTGCCAATCGGCAGTATGTAATATACGTATCATATTTTTAACAGCTATCTCTAATAACGAGAGACAAAAATAACACAATCGAAAAGATTATATGGTATCCGCATCTCTTTTTTACAATAATCATGTATATTTGCAATGTGAAGTTACGAAAAGAGTGTATTTTATTGGAAATGAGCGTATGTTAATCGCTCATGATAGTAATAGGTTACGATTTAGTTAGTTATCTGCTGCATTATTCTTCTGCGCGTTGCGTAACCTTCAAAGAACTCTTCGTATGCAAAAGTAACAATAAAACGGGAGATTTTGATATGAATCTCCCTGATTTTTTTTCTATCTCATACAAGTTTTTCCGTAAAAGCGGCTTTATTCGGGCACACCATCGTACAAAAGGATTTTGAACGAACGTGTGCCGACTATCGCATAAGCGGAGAAAAGGGCTTTGCCTCACGCCTAAACAACAGTTTAGACTGATGAGGCAAGGCCCATTTCTTTTATGCTTATGCCAAAGAGGTGCTTTTACGGCTTTTCAGATGATTTTTCTTTTTCGCTGTTCCTTTGAGCCGGAAGCGGAAAGCCGTGTATGACCGCTTGTCCATAAATGGAGCAAGCCGTCACCCACAGCAGGCAAACCGGGAAGAATGATTTTATCTACCCGCCCCGACACGTCCGGCCGGACAGATAAAACCATACTTCCTTGCAGGTGGTTTGCCCGGTTTCACACTACCGGATATGTTCTTTTCTTTTGATGGAGATTCCATTTTTCACGGATTTCCCTTTTGAAGTTTTCCTGCCAAATCTGCCTCTACTTCCGTTTACCTCCATTTTCGCGCCTTTCAGTGAGCCGCATCAAGCAGTCATTTTCGTGCTGGGTGCAAAGGTAACTCCGGGATTGTACGGGAAAGCAAGGTCAAGCCTCCTGTTTTCTGGGAAAATCTCCAGCCCTTCGGGTAGTATTTTCCCGAAAAACCTTGCATTCCCTAATCCCTACCTTTTTAGGCACCCGAAACGAAAACGACCGATGCGACAGAAAGACGCATTAAAAAAATGTCGGATAAACGAGAGGCAGATAAGATAGTTTGAAACTCAACTCCCTCAGCTCTTGAATCCGCATTAAAATAAAAAATCAAAAACAAAACGGATATGAGAACAGCAATAGCAACAAAATTCGTGGCTTGGGAAGTGCCGACATTGGACGCACTGAAAGGCAGCAAGGTTTACATCCTACGTGAGAAACTGAACAACGGAGGGCAGATGAACCGAGAAGAAAAGGATTGGCTCACCGAAAAAGTGAACAGCAACACCTATTTCAAGAGCGCAGTCCCCTTGCAAGGCTGGAGGTTTGACTTCTCCGACATTCTCCGAACCTACATCGTGAAGCAATACGGACATTGGGCGGAATACAAGGCTACCGACAAGACCGCACTCCGCAATTTCCTTTACGGCAGGATTGACAGCATCGTGGAACTTAACAAATGATACGGCTATGACAGCAACGGTATACTTCAGACAAATGACGCAATACATGGGGCTTGCGATATGCACCCTAATCGTGCGCACCACCCTTTGGGTGTTAGGCATCCTTTGGGGTATCGTAAGAGAGATAATAAACGGAGTGTTCCGAGTGGCGATAGGCATAATCGTGGCTGTCCTTTCCACTATCGCCTTCTTCGGCTTCATCCTTTGGTTATTCACCCTTTAATCCTTACCGACATGAACAAGACAACGGAAAAAATGCCTACATGGAGTTTATGTTACCTCATAAATGGGGACGCAACAGGATTGACGGACAATGAAATCCTCTTGATTGATAGATGGATGAATGATTGGCAGGTACAAATCGTTTCACCCGTTACGGATGAGGAAGGAAACGCACAACCATACTTTTCACGCTATCCGCTTTTCGGACTTCCTGCCGAAGTGGAGGACTGCGACATACTTTATTTGAATGACAACCCATCAAAAATATAGCGATATGAAAACGACAGACCATTTCAAGAGAACGATACAGATGTATTTGGAGCAACGTGCGACGGAAGATGCGCTCTTTGCCAAGAACTACCGCAACCCTGCCAAGAACATAGACGATTGCGTGACCTACATTCTGAACTATGTGCAGAAAAGCGGTTGCAACGGCTTCACGGACGGGGAGATATACGGACAAGCCATACACTACTATGACGAGAACGAGATAGAGGTGGGCAAGCCTATCCAGTGTCAGATAGCCGTGAACCACGTGGTGGAACTTACCGCAGAGGAAAGGGCGGAAGCACGTCAGAACGCAATCCGACAATACCAAGACGAGGAACTCCGCAAGTTGCAGAACCGCAACAAGCCGAGAACCGCCACCAAAGCGACCACCCAAGAAGTACAACAACCCTCATTATTTGATTTAGGCTTATGAAACCGAGAACACACATACAGCAGGAAGTCGCACATCTGAGCAAGCGACTACCGAGATTGACCGCCACGCAAAAGGCATACGCTTTCCGTCATTGCTTCAAGCACTACGCAATCAAGAGAGCGGACGGCACGAACATCTGTACCGAGTGCGGACATTCGTGGAAGAGCGACCACGACCTTGCAGACACCCTTTGCGGATGCACCTGCCCCCATTGCGGTATGCAGTTGGAAGCGTTGCGCACCCGAAAGAGCGTTTTCAGCGAGAATGAATACTTCTCCATTGTCACCACCAGCAAGCAGTATCAAGTGATACGCTTCTTCTTCGTCAAGTCCCGATACAAGGCAGGGCAAGCAGCCGAGTATTCCATTTATGAAGTGGTGCAGAGGTGGATTTCGCCCAAAGGCACAACCACCACCGTTGCCCGACTTCGTGGTATGTCAATGTTGTATTACGACCAATGGGCGGAATACAGCGACATGGAGGTGCGCAAGAACAACGGACTTCACGCATACGATATAGCACCTATGTGTACCTATCCCCGACAGCGTTTCATCCCCGAACTGAAACGCAACGGTTTCAACGGGGACTATCACAACACACTGCCGTATGACCTTTTCACGGCTATCCTTTCCGACAGCCGAGCCGAAACACTCTTGAAGGCAGGGCAATACGCCATGTTGAGCTACTATATTCGCAGTTCCTTTGACATGGAGCAATATTGGGCATCCGTCAAGATTTGCATCCGCAACGGTTACACCATTTCAGACGGCTCCGTATGGTGCGACACCATAGATCTCCTGCGTCATTTTGGCAAGGACACGAACAGCCCGAAATACGTCTGCCCTGCCGACCTCAAAGCGGAACACGACAAGTTGGTGGCAAAGCGCAACCTGCAAAGGGAGCGTGAGCGGACGGAACAGCAACGGCAAAAGGCGATTGAGGACGAGAAGAACTATCTGAAAGACAAAGGAATGTTCTTCGGGTTGATGTTCTCCGACAACCTTATCCTTATCAAAGTTATTGAGAGCGTGGAGGAAATGGAAGCAGAGGGAAAAGCCATGCACCATTGCGTGGGTGGCTACCATAGAAGAAAAGACTCCCTAATCCTCTCCGCCACCATTGACGGAAAGCGGATTGAGACGATAGAGGTTTCACTGACAACGCTGAAAGTGGTACAGAGCAGAGGGGCATGCAATTCCAACACCGAGTACCACGACCGCATCATCCGACTTGTGGAAGACAATGCCGGACTGATACAACAGCGGATGAACGCAGCATAATATCAACCTATAATACAAAATGATATGGAAGTAAGATTTGAAAGCATGGTATGCTTGTGGGACGATAAAATCCCCACGATGTTCCTTGAATTTATGAACCTCCTCACTCTTTGTCAGAGTGAGGGGCAGTTAAGGGCGGGCGTCAAGGATTTCGCCAAGAAGCACGAACTTGACAAGTTCTTTCATTACGGCTTCGGCTCACACCATTTCTACCTGCACCAACGCTACACAAGCGCCCCCGAAATGGTGATGCAGAACAGAGTGCTGTCAGTACATTTCTAACCATCAAAAGCAACGATTATGGCAACACGAATGACCATCAACGGAGTTAGCACCTGCACAGAGGCAGGTACGGAGAAGTACGAGAAATTCCAAACGGGTATCGGCAGGCGCAAGCGGACACTTGTGCAGTACGACTACCGCCACACGGACGGGGAATTATTCTCTTGTGTGAAACCCACGTTGGACGAGTGCCGAGCCGCACGGGACAAGTGGCTGACGGCAAAAAGAGGAAAGGAGGACAAGCGATGAACGAATCAGGCTACCAAACGCTGATAGTCAAGTTCAGCAAGCCCATCACGGAATTGGACGGCATCTTTGACGATGCCGAAGCGTGGGGAGTTGAAACCCTTAAAGGATGGGTAGAGGACTACGAGAGCAGTCGGTTTACCGCCATTGACAGCCATACGGCAGTCATAACGAGCGAGTATAATATGGAGTGTGTGAAAACATGGTTGGAAAGGAACACCCCCATAGCCGAGAAAACAGAATTTTGAACATTCGGGCGGTGTCCGCACCGCCCGAACATAGCACCCAAAGAAGAATGAATATGATAGCAAAGACAATTTTGGAGCAGATAGGTGGCAGACGCTTTGCCGCCATGACGGGGAGCAAAGACTTCATAGACATGGGCAACGGCTTACGCATGAGCCTTGCGAGGAACAAGACGAGTGCCAACCGCCTTGACATCATCTATGATGCAGGGGCAGACCTCTACAATATGCGCTTCTACCGCAGGACGTTCAGCAAAAAGACATTCGAGTGCAAGACGAAAGACATAGAAACGCACGAGGGGATATATTGCGATATGCTGGAGGAAATGTTCACGATGGTGACGGGGCTTTACACCCGTTTTTAAGGGAGGTGGGCGGCGAAAGCCGCCTACTTTCTTTCATGAGCATGATGGCGGATAAGAAAGTAGGCAAAGAAACCTTTGTCCTAATCTACGATAGTATTTACAAAAACAAGTTTTTATCATGGAAGCAATCAGACAGAACGGAAAAATTATCTTGCACAGCAATGACGGAACAAGCATGAAGATGATTTTCAAAAAAACAGAGTTTTTATTTGAGAAAGAGTAAGATATCGACATTATTCTCAAAGAATTATTACTTTATTGGAGAAACCGTCACATATAACTGATATAAATCATTCAATGATAACAACTAATCCCAAAAATTTCCGTAACTTTGTACTATGTTAAAAGCATTACAGATACAAGAACTTGTGAAAGGAGGCGAAGGCTATAATGTGGACTTCAAACGTAGTGTGCCTTCTAAGGTTAAGGAAATCTCCGATGAGGTTGCGAGCTTTGCCAATGCAGCTGGTGGTTATGTTCTTATCGGAGTTGATAATAATAATCAGATTATTGGCGCAGAGATTGATAACAATAAACGTTCTGCCATTCAAGATACGATTGGTGAAATTTCTCCTGCATTGAGATGTGAGTTTTATCCTGTTGATGTCGAAGGTAAACAGGTATGGGTCATTGACGTTCCTAGTGGTAAAGATAAGCCATATATTACGGGAGGTGTTATATACGTTAGAGAAGGAGCCAATTGTCAGAAACTTCGTTCTGCTGAAGAGATACGGGCATTCTTTGCTGAGTGCGCCAAGATTTTTTATGATGCCATTCCTTGTCGATGGTTTAATATTGATAAAGATATTGAGCCTCGCAATTTACAAACCTTTATGGAAATGGCAAATCTTTCAGATACATTGCCTCTCAGAAGGCTATTTGAAAGTCTTGAACTCTTGACAGAGGAAGGTATTGCTAAAAATGCCACGGCTCTCTTCTTTGGACGCGAGCCAGAGCACAAATTTCCCCATGCAATTATCAGGTGTCTTCGTTTCAAAGGACTTGATAAGGTGCATATCATAGATGACAAAACTTTTGGTAGTCCTCTTTATCAGCAATATATTAATGCTCTTTCGTGGATAGAGAGTAAACTTGAAGTTGAATACATTATCAAAGGTACAGGACCCCGTGAAGAAATATGGGAAATTCCTCTTGATGTTTTTAAAGAGTCCATTATGAACGCCATTTGTCACCGCGACTTATATGAAGAGGGTGGTACAATTATGGTGGAGGTATATGATAATCGAGTTGAAATATCAAATCCCGGTGGATTATTACCAATAGTAGCGGCAGAATTTGGTCATAAGAGCATGAGTCGTAATCCTCTCATCTTTGGACTCTTCACAAGAATGCAGGTTGTTGAAAAAGTAGGATCCGGCATTCCCCGTATGCGTAGATTGATGAAAGAAGCTGGGTTACCAGAGCCGAAATTTGACACCCAAGGCTTCTTTACAGTCACCTTCATGAAGCGGGTTAAGACCAATAATTTCACAGATGGCACATTAAATGGCACATTAAATGGCACATTAAATGGCACTGAGCAATTAGTCTTTGATTGTATCAAAGCTACTCCTGGCATAACAGCGAACACTTTGATTCAGCAAACAAATAAAAGTGTCAGAACAATACGAAGAATAGTTAAACGGCTCATTGATAATGGAATAATAGAGCATAAAGGTTCCAAGAAAACAGGAGGTTACTATATTCTCTATTCTTATAACGACTAAATTGTGATAATATGCCATTTACCATTGTTTGTGATCGTAGTTTTCATCAACCTCACATTAGATTATTACGTATTCGACCTAATAATCTTCAGTTAACAATCCGCCATATATTTGTCTCTCTTGCAAATATGAGTTGGATTGATTCATTTTTGCCAGAATATCTTAGACAGTCTTTATATGCAAGAGTAGAACCTACCGTTAGAACGATAGCAAATCACCTTAATGATGGTAACCTTACCGCTGTGGATTCTCATTCCGGGGAACTTGTCGTTTCAGAACTTGCACGGCAAGGAGTTGTTAATCGTTATGGGTACCTTGATATACCTATAGGAGAGCTCATTGCTACTCAGGTAGCTCAAAATCCGGGTTTTGACTTCTATTCGGTAAATCTAAATGACATTATTCTGTTTGGAGAATCAAAATATGTTGCTGCAAGGACTGCTCATAATGATGCCTTAAAACAAATTGTTAATTTTAAGAGAGATCAGAAGGATGATAAAGATTTAGTTACAGTTCATCCTTTTGTTCCCGAAGGTAGGCGAAATGGGGTCAACGTAACAATCTGAGGGATTCTATATTTAAGCATATAATTTAGCAAGTCTATATAAGAAAAAAGCTCTATCTCTTACTCCTCTGAACTGTGCTCTAAATGCTTTGATTTTAGCATTGAATGACTCTGCTGCGGCATTGGTTGCCCTCCTTTCAAAGAAATTGATTATATCCAGATAATGTGTTTGTATAGAACGTGCGACCCTTCCAAAGGTG
>NZ_GG688325.1:256638-257182 GCF_000156195.1 Bacteroides finegoldii DSM 17565 | reverse complement strand
TCAAAAAGCCACCCTGTGAAGATTAATCGTTACTAATTCGTTACGGTTTTCCGTTACGATAAAAACCGTAACGAATTTATAGGTAAGTCGCTCATTTGTCGAATATTGGCAGTCGAAAGTCATAGCCGTTACGGAATGAACAAATTAACTTTGCAACAAGAAAGGAGTTACGGTATGAAATCGACATTCAAAACACTCTTCTATTTAAAGAAGAACGAACCGAAGAAAAACGGTCATGTAGTAATTATGGTGCGCATCACGGTGGACGGTGATCAGGTGCAATTCAGCAGCAAGCTGGACATACACCCCGACAATTGGGACACGAAAGCGGGAAGAGCCGTCATCAACAAACAGAGTGCGGACAAGAAAGAAAATCTCAGGGTATCCTCACTTAACAAGACACTGGACGAGATACGTTCGGCCATCACCATGCACTACACACGCATGATGAACGTGGACGGTTACGCACTGCCGGAAAAAATCAGGAACGCATTCCTGGGATTGGAGGAAAAGGAGAAAACGCTCATCAGCTACTTCACCCAGC
>NZ_GG688325.1:219662-256538 GCF_000156195.1 Bacteroides finegoldii DSM 17565 | reverse complement strand
ATGCAAAGAAGGTCGGCAAGACTGCCACGCAAAAGACCTATTCCCGCTACGAACTGACCAAGCAGCGGATGATAGAGTTCTTGCAGAAAGAATACAAGTTGTCGGACATTCCCGTGAAGGAAATCACCGTTACCCACATCGAGAACTTCTACCTTTATTTGCGTCAGGAATGTGAGGTAAGCAACAACACCGCCATGAAATTTGTACAACGTTTCCATACGATACTGTTGTTCGCCCAGAAAAGCGGATTGAGCTTTATCGATCCATTCGGGAATTTCAAGTTCAATTTTGACAAGACCGACAGAGGGTATCTCACGCAGGAGGAAATCGACACGATCTATTACAAGGAGTTCAAGTCAAAGCGGTTGGAACACGTGCGTGATGCTTTCATCTTCAGCTGTTATACCGGTTTGCCTTACTGTGACATCTATACGCTTTCAAGTGAGGACATAAAGATCGGTGTGGACGGCAAGAAGTGGATTATGAAAGACAGGGGTAAAACCGGAGTGGAGTCATTCATTCCCCTACTGCAAATACCGTTGGATATTCTCGCCAAATATGAGGGCAAGTTGAAAAACGGAAAACTGCTTCCGGTAATCAGTAACCAGAAGATGAATGAATATTTGGCGGAGATAGCTGCTATTTGCCAGATCAACAAGCGGATCACCTACCATCTTGCCCGGCATTCGTTTGCGACGGAAATCTGCCTTACCAAAGGCGTTCCCATTGAGAGCGTGTCCAAGATGCTCGGACACACCAACATTCAGACCACACAGATTTATGCCCGTGTGGTGGATAGAAAGTTGAGCCATGACATGAATATGCTGGATCGAAAACTTAAAAGTATGCAAAAAGGTACGACGCAAAACGCTGTATGAATAAACAAATCATTATATTGTCACACCATTTAAAAACAACGCCTTATGGAAAATAGAGGATACATCACCATCACCGGTTTGGAAAACAAGGATGAACAACCCATCGTCAGTGTAAAGATAGAGAACGGCAACGTATGGATGACCAAGCACGAACTTGCCCGTCTGTTCGGAGTGTTCGTGCAGACAATAGACGCCAATGTGCGCTCCATCTTCAAATCCCGCCTGCTTTATGACGGCGACGTAACCATAACCGAGAAGCAGGACAAAAGCATCGTTACCTATTATAATCTGGAAGCGATCATATTTCTCAGCTTCCGCATCAACACCTATTGCACGAAACTGTTCCGTGAATGGGTACTCAACTCCCTGTGCGAGTACAAACGCCTGCAAGAGAAAAAGCCCGAAGTTCTTGTCGTTTTCAATCCCGGCAGCAACCGGACAACCATTTCTTATAACTGATGTACATAGAAGCCTGTAAATAGCGAGCCTTGCCCGAAAATCCGACGGGCAAGTTTTTTTTTCTCCTGAAAATCCTATCTTTACACCAAATAACAGTGTTATGATAGAAAACCTTACCATATCCATATCCTTCAGCGAAGTAGAGGAAGCCCATGTCGGCAACTATTTCCACCTTTCCGAAATGTCCGGCGAGTTTCTGATTATCCAGAAACCCGACAATACCTTCTACTTCCTTTGTTCCAATGATTGTGACATCGTGGGCATCTGCCAATCCTTTGACTGGTATATTGTATCAAAAGACGCTTTTAATGACCGCCTGATAATCGGCATTGGTTTGTCGGATAAAGAAAGCATCAACGGAGAACTCTATCGTGTACAGGATGAAACCACGCTCATCCTTTGGCGTGACATACTCCGCTTTACTTTCGAGAGCGATTTCGTGCGCCAGTTCTTCCCGTACAATACTCACTTCAAAGGCAAGATGCGTATCGACGGAGCACTGTGTTTCTATATTCACGATTATTACCCGACCAGATGCAAGGACATATCGGTATTCGACAGAAAGACGAGTAATCTGGTATTTAGATTTAAGGAAGGCCGACAAGCAGCCCTTGTCGCCAAGATCTTCTCGCTTTGTATCGCTCGGATGCCGTTCTTTAAAGAGAAAGCCGCCAACGCCGTGCTGATCCCCATACCGGCGGCAACCCGTGAACGGAACATCGCCCGTTTTGCCCGTTTTTGCAGCCTTCTCTCACATCGGCTTAAAGTTGTGGACGGTTTTCGTGCCACATGGATAAAAGAAGACCGTGAGCAGATGAAAGGAACTCACGGACAAGACAAGTTATCCAACTTGATCTTTCATCCCGATTATTTTAAAGACCGGGATGTATTTTTAATAGATGACATTATCTCTTCCGGCGAGAATTTCACGCAAATGAAACGCAAACTGATACAACTCGGCGCAAAATCCGTTACCGGTTTGTTTTTAGGTAAAACAGTAAAATCTGAAAATCAAAAGTAATATGGCAATCAAGAAATCCCAGATCGAAAAATGGATAGTCGCCCAAAAGAAACACCGGCTATCGGATACCCATGTACAAATGGCACGTGAACTTGGACTCAACCCCGACAAACTCGGCAAGATAGATAACCACCGGCAAGAGTCGTGGAAAGCCCCCTTACCGGAATTTATAGAAGAGATCTTCTATAAACGTTTCAAAAAGGAACATCCTGATATAGTCAAGCCCCTGAAACAAATACTTAAAGAACAGGAAATAAAGGATAAAGAAAAAAAGAAGGAAAAAGAAAAACGGCGTAAAGAGCATGAACAGGAACAGATGAATAACGGAACGGATGAAGTTCTTCCATTCTAATCCTTAACCCCGATAGCGGAATAAAAGCCGCATCATTATCGGTAGAAAGAACGTTCCCATTTCTCCGAAACCGGAGCGATCTTTCATCCATACAAAATCGTAGAAAAGTGTTGTACAAGCAAGCATGATGAATCCCACATTGCCCGGTACAACACCTTTCTTTTTTCCGTTTTTGAAATAGGAAGGCTTTTATTATTATCTGTATATTTTTACTCTCTGATTTCCTCAAAGGCAATATCTATCGCATCATAGTAATCGCCGTCATTAACGCTCAACGCAGCAACAAGGCTGTTCAATGTCCGAACTGCGTCCAAACGCTTTTCCGTATCATTTTCATCCGGATTACTCAAGACATCTATCGCACAGGTCAAATGCCCTTTCATCTCTTGCAATGTAGATAAACTCTGAATGGGAAACAGATAGAAAAGCCCATCTTCTGAAGACCGGACTATTCCTTTCAGGGGAGTCGATTGTAAATCCATAACAATAAGGTTATTATATTAAATTGACGTAACGCTGCCGGATACTACGTTCGAGGTATCGCCAAACACCCAGTGTAAAGTGAACCGACAGGTTACGTCAAAGTATAACCTACCCGGTTCATTTACCTTCACACTTTTGAAATTGGCGATTTCCGAACGTTGGTAAACGAACACATTACACGATGCTATTTGCATCGCTAACACAAAGGTAGAAATTTTTTCGTATTAATCACCGCTTTATGCATAAAGGATTTATAACACAACGATTCTAAGCAAAGTTTAAGGCTAACTTCCTTCGGGGTATTTCTCTCACTGTTTTCAGTAGCCATCACTCCACATTTAAAACAAAGGAACGAATTAAACTAACTTATTCAAGTGCAAAGGTACTTCGGGTTCTTAACGGAAAAACAAGGTCAAGCCGTTCCGGTTTTGAAAAAAATCTTCCCTGCGCCATAAATGGCACGAGGTATTTTTTCCAAAAACCTTGTTTTTCCTGAACCCTACCTTTTGACGCACATGAAATAAGTCAGCTCAACTCGTCAATGCATAAAAAAAATGTCGTGATTATGAAAACAGCAAGAGAAATACATAACGGAAATAAGAACAGACTCAATCTGCCTCTGCATAAATTGTTTGGCTGGTCGGTTCGGCTCATTCTTTCAGGCTTCTGTTGGAGTCTGTACGGTGGCAGTCTTTTGGCGTGGCTTATCGGTCTGTGGCTTGTAAAAGAACTGATAACGGACGTGATCCGCTTCGCATGGGGTTGTCTGGTTTTCATTCTTTCCTTCGCTGTCGTAGTCGGGATTATCATTTGGTTATTAATACTTTAATACACACAGTTATGACAATGGATATTACAAAATCAGTAGCGTTCACCGGACACCGTTCAGAGCGTATCCTCCAAGTCCGTATGCTGTATCTTTATCTGGATATAGTTTCGCAAGTGAAAAGGTTGTATAGTCTGGGCTATCGTTACTTTCTAAGCGGAATGGCGGAAGGCTTTGATTTGCTTGCAGCCCAAGCGGTAGCCGACCTCAAAATGGAATACACGGATATTCGGCTCATTGCCGTTGTGCCGTTCCGCCGGCAGTCAGACAGATACCGCCCGGAGAACAAGTCCTTATACGACCGGATAATGAAAACTGCCGATGAACCGGTCATTCTCAGGGAAGATTACTGCAAAGGGTGCTTCCATCACAGGAACGACTACCTGATTGACAACTCCGAAATCGTCCTGGCCTATTGGGACAAGCAGCCCTATGGCGGTACTTATTATACCGTAGGAAAAGCACGGATGATGAACAGAAACATTATAAACCTTTATAAATAAAGCCTTATGAAACGATATAGTAGGACTGTCGCACAGCAGTGCAGATATTACGAGGTAAACAACATTTTCGAGTATATGGTGGAAACCTACCTGAACGGCAACATCACCACTTTTGGAGAACTTTACCGGGAATTGTGTAAAGAGGCGAGAAAAGATTTTATCGACTTTCTTCTCAGTGAGGTAGAGCCGATATACTGGAGAGAGATTTTAAAGATGACTGTCTAATGAATAAATCAGGAAAATATGAATGTAACATTTGAAACCGTAATTTGTGCATGGGATGAGAAAATCCCTGCACTCCTTATCCGACTGGTAAATACCCTTCTCTTTTGCCGGACGGAAGAGGAACTCCGCCAATCCATTGACAAACTTCGGGAAACGACCGAACTGGACGAATTTTTCACCTACGGCTATGGCTCACACCATTTCTGGTGCAACCAGCGCATTTCCAAAGGAAGCGTGCAGTTCATCCAAAGCCGGTTATTCATTGCGACATTTTAATCCTCTAATACATAAATGACATGAAGCCAATATTTCAAATGACACGAGAAGAGAAATTGCAGGAGATTGTAGAATACAGTCCTTGCAGGGTGGAACGCAGCACAGTCCTCCGGTACTTGTTGGCACTACGCCGCAATGACACGGAACAAATCGCCTACTTCGAAAGTTTCGGCAAGAGTGTACGACATATCATACTCAATGTACGCACGTATGAAAGAGGGCTGATTTTCGGCTATGTCGGCAAGCGGTTCAACGAACACGGTCGGATTAATGGTATGTTACCGATAGTTGAAGAAATCAAATTGGATACTTCCAACACGATCCATATCGGGCAATCCGTTGACGGGACGTATGCGGTATCCATCGACTGGTGTACCGGCACAGCCGGAGGCGGCAGCCACCCGTCCGTTTGGGATGAGCCTGTTAGAGATTATAAGGAAGCTGTCCGGCAAGGCATCCGCCTGTTGGAACGACAATACAACAAAGCGGAATGTTGGTCTGTTTCCGACAGAAGCAATTACAACCCGAAGGTTATCCGCAGTTTGAAAGAAAAACTGTTGGAACTCAAGCGGAAATACACACAGCCCCGACAGTTAAGCCTGTTTTAATATTCACAAACTATAAAATCATAAGTTATGGCAACAAAAATGAACGAGAACGGAGTTTCAACCTGCAAGACGGGTGAGAAATATGAAAAATTCCAAATGACCGTAGGACGGAAAAGGCGCACGTTTTACCATTATGATTACAGGGACACGGCAGACAACGAACTTTTTTCCTGTGTGAAGTCCACATTGGAAGAGTGCAGACAGAAACGTGACGAATGGTTGATTACAAAAACAAAGAAAGTATATGACAGAACAATAAATATCTGAAAAACAAGATATAATAAGGTTGAGAGAGTTATTAACCATTTGCACCAAAGAACTCTCCTTGCCGGTTGTCTGCAAGGAGAGTTCACATGTCATAGTTTTATTCCTTTTCTTTTGATTTGTCTGACCGGTGAAAAGTTGAACTCTTTCAGCCTTTTGTCAAAGGAAACCGTCACATCTTTCATTACCCCCTTCGGAGTCCAAATTTCCTTAACAGGCAAAGCCTTCCCATCATACAGTTTTTTTATCTGCCCGACAGAGAACTTTGTGCCCGTGCATTGTTCCATTTTGTGATTGAGAGAATATACGTTACAGCTGTTTCTGACAATATCGGGAATCAGTTCCGGTTGCTTTTTCAATAGTTCCGGATACCACTTTTCCGCTTGAAGGCAGATTTCCGCACTTCTTTTATCGGGTGGGATGTTCAGAAAACTTTCCGGTACATTTTTGTCCATTCCCGCAAGATATGCTTTTTCAGTCTTCAGATCATACCTTATGCTTTTCAACTGCAATGCCGAATTATAGGTATCGGCGGCAGCCTGACAGACCATTTTTTCCGTCTGCAGGTGTACCGGCACAGACGAAATTGCATAGCCGTCCCTGCTTACAGCATATTCCGCCATCCGGTCATCTATAATGTTCCACCGGACAGAACGCATCAAATCCGAACATCTCCATTTCCCTTCAAGCAATTTCATAATCTCCAGACAAATGTCGGGATAAGGAACATAGGGCAACAGCACAGCCGGATCGTGCTTTACTTTTGATAATGCGGTATGGCAGATTTCCGGTGTTCTCATGCCTTCAGGCACATATTCCAGAGCCTTTCCGTTCCGTCTGACCATCTCCTCATATACCTCCAAAGGTATGTCGTCTTTCGGCAGTGCCTCCCGGAGATACCGGTCATCTTCCAGAATCAACGGCAAAAAGCACTTCAGTACCCCACAAGGCATATCATGTATGGAATCGGGTTTGTTTGTCAGAGCCATACCGACAATCTCGTAGGAGAACATTTCTTCCGGTACATGACGCACATTGGCACTGTCGGCATTGACAGCGTGCCAGCATACATTCTCAGTTTTACGTTCCGGAGGAAGATCCCGAAAATATCCGGGATTTTCCTGTACTGATTTTATATCCGCATCTTCCTGTTTCCTATTCATGCCCGTTCATTAAAGGTTTTATCAATTTCCTCATGTCATCAGCCATCCGGCTCTCTTCATATTTGGAACGGTTCAGATTCTCAAACACAATCTGTCTTGGGAGGACTTCCCAACAAAAGTAACTTGATCCGAAATAGGCAGCGTTCTTTTCCGTAAACTGGATACGTTTGTCGAACAACAACATCTGCATCTCCTTTTCTCGGAACAAGTGAACCGGTGCACTGCTGTTCAGCCAAAGATTGGAAAGCAGTAACGCAAACGGCTTGCCGAGTGCAAGGCAGCGTTCCACAACCTTCTGTTTGATACTGAACGGAGGATTGGAAACAATCAGATCCCACTCTTCCGGCTCGTAAACGAAGAAGTCCTCACCGGTAAGGATATGGGAGTGAACCACTCTGATACCGGCGGCTTTCAGCGCAAGCACGTACTCACTATGCTCTGTATCAAACGGACACCAGACTATTTTATTTCCGGGTATATATTTGATTATAGGAGCCACCGCATAAGCCGGAGTATACTGCTCGTCGCTGCTTTTTTTCGGGGTATATCCGGCATAAATCATTCGGTATCCTCCTTTTCATCTTCTTCATTATTAAAGGCAAAAGACTTTTGTACAACCTGACCGAAGGAATCAAGAATGTAAATATCTATTTTCTGCTGGTCTGTGTCAAGTGATTTGTAATAGAGTCTGAACGTTTCTTCCGGTAACGGATACAGGTCGTTTGGCAATAGCACCGTACCGTCCTCCATGCGAAGTTCCCCTTTGCCTGTCGGTTGGAAGTACCTGATGAAGTATTTGGTGTCCTGATACTCGCCGCTTCTTACAAGCTGACAACGGATTTCCGCTTCCTCGCCCTTTACGATTGTCGTCTGCACCGGCAAGGTCGCCAGATCAAACTCATACACCTGCTGAACATCCAATTTGTCAGAACAGGCGGTTACACATATCATACCGACAAGCATGAATGTAACAATAAACAATGTTTCTATCATCTTTTTCATACACATTAAAAATTTAATCGTTTAAAACAGTACTATTTCTGATGCGTTCCGCTACGGCACGTACCACCGGTACGCTCACGGCATTGCCGAGCATCGCATACCGGTTGGCTCGTGAGATTTCCCTCACTTCCCCGTTGATAATTCCGTATCTGGTAAAATCATCGGGAAAGCCTTGCAAGCGTTCGCACTCCACTTCCGTCAGCATACGGATTCGGGATTTCTGTTCTTCGTTCGGCTGTCCGTCAAAAGTTTCCCCCGGTTGCAGGTTTATCAGATAATTGCCGAAATTGGGCTGTTTGTAATAGTTACGTGTTATCGTTCCGCAGGTATGGGAATGAACCGTGTCTTTCCTGCACGGATGATTCCCTCCACCCGGCGCCGGGAAAGGAAATACATCTCCGGTACACCGGTCTGCAACACGTCCGACAAGGTAGATTCTCTCTCTGTTTTGGGGTAGAAACCATGCCGTATTAAACAGTTGCCATTCAAGTCGATAACCGCCAATGTCGGCAAACGCTTTGATAATGCTCCAAAAATCTGATCGATGCTTTGCGAAGAAGACTCCCTTAACATTCTCCCAGATAAAAACGTCAGGTCTGAATCTCCCGACGGCTTCGACAGCATACCTGACAAGGGAACTTGCCTCTCCACGCAGCCCGCTGCCGTCGCCGACTGAACTAAAATTCTGGCAAGGGCTTCCGAAAGTGATGATGTCGGGATGTCCGATTTCCGCTGTTCCGATTTCTGTAACCGATCCGATATGTTCCGCATAAGGAAAATTGTATTTGAAGTTGGCGATTGCATTTTTTTCTATCTCCGAGAAATATACTTTCTCAAACGAGTATCCGGCAGCCTGCAATCCTTTACTAAAGCCGCCAATACCCGAAAATAATTCCAAAAGAACCATGCCCTAATCAATTATGAATTTGACGCCCACCCCGAACTGGAAATGAAAGTGTCCGCTGTCATTTCCCCAGAGGCAACGCTCACGGGCATGGAACAGCAATACCACCTGGTTGGCAAGGTAGGTTTCTATCTCCAGCGATACCGCACCGCCATAGACAAACGCATCCCCGGCACACAGGCGTGAGCCGTCGAACAACGTACTTGTGCCCCAATTCACGGTTTCATATCCTGCCAGCACCGAACCGCCGGCATAGCAGAGAAACACCTTGTTGGCATCCGAAAGGAAATTATAATAATAGCCGCCTTCCGCAGTGAATTGGGAAACCGGGACACGTATGTCCTTGTATGGATAATACTTCTGGAGATACTCGCCCCCGAATACCCACTTATGGCAGCCGTTCACATATCTGTCCGTTCCTAGTCCGAAATGGTAACCCAATCCGTTACGTTTGTCCGCAGTGTGAAAACCGTCCGTCATACCGGCGGTAATACGCAGCCCTTTTGTACCGGGCAGGCAACGTTGGGCATGTGCCTTGTCCGTCAGGACAAAGCACAAAAACATACATATAATAACAGATACCCTTTTCATACTATTTCACCTTCAGCTCGTTAATGACTCTGGCACGGATCAGCTCGGCGTTGGTCAGAATAAACCGCTGATGCCTTCCCCCGTTCTGCTCGTTCATCTCGACAACCAGCTGCTTGTCATCCGGAAGGGTGAATTTGGGCAGGGTAAATACCGTCCGTTCCTTGCTTTTTCCATCAACCGCCGTTACATAGTTGAAGGCACGAAGCGGCACGATAACCTGTTCCTGAATGGCGGTACGTTTTGCAACCTTTTTGTCCACCACCTTAAAAGTAACGAAATCAACGGAGAACGGCACGTTGGAAGCGTTTTTCAGTTCCGTATGGAAATAAAGCAGACCGTTGTGCGTATAAATCCCCTTCAGGATATACTGGATGCCGAAGCGCTTGCAGCCGATATGCTTCACCAGACGTTTGTTGTTGTCATAGACGGACTTCATGATCAGCCGTACCAGCAGCGGGGACTCGCTGCCGAGTTCCGTAAGGTAGATTTCCTGAGAGTTGTTCGGCCGGTTCACCGCCTCGCCATCATGGATGAAGTCTTTCATCTCGATATTCAGCTTGGTCGGCTCGTCCGCATACTTCACATTGAATGTATAATAGCTGCCGTCATCCGTGATCACCGCCAGATTCGTTTCACGGGAGAAGTCCCTCAACGCCGCTTTCACCCGAAGCACGTTCTCCGAACCGTCCGCTTTACCGGCAAGAATGTCTGCCGATCCCAGATCCACATACTTGATAGCAGCCGGGAAGATAAGGTGTACCGTTTTATTGAATGTCACCTCCAAAGCGTATGGAGGAACCATCCGGTCGAATGCCACCGGGCGTGTCAGCCCGTCAAACAGATCACCGGTGGACGGACTGCGCCTTGCGTCCTCCTTATCCGGCAGCGGCATGGTTTCCGTTTCTCCGGAATCTGTCGTTTCTTCCGTGTCATTTCCCGTCTTTTCCATTTTTACGGTCTTTTGTGCATACGCACCGGTCATACCAATGGCAAAAGCCATCATTAAAATTACTTTTTTCATGCTTGTTGTTTTTTCTTGATTGATAAATTGATTTTAACCGTTTATTGTCTTGACACGAGCAGTAGCTCGTAATCCGCCTTCAAAGTCGCCTTGGCAGTCCTGAACTTTGTGGAAAGGTATTGCGATGCGCCCTGTATCACCCCTTTGCCCAAGTCCGCAGCCAGCTGTGCGCCGGCATTGGTGGAGATGTTGATGCTGCTTCCCATTGCCGAGCCCATGTTGGCCGCCATCTCCTTGACGGCGGTAAGCTCCTGCGATCCCCTGACCTCAATGCCCTTCATGCCCCTCGTGTCATAAGCGTCCAGCTCCACCGGCAGGATTGTTCCCTGAAAGGCAATCGAAGAAACGGTGATTTCCATGCGCTCACCGCTGATTTTCGCCGTGCCGGTCAGTATCGTGTTGGCGGGTATGTACAACTCCCCGGCCTGCACCGGCTCCAGCAGGCGCAGACCTACTTCCTGACCGTCGCTTCCCGAAACCGTTACCGTCCTGTACACGCAGGCACGGATACCGTTCCTTTCCGTACGGCTCCGGACTGTCCCCACCGTGTGGAAACCCATGTTTCTGGGTTTGCCGTACTGTCTGGCAAACTCTTCATCGGACAGGGGTGCGGCCAGCAGGCTGACCACCCGTTCCGTTACCTGCGTAACCGGGCAGACCGGCGTTTTACCCGTAGAGGAGGACACGGCGACCTGTTTGGTTTCACCGCCGCCCGGCATGTACCTTGCCGCCATCTCGTAGGACTTCTCCATCAGCCGCAGTTGCTCCTCGCTGTTTTCTCTGGCCTTGCGCTCTTCCTCCGCCTGACGCTCCAGCTCCTGAATGCGCCATTCCAGTTCCAGTGTTTTCTGATCGTCTTCCGCAGGCCGTGTTTCATAAAAACTGTCCAACTGCCGGTTGATGTCCTGATAGGCATTGGCCGAGGAACGGATAGACGGACTGCCATTGTCCGTGTCCTCTTCCGTCAGGAATACTTCGTCCGCTGCCGGCTCTTCCTGTTCCAGTGATACCGCCAGATCCTGAAGCGTGTTCATTTTCTCCTTTTGTTTCTTTTCAAAGGCACTTTGTTCGTAGGCGGTCTTTTTATCCGACAGCAGCCCCTTGTCCTCCGGCATCGGAACATCCACGTTGAATCCCTCCCTTAATGGCTCGTCGCTGTCCGAAGGAGCGAATATCAGCCACATCGCTCCCAGAAACACGAGAAAGAACAACGGATACACGAGCATCTTCTTCCGCTTGAGCATCTCTTCCGGAGTCAGAGGTCTGGCCTCTTTCTTCCCCTGTTTCGGCGTTTGCCCTTTCTCTTCCGCCTTTTCAGGCGTTGCAGCGTTCGCCGGTTGCCGTTCCTGATTTTTTAGGTTCTCCATAATCCACTTGGTTTTTAATGTTTATACTATCCTTGTTTATCCCCCTGTACAGCTTCATCCGCCTGATATGCTCCATTTGCAACTGCTCCCCCTCATGCCTGCCGATGCGGTATATCGAAGATACCGTCATGTATATCGACAGACAGCCGAAGCCGGTGAGCATGACCACCACGCAGACGAGCCGTACATCGGGCGACATCCGTCCGCACAGATAGCGGAGTCCGTCGTCTATCCTGTCAGGCACGTACCTGATCCATTTTTTCAATCGGTTCATTTCCTGTCTTTTTTAAGTTATCGTTCAATGGTTCTCAAATCCCGGTTCTCCACGATATTGAACTGCTCCATCGTGAAGCCGTGCGGGTTATTGTCCGACCTGACCGAGTTCAACAGCCGGCAACGGGTTACAAGGCTCCGTTCCGTGATGTTGCTTGACCTGACCAGCGACTGCCGTGCGTAGGTCGTTACCACATACGGGTAGCTGTTGAAGTCGCACGCCACGCTGTCCACCCGGATGCTCTGGTTGATATTGGCCGAGATTATACGGTTGTAATACCCCTTTTCCTCCCAGTCCTTGTAGTAGCGGAACGCACTCTCGTCGCACAGGAACAACGCCCTGCGGATATTCGACTCGATAGCCGCCTTGTCGGGCGACAAGGTGAAAAACAGCTCGTGAAAACGCCGGATATGTTCTTTCGCCTCCACCGGCCTGTTCTGCGAAAGGTCTTGGGAAAGAGCAAGTATCAGGGACTTCCCATTGTCCAGCACATAGATTTTCTCCCTCTGCCGTTCGGCGAACCGGTAGGAACTCCAGAGAGCATAGCCGGTAACCAGAGCACAGAGCGAAACGAACACGATACCCATCGTGCGGATTTGCCGGAAGCTCGTTTCTATATTCTTCAAACTCTTAAATTCCATATGTTTATAAGATTTTATATTGGGTTATCTGCCTCTTAACTTGCCGGCTACATGGCCGACGGCTGCACCGGAAACAGCGGCAGCCGCACGTCCGCCCTTCAATGACCACGAGTTGACCTGCTTGCCGTAGTTGCCGGCTCCCGATGCCTGAATCACCCATGTGGATACTGTCGGAATGGTGAAATACCCCACAATGGCTATCAGCATGAAGATGATGTAAGCGGAATTGTTCACGTCGGGCACATAGGCGGGATCGCTCAGTGCGGCGATGTCCTTTTCGATCATCAGTACCTGAATCCTTGCCAGCACGGAGCTGAACAGGTCGGATATGGGCAGCCACAGATAGATGCTGATATACTGGCAAATCCATTGGATCATCGTATTGTGGAAGCCGTCGTACACCGATATGGCGAACGACAGGGGCCCCAGAATGCTCAATACGATCAGGAAGAAGGTTCTCAGCGTGTCCAGTACCAGCGAAACCGACTGGAACAGCAGTTCCAGAAAGCTGCGGAGAAAATTGTTCACGCCCTGCCTGGCCTGGTATTTGAAGCGTTCCGCCGCCATGCCCGCCATCGCTTTCAAGTCCGAAGGCGACCATCCCAGATCCTCGATCTGGCGTTCATATTCCTCGTTGTCGACCAGATACGCCGTTTCCGGATTCCTTGTCATCGCCTCGTATTCCAGCTTCTGCCGCTTCTCGGAATACTCCCGTATGTTCAGCGTCTGGCCTTCCATTATATCGTGGCAGCCGGTAACCACAGGACTCATGATGCCGTTGAGAGTTCCCAGAACGAATGTGGGGAAGAACATGATGCACGCACCCAGACAAAAAGGTCTGAAGAGCGGGTAAATGTCAATCGGCTCGGCTCTCGAAAGAGCCTGCCACACCCGTGAGGCCACATAGAACAGTGCACCCAGTGCGGCCACTCCGGTAGCCACACCCGTGATGTCCGAACAGAGCGGCATCATCTCGTCATAAAGGTTGCGCAACACTTCGTGAAGGTTGCTGAAAGTTTCCTCGCCCGTCATGTCACCAGTATTTTTGATTGTCCGTTCCGTACAAGTCCAGCACCCTTCGGGTATCGTTCTTCTTTTTTGCACGCAGGTAAGAGATGCCGATGTTCCGGTTCGTGTAATACCTGACCAGATTGCGTTGGTTTCTTACGTCACGGTACACACGGTCGATCACATCCATGCGCTCCTTATCCGTCATGGAAAGGCTGGTGGAGGTTACGACCGTCTTCATCTCGTTCAGCATACCGCTGCTCTCTTCCAGCATCTTCGCATATCCGGAAGCGATTGCCGAAAGCTCGTCCGGCGTATAGTTCTCGTCCGTCAGCATTTTCTGGAAAGAGTTTACATAGATGTCCGATATTTCACCGACCAGAAGAACGGTCTGCTGTACCTTGCGGGCATCCTTAACCAGATTGTTGACCGCTTTCAATGCGTCGTAATAACGCTTCCCCTGTTCGTAGATCTTGACTGTTTCCTGAAAATTCTTCACCATATTTTCTGCCGTCGTCGTGGTCTGCACCACATTGCGGGTTGTATTCACGATGCTTTGTGCAAAGTTCGAGGGATCGAACGTCACCCATTGTGCCTTTACTGCCATAATCGGGCAAAGAAGCCCGGCCAGGCAGACAGCCATAATTCGTTTCATGTCTTTTAAAATTTTAATGTTGAATAAATCGGATAGTTGTTACTGTCATTTACGGGAGAACCGGGGTTCTCCATTTTCCCTATGAGTCATCCGCACGTACATAGATCCCTTCGGTAGCCAGCACCAGCCGGTCTTCCTCCCGGTCATAAGCGAGCTGCACCCTCCCCAGCAGGTCTGCCCAGATGATGCCGCCGCTTTGGTGGATCGTGCCTACCACCACCGCATCAAGGTGGTAGGTCAGGGCAATCTTGTATGCGCCACCGTCACGGAATACGGTAACGGGCGGCGACTTGCGGTTGCTTTTCCACTCCCCGCATATCCAGTAGAGCGGAAACAAGGTTTCATACTCCATAGGCATTTACGGTATTTCATTGCTTTGATTCCGTTTCTTTTCCGCAAGCCTTCGGATAGCCAGTTCGATATTGCCGTCCAGCTGTTTCGCCAGTTGTTCCACTTCCACCTTCTCGCTCTCTTCGGTCGTGTAGCACAGATATTCTTCGGGCGATACCTCCGTGGCGTACACCGTTGACTGTACGCCCCCCAATCCGAACCAGACCTCCTTGTATTTGCGTTTCGGGTCATTGGACATGTTCACCGACAGGATCTGCGCCTTTTCCTTGTCCGTCAGTCCCAGCAGGGACTGTATCTGCGAGAACTTGTTAAGGTACTTCCTCTGGTCAAGCAGAATCTTGCAGTCGCTGTTGTTCACTATGGACTCCTTTACGATAGGCGAGGAAATGATGTCATCGACTTCCTGCGTCACCACAACAGCCTCTCCGTAAAATTTGCGGACAGTCTTGAACAGATAGCGGATGTAGTCCGCCATCCCTTCCTTGGCGATAGCCTTCCACGCTTCCTCTATGATGATCATCTTGCGCACCCCTTTCAGACGGCGCATCTTGTTGATAAACAACTCCATGATGATGATAGTCGTTACCGGAAAAAGAATGGGGTGGTCTTTGATCTGATCGATTTCGAATACGATAAACCGTTTGCCGAGCAGGTCGAGCTGCTTGTCGGAGTTAAGCAGGAAATCATATTCTCCGCCACGGTAATAAGGTTCCAGCACGTTCAGGAAACCCGCAAGGTCGAAATCCTTTTCCCGGACTCCCTTCTCTTCCAGTATCTTCCGGTAGTCCGTTTTCACGAACTCGTAGAAGGTGTTGAACGAGGGAACGATGCTTTCATCCTCCTTGATGCGCCTGATATACAGGGCTACCGCATTGGACAGCGCCACTTCTTCCGAACGTGTCGCCGGTTCGTTGTCCTTTTTCCAGAGTGTGAGGATCAGTGTCTTGATACTCTCTCGTTTCTCAATGTCGAAAACCTTATCATCCGTGAAAAAAGGGTTGAACGCTATCGGGTTTTCGTCCGTATAAGTGAAATAGATGCCGTCCTTGCCGCCGGTCTTCTGGTGTATCAGCGAGCAAAGTCCCTGATAGCTGTTCCCCGTGTCGATCAATACCACGTGTGTGCCCTGTTCATAATACTGCCTCGCCAAATGATTCATGAAGAATGACTTGCCGCTACCGGAGCCGCCCAATACGAATTTATTTCGGTTCGTGGTTACGCCACGTTTCATCGGCAGGTCGGAGATGTCCACGTGCAGCGGTTTTCCGCTGATACGGTCTGACATCTTCAGTCCGAAAGGTGAAACGGAGCTGCGGTAGTTCGTTTCTTCCACCCAGAAGCAGAGGGCCTGTTCGATGAACGTATAGAAGCTCTCCTCTGCCGGGAAGTCAGCGCCGTTTCCCGGCATTGCCGCCCAGTACAGCGTGGCGGCGTCCACTGTATTATGGCGTGGCTTGCACTCCATCATGGCGATCTGACTGCCCACGTCATTGCGCATGTTCTTCACCTCCATCGGGTTGTCCGTCCATGCGATGACGTTGCAGTGGGCACGTACCGAGGTAAGCCCGAAAGAGTGTGCGTCATTCAGGTACAGGTCAATCCACTCTTTGTTGATCTGGTTGCTCCGTGAGTACTTCGAAAGCGACTGCATGTTGCGTGCGCTCTTTTCAAAACGTTGCAGGTTCTCGCCGCTGTCATCCAGAAAGATATACTGGTTGTACAGGTGGTTGCACGAGAGCAGCAGGCCTACCGGACTGGCGAATGACAGCTTGCAGTCGCTTTTGTCCGTTGACAGCCTTTCATACCGGCAGTCCGTACCCACCTTGTTGGGCAACGCATCCAGTTCCGATAGCGTATGTACCGATACGTGCTTGTCGCCGACACGCAGGCCGTCATCTCCGAGTTCGATGTCTTCCAGCGCAGTGGTATTTTCCATTGACAGACAGAAATATTTCTCCACCAGTCCGGCCTTATCCTCCGTGCCCGTAATCTCATCACCGACGAGCCGTCTTAGGTGTACCAGCCCTGTATCGTTCACGATACGGGCGAATTGTCCCACCGTATCCAGAAAATGAGCGGTGGTATCCTTGTCCACCTCCTTGGGGATGATGAATCCCCTGCACAGCGAAGAGAAGCTGCTCTGCATCCTCATGCGTTCTTTCGTCGTCTTGGTCAGGTACAGATAGCATTTGTGGTTCAGGAAAGGACGTTCGTTGAAGTGCATCTCGTAGCTCCGGGAAAGGAAACTTAGATTTTCCTTGTCCGTCTGGCTGCGGTAATCCTCCCGGATAAACCAGTCCTGTTTATGTACCACCGTATAATTGGGCAATACCTTGATTGCCTTTGCCCATGCCGCATGGATAGCCTCGTATTCAGCTGCCGTTACCGTGAAGAGTTCGGGCAGCTCCACCTCAAAGACGGCGGTGATGTCCGCATCTTTGGAGATGATACAGTCCGCTTCGACGGCGAGAAGCGGGAACTTGCTTTCCAATGTGGCGGCCTTTAGTGTGTTCCGCATACATTCTTCTTTTTAATCGTGAATAATTTTCGGGGACTGATCCGGTTGATCAGGTAGCGGGGGTGCTGTTTTCTGGCCAGCAGCTTCATCAGTCCGTGTTCTCCGAACTTGCCGTTCAGGTGGAATGTCAGCCAGACCAGTGCGGATGCGGAGGTTACACCGAAAGCGATGCAGAGCCATTGGCCGACACCGGCCATATAGAGAATGACAAACAGCACGAACAGAGCCAGCAGCCCGCCGGCGAAAATAAAAAGGTATTGCGCCTTGAGTCCCTTGAACTCCGCACTCTCGCCGATCCCCTTGTTCAGTTCATAGTCCATATAAATTATTATATATAGGCGAATCTGTCCTTTAGAGGAAGAAAGAACGCAGGATAGTGGCGGCGACAATCAGAAAGATGCACGCACCGAACCAGGAGGATGCCACCTTGCTTACGTCCGGATCGCCGGAACTGAACTTATTGTACACTTTAATCCCGCCGACCAAGCCGATCACGGCTCCGATTGCGTAGCACAGCTTCGTTCCCGGATCAAAGTAGCTTGTTACCATTTTCGTCGCCTCTGCGATACCGGCCGAGCCGTTTCCCTGCGCATGGAGCGAGCCTGTGGCGATTAGCATGACCGCCACTAATACAAGTTGTTTCGTGTTCATAAAATAAATGGATTTGAATGAGGGACACGACGGAGGGAAGAGTCCGCCGTATCCGGTTGTTAATTAAATTTGTCTGGATTTCTACTGGTAAGAATGAACCGTCAGCTATCCGTAATCTCTTTTTTTCATGTACGTTTTACTTTATTCGTTAGACAATATCGCTTATGGAGAAAGTGTCCGGTATGGTTTCTGCCGCCGGTTCGCTGTCCGGCTGTTTACGCTTGCGGTATGCCGCAAGGTGCAGTTCTATCAGCGAGCCGATCCGTTCCTCACGTTTCGCATCGCCGGAGGTCAGCTGTTCGAACATCGGGGTGTTGCGAAGTTCCGCCAGCGTCTTTCCGGCCTGAATCCTTTCCTCCTCACTGGCCGCTTCACCGCTGACCGCCACACGCACCGCCAGTCCCATGTCCTCGAAGCGGATGCCCGTGGCTTGCGGCGTGCATCCCGGCAGGCGTCTGTCCTGCTCGTCATCATCTATCGGAGGATTGTCATCCGCCGGTTCTTTCCGGAACTCCAGCGGAACATCCATATCTTCCATCAGTTCCAGTTCTTCCGGCAGCGGACTCCCTTCTGCAAACAGCTTGTCCAGTTCCTCGGCGGAAACTGTTTTCGGGTACTTTTCTTTCTCCGATGCAAAAGTATCTGCTTCACTTACAGATTTTTCGTTTTCAATTTTTTCGGGTGTTTGTGGCGTGGAGTGGCTAAGGGAAAATGTGCTTTTGCCTAAAATCTCGCTCACGTCCACCGCCATCCGGGTAAGGATCTGCCCGGCTTTTTCCGCTTTCTTCCTCCGGCTGTTCCGCTCGTGGAAGAGGTAGGCGGCTATCCACAGCAGATAGCCGCCGGTAAGTAAGAATAAGATTGCTGACATGATTTCCGGGGTTTAAAACAGTTCGGTACTTCGTTTTCTGTATTCCTTCGTAATCTCGTCCTGATATGTGGAAAAGTGCTGTTCCAGCACATTGTCCACATAGCTGAAAATGGACATCTCGTTGTTCCCGATTGTCTGGACAATCTTCTGAATCCGTTCATGGAACTCCTTACGAAGGTAGATTGTCTTGCCAAGCCGTGCGCAGACCGGTGACTCGTGGATGAACAGACGGACATATCCGTTCTCTTCACCGGACTGTCCGTTATTTCCGGCTGCTTGTGCCTGCCCGTCCGTCTGCCTGCCTTCCTTGAACGAGGCGACTATGGAGTCCTCGTCAATATCCGTCAGGTTTATTTTTTTCCGTTCGTTTCCCATAGCCTACTTTTTGATAATGGACAACAGTTCTTCCGTAATCTCTTTCAGGTTGCTGCCTTTGACCAGCGTACCGTCCGCAGGAAACAGCGTGGAACGGAACAATGCCCTATGTTCCCCCGTCAGCTCACGGCGGAACCGTTTGCTGTCCGGCAGGAAGGTATTCAGCACTTTCAGTCCAAGCTCGCCGATCACCTGTTCGTACACCTTGTACAGTTCCGATTTCTCCCGGCCGTCCACCATGTTCCACAGAAGGTACAGACCTTTGATATTCGTCTTGCCCGTAGCGATCAGCGTGTCATTCAGCCGGCTCGCAAAGCGGAGTGTGCTTTCCATTACCACCCTGTCGGCGGCAATGGGGGAAAAGACATAGTCCATGTTCGCCAGCGTGTTCAACACGCCCGTACTGTTTACCGTGCCCGGCAGGTCGAAGAACACGATGTCCGTTTCCGGCATCTTTTCCAGCAGTTCGTCCGCCTTTGCGACAGCATCCTCAGCCGTACTCTCCGCTATCGGATAGGCTTTCTTCCTTATCCGTTGCAGTTGCCTGTACGCCATCAGTTTGTAATGCTCGTCCTCCATGACCGTTTTCAGGTCACGTTTTCTCATCTCGGCAATGCTGTGTTGCGGGTAGTCGCAATCCACCACCGCTACATTCATCCCTTTCACATAGTGCAGGTAACTTGCCACCAGCACGGTCAGCGTTGTTTTTCCCGCTCCGCCTTTTTGCGTGGAAAAGGCGATAAAGAGTGTTTCTTTTTCCATGATGCAGTTTGTTTACAAATGATACTTTTGAATCAACGCCGCAAATAAAGAAGGAAAAAGAAGGGGAATTCATGGTTTGGGAACGGAGGGGTTCGAGTGGCCGACTCCTGACGTGGAATGGCTGACTGAACAGCCGACCGACCGAAGTATTGTCCGTCTGATTGGCCAATAGGATACTTGTCCGACCATACATGATATTATTGGATTGTATTGCCTGTCGGATAATCAGCCAAGGAAACAACCGACCGATGAACAGGTTGCCCGAACAAAAGGTTATCCGCTTGGTTGGCTGGTCAGCCGGACGACCGCACCAACGTTGCAACGGCTGACCGTCTGATTGGTTATCTGATCGGTTGGGCATTCAGTCCGCCATTACGCATCCCATTCAGGCACATCCTCAGCCGTTGGTTCAGCCATCATCGGCCGCCCGTTTTTCCTCCTGTTCCACCTGTGTGTACAAGTGGCTTCTATTTGGCATAATGTGGCTAATATTGGTGATATACAACTGATTATATCACTTCCTAACTTTGCGGCATCCAACCGGAAGTGGGCTGTTTGCCTTCGTCGGTCGTCAATCCCCGCTTTCCCCCGAAAGCGCTCTTTCCTCTTCGGAGAGGAAAGATTTATGTTCGCCTGAACATAGCAAGCTGTGTTTTTTGCAGCACCACTCCGTTTTGCAGCAAAAAACGCTTGCCCTTGCAGGGGGCTGCAATTTGCTCCGAAGTCGCAAATTGTGGGGGAGAAACAGACGGCGGCAATGCCACCCGGTGGAGTTGTACCACATAAAAAACGTATATATGAACAACGAGAAAAAGCGTCCCCGCACACGGGGAAAAGGGGGCAGATTGCCCAAGTCGAACCCGGCCGTCCGCCGTGAAACCGTCAATCTGGACGAAGCCGGCCATGCACGGTTTCTCACCATGTTTGAGCAGTCCGGCCTGTTGTCCAAATCCAAGTTCATTGCCGCACGGATCTTTAACGAGGAGTTCAGGGTGATCCGGACAGACCGTGCCACAATGGAGTATGTGGCCAAGCTCACGGAACTGTTCCGGCAGTTCCGTGCCATAGGAGTGAATTACAATCAGGCAGTCAAGGAGTTGCACATCCATTTCACCGAAAAGAAAGCGTTGGCACTGCTTTACAGACTTGAAAAGCTCACCCTTGAACTCGTGGAGCTGAACCGCCGGATTGTCGAACTTTCCCAAAAACTCGCCTCACATGGTAGCCAGGATCAGCGTGGGTAAGAACTTGTACGGTGCATTGGCCTACAACCAGAACAAGGTCGATGAAGGCGGTGCGAAAGTCCTTTCGGCACATCTCCTCCGTTATCCCGAAGACGGGCGTTTCCGTCCGGATGAATCCGTGAGGCAGTTTCTCGAATGGATGCCGAACCATTACCGCACCGAGAAGCCGGTCATACACATCTCCCTCAACCCGCATCCCGACGATGTGCTGACCGACGGGCAGCTGGCGGAAATCGGCAGGGAATACATGCAGCGGCTCGGTTACGGCAACCAGCCCTATCTTGTCTTTAAGCACGAGGACATCGGCCGGCATCATATCCACATCGTTTCCCTGCGTGTCGATAGTGAGGGAAGGAAAGTATCCGACAAGTTCGAATACCGTCGCAGCAAGGAGATTACCGAACTTCTGGAGCAGAAATACGGCCTGCATCCGGCGGAAGGCCGGAAGAAAGGCGAAGAGTGGCAGCTGAAGCCGGTAGATGTTGCAAAAGGGGACATCAAACGGCAGATCGCCTGTACCCTCAAACCCCTGCTCGAGCTTTACAGCTTCCGCACAATGGGCGAACTCCGTGCCCTGCTTTCCCTGTATAATATAGGAGTGGAAGAAGTGAAGGGGGAAATTGGCGGACGCACCTATCACGGCATACTCTATACCGCTTTGGACGGCAACGGCGAAACGGCGGCCACTCCCATAAAGTCCTCCCGGCTGGGAAGAACGGCCGGTGCACAGCAGTTGGATAGGAAGATGCGGGAATCCGCCGCAAGAATCAAGTCCGCCCCGTGCCGTGAACGGCTTCGGCCGTTAGTGGCCGAAGCTTTGCGCCGGTCCGTGGACGAACGGGATTTCCGTAGCCGGCTGGCGAAAGAACAGATAGACTTGGTTCTCCGCCGCAACGGAACCGGCAGGATTTATGGCGTTACCTTTATAGACCACCGCAGCCGCACCGTGCTCAACGGCTCACGTCTGGGCAAGGAGTTTTCGGCGAACACGCTGGACAGATGCTTTCAGGAGCGGCCGCAAGATCTCCTGCCGCCACTTCTGCCGTCCGTTCCGTCCGCTGTGGTTTCCGGAAACGGGGAGAAAATTCTGGGAGGGCTACTTTCCGGCATGGAGCCGGAGCTGAACTATGTCCCCCGGCATCCCAGGCTACTGAAGCCCGACAAGAAGAAACGCCGTCGGCGTTACGGCCGTCAGGACTGAACCCGTATTACATAATTATCAAGACGATAACTTTTTAAAACTCAGTATTATGTCACAAGAAGATGATCTCAGGGGACTGGCGAAAGTCATGGACTTTATGCGTGCCCTCAGCGTGTTGTTCGTAGTTGTCAATATCTATTGGTTCTGCTATCCGGCCATCCGGGAGTGGAATGTCAGTATCGGAGTGGTGGACAGGATTCTGCTGAACTTCCAGCGCACGACCGGGTTGTTCGGCTCCATCCTTTGGACAAAGCTTTTCTCCGTTACCTTCCTTGCCCTGTCGTGTCTGGGCACGAAAGGTGTAAAGGAGGAAAAAATCAAATGGGCGCATATCTGGACAGCCCTTTCCGCAGGTGTTGTCCTCTTCTTTTTCAACTGGTGGCTGCTCAGCCTGCCCGTACCGTTAATGGCACGCACCGCCTTTTATATACTCACTCTTGCCGTCGGCTATCTCTGCCTGCTTGCCGCAGGTGTATGGATCTCCCGCCTTCTCAAACAGGACCTTATGGACGATGTGTTCAACAACGAGAACGAAAGTTTCATGCAGGAAACAAGGCTTATCGAAAACGAATATTCTGTAAATCTGCCGACACGGTTCTATTATGGCAAGAAGTGGAACAACGGCTGGATCAATGTCGTGAATCCTTTCCGTGCCTCCATCGTACTGGGAACGCCCGGTTCGGGAAAGTCTTTTGCAGTGGTAAATTCCTATATCAAACAGCAGATAGAGAAAGGCTATGCCGCCTATATCTACGATTTCAAGTTTCCCGACCTCTCCACCATTGCTTACAATCACCTGCTCAACCATTTGGAGGGGTACAAAGTGCCGCCGAAGTTCTATGTCATCAACTTCGACGATCCCTCACGCAGCCACCGCTGCAATCCCCTCAACCCGAAGTTCATGACCGACATCTCCGATGCTTACGAGAGTTCGTACAGCATCATGCTCAATCTCAACCGGTCGTGGGCGGCGAAGCAGGGCGATTTCTTCGTTGAGTCGCCCACCATTCTCTTTGCCGCCATCATCTGGTTTCTGCGGGTGTACAAGGACGACAGGTATTGCACCTTCCCCCATGCCGTCGAGTTCCTCAACAAGCCTTACGAGCAGATCTTTCCCATCATGTCCTCCTATCCCGAACTGGAGAACTACCTCAGTCCTTTCCTCGATGCGTGGCTGGCGGGAGCCGCCGACCAGCTCATGGGACAGATCGCCAGTGCGAAGATTCCCCTGTCCCGTATGATTTCGCCGGCACTCTATTGGGTGATGTCTGCCGACGAGTTCTCTCTGGACATCAACAATCCCGACGAGCCGAAAATCCTCTGCATAGGCAACAATCCCGACCGGCAGGCGATCTATGGTGCTGCGCTCGGCCTGTACAACAGCCGTATTGTAAAGATTGTCAATAAGAAGGGCAGGCTGAAAAGCTCCATTATCATTGATGAGTTGCCCACTATTTTCATCAAGGGGCTGGATAACCTGATAGCCACCGCACGCAGCAACAAGGTCGCCGTGCTGCTCGGTTTTCAGGATTTCAGCCAGCTTATCCGTGACTATACCGACAAGGAGGCGAAGGTGATCATCAACACGGTTGGCAACATCTTTTCGGGGCAGGTCGTGGGGGAAACGGCCAAGACCCTCAGCGAGAGGTTCGGCAAGATACTTCAGAAACGCCATTCCATCTCCATCAACCGGCAGGATGTTTCCACCTCCATATCCACCCAAATGGACAGCCTCATTCCACCCAGCAAGATCAGCGGGCTGACACAGGGGATGTTCGTCGGCTCCGTAGCCGACAATTTCGGGGAGAGGATTGAGCAGAAAATCTTCCACTGCGAGATTGTCGTCGATGCCGGGAAAATAGCCGAAGAGGAGAAGGCATATCAGAAGATACCCGTTATCACCGGCTTCGTGGACGATGACGGAGTGGATCACATGAAGGAAATGGTACAGGAAAACTACAACCGGATCAAGGAGGATGTCAAACGGATCGTGGCCGACGAGCTGGAGCGCATCGCCAGCGATCCCGCCCTCAAGCACCTTCTGGAACTGAACAAATGACGATGTGCCGAACGGAAAAAATCCCCTGTAAGCGGCTATGGCTTGCAGGGGATTCCGTTCGTTCCGGAAATCGGATTACCTTCTATGGTAATGTTTCTCGTCATCTTCTTCCATCCGTTTGAGCATCACTTCACGCAGGCGGTCGATGAAGTAGGTACGCTCGTCCGCCTTTCGCCTGCGTATCCGTGCGTAGTAGCTCGAAGCGTTCTTCACATCCAGTCCCAGCAGTCCGCACACGTGTTCCACCACACGCTTCAGCGTGACATCACCGCCGTTGAACAGTTTCAGTTCGTGGCAGGCGTACAGCAACTCTATCAGATTTATCACTTCCGATGTCCAGATGACCGGAGGGGTTCCGGCCGGTACGGTGGAAACATCCGCACCCGCCGGATGTATCTCATAGGCGAACTTGCAGTGGGCTTGCATCCCTTCCAGATAGGTCAGAGTGCCGATGATATAGGAGTAGCAGATCAGATGTTCCTTCTGTGCCGTGCGGTAATGCTCGCGCAGGATGACCAGCCTGCAACTCAGGTATTGCAGCTGGAAAAGGACAATGGTGATGTCGTTCTCCGCACGTTGTAGCTCGTACACTTCCTTTACGAACTCGGCATTGGCTTTCGACAGTGTTTCCTCGTTGCTGTTCTCTTGTTCCAGCAACAGGAGATAAGGGGTAACATTGAATAATTTCATAATGTTTTTTCGTTTAAGTATGAAAATGGCTTCAATGTAAGCGCTTTGCCTGACATGCCTGTTCCGCTTTTCGCCGAAAATGCCGGTGTCTATTCGCCCAGATAGAACTTACGGCGTTCCTTGCACAGTTCATCGTACAGATCCTTGTGCAGCTCGCTCGGACTTTGCTTCATCTGTTCCGTACAGAACTCCCAGAAACGGTTGGCCGATGCGAATCCGTTCTTCTCGGCTATTTCCATTAGCGGACGGTCATAGTAATATTTCAAGTCCCGCCGTATCTGTCCGATACGTTGTTCCTGGAGCCATCTGTTGGCCGGGCGGTGGTAGATCTTGCGGAACTTGTCACGGAAGGTCGAAACGCTCATGCAGAACATTCCGGCGAGTTCCTCCACACTGTGCGTCCGGTAGCTGTAGCGATTCACCTTCATCCGGAACACGGCGGCATACAGCGGCTTCAGCCGTTTCTCGGCAAACTGGAAATCCAGCTCGGTAAGCGGTGTGTACTGCCGGCTGATCTGTTTGCGCCGTTCCACGAAGAAGTAGTCGCATACCTCATTACACATGTTGTACAGGGGTTGTGGAGTGCCGGTATGGTACAGCACCTCGCACAGATAGAGCATCTCCGGCGTGCGGTACGCTTTCCGGTAAGGCTCGACGAAATGGTGCAGCAGGTCGTTCTGTATCTCCACCTCTTTGGAGAGGGAGAGCAGCATCAGCAATGGCCGGTACTCTTTGCATGACACGGAAGGCAGTTCGGGCAGTTTTTCCATACGCCGCAGGATATGGCGGCACAGTTCCGTATTCCGGGAATAGGGTTCCAGTACAAGGAATTTTTTCGTACTTTTCGCCTTTAGCAGTTCCTCCACTTCCGTTTGGAGGGCAAGGGTTGTTTCTCTCAGTGATTCCGGTACGGTCATCACCAGCTGTTCGATAAACTTCGTTTCCATGATAATGTGTTTTTAATGGATAAATCGGTAATGTATGAAATCCTGCAAAGATAACCGCCATAGACCGGTTACCGTTTCCGTTTTTCGCCGGAAATGCTTCCGTGTCTGGAAATGGAATTAGGGACTTCATCTCATCCTTTAATTCTTTACAAAGGAATAATACACCCAGTAGATGAAAATCCAGACCATATCTCCGGCAAGCAGACAGATGATCCGTTGCCTGAATTTCAAATCATACTTTTCGGCTTTCAGCTGTTTCAGTTTGGGGAAGAAGTCGCTTGGCAGATAGTGCTGCCTGCACAGATAGAACGGTGCAAATATAAATATGACGAGCATTTCCCACCACCGGTAACTGACATTCCTGTTCTTCTCGTTCTGTTTGTCCATGCGGGCTTTCTCAGCACGTGCGGCGGCATCCAGCCGTCGCATGAAGGCTTCCTCCTTCTCTTCCATGATGTCGGCGATCACCTTGTCGTCCACGCCTCGGTTGTACAGTTCCAGCTTTGCCTGCCGCACCTGCTTGTCGGTATATTCGCCGGTTACATTGTTGGCGATTAGCAATAGCTCGTCCGTATCATATTCCTTGATTTTCATTGTTCACTAATTTAATCTGTTTCACTTCCTTTTCCCTCAGTTTTATTTGTTGACTTTGAGGGAAATACTGGGTATTAATATATTGACTTTATTAGATGAGTAGTTATTTCATTATATGCTTTTGAGTAATATATAGAAAGTTGCAAACTGTATAATTATGGAAATCACATAGATACCATAATATTGCACATATTTTTTCTCTTTGTCAAATTGCTTGAAATACTTTCTGTACTTGCTGTTCTTAAATAAAAAATAATCATTAATATAATACACAAATAATCCTATAACTATTAGTAAAGGGAAAAAAATGGAATCAGATATAAATGCAGTTATTAATAAAGTTTTTATTCTTGAAAACTGAATGCCGATAATACATATAACGGCAATTATCCAAAGGCTGATTCGATACACAGAAGTAATAGCCAAGACTGAAATCCATGAATCAATGCCTTTATCAGACGTATCGGACTCTAACTTTTTATTAATCAATATACAACGGTTTATATAATTATTATTCCATTTCTTCAGCCCGATCCAATAAAACGGGTTAATAAGTCTGTACAAAAAATAGAATAATATTTTATATGCACAATAATAAATCATATTATAGTATTTCTCCATCAAATCTTTCATTCCGCCGTTTTTTTCTGTAAGAACAATGTGTTTAGCTGCCATCTCGATCTTGTTATAAACTCAATTATTAAATTTTACAATTGGAAAAGACATGACAGTGTCTTTAGCATTAAGTAATGAATGGCAGTGTCCAATAAATATGTTTCGACTCTCATCTACATGAAAAGAATGTATCTCATACCTCTTATGTGGAGTAACATCACCACCATCAAAACTACCAATATATTTCTCTATTATTCCTTGTTTCTTATATATTCTCTTTTCATTAAAATCATCAAATAGGGATGACGTTACATAATAACGAATTATATATTGATTGTCTTCAGCTATCTTCTTGGAATTGCTTGAATAGTCAATGAATAATATCAACAACACAAATAGTCCTTTAGGAACTAATAGACCTATAATAAGACTGAGCAAATAGATACTTTTATATATTCGTATGCCATATTTGATCCCTTTGGGTAATTTATTAGGGATGTGTATGAAAAAGGAAAAAATCAAAGATAACACGAAAATATATCCGATAATGTATCCGATATTCCATCGTATATGATCTGTTTCTGGAACTGTACATATTACTATAAAACCAAGTATTCCACATAAGATATGGATACCAAGAACTATATACAATAATTTATATTTCGTCATATTTCAATCAATGGTTTGATGAGCAACAGCGTTAGCTGTTATCTCGACCTTGTTAACATTTTATTTTTATTCTCATCAAATTATGGTATTCTCAAATTCAACTTCTTTATATAGGCAGTATCAAGCTCTGCACCTTTCCAGTTTATATCGGGAGAGAACTGTTTCCACCCATTCTTTGGTGGGGATAATACCCTTTTGGAACAACTGTTTTTACGACTTCACCTACACCATAATGTTCTAACGAAGTAGCCTATTTTTTTCAAATTATACTATAAATTACCTGTCAATCCCAATCTCTCAAATAGCCACTGTTCCAATATAAACAACACTAAAGGTGTAAACAAGAGTTTTATAACGCCAATGCGTTTTTTCCCATCGTAATAATTCATCAGGGCATACTTTCTTGTCTTGTGGTATCGTAGAAAACAGAAGAGGATCGGGAACATTCCCCAAACACACAATATTGCAAGTTCGATATCGGTGTTCTCTATATATCTTAACCCAATGGATAGGAAAGGATATAAGATTAACCACCAATACCAGATCAGTACACCAGGACCTGACATACGCCAACTCTTCTCGCCCCATCTGTTCTCATGATATATTTCCCCCATGTAATACAAGTAGTCAAAGAAATAAAATTTATATTTCTTCGTTTGTCGGGGATTTATAAACTCAATATGGTAACCGCTTCTTTTCCTTTCCTTATTCATATATTTGATGAATTATGTTCTCCAGAATGCAAAATACCTGTCAGAAGAAAGACCCAATCCGAATAATGAAAGTCAATTTCCTTGTAAGGAATGGCAGTTTTCTTCACATACTTGTTCCATGCCCATATAAGAACTCTTCCCAATCTTTCTGCTGTAATATAGCTCATAATTATTTTTTACTTTTCAATTTGTCTTCCCTCATGCGCTGGCGAGCAATAAATAGAATGTCGCTAACCGTATAATCAGGGAAACGACATAGATGCCGTAGTAGAGCAGATACCTTTTCTTTTTGTCAAACTCGGCGAAATATTTCCTGTATTTGTCCCTCTTGAATAAGAATATTTCATTGACATAATACCCGCATATCCCGAAGACTACGAGCCATGAAATAAAAATGATGTCGTTTCTCAAAATACTTAATAGACTTATCCTGAAAATCTTGATACAAGCAAGGCAGACAAGGCAGAATGCCCAAATACTGATGATGCATGGGGTGCTAAGTGCCAAATCACTGATATAGACATCGATACCTTTATCCATTCCGGCAGCTTCATGTCTCTTATTAGTCGAAATGCACCGATTTATATAGCCGTTTTTCCATTTCGAGAAACTTAGCCAATAGAAAAGATTTAGCATCCTCCTAAAAATGAAAAACTGCAACTTATAAGAGCTGTAAAAATTGATGTTGTAATATTTTTCCAATAAATTCCTCATGCCTTTAATGGTTTGGTGAGAAATAACATTAAGTTGTTTTCTCGACTTTGTTATAAACTTATCTTATTCCTTTCAACTCCTCTTTCATTTTCTCTTTTAGGTAGAAGAACAACAAAACATGCCAACACAAGTCAAAGGAGAATACGGCTTCTTCCTTTCTCCCTAATGCCTGATAGAACTTACATACATTCCGATATGCCATAAAAACAAATACAAGATAGATAGGCGCCAGCATACAAAGACTTAATACCAAGACACAGACAGCTATCAGTGAATTTCTACAATAAGCTTTGTATTGTATCAATGCTTCTTCGTAATCGGAATTTTCCCAATAACCGAATGTTTTCAAATCCTCAACGCTCCAGCCTCTTTCTTTCAATAAATTAATAGCATAATCACGAATTTCATCATCATAGCCGTAACGCTTATAATTTTTCACAACATCTATTAGCTTATCATTGTCAAATCTCTTTAGAATATCGGAATCTTCCATAAAAATTTGTTCTATTGTTTATAATGGCTTGACAAGGAGCTGCGTTCAACAGCTATCTTGGCTTGTTAGTAATAATTCATTCCTCTTTCTGTTCATCCAAACATTCATTCACCCATTCTCTAAGTCCTTCATCAATATCTTTCTGCGATGTTTCTTCTAAAATCACTATACCTTCTGATTTTTCGGAAGTGTCAATAGAGTTTAAGAATCTGTTAAGCATCCATATATTATATTCAGTAGGCACTCTACGAATAGAAGCATATAAAAAAGGAGCATAAGTATTATTATCAAATTTTTCCAAATAATGGACTATACGACCGGGATTGCCAAAGTTGAAATGTGGGTGTCTTTCAAGCAATCTAAACAAAGGCTCGATTAAAGCATTATCCATTTCAGTTAAAACAGATTCTACCTCTTGCAAATCTTCTTCGGATTGAAGATTCATATCGTTGATTTTAGAAATAATCTTATTTACATTCATACTTCGTTTATGTTTATCAAGTTATTACTAATGGCTAAGCGGGGAACGCTGTAAGCGTTATCACGCTTTGTTATAAACTCAATTTACTTTGCATGATTGGCTTTTATTTACCCACCATTCCTGTTCTTCCACCTCACGAGCCTTTTGTATCTCGTCCGTTGTCAGATTTTCATTGTGATAGGCATTATATAGATTTTCCCAACCATTCTTACGATATTTCGGTGATACAACCCATTCGCCTGCATCATTAAACAGGCAGAAGTTTGCAGGAGTATCGGGTATAATCTCATCTGCCCAAGAACAGACTTTTGTCAGTCCCTTTGCGGATTTCCACTTACCCCGATATTCAGATAAGTTCAATTTCAGTTCTGCTATTTCATTCCGTCCTTTCTCTATTTGTTGTCCGCTCATCCGATACCCCTGCTTGAAAGAACCGGAGAATGTACCGCTATATCGTTTATCTCCGTATTCCGCAAACGAGTAATGCCCGTATATGAAACCGTCCACTTCCGTATATTCACTTTTTATCATTTGGGAACAGGAAGAAATGCTATCTACACAAACCTTTCCCTTAAACGGACAGATTACGGATAATCGGGTACGACTGATACCCTTTATCTCATATTCTCTACTATCCATTTTCCGAACTTCGGTAATATGAATATCAATTCGGCTACAATCTTCTCCTAATATGCCAATCATGCTTAAATTGTCAAACAAGCCCGAAAGGTCTTGCTGCAAAATATCCGCTTTGGGATTTTGTGAATAGGCTACTCCACAAAACCAAAAGAGTAAAAAGATAATGATATGGTATATTTTCTGTTTCATATTTTGCACTATTGTTTATAATGTTTGACAAGGAGCTGCGTTTAGCAGCTAACTTGGCTTGTTAATAGTAAAGTTCATTCTTTATAAAGGACATACATTTAATTTTATTATCCATTATTACTTTCTTGAACTTGTCAGACACAACTATCTCATTGTCTAATGAGCAACGTACTATATTATAATTGATACCATATTCTTCTAATGGAGAATCAATTAAAACTCTTTTGTCAAAATGATAACTTTCATCTATAGGATCAATCGTGTAGATACTTTTATCCATATCATAACACTCTATCTGATTGCAGATATTCATTGTTGTATAAGCATTACATTTTTTACCTTTGAATGAAAATATGGCATCAAAAAATTGGACTTCGCCAAGAAAGTTATCTTCAATGACTTCCTTAACTTTATTTGATACAAGTATCCCGCCACCTACAGTATTAAGCACATCATAGGATAGTAAACGGTCGAATGATACGCTACTATTTTCTGAGTCACAATAAATTAATGGAGAAGAGGGATACTGAATATAAACCCCTGAACGTAAATCGGCACAGAATGAACTTGGTACGTCCGCATTCTTTCTAAAATCAAAATATAATGGATAATTTGGACGTGATGAAATTTCAAGAAAATAATTCATAATTGTATGTCTTTATATGATTACTATTAATGGTTAGAAAGGAGCGTCGTCAGATGCTATCTTTTGTTATTACTGACTTATTTATATTTCTCAATCCGATGAATAATTATTGATACTTCATAACTTGCTTGATTTTATTAAAACTGATAAAGAAAGAGCATTAAAAGAAGACCGACAATAAGTATAATATACCGGATACTTAATACCGCCTTATCTGAATATTTGGCATTATAAATATTGTCTTGAAATTTCTCAAATAATACAAGAGTCCTTTTCTTATTATAATATATGTATACACCAATCCAAGGAAGTATAAAGCCGATTATCCATATAATAAGTGTTGTTAGTTTAGACATGTACGAAAAAAAGAAATTCCCTGTCAAGAAAAATGAAAACAAAAAAGATGCGAACATATAAGTTATTGAAATAACTTCCGATAAGATGCAGGCTGCACCAAAACGTGGAAATTCCTCATTTTTTAAGCAAACCAAATAATATCTATAAAATAAATAGTCAATAATCTTTTTCATAAGCGACTGTTACAAAACATCAATTATATAATTGTCAGTAATGGCTAAGCGGGGAATGCTGTTAAGCGTTATCCCGATTTGTTAATAACTTTTTTCTTTTCATTAGATATGAAATACCTATCGTCAAGAACAAATAAAAAACAAGAATCTGGCTCGCCAACCATACAAAAATGAAATCATCAATATTGGGTGGAAGATATGCGTCATAAGGTGAATATTTAAGTCCACTCCAATATTCTTGCAATTTTTCTATTTTGAAATAGTAAGTGTAAGACCATATTTTGAAACATAATAGAATGGTTATCGAAATCGCCCTCAAGGCTACTTTATGCAAAATAATATCCAATATTACAAACAATAACAATGCGACTATCAACAAAAACGCTTGTAAAAATGGGGTGAAATCCATTGTCCCATTTGTATCTACTATACATATAGACCACCTTAAAATACCTACTATTATTCCGAATAGAAGAAAATAGACTGTATGGTATATCTTGTTTTTTATGTTCATCTTTAAGTTGTTATTAATGGTTTGGTGAGGAACAGCGTTAAGCTGTTAACTCGACCTCTTTAATGATATTTTTTACTTTTCCAAAGAATCGAACCATTCTTCAACAAATCTCTTTCGCTGAAGTGTGTTTGGAAATTCTTGAATATCGGCATAATCATATATTGTGGCAACGTCTTTTAGCAAAGCTGGCTTTCCCAATGTTAAAAGATATACCTTATCAGAGTTTGCCATCATGCCAGATTGATGTGCATTTATCATAGCTCCACAACATTTTAATCCTATCCCATTATCCAAAAGTATATCACGCAATTTTTGAAATGCGGAAAACTCGTCATCTGCACTTACTTTATACAGATGACCGTCTAACAAAACTGACATGGTAATCACGTCAACAGTATCAGTGATTGTAATTGGTAATTCAAACTCTATATTATCTGCAAATCTGATTGCTACAACATTTTCATTTTCAACATATTCCTCCATAAATTCTTTTGTTTTAATTATCATTAATGGTTTGACAAGGAGCTGCGTTCAGCAGCTAACTTGGCTTGTTACCAATTATTATTTAGAGGGAATCAGATAACCATTTTTGCTTCAATACAGAATATCTTTTCTTAGAGTCTAAAAGCCATTTGCCTTTTGAATACAAGAATATATATTGCTTCTTTTGTCGTAAAGGCACTTCCCTATATGTGTGAACAGCAATTCTATTTTTCCCTTCTTCTACAATATCGGTAATTTTCTCTTCATTAACATCATATTCATACGACCCTTCATTGCCATAAGATATAGTAGTAGGTCTGCCATACTTGCGTTCACGAGAAGTGCAGTAAGTCAAAAAGATTTTTGATACCAATTCTTTTTGCTTGTTAAACTGTTCTTCAAATGAAAGTTTACTCTGCTTTGCAATATCATTACACATTACTTCCCACTCGTGCATATTCTGCATGAATTGAAGCAATAAATTCTGTATAGTTTCTTTTAGTTCTGTTTCCATATCTGTTCTATATTATTGGTAATGGTTTAGCGGGGAACGCTGTAAGGCGTTATCACGCTTCGTTAACATCATATTTAATTTCATTCCAGTGTACCATATCGTATGGATAGTAGGGCAATCCTTTCAAGCTGCTATCATCCAGCTTCAAAACCTTGACCAATGCACCGCTTTCAAAGCTCCAATAGCCGGAGTGTACAGATATATTTATCTTGTGCATGTTGTGCCAACCACAACCGGAATGACCTCTATACCATTCTTGTGAAAGATATTTCTTTAACCTATTTACACTTAAAGCCTTATCTTTATCTGCAAACGAGATAACTTCCTTTGTCGCCGCATAAGGGCGAGGAAATAAAAAATTAACGCTATTCACTGAAACATCTATTTTACATGTGTAGTGAAGAAAATAATTTATTAAGAAATCGTTCAGTTTTTCCTTTTGGGAAACCATTGCTAATTGACAGAATATAGCATCTTCTACACCTAACAATATACCGATAGAAAGCATATTTACCATAAGGATATACCCATTGTCTTTATTCCATGCAATAGGCATCAACGAAACGATTTCTTTGTATAGCGGCAATATCTTATCCATACTCTCTCCCATAGAATAAGTTGCAAGTAGATTATCATATTCATACATTAAAATTGTTTCATGCTTATTCTGAATAACTTCTTTGTTTGGTAGGCTGTATAGTTGAATACCTTTATCCTCACTGTCTTTCAAATCCTGTATATCCTTTTTACAATCATCAATAAATTCCGTTTGCAACCTAATAAGAGTTGCAAAATTTTCTTTTGTACTAAACTTATCTCTTGCTTCCATAATGGTACACTGTCTTGATGTTAATGGCTAAGCGGGGAACGCTGTTAAGCGTTATCCCGATTTGTTAATAACTTTTTCCTTCTCAATAGATGCGAAACTCCAATTGTCAAAAGCAGATAGGCAACCAGTAAACCTTGATAAAACCAATACTTATGAAATTTGCCTATGTCTGCTAAAAAAATCTTTCCGCTTGAACCTTGATGAACCACGGATCTATATTCATCACAAAACAAATAATATTCAAAACTCATTAAGTAGGCAAGTGCCAATATAGATAAGGCGATTAGGCGTGATATTTTATGATGTAGCCACAAATCGCTTCCGATAAATAGCACTGAAAAGACAGCCCAATACATAGATGCAAGCGAAAAATGCCACCCTGTTCCGTATAAGGGACTTATAATACTGACACCTGCATAAAGCGTACTTACCAATAGTAAGTAATACAATATTATTTTTATAATTTTCATGTTTCGCACTATTGTTATTAATGGTTCAGCAGGGAACGGCTTGCCGTTATCCTGCGTTGTTAGCTGTATCTATTTTAGAAAATCCAAATCAAAATAATATTGATTGTCATTCTTCGGATTTATGTAAATCGTTGTCATTCCATAGTGTTGCAATAGCATTTCCAATGAAACTTTTTCCTTCAAGATTGCATCACTGCGAAATGTTTTTGTCTTTCCATTGTATTTGGTTGTGTACGTTACGGTGCATATTGTAGTGGACACAATTTGTTCACTATGATAAATGTCAGGGAATAAATAGCCACTGACACCATTCCAAAATTGGATTTCCCATGTATGGAATATCCGAAAGATAGGCTCTTGCATCCTTGATTTCTTGGTATTCCATTTCTGTGTAGTGACTTCACATTGGTTTAAATCAACAAATAATTGTATTCCATGCCTTTTTATTTGTTTTGTAGCCTGTTTTACTCTATATTTATAAATAGTATCACCAATAAGTCCGGAATTCAACCAAACAACCAATAAGATAGCTCCCGATATTCCAATAGCATACCATTTTGCAGCAAAGCAAATGCCCACACCGAATACATAAATCCAAATAAAAATAAATCCAAGTATTCTCAATATTTTATTCTCATAGATTTTCATGTCATATAATTACAGCTAATGGTTCAGCAGGGAACGGCTTGTCCGTTATCCTGCTTCGTTAATGGTAAATTATATTTTTCCTTGTCTGTGCAATGCCTCTATGAAAAAGCAAATAAAGGTTGCCACTATATATACAGTAAGTGCCCACACTCCAGCTTTACGTTGCACAGAGTTTTCATCCTCATACTTGGTTATAATTCTTCTGTACCTTTTCTTGAAGAAAAATCTGCCACACAGCAATGCTATTAAACTGCCTTCAATGATATAGTATTGAGTATCGGACGGATAATCAATGATTCCGTATTGGGTTAATATACCCCATGCGGTTAATACATTTGTACTTAACATGACCGAAAACAAAAGCATTGCCAAAAATGTGGCTCCTTCCGATACAGAAGAATGAAGCCATAATCTATAAAACCTATAATATAAATAGTCTATCATATACCTTATTACCATTAATGGTTCAGCAGGGAACGGCTTGCCGTTATCCTGCGTCGTTAGTGATATTTTTACCATAATTCTTCTGCGGAGAAATCACCTAAGAAGAAATATAGCAACGAAATTATTTGTAACAAAATACACAAACCTGCCACAAAGCATATTGTTAGTATTATTATTTTCTTTACACCTTTATACTTTTTCTTTCTTAATAAAAAGAGTAGCGATAGTGAAATCGCTATGAGTATAATATTTATCGCACCTGCAATCATATCTATTGTTTATAATTTTGTTGTTATCACTAATGGTTTGACAAGGAGCTGCGTTCAGCAGCTAACTTGGCTTGTTACCAATTATTATTTAGAGGGAATCAGATAACCATTTTTGCTTCAATACAGAATATCTTTTCTTAGAGTCTAAAAGCCATTTGCCTTTTGGATACAAGAATATATATTGCTTCTTTTGTCGTAAAGGCACTTCCCTATATGTGTGAACAGCAATTCT
>NZ_GG688325.1:161614-219562 GCF_000156195.1 Bacteroides finegoldii DSM 17565 | reverse complement strand
TCAAAAAGATTTTTGATACCAATTCTTTTTGCTTGTTAAACTGTTCTTCAAATGAAAGTTTACTCTGCTTTGCAATATCACTACACATTACTTCCCACTCGTGCATATTCTGCATGAATTGAAGCAATAAATTCTGTATAGTTTCTTTTAGTTCTGTTTCCATATCTGTTCTATATTATTGGTAATGGTTCAGCAGGGAACGGCTTGTCCGTTATCCTGCGTTGTTAATGGTATATTTATATTTTCCCTTTACTATAAAAAGCCTCTAAAACAAAGAGAAGCAACGAAAGGAAAATGTATAATATAAGTATCAATAGATTATTCTTATTAGGCTTTTCATTAAACTTCTCTATGACAGCTTTATACCTTCTTTTCCAGCAGAAACGAATACATAAAAGAATGAATATCAGCCCTAAAGACACATTATACATTGTTCGCGTTGGATAAGGCAATATTTTATATTGTTCCAATACTCCCCATATTGTGTGAATATTACAATTCAGAAATACAGCGAGAATTAACAAAGCTGCATAAACCGCTATTTCGGAATAAGAACTGTATTTCCATAGCCTATAAAATTTGAAAAATAAATAATCTATCATACTTAATTACCATTAATGGTTTGGTGAGGAACAGCATTATGCTGTTATCTCGACCTTGTTAACGATTTTATTTCACAATCATTAGTTCATTCCCATATAGATAATTGCCTCTGTTATTCCATATTTTGGAGTAGTCTGACAATTTGTAAATTTCAGGTCTATACAAATGCAACACCTTATCCAAAACTCTCTTTCGGAATATTATTCCATCTCCATATTCTATGCTATCTAAAACGAAGAAATTCTGTTTGATTGAACTATCTTTCAGTTTCATATCAGGATATACTGTAAAACAAGTACCTCGTTCTTTCTGTAAGTCACTCTGATATGTTATGCCTTTCCCGAAATGAAAAGAATCATTATCAAAATGATTTATACGTAAAGCATAGTATTTCTTATCTGTTAGCAATTCATTTTTCTTGTTTACTACCTTGACGGTTGCAATATCATATTTATCAACGAACCCATTTTCTTGAAGTAAAGACAAAAACTCTTCCGATACAATTTTGAGTTTTATACTGTATTTATCAAGAAAATCAAATTGCAGAATTCCCGGTTTCTTGTTGCATACGAGGTATAAGACGGAAGGTAAATTTTCTCTCCATCCATCCTTGTTTTTCCACATCCATTGCCCGTGGTTTTGAAACTTCTGCCTTTTGCTTTCATCGTAAGTATCACAGACATCAGATCTACCAAACTCCAATAATCCTTTAGGCAGTTTATCAATTCCATAGTTCCAAATATAGAGTTCTTCTGTATTCATAATTGCTGAATTTATTATCGTTAATGGTTTGGTGAGGAACAGCGTTCAGCTGTTGGCTCGACCTTGTTAATATTATGTTATTATATAAAGAAAAAATATTTCTTTAAAAATATGAGATTGAAGCAAAACGCAATAATAACTCCAATGGTCAACAAGATAAAGTATATATTTCTCTTTTGTGTTCTAATTCCTTTATAGACCATTCGTTCTGCTCTTGCATTTGTTTCCTTGTCAAAAAGAAAAGAATTGATAAGATAGATAATCAAAATGAATATCAAATGAGAGTAAGGATGTGCAATATATTTAATGAAATCAAAATCAATTAAACTATTTACTAAACATCCCAATATCGCAAATAACATATATATAATCAAGGAAAAAAGTCCAATAGAATATATTTTGTTATCTTCAGTGTTTTTACTGAAATGGTCATAAATAAAATAAATTGTAAAATACCAATACTTATACCAATTCATTATTTTTTCTCTTTAATATTAATGGTTTGGTGAGGAACAGCGTTCAGCTGTTATCTCGACCTTGTTAACGATTTTATTTCACAATCATAAATTCATTTCCATATGGATAAAAGCCTTTATCTATCCATAGTTTGGAGTAGTCTGATAATTTGTAAATTTCAGGTTTATACAGATTCAATACTTTATCCAAAATTCTTTCTCGGAATATTATACCATCTCTATATTCTATACTATTCAAAACAAAGAAATTCTGTTTGATTGAAATGTCTTTCAGTTTCATATCAGGATATACTGTAAAACAAGTACCTAGTTTTTTCTGAAAGTCACTCTGATATGTTATGCCTTTTCCGAAATGAAAAGAATCGTTGTCAAAATGATTTATACGTAGAGCATAGTATTTCTTATCCGTTAGAGATTCGTTTTTCTTGTTTACTACCTTGACAGTTGCAATATCATATTTATCGATAAAGCCATTTTCTTGAAGTAAAGACAAAAACTCTTCCGATACGATTTTGAGTTCTATACTGCTTTTATCAAGAAAATCAAATTGCAGGATTCCCGGTTTCTTGTTGCATACAAGGTATAAGACGGGAGGTAAATTCTCGCGCCATCCGTCATTATTTTGCCACATCCATTGCCCGAGATTCTGATATTTCTGCCTTTTACTTTCGTCGTAGATATCACAAACATCAGATTTGCCATACTCCAATAATCCTTTAGGCAGTTTATCTATCCCATATCGCCAAATATAAAGTTCTTCTGTTTTCATAAATATTATCGTTAATGGTTTGACAAGGAGCTGCGTTTAGCAGTTAACTTGGCTCGTTAATAGTAAATTACTCATAATAGCCTTTCATTCCTATGCCAATAGTCCAAAAATGTTTGCTTTTCTCCAAATCATTTAAAAGCCATAACTTTTCATCTTCATATACTCCGTTTTCCTTAGCTTCCTTTATGCTTTGTTGCGTTGTTTCTTCTGAAAACTCTCGGAATATGCCAACAGAAATACTTCTGAAAGCATAACATACAGGAACTTCTGAATAGTCAATATCATATCCATTCTTTTGTGTCAGTAAATCCACCAACTCATTTGCCAATAACACAAAAGGATTGACATCATATAATATTGGCTCTATGGCTTTTGGATATGGACCTGATATAATTTCAATAAACTCCAAACATTTTTGAGAATTGAAATCCAAACGAAGCTCTTCAGAACAATAGTACAATTGGGAATCATCTTCTTGCTCAGGCTGTCCTAATATCTCTTTCACTTCGTTGGCAGTCATTCCAAATTCTATTGTTCCAACTTGTGCGATATGTATTCCCTTTAAGGGATTCAATTCTATTTTTGTCATATTCATGTTACTATTAATGGTTCGGAAATATGCACCGTTTAGGTGCTTCATTTCCTTGTTCAAGGCAGTTTTACCCACCACACACTATTACATATTATATAGAACTTCAATTTTAGACTGCTGTTTCCGGCAGAAAGAGGTGTGAAGTTCATGCCTGCACCCCGTTCGTTTTATTACTGCTCTTATCCGTATTTCACTCATTTTCAGTTCTCCTTTCTTTCGTTTCATGGGATTTTTCTGTTTTTGTTCACGGCAAGGCATAGCTATCCCATGTTGCTGTCATGCCGCTTTTTTCCGGTGTATGTCGCAATGCTCCAGTACAACCGTATATGTGATGTCACCACTCATTACCGTAGTGTGGCTGTAAACTCTCATCCGTCCGCAATGCTCGCAGAAATACGGGTTCTCGTATTCACTTTCTGCCTGTTGCAACTCGGCTTCCTTTATTTCGCTTTCATCCCGTCCGAAGTATTCTTCCGGCAGGTTGCCTTTGTTGGAATAGAAGCCGTAGTACCTCACGATGCGGAAATAGCGCAGTGGAACGTGTTGCAGCAACCGGGGGAAGAACTCCCGGTAATGCAGTGTCAGTTCCTTTTCAACCGGGTTTCTCCTGTCGGGCGAGTTCCTGTAATCACGGTAACGGAATGAAATGTTCTCACCGTCCATTGCCGTAATCTTGTATTCACTCAGGCACGCCCGCTTGGAATACCTGCCCACATACTGTATCACCTGCTCCGGCATCTGTATAGGCTGCTCCAAATGTACAATCCAGTCCTTTTTGTTCGCCACTTTTTTGATGAAGCCCATAAACTCCATGCGGTCATGGAAGTTATGCTCCAGCCTACCCGTGTCGAACAACCCTATCAGCGCATTTTCAAACTTGTAACGGAACACCTTACGGATTGAGGGGATATGTACATAATCACGTTCGGGAATGACAATCTTTCCGTTGCTGTCAATACCGCCCCACGACATAATCATGTGCGTGTGTACATGGAGTTGTTTCGTTTCCCCGTAGGTATGCAGTACGGCAATCACCCCGGTTTTCAAGCCGAACTTGTGCTGCATCCAGTCCTTAACGGTTTCAGCCGATGTGCGCATCAGGATATTCAATATTTCTTTTTTGTTACGCTTCACCAAGTCCAGTAATATATGCGGCAAGGTCATAACCACATGGCGGTGTGGCACTCGCAGCAACTTGTCTTTCATGCGTGCCGCCCATTTCAACGTGTCACGCCAGCCACATGACGGGCAGAAACGGTTCTTGCAGCTATGACTGATTTCCCGTACTTCGCCACAATCGGGGCAGGCATACGTGTCTATTCCCAAAGCGGCTGTACGGCACACACGGATAGCGTTCACCGCCTTGTACTGTTCGGGGGTGATGTACTCCGCCGGGTGCTGTGCGTACTCGTCCCACCACCGATTGAAGAAGTCGGATAAACGGTACTTTTTCGCTTTGCAACCGTCTGCGTATATGTCGTTTAACAAATCTGTCATGCTCGTGTCGTTATTTCCTTTATCTTTGTTAAATCCTTATAAGTCACTGATTTATAGTTGTTTTAATTGCCTTGAATGTTATTTGTAAAAACACTCGTTTGGTATCTTTCATTTTGATAACCGACACTCGACAGGTGTGTTTCCTAATCTCTAATAGCTGTACCCTACGAATCATCCAGCGAATCAAGCGGATTGGGTATGCTCGACTTATGGGCACTCGTCACATGAAGATAAATGCTCGTCGTCTTTATATCATTGTGTCCCAGCAATTCCTGTATGGTTCTAAGGTCTGTCCCTTGCTCCAGTAGATGAGTGGCAAAGGAATGACGCAGCATATGTACGTGTACACGATGCTTGATGCCGGCACGCTGTGCGGCTTCTTTCAGCACTTTCACCAGTGCGCTTGCCGAGTATTGCTCGCCGGGAGTATCGCCCTCGAACAGCCATTTCTTCGGACGGTATTCCTTGAAATATTCCCGAAGCTCGTGCAGCACCTTTTCCGACAACAGCGAGTAACGGCATTTCTTACCCTTGCCCATGATGCGTACCAGCATCCGTTCACTGACAATGTCCTGTGGGGTGAGGTTCAGCAGTTCGCTCCTTCTCAGACCGGCGGAATAGATCAGGGAAATCATGCAGTGATGTTTCTGGTTCGTCAGACAGGAGAGGATGCGTTTGACCTCGTCCCGGCTCAGCACTTCGGGTAACGTCTTGTACTCTTTGGCCCGTGTGATGCCGCCGTAATATTGCCGTTTGCCGCCTTTCACCTGCTCGTAATAGAACTTGATTGCGTTGATGCGCATGTTCTGCTGCGAAACGGAGATTTTCTTCTCGTTTACGAGATAGAGGATATACTTGTTGATGTCCGCCACTTTCAGGCGGTCGATGCTCCGTCCCTTGTGGTATTCCATGAAGTCGCTGAAATAGGCACGGTAGGTTTTCACGGTCGAGGGACTGTACCGCTTCTGTTCCAGCAGTTCCAGATAGCCTTCCGGCAATACGTATGTCCGCTGTGGTTTGGGATGCCGTACGTACACCCGGCTGTAATCTATGTAAGCGTGGGGAGAATAGCGGTCGTAGAAATCCGGCAGTTTAAAGGCGGCAGCCGTCATGTAGGCGGAACCGTTGTCCGTCTTTTCCACGTCCGTATCTTGGGCGAGCAGTAGGGCTATTGCCGGATCGCCTGCATACTCTATCCGTATGTACTGTTCACCGTCCTTTTTTTCCCTGTACAGGACGATGTTTGACCGTTGCTTCTGTACCTTGTCCATATCTCTGGCTGTTGCTTCATGCCTCAAAGATAAAGCAAAGTATTGAAATCTGAACGGTTGTTCAGAAAATATTTTTATCGGAGTCTTTTAAATATTGCTAAAAAAGGAGTCAGGCTTTCAGGAGCGAGTACAGACAATCGAACTTCTCCTTCAATTCTTCTACGTCCAGACCGTTCAGGAACGATTGCTCGTAGGACATGCCCAGAAACACTTGACGGAACAGCGGAGCGGTCTTTTTCACATCCGTATCTTGCTTTATTTCACCGCTATCCTTTGCCTTCTGTATGACTGTCCTCCATAACTCGTGTTCCTTGCGGAATATTTCTTCCATTTTCTCACGGGCTCCGGGATAATACATCCTCACTTGGGAAAGAAAATGGAAATAGTAGAAGTTGGGACAGCATTCATTGTCGTCCGCACAGCATCGCACCTGTTTGATGATACGGTTCATGGCCGTACTCACTCCTGCCACATACTGCTCTATAAATCCTGCCAGCGTTTCCGTCGGCCCGGCAAACTTGTTGGCCGGTGTCTGCATCTGTATGGCATACTTGTCCGCTACCGCCATGAACAGATCGAGTTTGTGGGGAAAATAATATACCACCCCTGTCTTTACCACCCCGCAGGCTTTTGCCAGCGTGCTGATACTCGCTTTCTCGTAATTCATCCTCAAAAACACCTTGAATGCCTTGTCTATCACTTCTTCCCGGTTGGTAATCATATCGGATTGTCCTTTTTTATGTTTCTTGTTGCGAAGGTACGCTTTTTATTTTGAAGTTTTTGTATCGGAACGTCATTCTTTCTTGCCGGCAGGCCACTTCATGCCATCCCGTAGCCACTCGTTCCCCATTCCCTCCTTTCCCTTTGCGCCATAGCCTCTTACCTCTACTTTCGTGCCGCAATTAACTTGATTGTATCACAATTAAACTCATTCACTTTATGGACAAAAAACTGAAAGATCTGAAAGACGAGGTATTGGTGGTGACCAACGCCGCCGAAGGCAACACCCCGCACGTGGTGGAGGACATCGAACCCGAAGGGGGACTCAAGACCAGACCGTTGGCAGGGGCAAAGCCTTCGGATCAGTTCATGCGGATAGACCGCAACGTGTCTATACTCGAAACGTTCTTCCTCAACATGAAACGACAGTTCGAGCGGCCGTCCGACTTCCGCTTCTATCACCTTCCGGCGGACTTGCTTGCCTCCGCCAAGGAGCTTGTCGGCCTGTTCAAGCAGCCCGAAAGTAATTCTGCCTTGCTGGACGAATACCGTCTTGACACGGAACAGTACGTACAGAGCCGGCAGCAGGCACAACAGCAGTCCGGCGGGGGCGGAACGGAGCAATCCACCCGCTGGAGCATGGAACAGGTGGACTGGCAGCAGCTTGAGCGCATGGGGGTAACACCCGAAACGTTAGGAGAACCGGGCCTCAGACGGTTGCTCAACGGCAACGAATCCGCCGTACTCACCCTGAAAACCGTTATCGAGGGAATAGAGTTTGAAACTCCCGCCTGCATCCGTCTGGCGGAGAATCCCGACGGTACGCTCCGGAACGAGATCGAATGTTGCAAGCGTTATCCGGAACTGGACACGCCGTATTTCAACGTGGAGTTCACTCCCGAAGTGAAACAGAACCTGCTGGAAAAAGGCAATGCGGGTTGCGTGGTGGAACTCGAACTGGCCGGAGGCGTGCGTGAGCCGTGTCTGGTATCGCTCAATCCCAAGACCAACCGGCTCCATCACATACCGGTCAGCGGGATAACCATTCCCGCAGAGGTGAACGGCACGGCGTTGACCGACGAACAGAGAAAACGCATCGCAAACGGCGAGTCCGTCCTTGTCGAAAACATGTGGTCGGAGAAAAAGCAGCGTCATTATGATGCACGTTTGCAGTTCAATGCGTGCAAGGGCGGATTCGACTATGACTTCAAGGGAATCGCCCGCCGGCAGGAGCAGACCGCAGCTCAGGAACAGGAACAGAACCGGCAGCAGGAGCGTGGGCTGGTAATCCCCGCACGGCTGAAGGGGAAAGACCTTACCGAAGAACAGCAGGCATCACTGGCACAGGGCAAGGCGACCTACATCAAGGACATGACCGACAACGAGGGGAACCTGTTCAGTGCTTTCGTCCGTGTCAACCACGAGCGGGCGAAGTTCGATTTCTTCAAATGGAACCCGGACAAGAGCAAGAAACAGGAACAGTCGCAGCAGGCGGCCGTCCGTCAGGACGGAACGAAGCCGGCAAACGCCGTCAGCCGGAATCGCCCGGTACAGAAAGCCGATAAGAAAGGGGTATCCATCTGATCATTCACATGAATAATACAATAATTATATGAAAGTTATCATTGCAGAAAAGTTATCATAACTCGTGATAACTTTTCTTATCACAAGTAAATTATTATCCAAAGCCTTTATTTTTGTCTGTCTGTATATCAGCTATTTAAACACATTACTTTATATTACAGCTTTGGATAATAATCATCTTCATTTAGATAGATTCCTTAGCCATATCTTAAGTTCCTGGTCTTTTTCCCATGAACGTTCTGTTATATCGTTTGGTATCATATTAACATAAGCTGATTCCAAAGCCTCTCTTTTTTGTTTAGAATCAGCCCGAGCATATATTTCAGTAGTTTGTATAGATACATGTCCTAAAATATCACGAATATAGACCAAATTTACACCAGCTTGTAACAAGTGCATAGCTTTACTGTGTCGTAAAGTATGCGGGCTTATTTTTTCCGGTATAAGTTCCGGATCTTGTATTCGGGCGTGATTAATATAATTATTCAAGATATAAGATATGCCAGAGTTTGTTAGCTTTCTGCCACAACTGTTAAAGAAAAGAGGTCTTTGATTAAAACCGGACAGGTCTAAACGATTCTCTTCCATATAACTGCGTAATAAATTCACTTGTTCGTCTTGTAAAGGGACAATTCTTTTTTTGCGTCCTTTACCAAATAAGGTGACATGACAAGGCTTTTCCAATTTCAAAGATGCGGGTGTCAAGTCTATTAATTCTTGTACTCTGGCTCCACTATCATAGAGCAGGGATATCAAAGCTAAATCCCGTCGTCCTTTTTTCGTGTTGATTGGTATTTGTGCCAATAAAAGCTTAATGCCATCTATGCTGAGATAATTGACACTTCTTTTTTCATGTGTTTTTACCTTGATGGATAATATCTCTTGCCATTGTTCCAGACGCTTTACATCCTCATATTGCATATATGTACAAAAAGAACGTAATGCCGCCAATCTTTGATTTCTAGTCGCGTTACTCGATTTTTTCGTGTCTTGTAACCAATCAAGGAAGTTTAAAACCGTTTTTCTGGTAATATGTTCCAATCTAAGATTATCAGCCTTTATGTTTACCTGTTCGTCCAGAAAGTTTAACAGCAAGCTAAATGATTCGCTGTATGACCGTATGGTATTAGGGCTTACGCCTCTTTCTCCGATAAGGTACTCTGTGAAAAAAGCCGTTAAATGCTTCGCAAAGTCAGTCGTTTTCATAAGTATCTACATTTAAATTAGTTATTATGTTTGTTTGAGGGTACACAAACCGTGTTATCGTATTTTGTTTCAATAGAATATCGGGAAACATATCTTGTGTCAGGCGCACGTAGGTTTCAGTCCCTTTCAACGTCTTATGCCCCAAGAAGACCGACAAAAGAGGAAGCGCACAATATATGTCCATTCCTTCTTGCACCATCTTTGCAAGGGAATGGACGGCAAAAGTATGTCTGAGACTATGTATGCAGGCTCCTCCGGAACGGTTGCTCGAACAAGGTATATTGCATTTTTCCAACACTTTCTTGAAACCGCCCAAAACAGTACAAGAAGATAACGGTCGTCCTGATGGGGATATTAACAAGAACTTGTCCGGGGCATCAACGTCTGGCAAGGGCATCTTGTTGCGATATTCCAAATACTGTTGTAGAACCTTGGACAGGGAGTCGCTTAAAGGAATAAGCCTTTCCATCTTGTTCTTTGTCTTCCGAATAATGATGCAATTCCTTCTCAAATCAACATCCCGATTCCTAATGGATATGGCTTCCCCGATTCTAATCCCTGTAGCATATAAGATTCTATATAAAGCAGGTAATGCAAAAAGATTACAATATATATTATGACTATGCATCCTTTGCTTGTCGCAAGCTTCAAAGATGTCCTGCATCTGTCCACGGGTAAACACATAAGGAGTAAAATCCGAATATTCCTTCTTTGGTAACTTGGGTATATAGCATTCTTTTCCTATGTGGCATAAGTATAGGCAAAACTGTCGGAACATGGACACCTTGTCATAGAGGGTTTTCTTTTTATCATGTATGCGGGTGCACTTCCATGTATCAATCATGCTTTTAGTTATGAACACATCCCTGATGTTGCTATTAACAAAGAACTTGTCAAACTCCAAGAGCATCCACTTTATCCGTCCAATGTCGGAAACCTGATTTTCTTTCATCGCAAGAAAATCCTTAAAATAAGGTGCGAACACGCTTTGATATATGAATTGTTCAGACATAGAACAAACCTCCTTTCTGTGTGTAGAAATCGGATGGGACATCCGGGACTTCAAGGACACATTTCATCAAACCATCAATGTCTATCCGAAGATAGCCCATTGTCGTTTGTGTAGTTTTGTGTCCCAATGTCTCAGAAATGACGGGCAGTGATATGCCATTACGCAATAGCTGGCTGGCTAAAGTATGTCTCATAGCGTGAGGACCTTTTTTTCTATCCCTTGTATCTATTCTTGAATGGCAGATAATCTTTCTGACCGACAAGGAAACCACCGCCCCATTCACAGGATTATATGGGGCTAAAGAGGATAGGAATATCTGTTTGGAAGAAGAACTCGGTCTGCCATATTTCACATAATTGATGATAGCTTCTCCTACATCCTTTAAGAGTGGCAATTCTATTTCACGTTTAGTCTTGTACTGTATCAGGCGGATAATGTTTCTATCCCAGTCTAAATTACTGAATTGTAATCCGGCAATATCGGAGGAACGTAGTCCTAACCGTGTTGCTAATAGGAGCATGGCGTAATCTCGTTTTCCTACAGGAGTGGATTGATTTACCGAAGATTCTATTTGCAAGACTTCTTCACAAGTGTATGTCGACGGTAGTTTTTCTTTTACAATATAACGGTTTCTTCCTATCACATAATCAATATTCTTATTGATAAGCTTTTGTTCGTACAGGTAACGACAAAATGCACGCATCGTTGCCAATACTCTTTGTTTACTGTTTTGGCTGGAAGATATAAAAGTTAGCACATCATCCTCACCTATATCTGAGATGCGGGATACATTCCTCAAAGACAAATGCCTGAGAAAATAGCTGAACACATGTTCGTAGCCATCTATCGTTTTAGGAGATAGTCTTTGTTCTTCCAAGAGATGAAGGTATTTTGTCATAATGCCTCCTATTTCTCCTGAGAATTTGCGTATAACGTATCTTACAACTGGTTTTTGGATAGTTCTATCCGTAAGATAATTAACGAATAGCAGTAATCGATAATTGGTTCCATGTATCAACCGCGTTTTTTCTTGTGGCATAGTCTTTAAAAACAAATCGATGGATTCTACATTACAGTCTTGTATGTAGTTTATATCCATGTAAACGATAAAAAGACGACAGGTCTTTTTATACTGTCGGATAGTCGATTCTGAATATCCGGCTTTACGCAACGCTTCTAAAAAATCCGAAACTTTGGATTCAAAATGATTTTTATTGTCCATAATACTTTCCATTTAAAATCCAAACAAAGTTGGATAATTCATTAATAATTAACTTTAGTTTTATACCTTTGTATCAGGATGTTAAGAGGAAGTAGGCTCTGCTGAGGAGCAACCTACCAGCAATAAGCATCCTGACGTTACGCAGTAATGCTACTTTGGGAGGCGGTCACACGCCTCTCTTTTTGTATTACTGATATCGTCTGATATGGCTAAGAAAACCTAACCATAATCCTATGGTAAAACAAACTTTCCACAGCAGACACCGCATAAGGGGCTGCAAGTTCCTTTATCAGTCAAACCATTAATGAGGGTTACAAACTATTTTGAGCGGACTTCAAAGCCGCATAATTATGATAGCATTTCCCTCAAAAGAAAGCTGTTTTACCTTATAGGATTCTGTATCATTGGACAACACACGGTACATATTCCTTTTCATGTTTGAGTACATAATATATTCTGTTTACAAGCCGTCTGGCAATCTTTATGATTGACTTTTGGGGATTCATACGTTTGCGGTATTCCGTATAGGCTACGGTCATTGCAGGATCCTTACGGATTGCAATCCATGCGGCTTCCACCAAAAGGCATCGAAGCATAAAATGGCGACGTACCGTTATATCTCCTGTGCCGTTACTTTCACCGCTCGAATGACACATGGGTATCAGACCGATGAAAGAAGCCAGATGGTCAGCATTCTTAAAACGCACTATATCATCAAGCTCAACCATCAGGGTAGCAGCTGTAGTAACACCTATTCCGGGAACAGAAGTCAGAAGGTGTATCGGCTTCTCAAAAGGAGCTTTACGTGAAATCTCACGGATGGCACGTGTCTCCTGCAGAAGCATCTTACGAAGACGGATGAACTGCTCAAGATGAAGTTCAAGTGTCTTCTTGCCATATTCTGTAGACAATTCAAGAGCCTGTAACCAGGAAAGGAAGCGTTTGGACCAACAGCCAATGGAGCAGCGGGTAAACTCTTCCGGTATCTCTACGCCATGAAAACGAAGAAGAGACTTGATGCGGTTCTTCGCACGGGTGCTGTCTTTTACTATCAGGTTTCTCATCCTTATCAAAGAACGAAGTTCCAGAGTTTCCACTCCGGGAACGTATATTCCAACCAATGAACCGGAACGTAATTCACGGGCAAGCTTGTTACAGTCAACAGCATCTGTCTTACGAAGTTTTTCCTTACTCATAGTCGGTACATCGGCAGGATTGACTACTATGTTGGTTATGCCCAAATCTGTCAGTCTCTCGTGTATCCAAAAGCCGCAGAAGCCGGCTTCATAAACAGAGAAGTAATTGGCTCCCGGATAATTGCTGACAAGATACTTGTGTAACGCTTCCGGTTCGGGACTTTGGCTGAATCGCTTCAGAACACTGTAATCTGACAAAATTGCAACCGACCAACTTTTCAAGTGGACATCAATTCCTACGTAAATATTTTGTCCACTAAAATCTAATTTGTTACTTTGTACACACTTCATAAGCTATATCGTTATTGGTTAAGATTGTTTTTCTCTTATATACAAAGTTAACTATAATGGTATAGCTTTTTTAGTGCTATCTTGTGTTATCCGTCACTTCCGATTTTAAACATAGGAACTATATTTGGAGGGAGCAACATTACTCTCTCCACAATATAGCATATTATTATCAGAACATTATTATCACGAGTTTGATTGATTATCTGTCAGTTATTTGGTGTATTAGCTTATAGCTTTGGATAATAATTTACTTGTGATAAGAAAAGTTATCATAACTCGTGATAATTTTTCTGCAATGATTGTCTTCATATTTTTCTGTCGTTTTGAATTTTACAAATGTTACTTCGGATTTAGTGGCGGACACCGGATTACATCTTCATGCCCTTATTGTTTTTCTTTTGCGGCTTCTCCTGCTGCTGTTGCTGTGCGGTGTCCTTCGGGCGGTCTGTCCCTTCCGCAACGGCTCCTTCAGGTTCTTGGTAGCCTCGTTGGTCTTGCCCTCGCTGTTCACCGCCACCTGCGTGCGGCTCTCGTTGGAAGGCGCGATCTTCTGCGCGTTGTCGGGGTTGGTGTCGTAGCGGTACGGGCGTCCCTTCTCCGGGTTGAACCTGATGTACATCGTGGCGTGGAAGCCCTGCTTGTCGGTCACGTTCTCCAGTTTCACGGCTTTGCCAGCCACGTAGTCGGCTTTCTGCTGCTCGGTGAAGTCCACGCCGCTCCATTTGCTGATGGGGCGGATGCTGCCGTCGGCGTTCGTCCACGTGTTGCGGCGTTGCTCCTTGTTCGTGTTGGCTGTATTTTCCGTACCCTGCGCCTGTCCCTGTGCGGGGTTGTTCTTGGCTTCCTGTGCTTGTGCGGCACGTGGCGACCTGCCGGTTCCCGGCACGAACTCCACGCCGCGCTGCTCCACGTTCACTTGCAGGGTGGTGACGAACTTCCTGCCGTCCTTGCGTTCGATGAGTTTGTCGCGCACAGGCAGCCCGGCACGCAGCATGTCCTGCTCCTGCTTGGTGATTTCCGTCTTGCCGATGCGCTCCGGTATGCGCACCTTGTTTGCCGGGACATCCGTGATTTCGTTCGTCTTGCGGTCGATGCTGACGAACGAGGGGATGATCTCGCCCGTTTCCCTGTCCACGAGGTCCACAACCCTGCCGAGGTTGCCCGTTTCGCGCAGGTTCTTCCGGTCGTCGTCGGAGAACTTGTGTTCCTTGTACTCGTCGAGTTTCTGCTCCTTGCGGATGAAGTGCGGCACAAGGCTGACGTTGCCCTCGCCGTCCTTCTTGAAGGAGAGGCGGGCATCCAGCTCGAAAGCTTCTCCGCCGAAATTGGGCGACACCCTCACCAAGTCGGACTTGCCGTAGTTGAGCATCCTGTCAAGGTCGCCCGACTTTTCAAGGTCGTCGCGCTTCACGCCCCATTTCTCCTCCAACTCCTTCCAGTTGATCTTGCTCTCGTCGATGGGTTGGTAGCCCCGGTTGCTCTGCGCCTGCTGCGGGTTTTCCTGATTCTGTTCGTTTTTCTGTTCCATTTCTTCCTGTTTTTTAGGTTCGTCATCTTGTTTCTGTCCCGGTTGTTCCTGCTTTTCGGCGGACTGCTCCTCCTGTACTTTCTTTTCGTAGCCGGAGGTGTCCACCTTGTGGGGCGCAAGCATCTCCTTGTTGCCCTCGGGGTCTTTCAGCAAGTCCTTGATAACTTCCAGCAGCTTGTCGGCTTGGTCCGCCGCGACACGGTAGAAACCGAAGCGGCTGGGTTCCTTGCACTGCCGGAAGAAGTTTTTAAAGAAGTTGTCCAGCACGTCTCCGTGCCTGTCGAATTGCAGGAAACTCTGCGCGTTCTCCGCCTTTGCGGGGGTACGCTTGGGTGAGCCGTCGGCGTTAAGCCCGGCTACCACGCTAATCTCGCCCGTCTTCTCGTCGCGGACTATCAGCACGTCTTTTTCTGTTGTTTTCTTTGCCATTTGAAAAATGTTTTAATGGGTTATTTATTAAAGAAATTATGGATACGCGCCTTGTAGAAGGCTATATCTTCCTTGCGGAAATCCTTTACGTGTTCGGAGAGGAATGTCAGTACGTCCTCCTCGCTGTAATAGGTCTTTTTGCCGAGCGTCTTGTACGGCAATGCACCGATGCTGCGGTAGCGCTGCAGGCTACGCTTGCTTATCTGGAGCAGCATGCAGAGGTCTTGGTTGTCGAACATCCTGATACTTTCCATCGGGTTTGGGGCTTTGCCGGACGGTCGCAGGGAGAGCAGCAGCTCGTCCTGACGGTCGAGCCGTTCCATCAGCTTCTGCATCCAGTCCTCAAAATTGTTTCGTGTAAGCAGTTCCATATCTTATGTCCTCCTTCCTTTGGGTTTGCCGCCGCCCGTGCGCAGCGTGTGGTTGCGTTTCAGTTCCGTCAGTGTCGCTGCATCTTCTGCCACGGTGCAATCTGCGAGCAGGCGGTCTATTTCCGACCGGCGGTAGCGGCATTTGCCGCGCAGCACGATATAGCCGATGCGCTGTTCGCTGCGCATACGTTGGAGGGTACGGGTACTCACGTTCAGCAGGTGCGCCGCCTCGCGGGTGGTGAGCAGCATGTCGGAAGACTCTCCCTTCCTCTCACCGGAAACGGCACGCACATAGACCGCTATCTCGGCTATCTGTTCCGTCAGGGCGGTGAAGGCGGAACTTTCAATCGTTATCACTTTCATATTTTGTCCTTTCTTTTGTTTCTCTGCGGCAAAATTCGGCAATAAACAAAAGGGGCTTTAACAACTCATTACGTGACTCACGTAAGATTTTCTTTGAAAGTGACTCCGTAACCCGGACAACCGGCGCAACAAGCTGCCGTATAGCGGAAAACGGCACGCATTCAAGGCGGCTGCGTTACCTTTGCGGTAAATCATTAAATGTTTTGGTATATGGAAATCGTATCTATCGAGAAAAAGACCTTCGAGATGATGCTGGCGTCATTCAACGCCCTCTCGGAGAAAGTCGCCGCCCTCAGGCGCAAAAGCGACGGCGGGCGGCTGGAAAGGTGGCTCACGGGCGAGGAGGTCTGCGGGCAGTTGAGAATCAGCCCGCGCACGTTGCAGTCATTGCGTGACAGGCGGCTTATCGGCTACTCGCAGATGAACCGCAGGTTCTATTACAGGCCGGAGGAGGTCAGGCGGCTTATTCCGCTTATCGGCACGATCTATCCCGATGGAAAATGACTCTGTTTTTATTAACCACTTAATCCGATGTTATGATGAACGAGAACAACGAGGTTTTCTCAATGGAGGACGAGCCGGTTGCCACCGCGATACAGAATATGCTCAAAGGCTCCAAATGGCTCTCCGCATTTTTGGAAAGTTACCGTCCGCCACTGGACGGGGAACATTACCTGACGGACAGGGAGGTGGCGGAAATGCTCCGGGTAAGCCGCCGCACCTTGCAGGAGTATCGCAACAACAGGATGCTGCCCTTTATCCTTCTGGCAGGTAAGGTGCTTTATCCCGAATCGGGACTGCGTGAACTGTTGGAGGCGAATTACCTCAAGCCGCTGGAATAAGGCGGTTGCATGAAAAAAAAAGGAAACGGACAGCACCCGATGGTGTTGTCCGTTTCCTTTTTCGTTGTCTGTATGCGTGTTCAGCAATATCCGGTTTTCCCGTTCTGTATGAACATCACGTATGTCTGCCTCTTTTCCTTTGAGAGTGCCTTCTCCACCAGCCACATGCGGAACACGTGTGTATAGTAGGTGTTCAGCCGGAAGGCTACTGGAATGATGATTTCAAGCGAGTAAACATCCGCGTACAGGCCGTTTTCAAGCTGTATGTAGCGGCATACCTCGTAGTCGTTCAGCACGTCCGACTTGCGGACGGCTTTGATGGCGGCGTTCACTGCCGGGACGGTGGCATGGAACTCTTCGGCGATTTCCCCGGCGGTCATCCATACCTCGTTACCGGTTACGCTGACCGTCTTGTCCTCTATAATGATTATGTCACGTTTCATTGCGTCTCTGTTTTAGATGGTACATCCTGCAAATTCCTCGATTTGGTTCAATCTTGCGGCAAGGTTCTCCATGTCTTGGTTGAGCTTCTCTTTGGTTATCTTCGCGTATATCTGCGTTGTCTTTATACTCTTGTGTCCCAGCATGGAACTGACTGTTTCGATGGGTACACCGTTGGAGAGGAACACCGTCGTGGCTGCCGTATGGCGGCTCTGATGCCACGTGATATGCTTGGTGATGCCGCAACGCTTGGCGACGGCACGGATCCCGGCGAGGCACGTGTTGTAGTGGGGAACAGGGAAAATCCTGCCGTTTTCGCACAGCCCGCGGTATTTGTCGATGATTTGTTTCGCAATGTCAAGCAGGCGGATGTTAGACACCACGCCCGTCTTCTGGCGGTTGATGTTTATCCACTCGTGTTCATCGAAGTAGGTGCGGATGTTCTCTTCCGTCAAATTGCGCATATCGGCGAATGACAAGCCCGTGAAGGCGCAGAACAGGTAGAGGTCGCGGTATAGTTCCTGTTTGGCGTTCTTCAGTTTACCTTCCATCAGCAGGCGGATTTCGTCTTTGGTCAGGAAACTGCGTGTCGTTTCCTCCTTCTTGATTTCATACTCCCTGAACGGGTCGCGTGTGAGCCATTCGTTGTTGATGGCGATGAACACCATCGTCCGAAGTGGGCATACATACAGCCACACGGTATTGGTGCAGCAGTGTTTGTCCGTGCGCAGAAACATCTCGAAGTCGGAAATGAAAGCGGGGGTAAGCTCTTTCAACGCGATGTCCTTCACGTGGTAACGGATGTTGAGAAACTCTTGCAGGTGCTTGTAAACGGTCTTGTACTTCAAGAGTGTGCCTTTGGCTTTCATGCCTGCTTCCACCTGCTTGGCATAGTCCTCGTTGTGTTGCTGGAACACCTGCATCAGCGTGTGATAGCGGTGTTCCAGTCCGAGAAAGGCGTTCTTCACCTTCTCTGCCGTGACGAAGTTGTCACGCTCCATGATTTCCTGATAGTGCTTGTTGATGCGCACCCGCATCTTGTCAAGCATGCGGTTCGTTTCGAGTGCCGCCGTGCTTCTGCCCGTGACACGTCCCCCTTTGGTGTCCCACAACTTGGGATCGATGGTCAGTTTGCAACTGAATTGCGTCTGGCTGCCGTCCACCGTGATGCGTCCCATGACGGGAACCGTCCCGTCTTTTTTCACTACCTGACGTTTGAGGTAGTAAATAACTGAAAATGTACTCTTCATCGTCCTTAATTTTTTTTGTTCAAAATTAGTTGGTGAAGAGCCCTCCTCTGATACGCAAATCGCGGAAGAACGGCGCAATCTTTTTTTGTTACCGGATTTTTTGCGTGAGTTGTCAGTAACTCACTAATCTTTAAGGCCTTGTTTCGTTATTCGTGTCCATTTCGTCACCTATTGGGCGTGGTTACGAACAAGTAACGTAGCTCCGTCTTGATTTGGCTTCGGCGTGGATTGTAATGGCTCTCAGAATAATTGGCAGCGTTAATGAAACCCCTGTAAATCAAATCCATTACCATATTCTTCCGCATTTCACTTTTTTGTAGTAACTTTGCAGAAGAAAAATCCAACCCTATGAAGATACTTTATTATATTTATCAGATTTGCATCGCTTTACCTATATTATTAGTGTTGACTATCCTTACGGCACTCGTCACCATCGTAGGTTCTCTTTTGGGAGGAGCCCACATCTGGGGATATTATCCGGGAAAGATATGGTCACAATTAATCTGTCTGTTCCTGCTGATTCCCGTAAAGATTCAAGGGCGTGAAAAGTTGCATGATAAAACTTCCTATATTTTTGTACCTAACCATCAAGGTTCATTCGACATATTCCTGATCTACGGTTTTATCGGAAGAAACTTTAAATGGATGATGAAAAAAAGTCTGCGTAAACTACCGTTCGTTGGAAAAGCCTGCGAAAGCGCAGGGCACATTTTTGTAGACCGGTCCGGTCCGAAGAAAGTGTTGGAAACGATCCGGCAGGCGAAGGACTCTTTGAAAGACGGAGTATCTTTGGTCGTTTTCCCGGAAGGGGCTCGTACTTTCACCGGACACATGGGGTATTTCAAGAAAGGAGCTTTTCAATTGGCGGATGACTTACAACTGGCAGTAGTGCCCGTCACCATTGACGGCTCATTTGAGATCCTCCCGCGTACAGGCAAATGGATACACCGTCACCGCATGATTCTCACGATTCATGAGCCTATTCCGCCTAAAGGAAAAGGTATGGAAAATATCAAAGCGACTATGGCGGAAGCATACGCCGCCGTTGAAAGTGCTTTACCGGAGAAACATAAGGGAATGATAAAGAACGAAGATCAAGACCGATAATAGAGAAGTTATATTCACTTCTTTACCGAAGCATTTTCTTCCAGACGCTTGTGCTCTTCTATCAGTTTCATATTCTCTTTCGCCTTCGAAAGAAACTCTCTTACCAACTTATTGCTTTTAAAAGAATAAGGAGCGTCTTTTATGATGTCATCTATCTGCGGAGTCATAATAGGATAAGGCAACGAACTGCAAAGCATGATAAACACATTGGGTCCCAACACATTTTCGTAGTTGGTGGAAATGAAAGTTTTCACATATTGATTCATCTCTTTCATCAGTGAATCTCCTTCCACTGCCAATTGTGAATGAATCTCATCCAAATCACCTCCGTCCATCACCATACGGGTTTCTTTCTGTTCCAACTCTCCGATACTTTCCTCCAGTCGGTTCCTTTTCTCAATAAACTCGTATAGTGCCGTATTCAAAGGAGTACCCACCGCTTTGATATCCGAATTACTGATGTTTACCTTGATTTTTCCATTTTCCAGCACAATCGGCATGATGCTTTCATCATCCATATAAAGTGTCACCATCTGTACGGAATCGACTTTGCCTTTCATGGAGAACAGACCGTGCGCTACCTCAGCAGAATCCAGTTTCACCCATTCACCATCACGCAAGGACTTAAGATACAGCATTTTTCCATCCAGACTATTCACAGAAGATGTTCCTTCGATCTTGTACTTATTAGTGCAGGAAGCCAGAAACGGGAGCAAAAACAATAAAGATAAAAGTTTATTCACGTTCGTCTATTCATTTGATTCTGCGTGCAAAGGTACAACCGATTCATTTTTCAGAGAAACATTTTATCAATATTTAAATCTTGTAAGTCTCTTTTCTTTAATAATCCTTATAAACATATGGAGAAGGCTTTTTTTTCATTTAGTTTATCTAATTTTGCGGCTATGAAAACATCAACTTACGCCCCTTTTGCCAAACCTCTCTATGTGATGGTAAAGCCGGTAGGTGCCGTATGCAACCTGGCTTGCGACTATTGCTATTATCTGGAAAAGGCAAATCTATACAAAGATAATCCGAAACACGTAATGAGCGATGAGCTTCTGGAAAAGTTCATCGACGAGTATATCAACTCACAAACCATGCCACAGGTGCTTTTCACCTGGCACGGGGGAGAAACACTGATGCGTCCGCTTTCTTTCTATAAAAAGGCTATGGAACTGCAAAAGAAATATGCACGCGGACGTACCATTGACAACTGTATTCAGACGAACGGAACAATGCTCACCGATGAATGGTGCCGGTTCCTTCACGACAACAACTGGCTGGTAGGAGTTTCTATCGACGGACCACAGGAGTTTCATGACGAATACCGTAAAAACAAAATGGGCAAACCTTCCTTCGTGAAAGTGATGCAGGGTATCAATCTGCTGAAAAAACACAATGTAGAATGGAATGCAATGGCCGTTGTCAATGACTTCAACGCTGACTATCCGCTGGACTTCTATCACTTTTTCAAAGAGATAGATTGTCATTATATACAGTTTGCTCCTATCGTCGAACGTATTCTTCCGCATCAAGACGGACGGCATCTCGCCTCTCTTGCCGAAGACAAGGAAGGGAAATTGGCCGATTTCTCCGTCACTCCGGAGCAATGGGGCAATTTCCTGTGTACTCTTTTTGACGAATGGGTGAAAGAAGACGTAGGCAACTACTACATACAGATATTCGACTCCACTCTGGCAAACTGGATGGGTGAACAGCCGGGAATATGTACGATGGCAAAAACTTGCGGACACGCCGGTGTTATGGAATTCAACGGTGATGTATATTCGTGCGACCACTTCGTTTTCCCCGAATATAAACTGGGAAACATCTATAATCAGACATTGGTAGAAATGATGCACAGTGAACGCCAACATCACTTCGGCAACATGAAATACCAATCTCTCCCCACCCAGTGCAAGGAATGCGAATTCCTGTTTGCCTGCAACGGAGAATGTCCGAAGAATCGCTTCAGCCGTACATCGGAAGGCGAACCCGGCTTGAATTATCTGTGCAAAGGATATTACAAATTCTTTAAGCACGTAGCGCCTTATATGGATTTCATGAAGAATGAACTAATGAACCAACGTCCGCCTGCCAATATCATGGAAGCTTTGAGAAGTGGAGAGTTGAGAGTGGAAAAGACAAAATAGAATCATAAATATTTTAATTATCAGCATTAAAGAATGAATAGACTAAAACTTTATTTATTGGCGCTGACTGCGCTAATCGTATGTTCCGCTAAAGCGGATGAAGGTATGTGGTTATTGCAGCTAATGCAACAGCAGCATTCTATAGACATGATGAAAAAACAAGGTTTGAAACTGGAAGCGCAAGATTTATATAACCCTCATGGAGTTTCCCTAAAAGACGCTGTCGGTATCTTCGGAGGAGGCTGTACCGGAGAGATTATCTCACCGGAAGGATTGATCCTGACCAATCACCATTGCGGATATGCTTCCATCCAACAACATAGCAGCGTTGAACACGATTATCTGACGGATGGTTTCTGGGCTACTTCCAGAGAGATGGAACTTCCTACTCCGGGATTGAAATTTACATTTATCGAACGTATCGAAGATATCACTGATATTGTCAATGCTAAGATTGCTGCTAAAGAAATCACTGAGACTGAATCATTCAGCGGTGCGTTTCTCCAGAAACTGGCAGAAGAGCTGTATGCAAAAAGTGATCTGAAAGACAAAAAAGGAATCGTGCCACAGGCACTCCCATTCTATGCCGGAAATAAATTCTATATGTTCTATAAGAAAGTATACCCGGATGTGCGTATGGTGGCAGCTCCTCCTTCTTCTATCGGTAAGTTTGGCGGAGAAACAGATAACTGGATGTGGCCCCGTCATACCGGTGACTTCTCTATGTTCCGTATTTATGCGGATGCCAACGGAGAGCCGGCAGAATACAGTACAAGCAATACTCCCTTGAAAACAAAAAAACATTTGCCTATTTCTATCAAGGGCTTGAAAGAAGGAGACTATGCCATGATTATGGGATTTCCCGGAAGTACAAGCCGTTATCTGACCGTATCGGAAGTAAAAGAACGCATGGAATCGGAAAACGAACCGCGCATCCGCATTCGTGGAGCCCGTCTAGCTGTTTTGAAAGAAGTAATGAACGCCAGTGACAAGATCCGTATTCAATATGCCAACAAATATGCAGGTTCCAGCAACTATTGGAAAAATTCTATCGGAATGAACAAGGCTATTATCGATAATGATGTACTAGGCACAAAAGCGGCACAGGAAGCCAAATTCGCTGAATTTGCCAAAAAGCAGAACAATACCGATTATGCGGAGGTAGTGAAGAAGATAGATGACTTGGTAGCTAAGACAGCTCCTCTCAACTATCAGTACACTTGTTTAAGAGAAACGTTCTTCGGAGCTATCGAGTTCGGAAGTACCCTGCTGTCCAAAACTCGGGAAGCATTGGTAGAAAAGAACGATTCTTTGGTTAAAGTACGTATCGAAGCTCTGAAAGAGACATATGATGAGATTCATAACAAAGACTATGACCACGAAGTAGACCGTAAGGTGGCCAAAGCATTGTTCCCTCTTTATGCGGAAATGATTCCGGCAGAGCAACGTCCGTCTATCTACAAACTTATCGAACAGAAATATAAAGGCGACTATAATAAATTTATCGATGACATGTATGACAATTCCATTTTTGCCAATCGTGCAAACTTCGAGAAGTTTATCAAGAAACCGACTGTAAAAGCTATTGATAACGACCTGGCTTTGCAATATTGCCAGTCCAAATATGATTTACTCGAACAACTCATAGGACAGTTGAAGGATATGGACAAGGAATTGGCTTTATTACACAAAACCTACATCCGTGGTTTGGGTGAAATGAAATTACCTGTTCCTTCTTATCCGGATGCGAACTTTACAATCCGCCTGACTTACGGTAACGTGAAACCTTACGACCCGAAAGACGGTGTACACTATAACTACTACACTACTACCAAGGGTATTCTGGAAAAGGAAAATCCGGAAGATCGTGAGTTTGTCGTACCTGCCAAGTTGAAAGAGCTGATAGAAAAAAAGGACTACGGCCGTTATGCTTTGCCGAACGGTGATATGCCGGTTTGCTTCCTTTCAACCAATGACATCACCGGAGGTAATTCAGGCAGTCCGGTTCTGAATGAGAACGGAGAACTGATCGGTTGTGCATTCGATGGAAACTGGGAATCGCTGAGTGGTGATATCAACTTTGACAACAACCTGCAACGTTGCATCAATCTGGATATCCGCTATGTCCTGTTCATCTTGGAGAAATTAGGAAACTGCGGACATCTGATAAACGAAATGACAATTGTAGAATAAATGAAAAAACAAATCCTATTTGCAGTCTTTTCATTGGCAACGCTCAGTATCCACGCCGACGAAGGTATGTGGATGCTGACCGACTTGAAAACACAGAATGAAGTTGCCATGCGCGAGCTTGGACTTGAGATTCCTATTGAAGAGGTTTACAATTCCAACGGTCTTTCTTTGAAAGATGCAGTCGTACACTTCGGAGGAGGATGCACGGGAGAGGTTATCTCTTCCGAAGGATTGGTGCTGACTAACCACCACTGTGGTTACGGAGCCATCCAGCAACACAGCAACGTGGAGCACGACTATCTGACAGAAGGCTTTTGGGCGATGAACCGCGATGCGGAGCTCCCTACTCCGGGACTGACCGTTACTTATATCGATCGGATTCTTGATGTGACGGATTACGTCAACGAGCAGTTGAAAAAAGATCCGGATCCTGACGGAATCAATTACCTGTCCCCCAGCTATCTTAGTAAAGTAGCGGAACGTTTTGCCAAAGCTGAAAACATAGAAGTTACTCCCGCTACCAAACTGGAGCTCAAAGCCTTTTACGGCGGGAACAAATATTATATGTTCATAAAAACCGTGTACAGTGATATCCGTATGGTCGGTGCCCCTCCTTCTTCCATTGGAAAGTTCGGAGCGGATACCGACAACTGGATGTGGCCGCGCCATACAGGTGACTTTTCGCTGTTCCGCATTTATGCGGACAAGAACGGAAAACCGGCAGCCTATTCGAAAGACAATGTACCGTTAAAAGTGAAGAAGCATCTCACCATCAGTCTGGCCGGTGTACAAGAAGGTGATTTTACCTTTGTCATGGGATTTCCGGGACGTAACTGGCGATACATGATTTCCGATGAAGTGGAGGAACGGATGCAAACAACCAATTTCATGCGCCAACATGTACGTGGAGCACGTCAAAAGGTACTTATGGAGCAAATGCTTAAAGATCCTGCCGTACGTATTCATTATGCCAGCAAATATGCGTCATCTGCCAACTATTGGAAAAATGCAATTGGTATGAACGAAGGTTTGGTACGGCTCAAGGTTTTAGATACCAAGCGTGCACAACAAGAAGAACTCCTGGCACGCGGTCGTGAAAAAGGAGATGACTCTTACCAAAAAGCATTCGATGAAATCCGTTCCATTGTAGCTCATCGTCGTGATGCGCTCTACCATCAACAAGCCTTGAATGAAGCATTGGTGACAGCTCTTGACTTCATGCGTATTCCTTCCACTATGGAATTGGTAGCTGCCTTGAAATCGAAAGACAAGGGGCAGATAAAAGAAGCGACTCAAAAACTGAAAAAGGAAGGTGAAAAATACTTCGCATCTGTTCCTTTCCCCGAAGTAGAACGGATGGTGGGAAAAGAAATGTTGAAAACCTATGCTAATTATATTCCGGCAGAACAACGGATCAATATCTTTGAAATCATCAATTCACGCTTCAAAGGAAGTATAGATGCATTTATCGACGAATGTTTCGAACATTCCATCTTCGGTAATCCCAAAAACTTTGAGAAGTTCATCAAAAAGCCAAGCCTATATAAGATAGGATATGACTGGATGATATTATTCAAATACTCCATTACCGACGGCATACTGAAAACTGCTATCGCCATGAAGGAAGCGAATCAGAATTACAATGCAGCCCACAAAGTATGGGTAAAAGGTATGATGGATATGAGAAAGGATAAAGGAATTCCTATTTATCCGGACGCAAATTCAACTTTACGGCTAACCTATGGTCAGGTACTTTCTTACGAACCGTTCGACGGAGCTGTTTATGACGCTCACACAACCCTCAAGGGAGTGATGGAAAAAGAAGATCAAGGCAATTGGGAATTTGTAGTTCCTCAGAAATTGAAGGAGTTATACGCAGCCAAGGATTATGGGCGTTACGGTAAGAATGGTGAAATGCCCGTTTGCTTTATTGTAAACACCGACAATACGGGAGGAAACTCCGGCAGCCCGGTCTTCAACGGTAAAGGCCAACTGGTAGGAACTGCTTTCGACCGTAACTTTGAAGGATTGACGGGCGACATTGCTTTCCGCCCGTCATCACAGCGCGCAGCCTGTGTCGACATTCGTTATACACTCTTTATTATAGATAAATATGCGGGAGCTTCCCACATCATTGATGAATTGACTATTGAGGAATAAAGAGCCTAAACAGTTATAAAGAATAAATGGATAATGAATGATGATTGAATCATCTGACTTCATTATCCATTTTTCTTTGCTCATTCCACGTCAATCAGACAAAGCTTTCTACCATATACATTTCATCAATTACCACATTCATTGTTTCTTCCAATTCAAAAATTATCCGCCGTTCACAGCTACGCACCCAAGAGGTAAAGTTCCGGTTCGGAGTATATCTTCCGGCGAAACGAAGCAACGATTCCAAATCAAAAGAATCACTGATAATTCCCGCACCTGCCCTCATCGCGTCATAAGCATTACAATCTTGTTCGATATGTGCCGGCACCATCAAGACAGGTTTTCCAAGATACATCGCTTCACAGATAGATTCAAACCCTGCCGTACTTGCATAAGCCCGGCAACCAGCCATTCCGTTGAGAAACTTGATATCATCAATCTGATAAAAACGGAGCGTCTCATCCACCTTTGTCACTTCCTCCGTATCCGCTTTATCCCAAAAGAATTTCAGTGGTATCTCCGGATGACAAATGTGAAACTTCTCCACACTATCGGAAAAACCTGAATTCACCATATATCCATGAATATAATTCCCCTCTTCCGGTTGGATGGACGCCACTTCCTGACGAATCAGAGGTGGTACTACAACTATCCGATGTACATCATCCTGTTCCATAGTTCTAAAAGATAAAGCTAGCTTCTTCGAAGTCCTAATAGCCGTCATCCGCGTAAAGAAACGTAACATCCATAGTTGAACGAAGTTCTTCTCCGGAAATTCAAAATCACGATGCAGAAATAAGTACTGATGTCCGATGCATACATACGGGACGGCAGGACGGAAAAAAGCGTATGTAAGTCCCGTCAAAAGTTCGTAGAAGTTAATGACAATCTCTGCACCCGTCTCCTTGATCCGCTGATTTATATAGCACATGCTACGAAAGTATTCCGGTATCTTCCGCAAATTATAAAAAACACTTTTCTTCAAACTCGGGCGTTTACTATCTGCTGCAGGCAGAAAGTTCGGACTAATAAAACGTTTCACCGGTGCATGAATACTCCGGTTGAAAAATCCCGGTAAGGTACGTGACGAACTCTTGCCCACCAGCACTTCCACCACTTCGTGCCCGTTACGCAGTAACATTTCTTCGAGGGTGATGGCTTGTGTCAAGTGTCCCCTACCCTCACCTTGAACAATAAATAAGAATTTCATAGGCTATCATTATTTAGTTCAACCTTTATTCCGTTTCGATACGCAAAATTCCTTGTTTCACATTACAATAGGATGTCTCTACAATTACTATTTTGTGAACAAAAACGGCATTTTTCCGTTATATATATAAAACAGAGTTTATATTTGCAGTCTTCAATGACTGACAGTTAATTTTAAGAAAGGAAAGATTTATGGAAAAGTTTGAAGATTTAATAAAGTTGCCGATGCCGGTTTTAGTAGATTTTTTTGCGGAATGGTGTGGACCCTGTAAAGCGATGAAACCTGTTTTGGAAGAAGTGAAACAGAATGTAGGTGATAAAGCGCGTATTGTAAAGATAGACGTTGACCAGCATGAAGAGCTGGCTACAAAATACCGTATACAAGCAGTACCGACCTTTATACTGTTCAAAGATGGAGAAGCTGTCTGGAGACATTCAGGTGTAATCCACAGTAGCGAACTGCAAGGGGTAATTGAGAAACATTATACATAAAAGACAAAATAACGAATGAAGAAAGTATTAGCAATGGTAGCTTTCGTCATGGTAAGCGTGATTATATACGCTTTCAATGACAAAGCTGAAACCAATCAAGGTAAAAAAGAAGTAACAGATAACGGTGAAGTCGTCGTAATGAACAAGGAAATGTTTCTGAAAGACGTCTTCGATTATGAGAAATCAAAGAAGTGGAAATACAAAGGCGACAAGCCTGCCATCATTGACCTTTATGCCGACTGGTGCGGACCATGTCGGCAGACAGCTCCTATCATGAAAGAGTTGGCAAAGGAATATGCAGGGAAGATAATTATCTATAAAGTGAATGTAGACAGGCAGAAAGAACTGGCAGCCCTGTTCAATGCAACAAGTATCCCTTTGTTCGTATTCATCCCCATGAAAGGAGATCCACAGCTTTTCCGTGGAGCTGCCGATAAAGCAACCTACAAAAAAGCAATTGATGAATTTCTATTAAAGTAAAATCAAAAGTGACGGTATCTCATAAAGATATCGTCACTTTTTTATATCCCCGCATTTCTTATTTAAAATATCCTACCGGATGATTCATCATGGGAATCTGACCGTCTTTTAGCTTTAGCACTTTCTTCAACTGATTGCCATCCATCGATGCACGTGGCACTGTAGCCAATTTAGCAGAAGAACAAAAGACAGAAATGTTCTGTGAAACGATTCCTGCATCCATAGCTCCCATCAACTGGTTACGGGCATTCTTTGCATCTCCGAAACGAGAAACATCGCTGACCAGAACCAAAGAGACAGGCGCCGATTTCACAAAAGCCTGTCCACCTGCAACTGCGCTACGATAATCTCCTTCAGCAACCAGAGTCAACTGATGATTTTGGGCATCATACAAATAACTTCCTTCCGATAAAACAACATACACATTCACATCCTGTTTGTTCAAAGCAGAAGGAGCTGTGCGTTTACCCGAGTCTTTGCGGTTAACTCCATTAGCAGCCCATAATAAATCCGAAAGATCCGACAAGCTCAAAGCCTTTGCAGCAAATTCCCGAGTAGAATGCCGTTCAGACAAGGCTTTCATTACCGAACCTGTACGGTCCAAGTTGGGTTTCGGCAACTTAATTACTTTTTCAGCAGCCAAAGCGACTACAGAAAACATCAAACAAACTAACAACAGTTGTACTTTTCTCATAATTGCGGCATTTAAAAGTTGATGAGCAAATATAAACAAAAAAGGTCTGCATTCGTATGAGAACACAGACCTTTTAAGAGTTATTATGAGGCTTGATTATTTATCACCGAAATAACGGTTGTACAAACCTTCAAAACCTTTACCGTGACGAGCTTCGTCTTTACACATTTCGTGTACAGTGTCGTGAATAGCATCCAAGTTCAAAGCTTTAGCACGGGTTGCGATACGTTTTTTATCTTCACATGCACCTTGTTCAGCGTCTTTACGTTTCTGCAAGTTAGTTTTGGTATCCCATACACAGTCACCCAGCAACTCTGCAAATTTAGCAGCGTGTTCAGCTTCTTCCCAAGCGTAACGCTTGAAAGCCTCAGCTACTTCAGGATAACCTTCACGGTCAGCCTGACGGCTCATAGCCAAATACATACCAACTTCAGTACATTCGCCCATGAAGTGGTTGTTCAGGTCCTTAATCATTTCTTCATCACAACCTTTTGCAACACCGATAACGTGCTCATCAGCAAAAGTCAGTGCACCGCCTTCAGTCTCAACAACTTCAACGAACTTGCTGGCAGGAGCTTTACACAAAGGACATTTCTCAGGAGCTGCGTCACCTTCATAAACGTAACCGCAAACAGTACATCTAAATTTTTTCATTTTCTTCTCAATTTTAAATTAATTAGTCAATACGTGTTTCTTTATCTTTACTTAAGCAATTCTTGCAAATACCTTTATAATAATAATGAACTTCCGCTACCTGATGCCCCTCCATTTCCATACTTTCCACATCTTTCACCGCTTCGGGACATTGCAAATCATAAATATGTCCGCAACATTTGCAAAGGAAATGAGAATGGAGAGAAGTATCCGCATCAAAATTAGTATTTTTTTCATCAATTGTGAGCATCTGTGCCGCTCCCTGCTCCGAAAACAGTTTCAAAGTATTATAAACCGTAGTTTTTGAAAGCGTAGGCATAGATGGAGACAATGCGGTGTAAATATCATCCGCCGATGGATGGACGGGATATTCCATCAAGTATTGCATAATGGCAATGCGCTGTACTGATGGTTTGATATTATGATCTAATAATCGTTCGTATGGTTTCATCATTTATCCCTTCCTTTCCAAACTTGTATTCATTACAACTATAAATCTAATGCAAAGATAGAAACCCTTTATCTTATTTCCAAATAATTCATGACTTTTTTTATGACATGACCGGTATTATCAGATTTAATTACCCGTATCAACTTCAGTTTCTTCTACAATATCAGAAGGAACTCCGTCACAGCGTACATACTTAGACACATCTCCCATATCATCTTTCACAGTCCAAATCATAGAACCCGAAGGTAAAAGATCTGTTACGACATATGAATTGTTCCAACGACCACCCAAACTGTAATCATACTTACCACTCACAATATATCCCAGATCATCATCTTTTTCAATTTCGAATGTCCCGCTGAAGAAACGGGCATACATGCTATCAAATTTCTGATACATCTGAAAAGTTTTATCTCTGCGGACAAAAGTTATATAGCAATAAGTACCTTCTGCAAGGGACTCTCCGTTCCATTCCACTAATTGCCAGGTACCGTTCAGATTGGCGGGAGTCACTTCCAGTGTTTCCACCTTTGCCTCATCTTCATCATCACAGGCCACAAAGCCAAGCAAGAGCATACATAACGGTATTATTCTGAAAAGAATTCTCATATTATAGTTTTTAAAATGTTAATCAAAAATATTATTACAAACGTTTGACAGTTACTTTGACTAAGCGATCCGTTACCGGTGCATCAACTCCTTCAACAAGAAAATTGAACTGCAATCTGCTGTCCGGAATATCAGATAATTTACTACCATCTACCGTGATTACCACGTCCGCTTCCTGTCCCGGCTGTATAACTGCCGGTTCCGTATGAAAAGCAGCATACAGGGGAAGCATCCGTGCAGAAAGCTTCAAAGGTTTCTTTCCGGTATTGGCGCACAAAATACGTTCTGAAGGACGAATGCCGGAGGTCATTTCCGAAAAGACGACCTGTTTGCGTTTCATGCGCAGCACTCCCACCACGACAGGAAGATAGCTCCACTCGTCAGAACAGATCACTTCACCCGTCAGCACCAGACGGGCTACCGGATGTTTATCCGATACATCCGTATACACAAATGCATAGGTTTCTACTGTTCCGATACGGTTCTTGGGATCATATACCAACGTCACCGTACTTTCCGTTCCCGGGACAAGAGTTTCCGAACTGAATGCCGCTGCCGTACACCCGCACGAAGTGCTAATTTTCGTAATCCGTACCTCCCTGCCACTGATATTGCGGAACGGGAATGTGCAGACCCGGGGTGCATCGGTATCAGGTATATTACCGATATGCATATGGAGAGAATCGAAGCAAAATACTTGTCCGCCCTCTTCCAGTAAAGGAGGATTGACCAACGAATCGACTGCTACAGACTGATAGCCAACTCCCTGTGCACCCATATAATGTGCAGGAGAAAAGGCTATCAGCCAGTAAAGCCAACAATATCTCCGTTTCCTGTTCATCTATCTGTCAAACCCAATTACATCCATCCATTATCATTCGCATTATTGCGGATAGTAATGGTGAAGGATTGTTCCTTACCGCCGCTTGTTTTCAATGTGGCGTTTGTCATGCCCGTAACAACCCCTTTTACAGTCATTACAGTACCTTCAAAAGTAGCAACAGCCTTCGACGTATCGTTAATAGTACATTCGTATGTCAATTCTTCCCCATTCAAGAAATAACGTCTCAGATCTATTTTCACGGTTTTGCCGGTTCCTACATACAGATTCGGTATTTTCATATCCGACCCGCTTCCGGCAATAGCACGCAGCAAAGCACCGGCATCGACCAGCTTACCCATTTTACCCCTGTAAGAAGGCAGATCCATTTTTGTTGCCGACCATCCCGGAGAGTTATGCAAATAATAATAGGTCTTATAGCCTTTGTAATATGAATCCACCTCTCTCGCTGTCTGCTTCATCAAATTTATAAACTCCTGTGCTTTGAAGTGGCGGCGTTGCTGCAAAGCATACGACAAGCCTAATGCAGCCACTCCCGATACATGAGGACAAGCCATCGACGTACCCTCATTATATCCGTAGGCTTGTTTGCCTTCCACTACCAACGTAGAGAGAATCATTCCCTGGTCAATGCTCACATCATTACCATCAGTATCTTTTCCCGGGACGCAATGATATTCACTGTCACCGCCCGGAGCACAGAAATCCACTTCCGCACCATAGTTGCTGAAGGACGACGGTGTGTAATCGGCTGCGATCGAAGCTACCGAAATACATCCCTCGTAAGCTGCCGGATAGGAAGACATATACGAATATTCATTACCGGAAGCAAAAATAGCCAGTCCGCCTTCAATTACCCCATTAGGAGAACCCGCGTTATGAATAAAGTAGTCCAACGCTTCTTTTTCCAAAGGATAACTTTTTGCCCATTCTTCGTCTGTGGCAGGACCAGGCACATATCCTAGCATCGGATTGGAATAAGCAGAATTGTACCCCCAACTGCATTGAAGGATTACAGCACCGTTGTCGGCCGCATATTTGATAGCTCTTGCCTCATTAACCATCCTCACCTGACCATCGCCATCGAAAACCTGGCAGGACATAATCCGTACTCCCCCTTTGGTTCCGTTTCCTCCGGCAATGCCACAGACTCCTATATTATTACCATTCACGGCAGCAATCGTTCCCGCCACATGCGTGCCGTGACCGGTATCTTCGGCAGCTTGCCAACTGATATTCCCGTTATCTTTCACGAAATTGTAACCATAACGGTCACCCTTATAACCATTGCCGTCATTATCCTGGTCAGAACCAACCTGTTCCTTTTCATTCACCCACATATTATCCGTCAAATCTTCATGAGTATACATAACTCCTTCATCAAGCACGGCAACAATGATTTCCGGATCACCCGTACACAGTTCCCATGCTTCCTCACAATTAACGTCGGAGCCAACAATAGCAGGAGCCTTCTCTGTTGCAAAGTCATACGCTCCACGGTTGATGTATCCCCATTGGTGCGGTAACAAAGCATCATTGAACTTGAAACCATTGTCTGCTGCCGCGCGGGTTCTCATCCTGTTAAGGGCTGCTTCCGACACCGGAACAGGTTTCTTCTTGGGATTATAGGCACGCTGAATGGCAGGATTTATCTGGAGTTTGGAAATCTCACCCAAACCTGACAATCTTTCCATAGCCTCCTTCAAATCCGTATTTTTATCAAAACGTACCAGATACCAAAGATGCAATCCCGCCTCACGGCTCTTTTCTTCGGTGCGCGAATCAACTGGAAAAACGCGTTCAAAGTCATACGCTCCCAAGATAGAGAGCACCTCGTCCGTTGAGGGAATGCCCGACCGGGTGGAGGCTCCCGCCGCACGTGTTTTCATCGTGCGGTCGAGAATTTCAGTCATTTCGGGAACGAACTTAATCAATAACTCCCCTTCGGCAGCTCCTTCCGGTATCACTATGTCCGGAGTAGCGGGAACCACCGGAGCGTCATCGTTCAGGTTGTTGTCACTACAAGCTCCCGCCAGCAATGCAAACGCTGTTATTACATAAATATATATTCTCTTCATATCCTATTCTTTGAGTTCATATTTTTCCTTGAATTTAGGGAAGGCTTTAAAATACGCGTCGAATGTAGACGGTTCGTTATCAAACCTTACCATTTTTCCTTCCGAATTCAATCCTTTTTCCATCTGGTTGTAGATCAATATCTCCGGATCCCAATCTATCAGATGAGGATGATACAACATCCAGTCGGGCAGATTGCCGGTAAAGAAGTTCAGGTTGACACTAAGCCGTTTCATCTTCGGAAGGATTTTGGGAATGTTGACACCTTCGTTTACCAGATATTGAATGGTATCACCGCCAAATGCATCCACATCGTCCTGTGAGTAACCGGTCACTCCTTCCTCTCCTATTTTAAAGTCGGGCAATGTACCTTCAATAAAATTGTAAGACAATCTTAACTCTTCCAGATTATCCCACAGGAATAATCTGCGAAGCGTATTATCCTCTTTCGTATTAAAGAACAGACCGATACCATCCGGATACTTGCTGCTATCCTTGGCTTCTCTAAGGTCGGAAAGAACCGATCTTCTGTTGCCAGTCAAGTTAAGCGACTTCAGTTTCGGGAAGTTCTCTTTCGTTATAACTGCAGGTACGGAATTAAAGTTGTTACTACTTAAGTCCAACGTCTCGAGCCGATCGCCTAGTTGGACAAAATCGTCCGAAAGCGCTATCAGCCCGTAAGCGCTGACAGTCAATGACTTCAGATACTTTAAATTACTGCATACATCCGCTTCCAACGTAATGCTCTTAGTTGCCGTATTCGTGTTGCCGAAGAAAGTCAGACTCTCCAGATACGTCAGGTAATGCACTTCCTGCGGAATGGATTCTTTGGTATTAATCATATTGAAAGTAGCGGAGCGAACGCGTCCCACGACATTTTCCCCTTTCGGAAGATCCTTGTCATCTTCTTCCCACAATACGACATTGTCCCAATACCTCATATTTTCTCCCGGATTCCAGTTATTACCTACTTCCAGACGTTCCCTGATAGTGAGCAATGCCAATGAGTCGCCCGAACGGTTATCTTCAATCCTCGGTGAAGCCTTCTGAGTGACTGTCACCACGGCAGGCTGTTCCAGTTGATCATCGGCCTTTTGGGGTGTGAAATGAATTTTAGCCGTACGAATATCGAAATCCGGGTTCATCATCCATTCCACACGGATTTTAGTAGTGCGCGGACGAGAACCACGGTCCAAATCAACAGTAGGGTCTTTAGGCAAAGTAATCCACTGTTTCTCCGGTACGACATCATATACCGTATTCATTTTGAATGCGACGTTTGTGGTGACGGTCACATCAAAATAGCGTTTATCATAATTGTCCGAGGCTTTGATTTCCACATCCGGCTGTTCGATATAAATCATCTTACCATAACCGGTCTGATGCACTGTCATGACACACGGTGCCTGCCCACGTGGGATAAAGCGGATTTCCGCTTCACGCATCCCATTAATCAAGGTCGAATCAATAGAAACTGTACACTCGGTAACCCCGGAACCATTGGCAGGAGAGATATTTACCCAAGGTTCCGACGCACTGGCCACCCATTCGCCTCCCGATAAGACGTTGACCCTATCCTTGCCACCGTCAGCACCCATCGTGATATCTTCCTTATCTATAGAGAATCCGGTAATACCACTATCGTCATCATCTTTACATGATGCCACAGCAGCCATGTAAACGAATAATCCTAATGCTATTTTTACTAAATATTTCATTGATATTTTATTCTATATTGTTATTTACCCAGATCAAGCGCATCGCAACCACGGATATCCTGCGACTTATCGTAAACCAACGTATACCGTCCGGCTTTGATATAAGGGCATACATCGCTTATGTCAATCGAAATATTGGGATTATCCTTGATTTCGAACATCAAGATAGTCGGCGAAATGGTATCGTCAATTTTACGCAAGTCATTGGAGCCGATATAGAAGGCTTTAAGGCTCGGATTCTTATAAAGTCCCGTAGGCCACTCCCGCAATGTCCGGTTGCCGTTATCGTCACGTTGATGTCTGATACCGAATACCACCAGATAATTGATTGACAGCGGTTGGGTCGGGAATTTGGAGAATTGATTGTAACTCAAATCCAATCCGTACAATACCGGCATATTAATCACATAAAAATCATCAGTCAGCGAACTCAACTTATTATAAGTCAAGTCAAGACTTGTGAGATACTCCAAAGATGTTTTTCCTTTCAATGCCCCTTTAGGAATGGTTGTCATACCGTTGGAGGAAAGATTCAGTGTCTGCATCGGTGATTCTTTCTCAAACAGAAGTTTAGGGAATACCTTAAATTTGTTGTGGTGCAGATTTACAGTAGAAGCATTGATGCCCCGGTGATCCTCGCCATCTTCAAACTTATCGATCAGATTGTTGGAGAAATCGACTGTTCCCATTACAAAATCAGACTTGGCATTGAAAATATTAGGCACTTCGGTCAGCAGATTATTTGAACAGCTAAAATTCTCCACATCATTCCACCCAAAGAAATATTTCAATCCGTTGTCTTCCTCAACACTCGGAATCTTTGTTATTTTATTATTATCCAGATATACTTTCATCAGTTTGACTTCCTTACCGAAAGGATGCAATGTTTCAATCTCATTGTTGGTACAATCCAGCAATGACAATTTTTTCATCTTTTTCAGAAGGTCATATTCAGGAAATTCTTTCAATTTATTATATCCCAGATATAACAATTGAATCTTATCCGCACACTTTGAATCGTCTCCGATAATCTCTTCCCAGTTCTCTTTCAACACATCTCTATCTTCAGCGTAAATACCCGGATTACGCGCCACATTGAGTGAGACCAATTCAGGTAAGTTCTTCAACATCTTCACTGGAAGCGTTTCCAAATTAGGACAGTTGTAGATTTCTATATCCGTCAAGGTGGTCATATCCTCCCATTTCCACTCATCCTGTTCTTCATAATAAGGAGAATCAGGCTTTACCTCAACAAAGAAACCGTCACTGCGGATAGGTGAGTTGGCTATAAAGAATTGTTCCAGTTTTGTCAGCCTCATGAGGGCTTTGGATACACCGGTGATTCCGTTCGTCAAAACACCAAACTGCACATCTTTCGTAGAAATACGGCTGCTCTTGATGGGCTTCATCTTCGGATTGTCGTTGATTCCTTTGCGTAGAATACCGGACAAATCCTCCCGGGCGTCTTTTGAAAGGAATTTCGTATCATAGTCCATTCTCATTGCTTTCCGCTGTTCTTCGCTCATGTTGACGGAATAGTTGTCGAACAAACGTCCTCCCAGCTTTTCATCATGTGTTCCCAATGATAAGATTCTTAATTCGGTAAGTTGACCGATTTCATCGGGTACCACTCCTTTAGCACCGAAGCCGGCAAGAGATAAAAGAGCTACACGCCCGTTATCCAACAACTGCACGCCGGGTTGATTTCCCCACAAGTCAATGTCCTTATTGAAATTCCAATTGGCTCCCATCGGTGAGGATTCTCCGTAATACTTCCAGTTCTGACCATCCATCTTTGTCCAGATAGCTTTCAGTGCTATATAGTCTTTGATGTATTCGGCTGTTTCGTCAAGACGGACAGGGACTTCAGCATCCTTTGTCACTTCATTGTCTTTCACGACAAACGATTTGGATGTCTGCACGGTGGCTACTTCCAATACGTTCTTAGCCTTTTTATCCGAATAGGTTGTATAACTACTTATCTGATAAGTACCGGCTTTCAGCCATGCCACCGTATCACATTCCATATAGGAAGTCTCCTGGTTTCTATCAGCATCGACATAGTCTTCTGCAGGTTTATCGGTAAAGTCTTCTACGTATTTCACCCGAATGCTTTTTATCGTAGTCAATTCCTGAGTGAAAAGGTTTTTCACAGTAATATCTATTGCCAGGATATTGCTCAACGGATAAGCTTCTTCCCCTGTTGCACGGGTCTTCACAAAGTCTTTCACCAGTTTGAATGTCACCATGCCTCGTGCCACCGCATCTACACTCAAATTCTGTGTATGCAGACCGTCGGAAACAATCGCAAAGGCATTATTCTCCCCGGCTGGTCCTGCATATAATACATTGTCCAACTTATCATACAAGTAGTAACCAATAACAGTATAGGTTCCTGTAAGCAACTTCAACTTATCACTACGGAGTCCGAATTCTGCATTTTCCGCATTGTATGCATTCAATAGCAAAGTCTGAGTAATAGTTGAACCATTGTATTGCATGACAACTTTCACTTTCTGTGCATCGTTCAGCTTATCCAACTTATCGGTCACAGCACGCGTTGTCGTTCCTTTGTCCATGGATGCACTCTTTAATAATCTGAACTGCACATATCCATAAGTGGACTGCAACGGTTCGTCATCATCAGAGCATCCTGTTACCACCGTCATTGCCAATAAACAGACAATAAGGGGAACAAAGAATAATATGGAATATAGTTTCTTATTCATTTATTCAATGATTAATTATAATTCGGGGTAATAATTAGTACTTTTATTGTCACATCGTCTTTCTCTATTAAAATATGGAACTCTTCTGTTAAAGTACCTTCAATAAAGGCATTCAAAGAAGTACCATTACCTTCACAAATTTCTTCTGAAGTTATATCTTCTCCATCACGCATTACTTTAAAATTCCATTCTGTCTCGTAATCCCCCTCTAATGGATCAATGGTAACCCCACCTTGAGCAGAAGGCCACTCCATTGTGTAAATGTCACTTACTTCTGGATACAAACTTGCTATATCTGTATCAGTAACTTTCGTACAAGTAGCTTCTACTGTATTCCACCCGGAATCAAAATAAGTCACTTTAAATGCCTGTGCCGCCTCCTGCTTTTTCTCTTTCTGCACAAAATTGATCAATAGATTACTTTGTTGATAAGTATATTTGATATCCTGTTCGTCTGTTTCCATATCCATTTCTATCAAATTTTCCCATAATTCATCCTTAATTTCTTCATATAACGCTTTAGGCAATACCAACACATATCCTTCTCTTTCTTCGGAAGATCGATCCACTTTCAACCGCAAATTACCTTGTCCGTCATCTTCAAGTCTCATCCAGTCCACTCCATCTTCTTCTCCTATTTTCATCTTCACCGTTCCATACTCTTCTACTTTCTGAATATACACTGGAACCACTTCATCATTCAAAGCTTGCACGGTATAAGGTACAAATTTATTATAAGTAGAGGTTGTAGTAGAAGTTCCGGTTCCCGAACTGCTTGTTTGTGTAAATGTTTTGCCATCCAACGACACTTCCCAATTCCAAGGAGTAGGATTAGAGTCAACTATCTTGATACTTTTCGGATCCATACCTTTATATACTAAAGGGAACGAATAAGACATCCCCCCGTCTTCATCGGCAAAAACCAATGTACCGTTTTGTATATATTTTGCATACTGAGGACTATCAATCACCTTAACTTCCCCTTTTGTCATTTCATTTACAGTACCCACAATCGTATTTCCGGCTATCTCCAACCATTCCGGCCGGTTAGTTGCGGCAAAACGGAAGTTCGCCTTTATCTGAAAGGGCTTATAATTATTATATCCCACTTCTATCTCATGGATTTCGTTGCCTTCCATATCATAGATCTTCAATTCACGCATTTTATTATCGCGCACCACATCAGCAATAATTGCCTTCTCCGCTCCTATCATCATAGTCAGACGGGCAACAGTAGGTGCATCGAACGCCACAGCTTCATCGGTAATCTTCAATGTCACTGTCTGCTTTCCGGCAGTTCCGGATAAAGAATAATCTTCATGACCATCATTCACAAAGCGGCACCAAGTAGCCGAAGAAGTCAACTGCCAATCGGCATTCGTTTCAAAATTCAACTCTTTTGTATCACCATATACACAATTGACAGTTTGTTTTTCAGGAAAAACCGCTTTTACCGCATCATCGTCATCATCCGAACAAGCACTAATGCATAACGCCATGAACAGAGCCGTGAAGCAGCCTTCCAAGCAGAACTTCCGCATAAGCGCAACCAAGTTTTTTTGTTTAAGCTTTCTCATATTTTTGTTTTTTATTATTGTTTTATTGAATTATTGACGCCTTCTTCAATGAGAATCTGCGCTTCGTCATCACTGACCCATTTCACAACATTGATATAAGTACCTACTTCATCTTTTCCGGCAGGCATCCCCGGCACATGTAATGTCATGTACTGTAGCATAAACCTTTCGCAACTACTATAATAAGAAATGTAATACCCCGATTGATATGCCCACACTTCCCAGTCACCATAAATGGTATCAAAGGCATCCGTAGTAGCAGCAAACGGCTGGTCTTCCATTTCAATCAACGGATTAAGCAGGTCATCAGTAGTAAACTTCACTTTGAGGTCATATCCTTTGTAGAAGTAGTCCTTCATTATAATAGTGTTTTCCGAATCCGGATCGACTACGGTACGGATCAATCGTTGACTTACCCCCTGCATATACGAGCTGAAATAGGTGGAAGTTACAATCAAGGCATAACCTTCAAACAAATGAATGTCGAACGGACATACTTTCTGTAAAATCACTTTCGTTTCGGTTCCGTAAAGCTCCCACTTCGATTCTTCCTTACTGACCAGTTGAAGAACCATTCCCAGTGAATCGGTAATCTCTATATTGTCATAAATACCACGTATACGGACATTCGCCATACGCTCACCCGCCTTAATAGTTACCGTATTTGACTCTAAGGAAAAATGCCATCCTTCCACTGCATTCGTCTTTTTATCCAGAATCTCCACTCCCAATGTACGGTCGTAACTGCAAGCTTCAGTGGCCGCTACCGGTATATCGAAATACTCCTCGTTATTTTGTACCGGAAGCACGGACAATGTATCGGAGAACATGATATAATCGGGACCGCTATACTTAACATAATCGGTGTCGCAGCCGGTGAATCCGAATGCGAGAGTGAATATGACCGATAATCCGATAATAATCTTTTTCATGTCTATTGGTTTTAAAAACTATTTATTTATTGCTTTCATTCGGTTGGATGTCTGATCCCGGCGCATCCAATTCATTTTGCGGAATCGGCCATACAAAACGCGAATCATCTTTCTCTACTTTCAAGCTACTGCCGTTACTCAGAGACTCACTTTGCGGCTTTCTTTCAAACCCTTTGTGCCAACGTTTCAAGTCGTGAAGACGAAAACCTTCCATATATAGCTCCTTCACACGTTCTTCTTCAATCACCTCCAAAGCATTTCTGTCAGAAAGGCTCACACCACCGCTATACGAAGAATAACGCGCGGCACGCAAGGTTCCTAGATCTTTGCCTGCACTTCCGTAGTCGGGCGTATCTTTAAAGCAGTATGCTTCCGCACGAATGAGGTACTGCTCCGACAATCGGAACGGTTTCGGCATGGAGACGTGGCGAATGTTATAGCTTTCCATGAAAGCGGTATTTCCCCAATATTTCTGAAGCAACGGCCATTGCAACGCATGCGGATAGCCGGTTAAATAAGATTGGAAGAAAATCGAATAACGTAGATCATACGCATCATACAAATCCAGCGCCCATTTTGCAGGCACATAGTCGGGACGCACCGTTGAATAGTCATAATTGAAGAAAATAGTGCCTAAAGCTCCCCCATAGGAAGTGGGCGTAAAACCAACTTTCCAAATGATTTCGGTGGAAGCATCATTCGTCCACATATACTGATAGAAGCTCTGTCCGGTACTTCCATATTGTATAGATGCACTTGAAAGCACATAGTATCCGCTGTCAATGACTTTGGTCGAATATTTGATGGCTTCAGTATAATGCTTCATATATAAAGCAACACGGGCGCGGAGAGCATAAACCGTATATTCATTAATATATGGAGTGCTGTAAAGGTCATCCTTTGTCACACTGTTTTCATCTATTTTCAAATATTCCGCAGCCAGTTCAAGATCATCCAATATAAATTGGTAAGAGTCCTTTAAAGAAGCACGGCGGGTATTGTCTACCGAATCATAATGAGAAGTGAGTACGACTCCCAATTCGTTTTCGGCTTCCGCATCACTTTCGTATGATTTACAGAACAGCTTAATCAATTCAGAATAACACAACGCCCGTGCAAAAAGGGCTTCGCCGTGAATCATATCCAATTTGTCGAGCGCATCATCGTCTATCGTGCTTTGTTGTACGCCCGGAATGTAATCTAACAGAAAATTACAACGATTGATAACGGAATACAAAGCTCCATACACTGCCTCAATATCTTCATTGGTAGCCAATATGTTCCAACGCCACAAATCACCATATTGATTAGAATATCCGGTGACCGCATACACCAGATCGGTCTGCAAATCGGGCAGCAACGTCAGACGTCCGCTATAGAGCGAAGCATCCTTGAATGCCGCATAGATGCCAATAATTGCTTGATTGGCATCGTCCACTGTCTTGATAGCCTGACCGGCCTGGATAGCATCATCAGGATACTTATCCAGACATGATACGGAGCCAATGCCCAAAGCTATCAACAACAAATAAATCTTTATCTTATTCTTCATTGTTTTATAGTTATATGTTTAGAATGAAACTTCCAGGCCAAAAGTGAACTGGCGGGTTGAAGGATATTGTGCCTGATACATATTGCTTACGCCTTCAGGATCAAGCCCTGAGAATTTGGTGAATGTGAGCAGGTTTTGTCCTTGCGCAAACACCCGCAGATGCGTCAGGAAATTAGTCTTCTTGAGCAATGTTTGAGGGAAGTTGTAGCTAAGCATCAAATTCTTTAATCTCAAGAAAGAAGCATCTTCCAAAAAACGGGAATCCATTTGCGGAGTAACTCCATAACGCGGTATATCCGTCACATCGCCCGGCTTCTTCCAACGGTCGTAAAGCAACCGGCTGGACTGGTTATATGTTTCGAACAGCCCATTGCCTTCATCCAGATAACGGTCATTATTGAACACCCAACGGTCGGCCACCCAACTGAACTGTGCAGCCAGCGAGATGCCCTTCCATGTTAATGTTGTGCCGAATCCGCCTTGCCACGGAGCCACAAAACTCTTGCCGGTCATCACTTTATCGGAATCTCTGAATTCTGTCGTTATCTCACCATCTTTGGTATACCACAACGCATCGCCATTAGTAGGATTGACTCCGGCATAGCGGTTAATATAAAATTCAGTAGCCGAATGCCCTACCACATATTTAAGATTGGCACTTGCAATTTCGTATTCATCTACTCCATTGTAAAGTTCGGTAATTTTATTCTTATTATACGAAAAGTTGGCGTTCAGATTCCATGAAAAATCTTTCGTACGGAGCACATCACCATTCACTGTGACTTCCACACCGCGGTTGACCATTGCACCGATATTGTCCCAACGGCTTCCTGAGCCATTCACTGCATAAGATTGCGGAACGTCCATCAACATATCCGTAGTCTTTTTATTATATAACTCGACATCCAAGTTTACCCGGTTCCAGAAACCCAGATGTAAAGCCAAGTTAGTGGTCCATGTTTTCTCCCAACTCAAATTGGAGTTACCACTTTGCGCGGGGTAAATACCGGTTTCGCCCATATAGTCCATTCCGCCTTTCACTAAAGACTGCCATGCATAATAGCCGATGTCCGAGTTACCGGAAGTACCCGTACTGAGAGCCAGACGCATAGTTGTGAGCCAGTCATACTTTTTCAGAAAGTTTTCTTTCTTCATGTCCCACATCAATCCCACAGACCAGAAAGCTCCCCATCTGTTATCCTTACCAAAACGGGAAGAAGCATCGGTACGTACTGAGAAATCCGCATAATAACGACTGTCGTAATTATACTCGCCTCTTCCGAAGAAAGAGAGGTACGAATAGGAATAAACGGTTCCTGCCGCCGTATCCGACCAAGAAGCAGCCAACGTACCGTTCGAAATATTAGTAAGAAGGTCATTATTCTGCCCTCTCATAGAAATGGAGAACCCTTCTGACTGGGCATCGACCCCTTCCTGTCCTAATAAGAAATTGAAATCATGTTTTTCCTTCAGCGTAAAATGGTAGTTGGCGGTATTTGTAATTGTCAGACTAAGCCTGTCATTCGAACTACGGCCCGCAGTACCCGAATTGTTGTTGGTGGAAAAACTGGGGAATGACTGGCTGAACGCTGTCATGTGCGCATAATCCGCTGCAAACTGTGACTTTATGGTCAGCCCTCTAACGGGGCTCACTTCGGCATACAAAGTGGACAGTACTTTATACTTCTTATAGCTAACGGGATTATTCTGCATCCAGTCTACCGGATTCTGATTGGTTCCCGTCCAGCTGCCGTCTTTGGTTGAAGCAACCGAACCGTCTTCCTTGTAAGGGTTCCAATAAGGCATCATGAAGTGTGAAGCGGAAATAGGAGTTACGGAAGTATACGCTCCTGTTTGTGCCTGTTCTATCTCTTCATAAGAAACAGTGGAAGTAGTACCTACTTTGAGCCAGTTACTAGCTTTCACATCCGCATTTGCACGCATATTGTAACGTCTGAATCCTGATCCTTGTGCAATTCCGTCCTGGTCGAAAAAGTTGCCTGACACATAATAATTCAAACGGTCGGTAGCACGATTGACGGACACTTCATAATTCTGCAACATAGCTTTGTTATTGAACACCACGTCCAGCCAGTTGATATCTGTTTTGCGCAGAATATCATAATCTTTTCCTTTATCCAATCCTACTTCCTTCTCAAAAAGAATACGTTCTTCCGTATTCATCTGATTCCACTTGTCCTGAGCCAGTTGGGAAATACCCAGTTGGGTGCGGAACGTCACTTTCGCCTTGTCCAGGGCCAGACCGCGTTTCGTTGTAATCACCACTACACCGTTTGCCGCACGTGCTCCGTAGATGGAAGTTGAGGAGGCATCTTTCAATACGGATATTGATTCGATATCACTAGGGTTCAGTGTATTAAAATCAGCACTAGACACCGGCACCCCGTCAAGGATAAACAACGGCGAAGTTCCCGAACTCAAAGAGTTGATACCCCGAATCTGAAATGAAGCGGCCACACTCGGTTCACCGGAGCCTGACATCACCATTAATCCCGGTGCCTGCCCCTGCAATGCCTGGTCAAAACTGGCGGCAGGCACATTTTCCATCTTTTCCGCTTTCACGGTGGATACAGAACCGGCTATGGTACCTTTCTTACGTACACCGTAAGCTACCACCACCACTTCGTCCACCTGCTGTGCATCACTTTCCATCGACAAGTCAATACGAGTAGAAGCAGTGACCTGCCTGTCTACGGGTCTCATCCCGATATAAGAAAATTGCAGAGTGGCGGGAGATTTCGTCACTGTGATACTGTAATTACCATCAATATCTGTAATTACACCATTTGATGTACCCTTCTCCAATACAGACACGCCAATCAAAGGCTGATTGTCTTCAGCCGAAAGAATGCGTCCCGTTACCCGATACCCTCCCTGTGCAAACAGCAACAGAGGAATATTCATCAGAGAAAAGAGCACAAACAAGAGAATTGATTTTCTCATCTTTGATACTTAAATTAAAATTAATGAAATTGATTTATTTTTATTGATTTATCAAAACAAAACAGAGAAGCTAACTTGGCTGATTTTTGATGTTGCGCCAAATTTCTAAAAAAGATTTTCGTGTTGCCACCGTGTGAGTCTGTTGTATGTTCATCTACCCTTAATTTATTTTCTCTACCAAGTAATATCGCTCGTTTGTTTAGTGTTACAAGCATCTATATTACTTAAATTTGGCTACAAATATAAATATTATAGTTAAATATAAGAAACAAAATGTCGCATATTTTATACCAAAATTCCACAAATATCTTTTTGACAGCTTATATTGCTAAAAATCAGTTATATCATTAAATAAGACTAAACATAATTTATATTAAAAGACAGATAAACTATCTTTTTGACATACCGTCCGATTATGCAACCAACAGTATCATAAACCGTCCGAAGACCGTCCTTTTAAGGATTCACTGGAGAAACGACAATTATTCAAAACTATTTTCTATTTTTGCACCCATTATATATAAATAAGGTATAAGATGAATTACGGATTTGTAAAAGTAGCAGCAGCCGTACCGCACGTAAAAGTGGCCGACTGTAAATTCAATGTGGAGAAGATAGAAAGTCTGATTGCTGTAGCCGAAGGAAAAGGGGTGCAAATCATCCTGTTCCCGGAAATGAGCATTACGGGATATACTTGCGGTGATCTGTTCAGCCAGCAACTTCTGCTTGAAGAAGCCGAAATGGGGTTAATGCAGATATTGAACAATACCCGCCAACTGGATATCATATCCATTGTCGGCATGCCCGTTATCGTCAATTCAACGGTAATCAATGCAGCCGTAACCATCCAAAAAGGGAAAATATTAGGTGTCACCGCCAAAACATACCTGCCCAATTACAAAGAGTTCTACGAACAGCGCTGGTTTACTTCCGCACTTCAATTAAGAACTGAGACGGTACGCCTGTGTGGACAAGTTGTCCCGATTGGCGCCAATCTCCTTTTCGAAACTTCGGACACCACATTTGGCATTGAAATTTGCGAAGACCTCTGGGCCACCATCCCACCCGGCTCCTCCCTCGCACTGCAAGGGGCGGAGATCATATTCAATATGTCCGCCGACAATGAAGGAATCGGAAAACATAGTTATCTCCGTTCACTTATCAGCCAGCAATCCGCACGTTGTATCGCCGGATATGTATTCTCATCCTGCGGCTTCGGAGAATCTACTACAGATGTGGTTTTCGCAGGCAACGGATTGATTTATGAAAACGGAACGCTTCTTGCACAAAGCGAGCGTTTCAGCATGGAGGAACAATTGGTTGTAAGCGAAATTGACGTGGAACGTATCCGGGCGGAACGGAGAGTGAATACGACTTTCGCTGCCAGCCAAGCTAACTTGGAAGGCAAAAGGGCGATTGCCATTGCAACGGAGTTTGTAAACAGTAAAGAGCTGAATTTAACCCGTAAATTCAATGCTCATCCTTTCGTGCCGCAAGACAATGAACTGCATGAACATTGTGAAGAAGTTTTTTCCATCCAAGTAGCAGGACTGACACAACGTCTCGTCCATACCGGAGCAAAGACTGCCGTAGTCGGTATTTCCGGCGGACTGGATTCAACACTAGCCTTATTGGTCTGCGTGAAGACTTTCGATAAACTGGGATGGTCAAGAAAGGGGATTCTCGGTATTACCATGCCCGGCTTCGGAACAACTGACCGGACTTACCACAATGCTGTCAATCTGATGAATTCATTGGGCATATCCATCCGCGAAATCAGTATCAAGGATGCCTGCATCCAACATTTCAAAGATATAGACCATGATGTAAACGTACATGATGTCACATATGAAAACTCACAGGCACGCGAACGTACACAAATATTAATGGATATCGCCAACCAGACCTGGGGGATGGTTGTAGGTACGGGAGACCTGTCGGAACTAGCTTTAGGATGGGCAACCTACAATGGTGACCACATGTCCATGTATGGTGTCAATGCCGGTGTACCCAAAACGCTCGTGAAATATCTGGTACAGTGGGTGGCGAAAAATGGCGTGGATGAGGAATCCAAAGCTACCCTGCTCGACATAGTAGATACTCCTATCAGCCCAGAGCTGATTCCGGCAGATGAAAACGGGGATATCAAACAGAAAACGGAAGATCTGGTAGGTCCTTATGAACTGCATGATTTCTTCCTCTATTATTTCCTGCGTTTCGGTTTCCGCCCGTCAAAGATTTATTATCTAGCAAATATCGCATTCGGAGGGGTGTATGATGAAGAGACAATCAAGAAATGGCTATCCACTTTCTTCCGCCGTTTCTTCAATCAGCAGTTCAAACGTTCATGCCTGCCGGACGGTCCTAAAGTGGGAAGCATCTCCATCAGCCCGAGAGGAGACTGGAGAATGCCGAGTGATGCGAGTTTCGCCATGTGGCTTAAAGAAATAGAAAACTTATAATTCCTCCTGACAAAAATTTCATTTTGGCAGGCATTTTGTCTGTGACATTTTTGTATTTATTCTAAGTATTATAGAGGGAGAAACAAAAATGTCACAGTACTATATAAATACACTATGTTACAACATATTAATCTCAAATATAATGCTTTACCCAATCATGCAACAGTCAAAGCACCCCCTTACTAGATGGAAGTTCGAAATGATAAATATCTCTCTTAATCGCCATCTTCAAAGCACGTGCAAGGGCTTTAAAGATTCCTTCTATCTTATGGTGCTCATTCTGTCCTTCCGCTTTGATATTCAGATTCATCTTTGCAGCGTCGCTCAATGACTTGAAGAAATGAAGGAACATTTCTGTAGGCATTTCTCCTATTTTCTCGCGTTTAAACTCCACATTCCACACCAGCCAAGGACGTCCGCCAAAGTCCAGACAAACCTGACAAAGACAATCATCCATCGGTAAAGCATAGCCATAACGTTCAATTCCACGCTTACTACCTAAAGCCTGGTAAATACATTCTCCTAATGCAATAGCAGTATCTTCGATGGTATGATGTTCATCCACTTCCAGATCTCCTTTCACACGAATTGTCAAATCCATGCCGGAATGTCTTCCAATCTGTTCTAGCATATGATCGAAAAAGCCAAGACCGGTAGAGATATCACACATTCCATTTCCATCAAGATTTAAAGCTATATAGATATCTGTCTCTTTGGTGGTGCGCTGTACTTCCGCTTTCCGCTCACCGGCAAACAAGTACTCGGCTATCCGATCCCAATCCGTAGTTGCAAGGGCACAGACTTCTTCCAACCCTTTTTCTTTGAGACTTTCTGTAGAATCCTGCAAATAAATGGCACGACACCCTAAATTTTGGGCAAGTTCCACATCCGTAGGACGATCACCGATAACAAAACTCCCGGTAAGATCATATTCCGGGCTATCCAGATATTTGGTCAACATACCGGTACGCGGTTTACGGGTAGGAGCATTATCTTCTGGAAAACTTCGGTCAATCAGAATCTCGTCAAAAGTAATTCCCTCACCCTCCAACGTTTTTAACATCAGATTGTGAGCAGGCCAGAAGGTTTCCTCCGGAAAAGAAAAAGTACCCAGTCCATCCTGATTGGTGACCATTACAAATTCGAAATCGAGTTTACTACGAATAAAGCCTAAGTTGCGGAATACTTTCGGATAGAACTCCAACTTCTCCAATGAGTCGAGCTGATAGTCGATGGGCGGTTCGATAACCAACGTTCCGTCTCTGTCTATAAATAATACTTTCTTTTTCATAATTTATTCCTGGTATTTTTTAAGAGCAGCCAACAGAGTGTCATTTTCCACACGGGTACCAACGGTAACACGCAGACAGTTGCAACACAGTGAAACGGTGTGACGATTGCGCACAATGATACCTTCACCTACTAGATAATTATAGATTTTCACAGCATCCGTCACCTTAACCAAAAAGAAATTGGCATCGGACGGAAAGAGTTGAATGATACAAGGAAGTTTCTCAAATTCCGCTTCCAAATAATCACGCTCTTCCTTCAACGTCTTCACCCAACGTTCTATCTCATAGTATTTGTGCAACATGGAGATGGCTTGTTGCTGGGTAAGTTGATTGACGTTATAAGGGTATTTTATTTTACTGAGGATATCGATAATCTCTTTAGAAGCAAAAGCCATTCCTAAACGAATAGCAGCGCATCCCCACGCTTTGGAGAATGTTTGGAATACCACAAGGTTAGGATATTTATCCAGCTCTTCGAGAAAAGAAGGAGCTTCAGAGAAATCATTGTAGGCCTCATCCAACATTACCAATCCTTCAAATCGGTTCAGTATTTTTTCTATCTCAGAACGGAGTAAGTCATTTCCTGTCGGGTTGTTGGGTGAACAAAGAAAAATAAGTTTGGTGTGTTCATCGGTAGCCGTCAATAACTTATCAGCAGAAAACTGAAAGTTATTATCCAGCAATACTTTCCGGTATTCGACATCATTCACATCGGCACACACTTGATACATTCCATAAGTAGGATCGATAGCCACTACATTATCTTTACCCGGTTCGCAGAATGCACGAAAAACCAAGTCGATGGCCTCATCGCTACCGTTTCCAAGAAAAATATGCTCGGGGGATACTTTCTTTATCTTCGACAACATTGCTTTCAATTCACACTGCATCGGATCTGGATAGCGGTTGTGGGGCGTATTGTACGGATTCTCGTTAGCATCCAGAAAGACAGAAGCCGTAACTCCTTTATATTCATCACGAGCCGAAGAGTAGGGTTTCAGTTTCCAAATATTCGGCCGGGTTAGTTCTTGTAAGCGTTTCATATTCATTATTAAATTAGGGTTTTCAGACGGACAGTAACCGCATTTTTATGTGCATCCAGCTGTTCATTAGCCGCCATCTCTTCAATAGCAGGACCTATGTTTTTTATTCCTTCCGGAAGAATTTCCTGGAAGGTAATCTTGCGGATAAAACTATCCAGACTTACACCGCTATAGGCTTTGGCATAACCGTTGGTCGGCAGGGTGTGATTTGTTCCGGAAGCATAGTCACCGGCACTTTCAGGAGTTAAGGAACCCAAGAATACAGAACCGGCATTCGTCACCCGCTCAGCCACTTCCATATAGTTTTCCGTTTCAATGATCAAATGTTCCGGTGCATAAGCATTGGTCAACTCTAATGCTTCATCAAGGTCTTTCACCAAAATAAGCTTACTGTTTTCCAATGATTTGGCTGCTATCTCACGACGGGGAAGTTTTGCCAACTGGCGTTCTACTTCCGCCATTACTTCCGTCTGAAGTTGCTCGGATGTTGTGATCAGCATAGACTGACTATCCACTCCATGTTCCGCCTGCGACAATAAGTCAGCTGCAACAAAAGTCGGATTGGCCGATACATCAGCCAATACCTCCACTTCGGAAGGACCTGCGGGCATATCAATCGCTACATCACGCAGACTCACCAATTGTTTGGCAGCTGTCACATATTGATTGCCGGGACCGAAAATTTTATAAACCTTAGGCACGCTTTCCGTTCCGTACGCCATAGCGGCGATGGCCTGTACGCCTCCCGCCTTGAATATTTTGCTGACTCCTGCCAGTTGGGCTGCAAGAAGGATGGCGGGATGAATATTTCCATTCTTATCCGGAGGCGTACAAAGTACAATCTCCTTGCATCCTGCTATTTTAGCGGGAACGGCAAGCATTAGGACTGTTGAGAAAAGAGGTGCCGTTCCTCCTGGAATATAAAGACCTACCTTCTCAATACCTACTGACTTTTGCCAACAAGTTACTCCCTTCATTGTTTCTACCTTCTTGCCGACAAAACGTTGGGAAGAATGGAATGTTTCAATATTTTGTTTAGCTAAAGAGATGGCCACTTTCAAGTCATCACTTACCAATGCTCCGGCTGCCTGTATCTCTTTCGGACTTACAGCAAGGGCAGACAAGGTAACTTTATCAAAAGCGGCTTCATACTCCAACACGGCTTTATCACCTTCTGCCTTTACCTTATCTATAATAGAACGGACGGTATCAAAAAGGCTCTCGGTATTGAGCGCCGGACGTTTCAGAAGTTCCGCCCACTGCTCCTTTGAGGGATATTTAATCAATTTCATGGTTCACCACAGATTACACTGATTTACACAGATTATTTATTTCAATCACATTATACGGTTTATCTCGATATATTACAAAATCATCTTTTCAATCGGTAACACCAAGATACCTTCAGCTCCCAGTCCTTTCAACTTTCCGATAATTTCCCAGAAACGTTTTTCATCAAGTACCGTATGCACAGAGCACCAACCTTCTTGTGCTAACGGCATTACGGTAGGACTTTTCATACCGGGTAATACGGCAATAATTTCTTCCAATTTATCTTTGGGGGCATTCATCAACACGTATTTCTTGTCTTCAGCTGTTTTCACAGCGTTCATACGGAACAGAAGTTCTTTGAGTACTGCTTTTTTCTCGTCGCTCATGTTTTTATTGCCAATCAACAAGGCTTCTGACTTCATCACAACTTCCACTTCTTTCAGTCGGTTGCTAACCAAAGTAGAACCTGAACTTACAATATCAAAAATTGCATCGGCCAATCCAATACCCGGAGATACTTCAACCGAACCGGTAATCACGTGAATCTCAGCATTCACCCCACTCTTTTTCAAAAAGTTGCGAAGGATTACCGGATAAGAGGTGGCAATCTTCTTTCCTTCGAACCATGATAATCCCGGATATTCAATATCTTTCGGCATGGCCAATGACAAACGGCACTTGCTGAATCCCAGACGTTTAATGATTTCAGCATCTTCTTCTTTTTCCATAAACTCGTTCTCGCCGACAATTCCCAAATCAGCTACACCCGTAGCCACTGTTTGCGGGATATCGTCATCACGGAGGAAAAGTACCTCAATAGGAAAATTGGAAGATTGCACCAATAAGGTACGTTTCGTTGTGCTCAACTTAATATCCGACTCTTCTAAAAGTGCCATTGTCTCTTCAAAAAGACGTCCTTTGGCTTGTACTGCGATTCTTAACATGACTTTATCAATTATTATTTTATTAATTACAATTCGTTTTGAGTAAAATAAAAAAGGCTTACCGTATTCGGCAAGCCTTCGTTATCGTTATATAAAGACATATACAATATCATCCATGCCCACCGAGTTATTCGTTAGGAAAATGATGATGATGTATAGCTGTATATTTCATATTTCTTTTATTAACTGCGACAAAAGTAAAGAATTTGTTTGATACTACCAAACATTTATCACAAAAAAACGAGTTTTCATTTCAAATTAAAGGTAATATTTCTTCCGGTTCTACATCACATTGAAGAAAATGCATCTCTTTTCTCGCTTTTTCCTGCGGGAATGTGAAATAGGTACAAACAGCTTCCGTACATACTTCGCCATCCTTATTATATAGCTTCGCTTCAATGATAACAATGTTCCGCTTTATTTCTTTGATGGATGCACGCAACACGACATGGGAGTCTTTCGTATCAATTGGCTTCCGGTAACGCGTCTCCATTTTTGAAGTTACTCCTGTTGTTTGCAATTTACGGAGTACGACCCAAGCACAAATCTCATCCAGCAAAACGGCCTGAATACCACCATGCAATGTATCAATCCAACCTTGATACTCCGGACGAGGTTTCCAGATACTTACGATTTCCTCGCTGTCCTCGTAAAATTCCATTCTTACTCCAACTTCATTATTGGGAGCACAACCGAAACAATTGTATCCCTCCAACCCTTTCCAGGGATTTATTATCTTCTTCATGGTTCTCTTTTATTAGTTTCACTTCCCAAATATAATCAAAATATGAAAAAGAAGGATGAATTTCATTTATTTACTTGCGAATACAACGGATAGCCAGCGCTTTTTTATCAGTACCTGCTTTAGAAGATTCTATCAGGTTCGTATCACTTTTCAGATAAAATACAGTTTCGGCTATCTCTGAATTTGTTTCATCCAAAGTCCAGTATGCTAAATACTTACCTTCATAGTTTAACTGAAAAGTTCCCACATACATTCCCACAGGAATTCCATCAAAACCAGACCAATTAGTCGCAGGCTCTGCTGTATCTCCGGTGTTCAAGGGTAACCATGTACCGGACTTTAATAAGGAAGCATCTTCTTTCAAGTAAGTTTTTAGTATATTCCAATCCTCCCAAGTCGGAACACTCCAATGATTCGGCAGAATATTACCGGATAATGCGACACTAGCAGTATAGAAATAATATGTTGCATTCGCTTCGGATTGTAGGTATCCGACTGCACCATCTGTCACTGCATCCAATTTAGGGATTTCATTACCATCTATATAGAAAGAGGCTTTCAAATTGTCACGCATCCAATATTGGGTTCCGATTTTCACCAACGGATAATTATGGATCATCCCTCCACGTACATCACGAGCAACATCCTCCAATGCCAAGACTTGTAATACATCATCCCCCATAGCTACCGATAAAGAGACTTCCCCATTCGCCATCACATAAATATTATTTCGAGCCGGTAAAGTTCCCGGTGTATAATTCAAGGAGTGGTTTTCCGTATCCCATACGACATTTCCGCCATGCACTTTGCCGGTTTTCCCTAACAATTGTGCTACAAGCCCTCGAGATAAATCAGCCGTTCCATCTTCTTTCATCGGATAGACTACGATTGCTTGCGAAGAAAAATCCGGAGTTACCAGATACTCCTTACAAATCTCAGCCATTTGTTTTCCTTTATTCAGCACTTTACAAATGTTTGAGTTCTCGAAAGTTAACTTTGACACATCTATATATTTATGAAGAGTCTCTGATCCTGTATGATCTACTTCAGTTCCCTCCCAATCATTGATTTCTCCATTGAGCTTGCTCATGAGGATATCTTCTGCTGCTACAAAAGTTATTTCCAGTTCTCTTTGTTTGCCTTCCTGAAGTTTCAAAGTAGAGGGCAACAAGCAAGTGTATGGTTTTCCGTTAGCCTCCAATGTTATATATTGGTATCCTACTGTCGCTTCCTGAGGTATCAAAATCAGATCTTTACCTACTAGCCTTTCATCGACTATCTCCCACTCACCGGTAGGAATGATATCTTTCTCATCTGTAAAGGAGGAATAAGATTTCTTCTGAAAGTCATAAATGCTTTTTGTGTAAAAGCCGGAAACAGAAAGTTTAGGATTGGCCGTCAACATACTTTCCACGTCTTCTCCCTCTCCAGATACTAAAGCTATCTTTAAGCGGAAAAATTTATGATTGTAAGTCAAGGCTATAGCCTCTTGAGTCGCCAGTACATCTTCTTTAGTAGCAACCAGAAAATCAGAATGAGAATAGTTCGCCGGAATATTTTGCTCTGTTTCAATAGATACCGGCATCTTGCTTTCTCCCATAGCTACTCCTTCTTCCCGATATGGATAATAACTGATTAAATTCAGCGTCACACCATCATCCGGATAATACACCGATTCATCAGCTATAAACTCTCCATCGGCCGAACGAACAAAATGAAGATTGTCCGCATAACGTTCTTCCTGTATGGTAGTAGAACCGGCTAATGCGAACAGTCCCACTTCATCTCCTTTCTCAAAGGTGTTATTTGCCACACGCGTATTGGCAACTTCATGAATATCAGCTATAATTTTCAATGGAATATTTCCATCATTAACTACCACACCTGCTTCTTCCTCCTCCGAAATGTGATTTACACAAGCTGCAAGCAAAATAGAGAAAAGAACGAGAAAACCTACACATCTCTGCAGGTTATAAAATACTTTCATCTTAATATCTTTATTTATTTCCAAATAGAAATCTTTGATTGGACAGAAGAATAGCATAAGAGGAAGTATTCGCTTTCAGTTATGAGATACTGAACAACACGTCTGTTGCACTGAGGAATCATCAATTTCAACACACCATTTTGATGTATTGGCGGCAAATATATATAATAAAAAGGACGTGAAGTATTATTTTACTAGTATTTTTTCACATTTATATGTAATACACCAATAATCAATCAGTTATAAATCAGCTATTAAAATCATAGAAATTCATTCCCACATTATTATATTAGAAATTCACTAGTTTACGATAGTAGAACTAGCAATTTTAAAAAGAATAGCCTACTTCTATTCCGGCAATATGTTTTCCTTTTGAAGGTTCATACTGATAACAATAAAAAACATCCAACGACCAGCGTTTAGCCAAATTTAGTTCTACTCCCGGACGATAACGCATGCGAGCCGCTCTCCAAAAAGGTGCATCATCCAGACTTTGGTAAAGTTCAACAGAAAAGTAAGGGGAAACAATTCCTTTTGTAGGTGCATAAGATAACTTCAAACGAGAGCGCAAACGAGTTTCTGCATCACCACTATCGAAAGTTTGTTGGAATCTTTCCCGTAAGGAAACTTTCAACCACTGATAGCGAAAACTTGCCGTAGCACTTAAATGATAGCGATGCCTGAATTTCCAGCCCGAATCCCCTAAATCACGCAGATGAGTCTCATAAGCAACTCCCAATTTCAAAAAGGAATATGCCCGATAGTCGCCTCCGACAGTAAGTCCCCAACGATCCCACTTGTTCAGATCGTCCTTTGTACGTAGCTCCACATCACCGGAAACAGAAAACTGGGAATCAATTTTATGATTTATTTTAAATTTTGTCCAAGTTGTGAAATCATCATCTTGTGCATAAACAGAAGAAACGACACCCAACAATAGCATTAATAGCCAAATTTTTGTATTTAATAATATTCTACTCATTGATTATCGGGTTAAAGTGGCAAAGATAGTAATTTATTCTACGCAAAGAAAAAACATGATACTGAAAAGATACTGAAAAGATTATATTCGTCTTCTGCCTAAATTCTCATTTGCATATTATATCTTAAAAAAAGAACGTGCGATCAAGGATTTTATATCGGAAAATTCGTTCAAGAATTACGCACAGGTGATTATGAATCTTTCCTCACCCGTCTTGAAGCTTTCTTTGCCTATATTCCATACGAATTGAATGACCAGACCGAAAGTCATTATCAAGTTATCTTCTATCTTGTATCCAAACCTCTGTGTTTGATTTCAAATTAAATGGAACTGCGAAAAAATGTTGAATATGTTTATGGGACTATTTATAACCCGATATAATTGGAATATAGCAACTTGTTGCCAAATGCATGAGGAAAAAGCAGCATAGCCAAAAGAAAATATAAAAGAACTGTAAAATATAAAAGAGGTTGTGCCAACGTTTTGACACAACCTCTTTATTAATCCATCGCAAGAGAGGTCATTACTTCTCCTTCCTATAATTTTCCAGTCCTACTTGTAGGAAGTCAATATATTTAGTTATATCTTCATCATAAGCATACGACTTGTTCAACGGTTTTCCCTGACCATCCAGCAATACATAGAAAGGCTGGGCATTGGCACCGAATTTCACACGTTGCAGATAACTCCATTTGTCGCCTACAGTACGCAATGTACGTTCTGTACCATTTTCTACTACTTTCACCGGTTCCGAAAGCGGAGTTTTATCATCTACATATAAAGAGATGAGCACATAATCCTTATTAATAATATCACTCACCTTTGAATCTGTCCATACGGCAGCTTCCATCTTACGGCAATTCACACAACCATGTCCGGTAAAGTCAATCATAACCGGCTTACCTTGCTGACGGGCATACTCCATTCCCAGCTCGTAATCCTTGAATTTTGGATGCACCTCATTCTCATACAAGTTAAAATCCTGCGTATGCATAGGCGGAGCGAATGCACTTACCGCCTTCAACGGTGCTCCCCACAAACCGGGAACCATATATACCGCAAACGCCAAAGAAATAAGCGCCATAAAAAAACGGGTAACTCCTACCTTATTATCATCATCGTCGTGCGGGAATTTAACCTTACCCAACAAATAGAATCCAAGCAAAGCAAAAATCACGATCCACAAAGCAAGGAACGTTTCACGGTCGAGCAGTCTCCATCCGTATGCCAAATCGGCTACCGACAAGAACTTAAGTGCGAATGCCAATTCAAGAAAGCCCAACGTCACCTTTATCACATTCATCCATCCACCAGACTTCGGCATAGATTTCAGCCATGACGGGAACAGAGCGAACAGAGTAAACGGCAGAGCCAATGCAATGGCAAATCCTAACATACCAATTGCCGGAGCAACCACACTTCCCGTAGTAGACACCTGCACCAGCAAAAATCCGATAATCGGACCTGTGCAAGAGAAAGACACCAACGATAGAGTGAAAGCCATCAGGAAGATACTCAACAGACCGGTCGTTGATTCAGCCTTACTATCTACCGCATTTCCCCACTTCGACGGGAGCCTGATCTCGAAAGCTCCAAAGAATGAAGCTGCAAAAACCACCAACATCAAGAAGAAGAGAATATTAAAGATAGCATTGGTAGACAAAGCATTCAGCGCACTGGCACCGAAAATCAGTGTAATAGCCAACCCCAACGCAACATAAATCACTACGATAGACGCACCGTACGTCCATGCGTCACGAATACCTTTCTTCTTATCCTTGCTGCGTTTCAGAAAGAAACTGACGGTCATCGGAATAATCGGCCATACACAAGGAGTAAACAATGCCAATAATCCACCTAGAAAACCTGTTATGAATATATATATCCAAGACATATCTTTCTGTCCATGCTCCTCTCCCAGCGCTTGCAGTTCACTAATGACCGGCTTCCAAAGCTCACTGGATGCAACAGCAGGCTGGATACCTGTAGACGCATCCACCGGAGTAGCAGGAAGCAGTTCGGTCATGGCAACCGTATCTTTTGAAACAGCTAAATCTGTCTCTGTCTTGTCTGCTTTATCCTCTTTAACCGATTTGTCCTCTTTAGCCGCCACCGTATTACCCTCAGCTTCTCCGGCAAACTTGAACGGAACCTGTGTCGGAGGCAGGCAACTTTCATCATTACAAGCTCCATATTCCAGAT
>NZ_GG688325.1:52144-161514 GCF_000156195.1 Bacteroides finegoldii DSM 17565 | reverse complement strand
ATCTATCGCATAAGCCCCTCCTGTGAACTTCACCTTTTGGATAAACTTAGCCGTGTTCTCGAAATAGCGTACTTTCATCTCGAACAACTTGTCGAAAGTAGCTATCTCCTTACCTACCGGTTTCAACTTTCCTACCGGTTCAATCCCCGATTTGCTATCGACGTTGAATGTGGCGGAAATAGGTCCTCCGTCCCCAAGCTCAGTAGAATATACATGCCACCCCTTGTCAATGGTTGCAGTAAATACAATCTCCGCTTCCGTATCGGAAAGAGATTTCAACTCCGTTTTAAATTTCACAGGATCCTGTATCTGCGCTTGCAACACATAGACCACAAAGTTTAAAAGCAGAAAAGAAAATAGTTTTTTCATTCTTTTATTATTGGGGGTTATAACTCATAATCCACGCACGCACGGCTTTCCTTTGTTTCAGCCAGAATCTTACCGGCCGCAACATGTTCCGGATGCGTTGCATAGTATCTCACATCTTCTAAAGTATCAAACTCACTGTAAAGCGCGATGTTCCAAGTCTCACCCGGATTTATATTCAATCCGACCTCTACCTTACGGATTACAGAGATTTTAGCGGGAAGTGCTTCTATCGCTTCCTTAAATTTAGTCATGACTGCCAGCTTCTCTTCAGCGGGAACATCGTCTTTTAACTTAAATAATACAATGTGTTTTACCATTACCGTTGCTATTTTAATGAATTGTTTCTATATTTGTCTTCTATATACTGTATAAACAATGCAAATTTACTCCATTTAGTTTAAATATATACTTAAAGAGATGTTAATAATAGGCATAGCAGGCGGAACAGGTTCCGGAAAGACCACCGTTGTACGGAAAATCATAGAAAGTCTCCCCACAGGAGAAGTGGTGTTACTACCTCAGGACTCATACTACAAAGACAGCAGCCACGTCCCGGTGGAAGAACGTCAGAATATCAATTTCGACCATCCGGACGCTTTCGAATGGAGTTTGCTATCTAAGCATATCATGCTGTTGAAAGAAGGGAAAAGCATTGAACAGCCTACCTATTCTTATCTTACATGTACACGGCAGCCCGAAACGATTCACATCGAACCTCGCGAAGTGGTTATCATTGAGGGAATCCTTGCTTTATGTGATAAAAAATTGCGCAACATGATGGACCTTAAAATATTTGTAGACGCTGATCCTGACGAACGACTGATACGTGTTATCCAAAGAGACGTGATTGAACGCGGACGTACTGCCGAAGCGGTCATGGAACGTTATACACGGGTTCTGAAACCAATGCATCTACAATTCATCGAACCTTGCAAGCGTTATGCCGATCTTATTGTACCGGAAGGTGGAAACAATAAGGTAGCTATTGATATTCTGACAATGTATATCAAGAAGCACCTCAAGAATTAAAAATTGAAAATTAAAGAATGGGCGTTAGGACACTGATTATTCCTTTATTCCTTATATTATTCTGTTGCGTGTTCGGATGTAAGAACACGCGACCCAATCCTGTAAGCGAGAACGCATACGACCTCCCGCAGATAAAAGACAGCGGCGAACTGGTCGTATTGACACTATACAGTTCTACTTCCTACTTCATTTATCGGGGACAGGAAATGGGATTTCAATACGAACTTAGCGGTCAGTTTGCCAAAAGTCTGGGATTAAAACTTAGGATCGAAGTAGCTAACAGTGTCGATGAACTGATCCGGAAATTACTGGCAGGCGAAGGAGACATGATTGCCTACAATCTACCCGTAACAAAGGAATGGAAAGACAGCCTTATCTATTGCGGTGAGGATATCATCACCCATCAGGTTATTGTGCAACAGGGAAAAGGAAAACAAAAACCCTTGAAAGATGTAACGGAACTGATAGGGAAAGATATCTATGTAAAGCCCGGAAAGTATTACGACCGTCTTGTCAACCTGAACAACGAATTGGGAGGCGGCATTCAAATCCATAAGGTAACCAATGACAGTATCACTACCGAAGACCTGATCACACAAGTAGCACAAGGCAAGATTCCATACACGGTAGCCGACAACGATTTGGCCAAGCTTAATAAAACGTATTATCCCAACTTAAATATTGACTTGTCTATCAGTTTTGACCAACGTTCATCATGGGCTGTGAGAAAAGACTGTCCCGAGCTGGCGGCAGCAGCCACCAAATGGCATGAGGAAAATATGACCTCTCCTGCCTATACAGCCAGTATGAAACGCTACTTCGAGAATAGCAAAATGATGCCCCATTCTCCTATCCTTTCACTAAGAGAGGGGAAGATATCGCACTATGATGATTTATTCAAGAAGTACTCCAAAGATATCGGTTGGGATTGGCGTATGCTTGCTTCATTGGCTTACACGGAATCCAATTTCGATACCACAGCCGTGTCTTGGGCCGGAGCAAAAGGGCTGATGCAATTAATGCCCGCTACCGCACGGGCTATGGGAGTTCCGCCCGGAAAGGAACAGAATCCGGAAGAAAGCGTCAAAGCGGCAGTCAAATATATCGCAGCTACCGACCGTAGTCTCAGCATGATTCCCGATAAGCAGGAACGTCTCAGTTTTATCCTGGCTTCCTACAATGCCGGATTAGGACATATTTATGATGCGATGGCACTGGCCGAGAAATACGGTAAGAACAAACTGGTATGGAAAGACAATGTAGAAAACTTCATCTTGCTCAAGAGCAATGAAGAGTACTTCACCGACCCGATCTGTAAAAACGGATATTTTCGTGGCATAGAAACTTATAATTTTGTCCGTGACATCCTGTCGCGCTATGAATCCTACAAAAAGAAAATCAAAGCGTAATACTTATTTCTTATAGGTCATCATGCTGACTCCGATAATAGCCAACACAGACAGAGGCAACGCAAACAATATCGGATCTATGATCGAAAAAGGATAGGTGGAGATCAGCACATCCCTGCCAAACAGCGCCTTACAGATACCCAATACAGAAATAGGCGGGCAGGAAAGCAGCGGCACAGATTCCCATGAAGATAGAAGTGCCACGTGCTATGATGTCATGCGGAAGCATATAACAAATAATATAACTGACCAAGATAGAAAACAGTACCCCAAGACGAATAACGTTAGTCAACTTATCACGCGAACGGGGTTTGTACGTTCCATAAATATCGGAACCGACGGAAGCCCCCATCGTATGGAATTATGAACTGAGCGTAGACATACTCCGTTGCTACCGCACCCTCCGTCTTCAAAAAGAATAGATTGCTCAATGCGCCGGCATGATAGATAGCTCCTACGGTTATTATCAAGAAAAAACAACCGATGAACACCCCGCGATTCAACTGCTTGCTGCTCTCCACAGTCATAAAACGAACCACCAGCTGAGGTTGTGCAAGACAACCGATTCCCACTCCCAGAATAAGGGAAGTAACCAATGAATACCATTGCGGAGAACCGGTCACTGGCATTGCCCTCCAACCTTGATGTCCCAATACCCTGAACTTTTCCGGAACTAACGGAGCAATTGCCGTCAATTCCTTATTGGCTTCGGTAAAGTACTCACGTTCAGTTTTACCCCCATACGTCGGGTACGCAAACCTAAAAAGATAAAGGCAATGACAACTCCGATAAACATATTGAGGAAACACAGCCATTGGATTCCCATTCTGAAAGCAGCAGCCACTCCCCCGAAACCAACGATAGCGGACGCCGAAATGAAAGTAGCCCCATAGGAAAGTGCCATAACGATAGGATTCATCTGACGGGCACCTACCAGATAATCGCTGGCAGACGTCGTTTTCTTATATCCCAGAAAGCCTAAATAAGCGAGTGACAGCAGATAGGCTACCACAATCAGTCCAAGTATAAATGTATTCATCGTGTTTCGTCTTTTTCGTCGTCCTTATTCCAACATTCCAGCCCGAACCAGGCCGCAAACACCACGCATACCACTGAAAGCAGGTATGGCAAAATGATAAAAGGGTCGTCTATTCCAAACATTTACGTATTAGATATGAATTAATCAGAACGCAAATGTAAGGAATTTATCGAAAAGACAAAACTTTTGCTTACTAATACTGATTATAACGTATCTTTTTTCTTATACAGAATGCTAAAACAGATTCAGCCGGTTCTTCTGGGCCTCTTCCAATGAGACGGTTTCACGACGCAGCAAACCACTCTTTTCACGAAGCGCTCTATATTCCGTTTCCAACTCATTTACCAATTCGGCTTTCGCCTGTGGATTCAACAATCTGGCGGCAACGCCCGCATTCTGGGAAGCGTCTTTCAAATGCACTACCGGAGCATGATAGACAGGAGCTATTTTTAATGCCGTATGCATCTTCGACGTGGTGGCTCCACCAATCAAAAGAGGAATATCCAATCCCGCTTTCTCAAGTTCACCTGCCACATGAGCCATTTCTTCGAGAGACGGCGTAATCAGCCCACTCAATCCGATCATATCCACTTTCTCTTCAATAGCCCGCTGCACAATGGTTTCGGCTGTGACCATCACTCCTAAATCAACAATATCGTAACCGTTGCAAGCCATTACTACGGCAACGATATTCTTTCCAATATCATGCACGTCGCCTTTCACGGTTGCCAATAATATCTTTCCGGCAGAGGTCGTTCCCTCCGTCTTTTCCGATTCGATGATGGGTTGCAAGATGGCAACGGCTTTTTTCATGGTACGCGCAGTCTTTACAACCTGAGGAAGAAACATTTTACCCGCCCCGAAAAGTTCACCGACATAATTCATTCCATCCATCAACGGACCTTCAATCACATCGACCGCTTTATTATAGAGTGGCAAAGCCTCCGCCAAATCCTGTTCGAGATAATCACCGATACCTTTCATCAAAGCATACTTCAAACGTTCTTGAACAGAGTCCTCCCTCCATGCATCCTGCTTGACAGCTGTCTGTCCGGTTGTTCCGTTCATGGTCGCTTTCAAAGACTCCGCCAACTCAATAAGACGTTCGGCTGCATCCGGACGACGGTTCAACACGACATCCTCAATCTTCTCCAGTACGTCCGTCGGGATGTCGCTATACAGAACAGAGGTTCCCGGATTCACAATGCCCATATCCATTCCCAGCTGAATAGCATGATAAAGGAATACGGCGTGCATCGCTTCACGAATATAATTATTGCCGCGAAACGAGAAAGAAAGATTACTGACTCCCCCGCTGATATGGGCACCGGGAAGATTCCGTTTAATCCATCCGGTAGCTTCGATAAAATCTACCGCGTAATTATTGTGCTCTTCAATCCCTGTAGCTACGGCAAGCACGTTGGGGTCAAAGATAATATCATGCGGATTGAACCCCACCTTATCTACTAAAAGGTGGTAAGCACGTTGGCAAACTTCTATCTTACGGACGGCAGTATCCGCCTGTCCTTTCTCATCGAAAGCCATTACTACGGCAGCAGCGCCATACTGTTTGACAATCCGGGCATGTTCAAGAAAGACTTCTTCCCCTTCTTTCAAAGAAATAGAGTTGACAACCGATTTACCTTGAAGGCATTTCAATCCGGCTTCTATTACCTCCCACTTAGAAGAGTCGATCATCACCGGAACACGAGCTATTTCCGGTTCGGACATGATGAGATTCAGGAAAGTTGTCATTTCCGACTTTGCGTCTAACAGTCCGTCGTCCATATTCACATCAATCACCAAAGCTCCGTCCTCCACTTGTTGGCGGGCTATGGAAAGGGCCTCATCATATTTCTTCTCATTAATGAGCCGGAGGAATTTGCGTGAGCCTGCCACGTTACAACGCTCGCCGACGTTCACAAAATTGATTTCCGGTTTCACTTCCAGCAGTTCAAGTCCGGAGAGCCACATACATTCCGGCTTGGCAACAGGAATATGGGGTTTCGCACCTTCCACCAAAGCCGGATACTCGGCTATGTAAGCATCGGTTGTTCCACAACAGCCCCCGATAATATTGACCAATCCTTCGTGAATATATTCTTTCACCTCATGGGCCATGTCCGCAGGAGTCTGATCATATTTGCCCAGACTATTCGGCAGACCGGCATTCGGATAAGCACTTATATAGTAAGGTGCACGTGCCGCCAATTGTTCCAGAAAAGGTTTCAGCTGGCGGGCACCGAACGAACAGTTCAAACCGACGGAAAAGATGTCGGCATGTTGAACGGAAGCAAGAAACGCATCCAACGTCTGTCCGGATAAGGTTCTTCCACCGATATCGGATACGGTCACCGACAACATAACGGGTACTTTGACACCTGTTGTTTTCATTGCTTGTCCGGCAGCAAAAATAGCCGCTTTAGCATTCAACGTATCAAATATGGTTTCAATCAGGATAGCGTCTACTCCCCCCTCAAGCATAGCCTCCATCTGTTGCTGATAGGATGCAGCCAATTCGTCATAGCTTAAAGCGCGATAAGCCGGATTGTTGACATCCGGACTCATGGAACAGGTTTTATTCGTAGGTCCGACAGAGCCCGCTACAAAACGCGGTTTTTCGGGATTCTTCGCTGTATACTCGTCGGCTAGTTCGCGGGCAAGTTTTACTGCGGCAAGGTTCATTTCACGCACGTATTCCTCCACGTGATAATCAGCCATAGAAACAGTGGTCGAACTGAATGTATTCGTTTCGATGATATCCGCACCGGCTTCAAGATATTTACGGTGAATATCCTGAATCACATCCGGGCGTGTCAGACACAACAGGTCATTGTTTCCTTTCAATTGTCCGGGAATATGAGCAAACCGCTCACCACGAAAATCTTCTTCCTTGAGGTTATATTGTTGAATCATTGTACCCATTGCTCCATCTAGGATAAGGATGCGTTCGGATACAATCTGAGAAATTGTCTTTTTCATTTATCCTATCATGTCATCGTTTGAACATTCTTGCCATATCCCTGCGGTCGTCTTTCTCTTTGATCGATTCTCGTTTATCGTATTCTTTCTTACCCTTCGCCAAGGCAACTACGAGTTTCGCCAACCCTTTCTCATTGATAAACAAACGCACAGGAACAATCGTAAAGCCGGGATTCTTCATTTCCCTTTGGAGTTTTTCCAATTCTTTTTTGTTAAGCAACAACTTCCTCTCTCTACGTGCCGTATGATTATTATACGAACCGTAGAAGTACTCGGCAATATGCATATTCTTCACCCATAATTCGCCTTTCGCAAAATAACAAAACGTATCTACCAGGCTTGCCTTTCCCAAACGAATGGATTTGATTTCCGTACCTGTCAACACAATACCTGCCGTATAGGTATCTATCAGTTCGTAATCAAACGTAGCCCGTTTATTTTTTATATTTACAGAGGGTTGTTTCATCTTCACACATTTAATTAAGTATGGCTGTCAGTTTATTGAAAACAATCTGAATCACCGTCGGACATAGTATTAACAACGCAGATGAGAAAAGGGTGTATCTCAATCGCAATTTTTCTTCTACGCCCATCAATGCGGGAACTCCTTCCCATACCACATATACGATGTAGAATTGCAGCAGCCAAGCAATAATTCTAAAATCAGGTAATAGTCCGGTTACAATCTGGAGCAGGAATGGTACAACAAGCGCATATCCTGCAAACTGTTGCGCCAATGGTATATCACTATGCATACCAAACATTCGCGTCCCCATCTCATTTATGGCGTATGCTGCCAGAAAATAGCCTCCGAACAGGGCTACCGCTACGGCACAACAATTGGTCATAGCTATCTGGAAACTTTGCGGACCTCCCCATCCATTGGTCAGTAACGAACCAATGAATACGGACAGACCGCATAAACCAATCATAGGATAAACAAAAGCCATATATACTTTTCGCCTATCCTCTTCCATAGAAATTTCCTCCCAAGCCTTAGCCGGAGAGGAAATCAATTTCATTGCTATGCTAAATAGTTCTTTGTAGTTCAATGTTATTCAGTAGTATAAGTTACCTCGTTCGTACCATCTATCGCCCCTTCCAAAGAGCCGCCAGTAGATGTATTAAGTTTCGTCTTTATTTTTATAGTAGTAGGTACTGTTCCCGATTTTTCACTAAAAGCTGTTATAGCTGCAGTCAAATCGTACACTTTATAGCCTTCCGCCCACCTGTCACGAGTAACTTTCTCACCTTCTGCGTCACTAATTTTATGATTAAGTGTCAATTCAAATGTTTTCGCACCACTTGCTATGTTAGTAACATCATACGTTAAAACAAAAGAGTGCTTATTCAATTCTTCTTTTTGCTTATCAGTATTTTCTTCTACTTTTACCCAATAACCAAAGGGAACCAGCAATTTTTTATTATAAAGTAAAAAAGAAGATGGAAATAAAGATGTACCCAAAGAATACAATGCTGCATCAGCCTCGTAATCCGCAGAGTTTGCCACCGGTCCCTCGTCATCATCAGCATCAATTGCTACCGGAGCACTTCCTTGATAGAGTGTCACAGTTATTGAAGCTGCAGAAACAGATTGTTCCTCTGTATTAAATTGATAATAAAACATATACGTTTTCCCATACTTTAAGTCAAGCAAGGTCGCATCTTTTACAACTAATTTCTGATTGTTTGAGACTGCGAAAGTAGCAGGATATGTACTAACACATTCAGCTACAGCCAACCCTGTATAAACTGGATTATTTTCTCCATTCATACAAGAAGTCACCGACACACTCATCACCACAGCCATCAAAGCTACCAATAAAAATTTCATCTGTTTCATAAACATATTTTTTAGATTTTGCAAAGATATAAATTCTGATTCACACTTACTAAATGCAAAGACTTAAAAAATACTGCATTCATCATTTTATTATTTTTGCAAAAAGGTCTAAATGGTCATCCACATAACTTGCGACCAATGCCGTAACCTGTTCCTCCATCTCCAAATAAGCCTCTTCCAACTCATCAAAAGCCTCATACTGCTCGTACATAGCCATAAATTCATCATCCGTCCGTTCCTTCTCCAGATCTTTTCGGTTGACATCATATATTTTTTTTGCTTTATAGACCAATTTCGACAACTCATCCGCTCCCCATGAACGCATTACTTTAGCAAACGGATTATCAAAAATATATCCGCCATAGCCATTCTGAATCAACTGACAAAATCCGCCAACCATTATCTCGTCACGAAAAATCTGATAAGCGAGTAAAGAATGTTGTTCCCCCGTTAACAAAGGCATAGTTTCGGCAGTCAGTTCACCACCAATCACCTCCTTATATTTATCGGTAAACACTTGGATGAATTCATCCATTCCCTCACCCGCAGCTTTTTGCAAAGCGGACTCCATTACTTCTATCATAGTTCTTTCCAAATAAATGATGTGCAAAGCTACGAATTTCATCCTATATCCAAGTACGAAAAACATAAATAAATTTGCAGCCCTACGAATTATAAGCTAATATCTACATAAGGTTTTAAAACGCCAGTTTTATTGTCATTTGTCATTTTCACGAGTTAATCAACTGATAATAAGAAAGATAAAAATGACAATAGACACTGACAATAGGATGATAATAAAGTGACAAACGAACTATATTATCACTTTCAACGTTCGCCACATCAAACTATCATATTGAGAATCAATCAATTCAGTAAAAAGTCATCTTTTATCCGTTTATTCTAAGAATTGCACTTTTCTCCACCAAAACTTCAATTTCGGCTCACAAATGATCATACTTAGACCATTTAACAAATATATCCTGCTATTCTCTTCCGAAAATCGACACGTTCATCACCTTTATTTATTACCAGATAAGTCTCACTCCAGCATAGACAAAGTTGCTTTCAACTGATAATTAATTTACTTCGATTGCATACAAACTATAAATGAAAGTTCCGTTTATAAAAACAAAGGCTTTGATTATACAAATGAAGATTGCGTTTATAAAAACGAAGCCTTCGTTTACAGTTTAGCAGTAGTCTAAAGCAACTTAGAGATTAAGTGAAAAGAACTTTACGATAAGAAGAAAACAAGTTTACCCTTAATAGACAATGTCAATAATAGCAGTAGTTCGGCAAATGCAATCCCGACTTTACAAACTGAGAAAAACATAAAGGGATTTATCTCTTTTCACAAAAAAGTAATAAAAGGCGGTTTGCAGAAACAAATAAATCGACTACCTTTGTGGGCGATTTAGAGAATCGTGACTACGTATTTTTAATTATATCACTTAAAAAAGAGCTAATTATGACTTATTCACACGAAGTGGAACACATGTGTGTTGTAAAGAAGGGTCCTAATCACGGACCGGCTCCCATACCCGAAGAAGGCAAATGGGTAAAATCTAAAGAAATCGTTGATATTTCAGGTTTGACACACGGTATCGGTTGGTGCGCTCCTCAACAAGGTGCTTGTAAACTGACACTGAACGTTAAAGAAGGTATTATCCAGGAAGCTTTGGTTGAGACTATCGGATGTTCCGGTATGACTCACTCTGCTGCTATGGCTGCTGAAATCCTTCCGGGAAAAACAATCCTTGAAGCATTGAACACCGACCTTGTTTGCGACGCTATCAACACTGCTATGCGCGAACTGTTCCTGCAAATCGTTTACGGACGTACCCAATCAGCTTTCTCTGAAGGTGGTTTGATCATCGGTGCAGGTCTAGAAGACTTGGGTAAAGGTCTGCGTAGCCAGGTAGGTACTCTTTATGGTACTTTGGCTAAAGGTCCTCGTTACCTCGAAATGGCAGAAGGTTATATCAAACAAATCTTCTTGGACAAGAACGACGAAATCTGCGGATACGAATTCGTACACATGGGTAAGTTCATGGACGAAATCAAGAAAGGTACCGATGCGAACGAAGCTTTGAAAAAAGTTACAGGAACTTATGGACGCGTAACAGCAGAACAGGGTGCAGTTAAATCTATTGATCCACGTCACGAATAATATAAGGAGGAAAGAAACTATGATTAGAGAAGTAAAATTCGAAAGCCAAGACCGTCGTATGAAAGGCATTATCGAAGCCTTGAACGCTAACGGCATCAAAGATATCGAAGAAGCTAACGCAATCTGCGAAGCTGCCGGACTTGATCCTTATAAAACGTGTGAAGAAACTCAGCCTATCTGTTTTGAAAATGCAAAATGGGCTTATGTAGTAGGTACTGCTATCGCTCTTAAGAAGAACTGCACAAATGCTGCTGAAGCTGCTGAAGCTATCGGTATCGGTCTGCAAGCATTCTGTATTCCGGGTTCTGTAGCTGACGACCGTAAGGTTGGTATCGGTCATGGTAATCTGGCTGCCATGTTGCTGCGCGAAGAAACTAAATGTTTCGCTTTCCTGGCAGGTCACGAATCTTTCGCTGCTGCTGAAGGTGCTATCAAAATCGCTGCAAAAGCAGACAAAGTACGTAAAGAACCGTTGCGTTGCATCCTGAACGGTCTTGGAAAAGACGCTGCTCAGATCATCTCTCGTATCAACGGCTTTACTTATGTTCAAACTCAATTCGATTACTTTACAGGTGAACTGAAAGTTGTTCGCGAAATCGCTTACTCTGACGGTCCTCGTGCAAAAGTGAAATGCTATGGTGCTGATGATGTTCGCGAAGGTGTAGCTATCATGTGGAAAGAAGGTGTAGACGTATCTATCACAGGTAACTCTACTAACCCGACTCGCTTCCAACACCCGGTTGCTGGTACTTACAAGAAAGAACGTGTTCTTGCAGGCAAACCTTATTTCTCAGTTGCTTCCGGTGGTGGTACAGGCCGTACTCTTCACCCGGATAACATGGCTGCCGGACCAGCTTCATACGGCATGACTGATACGATGGGTCGTATGCACTCTGATGCACAGTTCGCTGGTTCTTCATCAGTTCCTGCTCACGTAGAAATGATGGGATTCCTAGGAATTGGTAACAACCCGATGGTAGGATGTACAGTAGCTTGTGCGGTTGACGTAGCTCAGGCTTTGAGCAAGTAATTATCTGATATACAGATTATATATGAAGAGCTTTCTTTTTCGGAAGGCTCTTCTTTTTTATATAACTATACTCTATCCTGTTCCCTACTCATTTGTACCTACCTCCTATTCTATCATCGTCCAACCAACTGTGACGGTATCGTATGTTATACTCTATAAGTTCTCTATAAATCGTCACATTCTTAGTAATTCTGTGACGTATCTGTGACGGACTTTTTATACCGTCACAAGAAATCAATAGTCTATAAACTACTAATTATCAACGCTGTTTTTAATTAACCACTCCTCATATTCACACCTCCTATTATTTTTCTGTGACCGTTTTAAATTTTATATACCTCCCTCCTTGAAGTAGCTATAATTTAGTTCTTACTTGTATAAAAAGTATCTTTTGTGCAAACGTACTGTCCCTCCTTGGTTTCTTTATATTGAATCCAAAGTTTCTTAACAATATCATTACAAGGGTCAACGACTTCTACCCAAACATTATATTTCATATCAACAGCTACTGAAGTAGTATAATTTATAATCTTATACTTCTTTTTTTGAATTGTTCCATTATTAAAACAAGCAACTTCTTTCTGTTTAACTCTTTCCAATGCAAGATTAATGACTTCTTGTGGAACTTTAGGAGTAAAATCTAAAACCGTTTTCTTTTGTGAAGATTGTGCCATTACTTCACTAACCATAAAAGAAAAAAGGCAAATAAATAAATAAATAATATTTTTCATCATACATTATTTGTTATTATCATCTTAGAATATTGTAAGCATAATGCCAATCTATAAGACTAGCACTATGCTGTTAATCCCAATTATTGTTTTATGTATGTTATTACCTCTCCTTCACCTTCTTCATCTATATCATCAATGAAAACTAATTTGGAGTTTGTCAGTTCTTTAACGTGCATAGAATAAATATCTATATTTCCGTCGCTATCTTCTTCCCAAATAAAAGTGAAAACTTTACTATTCTCATCATAAGTATATTTGAAGTTATCTACTTCTTCTTTAGGAATATAACCATCAGCATAAATCGCACTTGAAGTTGATGAACCTGTACCGTCTGCATTAATAGTCATTACCTCCTTATATTGCACAGAGCCCCCATCCTCTATATTTACCCAAGTACCCACTAACAGATTTTCATCATCATCATCGCTACAAGAAGTAAAACCTGCACATAAAGCAATAACCAATAAAGTCGCAAAAAATCTAAATGTTTTCATATTCTGTAAATAATCTTTTTGTTAATAATTTAATTTGTAGTATAAGCTGCTCAAAAATTGAGTTGGCTACTTAAAAGATAGTAGCAAAAGTTGTTTCTTAATGTCTGATTCGTAGTTATATATCGTTTTATCTACCCTGTCCCCTTTGGATAGTATTATACAATGAGAAAAGCGTGGGAACTTGAATATCACAGTTCAGAGGTATCGCCAAACACCCACAACTCAATGATAAACAAGCCCACGCCAAACGATATATAGACTATCTTAACAAGATAGGTATATAACATTGACGTGAGCGTTCTTGCTTATCACCTTGAGTTGTTCATTAAATTGGCGATTTTCTGAACAAGGTAATATCTTAAACGCTCTTCGTTAACTAATATGTCCTTTCAGACCTAACACATTAGGCATCTGAAATTGCCACAAAGTTACGAAAAGCGTTTGTAATAGCAAGAACTATTGTTTATTAAAAGTTGAGAGCTATCCCTTCTTTATAAATCCATGGTAGTGGAAAAATTCAAGACCACCCATATAAAAACTAAATCTCTGAATTTTTCCACCCCACCGATATTTTATGATTATGGCTTTATAAACTGATTTTTGATCCGTTGAACGGTGGAAATACCAATACTTTGTAGCTTAGCTATATTTCTGATTGAATAGCCTTTTCTTAGTAAAGCAATGACTTCTTTATATTCCTCTTTTTTCTTATCATCCGTTTTGGTTGAACCTGTCTTTCTGCCAAGTTTACCACCTTTGGCAATATAATTTGCCCTACCACTATTCAAACGGTATTGGATATTGCTTCTTTCGATATTTGCCATTTCTGCAAGTACTGTCACCATGATAGAAGCTATTGGATTAACTTCCCCATTTGGTTGCAAAGTATATAAGCCCAAGTTCTGTATGTAAACCGATACTTTCGATTCATGCAATATATCTAAAGAGCGAAGAACCTGTAATGTACTTCTTCCTAGTCTTGACAATTCAGACAAAAGTAGAATATTCACAGATTCACGTTTACAGTATTCTAAACATTCCCCTAAAATCTGTCTTTCCTCTATTTTCTTTGCACCTGAAATATGCTCCTGGAATATATTCACTATTTCTATATCCTGTGAAATAGCATATTTCTTTAAATCCTCTATTTGTCTGCTCGTGTCCTGTCTGTCATTACTTGACGAAACACGAGCGTATATTACGGCTGTTTTCATTTTATTCTTTGATTAAATTGATAACATGAAAGAATGTGTTCAAACCACCTTTACAGATTTATTTGAACACATTCCTGTTTTGAACACTAACGAGGTTTATTCGCTTCCTCAATATCCCATAAGCCAACTAAAAGAATAAGTAGGATTAACGGAACACAACCTGTTATAAAAGACAATACCACCCAAAAGAGCCAAACAAGTATCTTATAATAAAACATGATTTTTTGTTTTACGTAGTTAATAAAATAGGAGAATACCCATTTCTGAATATTCCCCTGTTTAATCAATCAATAAACCACTTATATTTAGTGTCTCCATGCAAAGCGGCATTAATTCCAACAGCCATTTCAGTAGCGTTTAAAGAGCGGTCTAAGAATGAATCAATATATGAACTCTTATTTGCTCCAGTGAGCAAATTATAAAATTTCCACATATTCAAGTCATTTCCAAAGCTGCCAAAGTTCTCATCATTAATGTAGGCTTTTGCAACACTGTTTATTTGTGTGTCAGTAAGTAACATTCTTGGCAGTCTCTTTTGGTAGCCACTGGGTAAACACTGATAAAGTCTCATTTTACCCAATATTTGGCAGAATTGATGTTGGCTCATGGATGTATTGCCTAACTGTTGCATCAAATACAGATGTTTGGCAGGATTGTAGTTGTTGAACAGTTCCAAAGCAGAACGGTAAAGTTCACTTGTATTGCTCACTCTTAAATCATCCTTGTAACCGTCTGTAAAGATGCACATATTGCAACAAACTTGGTTTTTAAAGCCAATAGCCAACCTAAATAGTTCTGGAACTTTCTTTGAATACAGATTCATTTGATTATAGGCTCTAACCCCTACTATTGAAAGGTTCAACTTGTTACCCTCAACCGTTTCATAGATTGTAGGAATGTCAATGCTGAAAGCTGCCCTCTCATAGTAGATTGTTTTGTCTGATTCCAATAACTGATTGGCTGGCTTATGTATCGCTTCCGGAATACGACCCTTAATCACATGACTAACACGAATATCGGGCTTATCAATGCTTTCACCACTGAAAAAAGTATTTGCAGCGTCATAAACAGTATCAATAAATGCAGGGTGAGGAATTGTAAGCTCATTGTCTTTGGCAAATACAGGTGTAATACAATCTTCTTTCAAATGTTGCATTGTTACCTCTAGCGTATTAGCTTCCAAGAAATGAGGATTTTCTTTTTTAACTTTTGGTTGTTCTTCGATTATTGTTGCTTCTTCTGCATATTCACCAAAGTTACTTTCTCTTCTTACCTGTGGCACATTGCCAATAATTTGTAGATTTCTCATAACAAATAAAATTTTAAATGATTTATAAATTGATTACGTGGAGAATAGATATTTCACTTTTCTTCCAACTACCCTAGGGGGACGTTAGAGCTACTCTGCTCATTCGTACGTAACTTTCAATTCAGTAAATCATAGGAGAAGTAAGCTGATATATATTTAAGATCCTATTTTTATAGGTAGGGGGGATTATATATAAGTACCTGTACTTTATTGCACGCATATCTTTCTACTCTCCATAAATGGAACTACTTTAGACCATTACAGAATGTGGCATAAACATACAACCAATGTTTGAAGAATGAGTATCATTCATTTTTTAGCTTCCCCAATTATTCGTAAATTTGTGTATCCCATGAAGGAAGGATTACCGTATTGCATCGAGGGCTTATTATCTCCATTTCCCAATTACTATCAATGTGGTAAATTCATTTCTTCGCAGTCTTTCATAGATAAAGCCATGTTTGATAGATTTTATTGCAGTCGCCTATATACTAGTATTAGACGACCTTTTTCATTTTTGTAGTATAACCATAAAAAGTAGGGCAATTTGACGTCTGCCCTACCGCTTGTGGTTATGAAAATTTCTTCTTATTACCTACCATGTCAGAAGTATATACCTATCAAGAATTACGTGAATTAGCCTTGAAACACGGAATCAGAGATAATAAAGTCCATATCGGTGTATGGTTACAGACACAAGGCTATCAGAAACAAAGAATACAGATTAACCACATTAGAAAAACATTTTATTTAAAATCCCATGATTGAGACAAGAATCCCAATAGCACCTGACACAAGTACCACCCTTACGGATGAAATAACAGAGCACATTGTTAATCGCAAGGTAACAATCAAAATAGACAGAGATTATTTAAAAAAGAAGTATGCAGAACTATACGAACAACTGGCAAAAGTTGCAGAAAAATATCCTTATACTCCGAAAAAACAACTTGTAAAAAAACAGGGGCACGCTCATGTAAAAAAACAGGGTGGACTATACTACTAACCATTGGAAAATAACTAATAAGCATTGCCTTCTTTCAGAAGTCAAAAGCACATTCTAAATCTTATTTTTTTCATGTATGTAAATCAACTAACCAATGAAACTTATATAGACAGAAAGGAAGCCAAAATAAGTCTCGGAACTTCCAATTTCAACAGATTATTAAAAAAGAAGATTATTTATTTTATCAACGGACAACCATTTGCCAACTATGGGATACAGAATAATACCGGCAAGCCTAGCCATAGGGCTTACAACAAATGAAGCATATACTTATTTTTGTTTATTAGCGAAATCTGATTACAACACTTACATTTCACACGTAAAGCTTGAAACGCTATCCCAATTGACAGGAATAAGCAAGACCGAATATATATCCAAGCATATCGAGAAACTAATAAAGAAAGGGTTACTACGGAAAGATACACAACAGAACATTGGTAACAAAGGCGTGTTCAATACCTGTACGTATTATCTATACAAACCGCAAATTGACTGGATTAGAATTGACTTGGATTTATTGGAAGAAAACATTCCTAACAAACTCAAAGCTTTCCTCATCTTATTAAAATGTATCTGCCTAAACAACACCAATTACACAGGATACAACAAAAGTGAAATCTGCAAGAAACTAAATATATCCCGACCGACCTTAGATTCTTATCTCAATCAGTGTATCGACAAAGAACTGATAAAAGAAGAACAAAACGGATACACACTTACAAACACACATTTATTCAAAATAGATATTGTCAAAGGAAAGGATGATGACGAAGTTTATACAAAGGTATATATACCAATGGCTGATTTTTTCGCATCACAAAACATTACAATACCACCATATAATAAAAAAATAGTAGGAAAAATCATCGACCATTATAGCGCATTACCATTTTTAGCAGCAGCACTAAAAAAACGAAAAATACCGGAAGGAACTGTTTGTACTTGGAAGTATTTAGCTAAAGTCTTGAAGGTAAATATTGTGGAAAAACCTCGTCCCATACCACCAAAGGTTACTCTTATCATGTAAAAATCAACCTTTACAAAAAAGGAGATTCGCTCCGTGATGAGTGAATCTCCTTTTTGCTACTAAGTTATTCTTTTAGTCGATTATTTCAAAGTAAGGGACATTTTTCGAACAGGGTCTATAAAAGTGTTTTTCTTCAAAAAATGTCCTTCGCATTATAATATTTCCTCAATCAGCAAATAACATCTTTCACCTCTGACTTTGCATTCGGACACCATAAAAAAATCGCTTATAGTCTTACTTGTTATGGCTTTAGGGGGATGTATATTCAATAGAGCATAAATTCTCTTTATTTCTTCTTTGGTATATTTACGAGTGTATTTTTGACCAACAGTAAATGAGTTCTTTATTAAGCGGATTACCTCTGTTCCGGTTGCCTTCTCACTGTATTGCTTCTGTATCATGGCTTCCGTGATTTTCTTTTTGGAATATTTGAGTTGTTCAATCACTTCTTTACCTACCATATCATAAGCTTCAACAATAAATGAATCAGCCGCAATCAAATCCCGCTTGTATTCCAGCTCCATTTCAGTAACACAATCTCCCAACATCTCCAACTGGCGGACTATCTCCTTACGCTTGTCTTTAATGGATTGAGATTTATTTTCCCTCTTTAGCCGCTCGCTATCCCCCAATGGACAATAGTGTCCCGCATGATAAACAATAAAAGAATCACAATTATCGTATGCTTTATATAGAGAATCTTCATCATGGAAATAATTTTTCATCAATTCCTCATCCATGTAATTGTCTATTGCAAACCAATTTTTGTTCCCGTTCCTATCAAGCATCCTATTGAAAGGAAGACTTTCCAATGCAGCACGATAAGCATCACGGGAAGCCCTGTCTGTTGCACAATCATAAAAGTTCTTCATAGTTCGGTATATTTCTTTGCTGCAAATAAGATAACCTTTTATCTCCTCTTTGCTTCTTTGGGGCAATCCTTTTTTGGTATTACTTATATAGGTAATTGACGAAACTCCATTTCTGAATCGTCCTACTATCTGAATTGCGTCCGTATATGGATCTATCATAGTATGTTCCGCAAAATAGACATCGGTCAGCATTATAACATGAGGTTGCTCTTCCAACTCCATATCCACAGCATTGAAAAAGCGGCTTGTGAAAAAGTTGTACCGCTTCATTTTATCCTTGTTCCACTGTTCGTAAACATTACAAAATCTGTTCTTTTTTAGTTTATCAACACTTTTCGGAGCACAAAAAACAGCAGATTCTTCCAACAGGTCTAGTTGCTTCATCAATGAATATATAATATCGGTTGAATTGATAAACACACAAATCGGAAGTGGTGCAGCTTCCTCATTGTTTAGCTTGGATAGCACATTTTTAAATGCTTGCAGCGTATTATTCGTATGATGAAGCCAAATCTCCTTTTTATAATCAAAAGTCGGTTGTATTTCTATCGTCTGAAAGTTCTGCTCCTTAAATCGAGGGTCATTCAATTCTATCGGTGTGGCAGAAACCAGTGCTTTTTTGTCAAACTTAAAGAAATCATCTATCGGTAGTGTTATGTCACTCCGGTAATCCGCATCCTTCACTAGCTTATGACATTCATCAAACAGAAGAAAACAAGAACAATGCACACTCATTTCCAGTTCTTCAAATGCGTCCTTTACTTTCTGGAAACTTTCGGGAGTAGTAAGTATCTTATAATACTTATTCTTACTCTTCTCCAAATATTTTACGATATCGTCAGTATATACACCTTCATATACTCCGAACAGATTATCATCTTTATGTTTAGGGTCATTACATTTACCGATAATAACAGGAACATTCGGCTCAATGATAATCGAGTTACGTTTTGCGGTGATTTCTCCATAGGTAGCACCAAGTCCGGTCAACTTCTTATAAAGAATTGTATTCGTGGGAATTTCGGGAAGAACTTCGGTAAGGTATTGCACCCTACCGAGTTCATTAAGATTAATTTCTATTGTCATCTTCCTCATTAACGTCTATCACATCCATTCCTTCATTCTCGTACTCTTCCTGCTTGATTGCATCAAAATCGGGTGCATCTTGCAACAAATTTCCAGGAGTTTTAGCTTCATTAATGAACTGGGACAATTCTTCTACTGGTTTTACATTTAACTTTTTCATAATCTTAAATTTTAATAGATTTATAAATATGAGGGAAGGAATTGCACCTTCCCCCGTTAATAATTCAATTATGCTATCAATTCTTTTTCCAATAAATAATCATATAACTCTTCTGTCCTTTCCAACCGGAAGAAAATCTTTCCTTTTCTGAAAAAAGCACTGGCAGTAATTTTCGCTCCATACTCACGAAACGTAGGAACAAATTGTAATGCTTTTCCCGCTAAAATCAGTTGCTTAAAAATTGATAGTTGAAAATCCTTATCTTCTCCTTCACCATAAGCCGTAACACTATTAGGATTAAAACCAAAATCTTCCGCTTCTCCTGTTTCCAAATAAGTACGTAACCAACTTAATCCTTCTTGATTCAATATCAAACAGAAACCTTGAATCTTTTTGGATTCAATCCAAGCGCATGGATAGTTATCCTTGTTAGTGTAAAACTTAACATTCAATTGCTCACCTCTTTTCATCATTGCCTTTACAGTTTGCATTGCACCTTCATTATCATAAGACTTAACTACTTTCTTTTCTACAAATTCCAAATTCATAATCTTCATTTTTTTTTAAATTTAAACATTAATGAATCTCAAACGAGGTGCGCACCTTTGTTTTTGATTACGCTGCAAAACTACGGAGAAATAGAAGCGTATGAAATGAAGAAAAAAACATAAAGAAATCCCTTTTTTATTGCTTAATTCTTTATGTAATCACAAATATCATAAATCACAATATATCAATAAATTATGTATATTTACACAATAATCATCAATTTAATAAAGGCTATCATTTTTTATCTTTATATGTTTTACCAATATGATTTTAAATGTTCAACCGGATTATTGGGAGACGTTTTGCACATGGGGATTTTCCACCAATTTGGACGAACTTCATATTTTTGCAAGTTCCTGATTGTAGCCCGCAAATTCAATATGTCATTTTTAGGACTGTCCTCATCAATCAGTTTGAGATATTTCAGTAACTCAAGAATAAAATTCCCCTCGTTATCTGTTAATCCTTTACCTTTGGCTGCAAATGATGAGTGGCATAGTAGGTTATATATACTAAGAGTTACCGTATCAAGTATTGCATTTTCACGTTTCCTGCCTCTTTTACCTATACTGGGATAATCTTTATCCAATTCCGTTTCCGCTTCTTCCAAAGTTGAAACTCCTAAATATTTATCAAGATATGGAGTTATCATATTGAGAAACCAACTATCATCATTCGTAAGTTCTATTTTCTGTTTGTTATATTCAATCGTGACAATATTACTCTTGGTCTTTTTCTTCTCATGAAACATCTTGTAAAGACGTAGCATATCCGGTCTGACAGAATAACTATACTTTATCTGTGTTGGATCAGCAATATAATCCTCAAAATCAAAATAGCCATTGGTCTGTGTGTATTTATAGTAGATACTTACAATAAGAAGAATAGCGTAAAATACATCTTGGTCTTGCTGTTCATAGGCTTCGTCCTCATTTTTATTGTATGTATTCCACAATGTTTCAATATACTCGGCTTTAAAATTACCACTTTCAAGGACTAAATTCTTTCCCACAGTCATGCTAAATTCATATTTGTCCTCATCTGTCCCGCAATTAGGATAGGGAATCTCCTGCTCTTCCTTCTTTATTGACAAGTACAAATCCTGTATTTCCATTGGGAACTTATTACCCAAAAGATATACATCAGATATATAGTCCAGTTCATTATGAAACATTGAACGGCTGAATCCCACTTCACTATTCAGCCATGATTCGATTCGTTTTATCGTATTGATTGGTATTATCTGATATTCCATATTTTCAAACTTTGTCACAAAAATAAAAAATGTCGCTTCACCATAAAAGCAAAGCGACATTTTATTTTAAAGAAGATTCTATTCTTCACAATTAAATGTATCCATTAGCTTATCCATTTCTTCGCCTATACACTTATCAACCAATCTAGCATAGTGTTCAGTCATTCGTGTATTAGAATGTCCCAACATCTTGGATACCGCAATTAATGATATATTATTTGCCAAAGTAACAGTACTCGCAAAAGTATGGCGGGCTGTATGATAGGTTATTCGTTTATCAATATGACACAAAATAGCTATATCTTTCAAATAAAGATTTATATCTTTAGCTGAATATATAGGTATTAAAGTATCTCCACCAGAATACTTATCAATTAACATCTTAGCACTTGGCAATAATGGAATACGAGCAAGTACACCCGTCTTAATCCTTTTCTTCTTAATCCATATTCTTCCTTCATTATCACGTTCCAAATGTTCAGCTCGCAAAGTCTTAACATCAACATAGGACAAACCTGTATAGCAAGCGAATAAAAACATGTCTCTAGTCCTTTCAAGTCTTGGTAAAGGAGAATTGAAGTTTATAATTCTACGCAATTCATCTTCATTCAGAAAATCGGGAGACACCTCTTGTCTCTCTAATTTGTACGCTGCAAAAGGACTAAATGCTATCTTATTATTAGCAACTGCACGATTTACCACTTTCTTTAATAATGCTAAATACTTCACCGCTCCATTATGAGACAGCCCATGTTCTGATAATAGCCATATACGAAATTCCTCTATAAAATCACGGTTCAATTCTCTTAGAAACATATCATCCCGATGATACTTAAATTGAATAAAATTCTCTAAAAGTGACAATCCATGTTTTGAATTAGCGTATGTCCCTTTAGAGACTCCACAACCAATCTGTTTGTACTGTATCTCATTATGCTTTCTATAAACACTAAGTATAGTTTCTTCTTTTATTAATTCCACCTTATTTAATAGTGCATCACGAAGTAATACAGCGGTTACAGCAAAACCATGCTTTACCAATTTTATTTCCTCTTCATAAATCCGTACTCTTAAATTTTTAAGAAATTCATTTAAAGCCGTGGCTTCTGAATTTGTACCACGTACGCACTGCTTATCTTTATTCCAACTTTCTAATGTCACTAACTTACCTGTAGAAAATACAGTACGTTCTTCTCCCACAGATATTAATACCTCAATAGGTGCTTTGCCTGCTTTATTCATTTTACTTGCTCTAACAGTAAATGACAATGTATAATTACTCTTATTTATCATACTCTATTATTTGTGACGTCACAGTGACGGAACAAATAAATTACCGTCACCAATATACATCTAGTTAATAAAAATAAGAGCATAACATATTATATAATAGCAAATTACAATATATTGTATATTCCTAAACCGTCACGAGTTTATGTATGACAGACACAATGGGCCGTATGCACTCTGACGCTCAGTTCGCTGGTTCTTCATCAGTTCCTGCTCACGTAGAAATGATGGGATTCCTGGGAATTGGTAACAACCCGATGGTAGGTTGTACTGTAGCTTGTGCGGTTGACGTAGCTCAGGCTTTGAGCAAGTAATTTAATAAATTGCTATATACTAAATCCCTGTAACTAATAAGGTTATGGGGATTTATTGTTTATATACCTATAATGCTTACTTCTATTTCAATTCTAACAAACGGTCACAAATTTTGGCATATCATCCTAATATATTGGAAACGCTACGAAGATCAGTTTTAGAATTAACTAATTATATTTTGTAAGTACGCAAATAAATGCAATTTATCAACCGAATTTTGTTGGATAGAAACAAAACAACTACATTTGCATAAACTCATAATCACGTTATTAAACTTAATAGCCTTAAATATGCAGGTGAAGACTTATAAACATGGGAATACTACATTTATCAGTTGAACTAGCACTTGATTTGATTGCCCTTATATCGGGGATTATTCTTATCATTCGTGCCAAAGACAATTATCCTCAATTATATTGGGGAGTCATAGCAGTCGGTATAGGGTTCATGTTTTCATGGGAAAACATCGGATGGCTGACGATTGTCACGGACACCCCGGAATATGACTTCACAGAATTGCTCAATATTGATAAAATGCTTAAATGGTACGCTTTGGCCAATATCGTAGCACTATTTCCCATCGCATCCTTATCTCCGGGATATTTCAACCATTTCAGAATATTCACCTTCTTATTGCCTCCTATCATTACCATAACGGTAGGAATCTGCTATCTGTACTTCAATGGCAACATAACGGCTATCCATTCACTAAATGAGATAATGCCCAATATCGGTAATATGGATGTCAAACTCAGAATCAGTATATTTCTGCTTTCTGTCATCACTCCTCTCTTTATTCTCATTTATGTCACCAGCCGTGTTAAGACACATCGTAAGATGAATAGAAACATGTATCTATTCATGGGATTCTTATTCCTATTTCTTGGTATATACATCCTATTCACATTAAGCATTAATGAGTTTATCTTCAATTTATTCGGTATTACAGCAATCGTTTTTACTGCTTTATTCTCAATGCTATATTTACGATATGAGAATCCGTTTTCAGACCATATCAGTATGGTGTATAATACAGAAGAAGAAAATCCTGAAGAAATGAGAAACTCATTTCAGCCACTCACACTCTTCACCACAATCGAGAGTTATTTAAAGAAAGAACATCCTTACACAGATCAGAAATACAATATAAAAGATTTGGCAGAAGCCTTAAATGACAAAGAACGCAATATTTCGGATGCAATCAAAAGTCAGGGATTTACAGGTTTCCGTGAATATATTAATTATATCCGACTAGAGCATTTCAAACAACTAATCGCCCAAAATCCGAAAAAGAATGTGAAAGAGTTGATGTTTGCATGCGGATTTAGCTCACGGGCAACCTTCTACCGGAACTTTTCCGAAAGATATGGTATTTCTCCTAGTAAATTCATTGAATATCAACAAAGTAAATAGAATAATTCTATTCTGTAACGTACAAATCTTAATAATAAAAGTGTCTCATTTCTATAATGAGACACTTTTCATTTTTATAATTAAGAGTAATCTGTTACTTTTGACAGAAAATAAAAATTACGACACGGGAAATTAATAAATTAATATCATGAACAATCAACACATAAACATTGAACATTGCGACCAGACACAAATTACGCAACATCAAGAAAGCATATTTTTATATACCACTATTACCGGAAATTTGCAACTGATTCACTTGGAAGAAATCGGTTATTTCCGCTATAACTCAAAAAGCAAATTGTGGGAAGTCATGTTATCCAACAAACATACTCTGATATTAAAAAGAAACACGAACTCGCAAAAGATATTGAGTTTACACCCTTATTTGCTTCAGATCAGTCAATCCTACATTATTAATATCAGCTATCTGGCATCAATTGAAGACAATAATTGTGTATTACTCCCCCCTTTTAATGACGCCGAGCTCCTACAAGTAAGCAAGTCCTTCATGAAAAAGTTGAAGGAAAAATACCCCTGTCTATAAAAGAATCTATTATAAAAACAGTATATTTGTCCACTGAACCAATAAAAACTCTTTGCTATGGGACAAATAAAAACTGGACGTAGCAGCCTCGCTACCAAACTATTCTTTTTCATAATGTGGATTGTGACCTTTTCCGCATGTATGCACAGTCCGAAAGACATCATCCCCTCTGCAAAATATGCCCCCTATGTAAATGCCTACACAGGAGGAGTCATCTCCCAAAGTTCGACTATACGCATCGAGCTGACACACGATCAACCTATGGTTGACGTAAATAATGAGTTAAAAGATAATCCGTTCAGCTTTTCACCGTCTTTGAAAGGAAAAGCATATTGGATTAGCAATAACACCATCGAATTTGTTCCGGAAGAAGGTACTTTAAAACCGGGAGCATTCTACGAAGGAACTTTCCAGCTTGGAGATTTTATCGAGGTAGATAAAAAGCTAAAGGAATTTAACTTCTCATTCCGGGTGCAGGAACGTAACTTCACAATTCATACAGAACCTATAACGATTACAGCTACTCAACCCGACGAAGTGAACATAAAAGGAGAAATACGCTTTAGTGACGTTGTAAAGAAAGAAGAAGTCGAGAAAATGCTGATAGCCGGCAATGGCAAAAGTAAAAATTATCCGGTCGATATTACCTCCACCAACAATCCGACTCGTTATGAATTCAGTATCAACCGGATCTTGCGGGAAGCGGAAGATTACCAAATCCAACTGACAGCAAACGGCAATCCCGCCGGAATTGACCATACGCAAATCGAAGAAATCATGATTCCGGCAAAAGATAGTTTCCGCTTTCTGACCGCCAAACGCATTGACCAACCGGAAAACGGGATCGAAGTCGTATTCTCTGCTCCCATATCCAATATGCAAGATCTGAAAGGACTGATCGAGATACCGGAAGTATCTTCTTGCATCACCCAAATTAAGGATAATCAGGTTCTTATCTATTTTGAAACCAATAAAATAAATAAACTGACTTTGAATATCCATGAAGGAATAAAAAGCAGTCAAGACCGTAGTCTGGGGACTTCCCACTCTATCTCATTCAGCGAATTGAATCTGAAACCGCAAGTAGAGATGGCTACCTCAGCCGCTATTCTTCCCGATTCGAAAAGCCTGATTATTCCATTCCGCGCTGTCAATCTGTATGCAGTAGATTTAAAGGTTATCCGCATCTTTGAGAGTAACATCTTGATGTTCATGCAAAACAACTCTCTGGCCTCTGCCAATGAGTTGCGCCGTTCGGGACGCCTGGTTTATAAGAAAACATTGTGGCTAAGCAAGGATTCATCAAAAGATATTCATCAATGGGAAGATTACTCTATCGACCTTGCCGGACTGATTCATCAAGAACCGGGCGCCATCTACCGGGTTATCCTGTCTTTCCGCCAAGAATATTCCGCTTATCCTTGCGGTGGAAGTGAAGAAAACAAAGAAATGAAGTTTTCCGACACGACTTCCGACGGTCTGACAAAAGTTAGCGGTAGTATTTTGTCAGAGGCAGACGAAGCTGTATGGGACACTCCTGAGGCTTATTATTATTACAACGGCGAAACTATGGACTGGAGTTTGTATCAGTGGAAAGAACGGGATAATCCGTGCCACCCGTCCTATTATATGGGAGCAGACCGGACAGCTACCTGCAATGTCTTTGCCTCTAATCTGGGAATGCTCGTAAAGAAGAACTCCTTGAACAATCTGTGGATTGCAGTAAACAACATTTTGGACACAAAACCTGTCGGAAAGGCGCAAGTAACTGTTTACAATTTCCAGTTACAAACCATCGGTAAAGGAGAAACAAACGGAGAAGGCTTGGCGGAAATCGCTCCGAAAGGAGTTCCCTTCATTATCGTAGCAGAGGCAGACGGACAAAAAGCTTACGTACGTGTTGCAGACGGTGAAGAGCAATCGGTCAGCCGCTTCGATGTGGGTGGAAAGGATATTCAAAAAGGCTTAAAAGGATTTATGTATGGTGAAAGAGGAGTATGGAGACCGGGAGACACCTTACATATATCTTTCATTCTGGAAGACCGGGAAAAAAGAATACCGGACAAACATCCGGTAGCGCTGGAAATCTACAATCCGAAAGGCCAATTCTATACCAAAATGATCTCAACACAAGGGATGAATGGCTTTTACACATTTACTGTCCCTACTCAGGCAGATGCCCCTACCGGTCTGTGGAACGCATACGTAAAAGTAGGCGGTTCGACTTTCCATAAAGGGATACGCATCGAAACAATAAAACCCAACCGACTTAAAATAATGTTGGCATTGCCTAGAATTCTTCAAGCAACAGACAAAGAAGTCTATGCTCCACTCACTTCTGCCTGGATGACAGGGGCTAAGGCTTCACATCTGAAAACCAAAGTAGAGATGTCACTGTCTAAAGTAAATACACAATTTAAAAACTACGGACAGTATATTTTCAATAATCCGGCTACAGATTTCACTACCATCAAGACAAATATGTTTGACGGAATGCTCAGCGCGGAAGGAAGAGCGGGAGTCACTTTAAAACTCCCTGCAGCAACCAATGCGCCGGGTATGCTAAACGCATCTTTCACCACCCGTGTATTCGAACCGGGAGGAGATGCCAGTATCTATACCCAAAGCGTTCCTTTCTCTCCGTTCACATCGTATGTGGGCATTAACTTGAATCAGCCAAAAGGCAAATACATAGAAACGGACAAAGATCATGTATTTGACATTGTGACAGTGAATCCGGAAGGACAGGCGGTGAGCCGTTCAAATCTGGAATATAAAATCTACCGTATCAGTTGGAGCTGGTGGTGGGAAAACAATGAAGAATCTTTCAGTTCCTATATAAACGGAACTTCCATCACTCCGGTAGCCAGCGGGAGTCTGCAAACCAACAATGGAAAGGCTTCTTTCAAATTCCGCGTCGATTATCCCAATTGGGGACGTTATCTGGTCTATGTGAAAGACAAAGAAAGCGGACATGCCACCGGAGGTACTGTCTACGTAGACTGGCCCGAATGGAGGGGACGTTCAAGTAAATCGGACCCCAGTGGTATTAAAATGCTTGCTTTCTCATTGAACAAAGATTCCTATGAGATAGGAGAAACAGCTATGGCTATTATCCCCGCAGCAGCCAACGGACGTGCATTGGTATCCATCGAAAACGGATCGACGGTACTCAAACAGGAATGGATCGAAGTTTCCAGCAAAGGAGATACAAAATATACGTTCAAGGTCACAGAAGAAATGGCTCCGAATGTATATCTGCACATCAGCTTGTTGCAGCCTCATGCGCAGACAGTGAATGACTTGCCTATCCGTATGCATGGTGTTGTCCCGGTATTCGTAACTAACAGTCAAACAATATTAAGACCGCAAATACAAATGCCGGAAGTGCTACGACCGGAAACGAACTTCAATGTGACCGTCAGCGAAAAGAGCGGGAAACCGATGACTTACACATTGGCTATCGTAGACGACGGTCTGCTGGACCTTACGAACTTCAAGACACCCGATCCTTGGAATGACTTCTATTCACGCGAAGCGCTCGGTATCCGGACATGGGATATGTACGACAACGTATTGGGAGCTTCCGCCGGAAGTTACGGTTCTCTTTTCAGTACAGGTGGGGACGCAGTTTTGAAACCGGCAGATGCAAAAGCAAACCGGTTCAAACCGGTCGTTAAATTCATAGGCCCTTTCTATCTGGGAAAAAGCAAACATCAGACACATACATTGAAACTTCCGATGTACGTAGGTTCTGTACGCGCTATGGTAGTGGCAGGACAGGACGGTGCTTATGGAAATGCAGAAAAGACGGCCTATGTACGGACACCGTTAATGCTGCTTTCCACCTTGCCGCGCGTGCTTAGTATTCAAGAGGAAATCACTGTTCCGGTAAATATCTTTGCAATGGAAAATCAGGTAAAGAATGTCACCGTATCTATTCAGGTTTCCGGTGGAGGAGTACAAATTGCCGGACCTTCGCAACAGTCGCTAACCTTCAATCAACCGGGCGACCAGCTTACATTCTTTACATTGAAGACCGGAAACAAAACAGGTAAAGCAACTATCCATCTGACGGCAAACGGTGGTGGACAGCAAACTAAAGAAACCATCGAAATAGACATACGCAATCCGAATCCGGTCGTGACATTGCGCAACAGCCAATGGGTGGAAGCCGGACAAAGTGGAGAGGTATCGTATAGCCTAAGCGGTTTTTCCGACAACAATCATATTCAGTTGGAAGTATCCCGCATCCCATCCGTAGATATCACACGTCGATTCGACTTCTTATACAATTACCAACATCAGTGTACGGAGCAGTTGACTTCCAAAGCATTGCCGCTTTTGTTTATCTCTCAATTTAAAACGGTAAACAAACAGGAAGCAGAGAAAATAAAAACAAATGTACAGGAGGCTATCCGTCAGATTTATGCCCGGCAACTTCCCAATGGCGGTTTTGTCTATTGGCCGGGGAATGCCGTCGCAGACGAATGGATCAGTTCATATACCGGAATGTTCCTGACATTGGCACAAGAAAAGGGATATGCCGTCCATTCAAACGTATTGAATAAGTGGAAACACTTCCAACGTGCAGCAGCCCAGAACTGGCGTATGCCACAGGATGCAAACAGCTGGCAACTATGGCAGTCGGAGCTGATGCAAGCCTTCCGCCTATACACGCTGGCATTGGCCGGTATGCCGGAGTACGGAGCTATGAACAGAATGAAGGAACAGCAAGGATTATCTATTCAAGCCAAATGGAGATTGGCAGCCGCCTACGCATTGACAGGAAAAATGAAACCAGCCGAGGAATTGGCATATAAGACAGCAACCAGTGTCACTCCCTATTCTTCAATGAACTTTATTTACGGTTCGTCCGACCGGGATGAAGCAATGATTCTGGAAACATTAATCTTGATGAACCGGGAACGGGATGCACTTCAACAAGCAAAGAAAGTCTCGCAGAATCTGTCACTAGAGGACTATTTCAGTACTCAGTCTACCGCATTTGCCCTCATGGCAATGGGACGCTTGGCAGAAAAGTTATCAGGCACACTTGATTTCACATGGAGATGGAACGGCAAGCAACAACCTGCCGTGAAATCTGCCAAAGCGGTATTTGACAAAGAGATTCCTACTTCACCGAAATCCGGAACAGTCTCTGTAAAGAATCAAGGCAAGGGAGCATTGGGAGTAGACATTATCACGCGCACACAATTGCTGAACGATACGTTGCCCGCCATCTCAGACAATCTTCGGATGGATATAAGATATGCAACTCTGAACGGCACGCCCATATCCGCAGAAGAAATTAAACAAGGAACTGACTTTACCGCTGTCGTTTCCATATCCAATATTAGCGGAACATCGGATTATACCAATCTGGCATTGACACATATTATACCATCCGGATGGGAAATATATAATGAACGAATGGCGACTGCCGGTACAGCTATCAATTACTCCTATCAGGATATCCGCGACGATCGTGTATTGACCTATTTCAATTTGTACCGTGGTGAGACAAAGGTATTTACTATCAGATTGCAAGCGGCATACACCGGTAACTTCATTCTTCCGGCTGTTCAGTGCGAAGCCATGTATGATACAACCGTGCAGGCACGAAGCAAAGCAGGAAGAACAACGGTGAGTCGCTAATACGAATTCTGTTGGTAAGAACAAACGCAATTCATGAAAGTTAAGATATCCGAGGTATTCAGAAATTTATCCATCACCAAGAGAGTAATACTTGGCAGTATTACTCTCTTGGTGATGGGATATATGTTTTGTCTTCCCCGACAACTCTTTCATGTCCCCTACTCGACTGTCGTCACTGCTAGGAACGAAGAACTGTTGGGGGCACGTATCGCTTCCGACGGGCAGTGGCGTTTCCCTCCGAGGAATACGACACCGGAGAAAATAAAACACTGCCTTATCACTTTTGAGGACAAACATTTCTATCATCATTGGGGTGTTAATCCACTTGCCATCGGAAGAGCCGTTTATCAAAACATCAAGAACAAACGTATTGTAAGCGGAGGAAGCACACTGACCATGCAAACTATCCGGCTTGCACGAAACAAGCCCAGAACTTTCGGAGAGAAAATAATCGAAATGATCTGGGCTACACGTTTGGAATTCAGGGCTTCTAAAGAAGAAATCCTATCCATGTACATATCTCATGCCCCTTTCGGAGGAAATGTGGTAGGACTGGATGCGGCCGCCTGGCGTTATTTCGGTCATTCAGCCGAAGAGTTGTCATGGGCGGAATCGGCCATGCTTGCCGTATTACCCAATGCTCCAGCCATGATTCACCTATCCAAAGGACGGGAGACATTACTTGCCAAACGTAACCGGGTCCTTAAACTGCTCCATGAGAAAGAAATCATAGATTCGTCTACTTATGAGTTGGCTGTCAGCGAGCCTCTTCCCGAAGAGCCACATCTTCTTCCGCAAACAGCTCCCCACTTAGTCAGCCGTTTCTACAAAGAAAGAAATGGACAGTACTCACATTCCACCATTGACCGGGGGATTCAAATGCATATAGAAAACATCGCTGAACGTTGGAGCAATGAATTTAACCGAAGCGATATCCGCAATCTAGCCATTTTAGTAATCGACCTCCCTGCCAATCAAGTGATAGCCTATTGCGGGAATGTACATTTCGACCATCGGCAAGGAGGTAATCAGGTGGATGTAATTCAAGCTCCCAGAAGCACAGGAAGTATTTTGAAACCTTTTTTATATTATGCGATGTTGCAGGAGGGGGCATTATTGCCACATACGCTACTTCCTGACATCCCCATTAACATAAACGGATTCAGTCCGCAGAATTTCAGCAGGCAGTATGAGGGGGCTGTGCCCGCTTCGGAAGCACTTTCCCGTTCACTGAATATTCCAGCTGTGACAATGTTACAAAAATATGGTGTTCCCAAATTTCATAATTTCCTGCAACAGACTGGATTCAAAACAATCACCCGTCCATCGTCCCACTACGGTTTATCCCTGATTCTGGGAGGAGCAGAAGCCACTTTATGGGATGTAACAAATGCGTACGCACAAATGGGACGAAGCCTGATTCCGAATCAGCATAGTGATGCAGTCCCTCAAAAAGAAGCCGACATCTTAATGGGAGAAGAGAACAAAAACGAAGCGATACAACAAAAATTCACTTGGGACAAGGGTGCAGTGTGGCAAACTTTCGACGCGCTAAAAGAAGTCAACCGCCCCGAAGAGATCGATTGGAAGTCCATCCCTTCCATGCAGACCATCGCCTGGAAAACAGGAACGAGTTATGGATTCCGGGATGCTTGGGCGGTAGGCGTCACTCCTCGTTACGCAGTCGGCGTATGGGTAGGAAACGCAACCGGTGAAGGAAAACCGGGATTAGTGGGCGCACAAACGGCAGGTCCCGTATTATTCGATGTATTCAACTATCTTCCCTCTTCATCGTGGTTTGAACGTCCGACCGGTGTTTTTATTGATGCAGAGGTATGCCGTCAGTCCGGTCATTTGAAAGGACGCTTCTGCGAGGAGACGGACACAGTGCTTATACTTCCCTCCGGACTGCGAACGGAATCCTGCCCATATCATCACTTCATTACTTTATCTGCCGACGAGAAATATCGTATTTATGAGAATTGTGCCAATACGGAGCCTACTTTCCAAAGGTCATGGTTCGCACTGCCTCCTGTGTGGGAATGGTATTATAAACAGCATCATCCGGAATACAAGCCTCTTCCTCCGTTCAAATCAGGTTGCGGAGAAGATAGTTTCCAACCCATGCAATTCATTTATCCTCCGATGAATGCACGAATCAAGCTACCGAAACAATTGGATGGTAACAAAGGATTCATCACTGTCGAACTGGCTCACAACAATCCCGAAGCAATCGTTTTCTGGCATCTCGATGATATATATATGATGCAAACACAGGATTTTCATAAAATATCCTTGCAACCTGAACCGGGAAAACACTCTCTGACAGCCGTTGATGGGGAAGGGAATACGGTTTCCACCACTTTTTTCATAAAATGAATTATAAATCATAAGAAATGACTCAACAAAATACGCAGTAAAACCGTTTATAGCAAAAAAGTAAAGCGAATGAAATACGGAGTCAACAAACAAATCTTACTCATTACAGCCGGCGCAGTATGGATTACAGCCGGTATCAATATATTACGAATAGGAATCATTACATGGTTAAACAACTCCCAAGACTGGATGTTCAAAATCGGAGAAGCAACTGTAGTTTTCCTGTTATTCTTCGTACTCATCTTTAAAAGACTTTATTATAAACACACCCGGCGAATTGACGAGAAAAAGAAAACCCGTAACTGCCCTTTTTCTTTTTTTGATGTAAAGAGTTGGATCATTATGATATTCATGATCTCTCTAGGCATTACCATCCGGAGTTTCCATCTATTACCCGACAGTTTTATTTCCGTTTTCTACACCGGACTATCTATCGCTCTGATTCTGACCGGAATACTTTTCATACGATATTGGTGGCTAAAACGTAAGGTAAATTGGGGCTGATTCTATGTACCAAGAATATATAAACTTATACTAATTTTTATTGCTTCGTTCCATAACGCTAAGAATTTCGATCATTTTGTTATATCTTTGCAAACCAAAATAATATAGAGCATTAAAGAACTTAATATGAAAAAAGCCCCCTCCCCTTTTGTATCCCTGATACCAATTATCGTACTTATACTATTATTATTCGGTACTATCCATACTTTCGGTAGTGATGCTTTAAGTGGAGGAAGTCAAGTATCATTACTCACCACTACCGCTATTTGTATTCTTATCGGTATGGCATTCTACAAAATTCCTTGGAAAGATTATGAGATTGCCATCACAAACAATGTGGCCGGAGTGGCAACGGCTATTATCATTCTATTGATTATCGGTGCATTAAGTGGAATGTGGATGATCAGCGGAGTAGTACCTACTTTGATTTATTATGGAATGCAAATCATACATCCCAGTTTCTTCTTAGCATCCACCTGTATCATTTGTGTACTTATTTCCGTTATGACCGGTAGTTCGTGGACTACCATTGCTACCATTGGAATCGCACTGATGGGTATCGGCAGGGCACAAGGATTTGAAGAGGGATGGATTGCAGGAGCCATTATTTCCGGAGCTTATTTTGGAGATAAGGTCTCGCCTCTATCGGAAACAACCATATTAGCAGCTTCCGTAACTGATACTCCACTATTCCGGCATATCCGATACATGATGATAACGACAGTTCCTTCCCTCATAATCACTTTGATTATTTTTACTGTGGCAGGATTCTCACACGATGCCAGCAATACACAACATATCACCGAAGTGGCAACTGCTTTGAATGAAAAGTTCCACATTACTCCCTGGCTCTTGATTGTACCTATTGCAACAGGCATATTAATCGCCCGTAAGATTCCTTCCATCATTACCCTGTTCTTATCGACACTGCTGGCAGGAGTCTTCGCTTTGATTTTCCAGCCGGAGTTATTACAGGAGGTTTCCGGAATGGCAACTTCCGGCTTCGATTCATTGTTCAAAGGATTAATGATAACGATATATGGAAGTACAAGTCTGCACACAGACAATGCCGTTCTGTCAGATTTGATTGCCACACGCGGCATGTCCGGAATGCTGAATACGATTTGGCTCATTCTGTGTGCCATGTGTTTTGGTGGAGCAATGACGGCCAGCGGTATGTTGGGTAGTATCACTTCAATCTTTGTTCGATTTATGAAAAAGACGGTCAGTGTGGTAGGAGGTACGGTTTGCTCAGGCTTGTTTCTTAATCTGGCAACAGCCGACCAATATATCAGTATCATTCTGACGGGGAATATGTTTCGTGACATATATGCCAAGAAAGGATATGAAAGTTGCTTACTAAGCCGCACGACGGAAGATGCAGTAACCGTTACATCCGTACTGATCCCATGGAACAGTTGCGGGATGACTCAGGCCACCATTTTAAGTGTGCCCACACTTGTATATCTTCCCTATTGCTTTTTCAACATTATCAGCCCTTTAATGAGTATTGCCGTCGCAGCTATCGGATACAAAATTGCACGACGTTCGTGAACAATCCGGCATACTCTTTGTTTTTGCAATAAACGGACAACGTATTAAACCTAAACAAAAAAAAGTTATGAAAAAGTTTATTGCATTATTAGCATTAGTATTAGTAAGTGCAAGCACGATGATGTATGCACAGGAAAGTAACGCAGCAACCCGCCGCGCAGAACGAAAAGTTCAAAGAGACGCAGAAAGAGCGAAACTCCGCGCCGAAGAACAAGTACAGGACATGGCAGCCTATCAACAAGCTGTACAGGCTTTAAAGAACAAGCAATTTGTATTGGAAGCCAATCAAGTAATCTTCCGCAATGGAATGAGTGCTTTCGTGACTTCAAACACCAACTTCGTCTTGATGAATGGCAACAGAGCCACTGTGCAGACTGCTTTCAATACAGCTTATCCAGGCCCTAACGGGATCGGTGGTGTCACTGTAGATGGTAATTCTTCTGATATGAAAATGAACATTGACAAGAAAGGAAATGTGAACTGTTCATTCAGCGTTCAAGGTATTGGTATTTCCGCTCAGGTCTTTATCAACATGAGCAGTGGAAATAATACAGCTTCGGTTACAATCAGCCCGAACTTCAATAACAACAATCTGACATTGAACGGAAATATCGTTCCGCTTGACCAATCCAACATTTTCAAAGGACGTTCCTGGTAATCTGAATTCAAGAATCTAATTAAAACTCCGCTACAAATCGTACAAAATATGTACATTTGTAGCGGAGTTTTTATTTAGCTATTCCTATTATGAGAGAATTTATCATTGCAGACAATCAAGATATCAGCAAAGCGGGAATGATGTTCCTACTGACCAAGCAAAAAGATGTATCCGCGCTTTTAGAAGCTGATAATAAAGCAGAGCTGATTCAGTTGCTGCGATTGTATCCGCAAGCAGTGGTTATTCTTGATTACACACTATTCAATTTTGCCGGGGCAGATGAACTGATCGTTCTGCAGGAAAGGTTTAAAAAGGCCGATTGGATTCTATTCTCCGATGAGCTAAGTCTCAACTTCCTTCGACAAATATTATTTAGCAGCATGGCTTTTGGAGTAGTAATGAAAGATAATTCCAAAGAAGAAATTATCACTGCTATTCAATGCGCTATCCGCAAACAAAGATATATCTGCAATCATGTCAGCAACCTATTGCTTTCGGGAACTGGCTCTCCGTCTGTTACCTCATCCACAGACAATCATTTGCTAACGCAAACAGAAAAGAATATTCTAAAAGAAATCGCACTGGGCAAAACGACAAAAGAGATTGCAGCAGAGAAAAACCTTAGTTTTCATACGATTAACAGCCACCGTAAAAATATCTTCCGCAAGTTAGGCGTAAATAATGTGCATGAAGCCACCAAATATGCCATGCGGGCGGGAATTGTTGATTTAGCGGAATACTATATCTGATGTGTTTTCAAGAGCCTTATCCGCCTTATCATAGATATAAAGAAGGTTTAACACCGCATCTTGTTGGGAATTCCATCGTTGTCATAATCAAACCTCCTTTATTTATAATTCTACGAAACAAAAGTAATGAAAATAATCTTGTTTATTCAATCTTCGCCACTCAAAAAAAATATTTAACAGATAATCTCTCCACTTCCCACACAAATCCGCGCTTCTTTATCATAAATCACTCCAAACTGTCCCGGAGCAATGCCTTGTAACTTTTCAGAAGATAGGATATGAAACTGATTATCTCCCTTCATAATGAGCTTCCCTTTAGTAAATTCAGGAGTATGACGAATTTTAAAGGTTATATCCACTTCCTTATCCTGACCCTTCCAAATATTATCCGTTATAAAATGAAAATCACGCATTTGGAATTCATTCCCATATTGGGTCTCTACACCGTAGCCGCGAGATACGTAAATGATATTTTCCTGAATATCCTTTTTAACAACAAACCAAGGACCTCCACTCAAACCAAGCCCCTTCCGTTGCCCGATAGTATGAAACCAATAACCATGATGTGTACCTAGTTTCTTTCCGGTTTCCAATTCTACAATCACTCCTTCCCGCTCGCCAAGAAAACGACGGACAAAATCATTATAGTTTATCTTTCCCAAAAAGCAAATGCCTTGACTGTCTTTTCTTTTGGCACTGGGTAATCCAGCCGCATCTGCAATTTCACGCACCTCATGTTTCGTCAATCCTCCAATGGGAAACATTAGTTTGGAAATTTGCAGATAATCAATCTGTGCAAGAAAATCCGTCTGGTCTTTTACGGGATCTTTTGCCGTACCCAGCCACACTTTTCCATCACGCTGTATCGTAGTAGCATAATGACCGGTAGCCGTAAAATCAAACTCTTTCCCGATGCGTTGTTCAAAGCAACCAAACTTTATCAGTTTATTGCACATCACATCCGGATTCGGTGTCAATCCCTGCCGGATCTTACCAATGGCGTAAGTCGCTACATTTTCCCAGTATTCCTTATGAAAATCAACTATTTCAAGAGATAAACCGTACTTTCGGGCAGTAGCAGCCGATAATTCAATATCTTCCTCTGCCGAACAATCCATATACTCCGCTCCTTCCATACCGATCTTTATATAAAAAAGAGTCGGTTTGTAGCCCTGCTCACAAAGCAAGTGAACAACCACCGAACTATCAACACCTCCCGATAACAATGCAGCTATATTCATGAAATTACCGTTTATTAATCACTTATTCTATTTTACTAATGCCTATTGATAATTTTGGAAGCACAAAGATAACGCAGGATTCTCTAACAGCCAATCACACATTAAAGGCATTTTTATACCATAAATGTGGTAGATAAGCAAAGTATTTCCTACATTTGCAACGTGAAAAGCTTTTTATGATGACGAAATTAAGAAAGATAATCCTTATACCCGCCCTGACCATCGTATCTCTCAGTGGCTTCTTCTCCTGTGGTGTTGACCGCTGGCCGGAGTATGCCCACCAAACAGCATTGGATACATGGATATTAGACATCATGCAACAGAACTATCTATGGTATCAGGAGCTACCTTCCTATGATGATGTAAATTTATTTGTAGAACCTGCCTCTTTCCTGTCTAAAGTGAAATCGAAGCAGGATAGTTATTCATTTGTAGACTCTGTTATGGCAACCCCATTGCCCACATATGGATTTGATTATTCATTAGTTAGAAATCCGGATATTGACACTGCCTACAACGCTTTGATTACTTACGTTATTCCAGGTTCCCCTGCCGCACAGGCGGGTTTAGAACGCGGTGATTGGATCATGAAAGTAGACACTTCCTACATTAGTAAGAAATATGAGACATATTTATTGCAAGGAACTAAAGCCGTAAAACTGACTTTGGGCGAGTGGAAAGAGGTGGAAATAGAAGATGAAGAAGACGGAAATGAGGGAGGTGACGGGGAAGATGAAGGACCGATGATGGAATATAGAGTTGTTCCAATAGATGACCCCGTTGAAATGCCTGCAGCACAGATAGTAGAAGACAATCCCGTACATAAATATGAGATTATTGAGTCGCCGGTCAAAAAGATAAGGGTAGGCTATCTCATGTACAATAGCTTCACAGCCGGTACAAAAGCCGAACCGGAAAAATACAACAATGAATTACGCAGTGTCTCGCAAAAGTTTAAGGAAGCAGGCGTACAAGCTGTTATTCTTGACCTTCGTTACAATGAGGGAGGTTCAATGGATTGTGTTCAGTTGTTAGGTACTATTCTGACCTCAGCCGACCGTTTAGGAGAGCCAATGGCTTATCTTGAATATAATGATAAAAATACGGATAAAGACGCCACTATTCTGTTCGGTACAGATAGGGAGATTAATTTAAACTTACACAGTTTAATCGCCATTACCAGCGGAACGACAATGGGAGCACCGGAAATGCTCATTAGAAGTCTTTTTTTAGAGGATACATATCCCATTGCTACTGTAGGCAGTTCGACGAAGGGACAAAATGTAGCAACAGAACAGTTTATTAATGAAGAATTTCTATGGTCGGTCAACCCGGTAGTATGTACAGTTTACAATTCCCAACACGATACTTATGGTGCCATTTCTCCAGCTACCGATTTAAAAGTCAGTGAAACCACAATAGCTGGGAGTACAAATTACAGTGAATTCCTACCATTCGGTACATTCGACAAGGATGGTAAAAGTGAAAGATTGCTGAAGATCGCCATAGGAGTATTGGACGGTACATATCCGCCTAAAGATGACGAAACTCCAGAAGAAAGTACAACACAGACTCGCTTCAAGGTCGAAAAGAGTGTAAGCAGTCCAGCCAGCCGACGTTTTAGCAGTAAAGGGCTAAGGCTTTAATAACATTTAAAATGAAAAAAGTAGTTCTACTATTTATCACCACTATTCTACTTTTCAGTTGTTCCGACGATGATGAGAAAGAGAAGACGTGGAATGAGATTAATATACCTGTTCCGACAATGTCTAAAATGGTAATGACCGAAGTTGAAGAGACATATATGACCACCTCCACTGCTATCAACACTATAAAGAATGAGTATGCATATACGGATAATAAGCTCACATCCTATACCAATACACAGTCAATCAGCATTGGTGAGGAAATTGTACAGGAACTTTCTCATCAGGTAACTTTACAATATGAGAACAACCTTGTCACCATGATAGATAGTGAAGATAACAAATGGATATATACATTGAATGAACAAGGTTATGCAACTCAATGTACATACACGACCATTTCCCAAGTACGCCAATATAATTTTACATATACAGACGGATACTTAACTCAACTGCATGAAAATATTACATCTATAAATGGTACACTACAGCCCGAAAACGCTTCCCATACCCTGTCGCTTGTTTATCAATACGGAGAGCTGATCAGTGTTACTTCCCCGTCACTGACAAATGAATCTTTCACTGATTACGGAGAAAATAAAATAATGTATGAAGCCGGAGAAACAATCAATTACTATTGCCTGCCCTGTTTGGATTTATTAGAAACTTATCCGCTTTCATTCCACCAATGCGCCCTATTTGCCGGAATCTTAGGCAAGCCGACACAACATCTGGTAGCCCGCTCCACTCCTGAAAACAATAATAATGAATATACTACTTATTCTTATACATTCGACAACGAAGGAAAACCTACGAGCATTTATAGCCGCACACATTATTCCAATAAGATCAATACTCAGAACATATCAATTGCCATTGAATAAGGAGCCCCATTGGGCTCCTAAAAAGATAACTGTGACAAAGAAGCGGCACAATCATGGCACTAATATAATGCACCAATCATATCAATACAATTTATTTCTTGAAAAACTTATCGAAGAAAAGTATCTGATAGTCAATAGAGTTATTCCAATATTGTCCGTTATGCGCTCCCGGACGGGTAATAAAATCATGGTCAATCTTTTTCTCCAACAAACGATGGTGTAAATTCTGATTCACCTTCAGGAAGAAATCGCTCTCACCACAATCGATTATAATGGCTAAATCTCCATTTTCAAGACCATCGATCAGATTGATAACAGTATGATTATCCCACACTTCTTTATTTGAATCATAATCTCCTAACTGCTTGGACATTTCCCAATTCTTCGGGAAAGGACGGATATCCATTCCACCACTTGTCGTTCCAGCACCGCCAAATATATCTTTATGACGGATCGCATTCCACATTGCTCCATGTCCACCCATACTCAATCCGGTAATGGCACGTCCTTTCCGATCAGCAATCGTTTTATAATGCTCGTCAATATACTTAACCAACTCCGATGAAATGAACGTCTCGTAACGATATGACGGATTGAGCGGACTATCCCAGTACCAGCTATTTTTCCCATCAGGACAAACAAAAATCATTCCCTTTTCATCCGCTATTTGTGGAAGATTCGGTTTTATTCCAATCCATGTTTTGGCATTTCCTCCGTAGCCGTGTAGCAGATAAAGAACGGGGCAAGCTAGCGCTTTTTTCCCCAATGCTACATCTGGAGTTACTACCACCACCTTCACATCCTTATTCATGGAAGGACTTTTAATCAATAAGGTATCTACTTTGGCAGCAAAAGAGAGAGCTGCCCAACCAAGAAAAAGAGTAATTAACAGAAGTTTTTTCATTGTGTATTATTTTATTTTAATATATAATTCTTCCGTGTCTTCTGAACAATGTGTGCCTTCATCGCATCATTGCCAGTAATCAAATTTACATTTTCATCAAAGAATCTGTCTAATAGGTCTCACAAAAATAGAACTTATAAACGAGAAATAAAACAATTTAATTATTTTTGCACCACTAAACTCTAATTGTATGAAGCGACTTCTTACCTTTTTCTTTTTTTGCAGTTTTCTGCTTCTCCTGATTCAAGCTCAACCTGTGCATCAGATAAAAGGAACAGTAATAGACAAAAACAGCCGTCAACCATTAGAGTTTATCAATGTAACGGTCATCGGACTGAATAAAGGTGGCGTAACCAATGCAGAAGGACACTTTACAATAGAGCAGGTACCTCCCGGTATCTATCGTTTACAAGCAACAGCTATCGGCTACAAAAGTGTCACTACGCCTGAATATATCTTGTCCACCAGGAATTTAAATATCTCGATAGAGATGGAAGAGAACCTGACGGAGCTCGAAGGCATTACTGTCACTGCTTCCCCTTTTCGGCGTGATTTGGAAAGCCCTGTCAGCCTGCGTATCATAGGACTACAAGAAATAGAAAAGAGTCCGGGAGCCAACCGGGACATCTCACGAATCGTACAGTCTTATCCCGGAGTTGCCTTTTCACCAATAGGCTACCGCAACGACTTGATTGTACGTGGCGGTTCCCCTTCTGAAAACCGTTTTTATCTGGACGGAATAGAAATTCCCAACATCAACCATTTCAGCACGCAAGGAGCTTCCGGTGGTCCCGTAGGCATCCTCAATGCCGACTTGATACGTGAAGTCAATTTTTATACCGGTGCTTTTCCTACAGATAAAGGGAATGCACTCAGTTCTGTCCTAGATTTCAAATTACGTGACGGAGATATGGAACGCAACTCGCTGAAAGCAACACTTGGAGCTTCTGAAGTCTCCCTTGCTTCCAACGGGCATATCGGGGAAAAAACTTCTTATCTGGTATCCGTACGCCAATCCTATCTGCAATTCCTTTTTGATATGCTTGACCTCCCTTTCTTGCCGACCTTCACAGACGTACAGTTCAAATTGAAAACCAGGTTCGACAAACAAAATGAACTGACTATTTTAGGATTGGGAGGAATCGACAATATGCGCTTGAACACAAAAGCGGATAGTGAAGACAACGAATACATTCTCAGCTACCTGCCTAAGATCAAGCAGGAGACGTTTACATTGGGCTCTGTTTACCGACACTACGCAGGAGCACATGTACAATCAATAGTCGTCAGCCACAGTTATCTGAACAACCGTAACACGAAATACCGCCAGAATGACGAAAGTGTTCCGGACAATCTAATGCTTCGCCTCCGTTCTACCGAACAAGAAACGAAGTTCCGTTTCGAGAACAAATCCTCTATCCGAAACTGGAAAATCAATCTTGGAGTGAACTTAGATTATAGCCAATACTCTAATACAACCTTTCAAAAGATATACACGAATCAGGCACAAATATTCGACTATCACACCTATCTGGATATTTTACGATGGGGAATTTTCGGTACTGTCAATTATTCTTCAATGGATGAACGTTTCACTGCTTCTTTAGGGTTACGGGCCGATGCCAATAACTATTCATCGGCAATGAAATCCCTCTCCGACCAATTATCACCCCGTATATCACTTTCTTACCAATTAACCGATCACTGGTTTGTAAGCGGCAATGCCGGACTTTATTATCAGCTTCCTCCATATACGGCGCTTGGATTTAAAAACAATCATGGAGCATACGCCAACAAATACAACCTCCGCTATATGAAAGTCAGTCAGGAAAGTTTGGGAGTCAGTTGGCGGAAAGGAGATACTTTTGAAGTTTCCATTGAAGGATTCTACAAAGATTATGATAAGATTCCGCTCTCCGTTGTAGACGGCATTCCACTGGCCTGCAAAGGAAATGATTACGGAGTGATAGGCAATGAACTGCTAACTTCCACCGCACAAGGGCGTTCTTATGGAGCAGAAATCTTAGTAAAATGGTTAATTGCCAAAAAGTTGAACCTGGCTTCTTCTTTCACCCTGTTCAAAAGTGAATACCGTAACAATAAAGAAAGTGAATACATCGCATCCGCATGGGATAACCGATATATCTTCAATCTACGGGGAACTTACAATCTCCCGCATCTATGGAGTGTCGGAATGAAAGTCAGTTGTATCGGTGGTGCTCCCTATACCCCCTACGATGAAGAGAAATCCTCTCTGGTATCTGCCTGGGATGCACAAGGAAAGGCATATTATGACTATTCGAGGTATAATAAGGAACGCCTTCCCGCCTTTGCCCAAGTAGATATCCGTGTGGATAAGACTTTTTACCTGAAACACTGTATGCTGGGATTCTATCTGGATTTGCAGAATATCACCGTAAGCAAACTAAAACAACAGGACGTACTGATGAGTACCGGTGTTATCGATAACCCGGAAGCTCCAGCCGATAGTCAGCATTATAGAATGAAACGTATCAAGCAGTCAAGTGGGACCTTACTCCCTACCTTAGGAATTACATTTGAATATTAATATAAAAACCTTTAAAAGTATGAAAAGACAAATTACTATGATCGCCTTTATCCTCTTAGGAATGGGCATGACAGCATCTGCACAGTTCGGCAAAAAGTTTAATTTAGGGAAAGCATTACAAGCCGGCAAAGACGTAGTATCAGCCGTAACATTATCTGATGCCGATATTGCCAACATGAGTAAGGAATACATGGAATGGATGGACACTCACAATCCATTAACCAAACCGGATACGGAATACGGCAAACGCCTGGAAAAACTGACCGGTCATATTAAAGAAGTAGACGGGCTAAAACTGAACTTCGGCGTATATGAAGTAGTAGATATCAATGCATTTGCCTGTGGTGACGGTAGTGTACGTATCTGTGCCGGACTAATGGATGTAATGACTGACGAAGAAGTCATGGCCGTAGTAGGTCACGAAATCGGTCATGTAGTTCATACCGATTCAAAAGACGCCATGAAGAACGCCTACCTTCGTTCGGCTGTAAAGAATGCAGCCGGTGCTACCAGCGACAAGGTTGCCAAACTGACCGACTCTGAACTCGGAGCTATGGCCGAAGCATTGGCAGGTGCGCAATATTCACAAAAACAAGAAGGCGAAGCCGACGATTATGGTGTAGAGTTCTGTGTAAAGAATGGTATCGACCCTTATGCCATGGCTAATTCGCTGACCAAGCTGGCGAAACTCTCAGAAGGTGCAGAAAAACCTTCTTATCTCCAAAAGATGTTCTCTTCACATCCCGATACAATGAAGCGAATCGAGCGAGCCAAAGCAAAGGCGGATACTTATGCTAAAAAATAACAGACATCCTTCCTGAATTGGACGGAAAAAGGAGATACGTTGGTTTTACAACCTTTGTATCTCCTTTTCTTTTTCCGATAAAAAGAATCCACTAGTATTAAAAAATCATTAATCTATTACACAGATTTGCATAGTGTCTTGATTTCATGTAATTTCGAAGCAATAACCATTTTAATCCATTTATGGAATTTCTTATAATTCTTTTCTTACTCATACTGAATGGCATTTTTGCCATGTATGAAATTGCGCTGGTATCATCCAGCAAAGCACGTCTTGAAACACTTGTCGCTAAAGGTAACAAATCCGCACGCGGAGTTCTGAAACAGTTGGAAGAACCGGAAAAGTTCTTATCCACCATCCAGATAGGTATTACCCTGATCGGTATCGTATCCGGTGCGTATGGTGGAGTAGCCATTGCCGATGATCTCGTTCCTCTATTCTCCCTTATTCCGGGAGCTGAAGCTTATGCGCGTAATCTTGCCATGATTACTACGGTAGCAGTCATTACCTATCTTTCTCTCATTATCGGAGAATTGGTCCCTAAATCCATTGCTCTTAGTAATCCGGAGAAATATGCCATCTTATTCAGTCCGATTATGATTCTGCTGACAAAAGTCTCCTACCCCTTTGTCTGGTTACTCAGTATATCCACCCGTTTGTTGAATAAGCTCATCGGTCTGAAAAGTGAAGAACGCCCTATGACACAGGAGGAGATTAAGATGATTCTTCACCAAAGCTCGGAACAGGGTGTGATTGACAAAGAGGAAACGGAAATGATACGTGATGTGTTCCGCTTCTCGGACAAGCGAGCCAATGAGTTGATGACACACCGCAGGGATCTCATTATCCTTCATCCGGATGATACGCGGGAAAAGGTAATGAAAGTGATCGAAGAGGAACATTACAGCAAATATCTATTGGTAGACGAGCGGAAAGATGAGATTATCGGTGTAGTGTCCGTGAAAGATATTATCCTGATGGTCGGTAACCAGCAGAAGTTTAACTTATGTGAAATAGCCCGTCCCCCTCTCTTTATTCCGGAAAGTTTGTATGCAAATAAAGTTTTAGAGCTATTTAAGAAGAACAAAAACAAGTTCGGAGTTGTTGTTAACGAGTATGGTAGTACGGAAGGTATTATCACACTGCACGACCTGACGGAAAGTATCTTCGGAGACATCCTTGAAGAGGACGAAACGGAAGAAGAAGAAATCATCACAAGGCAGGATGGTTCGATGTTGGTAGAAGCTTCAATGAACATTGACGATTTTATGGAAGAGATGGGAATTTTATCATACGAAGACCTGAAATCCGAAGACTTCACAACTTTAGGCGGACTGGCAATGTTCCTGATTGGTCGTATCCCGAAAGCCGGAGACATCTTCACATACAAGAATCTGCAATTCGAAGTAGTGGATATGGATCGGGGACGAGTAGACAAACTACTTGTCATCAAACGGGAAGAGGAATAAAGTAAAACCGAGCGATAGCTCACTATATTTATATTAACTTAAAGCACTTAGCAATGAAAAAAGTAATTATGTTAGCAGCCGTCGTAGCTGCTTTGGCATCTTGCCAATCAAAAGCCAACAAAGCCGCAGAGGCACAAGCAGACAGTCTTGCCCTCGCTATGACTCCGATTACCGAAATGACAGAAGTCTATGCCGGTACTCTTCCTGCTGCCGACGGTCCGGGTATCGATTATGTGTTAACCCTGAATGCTGCAACTGATGGTGTTGATACTACTTACACACTGGATATGACTTACCTGGACGCTCAAGGCCAAGGTCAGAACAAGACTTTCACTTCCAATGGAAAGCAACAGACAATACATAAGGTGGTAAACAAAAAACCTGTTACTGCAGTCAAATTAACCCCGAAAAGTGGTGAAGCTCCCATGTATTTCGTAATTGTGAATGATACAACTCTTCGATTGGTAAATGACAGCCTACAGGAAGCCGTTAGTGATTTGAATTATGACATCATTAAGGTAAAACAATAAATAGCCCTAAACCTAACCAGTAAAAATGCTCTGCAACGAATGAATCTTTCTTGCAGAGCATTTATTATTCTTACCAGTATTCAAAAGAGCCTTATTATCCAAGCACTCCGTATCCTTCTTGCAGACGTTTCAACCTCAACAACGCTTCGATATAATAGTAATCAGCATAAATGATAGAAGCGTCTATTTCCGAGTGATTCGGCCAGTGTCCTACACTATGAAGCAAGAAAGAAGGTTTACTTTCACCACTCTGGTAACTGTCGGAGCTGAGACTTGTCAACATCTCGATTGCCGCATCCTTATAACGTTTTCCTGTTCCATTAGGAAGATAGGTAGACAATTCGAGCAAAGCAGAAGCAACCACCGCTCCTGCCGAAGCATCACGGGGAGCATTCGGTATACTCGGATCATCAAAATCCCAATAAGGAACTTTATCCTCAGGGAGTCTATCCAAATAAACATCCGTTACCTTCTGAGCAAAATCCAAGTATTTAGGATCTTTTGTCTCACGATAGACCACAGTATATCCATAAATAGCCCATGCTTGTCCACGCGCCCACATTGTACTATCTGCATATCCCTGGTGAGTAACACCTTTAATCAGATTGCCTGTGATTGTATCATATACAGCCACATGATAAGAAGTATAATCAGGACGGAACTGGCTTTTCATCGTTTTGTCCGCATGAGACACGGCAATGTCATACAAATAAGGATTACCGCCATTCTTAGCTGCCCAGAAAAGCATTTCCAGATTAATCATATTGTCCATGATTGTATTGTGAGGCCAATTACGCGGTTCTACCTCACGAGGCCATGAAAGAATTGTTCCTACAATTGGATTGAACAAGGTAGCCAATGTATCGGCAGTGTCCAATATCACCTGTTTATATGCCGGATTCTTAGTCAGACGATAACCATTTCCGTAGCTACAAAATACAAGAAATCCCAAATCGTGATCGTAAGCTGGAATATGAGAAAGAAACTTCAATGAGTGAGTGAAATTCTCCGCTTCTTCCAACACTTGCTTATCTTTTGTATATTCGTAATCATACCAAAGTACTCCTGGCCAAAAACCAGCACACCACTCCTCCTTCGTCGCCTTACGACAATTCCAATGTTGTTCGTCAGCCATGATATTGCGTGGCATCATTGTATAGTCAATTCCGGAATCTGTTTTCAGTTCCGTAAGTGTACGTTGTGTCTGCTTTGCGCAGTAGTCCAATGCCTTATTCACATCCAATGTACCGGAAGGCTGATGAGCACACGTACAGAAACCTAACACCACAGCCAGACCTACTACAATCTTTTTCATCTTAATCTGATATATCTACTTTAATTTCTAATTCTTAATTTTTAATTGACTCTGAACCAGTCTACATCTGCCCATCCACGATTGCCCTCATTCGGAGTTACACAAAATACTCCAACTTTGGCTCCGATCCATTTGCCTTGACGGGCTGTGAAAGACTCTCCCACTGTCGTATATTTCTTCCCGTCCAGACTATAAGCAAATGTACAAATGGCTCCTTTCCGAACCTTTACCTGTAAATAAACTGTTTGCCATTCATTATCTGCTACTCCCGGCATCTTTAGATATTTTACCGGAATGTTTGCCAATTCTTTTATCTGTTCGGGATTTTGCTGTTCCGCATCCTTACAAACTGCCTGTTGCAGAATAAACTGATCCCCCGCCTTGCGAATAGAAAGATAACTATAATCCCATCCCATCACAATAATTCCGGTTTGTTCTCCATCCTGCTTGGCAGTAAATGTCAGCTTGGTCGTAGCTGTAAACTCTTCAGCCGGGAACTTTTGCATCAACAGATTAGGAACTTCCCAGAAGTTCACAAACTCTTTCGAAAGGCTGCCTGCATAAAGACGGATAAATCCCAAATCGGTAGTAAACCCGTAAGTGTCTTTTTTATTGGCATGCCATTGCCATTGTAATCCCAAATGCCGGGTATTGAATTCGTCACTCTCCGGCGGAGTAACGATCGGATAGGTCTTTCCCACATTCGGTTTCTTATAAGTCGTTACAGGTTCACCGCAACCGTCTTTATCCTTGTCCACTCCGATTACAGGCCAGTCATTTACCCACATCATCGGATTCAGATGAATCACACGTCCGTAAGCGCCTTTATCTTGAAAATGGACGAACCAGGATTCTCCTGTATTGGTGTCTACCCAGCCACCCTGATGAGGTCCGTTTATCGTTGTCTTTCCTTGTGCCATCACGATTTTCGATTCGTAAGGGCCATAGATGTTCTTTGAGCGAAGTACCAATTGCCAACCGGTTGCTACCCCTCCTGCCGGAGCAAAAATATAATAGTATCCGTTGCGTTTATAGAGCTTCGGTCCTTCTACGGTATGATTCTTTCCATCATTTCCGTCGAACACCATCACCGGATCGGAAATAACTTCTGTTCCTTCCGCATTCAGTTCGCAAATGACGAGGATACTGTTCACTCCACTACGGCTTCCGGCATAAGCATGTATCAAATATACTTTCCCGTCTTCGTCCCACAAAGGAGTTGCATCAATCATTCCTTTCCCTGCTTTCACTAATACCGGCTTGCTCCATTTTCCTTTCGGGTCTTTGGTTTTAATCATATAGATTCCATAATCCGGATCCCCCCAGTAAATATAAAATTCTCCGTTATGAAAACGAATGGCCGGCGCCCATACGCCTTTGCCATGCTGTGCCTTATCGAAGAAGGCTTCCGGCTCCTGAACCGGTAACGCATAGTTTACTAACGACCAATTAACCAAATCATTGGAATGAAGAATAGGAATTCCGGGAATACAATTAAAACTGGACGCTGTCATATAGAAATCATCTCCGGCTGCACATACATCCGGATCCGAATAGTCTGCATGAAGAACCGGGTTCTGATAAGTTCCATTTCCCTTATCAGCCACCCAGGTCTTAGAAATTTCTTGTGCACCTGCCAATGAACAGCAAGCCATCATTCCTGCTAAAAACAGAATCTTTTTACGCATAGTACCTAACTAATAATTCTTTTCTAAATTCAAATGTTATTCCTAAAAACAGATTCTTTCTACCTCATAGATAAAACTAATCTCTCAGAAAACTGAATCTAATTTCCTTTTCAAACAATCTATTTACTGACCTATTTGCTTATATATACGAAGGGGATTAGGTAAATACCTAATCCCCTCATAATTATTTTTAGAAAATAATATTTTATTCTCTTGTGTACATTAGTGTACCAAACCCTAATTGGTCAAATCCACCACTTGTGCTTCCGTAATGTCCTCCACCACCTTCGACACCCATGCCATCCATAAACTGTTTGGTATAATATGCATCCAAGCCTTTGGTTTTATAATGATTATAAATCAAAGCCCAACAAGGACGTATTTCACCTCTCGATTTATCATTCTTTTCCTGAGAAGAAAGTTCAGGGCACTGCCAGCTACAATTCTCATAATAGGTATAGGGGAAATCTTTTTTACGATACACAAATTTCTCATCTGATGTGGAAGAAGTATCATCAAAGTCTTTCCACAAATTATATTTAGCCGTATATTCAGCCATAGCAAGCACCTTGTTTCCATCATAAGCAAACAAATCCTCACCGATATTATATGCCATTTGGCAGAATGCCCCCATCAAAGAAACACAAAGCGTTGCATGACCCTGATCACGACCGGACTCCTGTCCTTGCCCTAACATTCCATGACCATCCGGATCTTGATGAAGAAAAGGTACTGCATTGTCAATACAACCATTTCCTACTCCATATTTAAAATAAAGAATAGCCTCATTAATCATATCCTGATCATCACAAAGAATGCCAATAGACAAAATAGAAGTCATCTGTGCCAGATCCCAATTTAACCAACTGTGCTGTTTGCAACTTTCTCTATGAGCCAGAAAATCAGAAGCAGCCGGATAAAAAACATTCTTTACCATTGTTTGAAATGCAGCCAATTCATCCTTCTTGAAAAGAGTTTCGTCTGTACGCATGATTTCTGCAGCATTTACCATCTGATGAACATTAATAGAAATCAAATATTCATTCGGGTCCGCAATTTCTCCATTCGGATCATACGTTCTATCGTTGGCAAGACTCTTGACACGAACAAGTCCTTTGCAAGTAGTAGCCCATTCATTCAAGATTCTAACTACAGCTTGTCCGCAAGCTATGTCACCTTCTAGTTTCCAGCGAAGGGCTAATTGATAAGCCGCTGCTGCATCTTCATAGAAATAAGTATAATTATTCCACCAATCGGGAAATGTAGCAGACCAATTCTTGTCATCCATACGCCCTAAGATTTCTTGTGCTTCAGGAGTATAATTAGAATAAGAATATCCCGAATTTTTCAATTTATCCAATCCTTCGCTCCAAGGAGTCCGAGTTAATTTAGACTTCACATAAGTAAAATCAGCATCCGTATGAAGCATACAAGGATGATTCAATGTATATTCATTTATAGCTGGCCATGAATCAATATCAGTAGTGCCATCTTGGATATCGGTGCATGCACTCAAATTGAGTGCAAGCATCGTTGATAATATATATATTTTTGTTCCCATGATTCAATTAGTTATTAGCATTTACATATTCTGTCAAAGCCTCTTTAGTTTTAAATGTTCTAATCCAATATACCTCATATTTACCAGCCGGATATTTAGACTTCAAGACATCAGCAACCTTAAACTGGAACGTTTTGAATTCTGTTACTCCATCTAATGTAGTAGCTCCTGACTTATTTACAAACGTATTTTCTATTGTAAGATCATAATAATAAACAGGTATTTGATCCGTACCGTACATAATTTCATGTCCATTAGCACCATTCTTCTTATATGTTCCCAAAGACGTATCAAAAGTAAGATTACCAGTGCCACCTTCAAAACCTATGCCACTAATTTTAATCGCAACATACGGATAGTTATCCGGATCTACAAATGTATTCTCAGTCTTCTTGCCATCTAGACTCAAAGCGATATCTCCACGCCATTTTTCATTATTTTGTGATCCCATTGTCACTACAAATTTACCATCTTTGATTTCTCCTGATGCTCCCTTGAAGTTTGTAAACCAAGAAGTAGTCTCTCCATCAAAGTCTTCCTTTATCAAGCCCTTAGGAACTTTTACAGTTGTGGAAAACTCCTGTCCCATAGTTGTAGCAGCCATAATAGTAACTTCACCATATTTCTTGGCAGTTACAACTCCCTGGTCACTTACTTCTACAACATTCGGATCACTACTAGTCCACGTCAAAGAAGCTACGGTTGCATTTTCCGGATAGGTAGTGAAATTCAGTTTCACACTTTCACCCGGCAACAAATCTTCTTGTGTCCCGAATGTGATTTCATCAATATAGATTATCGGCATTATCTTTAATTCAAAAGATTCCTCATACCCTCCTCTATCCAAAGAAACAGCAGTAATGGTAACAGTTCTTCCCTCTTCTCCACCATCAACGCCTCTCACTACACCATCCTTCGTTACAGTCGCAATAGACGTATCACTACTTTTCCATGTTATCGTAGAATAAGTACGGTCTGCCGGAAGAATGGTTGGTTTCAATGTCCTTTCTTCTGAAGCAAATAGCTCAGCCTTATCGGCTTCCGTAAATTCAAAATCTGTAATCGGCTTAAATTCAGGCACAACAGTCAATTCAAAAAGAGCTGTTGCACCAAAGCCTACTTCCGGAGTAATCATAATATTTGCCTTACCTGCACTTACAGCATGCACAAGTCCATCCTGTGACACAGTAGCTACTTTTTCATTCGATGATGTCCATTTAACCTTAGGGTTACTCGGTTGTTCCGGAGAATATTTATAAGTAATCAAAGAGTCTGTATAATCTACAGTTGCAGCCAATGTTAATTTTCCATTCTCCACATTGGTCAATTCAATCTCGGAGATTAGTGTCTTTTCATCCAGCCCATCACCAAATACCTTACCGTCATCACATGCCGACAATGAGAAAACAGCCACTAAGCCTAGACTCAATAATGTATATTTCATAATTCTATTCTTTTAATGTTCAACATATAAAATCAGTTTTTCCCGACATTACCATCCCGGATTCTGACCGATATTAGGATTCAACTGACGTTGGTCTGACGGCAGTGGATAAAGATAATTTTTATTACTCCACACACGATTGGTTTCGATAAGCAAACAGCCATCTTCCAACGAATAAGAAGGAGACCATTTTCCGGCCCACGTTGCCCAATCACCGGACGTGTTCCATTTTACGCCTAACATATTCTCCGGCATTTCCGTTTCAGCAATTTTCCAACGTTTCAAATCATCAATACGGAAGCCCTCATTGAAAAGTTCCACTGTACGCTCCCGGCGAATCTCTTCACGCATTTTCAGATTATGAGTAGTAGCAAAAGAAGTAGTGAGTCCCGGCATATTCGGATTCACACGTTGACGAACCTCATTCAAATATACCAATGCTGCATCCACTTTAGAAGCATCCATGATGTTACCTTCTGCATCCGCATTTCTCTCAAATACCGCTTCGGCATAGTTCAGTAACACTTCAGCATAACGAATAATCGGAAAGTCATATCCTTCATATTCATCTTTCACATTACGTTCCGTTGCCCATTTTTGATTGTTATATCCACTACCACTAGTCGGATAGAAATCTTTATTATCAAAAGCAGCTTTATCCGCATCTGTCCAAGTGGTATGAGAAGCATTGTTATTCCAATATTTCCGTCCCGGTGCCATTAAAGTATTCGTCATGCGGTTATCACGTTTTGCATACTCGTTGTCTGGAGTAGAATAGTCAACACCGGCAGTCGACTGCGCATTGTCAATTGGAAGTCCATCCGCTCCCAAATACATTTCCGCCAATTTACGAGTTACCCATTGTACATTGGCAAAACAATTCTTAGTAATATTCTTACCGATTGGAGCAATCACTTCATCATGACGACGTGAGAAAATATATTCCTTATTTTTATCTTTCTTAATATTAGCCGGATTGGACTGAACATCTTCTAAAATAAATAGATATTTATAAGCATCTGTACCTAATTCCGCCGGTTTAAATATTTCATACTGCTTACTATCAATTACTTCCCAAGCAGACTCAGCAGCAATATCAAGCAAATCATTGATTCGAGTTACATCCCCTGTCCTAAATTTCTGCCATGTACCTTCATACAACGCCACACGAGAAAGAAAAGCCTGGGCAGCTCCCTGTGAAACACGTCCCTTATCAGCTGTTGCAATAGCATTCTCTTTCGGTAAATCAGGAATGGCTTGCTTCAAATCTTCAATGATCAGGTCTACCACTTTCGAACGGTCATCACGAGGGGCATTCATTTTCGGATCGGTGATATCAATAGGTTCAGTCACCACAATTACATCTCCAAATAACTGAAGTAAATCAAAATATTCGTATGCACGAAAGAATTTAGCTTCAGCAACATAGCGTGCTATGTCTGTCGGGTTAGGATAACTTTCTGCTTTTTGTAACAAAATATTAGCATAACGAATCTTTGTATAAGCTCCCGTATAATTTCCATCCGACACCGGAATATTATTAATTCCCTTACTATATTCATTGTAGCTACTTGAAGTCATCAAGTCCGAACGGGTATCACTATGAGGACCATCATATACGGCACTCGAAAAATCACGAGTCCATTCATAAAACTGATTAGCATACAGTTTATAATCATTTGGAGTCTGCCACAAATTTGCATCCGACATTTGATCTTGCGGATCAAGATCAAGGCAAGACGGTAAAATCACGACTACCGAAAGCAGCAATATAGTTTTTATTGTATTTACTATTTTCATATTCTAAGTATTAAAAGGTTACATCTAATCCGACAGTACAAGTACGATTGAACGGGAAACGTCCATTACCGGATACCTTGCGTGAAGCTTCGGGGTCCCATCCATCGTTAATCTTACTCACTTCCCACAAATCGGCTCCAGATACGTATATACGAAGTCTGCTGATCGCTTTCGTCTTGCTAAGCAATGAAGCTGGGAAGTTATAGCCTAATGTCAAACTCTTCAGACGCAGATAATTACCATTTTCTACCGACCAAGAAGAACACTGATAATTATAATTATTAATCGTACTAATATTAGTATATGTCGGATAGCGTCCGTCTCTATTATCAGGACTCCACACATTTCCCACAGATTGTGTCGTTGAATTCAAGTGAGCGGCTCGCATCGGTATACGATAATTATCATTACTTTCGTCACGGAAAATGGTTCGTTTGGCCGTACCTTGGAATACAGCAGACAAATCAAAATTATTCCATTCTATTCCGACATTGAACGAATAGGAAATTTTCGGATCATCCGAACCCAAATAAACATAATCCTTTTCATCCAACTTACCATCACCGTTTACATCTTCATACATATTATCACCCAAACGGAGATCCTTCGGCATACCTATACCGTTACTATTATAATATTTATAAATGTACTTGCGCAATTGTTCTTCTGTCTGAATCTTTCCACAATATTTCAGACCGAATACCGAGTTCAACGAGTATCCCTGTTGTTTGTCTACAAAGCCGGATTTAAATACCGTCACTCCACCATAGTCTACCAGTTTATTATCAGCATAGGTAAATGTACCTCCCACATGATAGTTCACTTTTCCAATTTTATCCGACCATGTCACAGTTCCTTCATATCCTTTTGCTTCAAATTTTCCACTATTGGAAGCAGGAGCTTTATCTCCCAGAATTCCCGGATAAGCAACTGCTATCAGCATATTGTTATTCTTCTTCATAAACAATTCTACCGTACCCTGCAAGCGGCTGTCAAACAAATGAAAGTCCAATCCTAAGTTATAATTATGAATACGTTCCCAACTACGTCCCATAGTAGCAATTTCACCGCTAGTCTTAATATAGGAGATTCTTCCATCACCAATGTAAGCCCCATTGACTGAATTAAAGTTGTATAACTGCATACCATCATAACGTGAAATACCTGACTGATTACCAACGACTCCATAAGAAAGACGCAATTTTAGTTCATTGACAAATTTCACGTTTTTCATAAATTCCTCTTCGGAAAGACGCCATCCACCCGAGAATCCATAAAAGAAATCCCATCGGTTCTCAGGACGGAACTTAGAAGAACCATCATAACGGAGATTCATTTCCAACAGATACTTAGACATATAATTGTAATTGAAACGTCCGAAATATGACATCATAGCTTCATGCCATTTACTTGGACCGGAGGTTTTTGCCGAGTTTTTCAATGTTATTTCACCCGATCCATTCAATATTTCCAATGAACTCTGCACATCCTTCGCTGTCACCACTGTATAATCATACTCTTTCAAATTATATTGTGCACCAAGCATAGCTGTAACATTATGTTTTTCTCCCAATGTCTGGTGATAATTCAAATAGCCTGAAACAGAGTAGTAATCAGTACGGGCAAAAGATTTCGAATATTCCGTAGAGGCCTGATTAGGATTATTGATAGCATTTGTCTTTGCCGTACTCAACGTTCCGTCATAGGTGTACCAAGTAATGCTGTTCTTTACTCCATCACGTGTCGCAGTAGATGTATTGTAACCTAAATTGACTACTGCATCCAAGTAAGAAGTAAATTGATACTTCAAATTCTCACTAATATTAATACCGGATACTTTCAATTTATTATCACCTCCCAGTTCTGCATACCAGTTGGGAGTATAATTTCCACCCCAATGATAAGGTTTGCCATCCATAGTAGAGGAAGGCAATCCCGGCTGGGGATAACTGGAAGTCAGAACCCTGTCAATCATCGTTGGAGACACCTGATCCTGGCGGTTATAAGCCATCACGGATTCGATAGTAAACCTATCCGTCAACTTTACCGTATTCGTCAAACGAACATTGAAACGTTTATTATTATTATTTCCCCATTTCAAGGTACTATCATCATACATATAACCTACAGAAAGACGATACAACGACTTTTCGTTTCCACCGGATACGCTCAAATTGTGCTGCGTAGAACCTGCATTGCCAAACAATACATCCTGCCAGTTAGTATCCATAAAGACATAATCGTCCACATCACCGAAAGCGGGTATCGGATTCGGATTTTTAGATAAATCAATATATCCACCTTTATAAGCTTGAGCAAGCTGTGCATATTTAATCCATTGGTCATCATCACCTAAACCATCGTTGTGACGAGTAGTAATAATAGCTTCACTCCATTGGTCAATACTCATCATTTTAGGCTGTAAACCGACAAATTTATGCGTATAAGAACCACTATATTCTATTTTAGCCTTTCCTTCTTTAGCCTGTTTGGTAGTCACCAAAATAACACCACCTGCTGCCTTCGATCCATAGATAGCCGCCGAAGCATCTTTTAAAAAGTTGATGGATTCAATATCGGCAGAGTTAAGCAAACGAAGTTCATTCACACTTTCGTATTCTACTCCATCAATAATGATTAACGGGTCTGTGGAATTGGCCGATACAGCACCACGCAGTTTCATTCCCCAGCTTTCATCACCCGGAGCACCGGAGGAACGGGTAATAATAACTCCCGGTACTTGCCCTTGCAATGCCTGTACAGGACTCGACATAGCACCTTTATTTTCCAGCATTTTATCGGAAACGACTGTCACCGCACCAGTTAATGTCTCTTTCTTCTGTGAACCATATCCCACAACAACTACTTCATCCAGAACTTCACTATCTTCCTGCATTTTCACATTGACAATAGTTTGCGTACCCACCTCCACTAGCTGGTCTTTATAGCCTATATAGCTAAACTTCAATTTTGCACCTGTCGGCACACTGACCGTGTAATTCCCGTCAATATCAGTAATCGTGCCTTCAGTTCCACCAATAACGCTAATATTCACACCAATCAATGGTTCGCCAGTCGCATCAATCACTTGACCTTTCACTTTCTTTTGCGTCTGCATTACTACCTGATTGTCACTTAAATCCGCATCAGCCCACGCCTTTGAAACAGGACAAAGTCCCAGCATTAATCCTAACGCAAACACCGCTGTTTTGTTAGGTCGCGAATTAAATATTAATCCTCTTCGTTTCATAAAATTAAATTTGAGGTTTAAAAATAGTATTAAATTTTTGTTCTCTAAAATAAGGTGAGGCATACAAGTACCTCTTTGTAAATTCTGACTCCTTTTCCATAAGCACAAAGGGTTATTTATTAATGAATAAGATTATATACAATTCCGGAAAAACTCGCGCATTTCACGACGTCCCAGAAACAGATGGTTTTCCACCGTCCTGCAGCTTAGATTCAGTTCATTTGCGATTTCCGGAGACGTTTTATTTTCGAAGCGGTTCAATGTATAAATTAACCGACGTTGTTCGGGCATGGCAGCCAAACGGGTCCGTTCCATTGTCATTAAATCATCACCGATAATTTTTTCTTCGGTTTCATTGGTAGAAGTGGACATAGTGTCATAGATATAGCTGTCTATCTCCTGCTTCTTATAATAACGACGGATATAGTCGATTACAATATTGCGGGCAATAGTGAACAGGAAATATTTCACAGTGTCCGGACGGAGCATTTGTTTGTAGTCCAGCAGACGTACAAATACATCTTGGGTTAGATCCTCCGCTTCGTAGCGATGAGTGATACGATAAGTAATATAGGTAAGAATCACCTGATAATATTCTTCATAAGAACGGGTGATAATGTCGTTGTAAGTGTTAGCTATTGTCTCCATAATACTATCTTTTTCGGTTTTGATCACGATGCAAATATAGAGGGGATTTCGGATATAACAGCTTGAAAATAGGGCGGAGTAATCTCTGAGAATCCAGATAGACTTATTCGCATATATTTCACTAAATATCAACTAGTTACACTCACAACAAACAGAGTCTCATTTTATAATCTGATACTCTGTTTACTAAAAAACAATGTATTTTCGCTCTCCTTATACCCATTTGCTTTCACCCCCTTCACCTCTTTAGTCCCTTTCTTCACCATTTTGGCCTTCCCTTTATCTTACATTCAGGCTAATGATGATGCAGGACATTAAGAGATAAGTTCCTTTTCATTAATGATAAACTTGTTTTGCCCTTGTTGCAAAGTTGCTTTTGGTTAATGATAAACTATAAATGAAAGTTCTGATTATATAATTGCAAGCTTTGTTTTTATAAATGCAAGCTTTGATTATAAAAACAAAACTTGCATTTAAAGTTTGCTTCCTATAAAAAACAACTTTGCAATTAAGGAAAAGGAAGTTTAGATGGGGAGAAGAAGAACTTATCTAATAACAGATTGGAGATAGGAAAAGAATAAAAGAGAAGGGGTTCACCAAGTGAAAGGGCAGGGTTCACCCTCTAACCCCGATGAACAGGGAGAAGTGAAGGGTGAAGGGAATATGGATGCAAAATAGATTTCAGGGATAATAAGTCGAAAAGTTACTCTTCTTTGGCTGTGCCGCCAATACTACGGATGTATTCATTCGGAGTAACTCCCGTACTCTTTTTGAATGACCGGAAGAAAGAAGCACGCGAACTAAATCCACAAAGTTCCGCCAATGCAGTCAATGTATAACGTGAATATTGGCTGTCCGCCACCATTTTCTTGAATTGAGTGACACGGTATTCGTTTATAAAGTCATAATAGGACTGATTAAGATACTGGTTCAAAAGATACGATAATGAATGTGAGGAAGTATCCAATGCAGCAGCCAGGTCACCCATTTTTAAGTCGGGATTGATATATGGCTTTTCTTTCTCCACATAAGCCACCAGTTTCTTATGGAGTTCTTTACATTCCTCTTCAGTCAGTCTATTGGTCTTATATTTCTCTTCAACAACGGAAGGTTGTTGCTCTGAAATTACTTCCGGATGTTCTACAGACTGTTCTCTTTGTTGTATCGCCTCCTCTACTGATGATGCCGAAACCAGCGAAGCAGAAGAAACAAGCAAACGACGCATACGTTTCCAGACATAATACCGTATAAAGGCTATAATTCCTACGATTAATAAAATGGAAAGCGTCCATCCCCACCAAGGTATCATAGGGCGTACTGTCACTTGACAGATAGCTTCCGATTGCTCATTTCCCGGAAGGCGTACACGGAAAATATAAGTTCCAGAAGAAAGTCCGTAATAAGAGACTTCGTTCTGCGCAGCCAATAGTTTCCAGTCCTTGTCCACTCCCTCCAATCGATATTCATATAGTAAGGCAGATGGGAGACCATAAGCAAAGTCTGTGAAACAGAAAGTCAAATTATTCTGATTGTATTTCAAAGAGGAGCTGGTAAAAGGGACACCATTAGCTAATATGTCAGTAAATACGATCGGACGGACCTTGCCACGCACCTCGTCCACACGTTTCGGATCGACATAAATCAGTCCTTTAGTGTTACCAAACCACAATAGTCCTTTTTCATCTTTATAAGCAGCTCCATTCGTAAAAGTTGGTCCCGGCACTCCATCATTAAAAGTGAAAGCATCATATTCCTCTCCCTCTTCTTTGATACGCAATAACCCGTCATTGCAAGCCACCCACAACCAGCCTTGGTTATCTTCTACAACAGACATTAGCGAATTGTCCGGAAGAGTAGAAAAGATAGAGCGGTTCTGGAAACGGTCCATCGTTAAAGTAGATGTAAACAAGCTCCCTTTCTCACGGATAAAATAGAGATTGTGTCCAGCATCTTCGTAGATAGTACGCACTTTATCCCGATGAACGAATCCCTCCGGAAACACATTAGAGCGTAAACTTTGAGAAGCCGGATCATAAATACACATACCGGTTTCGGTAGCAATCCATCCTTTGCCTGTAGAATCAAAACTTACTTCATACACATTGCCCTCCGGCAGTTGGGAGTTAGCACTAGTAAAGTGTTTGATCTGTTTGGTCTGTCCGTTATAACAGAAGAGTCCTTGTGAAGTCCCTATCCAAAGATTTCCTTTTGCATCCGGTTTCACACAGAATATATGTCCCTTTTGAAAAAGCTCCGTATCGCCCTGTGCAAAATATTTCAGAGATAATGTTCCCGGATTCAGTACCATCATACCGCCACCATACGTACCGATATAATATTCTCCTTGATAGAAGCTGATTGTCAGTATCAGATCTGAAGTCAAAACGGGCTTTACAAAACTTTTCACTACTCCGGTAGCTTCGTTTATATAAAACAAACCGTCACGTGAACCGATAACTTTCTCTTGTCCTCTGTTTACGAAAGAACGAATGGAAAGATTTGCCGAATTGAATAAAGGTGGATAGGCATACGTACGGAAAAGGCCGTTCTGATAGAGTGAATAATCCAGCCCTGCCTGAAAATGCCCCACCCAGACGGCACCTCTATCATCTACAAGTAAGGAATAAATAGAATTACTGCGAATTCCTTCCTTATCATTGACATCATGGTAGAAACGACGTGTCACTTGTTGGTCTTTGTGTGAAAGGAAGTGGACGCCATTACCGTCAGTAGCTATGTACACAGTTTCTTTCCCATCGCTGGATATATCAGAAATGACATCGCAGCCTAAAGATACTGTATGAGAGAATGTTTCCTTTTTTATATCAAAACGTACTACACCTTGGCTCATTGTGCCTAGATAAAGCGTTTCTCCAATACGGGTCAGGCAACGGAAATAATCGGCTTCGGGCACATTCTCCTGAAAATGCCAGGAATCAATCTTTCCGTCTTTCAGTGAATAAGAGAACAGCCCCTGCACCGTAGCCAGCCATAATACGGTTTTGTCTTCATTCAGACAAATATCCATGATTCTGTTACAGGCAGCAAGCATATTCCGGTCTGTCAAGACCTGTAGTAATTGACCGTCTTTATGAATGAATAAGCCTTTCTCTGTGCCGATATAAAGACCATCCTCATTAGCCAACAAAGTATTTACGGCAAAATCAATCTTTTCGGGGACAATTCTTTCCAACTGACTGTTCGCACGGTTCAAACGCCAAAGTCCGATTCCATTTCCCACCCACAGTTGTTTGTTGGCTGTTTCTGTAACGCTGTTTACCCGTTTCTTTCTTCCTGATTCAATACCCCGGAATTCAAAATGGCGTACTTTTACTCCATCAAAACGGTCGAGACAATTATCTGTCCCTAACCACACAAAACCTTCGGAATCTTTATAAATAGCATTGACCAACAGTCCTGACAGCCCATCGGACATGACAATATTACGGAATATATAGTCTTTAGCTTGTAGTTCCACACCACAAGCCAAATATATTAATATAAGAATCAGATATTTAATCGTGTCTTTCACTTACAACTGCTTCCTTTCATATTAAACATGTGACAAACATACATAAAAATCTCCAAAAGGAAGTACTTATAATTAAAAAAGTCATCCCTTCGTATTCTCTATATGCACATAAACAAATACGAAGGGATTAAATTATTTACTCAATGTTATTTGAAAAATATTTGAGTAACAAAAATAAAGAATTTACTACCTTAGAAAAAGATAACAGCATATATACAAGAACGATGTTGTAGAATTTATAATTTCACTTTCACCTGCGATTTCTGATAAACTACCGGGATTTTCTTATCATTCACTTCTACAGACACAGGCTTCTTTGTGCTTCTAAAGGTGGTATTTATCTTCGGCTGTCCGTTTATCCAAAGATCAAGTTTCTTATCTTCTGCTTTCTGAATAACGAACAGCTTAGCCAATGATGAAAAGTAAGTTTCATTACCCCGTCTCAATGCACTTCCATAAGCAATAAAGAAGTCCTTAGCGTTCTTTGCTTCAGTACCTTCTGGGTAAGAAACTGCAAACATATAAGCATCTGTCATCCAGCCGTCGGGCATAATCCATGAATTACTGTGCATTAATCTTCCATCCGCCAGTTGGTTGATATATAAATCGGTAATTTTACCTTTATGACGGATACGAAGCCCTATCCAGTCCTGCCCTTCACGTCTTTCCATTTGAGGCAGGTCTTTTTCATCGGGAGCGTCTTTCAGAATAATAGCTGTCAGTCCTTTCACACGGTTCACCTCGGCTGGTAAATGGAATGAATAATATTTTTCGGTTCCTTTCAAATCTTCCGTAGGAGCTTCTATTTCTTCCCAATATAAATCTTCGGGATAGTCGTGCACAAAATCGGACTTAGCCAACATGCGGGGATATAAAGGACGGATGACTACTGAAGAATTTCCGTTTGTCACATTCACGTCAATGCCCGATTTCTTATAAGTTCCATTGGTATGCCATAACCATTCGAACTGTCCTACCTTATGTGTCTTCAAATCATCGATCATATAAATCACATTATCCATCCACAGGAAATGACGGAAGTTACGGCTGAAATTATTAGAGACAGGACCTGTTCCATTGGCCAAAACATATTTCACATTACCCGCATCCAAAAGATGATAAAGATTTCCTCGCAAAGTAGAGCCGCTATACTGTTGTTCACGAGGTTGTCCCTCCCCGTTGAACAGGACTACATTATGTGCCTGGCTTTGAAAAAAATAGTTGCGATAGGCAGGATTGGGATACCAGCAGTTTCCTCCATCCTTGATAATATCGACGCCTTTATGAAAAACAATAAAGGAATTGGCATCCGCATGGGAATGATTCCACGTATGACCGCTTTTCACAGCAAGCATCGTAGCATCCTTCTCCCAAGAAGTACGCATGGTGGCCCAACCGAAATCCGAGAATAGCTGTGAGGTTTTCAAATCGGGAGTTACGGGAGCTTTACTCAAATCAGGGGTATAGAGAAAGCCCATCGGACGATTCAGGAAAAATCCATCGCGATGCTGTCCTTGCTCTACTTGGGTTATATACCACAGAATAGTCGGGTCTTTCAGTCCCAATGCATACAATAACATCATACTGGATTCTGCTGATACATTCTTATGACTATCACCAAAATTCAAACTATACAGCATACCTGTACGAGGATAGCATACTTGAGAAAAGTAGTTCGGAAGTTTTGCCAATTGGGGTATATTGCCGGGATTTTGTCCCGGATGAGTGTTTATCCAAGCGATTCGAAACAATAGGGCTTCCTGAATACCAAAGTTTGCATAATTCAAACTTTCATACATTCCTCCGGCCTCATCAAAACTCTTTGTTTTCTGTTGCAAGGCATCGCCGGCAAAGTCAAACCATTCGGGAAGTGATTCATGAAGTTGCTCCACCCAATCTTTTACTTCGGGAAGTTCATTCTGTAGGCTTAATGCTAATATTCCACCCTGGCATCCACAGGAAGTCCACCAGTTGTGTCCCATAGAGTTCAAAGAATGGATTCGGGTAGGTTCCAACAGCCAGTCGCCCAAGGCAGGCTCTACAGCCAATCGTTTCAAGCCTTCGGCAATCTTTTTTCTTTCCGAAGAAGACATTATGTTATAAGCCGCATCATATCCTATGGCAGAAAGGAAGCTCTTATGTGCCATGCCCAGTTGCGAACGCCAGACTGGAATACGTGCCATCATTTCCATATCTCCCCAGGATTCGGCTTCCACAGCTTTCAAAAGAATCTCTTTGATTATATTTGCATACTCTTTATTATCCGTCATCAGATAAGCCAACGACAAATAATCCAACCGATTGAAATCTTTCTTTTGTAAAGCTTCATCGGCGGTTTTCTGAATATCCTCCCAGGCTTCCCGCAATTTCGGTTCATTCTGCATACGTTGTTTTACCTGCTGAATGCGTTGAGGGGTGTACAAAAGTGAAGGATGATTTATCTTTTGTGCAGATACAAACGATGCTAATAATATTCCGATCAGGCATAGAACTATTTGTTTCATGATATTTATTGCTTTTTCATTTTACTGTTCAATATTGATTAAAAATTCTTCTAAAGCTGCATTGAATTCCTCCGGTCGCTCCATATTCATCATGTGCCCGCAATCCTCTATGATTTTCAGCTTTCCATTAGGTAGATATTCCAATATGGGAGGATTTTTTGAAAATTTGTTATCAGAAGAATGACCTTCTACAATTAAGGCAGGTACAGCAGGGTGACTCTTCTTCAATTCTTCAATAGCATCCAGCCCTGCTACTACCCGTACTTCTTTGTGTAGCGGTTGCCACGCATCCCATTCGTCAATCATCTGCCACAAAGGCACACGCATCCGTTCACGCTGGCTACCACCGGATTTCATTAATCCTTCAAACCACTCTTTCTTCATCACTTCCACTCCTTTCTTTTTCAGGGCAGCTATTTCGTCATCACGTACCTTTGCTTCCTCTTTAGTCATCGGTTCACTGGGACCTTTGGACTTTCGGATGTTTCCACTGGCTAAAAAAGCCGATAACATCCGGTCTGGGAAATACGCCAACATATCAGCAGTGATAAATCCCCCCAAAGAAAGTCCGACGATATGCGCTTTCTTGATGTGCAAAGAGTCCATCAAAGTAACCAGATCTTCAACATGCATAAATTGATAATCTTCTGTTTGGGAAGAAGAAATGCCGTATCCTCTTAAATCATAGCGAATGACATGATACTTTTTCGCAAACACAGAAAATTGCTCATCCCACATACGATGGTCAAGCGAATGACCGTGTACAAAGATGATCGGTTCACCCTGACCGGCTTCCTCATAGTATAGAGAGCCATTTCCTACATTGATACGTCCTTGTTTGACAACCAATGGCTTCCCTTTCAGTATTTCCGAAACGGTCCGTGAAATGACAGGGCTGCCAAAGAAAGAAGAGAAACCGTCTTCTTTAGCAGAAGAACCTGTTACATGAGAAATGAAGAACCCGTAAACTTTATCGTGTTTATTTATCCACGGATAAGCACCGGCCCATCCCGGTGAACTAATCTGATAAGCTTCGCCTGTCTTTTTATCTATTAATTCACGCCATTCTCCTAATCCGTAGATTCCATTGTGGGATTGTCCCAGTCCTTTCGCTACATAATTATCCGAGTCATTCGAAGGAATTATGGCGCCTTTCACTTGGTCGGCCTGCATTTCTTTCACAGTTTCTGCTGATATAATTTGCTTGCCATTATACATTCCATCGTGATAAATCATGGACAGGAAGTGAAGATAATCATTCATTGTAGTACACAGTCCGCCCCCTAACATGGGTGCATGTCCGCCGTCCGTGTTGATTGGGGTAAAATGAGAGTTCTTCATTTCCAAAGGTTGTGCCAGCAGTTCCTGAAAAAGAGTCTCAAACTCCTCTCCCATCGCCACTTCTGCCATTCTTCCGGCAATTTGCATGGCAAGTCCACCATATTCAAAACGAGTGCCGGGAGTAAAGATTGTATCCAAAGGAAGAATTTCAGTGACTGCCGAATCCAAATGATTATAGTTATCTACACGGGGCTCGGGAAGATATGGACGTACTCCTGATGTATGGGATAATAATTGCCGGAGAAGAATCTTACCTTTAGCATCGTCTTTAAATTCCGGCAACCATTTTTCTACCGGATCATCCCATCCCAAATCAGTACGGTCTACCACCGCGCCTATGACAGCAGCCGCTACCCATTTTCCGGCAGAAGCGACATATACTTTTGTATCGGGTGTATAATCCCGATAGTTCTTCTGAAAAATGACGGTATCATTCTTCACTACACAAATGGATGCTCCGGGGTAATATCCCTTGTCTACCCATCCTTGGATAACAGAATCCAAAGAAGAGAAGTTATACCGACTTCCCTGACCGGATGATATTTTGCAAGAACCGGACAAAAAGCAGATACTTACAAAAGCGGCAATTAATAAACGATTCTTCATTTCGTTGTTTACTATCTATTTTTCTGATTGTAAATCCCAATATACGACATAGCGCTGGCGATGCAAATCGTATAGCGGACGAATCACATCTCCTTGTTCTGTCGTAAACTTCAAATCACTTCCTACACGTTGCAAAGCACGTTCAGGGTGTTTCTTATCTAGTTTCAAAGAGGTACGCAAATGTGCAGGGACATGAAAATTATAGGTATAATAATCATTATAAAGAGCAGGATTTGAGAAAGGAGCAGGTGCTTGCATACCTTCAGTTCCCCGTTCTCCCGCCAATACCAACGGACCATATAATAAAGCTGCCTTGTTCGGATTATCCGGGGTAGCCTCCAGTTTGATTTGCATCGGATAAGTAGCCGAGATTTGGTCGTCATCTTTCCATTCACGGGTAATGGCAATATAAGAACCAGGTTTCTGTTTCACAGATATTTTCTTACCATTTACCAACACTTTTACATCCTTGCTCCACGAAGGATAGCGCAGATAAATAGTCGTGCGGACAGGATTTTCTGCCTGAAGAGTAAAACGTGTTGTTTCTTCCTGTGGGAATTCCGTTTCCTGACGGATTGTCAGTCCTTTTTCTTTCCAGGTTACCTGTGAAGGGATAAATAGATTTACATATATTCCCTGATTGTTATGGTAGTAGATGGCTTCTCCAAACTTTGCATGATTCTCAAATCCGCTACCTACGCAGCACCAAAAAGAGTTCTCTTTTGTGCTATACAGTTTATGAGACCCGGAAAGCAAAGGCAGAAAATAAGCTACCATACCTGTTTCAGGGTCTTGTTGTCCCAAGATGTGATTATACAATGCCCTTTCATAATAATCCGCAATAGATGAATCGCCCGTCCAGCAAAAAAGATGGCGGCTAAGTTTGAGCATATTATAGGTACAACAAGTTTCTCCGGTATAGCCGGTCAGATGTTGGGATAACTTCTTCGGATCAAAGTAGTGTTCTTTGTCACTGCTACATCCCGGAGCAAAAGTATGATGGTCAATCATGGTGTGCCAGAAGAATTCCGATAGTTTCCTGCTTGTCTCGTTGCGGGTTAACTCGTAGTTACGGGCTTCGGCTATCACTTTCGGGATGAAAGTATTGGTATGCTTCGTTCCCAAGTCATCACGAAGTTCTTTCAATGGGTCGATTACGTCATTGTGGTAGAAATATTCCGCCAGCCAGCGATAACGTTCATCTCCCGTTATTGAATATAAATTATAGAATGACTCATTGATACCACCAAATTCATTGCGGATCATAAGCTTACGTGTTTCTTCACTAAGGGGTTTCAATTTATTGTATGCCCAATCCCCCATTCGGGTGACGATAATCAATGCTTTCTTATTATCCGCATACAGATACTGATCTATCAGCCCGGAGAAAAGTTTGTGCAGAGTATACCAGGGAGCCCATACACCTTTTCCCTGAATATTCCGGTTTATCAGTTCCTCGGGCCAGGCACTCAAATATCCGTTTTTCAGTGCATTCTGCACTTCTTCCAATCCGTTAACCAAGCTATCGCCTTTCAGTTTGAATATCTCACTGCCGGTAGCTGCGTACATCAAACCAAGTGCCGAGAGCATGTGTCCGGTAGTATGTCCGCGAAGTTCGCAATCCAAAGATTCCCAACCACCCAGTTTCTTTACTGTCATATATCCGCCCTCACGTCCGGCAAATACACCGGCATTGGTACGGAAGCTATGTAGCAGACGATTCACATCTATTGACGTCATCCAGGCAGAATCCCGAAGCATATTATCACGGAAACGACTTGGCAACAGGCGAACATCTTTCAAATCAAAACTTTCCGCCTGAAGGGGAGCCACTGTTTCCTTTTTCAACTTTCCCTGATGTTGTCCGGGATATACAGATTGAGCTGACACTATACCCGATACTGTCAATGAACCAAACAAGATTGCCGTAACTAAAACTTTCTTATTCATATTATTTCTATCTTTTATCTATAAGATACGAACAAGGTGCCTTAAACACTCAAAGCCACAAAATTATTTAATTAAGCTACAATTCTTTAATTTAAAGCCCACTTTCTTATAAAATTCATCTGAAACGTCCTATCTTTATTCCCCAAATTAAAGAAAGGAGCTACATGGATTTACGTACGGCAAATGTTACAAGATATATTCTTCCTCTGCGTGAGGGAGGCTCATTGCCTGCTCTAGCCGAAGCTGACGATGAATTTAAGTATGTAGTCAAATTCAGAGGGGCAGGACACGGAACAAAAGCGCTGATTGCCGAACTGATTGGTGGGGAGATAGCCCGTGCACTGGGTTTCAGAGTCCCCGAAATAGTTTTTCTGAATCTGGACGAGGCCTTCGGACGAACGGAAGCAGACGAAGAGATACAGGATTTACTTCAATGGAGTCGAGGACTGAATATGGGATTGCATTTCCTTTCCGGTTCGTTGACTTTTGATCCGATAGTACATCAAGTAGATGGAAAAACGGCTTCGCAAGTAGTATGGCTGGATGCCTTGCTGACTAACGTAGACCGTACCATTAAAAATACCAATATGTTGATATGGCACAAAGAACTATGGCTGATAGATCATGGGGCGTCCCTTTATTTCCACCATTCCTGGACTAACTGGCAAAAACAGGCACTGGTTCCTTTTGTACAAATAAAAGACCATGTATTATTGCCGTTTGCCGATAAACTGGAAGAGGTAGATATCGAATTCAGACAGATATTGACTTCGGATAAAATCCGTGAGATAGTCAATGCTATTCCCGACGACTGGTTGAACTGGACAGAAGGCACAGAAACTCCACAGGATTTGAGAGACATTTATATTCGATTTTTAGAAGAAAGGATGAAACATTCCGAAACATTTGTAAATGAAGCGCAAAATGCAAGAAAGGCACTTATATGAATACGCAGTCATCCGTTTCGTTCCTAAAGTAGAACGGGAGGAGTTTATCAATATGGGGATTGTGTTGTTTTCCAAACAAGCTAAATACCTGAAATCCCTCTATACGATAGATGAGAACAAACTAAAACTATTTTCTTCCGAACTGGATATGAATTGCCTGAAAGAAGGGTTACAAGTCTTTGACAAGATATGCATGGGAAATAAAGAGGGAGGAGCCATAGCCAATATGGATATTCCTGACAGATTTCGTTGGCTGACTGCAGTAAAAAGTTCCTGCATACAAGTATCTCGCCCACATCCGGGATTTTCTACTGATTTAGATAAGACTTTGGAAAGATTGTTCAAGGAATTAGTACTCTGATTCCTTGAACAATCTCTTTGTCAAACTAACGGGCAGTAATATAAAAGCTCTGTTCTACTGCTTCAGCAGTCTGCACTTTAGGTTCTCCGCTACGCCCATATTGCCAGGCTACCACTGTCACCTTTACCGGAAATTTTGCACGTGGGGGAATTTTAGTCAATACCAGTTTATCTCCCTTTATCTCTGCCGGACCTTCTTTTACATAATAGTAAACCGGAAGGCCGGAGTCAGCAGTTCCATTTAAACTTATTTCTTTCACTGAAGCTTTTACATCGGATAGTTTCGGGAAAATTATACGTTGGGGTATCCCTTCCTTATTCCGGTAAGGAATACGAATCTCTACCTGCTGAACGGCACTCCGGTATTTATGATCCTGTTTTACGGAAGCCATCAGGCAGATGCCTCCTGTACGTTTAGGATTATCCAATCCCATCCGATAGAAACGAACAGTAAAAGTTGTATCATTCACCACTTCCACCGGACCGCAAATTCTCGACATTCGAATGGGATGCGTACTGTGTTCTTTTGAATATTCGTTCCTTAACGTATCTGTGTACACTGCTTTCAGGTGGAAAGTGACTCCGTCCGCTTCGGGTTGAAAAGAAGGAGACATACGTACATGGGATTTCGGATTGAAAGTGATCAGTTTTCCTTTTTGCTCAAAACCGATATACTGCTCTGTCTTTCCACGCTCATTGGCGTAATATTTTTCTGTGGCATCTGCCATTTCCTTATCAAAATACCAAAACGCATGGTTCTTGTCTCCTTTATACTTATCATAGGAAGCGGCTTCGGCTGTAGGCTTTTCATTCTTTCGCCAACGGTCTGCCAGCCAGCCATTCTTTGCTTCTACCGGAATTAACTGAATCGGAGCATCCAATGACGAATGCTCCGGCAACCGATATTCCACTGTCTTTTTCAGAAAGAGGGAAAGATAATCAATCAATTCATCGGATATGTCGAAATGTCCGTGTCCTGCATCAGCAAGAAATGAAAGGGGAGCATTCGGATATTCACGACGATAATCGAAAGAGGTTATCAACCGGTCTTCCCACCATTCGTCCTCTCCCATCACCATTAATGAGGGGATACCTTCAATCGTACGGGTTCCCCAATCCAAATTCGCACGCCCGTAACCCGTCAAATGAGTTCTGGGAGAATCACCGTGAATAGAGAGTACGGCCAATGTACGTTCAGGATTCCAGGCGGCAAAGTTCCACGGATAAGTAGCCATTGCCGAGTGTCCGATAGGTATAACCGGGGCAAACTCCAGTTCTGTATATCCGCTTATTTCAGACAAGTTCTTCATCATTGTTTCAAAGATTTGTTGGGTACCTTTTGTCACGTCCCAGCGTTGGTCTATTCCGGGAGTGATCCATATCTCTGCAATTCCCAGTTTGCCCATATTCTTCCGAAATTCAGGATGCTCGAAAATTGTTTCTTCGGTCATATTGTGTTGCCCGATGATGACGGCACGGACTTGTTTACAGTTTTCCGGTATCCATAGATAGGCAGAAGGGTGGGCGTTTGTCTCTTCTGAAATCAGCTCTTTTATTTCCACTGACCATTGCCAGGGGGCTGCTGCCACCTTAGCAACCTGCATGAATAATGACAACAATACAACAAGAAAATATTTATTCATAATGCTTCTTTTAATTGATTTAACTTCCTATACTACGAATATGAAGAACAAAATACTCAAAAAACGACTATATAATAGTAGATATTAAATGCAAAGATAGAGTTATCCGTAAAAAAGGTAGCAAAACCCGTAATCTATATAAAAACAGATTACCTTTTACAGACTAACTTTGCATAGAGGAAATAAAGATAATAAAAACATTAGAATACGCTTTTATTTTAATAATATACTCGATTATGGAAAAAGTAAAATTGAACAATGGCATTGAAATGCCTATTTTAGGTTATGGTGTTTATCAGGTTACGCCTGAAGAGTGTGAACGTTGCGTGTCGGATGCAATCAGTGTGGGCTATCGTTCTATTGATACGGCACAAGCCTATCATAACGAAGAAGGTGTTGGAAATGCAATCAGTAAATGCGGCGTACCACGTGGGGAACTGTTCATCACTACAAAAGTATGGATTTCAAATGCCGGTTACGAAAAAGCTAAAGCTTCTATTGATGAATCACTTCACAAATTAAAAAGTGATTATATAGACTTACTGCTCATTCATCAGCCATTCGGTGATTATTATGGAACTTACCGGGCTATGGAGGAAGCATATAAGGCTGGTAAACTCCGTGCAATCGGTGTCAGCAACTTCTATCCTGACCGCTTTATAGACTTGGCAGAATTCTGTGAAATTACTCCTGCCGTCAATCAGGTAGAGACACACGTTTTCAACCAACAGATAAAGTTGCAGGAAGTAATGAAAGAATATGGTACTAAAATTATGTCATGGGGACCGTTTGCTGAAGGACGAAACGACTTCTTTACCAACCCGACTCTCCAGGAAATCGGTAAAGAATATGGCAAATCAGTGGCACAGGTCGCACTGCGTTATCTGATTCAACGCAATATCATCGTGATTCCTAAATCGACTCATAAAGAACGTATGATGGAGAATTTCAATGTCTTTGATTTTTCATTAGCACCGGATGACATGGCGGCCATCGCTGCGCTTGATACAGCTAAAACACTCTTTTTCTCCCACTATGATCCGGAGATGGTGAAGTGGTTGATTAATTATGGTAAATAGTGGTAAGTAGTAAATCCCAATAAAGACTACAAATGGGAATTTAGCGGTTAAATGGGAATTTTGCAGTTCGGCTGAAAGCTTTACAATTATATATTTATTGGGGTGCCCTGAAAGGGCTTAATTATATAGCGTAGGGCGTTGCCCTACGCTATATAATTAAGCCCTTTCAGGGCACCCCAATAAATTATCATTTACTTGTCATTTTCACATACTCAATGACCATCAAAATAATTTGAGTCATTTCTTTAGCGGAGTGAAATGCAATGCGGCTCCGCCACTCGCTTTTAGCTTCAAAACAAGCTTATCTCCGGCTTTTATCTTCTTATGAGTACTGCGTACTTTTGTGCGTGTATTCAATTTGTCGTCATCTTCGTACAGGTGAAGCATATACTTCTTACCCGGTTCCAGAAAATCCGTAGTCAATGTAATTGTGCGGGCTTCCGTATTCGTCATTGCTCCTACAAACCAGTCATTCCCCGAACGACGTGCCTGAACGATATATTCACCAATCTCTCCATCTAACGCGCGGCTGTCATCCCATACACTCGGAATTGCTTTCCAAAATTCCAGTTCTTCTTCTCCCTGATAGAATTCCGGTCTGTCATACCAAAACATAAATTGCAAAGGACTGTAATACACAGCTGCCATCGCCAACTGATGTGCTTTCGTATTCTTCACCCGGTTATTGAAATAGCAAAGCGTATAGTCTCCTGCACCTGCCAGATAGCGGGTAAAAGGAAGAGTCGTATTGTGTGTGGCATCCGGCATTTCTTCATTTCCACGAATACCTTCCTGCGTCATCAGGTTAGGATAAGTACGGCTGAAACCTGTCGGACGATATTCGTCATGAATATCTACCATCAGATCATATTCTCCACATTGACGAACTGCATCATGCAGCCAGGTACTCCAACGCTGATTACCTATCTGCACAAAACCGAACTTGACACCTTTCAGCCCCCATTTCTTATACAATGGCAATAAAGTATCCAACTGCTGCACTAATGCGCGCTGATTGACATACACCATAAGTCCGATTCCTTTCGATTCGGCATATTTACACAAAGCGGGTATATCAAGGTCTTTATCAGGAGAAACAGTAGTAGCGTCCGAACTCATTTTCATTTCCGGTCCGTACCATCCTGCATCCATGTGCACATACTGAATACCACGTTCTGCCGCAAAGTCAATGGCTGCTTTTACTCTATCTTGTTTCAAGTCGCCCGAACGGAATACTTTCCCGGGTTTGATCCAAGAAGTATCAGCCAGTTTGCAAGCCGGATTCAGATTCAAGACAAGATCATTATTATTAATTAAATCGACCGGACGTTCGCCAACCATGATTACACGCCACGGAGTACTGTAAGGAGAAATAATATCGACGCTACTATACAAGCTTGTCTCCAAAGTGGAAGGTTTCTCTGCCGATAAACGGAATTTACCACGAACATAATCCACCATTTCTGCTTCCAACAAAGCTACTGATAATCCATCAGGAAGTTTCAATGTCAATGGACGCTCACTCTCCTCTTTACCCCATCCTTTCAACGGACGAAATTCATAAGGTCCTTGCGCCCAACGTTCATAATACGCCATCGTTCCTTCAGGCATTGTGAAGCTAGTCTGCTCACCGACAATATGCAAGAAAAGCCCGTTTGTCATTTCCGGAAAATGATAGCGGAAAGCAACTCCTTCATTATAGGCGCGAACTATGACATTCATAAAGTAGTTCTTACGCTTATCATAACCACCGTCCTGATTGCCTTTTCCTTCCCCTTTCTTGAACTTCAAAGTCATCTCATTATAGCAATCACGAACCTCCGCACGCTCGCCATATACAGGTTTCCATATTTCGTCCGTTTTTTGATGTTCAGTCCCTGTCAACTTCAAATTCTCACACCAAAAATGACAAGTATCATTCGGTATACCCAACGCTGATTCAAATAACTGATTTTCAATCAGAACACCCAGTTTACTTTCTTCAATCACCGGACGATTCTTATAAGTCAAGGTATAATACATTTGTGTATTATCCTCTCCTACCGCACGCTGATAAAAGGTAAAACGATAAGCTCCGTCGGGAGACGTCAGTTCCTGACGGGTTTCTGTCATCACATCTTGCGCTTTTATCAATGCCGGTATCACCAACAACAAAAGCAAAATTCTTTTCTTCATTCTATTTACGCTCATGTTTATTCATCTTTTCTATTATATACGAACGAGGAAGAAATTATACTCAAATGTTTATTGCCTGAAAAGCTTATTCCATCTGCTCTCTATATAAAGTAGGTGTCATTCCTGTCACCCTTTTAAAAATGCGGTTAAAATGTACAGGTGATTCAAATCCGCAAGTAGCACTGATTTGAGATATATTCATCATACTACTATTCAATAGTTTACAAGCATATCCGATACGCATATCAAGTACATACTCTTTGAATGTTTTTCCTGTGTTTTCTTTAAAGTATCGGCAGAAAGCAGTAGGGTTCATCGCTGTATAAGAAGCAATTTCATCCAGACCGATAGACTCGGTATAATGTTTATTCAAATAGGCAATCACTTTTTCCATTCTTTCATTACGCATAATCGAAGGAGACGGAGTATAATGAGAAGTAGTCAGATATTTCTTATGATTGCTAGTAGCCATCATCTGTAGAAGTGAAAGCAACAGGATAATTTGATCCGCTCCTTTGGCAGAAGGAATTTGTTCCAATAACTTAATGATTTTCCCCGAACGGGTAATTGTGAATTTAATTCCTCTGCAAGCATCCTCCAATAAATTCCTGATAGGAATAAACTGGGAGTATTGAGAAATAGAATAATGCATAAAATCTTTCTCAAACTGAATATTGACTCCTCTTACTTTCAGTTCGGATTTTTCTTCATTATCAGATTCTTCCCCGTCGTCCGGTGGACTTTGCATACTATGAGGCAGTTCGGAACCGAAAAGAATCAAATCACCTTTTGAATAGGAGATAATGCTGTCACCCACCAGACAATCCCCCTCTCCCTTCTCCACATAAATAATTTCATACTCACTATGAAAATGCCACGGATACGTGAAACGTGGATATTCATAAAAGCGGGCACGGACGGGATTAGAAGTCGTAATAGTCAACTTCTCATTCATTATCTTCTTCATAAATCTCCTTTCTAAACTGCTTTTGCAAAGATAGGTAAATATCTTGCAAAAATACGCATCATAGCATGTATAAAAACCCGCTATTTTTGCATCCATTCATAAAAACATTTGATAGAAAACATGAACGAATTATTTAGTATTGCCGGTAAAGTTGCTGTTATTACCGGAGCAGGTGGTGTACTGGGCGGAAATATTGCCCAACACTTTGTACAGCAGGGAGCAAAAGTTGTAGCTATTGACATTCGTCAGGAGCAACTGGACAACCGTGTGGCTGAACTTAAGCAATACGGTAACGATGTAATCGGCATCATCGGTAATGTACTTGACACCGCCAGCCTGGAGAAAGTAGCCGAAGAAGTCGTAGCCAAATGGGGACAGATCGATATTCTATTGAACATTGCCGGTGGCAATATGCCGGGAGCTACTCTCGAACCGGATCAGCACTTCTATGATATGGACATCTCTTGCTGGGAAAAAGTGACTAACCTGAATATGAACGGTACAGTTTATCCGTCTATGATATTCGGTAAGGTAATGGCAAAACAGAAGAAAGGATGCATCATCAATGTATCTTCTATGGCTGCTTATAGTGCTATCACCCGTGTACCGGGTTACTCGGCCGCTAAAACGGCAGTAGCCAACTTCACCCAATGGCTGGCAAGCGAAATGGCACTGAAATACGGTGATGGTATCCGTGTAAATGCTATCGCTCCGGGATTCTTTATCGGTGACCAAAACCGTCGTGTACTTATCAACCCGGATGGTTCATTGACCGACAGAAGTAAAAAGGTGTTAGCCAAAACTCCGATGAATCGTTTCGGCGATATCAAAGAATTGAACGGTGCTGTACAATTCCTGTGCAGTGAAGCCGCTAGCTTCGTAACCGGAGCAATGCTACCTATTGATGGTGGTTTCAGTGCATTCAGCGGAGTTTAAGCAATAAATAATAGCCTGTTATAAAGAGAAAGACTATGATGGAAAAGACTTGGAGATGGTTTGGCAAAAAGGATAAGATAACCTTGCCGATGCTCCGACAAATAGGGGTAGAAGGAATTGTCACTGCCCTGCATGATGTACCGAACGGTGAAATATGGACAATGGAAGCTATTAACGATTTGAAATCATATATCGAATCTTATGGTTTACGTTGGTCGGTAGTGGAAAGTCTTCCTGTATGTGAAGCAATCAAATACGCAGGAGCGGAACGTGAACAGTTAATTGAAAACTACAAAATAAGCCTTGCCAATTTGGGTAAATGCGGTATAAAGACAGTATGTTACAACTTCATGCCCGTTATCGACTGGATACGTACAGACTTGCAACACCCTTGGCCGGATGGTACCAGTTCTCTGTATTACGACCATATCCGCTTTGCTTATTTCGATATCCGAATCTTGGAACGTGAAGGAGCTGAAAAAGATTACACTGAAGAAGAACTTCAGAAAGTTGCCGAGTTGGATAAGGTTATCACAGAAGCAGAAAAAGACGCTTTGATTGATACGATCATTGTCAAGACTCAAGGTTTTGTTAATGGCAATATCAAAGAAGGAGATAAAAATCCGGTTTCCATCTTCAAGCGGTTACTTGCTTTGTACAAAGATATAGACCGGGATGCTTTGCGTGAAAATATGCGTTATTTCTTATCTGCAATCATGCCTGTATGCGAAGAATATGGAGTTAATATGTGCGTACATCCGGATGACCCTCCATTCCAGGTATTAGGTTTACCACGTATCGTTACCAATGAAAATGATATTGAATGGTTCCTGAATGCCGTAAATAATCCTCATAATGGATTGACTTTCTGTGCAGGCTCTTTGAGTGCAGGCGAACATAACGATACACGTGAGTTGGCTAAGAAATTTGCAAAAAGAACTCATTTCGTACATCTGCGCAGCACAGCTGCCATGCAAGGTGGAAACTTCATTGAAAGCTCCCATCTTACGGGAAGAGGACATCTGATTGACCTTATCCGTATCTTCGAAAATGAGAATCCGGGATTACCGATGCGTGTAGACCACGGACGAATGATGCTGGGAGATGAAGATAAAGGCTACAACCCGGGATATTCTTTCCACGGACGTATGCTAGCTCTTGCACAAGTAGAAGGAATGATGGCTGTAGTGGATGATGAGAAAAAACGACAGATAATATTATAATCATCACAGTATTCACAATAATAAAGGCTTCGTGAAAATCAAAGCTAAAACAGCCTTGATCTCATGAAGCCTTTAATTTATCATTTTATTAATATCTGTTTAGTCTTGCCCTCTCTCAAAACCAAAGGTTTCCTTTCTTCTTTCTGTGCCCATTGCTGAAGGGCTTTTATGGCTAATCGTTGAAACATTGCTAACTAACTTATTTATAATCAATACAAAGATGGCATACTTAGCGCAAATCCAAAGCAAAATATAAGATTTTTATATTCAAATCCAAAGCAAAAAGTATTCATTCTGTGCACAAAACCAAAGCAAGTTGTTACAAAAGAATATTTCCAACGCGTGAGATGTCCTCTTATTCCCCTATATCTGTTCTTTCAAGATATAGGGCTTTCTTCTGTCTTTATTTGATTCCAAAGGAATATCTGCCGGCCAAAAGCCGCAATACTAACCTACCATCTTCTATTCCGACATACTCTATCCCTTTGCTTTTCTTTAAAGTTCTATTCCCCTCAACAATGTTCTTCACTGAAGTTGCAGGAAGATGTAACGTTGCAGTTGTATTTGCCGGAACTGTACACTGATAAATAACTGCATCTTCTTCTACTCTCCAACTACTTTCGATACGTCCATACATAGAATCATAATATCCTTTGGCATAAGTCATATTCCCACAGGTATCCACTTCCGGTTTCAGCACAAAGTGTTTAAATCCGGGGAAGTTTTCATCCCGTTCTATACCTAAAGAGTAATTGTACATCCATGCGCCAACTGCACCAAAAGAATAATGATTGAAAGAATTCATACGGTTATTTCCACCGAATCCATCTTCATGGGTATAGGAATTCAACCGTTCCCAAATGGTAGTGGCTCCTTGCTCCACCGAATACAGCCACGACGGATAGTTCGTCTGCTGTAACAACTTGTACGCCGCCTCACTGCAACCATTATCGGACAATGCTTTACTAATCCATGCCGTCCCGATAAAACCGGTCATCAACGAATAAGGAGGACACCATCTGCCTTGCTCTGTCCTATTTTCTCTGACAATTGTTTCCATCAGATTCTTGACAAATTTCGGTTTATTCTCTTCATCAATGATGCCGAATACCAACGGGAGGACATAAGAAGTTTGTGTATCCACCAACGTTCCCTGCTTCTTCGGTACGAAAGCGGAGTGAATGGTCTTGCAGGTTTCCGGTTGCAGGTAAGTGCTATTGAAGAAAGCCTTTCTGTCGCTGTGCAACTTCCGATATTCTTCCGCATCTGTAGTCTTACCCAAGATAGTGGCTATCTTGCTCATTAATTCGAGGTCATAAATAAAATAGGCTTCCCATAAGAGAGATTTATCATTCCTGTTATCTTCAAGACCGAGCCAATCACACAAATCACCCCATGCCCTGCTCTGTACAAGCAGATTTGTTTTCGGGTCGATGGTCTTGTCGAGGATATAGGAAATATATCGTTTCATGGCGTCATAGTGTTCAGCCAAGAGAACTTTGTCTCCGTATTGCAGGTAACACTCCCAAGGAACTGTGATTCCGGCACTTCCCCACAGCAAACCACCGAATCCTCCACCCAAAGGAGCAATGTCCGGAAAGCGACCATCTTCCCGCTGTACATCACGCATAGAACGAAGGTATCTTCTCAAAAATTGAGGTACGTCCGCCAGGTACGTAGCCGTACGGGAGAATACGGAAATATCTCCTGCCCATCCCAAACGTTCGTTCCGTTGAGGGCAGTCGGTGGGGATAGACATAAAATTGGCAAAGGAAGACCAAGTAATATTCTCCCACAACTTATTTACTTTCTCGTCCGATGTTTCGTAACGGGAAGCCAGCTCGTGAATGGAGCTAAGCACTACTCCTTTCACCGACGCTGCGGGAAGGGGTTCATCAATACCGGTTATTTCCACAAAGCGATAACCATGATAGGTGAAACGGGGAAAAATCGTTTCTTCACCTCCTTTAGCGATATAGATGTCCTGTGCCATGGCAGCACGGATATTCTCTAACATAATCATTCCGGTGTTACCTTTATATTCGGGCAAATCCGGATATTTCACTTCAGCAAAACGCAGACATATTCTTGTTCCGGGTTTCATACCGGACAGTTTTATCTTAGGTACACCGACCATATTCTGTCCCATATCATAAACAAATACACCGGGGCGTACTTCCTCCACCGAGAGGGCGGTCAGCTCCTTTTTTGCTTTTACTGTCTGGCCGAACTGCCCTATCAGTTCAAAGTCGGAATAATCATTTACCCGAGGTTTATCCGGATTTCCTTCCATACTGACGTTGCCTTCCAAAGCTACTTCACAGGCAGGTTTCCAGTCTACGGCGTTATAGGAAGCCGTACTCCATCCTTTCACCCTCGCATCACGCAAAGCGTCGTATACTTCTCCCTGAAAGAAGCTACCATAACAGATAGGACCTCTATTGTAATATTGCCAGGTAGAGGGTTCGGTTATTACAACCTTCTCCTGTCCATCTGCATAAGTGATTACCAGTTTTGCCAGTAATGACTGGCGGTCTCCGAAAAAGTTCCAATTATCTCCTGTAAAGGTTGCTCCTCCGCTCCACCATCCTTCGGACAGTAAAGCACCGAGTGCATTTTGACCGGAATGGATATATTCTGTTACGTCAAATGTCTGATATAAGTGCGTTTTGTTATATTGGGTGATTCCGGGATTGAAATAATCATTCCCTATCCGTCTGCCATTCAGATATACTTCATAGATACCGCGTGAAGTAACATATAACCGCGCCTTCTTTATCTTCGCCTCCGAAGAAGCAAAGAGCGTTCTGAGCATGGGAGCCGAATGGGATTCAGGAGCAAAAGTAGTGAAAGTGTCCGATATCCTACCAACTATACGGCATACTGAATCTTGCAACGTAGTAATTACATTCGCCGGACTTCGAAAGTTTGCAATTTCTACTTTTGAGAAAGAAGCTGCCTGACCGGCAGGAACAAAATACCCCACATCTCCTACCACCGGAAAAGCGATAAAGTCACCGCCCTGCCCTAAAGGATTCAGATTGACAGAGCCGATCTGCTTGTCGGTATTGTCCACATAAAACTGTGTAAAACCTAAATTCGAGCGAAGGGTCACCGTGTGCCAATCGTATTTATTATGTTCATTGACCATCTCCTGCGGAATAGCGAAACTTTTATAAGGAATGTCTTTCTTATCATCCGGATGGTAGCCTACACGATATATATTCAACACCGCATCTTGCCCCGAAAGCAACGGAGTGATATTCAATTCAACCTTTATATATGATTCGTCTTTTTTGTTTTCCAGCTGATAGAGGTTCTTATACCGTTCCATCAAGCGCTCATCATTCGCTCCATAAATAAATCCCGAACAGGTGGTCCTTGTCGTTTCGTCCAACCGCAAGGAGAAGTTCAACTTAAAAACCGGAAGATAATGGGAATAGAATGTCCTATCCTCATCCCCTGCTCCAATCCATTTCGCACCGCCCCATCCCTCATAGGCACGATCACTACTCATCAGCCCGGTTTCGAACCAGGAAGAAGCGGATACTTTTCTATGTTTCGTATCCCATACATGAACCGTCCACTGATAGCGGGTAGCAGCTTTTAACGGAAGTCCGGCATATTCAATATTCAAAGATTGATCATCGGTGATTTTCTTTGAATCCCATACTTGCACGCCAGCCTCATCGATTACAACGATTTGACGAGCTGTCTGCAATAAACCTCTTTCATCAGTATCTCCCTCCATTTGCCAACTGAAACGGGGGTTCTCTACATCAATTCCCAGCGGTGTCACAGCATATTCCACTTGCAGTCTTTTCAATTGAAAAGGAGAATCAGCTACACTTGGTAAATTGTTTATCAATGTAAGGACTAGAAGGTAAATGTATCTTTTCATTTCGTATCAGTATAAGAATAGTGCAAGAATAAGAGCATTTCAGCTATGGGAGTTAATATGATGGCAGCATGAGAGTAACTGTTTACTGCCCCATACTTCATATATTAACCTTTAATCAAACAGAGAAGCTCACAGCAGTGAGCTCTTCTATCCACAAATGTAAGCCCAAAAGCCCACTGCTGTGAGCCTGTCTATTCACACCTGTAAGCTCTTGAGAAACAAGACAGCTTGCAAGAAGAATATAAGGAGCCATCATTACAATACTACAGGCCGACATAATATCCAACGGGGTATGAGAGCAAAAGTTACCCTCATGCTACCATCATACTTACCCTCATAGCTCAAGCACCGATGAATAAGGGGATTCAAGAGACTATGAGGGTATGACAGCAAAATTGAATAAAACTTTTAGTTGAAAAGTTACTTTATTCTCACTTTTCCTACAAAATCTTTCTTATCCACGTTCAACTCTTCCAATGTAGTCACCCGTTTACCGTTCAATACGATATTCTCGAACAGAATATTCTCTACTTTGCAGTTCTTATCATAACCTTCTATCAAGGAAGGATTGATATACTTGCCTGTACAAGAGATATTACGGAACACAATATCCTTCACGCCTCTTCCCGGACCGGTATTATACTTTTGGTTATACATCACACGAAGATGGAACAGTTGCCCTTCCTGAATATTTTCGACCCGAATATCCTCGAACGTTATGTTGCGTGCCAAGTTATGGTCTCCAACGTTGATGGTCATACATCCTTGATAATTGCGGTCGTCTTCATCATGCTCCAAGATATCGATATTTTTGAATAACATATCTTCGAGCACTTCATCTCCCGTCTTTGTATTGCCATGCGTACCGATATTAATGGGGTGCGCAATATCAGCCCAAAGAGTAGAATTCTGAACACGTACTTTCCGGCAATCTCCATAATAATTCCAACGGTGAGTATAGAAAGCAAGACAATCATCGGAATTACGCAGAAACACATCATCAATGACAATATCGGAGCAAGACATGAAATCCAGTCCGTCACTCCACCCTTGATAGCTGAATGATTTCAGGTTTTTGATGGTTATTCCTTGACTTTGTCCGCCGGAAACGGTATAGTGACGTGAATTGACAACAGTAATTCCATCAATCAATACATTTTTGGAATATGCCACCGATATGCCCTGTTGCGGTTCGAGCAACATACCATATCCCAGAATCTTCACATTTTCTACGCTGTCACAATTAAGACAGCCTTTCAGCACTGCCCCACCTTCCAAATAGACCGTAGTGTTGGAAGGAATACGGAAACACTTGCCTGCCGCATCGGTAGGTTCATGGATACCGGACTCAAAATACATCACGTTCGGATCATTCTTATCAGGTATATCCTTAATTATCGGATTGGCAAATACGTGCAGATTATTCAAACAGTCACCGTTAAATTCTACAGATAGTTTTTGTGGCTTATCCAATGTGAACAACAGAAAGTTCCCGTCTATCTTCGGCTGAATGCCTTTAGATAGTGGACGTACTATTGCCGAACGGATCTCTCCATTGTTCTTCCGTATTAATACTTCCACTTTACCGGAAAAATCAAACTGCACCATAGTTGCATCCGATTTTGTATCCATATCCACCTTTACGTTATATTCGAAAAGATCTACCCAATCTTTTTCACCTGCTTGCCGTACTTTTACTGTGTAGTCGTCGTTGTGACGGGCATAGTATATACCTTGCGGGACAGGGTATACGAGTATTTCCGCCCGTAAAATACTATTCCACCCTAACAACAATAAAAATACAACTATCAACTTTAATGATATCTTCATATTAAATAAATTCATTAAACACATTCTGCTTTTATCTTGCAAACATCAATGTACCGAATCCTAATACATCGTAACCGCCGGAATTGGGATCATAATATCCACCGCCACCTTCTACACCCACATATTCCGTAGCGATTTTAGTATATTTCAGTTTTTCATCCGACATATTTTTGATACTCTTATAATGATAATACGGCAATGCCCAAATAGCACGTTTCATCCACTTTCCACCTCCTACAACTGTCTGTTCTTCCGGAGAAATGCCATTCCACTGATTGTGTTTTTGCCATATATAAGTAGTGAAAGGCACGGTTTCCTCTGTATAGTTGCAACATGCAGCATACTCACATCCCCGCAAGAAAAGATTATCATCATACGCAAAGAAATCATCTCCCTGACTCCATGCTAACTGGCAAATAACACCAACCAAACCGACACACATTAACGTATGGCCCTGATCACGTCCACTTTCCTGCCATTGTGCAAAATTGTATTCGGGTGAATAGTCGTAATAGATAGCACGACGCAAACGTCCGTTTGTCACTCCCGACTGGAAATGTTCAATACCTTCATTATAAATATCACGCCTATCGGTGACAATGCCAATAGCGATTGTAGAAGCAATGTTGCACAATCCCCAGTTTGCCCAATAATGCAAGTGGTTAGTATCATGATGACGCACCAGGAAATCCTTATTGGCCGGATAGAATACTTTTAATAACCACTGTTGAAAGGCCAGAAAATCTTCGGGATCCCAACCTTCATATTCCCGCAATAATTGACCGGCAATGGCGAACTCATAACCATAAAGCCCTGCAGCCAAAGAAACATTAGAGTTGCCAGTAACTCCAACACAGGTCTGTACCCATTTATTCAAGTTTTCAACAGCCTTAGCGGCATATTCATCATCATTTTCTATCTTCCAACGCAATGCCTGCTGGTAAGCTATTGACGCTCCACGTGCTGCATTGATATAGTTTTCCCCTACCGTTGCCCCATTTATAGTCACTGCCGCTCCACGCACAATATACTCAACCGGATATGTATCCGTATTTTTCTGAGAGAAAGAACTCTCTTTCAACATCTGATAACCCGTGATCCACGGCTCTTCCATGTCTTTTTTCTCACGAATACGGGCAAAATCTTCTTCAGAATGTATACCAACCTTTTCCATAGGTACTGAGTTGTCTTTCAGTTCAACTTGAACAAGATTGATATTATTGTCCGGCAAAATAATTTTATTTAAATCGGTTTCTACACCTAAACTCGGCAAATCAACGCCATCACCGCATCCTGCGAAGGAGAAGAGGACGAATGCGGCTGCTATACAATATATTTTTCTCATAATAATTTTCATTTTAAAGATTCGGTGCAAGTAATGCAATCGTTATAAGACTGCATTACTTGGGTAATTGATTATTTCAACAGAACTTTGATAGACGATATTTTTAGTGCTCTATTACTATCAAAATGAACAGCAAATCCTAGGGTCGTTTCACCCTCATAATCTATAGTAAGATTTTCAATAACGAAACGTTGGTCTTTGTAATTTTCGCTATAAGTTTCTCCTGGCATATAAAAATCAACCGATTTAAGTAGGTTTGTATTTTCTGTCCAATTTCCACTTGCATCCATATTAGGAGTTTGCTCTTCCCCTCCCTTAGAGATAAATAAACCGGCTTTCTTTCGACCGCTTCCGTTTGTGGCAAGTTCTGCCACATCAATCACTACATCATAGACGCCCTGAGGTATATTAAAGGTCTGGAACATCTTTCCATTCATTTTTTTGGATCGGCCTTCCCATCCGCTTTGGATTACCAATAATCCCCCTTGATCATTCATATACAACCCTTCTCCAGGCATTTCAATTTCAGATTCATTATGGCAGAAACCATCATTGCCAGCACCATAGTTAAATTTCCAACCTACGGGTGTGCAATGTCCGCTCGTCTTTCCTTCTTTGGATTCGAACGGCTGTTTCACATTGGTTAATATATAATCCGAAATATCACTTCCCGCTTTCAACATATTCAGCTTATCGCCGCTCACCACATCCACCACAACATCATCAAACTTGAGCGTTATCACATCTTCCCCTTCAGCACATTGCTCAGAGACGCTAGCAGTAATTTCCGTATCACTTACTACTGTATAGTTCAAATCTTGTCCTCCGAACGTGGCACTGGAGATTGTACTATTCCGGAAGCCTGTTCCTTTGATAGTAACAGTATTACCTACTTGAACAGCTTTTGAACTGAACTTATTATCAGTCTCAACGGAAGTGATTACGGGCGACGCCAATATTTCAAACGCCGCATAGCCTCCCATATTCATTTCAACTCCATGAATAGTCATTGACAAAGGAATCTCACCAAACGTTGTCAATGAAGGAACCTTAACCGTAAAGGTGCTTTCATCCACTATTGTTATATCAGTAGCCGGAGTTTCACCGAACATCATCTGAATATCTTCTTTGGCAATCGTTCCAAGGTTTTCGGCAACAACGGTCACCACTGCACCTACGTATCCTTTCAATGGCTCAATACTTGTCAGCACCGGATTCGGAAGAATCTCAAAGTCTAAAGTCTTTTCTATCTTCTCGAAAGGAGTAGTTACAGAAATCGTATAATCTCCCGGCGCAAGTGTGGCAGGTATCTGTATATCCAACAGTTCATCTTCTTGTGTTTTCACTTCGGCTTCCACAGCATCTCCTCCGGCTTTAGGAGTGAAGAATGCTTTCACTGGTTGCAACACTACCGTTTCATCCAGCACCGCCTGATTGAGATTTGTTCCGCTGACGGAAGCCATTCCGGTGGCATATCCTGCCGCCTCTCCTTTTACAGCATCCAATGCGGCATGCTTAAGAACAGTAAATGCGACGGGCACATTGACCGGCTTGTCTGTAATATTAAGTTTAATCTCCCCACTTTGCGCACCTTCCGGCACTTTCACAGAGAAACTTTCCATTTCCGGTTCCGCCATAAATGTAGCACTTTCCTCTTTTCCACTAAACAGTACTTTATAATGAGCTGAAGGAACTCCTAAATCGTGACCATTAAATTTAATCTCATCGCCGACAAAACCATACGAAGGAATCACCGTCCTAATACCCGGAACCCCGAGTACGTCGTACATCAATTGCGTATCTACACGTTGCCCGTAAACTACTACGGAGATACGCCCGGCAGTGGTACCCTCCGGAACTCTTACGGTCAGTTCTTCATCTTCACAAGAGATGAGTTGCAATTTCGTATTGCCGACAAATACCTCCACATCATTTGCGATTATGCCAAAATTTGTCCCGTAAATAGTAAATTCATTTCCCACGTAACCAACTGCATCCGAAACGGATGTCACCGTCACGACAGGATCCTGATTCTGCATACGGATGACTTCTTCATCATCCCCGTCGCACGATGCAGCAAATACCGTAAACAAAACCGGCAGTATATAATTATATATCTTCTTCATACTTGTTGCTTTTTATATTTTTACTCAAGAACCAACTTCACTTCTGTTATTTTGAAATAAGAATTAGCACCACTATTCATTGTAGTAAGGAAGCCGATCAGCACATCAGTCTCTCCCTCCAAATTGAACGAAGCAGTCACGAGTTGCCCTGAAGCACCATCAACTGTTGAAGTCTTATATGAAGCATACACACCTTTCGTACCATCCAAAGTTGCAACCTGATCAGTATCCGGGATATCATTTTCTTCCGTTCCTTTTACAATAAATGCTGCCACAAAATTTCCGTCGAGTACTTTCGTATAGGCATACGTCACTTCCAATCTGTACGTCCCCGGACGTAATTTAACTTGTTGGTACATCTTACCGTTAGCATATTGCTTCTTATTCCAGCCGTGTTGGAAGGCCAGCGTATATCCTTCCGCCGCCTTATATTGCATTCCGGAAACAGTCGTACTACCATCTGCGTTAAAAGACACCGCATTCTGTATCCAATCGGCAGGTGTCCACCATTCACCATTCTTCCAACTTTCTTCACTCGCTTTAGCAAACGGCTGTTTATAGTTTTTCAGATAAACAGAAGTCACGTCACCTTTTGCATTAGGATTAAACAATGCATTTCCTGTCATAGCATATCCGCGAATTGTAATAACCACATTACCGGAAACCCAATTTCTGGGGGTGACAGCTTCGATGGTAGACTCATCCACCAATCGTATTTCCTTAGCTGATGTCCCGTTAAAACTAACTTCAATGTCATTAACATCCGTTCCGAAATTTTCACCGGTAATCGTTACTACATCATCCTCTTCCGCTACTCCTGTTCCCAAAGGATTATCAGAGACAACGGAGTGCACGTATGGTGTAGGCAACACTTTGTATTGACCTATTACACCCACATCATTCGTCCAGATTTGCATTGTTACGTCACCGCTTGCAGCTCCGTCCGGCACTTCCACTACAATGCGATTATTTTTACACATCAATACTTTCGTCGCTAGTACACTTCCGAAAAAAACTTTCACAGGTTCCGTACGATCACCGAAATTTGTTCCGGTAATAACTACTTGTGAAGAAACATATCCGATATTCGGTGACATTCCGGATACTTCCGGCATCGGATATTCATATTTTTTTATCTGCGGATCTTGTTCGCAAGCATAGAACAGCAACACAAACAATGTTACCGCAAATATTCCAATCATATTTCTCAATAAATGTTTCATATATCCTATTTTTAATTAATAGATTATTAGATCTCGGCTAATTAATATCCCGGATTCTGTTTTAAATTCGGATTCAGATTAATCTGGTGTTGAGGTATCGGCCAAAGGTAATGTGCTTTACGTACAGTACTATTAGCCTTAGGAGAAATCACAACACAAGCATGTTCTTTTCCATCTCCTGTTATTACTGTTTCCTCACCATAAACATACGATTTAGCATCGTACTTCGAAGTTGGATTTCCAGATGCATCTTTAAACGGAGTGCTATATCCTGCTTCTCCGACTACTCTTCCCAAACGGGACTGGTTCAACGTTTCTTCCAAGATTCCCCAACGTTTCAAATCATCATACCGGAAACCTTCCATATAAAGCTCTACAGTACGTTCACGACGAATCTCGTCCAACATAATCTCTGAAAGCTCCTTTTCTGAATTAAGTTGTTTTTTAATCTTCTCTACCAATGCATTGGTAAGATGAGCCACTCCGGCACGATCACGCAACTTATTGATTGATATCCCTAGTTGGGCATCCGTTATTTCACCATAACGTTCCATTATAGCTTCCGCATAATTCAAGCAGACTTCCGCCAAGCGCAGTACCGGATAATTGGCTGATTCTTTTTTATCACCCACAATAGGGTTACGGAACTTCTGGTCACCATACCCTGAAGTGCTACCAATAGATTCGGCCGGACCTCCTACATATGCCATCAGGCGATAATCACGATTCTGATACTCATCTGTAACATTCTGATATCCTTTAAACTGTTCATTATTAGTTGTCGGCATTCCGTTGGTGCACACAAACATATCAATAAACTTACGGGTAGGATAAATATAATTCATTTCATTATTCAAGGAAAATGCACCTGCATTCAGAACACGGTCAAAAACAGAGTAAATAATAAACTCTTTATTGCTATCTTTTCCATAACCTCCTGTCTGACTTCCATCTTCCAAACAGAAAAGATAACGACTGCTCAAATTATCAAGTTCGTTATTATGGTTCCAAATTCTAAAAACCTCATCATCCAATACATCTTTAGAAAGAGATATTGACTCCTCCAAAAACTCATTTACCTGATCACTTTTCGGACCTGCAGAGCCTTCATAATCGGTAGATGTTTTATTGTATTTGCGCCAAGTAGCTTCATACAGCAACACACGAGCCTTAAATGCTTTTGCCCCTTGCTCACTTATATGTCCTTTATCCGACGTAGCAATGTTCTGCTCTTTTGGTAATCTGCTGATAGCATTTTGAAGGTCACTAAGTATCAGGTCCGCTACCTCATAACGGCTGTTACGCGGTTTTTGCAATTCCGGTGAATCCGTATCGAGAGGAACTGTAATAATAGGCACGCCTCCAAAATATTTCAACAGGTAAAAATAGTTATAAGCACGAAAGAAATACGCTTCGCCAAGATAGGGATCAATTTCACTCTGGTTACCACTATACGCTTCCCCACGTTGAAGCAATATGTTACAAGTACGTATGTTATTATAATGGTCCCAACGGGCATCATCATAACCGAGGGTCAATGTACCATATCCCAAATAAGCTTGGTTTCCATTACGGCTGTTTACTAAATCAGACTGCAGGTCCATGTGTTCCATTATACCCGAGCGCCAGCCAAGCAGCTGTCCGTAAAATCCATTTGCAAACTCACGGAAATGTTCCGGTTTTTTAAAATAAACTGCATCAGTTCTTGAATCCAACGGTTCTAAATCAAGGAATGTATCTGCACAAGAAGTTAATCCCATCATGCAAGCACAAGCCAATATATAAGTTATCTTTTTCATACAATAGTCTATATCTTAGGTTGATTATAAAGTAACATTAAGTCCGAATGACCAAGTACGGGCAAAAGGATATCCGCTCGTATTGGAAGCGGAACCCATTTCCGGGTCAAAACCGTCACGAATACTAGTAGCCTCCCAAAGGTCGTTACCTGAGAAATAAAGACGGACTTTCTCCAATTTCACTTTACGTGTCCATATCTGTGGCAATGTGTATCCTACCACCAATGTCTTCAGACGGATATAACGACTATTCTGCAACATGAAGTCGTTATTCTGGTAATTCCAGGCAGAGCGGTTTGTATTATTTGTCAGACGCGGATATCTGGCATCTTTATGATCTTCCGTCCAAGTTTGTCCGAGAAAAGTCGGATTCTGGTTTGTGTAGATTGTACGGAAAGGATAAGCCATCCAATCATTACGCATAATATATTGTTTGGCAACTCCTTGAAACATTGCGCTGACATCAATACCTTTCCACGATGCGCCAACTGTAAGACCATATACAAAATGCGGATTGGCATCTCCAATATACTGAAGGTCGCTATCGGCATTACCAAGATCAGTAATCTTATAATCACCGTTCAAGTCAAGACGTTTAGTATCACCGGGACGAAGTTCGGCAACCGTTCCCTTTCCTACATTATTTAGTGCTCCTACCTGCTCGGCATACAACGCATAATAACGGTCTACTTCCGCTTGATCCTTAAAGTATCCATCTGTACGATAAAGGAAGAATGCATTCAAAGGATAACCATTGACAGTCTTATTCACTCCTGCTCCATATCCGTCTGCTCCCGTCAGTTCTTCCAATTTGCTTTTAGTATCTCCGATATTGAAATTAGCATAATAAGAGAAGTCTTTAATCTGATCACGCCATCCGATAGTAAATTCCCAACCTTTTACATTCAGATGTCCACTATTGGTTTTCGGAGATTTGCCTCCCAGTACACCGGGATAAGTGACTTCCGACAGCATACCGATATTATCTTTAATGAAGTAGTCGAAAGAAGTAGTCAGGCGACTATTGAAAAAGTGCAAGTCAATACCAACATTTTTCTGCTCTACCCGTTCCCACGTACGATCAAGACTGATAATACCATTATTCCCCAAACCAGTACTTACCTGTGCTGCAGGAGAATAACCAAAGACAGTACTTCCTTGTGTTACAGCAACTAAATAGTCAAAATCTCCCAATCCCGCATCATTTCCGGAGTTACCGTAGCTGAGACGTAATTTTCCAAAATTAACAACAGGAGTAATAGCTTTTAAAAAGTTCTCTTCCGTAAAGACCCAACCTCCGGATACCGAAACAAAGTTTTTAAATTTATGTCCCTTTGCGAACTTAGAATTTCCGTCACGACGTCCGATCAATTCAATCAAATACTTTTCAGCATAATTATAATTCAACTTCATAATGTAAGAGTAAGAACCGTTGTGGGTCTTACCTCCTCCATTTCCTTGTGCACCGGAAGCAAGATTCAAATCATACACACCTGTATCTTCCATCTTCTCACGGGCTGTTACCATCTTTTTCTGTACCCACTTTTCAGCATTGATACCAGCCATCGCCTCAACATTATGCACTTTCGCAAAAGTACGTTTGTATTTCAGTAAGGCAGAATAATACTGATATTGCATATTATTGGCCTGCATCAAATAAGCAGGATTATGAATATCCTTAATATTCAATACATCTGTCGGATAAATCAATGACTGATTTGTATTGCTCACAACTTTATCGGCAGGATTTCCAAACCAATCATATGTCTGTACAGGAATCACATAACGGTCACGACGATATTCTTCATTTTGGAATGAAGCCATACCTTCAAAACTGATTCCTTTCCAAATATCAACAATGGCTTTCACATCAACACGAGTAGTCAAGTTCATGCGTTCGTCACGCCCGCCATCAGAGGTTGCAGCTACAGGTTGACGGTCTCCAACTTTACCAAAATTGGCATACCACTGCCCATAGGGATTTTTAGCAGGGAAAAACGGAGGTTCGTTTCCATATAAAGATGTATCAATACCGGCAGAAGGTGACTCAGTGTCAGTCTTAATCATACTAGCCGATGTTTCCAATTTAAACCAGTCAGTAAGTCTGATTCCATAATTTAAACGCAGATTCAACTGTTTTTGGCCATCATACGCTGTCGCCAAGTTTGCCTGATTATCTGCATATGCTAAAGATATACGATAATCTGTTTTCTCATTAGAACCTGATAAACTTAAATTATGCTGATAAGAAAAACGACGTGCAAACATCTCCTCCAAACGATTGGCATCTCCGATGAAGAGATCATATCCCCAGTCTTTAGCATTCGTATGATAAATACCGGAGATTCCCTGTTGCATTTTCAACATATTCTCTTCAGAAGTCCAGTTCCACCAGTCTTTTGTTTTCTGTTCTTTATTCGCTTCAATCCACATAGTAGCATATTCCTCCATACTTGGAGAGAAAGCCATGATACCGTTAGTCGTGAAACGCATATTGAAATTATAGTCTACTGTCACCTTTCCCTTACCTTTTTTCGTTGTTACCAGAATCACACCGTTGGCAGCCTTAGCACCGTAAATAGAAGCAGAACCATCTTTCAACACACTGATACTTTCTATATCATCCGGATTCAGATTCTGGAAAGAGGCATCATTCAGTGTAGGGACTCCATCCACTATAATCAAGACTTTCCCACCATTTACAGATGTCGCACCACGAATCTGGAAATTCAATCCTTCATTACCCGGACGTGAGCTGGAACGGGTAACAACCAAACCCGGAGTAGCTCCTTGTAAAGCTGCACCAACATTGGTGATGGCACGACTTTCCAAAACCTTACTACTTACTTGTTCTACCGCACCCGTCAAAGTAGCTTTCTTTTGTGTACCGTAACCAACAACAACTACCTCATCCAATGCATTATTGTCTTCTTTCAGTACAACCTTAAAATCCGAACGGTCATGAAGAGTAATAATCTGGTCTACATAACCGATATAGCTAATCTTTATTTGCTTAGCATCCGCAGGCACGTTCAATGCAAACCGACCGTCGATGTCGGTAATTACTCCTGCATTACTTCCTACAACCACTACATTACAACCAATCAGCGGTTCGCCATTCACATCTGTAACAAATCCTTTGATAGTACGTCCTGTCTGGGCTACAGTCAAACTCTCTTCTACAGAATCATTCGCATAGAGCAATACACCGGGTGAACCACCCAGCAATATGGCAAAAGCCAATGCAACTCCTCTACTACATAAGAATTTGGATTTAATTTCCATAATACTATTAAATTATTAAAGTTAATATGCTTTATTCCGAGACGGTATTTAACCGACTTGGGAAAATTCATTCCGCAAACAACCACGTACAGTCTTACGCGCCAACAATAACTGACACTCTACCGTACGAGGAGACAAAGACAATTTTCCTGCAATAGCAGGGCAAGATAGCTCATGATTAAAACTCAACTCGTAAATCCGGCGGCGCTTGGCAGGAAGACTTTTCACCACCTCCTCATGCTTTTCTTTCAGTTCACGATAACAGATTACATCCTCCGTCGTGTTTCTATCAGAGTCGTTCACCTTATTATATATATAAGCAACAAAATCTTCCTGCTTATAATAACGGCGTATCTGATCAGTCACAATATTACGGGCAATCGTAAAAAGCAAAGACCAGACAGTGTCGGGTTTTACAAACATTCTGTATTCCCACAAGCGGACAAAAACATCCTGTGCCAAATCTTCCGCTTCATACGGACGGCAAATACGAAGAGCGATATAGTTTTTGATATGCTCCCGATATTTCAGGTAGCACTCTGAAAAGAAGTCGTCAAATGTAGCTTGTTGTTTACTCATGGCATTAAATTTATCCGTTTAACGATGTTACAAAAGTAAAAACAAGTTTTAAAAACAAATAGCACAAAAGTAACAGAAAACAAAACTATGGTAACAAGCGTGTTTTTTTGCAAAATATCCCCATTCCATCGGCATAAATGCAGGTTTCATAGTAACAAAAAAAAGGGGAGGCCGTTACATTTGGCGACTCCCCTGTTCTGTACTTTGCATAAGTCTGTGGCATGATTCGCCACAGATGCAGATTATCTCTGGTATTTGCTTTACTGCGCAGCCTGAAAATCCGGAATACGTTTCACATCCGCACCTTTCATGACACCTTTTTTAATGGCCTCATTTGTTTCGGTGATTTCTTTCTTGACGCGCTTATAATATTCTTTCGTCAGACCTTTTTCTATTGCATCCGATTCCGTCGCTGCCCAGAAATATTGATAATCCATCAACATCAGATCCGGAGCCACTACTTTAAAGAAAATACTATCCCCTGCAAACTTCTCACGTAAATCACCCAGATAAATTGTATCTGCCGGATTTACTTCCTGACTGTTCGCACTATTTTTTGAACTACCTCCGCAAGAGGACAACAACAAACCTCCTACCAATGAAATTAAAACTAATACTTTCATATCACTATTTATTATAAATTGGCACAAATGTAATAATTAAACTAATAAACGTAACTATAATGTCATTCTTTTTTTCCAGTCTCTTCTGCATATTGCTTAGGCAACATCCCAAACATTTCTTTAAAACACTTCGAGAAATAACTGGAAGAGCTGAATCCTACCCGATTCGCTATTTCGATGATCGGCAATCGGCTTCCTTGCAATAATTGCGCTGCCCGTTTCAAACGGATACTGCGGATAAAGTCCGTCGGGGTATGTCCGGTTATGGATTGCAGCTTACGATAAAGACTCATGCGTACCATCCCCAAATCGCCACTCAACTCCTCTACACCATATTCCGGATTGTCCATGTTCTTTTCTATGTATTCCAAGCATTTCTGTATCAATTGCTCGTCTACGGAAGTAATTGTGATAGCACTCGGATTTACTTCTATATTCTTACGGAATTCCTGTTTCCTCCTTTCCTGCTGTTCTATCAACTTCTCAATGCGTACCATCAGCATATCAAAGTTGAAAGGTTTCGACATATAAGAGTCGGCTCCTACTTCGTAGCTGTTTATCTTGATATCATCGGCAGTACGGGCTGTCAATAATATCACAGGTATATGGGATGTCTGCACGTTCGTCTTGATTCGGCGGCAAAGTTCGATACCATCCACTTTCGGCATCATGATATCACTGATAATGAGATCGGGATTTTCTTCAATCGCCTTTCTTTCCCCTTCTTCACCATCCGCCGCTTCAATGATTTGATAAAAATCTTCCAACTGCTCTTTCAGGAAAGTACGGAACTCTTGATTATCTTCTACCAACAACAATTTCTTTATATTCTCATCTGACGCAGATACAACGGTTTCCTTTTCTTTCATACCCGTCGATTCCATATCAGTTATTTCATCCGGCAGTTCATCCGGTTCAGGTGTCAAATCCATAGGTAACCAAACGGTGAAGACCGACCCGCGATCCATCTGACTGTCAACCTTTATACGCCCACCGTGAATATTCACATATTCCCTGACCAGATGGAGTCCGATACCACTGCCTATCTTTTCATCCCCTTCATTGCCAACCTGATAGAAACGGTCAAAGATGTAGGGAAGATCGGACTCGGATATTCCGATTCCTGTGTCGGATACCGATATTCTCACATAGTTTCTCCCTTCCACTTCCTCCGTCGCAAGTAATAAGTTCACGGTTCCTCCCTCTGGAGTGTACTTAAAGGCATTGGACAAGAGATTATTTACAATTTTATGTACTTTATCCCGATCGAAAAACATATAAAGCGCTCTGTGTTCCGACTGGTTTACAAAGTTAAGATGCTTCTCTACAGCCATCGGCATAAAATTATTGTAGGCAGAAACAATAAACTCCTCCATATCGCCATTCATCAAATGCAATCTCTCACCCTTCATTTCAAGTTTACGAAAATCCAGTAATTGATTTACCAATGACAACAGGTTTTGGGCATTCTTATAGATAGTATTCAGTTGTTTCTTCATTGCATCATCCGTCAAACGGCGTATCATCATATCCAACGGAGTGATAATCAGTGTCAGCGGAGTACGCAGCTCATGACTGATATTGGTAAAGAAACGGAATTTCATCTGATCTAATTCTTCTTTTTGTTTCAGGGCTTCTTCCTCTTGCATACGGATCATTTTCCGATGATTACGGCGGTTAATCACATAAATAAGACCGAAGACCAACAAAATACCCAAAACGGCATAGAGGATGCGGGCAGCCAATGTATCCCAAAACGGAGGATGAATCACAATTCTGAATTCAGACTCCGGTCCCCATATCCGGTCGTTTCCGGCTGCGGACACACGGAAAACATATTCGCCAGACGGAAGATTATTATACACAACACGTCCCTGTCCATTCTCAAACGATGTTTCAATCCATTCTTTATCAAAGCCTTCCAACTGATAACGAAAAGAAGTCTGAGAAGGATTAGAGAAGTTCAGTCCCGAAAATTCAAGTGTTACATAATTCTCATCATATTCCAATTGCACTGCATCCGAATAACTCAATGCTTTGTCAAACAATATGCGCCCATTATATTCCTCTCCCGACACTACCGGAACATTGAACAGGCGGAATGAAGTGAATAAAGGCCGATTGAGGCATTGGTTATCAACCATATTCTCAGGAGAAAAGACAATAAATCCATTCATCAAGCCTAAGAAGAGTTGATTGTCACGGGTTATCAGAGAAGGAAAGCTATATAAATCATCCTGCCGGATCTCATCTTCGGACAAATAACTGACAACGTGAAAACTGTATTTATCTGTCTTACGGTCTACTTTTATCTTATAGATAGAAGTGACTGTCGATATCCATATATCATGATTTTTATCTTCCACCACATTCAGGATAGCTTGTGACAACCCTTCTTCTTTACCCAATGTATAACTTTGCCCATGATGGGTAAGGACATTCAAACCGTATTGGGTAGCAAACCATAAAGTACCTTCATGATCTTTCAATATCTGGTTATACTTCATACTTCCTTGATTAAAGATTGAATTGGCTTGTCCATCCTGTTCGGATATCCAGATTGTATTTTTTGCAGGATCATAGATATACAAGCCATTATCGCTACCCACTACCAATCGGGACCGGTCGTCAATAGCCAACGCATTGGCTACTTTATATTTCTTCAGCTCGGGAAACTGTTCGGATAATAGTTTTATCTGCCCATTCTCCGGATTGAACAAGCCTACACCTCCGTATATACTCACCCACAACCGTCCGGAAGGATCCTCAACCATAACACGTATATTACTGAAATCCAACTCATTCTGATAATCCGTGTCCGGATAGTCATAAGATCTTACTTTCCCGTGTTCTATACAATATAATCCGTCATGATAGGTCCCCACCCAGATACGGTTTTCTTTGTCTTCGTAGAGGACACGGCAATTCTTTTGATTGAATTCATTATACAGCCTGTTCAAGCTCCGTGTTGCCGGTTCGTAACGATACAGTCCCGAAGCGGTTCCCATGAGAATCTCGCCTTTCGAAGTCTCCAACATACAACGGATCTCCTCTCCTTTCCAGTCTCCGCGAATCATTTTCTTATTACACAGCATTATCTTGTTCATGCTGGGATGGTAATAGCACATTCCCTGATTGTAAAGCCCCATCCAGACGGAATTATTCTCATGATCGCAATAAATGCTCTGAACTGCATTTCTCACTCTGTTGCCTGACAACAAAGGTATATCCAATGTGTGAGTTATGGAGAAATTATGCATATCAATTACATAAAATCCATCGATAACGGTTCCTACCCATGCATTTCCACCTTTATCCACATCCATTGAGGTGAACCATGAATAATGTCCCAACCGGATACTTGAAATCGGGTTCCATTTTTTATTATAAACATCATAGTAACCTATCCCCCGATCCCACATTAGCCAGAAGTCACCGTTATCGAGTATCCGTAAGACAACACGGTCATCCGGTTTCAGCTGTCCTTTCAAGAAATCGAGTTCCTGAATAAAACGTTTCTTCTCCCAATCATAGCAACGGATAGCCCCTTTCTGATGCACCATCCAACTATAGTTGCCGTGACTTTCTATTCCCAACAGTCCGCCATAATATTCCATAAACTCATCATTCCTGCAAACCAATTCTGCCGATTTCGTTTCCGTATCATACGTATAGACAGAAGATCCCGGCGTGAGAAACCAATAACGCTTCTCGGAATCAATAATCAGATCCTCCACCCTATCTTTCAGCCCGAACTGAAGAAACAGCGAATCTACATTATAGATATACTGTTCGGTAGTCAAATCAAAAACGCGCAGGCTTTTACGTTCTTTCATCCACAAACGTTTATCGGTATCAATATATTGTTCGGGAATGATGTGGTTATATACTATCGGATATTCACCATGAATATTGAAAGGAAAATTTGAATAGTTCGCACCGTCATACAGGCTTAATAACACAGTACTTCGCACACCGATACGTCCGTCGGAAATGGGAAAAACGCTTTTTACATAGTTATCCGGTAATCCTTCGACAACTCCGATCTGGCGGAATACGTAAGGGGATTCCTGCGAGCTCAGATACTCCGGATATAATATCCCCCATATAATAATCAATATGCATATTCGAATCTTCATAGTTTTCTTTTTTGTAGTACTATTATTAGTACGAACGAAAAATGAAATCCCCTTATCCTACTCCACTATTATTTTGAAACAAAGATAACAGTCAGCAGGCAAAATCAAATAAAGAGCGACAAAACTTTCACTCTTGAATTTGTTTTTATCGAATATACAGCTGTATTTTTGTAAGTAGAATGCTAACTTTATTTAAAAGTAGGCATTTTAAACTTGTAAATCAATCCTCCCACCATAGAAGTAACGCGGTCGGGTCTTCCCTGATCCATACCATCATACGTGTCCGTGCGAATGCCTACTTTGGGTTCCACATAGAAATCGAGGGAAGAGCCCAGTTTCAGTTTGACTTGCGCACCGGCGTCAATTCCCGGAACTGCTTTAAATTCACCTCTACGACGTACCAATCCGGCTGTCACTCCGACAAAAGGAACAACATCTATCGCGTGATCCCGGCTATATCCCTTCGCCAAAGTAGCGAGACTCATCATATAATCCATTCCTAACCCAGCATAATGAAGATTCAACTTATCCGGTGTTTTCGCCTTATACATGATTGTTCCGTTCACACGCCATGCAGAAAGCGGAGTATACCATTTTCCGATACTACCCTTAGCTTCCACCCCCATATTCTTTACCAAATCCCGATTGGCAACCAGCAGACTGCTTACGCCCAATGCTCCCGATATGAAATACCGTTTGTCATCTTTCTCAAACACACTGCGATTGGCCGCTTTGGAATAAGGAACAAAACGATAATGGAAACCGGCATTGATCCCCACCATCACATCCTTCTGTATGAAACCCAGATTTCCTTCGATAAACTTATCACGATACAGGCGGATTTGCGGTTCGAGATACAAACCGAAGAAATCATTGATGTGCCATACTCCCTGTACCCCCGCATTGAGTCCCGGCTGGAACTTATGCTCTGAATTCGACGTATAAGCCAGATTAAATCCTACCGAACCGATCAGTTCAAAAATACGTTCCGGATCATATCCGCTCATGGTAGAAGTGATATTCCATAAATAATCCAATCCTCCGGTTACGGTGATATGTCTGAGTCTCTCCGCCTCCATATCTGTCGGAAGCAAATAATTGGAGAAGAAACCTCCCGTCCCTACCAGTCGCAGACCGGAATACGGAGTAAACCATTTTCCGATAGAAGCGGAAAGTTGCGGTCCCCATGCAGCGAGATGTTTCAGATTAGTCTTATTCAGGAATAACTGTGCCCCGATACCTGACGTCATGAATAGATTGTCGGCAATATGATTGCTTGAGAATCCATTCTGAGGACGGGCTGCACGGTCTATTGTGTGATACGTCACACCGAAGTTCAGTTCTCCGAGCTGGTCTGTACTACCGAAACCACATCCACCGGCATATCTCTTCTGATAAACATTAAGGCGGGGTTCCACAAACAAATCTACGGAACGGTTCAACCGGAAACTTCCTTGAAGCCCGATACCCAATCCCGGTGCATACTTGGCTGTCTGCGCCACTCCTTTTGTCCCGGACAGATTGACACCGGCTATACCGATCAAAGTGAAAAGCCTCTGTTCGTCATATCCCCAAAGTATATTATTGATATTCAGCAAATAATCGGCATGCAGGTCTATATGCTTGAAATAGCTGCTCGCACTACCGGCAGGCGTATCGCTGTAGCCAACGGTTCCGGACAAGCGTACTCCCGACGACGGACTGAACCATTTACCGATTCCGGCAGAGAACTGCGGTCCGAATCCTTTGAGTGTATTCTTTATCCCCGGCATTTTCAGCGTACTGATTCCACCGGACAACGAGACAAACATATGATTGAGGAATGAGCTGTTATCGAAGTTGTCAAAATGAATCTTCCTACCCATCGCCGCAGCAGGCATATAGGTCAGACCCACCAAGACCGATCCTCCCATTTTATAGTTTCTCCAACTTTCCGTATGCCCCAATCCATCGTTGTACCATCCGATTCGGGGTTCGACAAATAAATCGAGTGTCCGTGAAAGACGGATATTCCCCTGCAATCCCATACGGACACCATAATAGAACTCATGTCCATTCTTCACAGCCGGATTATCACCGGCCGAATTGTCATTGGCCCTGGAATAGCCGGCTTCAACTCCCGCTATACCCAAAAGTTCGAACCTGCGCTGTTCGTTGTATCCGAATGTAAGAGAAGATATATTCAGCAGGTAGTCGAAGCTGCCTCCTACCATTTTTATCTTACTGTTATATACTTCCGACGGCAAATAGCCCAAAGTCGCTCCCAGACGCGCCCCGTGAACAGGAGTGAACCATTTGCCTATAAAAGCATTGGCTGTCATTCCCATGCCATCCTGTCCTCCGCTCGTCAGCAAACCGTAAGGTCCCAGCCCGGCAGAGAAAAAGAGGTGTTCATTGAATTTATTACTTTCAAACCTCTCATTGGCAGGTCTTTTCTGCAACATATATTTCAATGCACCATAATCCTGTGCCTGCAAAGCAACAGACAACATCAAGAACAATGCCACTGCCGCATATTTATTTTTGATTCTAAGGATATCCATCATTTACTCTTTCGTTGTATTATCATTCTTTATTTTCTGCTCTTCGGGCAACAGGTCAATAATGTCACCGTCCACTCTCGCGGTCTCCAGCAAGGAAGGATCCAGTTCCAAAGCTTTCTCAATATACATAAGTGCTTCACCCACCTTTTCCATACGGTTGGCAGCGATAGCCTTCACATAATACTCGCGAGCCGAGCCCGTATCCAGCTGCGAAGCCTTCTCCCATGCTTCCTTATTCTTCTTCATCGCCAGCAACATGATCACTTCATTGAAAGGGCTGGTAGCCGCCACTTTCTCAAACGCATCGTCGTAATAGCCTGCCATCGCCTGAACGATCGCCTGCAAATCATCGGCAACAACTCCCTCCGGAAGCAGTGTCAACACAGAATCGGCCTTCGTATATTTACCTTCATGCAACAGGGCAATCGCCTGATTGGAAAGCAATTCCACCGGAGCCGACTTGCTGACGAACGGTTCAAGAATCTTGGAGTCCGGCGTATCTTTCTGAATATTCAACACAGCCAGCTCATTCGCCGCATACGTAAAGTTATCGTACAATTCAAGAGCTTCTTTACAATACCTCTCTTTTTCATCCGGCGTTTTAGCCGTTGCAATCATCCGGTAATATTCAAAACGTGTCAGCTCCTTCGGATCTTTCTTATAGAGCTGCATAATTTCCTCATCCGTCAAAGAACGGAAAATAGAATATCCGTAAGTGTACTGCACTTTTCTCAACTTAGGCAGATACACAGCAGCAACCTCCTTATAAAAAGGTTTCGATTTCAGCGCGCGATTCAACTGGTAATTCTTTTCTCCGTATCGCTTAATCAATTCCGTGATCTCGTCGGCCGTATCCTGTCCAGAATCTTTCCGCAGCAACTCCGCCACTTCTTTCCACGAAGCGACCGACGCGTCCGATTTCACCTCCAGAAGTTTGCGGGTCTCCGGGTCGAGTTGCGACAAGATACGGTCCAGCGCCTTGTCCGTACGCAACTTAGCCAGTCGCAGATTCAATTCATACGAACCGTCCGGTGAAGCGACACCCGTAATATGGAAACTTTTCAATGAAGCCTCCGGATTCATCTCGATAGCGTGCAACTCTTGATTCAAGCGATTCAGTTCCACCTGATTCTGTGGATTCTTATCATCCAGATCAGCTTTTCCCACAACGAAAGTCAAGTTGACTTCTCCTTTGGTATCCCTCAATTGCATCACAGGTTTGGGGAGATATTTCTTATCCGTCAGATTGAAAGCGGAGAATTTATATTCCAGGAAACGCAACGGATTGACAGTACCGCGTGCGATAGAGAAAGAATCCCGATAGATAATAGCACGGTAATTCTCCATCGCAAGATGTACATCCGCACGATAATCATGTTGCAGATACTCTATATAGATAGAATCATGATAGGCGATAATATCCCCGTTCCGCGAGGAAGTAGTCTTCACCTGTATGTATTCGTGCAGCGGGTCCTGTTCGATATTATAATCATACATACGCCGCTGGGTAGTATTATACGTACCTCCGTCGAACACCACGGGACGTAACAGCAAACGCTTCTTCTGTGTCACATCATAGATAGAAGGTTGCAACACCAAACGGCGGTTGGAAGTGAACATCTCCTTAGGCACCGGCACACGGGTTTTCAGATGGAAGTAATTGCCTTTTATCTCAATGTCCGTAGGCTCGGGCACCACTTTATCCTTCACTTTTGAAATCACAATCACCTCGTCAAGTTCAATGACCGCATCTTTGAGCACCACGTTGATAATCTGCTTTCCGCCCACCTTGACCGTCTTGTCTTCATACCCGACACAAGTATATTTCAACGATCCGTGTCGTTCCGCCAGCACACTGTAGCGTCCGTCCTCATCGGAGATTTCAATGCGTTCATTCGTCACAGGATCTATAATATTCACGTTCGGAATGCTTTTTCCCTGTTGGTTGGTGACGTGTCCTTGCACACGCATACGTTGGGCGTACGCATCCGCACCGAGTAGCAGCATGGCTGCCAGGAGGATTCCGATTAATCTATCACGTTTACAATTGATTTTCATTCTCTTTTCTAACTATAAATGTTCGTTCCGTTACCGGATAATATACACAAAAGACACTCCCAGCTTCACTGGCGCCAGCGTTGTCTTACTGTCATTCGCCGCATCCGGTTTCGGAGCACCCTTGTCGTACTTAAACTGACGGTAGCGCATCACCCCGATACCTGCCGTCGCCTCAATATTCCAATGATCGTTCAGCACCCAAGCATAACCGTACGTCAAACCGACTGCCAGCGCATCGCCTTTGTGATGCACATCTTTAACCAGCATATTAAAATTGTTCGCGAAAGCGGTGACACCTAGAAAATGGCTCACCATCGGACGGTTTAACCAATAACGTACTTCCGGCTGAAAATGTGTGAAAGTAGTTTTAAAATTGTCTGTACTGATCGGATTCGCAGCGACTCCCATATTGAGAGAGATATGACGACCCAAAACAAATTCGGCCTCGACATTAGGGCTGGCAGTCAGCCATCCCAACGTGTTCGTTTTCACAGCCATTCGTTGTGCGTGTACATGTACCCCACAACACAATAACAGAAATGACAACAGAGCGACCACTCTGCGACCATTTCTCAGTGCATATACCATAATTATTTTCCCACTAAATATTTCCCACTAAATATCCGCCCTATATAAATAAGGACTTCTTGTCCGTTTCTTCCGAATCAGACAAGAAACCGCAAAATTAGAAAAAATATGGTATTCACAACGTTTGCCTACGTTTTTTTTATTTTTTATTGCAATATTTCCTTAGCAGTCTGCCAATACATTACAATATTATCAATCTATGGACAGGATATACATCTTTTTGTCTTCTGTGCAGCTTCCACTTTCATCTTCTTGCCGCCGATCACCACCGTGCAAAAAGCGGAAGACAAGATATACCATTTCCCTTGCTTCTGTTCGAGCAGAACATTGGCGGGAACAGAAGTACGGATACTGACTCCCGGTGCTATCAGTTGCGTTCCGTTACCCATAAACAGCGTACGGTTATCTCCCGCATACCGGTTACTGATTACCGCATAATCCGCTTTTACTTTCATCCCTTGATAAGTAGCCGTCTGCGTAGCGTCGGAAAGCGAGAAGATATGATCTGTACGCCCATTCTTGCTTTTCACGCAGATTCCGGCAAAATCCGTCAGAGCGGTTTCCTCCGCATCAAAGTAGGACACAGCCTGAATGGCCGACGGCTCTTTCCGTGTACTCGGTTCATAAACAGCGACAAAAGGACGGTTCCAAGCCTCTCCATGCTGGCGGGCAACAAAAGTCAATGTAGGTTGCTCCTTTATATTATAAGGCATACCGGGTGTACGGCTCAACCCTTCGGTCATAGGCGACAGAGCCGTAAAGACTTCACGGTCCGGTTCTCCCTTCATCCAGAGATTCATGGATATATCATCGCCTCCCTTATCTTTCATATCAATGGTAAAGGTCGCTTTCACATCCTTGCCGGTAGCCGCCACTTTCTTATCATATAAATAAGAATAGGCATAAAGATGCGCACCGGCAAACGCCAGTTCCTCCGTAGGCTGCAGATTCAGATCCGTTCCGTCGGCAGCGGTCAATGTGAGCGTCTGCCCGAGATTATGATAAAAATAATCATGCATCTTGTCCCCTCCTTTTTCTTTCCGACTGCGGAACACATCCACATAATACCCCGTTTCCGGAGCAGTGGTGACGATACTCATCATACGCGTCTGATCCGCCCTGCTTTCCGGTTCGCGGAAATAGAGGTTGCTGTATGTGACAGAGGTAAACTCCCCACCCGGTTCCGCCGAAGCCGGGAAACAGGAGAGCAACTCAAAAGAATGATTGCTTTTCATCACCGGATAACTCGATATTCCATCTACACAAACCGTATTATGACTCGGAAACTGAGAATAATATTCCGCATAATCCAACCCGCTATACAGGAAAAGACCGATACCCGCATCGGGTCCCAGCACATATCCTTTTCCGTAAAGTTCCATAGAAATGCCGTTGGCGTGCATGTGGTTGCCCTCACTTCCATTCTGCGAAATCATCAGACTGCTGCGCGGATCCATACCATTTCGCTGCACCAGCCAAGAGACGTTAGGCGCATGGAACAAAGGAGAGACATATTCTTCTATCTTTCCCGCCTGCACCTCCGGATTCAGCGTCAATGGCTTATCTTCAAAAAAAGAATTGACAGACACCCGCACATTCTTCTTTTCCGCTTTCTCATTTCCGGCACCGGGATTCAGGCATTTCAACAAGGCAGTGAAATAGTCTTCCTGTTCCTTCTTCCCGTTTGCCTGTGCATTCTGTATCATACGGACAAAGAAATTAGTGTTCAGATACCCCGGATGCGTATCTCCGAAACCGCAAATCATACGGTTGGGAAACAGATATTGAGGGGTTGTCGCTACCGCTTTCGACAATACAGGCATCGCCTTCACCAAATCATATCGCAGGTTGTTGTCAAACTGATTCACAAAATTGGCATAATCATTAATCACCACACTGCTATATCCCGGACATTCCGCCCAGATACCCGTTTTAGAGTCAAAACCATATTCGGCAAGACGCGTCAAGCTCCATTGACGAATGCTGGAACGGTTCATCACATAGTCTATGTAATATTCCCGTCCTTTCCCGTCGGCATACGCCTTGTTGTCTTCCAGCACCAGCCCCACATTCATGATAAACCGTGCCTGCAACAAATCCCAGTTATTATGCGGCACTCCGTTCGCTATGATATTGTCCGCCCATTTCTTGAATGCTCCGGCGTAGATTTCCATCTTCTGCGGGTAGTTTGCTTTCAGATAATCATACAGGAAGTCGTATAGAGGGACAGCGATATGCAACGCATCTTCATGGATCACTTCAAAGGAAGTCAGTCCCACCAGTGTCTGCTGATGGCCGTGATTCAGATCAACCGGAACATTTCTGTAATAAATACCCGTCATATAAGTATCGAACACTCCGGCTGCCAACTTTGCAAATTTCTCCTCCTCCGTCATCCAATAGAGGAAAGCAGCATCACGGGCGATTCCCAATATCTCACAATTCAGACTTTCGATGTTACGCCCGGTTTTAGACGGATGCACACTCTCCATAGGACGGTCGGGAAGCGCATTATTACAGAATGTCACATTCCCGTTATCATCATCATCGTACGGCACAATATCCGCCAGTCGGGGACGGCCGTGAGTAGCGGCAGTTCCACGTGTTCCCGTATAGCGCACGGTAGGATACGGAGCTTTCTCACCGCCCGCATGGTCGAAAGTTTCACCTTTTATATATACCTCAGTAGCATGGGATTTCCAATACATAGCCAGACGCGACAACAACCAATCCGGCCGGGTGGCCGTCAGATCGGTATATTTCTCCGTACGCTCTCTCAGCTTATCGAAAACATCCTTTGCCCATTCTTCGGTCTTAATCAAGTTCCACGTTTCCTGCTTCCCTTCCGGTGTAGTCAGCACTCTCGGATGAGCCTGCGGCATACTCTCCGGCAAGGGAATTTCTTGTCCGGACGCACTATTGAGGAAAGATAAAAAACATAGTCCCAGTAAAATTCGTCTCATACTTCAATATCTTTTTTAGGTTTGCTACCTATTAAATACGAAGATAAACATTTATTTACCTAAAGTCCCCGCCAAAGGCAGGTTTATTTTCCCGGTATCTCTATACAACACAAAAAACGACTCTCCTGACAAATCAAGACAGCCGTTTTCATCAAATAATCAAAAAAATAATGAAAATGCGGAGAGAACGAGATTCGAACTCGTGATACACTTTTGGCGTATACACGCTTTCCAGGCGTGCCTCTTCAACCACTCGAGCACCTCTCCTTAAGAGGAAAATTCGCTTCCCTATAAAATAAAAAAGCAGCTAACTTGCTGCTTTTCAGCGGAGAGACAGGGTTTTGAACCTACAAATCTAACCGCTTATATTTCAGCTACTTTGCTTTCAAAATTTCAAATAGGTAACGAAACAGTAACGATTTTCAGATGTTGGGCTTGTCCAACTTTGACCGCTGTTTGTCTGCCTAACTTTCGGGTTCAAAGATACGGCTTTCTTTTGAAACTCGCAAATATCTGATAATAAATATTTTTGGGTTAGTGCAAGGTGCAAGCTATATATATAAATATATACTTGCACCTTGCACTAAAAAAAAGCACTGGGGTACAAATGCTTAAAACAAAATCCGTATCTTCGTAACCGATTAAAAACAAACGTGTATGATAATAACTAACCGTGAAGAAGTAATAGATAAAGCGTTCGGCGTATTTGTCAGGATGAACTACGAGAAAGCAAGCATTATCATGCTTGCCAAAGCCTGCGGGGTGACAAAAACGGGTATCGTTTATTATTTTCCGCACAAGCTGGATTTATTCATGGCTGTGGCGGACAAATACGTGTTGCAAATGCACGAACCGGAAAACAAGTTTGCCGCTCCTGCCGATACGTTGGCGGAGTTCATCGGGCAATACGTGGCGGGGGTAGCCGCTTCCATGAAAAGGATTGTTGAACTAATTGGCGATAATAGCAGCCCGCATGATTGTAGTCCTAACTTCTACTACTTTCACTTTCTGTCACAAGTGCGCATGTACTATCCGGACATCAGGCAGAAAATTGAGAAAATCTACCGACAAGACTATGACCTATGGGAGAAAGTCATACAGAAGGCAAAAGAAAGCGGGGAAATCAGGAGCAACACGGACGTGAAGAAAACGGCTATCATGTTCCGGCAAATGTTTTTAGGACTGTCATACGAACAAGCATTTCTAAACGGTTTGAACGTGGACGAACTGGCAGAAAATTTTCGTCATATCTATTCGCTGCTTAAAGCCTGATACTCTTTTGTTTTTTTTAACCTCGATTATTTTTGAACAGATGTTCAAATAATGGTATTTTTATCTTATCTTTGGAGCGAAGCAAAATTCAGCGACATGAATAAGGTTCAGAAACAAAGAGGAAGCATCGTGCTACACAAAGAAACAAGGGACGGTACGGACTACATACGGATAGAATATGCGAACAGTCAGGCTGTCGCCCTGCTGCTCGCCCAAGACACGGGCATGGAAATGGCTGGTAACGGCTCTGCATACATAGCGTCAGCCGCTTTCAGCCTGCCGGATTTCTACGACCGCTATTCACCCCACGCCTATATTGATTACAGCCGGGTTTACGTGCGGCATCCCAAACCCAAAAGGGAATACACACTGCCGAAAGGCTACTTGGAACTGCTGGAACAGAAGCGGTACAGCCTTTCCACCATAAAAGCCTATAAAATCTATTTCAGCGACTTCATGGAATACCACAAGGGGCATGACCTTGACCTGCTGACGGTCGAGGACATCAACAGCTATATGCTCCATATGGTAAAGGAAAAACATATATCCGCCACCCAGCAGAATATGCGTATCAATGCTATCAAGTTCTATTACGAGAAAGTGCGGAAAGGCAGGCGGCAATATTATGGCGGGATAGCCCGTGCGAAAGAGTACAAGGCGTTGCCCGAAGTATTAAGCCGGGAAGAAATGAAAAGCATCTTCGCACAGTTGCCCAATCGAAAACATCGGTGTATGATTTCTCTTATATACTCTGCCGGACTACGCCGAAGCGAACTTTTGAACCTTACCCCGAAAGACATCATCAGCGAACGTATGCTAATCAGGATTGCCGGGAAAGGGAAGAAATGCAGATATTCCTTGCTGTCGGAAAAGTTGCTCAACGAATTAAGGGCTTACTACCGGGAATACAGACCGCAGAAATGGCTTTTTGAGGGCGAACAGTCGGGCGAACAATACTCACCCAGCGCACTGGTTAAGGTGTTGAAAGAAGCGGCAAGAAAAGCCGGAATAAAGCACCGGGTACACCTGCACATGCTCCGGCATACATTTGCCACCCACCTACTTGAACAAGGGACTGACCTAAGAACCATACAGGAACTTATGGGACATACCGACATAAAAACAACAGCAATTTACCTGCACGTGTCGAACGCCCATAAAGCCAAAATACCCAATCCGCTGGATTGTTTAGATGATGATTAGGCAGTGATTTAATAGTGAATAGGAACTGCACCATAAGGTGCGTTTATCGAAAAATTAATGGTAATTCTGACAAAGTATGAATATAGACGATATTAAAAATATAGACGACTTTCAAGTTTACTGTTGTACGAATAACGAACAACGGTATATCTATTCTGATATAGTGGAGAATGCAACACCGATTGCAGATTGTATAGACTTATTTATCGTTTCAGGCACACGTAGTATG
>NZ_GG688325.1:48609-52044 GCF_000156195.1 Bacteroides finegoldii DSM 17565 | reverse complement strand
AAGATAGACTACTTATTAAATATTCAACAAAAATGCATGGAGCAGGAATTGTTGTAAAAACAGTTGTTCCTAAATGGGTATTATCCCCACCCAAAGACGGATGGAAACAATTTCCTCCCGACATAAACTGGAAAGGTGCGGAACTTGATACCGCCTATATGGAAAGTATGAATTTGGAAATACCATAATTTGATGAGAATAAAAATAGAATGTTAACAAGGTCGAGGAAACAGCTTAACGCTGTCCCTCACCAAACCATTAATGGTAATTCTGACAAAGTATGAATATAGACGATATTAAAAATATAGACGACTTTCAAGTTTACTGTTGTACGAATAACGAACAACGGTATATCTATTCTGATATAGTGGAGAATGCAACACCGATTGCAGATTGTATAGACTTATTTATCGTTTCAGGCACACGTAGTATGGATAATATCAGCCTATGCACTAAATTGCGTTTTTTATCTATCAATAACTACAAGATAGGTAAAAAAGAACTTAGCAATTTGTTGGATTATAAAGAAAATCTTTCCACGATTACACATTTATATTTGTGGAACACGAAGTTGAATGATTTATCTTTATTGCAACTGTTTCCTAATCTGACGCATCTAATGGTTGCATATATCAGAAAAGAAGATTTTTCATTTGACGGTATTGGTTACACTCCCAAACTACATACACTTTGTATATTGAGTGCAAACAAGATAGCCAATATGGATTTTATACCCAATGATTTGAAGAAACAAATTAAAAATCTATCAATGGTATATACTTCAAGATTACACAGCTTAAAAGGTATTGACGGCTTTATGAACTTGGAAAAGCTATACTTGTCTGCATCAACAACAGAGAGTAAGAAAACAGTAAACTTGACTACTTTGTCCGGATTAGAAACTTTGAGAAAGCTAAAAAATATTGAGCTTAAATATTATAAGTTAGATTTGGAAGATGCCAAGAAAAGACTTTCTTCAAATCCTGCTTTAAGGCTTTTCAAAGTGAATAATATCAATATACCATTAACGAAGCGTGATAACGCCTAACGGCGTTCCCCGCTTAGCCATTATCAACAAAAGCAAAATGTCATGTTTGATTATAAAGAAATAGAGCGAACGGTCAATGATAATCATCTTCCATTTCAGAAAATAGGAGATGTCGATAAAGAGATTTTAATACAAAGGTTATATGACACATTTGTAATCGGGAATCCTCGTGCGTTATGGCTGAGTTTTAAATATGTGCCATATAGTATAGATTGTAATATGGAAGACCCTTATTTTCGTCTATTAGATGTAATTGATAAAAATATCGTTCTCTATTTCTTTATTGATTATTGGAACAAGGATTTTATCATCTATAAAGCAAGAATGTCTGATATACATAGATTTATCGGAGACTGTGAGGGGCTTGATGAATATTATTTGGTAACAGAAGATTTTATGGAACTATATAGTATAACAGACCATGATGATTTGCTTTATATTGATGTGAGAAAAAATGAAATGAGAGTTGATAACAAAGCGTGATAACGCTTACAGCGTTCCCCGCTTAGCCATTAACATCAATATAGTACAGAACAACATCAAATTATATTATGGTATGTAAATTCATAAATTGGATAAAGGATAATTGTTGGATAATAGTAGGTATTTTACTGGCTGGAAATATTATTTACGTCTATTTTTCTGATAAATATTACTTTTATAATTCCCAAAATGTACGTTATACTATTGGCAAGTATAAAGATACCTGTTTTCTGGTAGGAAAAAATCCAAAAATACAATATGATTTTTCTTATGAAGTAAATGGAAATAGCTATAATACTTACACAAGAGCAACTCTTAGCAATTATAATTTTGAGGAAGATAGACTACTTATTAAATATTCAACAAAAATGCATGGAGCAGGAATTGTTGTAAAAACAGTTGTTCCTAAATGGGTATTATCCCCACCCAAAGACGGATGGAAACAATTTCCTCCCGACATAAACTGGAAAGGTGCGGAACTTGATACCGCCTATATGGAAAGTATGAATTTGGAAATACCATAATTTGATGAGAATAAAAATAGAATGTTAACAAGGTCGAGGAAACAGCTTAACGCTGTCCCTCACCAAACCATTAGCGAAAATAGAAACCAGCATGATACAGCAAGTAGAAAAACTGAAAGAAATAATCAATCAAAACAGTATGGGGCATTTGCCTTTGCCCTACCGGGTTGATTTGATGAAACGAATAGGCAATGCACGGATAGTACAAAAAATATTGTGCGAGTGTTGCAAGAAAGCTTGTTCTTGCTTTTCAGAGGAATTTGGTGCGGAAAACCTATTATACAGTGCCTTGTTTGAAATAGACAGTTATCTGTACAAGAATAAGGGCACAATCGAAAGCATATCGGTTTCGGTGGAACGGTTACGTAATTATGCGGAACAATCCATTGAGAGTTGCGAAGATATGGCAGGGTGGGCTATCATCGCTTTAGGGTATGCTATCCAAAATGATGCTGCTTCCATATTGGAAATAGAGGATTATAACGGTGAAGATGATAATACTTTCGACTTTGAAAGTTGGAATGTGGATTTTATATGCTCGATAGCCTATTCGGGCAGCAACCCTTTCGTGGAAATTGGAAATGTGGAGAAACGCAAGGAATATTGGCTGTGGTATGCAAAAATGGTAGGGGAAGTTACTCAAAATCCTAATATTGAGCATTTACTATTGTCTGAATACAGAAGCGCAAGTTCTTCAATTGATATACCCGCACGCAATCAATTTGACGATACTATTGAAGCTCAATTTAAGGATATATTATTTTATATAATGGATTGTAAATCCCAAAAGTTAAAGGAAGGACTTGAATATAATATATTATTTGTTTCATGTGTAGTTGATATGTTTAGCATCACTTCTTCTAAAGGAGATATAATAACATTAAATACAAGAAATACAGATAAAATCTGTAATGCGTTTAGAAATATACGTGAACTAATGTATAATAAAAACTCAAAACAAGGTGCATGGTTTCAAGTTGAAATGTTCTTAAAAAGTAAGGCTCAATATACTCTCAAGTTCAATTATGATAACCTTGAGCAAATTCCTTCTTTTTTTCAGAAACCTGATTGGTTGTTGGAGATGTTTAGGGAATATCCTCGAAGCAAAGAATATACACCTCTCTGGCTAAGAAAAATAGTTGGAAGAAGAAAGCTGTATCTGACTTAGTTTCTATGAGTATATAAAATAATTTCGCTAACAACGCAGGATAACGGACAAGCCGTTCCCTGCTGAACCATTAACATCAATATAGTACAGAACAACATCAAATTATATTATGGTATGTAAATTCATAAATTGGATAAAGGATAATTGTTGGATAATAGTAGGTATTTTACTGGCTGGAAATATTATTTACGTCTATTTTTCTGATAAATATT
>NZ_GG688325.1:0-48509 GCF_000156195.1 Bacteroides finegoldii DSM 17565 | reverse complement strand
AACAGAGAGTAAGAAAACAGCAAACTTGACTACTTTGTCCGGATTAGAAACTTTGAGAAAGCTAAAAAATATTGAGCTTAAATATTATAAGTTAGATTTGGAAGATGCCAAGAAAAGACTTTCTTCAAATCCTGCTTTAAGGCTTTTCAAAGTGAATAATATCAATATACCATTAACGAAGCGTGATAACGCCTAACGGCGTTCCCCGCTTAGCCATTACTAACAAATATGGATTATATATTTTATAGACTATATCGAATGTATGAAAAGCATGGCGACCCACCATACCTTAGTGCTGTCATCCACTTATGTTATAGCTTGGGCATATCACTCATTATAGCCTTTTTCGCTATTAAGGAATGGTATGACATGCAACATAAATATGCGTGGTTCTTAGAGGGACTTTATAGCTTATGCTTCTTACTCGTTCCTTTATGTCTGTTAATCATATATTGCTGTATTCGATACAGGAAAAAGAAAATTCTGGAATTAAAAAAGAAGTATCAAGGTTGCACAAGAAACAAGCTAATTTCTAATTGGATGATATTCTGCATTCCGATTTATATCGCAATCATAGGAATTTTAATTTTTCGTAAACTGTTTATAGCTTGATAAATCGGCAGAAAAATTCGATTAGTCTTATAAATAATAAAGTTAGTAACAACGAAAGATAGCATCTAACGATGCTCCTTTCTAACCATTAATATTAAATCTGTTATGAGTTGGTATAAGTATTGGTATTACACAATTTTCTTTATTTATGATTCCTTTGGTAAAGACAGAGAACAGAATAAAGCATTTTCTGTTGTGTGTTTTAGTTTTATCATATATATGGTATATAGCTTATTGGGAGCTTATACAAATATGATGTTTGAAAATCCAATTCTAAAGTATATTGCGCATCCTTGTTCACATTTCATCTTTATAATAATGATTTATTGCCTTAATGGATTCTTGTTTTGGCCGGAAAAGAAAGCAAGGATAGGAAGAAGCATTTATCGGGAAAAGAATGAGAAAAAGAAGAATGTGATTTGTATCATGCTAACATTAGTAATTTTTGTAATATACTTTATTTGTGCGTTTTCTTACAAAGGAAAATTTATGTATATACCAAATTGAAACATCCAACAAAACAATATTAACAAGGAAAGCTAACCCCTAAACGGTGTTCCTTTCCAACCCATTAGTAATAAATAGCACAATCAATATGTACGAAAAATTTTTAGATAAGAGCCTAAACAGCACTCGCCAAACGGTAGATGATACTTTTATTGCAAAATATGCTAATGCGGTATCAGAAAAAATTATCGAACTTTGGAAAGAAGTTGGACTTGGAACGTTTTGTGATGGATTGTTCAGAATTATTAACCCCAATAAATATCAGACAATAGTAGATGATAGTTATCCTCTGTATGAGTATGAAACTGTAACTCCATTTATGACAACTGTTTTTGGAGATATTTTTGCTTATGTTAAGAATCCCGTGATAGGAGATTATGTCGTATTCATCAATGTGAGATACGGAACATTCAAGATTTTATCCGAGAATGTTGATATACTATTGAATGTGGTAATTTTCAACAAGAGTTGTTTGGAATCATGGTTCTCCTTAAATAAATATCCTATGATAAAATCAGAAAAGGATGTTCCTACATTGGATGAATGTTACGGATATGTCCCAGCATTGGTATCGGGTGGTATAGAATCAATAGATAATATCAAAATTCTAAAAGCTATTCCATATATAGAAACGGTACTCCAATTTATTGGGGATTTGAAGCGAGTGCGATAGAATATATTACTAACAAACCGGGATAACGGACTAACGTCGTTTCCCGCTTAGCCATTAATCAATATGAGTAACCTTATCATAGTAAATAGATTTGGAAAAGTTCTGATATGGGTATGGAACAGATGTATAAAGAAAACTGCCATTCCTTATGAAGAACTTGATTTCCATTACCCCGATTGGGCTTTCATTATTACAGGTTGTATCTTTTTCGGGGTTGTGGTAGGTGTTACCCTGCTTTATTTTGCTTTTATAAAACAATAGACTATTTCCAATGAAAGCCCGACTTAAATACCCGATATTCAGCTTTGCCCCCAAAGGCAACATGATATACGTGTTTCGCAAGGAAGAACTGTACACAACGACCAATACCGAGTTGTTGAAGAAGCGGAAGAACTACATTGTAGTGGATGCAACCGGGACGAAATATGTTGAAAAGGGGGCGCACAAAGTGAAGTGGCAAGGGATATTCGGATATTGCATCAGGATGCAGGGACGTGTGATTTCCATTGAATACGAGTACGGGGACAACCCCGAACCGTTCCCACTACGAAAACTGCAAGAACTGGTAGCGGAACGATACCCCAAGACACGGTGGTTCAAGGAAGAATGCAGGAACAGCGCAGACGAGTTCCGGCAAGCGATTTTCGCCTGCAAGACCTTTGAGGAAGTGGCGGACATACTGATGCCCGAACAAAAAACGAGCGTTTGGCAGCGCATTGAAGAATATTTCCTGCGGGCAGGTTTTCTTATGCTTGCCGCCATGTTCCTTTATCACGTGGTTTGGCGGCTAATCCAAAAGTTTTGGCTATGGGCTACCGGGTAACGTACAGAAAACAAATCAATTTATTCAAATATGGAACAACGGATTACATCATTATTGCTGCCCGCTCCCGAAGCGGAACTGGAAGCGTCCTGCAAGGAACTGGACGAAAAGGTAACATGGCTGCTGCACAACAGCCGGAAAATGGACAACTACTTGGAACTTGAACCGTTCAGCAAGGACGGGCGGCTGTGCGCCCGCGTGTGCGACACGCTCAAGAGCCTGCCGGAAACGCCGACACTGGCGACATACAAGGACTACAAGGCAATCATTATCCTGCTGGGTATGTCCACCACCCATTACGCCATACTGGACGAACTGGCGGAACAGCACCGCAAGCGGGACGAGATACCCGAACTGACCGCCTACTGCGATGCGCTCCACTGGATGCGACCGGGACGGCAGTACCTCTGCAACGTGTACAACACGGTATGCCACGCTTTCTACCTGCTACGGAGAAACCCGGTAAGGGACAACCGCCTGCTGGTGACGGAAAAGGAACTGCGCCACGCCGAACGGATGCTGCCGGAGCTGGGCAGGCAGACATTCACCGAAATGGTGCGTCTGAAAGGCTACATGGTCTATGATGCCGAGCAACTGGCGGACAAATGCGGCATGGAATACGGCTCGTTCCGACGGAAGGTAAAGAAAATGACCGGGTACACGGCTAAGGAATGGGTGATAAAGGAGCGTGCAAAGGACGTGGAACACTACCTGAAGAACACCAACCTCACACTTACCGAAGTGGCGTTCACCACCGGGTTCGCATCGACATCGAACCTGAACGACTTCTGCAAGGCTTACTTGCTGGACACACCGGGTGAGATACGCAGAAAAGCGCAGGAAACAAGAAAATGCACAGTTACAAGAACGTAATGTGAAAAATCAAGAATAAAACAGATTTTTTATGCCCGTAACTTTGTGCTTCATAAAAGATAAGCACAAGGTTATGGAACATAAGATACCGTTGGAAACATACTTCGCCGGACTGCTTCAAAAAGTGGAATGGCAGATACTGGAATACGAGGACACCGCAGCGGACACGCTGACGCTCTGCCGCCTGTGCGTGGACTACCTGCAAGAGATACTGGGCGAACTCAAAAACTTTATAATCTCCTACCCGTTCGCCAGCACGGAAGAGGAAATACACTTCTTCAAGGAACTGAAACCGCTTTTAGCGAGCAAAATCATCTATTACAACACCGTTTACAAGATAGAGGTGCGCTTCCCCAGCGGTAGCGAGGAAGTGCAAAGGGACTACCTGCTGTCGGAAACCGACCGGATTTCAAAGTCGTTCCAGCGGAACTTGGCGTTCTACCAGTACCACCGAACGAAAGCCACCTACTTGGACAGGCAGTATTTCATGCGTGGGAAGCCTGACATACAAATCATCGTGGACAGTTTCTATTACGAAACAGACCCACAGTTCAGCACCAGTCACGATTTCAAGGTAGCCAAGATTTTAGCCAACGAACTGCTGGAAATATACCTCACCAACCGTCTGCACGAGCTGGAACGCCGGGAACAACGCAAGCGGGTGAAGAACGGCTTCATGGGAAAGGTGTTGCGCTGGACGGGGACGAAAAGGGCGTTGGTGGAACTTATCTACGCACTGGACGCCTGCGGCTGTCTGAACAAGGGGACGGTTGATATTAAGGAGATTGTAGCCTACTTTGAATACGTGTTCGACATCGACCTCGGCGACTTCTACCACACCTACATGGAACTAAAAGCCAAGACCAAAGACCGAACGGGCTTCCTCTCCACCCTGAAAGACAGGTTGCTGATGCGCATGAGGGAGCAGGATTAGGCAACCGTGCTTTAACAAAATTTATTTCGCCACAGGTGGGTACATCTGTGGCGTTTTATTTTTCAGGACACCCGAACTTTGCGGCAAATCAATTAGTTACCGTTATGGAAATAATAACATTCGAGTCCAAAGCCTACAAGGAACTGGACAACAAGATTACCGCCATTGCCGACTACATCTTCAACCACATGGAAACGGCAAGGCAAAGCGAGGAAGACATGTGGGTGGACAGCTACGAGGTCTGCACGTTCCTGAAAATAAGCGAAAAGACCCTGCAACGCCTGCGGGTGTCGGGGACTATCGCCTATTCCAACATCAGGGGACGTTACTTCTACAAGGTCAGCGAGATACGCCGGATGCTGGAAGAACGCCTGATAAGGAGCAACAAGGAGAACATCGACAACCTGATAACCAACCACCAGTTGTATGCTAAGGAAAGAGGAAATCTTAGAAAGAACAAGTAACGGGCTGGCGGTGTTCAAACACTACCTGCCCGGCAATTGGCGCATAGGTCGCAACTTCCTTAACCCGCTGTACGAGGACAGCAAGGCTTCCTGCAACATCTATTTCGACCGCCGGGGCGGTATCTACAAGATGAAGGACTTCGGCAACGACAGTTACAGCGGCGACTGTTTCTTCCTCGTGGGGCAGTTAAAGGGGCTGGACTGCAACCGGGCGGCTGACTTCGTGGAGATACTGGAAATCATCGACCGGGATTTGGGCTTGGGGCTGGCTTCCGGCATTCCGGTTTCCGTTCCCCCGGCAACCGTCTGCCGGGCAGTGCCGGACAAACCCGAAGAAACGCCCGAAAAGCCCGTCAAGCCCTACCAGTTCCGGGAACAGAAGTTCCCGCTTGCCGAACTGGTGTACTGGCAACAGTACGGCATCACGCCCGAACTGCTGGAACGTTACAAGGTCTGCTCGCTCCGGGAATACAACAGCGAAACGGCAGAGGGCAAACCGTACACCTACACTTCATCGGTGGCAGAACCCATGTACGGCTACAAGGGCAAACAGCACATCAAGCTGTACCGCCCGTTCTCCACGCCCCGCTTCCTCTACGGCGGCAGCTTCGGCGAGAACTACTGTTTCGGGCTGGAACAACTGCCAGCCAAAGGCGACACGCTATTCATCACGGGCGGCGAGAAAGACGTGCTTTCGCTGGCGGCGCACGGTTTTCACGCTATCTGCTTCAATAGCGAAACAGTGACTATACCGCCCACGCTGGTCTATCGGCTGACGTTCCGCTTCAAACACATCGTCCTGCTCTTTGACATGGACAAGACGGGCAGGGAAAGTTCATGCAAGCAGGAAAAACTGTTGGAAGAATTTGGCGTGAAACGCCTGCTGCTCCCGCTTCCGGGAACGAAAGAGGAAAAGGACATATCCGACTACTTCAAAGCCGGGAACACCCGTGAAGATTTCCTGAAACTGTTTATCGAATTTTTAGACAACCTGTATAGCGATACATTGATTATGCTTAAATCGTGCGAGATAGATTTCAACAACCCGCCCGCCAAAGCGCAAGAGATTATTTCGGCGGGTGACGTTCCGCTGGGGACACAAGGCAACCTGTTCGGCATCACCGGGGGCGAGGGAACGGGCAAGAGCAATTATGTAGCCGCAATCGTGGCGGGCTGCATCTGCCCGGCTGGTGAGGACATAGATACACTGGGCATACAGATAACCGCCAACGGCAAACACAAGGCGGTCTTGCTCTATGATACCGAGCAATCAGAAGTGCAACTGTTCAAGAACGTAAGCAACCTGCTGGCACGTGCCAAACAGCCGGACAAACCCGATGAACTGAAAGCGTTTTGTCTTACCGGTATGTCACGCAAAGAACGCCTGAACGCCATTGTACAAAGCATGGACAAGTTCTACTACCAGTACGGCGGCATCCAGTTGGTCGTCATTGACGGCATCGCAGACCTTGTTAAGAGTGCCAACGATGAAGCGGAAAGCGTGGCGGTGATAGATGAACTTTATCGGCTGGCGGGCATCTACAACACGTGTATTCTGTGCGTGCTGCACTTCGTCCCCAACGGATTGAAACTGCGGGGACATTTGGGCAGCGAGTTGCAGCGCAAGGCGGCTACTATCCTGTCCATTGAGAAAGACGAAGAACCTACCCAGTCGGTGGTAAAAGCCCTGAAAGTAAGGGACGGAAGCCCGCTGGACGTGCCGCTGATGCTCTTTGCTTGGGACAAGGAAGCCGGGATGCACGTGTACAAGGGCGAGAAACCACGTGAGGAAAAGGAGAAGCGCAAGGAAAGGGAACTGGTGAATGTCGCACGTGACATCTTCGGGCGGCAGACACGCATCACCTACATAGACCTTTGCGAGCAGTTGCAGCAGGTATTGGACATCAAGGAGCGCACCGCAAAGAGCTATATCCGCTTCATGCGGGAAAGGGACATCATCACCAAAGACACGGCGAACCAAAGCTGTTTTGTCATCGGTTCATATAATCTTCAAAGGAACGCAAGCTGCCCGTAGGCGTATGGGCTGAACTTGTGTATTTTTAGGTGCTTGTGTCCTGCCCTGTTGTGATAACACGGCAGGATTTTTTCTGTTTGCACGTGATTTTTCAGGGTATTTGCTTAACTTTGCAGAAGTTACACGGAAAAGTAACGGCAGTTGGACGGCGGTTGCCGGAATATTGCCTTTATATATAACATATACGTTCGCCGAACGTCCCAAAGTAGAAAACTGGCACTTTTCAAAAAGAGGGGATATTCAGCGCAGGATATGCTATGCGTTTGTCATAGCGTGGCTGCACTGTTTCCTCTTTTGGGTATGCCAGTACCTCTACTTTGAAACAGCGTCATGCCACGCTTTCTTTTTGGGGGTGGCGGCTAACGTGCCAAGACAGTAGGGATTTATATCACTTTAATACCTGACAATATGGAACAAATCAAAGCGCACATCGCCGTATCGCTGGACGGGCATACCGCCACGCCGGACTATGAACTGGACTGGATGCCCCGTGAGGTCAAGGAACTGGCGGCAAGGGAACACGCCGCCGCAAGCTGCCTGCTTATGGGGGCTAACACCTACAACTACATCTTTGAACACTGGGGCGGGTGGCCGCACAAAAGCAAACGGTCTTTTGTGGTGTCACACTACGATACCAACGTGACGCCGGACTGCGGGGTGGAGTTCCTGACCGAAGAACCGCTGCAAAGGGTCTATGAACTGAAACAGGAAACCGACATGCTGGTGGTGGGTGGCGGCAAGCTGCTTACTTCATTGATTAAAGCCGGACTGCTGGACAGCCTGACAATCTACACCGTCCCGGTCATGGCGGGCAAAGGCATCGGTTTTGTCGGGGAAACATCCGGCTCGCTGTGGAAGCTCTCGGAAAGCAGGGTGCTGGATAACGGGGTGGTCTGTTCGACCTACCTGTTTGGCGGGAACATATAAAAAAATGCGCCCGGTTTCCCTCCGGGCGCAACCACTAAAATTTCAATTATTATAAGCTGTAAAACCTATCACAATGAAATTTCAGCGGCAAAGATAAGCTATTTCTTCGGTTTCGCTTTCTTTTCGGGGAATGAAAAACCGACATTGAACTGCTCGTCCAGTACCAGCGAAGCATCGAAAGCCTTGCCGTTCTTGCCCTTGAAGCCCTTGATTAGCCCGGTCTTGCGTTTCGTCACCAGCTCGACAATCTGCTTGTCGGAAAGCTGCTTGTCGCACTTGTTGCGGAATATGGTAAGCGTGCAGTCCACGTTGGAACACTTCGCCACTTTCGGGTAGAACAGGATGCGCCCGCTGCCGCATTTCGGGCAGGGGCAGGTTTCACCAGCAGCGACAGATAGCTGCACCGATAGCAGTTCTGCGGTGATTTGCGTTGCGTACACCTCGATGCCCTTCCGGAACGTGTCCGCATCCATGCTGCCCGCTTCTATCTTGGCAAGGGCGGTTTCCCACATGCCCGTCATTTCGACATCGGCGATCTTCTTGTCCTTGACAATCCCATAAACGGCAAGCCCCTTGTCGGTAGGCACAAGGTTCTTCTTCTCACGCACGATGTACTGGCGGGCGAACAGCGTTTCGATAATCGCCGCACGAGTGGCGGGCGTGCCTATCCCGGCATCTTTCAGGCTGGCTTTCAGTTCGGCATCTTCCAGTTCCCTGCCTGCGTTCTCCATTGCCGCCAACAGGCTGCTTTCCGTGTGCAGCGGTTTCGGCTTGGTCTGCTTTTCGAGCAGATCCACGCCGGAGAGTGGCAAATATTCTCCCTCTTGGAGTGGCGGCAGGCTGGCGGCTTCTTCATCCCCGCCCGTTTCCTGCTCGCCGAACACGGCACGCCACCCGGCTTCTTTCATCACAGACCCTTTCACCGTGAAGTCGGTATCTCCCCCTGACAGCAAGGCGGTGGTAACGTCTTTCACGCACTTGCCCGAAAAGGCTTCCAGCATACGCCCGGCTACCAGCTCGTAAACCGCCCGCTCGTCTTTGGAAAGTTCGCCGGGCAGGTTCTCGGTAATGATTAAGGCGTGGTGGTCGGTCACTTTGCCGTCATTCACGCTGCGGCGGTTCAGGGGTGTGCCGTCCAGCCCGGCGGCATACCCGGCAAAGCGGGGGTATTGCCCCAGCAGGGCGACACGTTCCGGCATTTCATCGAAAACGTCCTCCGGAATATAGCGGCTTCCGGTTCTTGGGTAGGACATCACTTTCTTTTCATACAGGCTTTGCGCTATGGAAAGCGTCTTGTCAGCCGAGAAGTTCAGCTTCGTGTTCGCTTCCTTTTGCAGCGTGGTAAGGTCGTACAAAAGCGGCGGTTCTTGGCAGGCTTCTTTCCTCTCAACGGATTTAACCACAAGTTGCCCGGCATCCTTTACCCGTTGCAGGGCGGCTATGGCTTCGGGCTGCTGTTCCCACTTGGCGGTCGATTGGGCGGTAAAATTTATTCCCCCGCTGGCGGTCGCCGCTTTGAGTTGCCAAAACTTGGCGGGTACGAAATTCTTGTTCTCCAAATAGCGGCTGCATATCATCACGAGCGTGGGTGTCTGCACCCTGCCCAGCGAGAACACCCCCTGCCCGGCGGCAACGCTCAACGCTTGGGTGGCGTTTATCCCTATCAGCCAGTCCGCTTCGCTGCGGGACTTGGCAGAGAGGTAAAGGTTATCGTAACGCTCTCCCGGCTGCAAGTTATCCAGCCCCTCACGGATTGCCTTGTCGGTAAGGCTGCTTATCCACAGGCGCACAAATGGTTTCCGGCAGTTCAGGTAATGGAAGATATAGCGGAAGATTAACTCACCCTCACGCCCGGCATCGGTGGCGACAATAATCCGGTCGCACTGGTCGAACACTTCCTTTATCACTTTCAACTGTTTCAGCACGCCGGGGTCTGCCTTGTAGCCTTTCTCCGCTTTTACCTGACGGGGGATTAGCTGGAAATCGGGCGGCAGTATGGGCAGGCTCTCCCTGCGGAAGTTCGCCACGCCGTAGGCTTCCGGCATGGCAAGCTGGATTAAGTGGCCGAACGCCCATGTCACCATATACCCGTTGCCGGAAAGATAACCGTCATTACGCCCGGTCGCACCGATGATGCGGGCGATGTCCTTTGCCACGCTGGGCTTTTCTGCTATCAATGCAATCATAATTCTTTACTTTTTAATGGTGGATATTACATTTTCATTCCTCTGGACTTCTTGGGCTTGTCAGCTTTCAGGCTCTTGTCCTGCGCTTTCTCCTGCTTCTCTTTCTGCTTGGCGGTGGGCTTGTCCTGACCCTGTTTCAACGGCTCTTTGCCCTGCTTGGTGGCTTCGTTGGTCTTGCCCCCCGAATTGACCGCCACCTGCGTCCGGCTCTCGGCGGTGGGGGTAACGTCTTTCGGCTGCACCTTGTCGGGGGATTTGCCCTGTGCGCCGGGCTGTACATGACCGTTGAACTCAACGCCCTTGCCGTCCTTTAGCCCGGCGACCTGCCGCTCTGCGGGCTGCTGCCACTGCTGCAAGAACTGGACGGCGGCACGGGGCAGGAACTCCAAGCCACGCTCCACCGCACTGACCTGCAAATAGGCACTGCGCTGCGTGCCGTCCCTGAATTGCAGGTTTTCCATTTTCACCGCTTGCCCGGCTTCAAAGGCGGCTTTCTGTTCCGGACTGACTTGCACGTTACAGATTGTATCGGGGCATTTCCACTTGTCAGCCCGCATATACTCCAGTTCGTGCGTGTACCTGTCCCGGCTGACGAACACGGGGATTTGCTCGCCGCTTTTGGGGTCTTTGATTTCAGCGATGCCGCCCAAGTTGCCAGTGCCTTGCAAGTTGCCCTGTTCCTGCTTGGTGAACTCGTGTTCATGGAACGGGCGTTGCAGCAGTTTCTCGTCCTGCTGCACGCCGTGCAGCTTGGGTACTACCATGCCGTCCTTTGCCTGATAGAAAGAGAGCTTGACATCGGTAGGTTTGAGGTAGAAGCCGCCCACCGTCCCCGAAACGGTGTAGGTGTTGCGGGACTTGTAGCCACGCATCACCCGGTCGAAGTCCCTCGTGTTTTTCAGGGTGTCGGCGGTGATGCCGACTTTTTTCAGGTTCTCCCAGTCGATTTTTGCAGGGTCGAAGCGGTAGCCCTGCTTGAACTCGTGGAAGTCGGGCTTCGGAACTCGAAGCATTTCAGCCCGCTTGTCACCCTCCGGTGTAGGGTTGCGGTGGTTGTCCTCGATTGCCTTTGCGTCCCGCTCCGCTTCGGAAGCCTTGACGCTGAACAGTTCCAGCCCGGAAGTGTCCTGATACTTGCGGTAGAAGTTGGAAATGAAGTTGCTGAACACATCGCTGTTCTTGTCCACCTGCATGAACTCGCCGCCGTGTCCGGTAGTGGGTGGCATGGTCTGCAAATTGCCGTCCTTGTCGATACCCTTAACGGCACTCACCTTTCCCTGCTGTTTATCCAAGACCAGCAGCACGTCTTTTTCCTGCCCCTCTGCGGGCGGGGTCATTCTGTTTGCCATAAATAATTGGAATTTTAGTGGTTACGGGAATAGTCCCGCCCAAAGGTAGCGACTAAATATGCTATATTTGGACGGGCGGCAAGGACTGTCCGAATTTGTCCTGCGCTGTCTGAAATTGTCCGGGTGGGATGAAATTCTGCAACCATTGGTTGCAGAATTGAAAAGGGCATAAAAAAGAGAGCGAAGTTAATCACTCTCTTGGAGTGAGCCATTTATGAGCCATTTAATTATAGACCTTATGCCTTATAATCAACGACTTATTAAAATTTGCATTATGCTTGCGAGCCATTTGTGAAGCGTTTATGAAACGTTTGCTATTTTATCAATAGGCTAATAATGAGCTACATATCAAAATTAATACTGAAATACAGCTTATTTTTGGAACGTTTGTGAAGCGTTTGGCAAGCCTTTGATTGAGTTTCCGTTATTCTTCTATTATCAGGTGACACGACAAAAAGAAAACATCTTCGGCAAAATCTTTGTTATGTTTTTGCAGGTGATTACATAATATACTATCTTTGCATATAGAAACAAAGGACATAAATATGGCTTCATTCAGAAAAGAGATACTTGGGCAGATTGAACGGATAGATACCGGGCGTATATTCACGTTCCGGGATTTGTCGTTTGAAACGGAAAAGACCGCCAATGTTGCGGTGCTACTTTCCGAACAGAGCCGCAAAGGGGTACTGGTACGGGTTGAAAAGGGGGCGTACTACCGTCCCAAGAAATCAGTGCTGGGACTGGGAAAGCTGCCTGTCTATCAGGATGAACAGTTCCGCTACCTGACTGAAAAACTGAACGGCTATATCACGGGGGCTTACGTCTATAACAAAATGGGGCTGACCGAACAGGTAGCCACAACCATAACGATAGCCACTCCTAACCCGGTTCGCCGTTTCCGTTTCAAGAACTTGGATATAGAGTGCGTGAAAGCCTACTGCATGGTCTATCCGGATGAAAGCCTTGTCCCATACTTGCGGCTGCTCGATGCGATAAAGGACATGAAGCGCATACCCGGAACAACCGGGCAGGACATCTACAACCGGGTCAAAAGCCAATATTTCAACGGGTACAGCCTGCCGGAACTGGAAAAAATCGTATCTTTGGCGAAAAGTTACCCGCCACGTGTCAGAAAGGTGGTGGCGGACATACTGGGCGACATCAGACAAACCGTGTTGCAAACGGAAATGGTAAAGACCATTCTTCCCACGACACGGTTCAACTTGGATTATAAAACAGCATAGGACAGAAATATGAATTTACATTCGGACAAGGAAGCGTTCAAGGAAATCATCGCACTGGCGGCTGAACATTTCGGCTACGAGCAGTCGCACGTGGAAAAGGATTACTGGGTATCGAAGATACTGCGGGATATTTCCATGTCCGAATATGCGGATAAGACCTACTTCAAAGGCGGAACTTCACTTTCCAAAGCCTACGGGCTGATAGAACGTTTCTCGGAAGATTTGGACTTGTTCGTGTTCACGGGTGACAAAGGTGCGTCCAAGCAGGCGGAAAAGACATTGAACAAGAAACTTTCCAAATACATAGCCGAACTCAATAGTGACATATACAAGGAAGATTTGTCGGAAACGGGCGGTAATTACCGTAAACTGTATTTCTCGTATGACAATGTATTTCAAGGCGTGGGACTGAAAGAACATTTGGAAGTAGAGATAAAATCCTGTGACCTGCCGGACAAAAAACGGATGTTCTACCCGGCGGACAAGCGGGTTATCAAACCGATTGTGACCGCCTTTCTTGAAAGCATCGGGCAAGAGGAACTGATAAGCACCTACGGGCTGGGAAGTTTTGAAACGCAGTGTATCAACCCCCGAAAGACTATCTGCGACAAGGTTTCAAGGCTGGTAAAGCTGTCTTACAATGAGGATGCAGCCGCACTGTTGGCAAAGCATATCCGTGACGTTTACGACTTGTCGGCACTCTACCACAATCAGGAATATAACGATTACCTACATTCGGAAGATTTCTTGGATGCCATGTACCGGGTGACGATAGAGGACGGACTAAATAAAAACTCCCGTTCGCACTTGTCGCTGGCTGATGCACCGATATTCAAGGATGCCGAAGCGGTCATGGCGTTGCCCGAAGTGGCTACGGCGTACACTGCCGATTTGAAGAAACTGACTTTCGACAAAAGCAAGATGCCGCCGATAGGCAAGGCTGTGGAAGCATTGAAGAACCTGCACGAAATATTAGTGCGTTTTGAAGCCTACCGCACCAAAAAGCAAAATGAAGAACAACCGTAAAGCTACATCGGCTGTTCTTCACTCCATACATTATTATATACAGCTATTCTTCCTCCTTAATCAAGTGGCATAGCTCCGGGTCGTTCTTAATCCGGGTTATCTCGTCCTCGACAATCTGCCGGACTTCCTGACGGATGCGGTCATAGTTGGCTTGTATCTCTTCCTGCATCCGGTCGTTGCCGTCCTTGTCGGTGAAGTCAATTATCTGCGGCAACTTCACGTAACGGGCGGTTTCCCGCTTCACCTTTTCATTGTCCACCACGATTTCACAGTGGAAAATCTTCTGCTCTATCCGTTCATCGAAATTGTCCGCCACAGCCCCCACGAACATACCTTGCGTGAGGTTGGATATTTTGCTGGCGGGTATCAGGCTGTCCATTTGGGTACTTATCGAGGTGGACTTCTCCCGCTGGTTGATTGTCATGCTCTGCCGTTTCTGCAACACCTTTCCGAAACGCTCCGACAGTATTTTTGCCGTTTCACCGACTACCTGACCGCTAAACACGTTGCCCACAGTATTTTGTATCACACGGCTTTCCTTGTCCCCATAGTCACGGGTAAGCTGGCTGTAATCCTGAAAGCCCAGCAGAACCGCAACCTTGTTGCTTCGGGCGGTCGCAATCAAATTATCAAGCCCACGAAAATATATAGTCGGTAATTCATCTATTATCACCGAACTTTTAAGCTGACCTTTCTTGTTTATCAGCTTCACTATTCTACTGTTATATAATCCCAGTGCCGCCGAATAGATGTTCTGACGGTCGGGATTGTTGCCGACAACCAAGATTTTAGGCTCTTTCGGGTTGTTGATGTCCAGCGAGAAATCATCACCTGTCATTACCCAGTAAAGAGCGGGTGAAATCATCCTTGAAAGCGGGATTTTCGCACTTGCTATTTGACCCTGCAACTGCTCTTGAGCGTCTGATTCCCAAGCATCTACGAACGGCGAAAGGTAGTTTTCCAGTTCGGGATAACTGCGCAAAATAGTGAATACATCGGCGTATTTCTTGTTCAATAGTTCAATGGCATGGGGGAACGTGCAATACTTACCGCCTTGATAGATACGGAGATACCAAATTATAGCCGCCAAAAGAATAATCGGGCTTTCCACGAAGAAGTCGCCCTGCTTGCTTATCCAACTTCGATTGAGGTTAAGCATTATCGTGTAGCTGGCTTCGTAGGCATCCGCAATGTCTGACATGAAGCTGGCGTTTATCGGGTTGCATCGGTGGCTCTTGCGGGGGTCGTCAAAATTGATAATGTAGAATTTGGGCTTTACCTTATACCCGTCCAAGTGGTTAAGCAAATGATTATAAGCGATTTCCGACAAATCGGGAAACTTATAATCATAGCAGTAAAGCGCAAAACCTTTCTCGATTTGCTGTTTTATGTAACTGTTCACCACTGCATACGATTTGCCACTACCCGGCGTACCCAACACAAGGCTGGCACGGAACGGGTTCACGACATTTATCCAACCGTTATTCCATTTCTTCTTATAGTAGAACCGGGTAGGCAGATTTACCGAATACTCGTTCTCGATAAGCCTTGTTTCCTGCTGGAAACTTTCGTTCTCGGTATTAAAGACATCATCCATTAGGTTGTTCTTCAACAGCCGGGACATCCATGTACCCGCCATGAGCATACAGATATAGCCCGCCGACAGCGTGGCGATATAAAACACAGTGTCCGCCGTGTGTGGCAGCGGAAGTTCCAGCAGCCACCAGTTCAGAAAAAACAACACGACACCTGCCGCAAGGCTGCAATGTATCTTCGCCCACGTTATCTTTTCCTCTTTCACGCCCTTAGTGCCGATACACGACAGGGCGAGGAACACCACCGAAAATAGTTTTGTCCAAAGAACGGACGAGAACAGCCCGGTGGTGCGCTGAAAGTTCCACAGTATCTTGTCTATCACTTCAAAGGTCACTCCCCACTCTTTCAGGGTGGAGTAACAGAACCAGTACACGTTTATTCCCACGAATAGAATACTGACAGCCCGCATAAAGTCCATGACCCTTGCAAGCCCTCTCAAATCATCTTCCTGTTGCATGATTGTAATGTTTTTTTAAGTTAGTCGATGCGCCTTGTGCGCTTCTTTTTCTTCTTTCTCTTTTGGCGGGCGGTGTCCTGCGGATCGTCACCGCCTGATGCACCGCCGCCCAGCAATCCACCGAACGCACCCAACACGGAAGCCACACCCGGAACGATGTCGGATTTCGGCATGAACCCCGGTTGTTCCTGATGCGTGGGCTGGTCTTGCTGCGGTGCTGACACTTCGGGCTGGTGCATCTTTCCGGTTTCGCCCGAAAAACGTTCGTTGAACACGTTCGCCGAATACTCCTTGCCCAAGCGTGAACCGTTCAGCACCACCCGGCTGTCATGGTCGATGAACGTAACGCCATAGATGCGCCCGCTGTCATTCTGACGGAATACCACGTCAATGCCCTGCTTCTTTAGCTGTTGTTCCAGTTCCTTGCGGCTGCGGGTGGTCTGCATGGCAGTGGCTACAATCTTCCGGGTGCGCTCTTTCAGTTTCCCGTTCCTGATTGCTTCGCCCGATTTCTCCATTCTGCGCTGCACCGCTTCATAACCCACCGACTTGCCGATGCGGGAAGCCTTTACCGGGTTGCCCGCCTTTTCGCCCTTGTCGTTCATGGCGGAATAGACAATGCCCTGATAGGGCTTGCCGTTCACTTCACCCTTGACTTCCTCGGCGCACACGTTGTAAGCGGCAAGCAAAGCCTTGTACTCCCCGAACGACTGGAAGCGGTAGCCATAGCAAGCCGCTTTCACGGTATTGCCGATTTGGTGCTTCACGTCCCCGGCGGCATAGTCCACCTTTTTAAGTTCCGGGCGTTCGGCACGTTCCTTTCGCTCTGCCGGGTGCAGCCCGTATTTCTTTTCCAGTTCACGGGTGATTTGCTTGCTGCGCCGATGCTCGAACTTGTCATTCAGCGGCTTGCCGTTCTCGTCCACCCGCAACCCCACGATGTGGATGTGGTGGCGGTCGATGTCGGTATGCTTGTACACCAAATAGGGCTGGTCGCCATAGCCCAACTTCCGCATATACTCTTTGGCAATGTCGGAAAGCTGCTGGTCGGTCAGCACGTCTTCCGGGTGCGGGTTTATGGAAATATGAAGTATCGGCTTCTTGGTGGATAGCTGGACGGGCATCTGCATTTCAAAGCTGCGCATACACTCGCCGATAGAGAAATTCCCGTCCTCGCTCAACAGCATCCGGTTGGAGAAAAGCACCTTTGCTTCCCCGCTGTCCACCTTGTTTTGGTTGTACGCCAGTGTGCCGAACATATTGCCGCCCTTGCTTATTTTGGCAACCATAGTTCCTTGCACTCGTTTGTCAGGTCGATAACCTGACGGTTCAACATCGCCAGTTCGGTGGTCGCTTTCTCTAATTTATAGAGAAAAGCCAGTGTCTTTTTCTCCGAAAAGTTGTTGTGCAACGCCTTTACAACTTGGTTGTAATTGACCGCCACGGCTCTGAATTGTGCATAAAATTCGGTCAGCCGGGCGCAATATTCTACTGCCGATTTGTCCACTTTCACCACCCGGAACGGCTCGCCGAACAGCCGGGCGGCGATGAAACGGGACTTGCTCGTGACGCCCGACTGCTCCCATTGCGAGAGGAAGCGGGCGTTCTCCCGGTCGTTCAGGTAAAGGACATGGCGATGCTTCGCCGGGTCTGCGAGGGCGGGGCGACCGCCCTTGTTAGGTTTTCTTGTTTCCATGCTTCTTTGGATTAAAAAAATTACGACTTCGGAGTGATTTTCACCCCCGCAAGGGGCAAGGCGTTTTCAGGCACGGAAAACGGTTCTATGTGCCATAGAACACACCTTGCTATTTTCTGACGAAAATCGAAATCCGTCACGGACGGATTGGGGTTAGCGTGGAACGGTAAGCCCAGCCATTCACCAGCCCTGTTTTACACCTGCGCCCCCTGCGGTTCGTTACTCCGCTGCAAAGTAACGGTGATTTATAATGCTGTAAAATAGGTGGTTGGTGGACAAAACGGGACAGCGCAGGACAAATCGGGACAAGGTTTTCAGGGGACGTTTTTTCTCCCTTTTTTTGCATCGGATTTCAATATTGAAAGCAAGATTGAAAGAAATATTCCAATCAGGAAAGAATGATTGAAAGCAGGATTTCAATAAAACATGATTGCAGGATTTCAATATTTCAAGAAAGAATGAAAGCAGGAAAACAAGATTGAAATAAAACAGTCTTTCAATATTTCAAGATTGCAATATGGAAAGAATGATTGAAAGCAATAAACAAATCTATCAACCAATAATGAACGGAAGCAATATGGAAAACGAGAAAACACCCCTTTATGTCGCCTTTTCCACACAAAAGGGCGGGGTCGGCAAAACCACCTTTACCGTGCTGGCGGCGAGTTACCTATACTACCTCAAAGGCTACAATGTGGCGGTGGTCGATTGCGACTACCCCCAGCACTCCATTGCCGGGATGCGCAAGCGGGATGCCGAGCAGGTCGGGGCGGATGAAGATTACAAGCGCATGGCGTATGAACAGTTCACCCGGCTGGGGAAGAAAGCCTACCCGGTACTGTGCAGTTCGCCCGAAAAGGCGATTGCAACGGCTGACGGATATATAGCCGCCGGACACGTGCCGGATATAGTGTTTTTCGACCTGCCCGGCACGGTGAACAGCGAGGGCGTGATAAACTCCCTTGCGGGCATGGACTACATTTTCACCCCCATTTCAGCCGACAAGGTGGTGCTGGAAAGCAGCCTGTCGTTCGCAATGGCTATCCAAAAGCTATTAGTGAAGAATGAAGCCTGCCGACTTGCAGGGCTGTACCTCTTTTGGAACATGGTGGACGGTAGGGAGAAAACAGACCTTTACACCGCCTACGACAAGACCATTAAGGAACTGGAACTGCCGCTGATGAAAACCTTTATCCCCGATACCAAACGCTACAAAAAGGAACTGGTGGCGGATAAAAAGGCGGTGTTCCGCTCCACGCTCTTTCCCGCCAGCCGCCCGTTGGTAAGGGGAAGCAACTTGGAAGAACTGATAACCGAAATAGTGTACTACATCAAATTAAAATGATATGGCAAAGCAAAGCGGCGGGATGCCGAAGATAGACGAGGATTTTATGCGGGAACTTATCTCGCAGGGTGTACCCGCCAAGCGGGAGAGCCAGCCGGATGATGAACCGCAGCCCGGCAGCGAAACGGAAACCGCCCACGAGGGACGGCAGGCTGAAACAGTGCAAGTAGAGAAACCGACACCCCGCAAGCGCAAGGGCGGTTCGGGCGACTACCGGGAAACCTACTTTCAGAAAGTGGAACTGGCAGACCGACAGCCCTTGTACGTGAGCCGAACCACGCATGAGAAGCTGATGCGTATCGTGACGGTGATAGGCGGGCGAAAGGTGACGGTAAGCAGCTACGTGGAAAACATTCTGCTGCGCCACTTCGAGCAGTACCAAGACGAGATAAACACCCTGTACGAAAGCCACTTCCAAAAGCCTGTCTGACTATGGTAATCTATTGCATACTTACCGGGCTTTTGGTGTACTACATCGCCCTGTGGCTGTGGTATCGCTACACGGACAGCCGGACATCACCGGGCAAAACGGATGATGCGCCGCTTCCACGAAACGGGGTTTCAGGCTACACGCTGATAGGTGAAAGCCGATACAAGAGCGGACAATTTCAGACAGCGCAGGACAAATCGGGACACCTCCCGCAAGCGGCTGAAAATGATACTATTTTTGCGCCGCAGGCTGACGGACTGCCGGAAGAAACGCCCGGTTACGAGAATGACGAACCCGACTACGAGGACGAGGAAATAGCCGGGTACATGGACGGTGACGATGATACCGGGCGGGCTACGGGCGTGAGCTTTGACGAACTGGGCGAAGCGGTACGCACGGCGAACGCCGACAACCCCACCGAAACGGAACAGCGGCAAGCCGCCGGGACACTGGCAAGGATTGAGGGGACGAACCTCTACGATGCGGTGGTGGAGAACATCAACGGCGGGCTGGCAAAGGTGGCGGAACTGCTGGGACGCAACGAAGCGGAACTGGCTGCGGCTGCTGTCCCTGCCGAAGCTGGCAATAAAAGCAAGGAACACGAAGCGTTCGACATGAACGATTTCCTATAATATAATAATGTATAAGCCTGACAGCATGAAACAGCGTGATTACGGTTGATTGGCAACCTGAAAACCAAACAGACAAACGGGACTATCCCCGACCACTAAAATTTCAAATTATTCACCAGCCGGGAAAGGCGGACTATCCACCCGCCGCCCGGCATTAAAAACAAATCACAATGAGAAAGAAAATCTTCTTGTCGGCGGCTATACTTGCCGCCGTGGTAAGTGCCTACGCACAAGGAAACGGGCAGGCGGGCATCACCGAAGCCACGAACCTAATCACCGGGTATTTCGACCCCGGAACAAAACTGGTGTACGCAATCGGGGCGGTCTGCGGCTTGATTGGCGGGGTAAAAGTATATAACAAGTTTTCAAGCGGCGACCCCGACACCTCAAAGACCGCCGCCAGTTGGTTCGGGGCGTGCATCTTCCTGATTGTAGCCGCCACTATCCTGCGCTCGTTCTTCCTCTAAACCTGCGGCTATGTCTGACGAGTTGTTGAGGGCTAAGCCCGAAAAATATCAGGTAAACAGGGGTATCGGGAAGCCCGTGGAGTTCAAGGGGCTGAAAAGCCAGTACCTCTTTATCTTTTGCGGCGGCTTGCTCGCCGTCTTCGTGGTGTTCATCGTCCTGTTCATGGCGGGCGTGAACCAGTGGCTATGTATCGGTTTCATCGTGTCGGCTTCGCTGCTGCTCGTGTGGCAGACGTTCCGGCTCAACGCCAAGTACGGCACGCACGGGCTGATGAAAGCCGCCGCACGCAAACGGCATCCACGCTTCATTATCAGCCGAAAGGCGATACCCCGATTATTCACCTACAAAAAAAGAAAGGAAGAAAGACCATGAGAAATATGTTAAAGGCTACCACGCTGGAAAGGAAATTCCCCCTTTTGGCGGTGGAGAACGGCTGCATCATTTCAAAGGATGCGGACATAACGGTGGCTTTCAGGGTGGAACTGCCCGAACTGTTCACCGTCACCAGTGCCGAGTACGAAGCCATACATTCGGCATGGTACAAGGCAATCAAGGTGCTGCCCGACTACTCCATAGTACACAAGCAGGACTTCTTCATCAAGGAGAACTACCAGCCCGACACGGAAAGGGACGAGCTTAGTTTTTTAAGCCGCTCCTTTGAACGGCACTTCAATGAACGCCCGTTCCTGAACCATTACTGCTACCTGTTCCTGACAAAGACGACAAGGGAGAGAAGCCGCCGACAGAGCGACTTCTCCACCCTATGCCGGGGCAGGATTGTACCGCAGGAGATAGCCGACAAGGAAGCGGCGGCAAAGTTCATCGAAGCGGTCGGGCAGTTTGAAAGGATTATGAACGACAGCGGGTTTGTCACCCTTACCCGGCTGGCGGCATCGGAAATCACCGGGCAGGACGGAAAGGCGGGCATCATCGAGAAATACTTCTCGCTATCGCAGACAGATACCACCTGCCTGAAAGACATCGGGCTGTACCCGGAAGAAATGCGTGTCGGGGACGACATACTGTGCCTGCACACGCTTTCGGACGTGGAAGATTTGCCCGGAAAGGTCGGGACGGACACACGGTTTGAGAAGCTGTCCACTGACCGGAGCGACTGCCGACTGTCATTCGCCGCCCCGGTGGGCGTGCTGTTGTCGTGCAACCACGTCTATAACCAGTTCATCTTCATAGACGACCACGCCGAAAACCTGAAGAACTTCGAGCAGACCGCCCGGAACATGCAATCGCTCTCCCGTTATTCCCGTGCCAACCAAGTGAACAAGGAATGGATAGACGAGTACCTGAACGAAGCGCACAGCAAGGGGCTTGTATCGGTGCGCTGCCACTGCAACGTCATGGCATGGAGTGACGACCGGGAAGAACTCAAACGCATACGCAACGATGTGGGAAGCCAGCTTGCGCTAATGGAGTGCAAGCCACGCCACAACACGGTCGATACGCCCACGCTCTTTTGGGCGGGCATACCCGGAAACGAAGCGGACTTCCCCGCAGAGGAAAGTTTCTACACGTTCTTGGGGCAGGCTCTCTGCCTGTTCGTGGAAGAAACGAACTACAAGAGTTCGCTTTCGCCGTTCGGCATCAAAATGGTGGACAGGGTGAGCGGTCGCCCGCTGCATATCGACATATCGGATTTGCCCATGAAGAAAGGCATCACGACCAACCGCAACAAGTTCATACTTGGGCCGAGCGGGTCGGGTAAGTCTTTCTTTACCAACCACATGGTGCGTCAGTATTACGAGCAGGGGGCGCACGTGCTGCTGGTAGATACGGGTAACAGTTACTTGGGGCTGTCCCAGCTTATCCACAACCGCACGCACGGCGAGGACGGGATTTATTTCACCTACACCAACGAGAACCCGATAGCGTTCAACCCGTTCTATGTCGAGGACGGGGTATTCGACATAGAGAAGAAAGAGAGCATCAAGACCCTTATACTCACCCTGTGGAAGCGGGATGATGAAGCCCCGAAGCGGTCGGAAGAAGTGGCGTTGTCAAACGCCGTGAGTGCCTATATCGAACTGACAGGCAAAGACCGTTCGGTAACGCCCTGCTTCAACACGTTCTACGAGTTTGTCCGGGATGATTACCGCCGACAGCTTGAACAGAAGAACGTCAGGGAAAAGGATTTTGACATAAACAATTTCCTGAACGTGCTTGAACCGTACTATCGTGGCGGTGAGTACGACTACCTGCTGAACTCCGACAAGGAACTGGATTTGTTGCACAAACGCTTCATTGTCTTTGAGTTGGACAACATCAAAGACCACAAGATTTTATTCCCGGTAACGACTATCATCATCATGGAAGCCTTTATAAACAAGATGCGCAAGTTAAAGGGAATAAGGAAGTTAATACTAATCGAGGAAGCGTGGAAAGCGATTGCATCGGCGAACATGGCGGACTATATCCGCTACCTCTACAAAACCGTCCGAAAATATTTCGGGGAAGCGATTGTAGTCACGCAAGAGATTGAGGATATTATTTCTTCCCCTATCGTGAAAGAGAGTATCATCAATAACTCGGACTGCAAAATCCTGTTAGACCAAAGAAAATATCTCAACAAGTTTGACAGCATACAGAACCTCTTGGGACTGACCGACAAGGAGCGTTCGCAGATATTGTCTATCAACATGGCGAACCACCCCGGACGGAAGTACAAGGAAGTTTTCTTCTCGCTGGGCGGCACGCAGTCGGCGGTGTACGCCACAGAAGTTTCATTGGAAGAATATTACACCTTCACGACAGAGGAAAGCGAGAAAATGGAACTGTTCGCACTTGCCGACAAGCTGGGCGGCAACCTTGAACTGGCTATCAAGAGGCTTGCAGAAAGCAAACGTAATCCCCAATCATCAACAACTTAAAAATCAGGAACATGAAAAGAACAATTCTCCTTATGGCGGTATGCCTTTGCTTCATCGGCAACGCATCCGCACAGTGGGTGGTGTCAGACCCCGGCAATTTGGCACAGGGCATCATCAACACCACCAAGCAGATAGTGCAGACTTCCACCACAGCCAAAAACACGCTGGACGGCTTCATGGAAGCGCAGAAGATTTTCCAGCAGGGAAAAGTCTATTACGATGCGCTCAAAGCGGTACACGACGTTGTCAAGGGCGGCATCAAGGTGAAGAAGTCCATTGAACTGGTGGCGGAAATATCCGAAATCTACGTGCGAAACTACCAGAACATGCTGGCTGACCCGAACTACACGCCGGATGAACTCACCGCCATTTCAGCCGGGTATGCCAAGCTGCTCTCCGAAAGTGCGGACGTGTTGCAGGACTTGAAGAATGTAGTGAACGTGACGGGTATGTCGCTGACGGATGCCGAAAGGCTGGCGGTAATCAACAACGCCTACAAAAGCCTGCTCAACTACCGCAACCTCGTGAACTACTACACCCGAAAGAACATATCCGTGTCCTACCTGCGGGCAAAGAAGAAGAACGACACAGACCGGGTGCTGGCTCTTTACGGCTCGGCGGATGAACGCTACTGGTAACATATAAATCGGTATGCCTATGTTATTAGCAGCGGTGGATTTTGACAACCTGCACCAAGTGTTGCGGGTGCTGTACGATGAAATGATGCCCTTGTGCAGCAACATGACGGGGGTAGCCAAAGGAATAGCCGGGCTGGGTGCGCTGTTCTATGTAGCCGCCAAAGTGTGGCAGTCGCTCGCACGTGCCGAACCCATAGACGTGTACCCGCTCCTGCGTCCCTTTGCGCTGGGGCTGTGCATCATGTTCTTTCCCACGTTCGTGCTGGGGACTATCAACACGGTATTGTCGCCAGTGGTGAAAGGGTGCAACCAACTTATGGAAACGCAGACTTTCGACATGAACGAATACCGGGCACAGAAAGACCGACTGGAATATGAAGCCCTGATGCGTAGCCCCGAAACGGCTTACCTCGCTTCGGACGAGGAATTTGACAGGCAACTGGAAGAACTGGGCTGGTCGCCCTCCGATATGGTAACTATGACGGGTATGTATATGGACAGGGCGGCGTACAATATAAAGAAGTCCGTCCGGGACTGGTTCAGGGAACTGCTGGAAATGCTCTTTCAGGCGGCGGGGCTGATTATAGACACGCTGCGCACGTTCTTCCTAATCGTGTTAAGCATACTGGGTCCGCTGGCGTTTGCGATTTCCGTCTATGACGGTTTCCAAAGCACGCTGACCCAGTGGATTTCACGCTATATATCCATTTACCTGTGGCTACCCGTGTCGGACTTGTTCAGCAGCGTGCTGGCACGCATACAAACCCTGATGCTACAAAAAGACATCGAGCAGCTTTCAGACCCGAATTTCATTCCTGACGGGAGCAGCACCGTGTATGTAATCTTTATGATTATCGGCATCGTGGGCTACTTCACCATTCCAACGGTGGCAAGCTGGATAGTGTCGGCTGGCGGTACGTCTGCCTATAACCGCAACGTGGCACGGGCTGGGTCAATCGCCGGGGCGGCGGTCGGTGCGGCAAGCGGGAAAGTAACCGGGAAACTACTCAAATAACCAACATCAATATTTAGTATATGGAATTTAAGTCATTAACGAACATCGAAACGAGTTTCCGGCAAATCAGGCTCTTTGCGCTGGTATTCATCTGCCTGTGCGCACTGGTGACGGGCTTTGCCGTGTGGAACTCGTACAGCTTCGCCGAAAAGCAGCGGCAGAAGATATACGTCCTCGACAACGGCAAAAGCCTGATGCTGGCACTCTCGCAGGACATGGCGCAGAACAGACCCGTGGAAGCCAAGTCGCACGTGCGGCGTTTCCACGAACTTTTCTTCACGCTCTCACCCGACAAGGGGGCTATCGAAAGCAACATCAAACGCTCGCTGTTCCTCGCCGACAAGACCGCTTTCAACTATTACAAGGACTTGGCGGAAAAGGGCTACTACAACCGGGTGATTTCCGGAAACGTCACGCAGACGGTGGAGATTGACAGCGTGAAGTGCGACTTCGACCAGTACCCCTACAAGGTGAACACGTATGCCCGCCAGTTGATTGTCCGGGAAAGCAGCCTGACGGTGCGAAGCCTTGTGACCTCGTGCCGCCTGCTCAACGCCACACGGAGCGACAACAACCCGCACGGCTTCATCATCGAAGCGTTCACCATTACCGAGAACAAGGATTTGCAGACCATTAAGAGATAGCCTTATGGAAAGAAAACGAAACTACATCGGAAAGGTGCGGGACTGGGCGGACGACCGCCTGCGCCGAATGTGCGGACGGATTACGCCGGGCAAAAGGCTGGCGGTTATCCTCGTGATGTTCTTCTTCCTTGGCGGCTTGTCTATCTACATTACCGTTTCATCAATCTACAACATCGGGAAGCGGGACGGCAGGCGGCTGCAAATAGAACACATCAGGCAACTGCCGTTGCACGGCAACGACACAACCAAAAGTATCAACCCCTTAAACAGACCGCAATATGGAAGAAGTACAGAAGAATGAGAACGGCACGACCGTACCGCAGGCGGACGGGAAGCCGAAAAAGGAAGATAAACCCAAACGGGAACTTACCCCGCAGCAGGTGCAGCAGCGCAGGAAAATGATAGTCTTCCCGCTGATGTTCCTTGCCTTTGCCGGGTGCATGTACCTGATATTCGCACCCTCCGGCAAAGAGGACGTGAACGTGGAAAGCGTGGGCGGCTTCAACGCCGACATACCCCTGCCCGCAGAGGACGGGATTATAGCCGACAAGCAAAAGGCTTACGAACAGGCGATGATAAGCCGCAGGCAGCAGGAGAAGATACAGTCCTTGCAGGACTTCGGTTTCACCGGGAACGATGAAGCGGAAGAACCGCAAGCGGAAATCGACCTGATGCCGGAAGAGGATGCGAAGCCCCAAAGGGGCGGCGGTGCTTCTTCGGCATACGCTTACCGGGACATCAACCGCCAGTTAAGCACGTTCTATGAAACTCCGGCGGTGGACGAGGAAAAAGAGGACTTGAAGCGGCAGGTAGCGGAACTGACCGATAGGCTGCAACAACAGAACGCCACACCCACCGCTGACGACCAAATGGCACTCTTGGAAAAGTCCTACGAGCTGGCGGCAAAGTACATGAACGGCGGGCAGGGACAAGTCGCACAAGTCCCGGTAACGGGCGACATTGACCGCAAGCCGGATGCGGTGGCGGTGCAGGCTGTCAGGGAAACGACCGTTTCGGGATTGCGGCAGCCCATGAGCGATGCCGACTTCATCCGGGCTTACAGCCAGCCACGAAACTACGGCTTCAACACGGCAGTAGGCACGGGGTACGCTATGGGAAAGAACACGGTAGCCGCCTGCATCCACCAAGACCAAACCCTGACGGACGGGCAGGCGGTGAAACTACGGCTGCTCGAACCCATGCAGGCGGGGAACATAGTCGTGCCGAAGAATACCCTCGTGGCGGGGACGGCAAAGGTGCAGGGCGAGCGGCTTGACATACTGGTGTCCTCGATTGAGTACGCTGGCAACATCATCCCGGTGGAACTCGCCGTGTTCGACACGGACGGGCAAAAGGGGCTGTCCGTCCCGTCCTCTATGGAGCAGGAAGCGTTCAACGAAGCTATGGCGAATATCGGAAGCGGGCTGGGTACAAGCATTTCCTTTGCCCAAAGTGCCGGGCAGCAGGTGGCTATGGACGTGACAAGGGGATTGCTGCAAGGAACGTCCGGCTACCTCGCCAAGAAGTTCCGAACCGTGAAAGTGAAGCTGAAAGCCGGGTACAGGGTGATGCTTTACGCCAAACAACAATAACCATTTTATCAACCGTTAAAATTTCAATTAGCAATGAAACAGATTTTTGTAATGTTCGCCCTCTTGCTGGGCGTGTGTGCGGCAAACGCACAAACCACTGACACCGTGAAGTATGCGGCTGGCAACGACTTGTACCGGGGGATTACCCGGAAACTCCCGTACCGCCAAATGGTTACGCCCTACGGCGTGGAAGTGACCTTTGCCAAGACGGTGCATATCATCTTCCCCGCCGCCGTCCGCTATGTCGATTTGGGAAGCAACCATATCATAGCGGGTAAGGCGGACGGTGCGGAGAACGTAATCAGGGTGAAAGCCACGACAGAGGGCTTTCCGGGAGAAACGAACTTCTCCGTTATCTGCGAGGACGGCAGTTTCTTTTCGTTCAACGCCAAGTACGCCCGTGAACCGGAAATGCTCAACATCGAAATGAAAGACTTCTTGGAGAATGAAGATACGTCCGACTTCTCACATACCCGGATGAACATCTATTTCCGGGAACTGGGGAATGAAAGCCCGCTATTGGTGAAACTGATAATGCAGAGCATCTACAAGAACAATGACCGGAAAGTGCGCCACTTGGGTAGCAAGCGTTTCGGCATACAGTTCTTAATCAAGGGGATTTACACCTATAACGGGATGCTCTATGTACACACGCAGACAAAGAACAGTTCCAACGTGCCTTTCGATACCGACTTCATCAAGTTTAAGATAACCGATAAGAAAGTACCCAAGCGCACGGCTATTCAGGAAACGGTGCTGGATGCGGTACGTAGCTACAACGAGGTGATAGAGATTGCAGGAAAAAGTACCGTGCGCACGGTGTACGCCCTGCCGAAGTTCACCATTCCTGACGACAAGCTGCTGGTCGTGGAACTCTACGAGAAGAACGGCGGGCGGCATCAGACCATACGGGTGGAGAACGCCGACATCGTGAACGCAGAAGTGATTGACGAACTAAAAATCAAATAGGGAATGAAAAGACACATCTTTATAATGATGCTCTTTGCGCTGTGCCTGACCTCGTTTCAGGCACATGCGCAAAGATACCTGCCGGGCATGAAAGGCTTGCAAGTCACGGCGGGCATGGCGGACGGGGTGCATTGGAACTCCGACACGGATTTTGCCTACCACATCGGGGCGGCGTACAGCGTTTACACCAAGAACGCCAACCGCTGGGTGATTGGCGGCGAATACCTGCACAAGAAGTATGACTACAAGGATATGCAGATACCCGTAGAACAGTTCACCGCAGAGGGCGGCTATTACCTGAAATTCCTATCGGACAGGCGAAAGACTTTTTTCCTTTCATTGGGATTGTCGGCTCTCGCCGGGTACGAAACAAGCAACCGAAGCGAAAAGCTGCTGCCGGACGGCTCTACCTTGCTGGATAAGGATTGCTTCATCTACGGCGGTGCGCTGACGCTGGAACTGGAAGCCTACCTGACCGACCGGATAGCCTTGCTTGTCAGTGCAAGGGAACGGGCGTTGTTCGGCTCGGACATAGGCAAGTTCCACACGCAGGTATCTTTGGGACTGAAATTCATTATCAACTGACCGCTATATAATAATGTATATGAAGAATGTAATGTATAAAATCATCATGGGCTGCTACATCGTGGCCGCCCTCGTGCTTGTCACCGCCTGTAATGACAACTTGGATATTCAGCAGGCGTACCCGTTCAGCATCGAAACACTGCCAGTACCCAAAAGGCTGAAAGTCGGGGAAACCGCCGAAATACGCTGCCGACTGGTGCGTGGCGGCTATTACCAGCCGACTACCTATCAGATAAGGTATTTCCAGCCGGACGGCAAAGGGAAGCTGGAAATGGATAACGGCACGGTGTTCCTGCCCAATGACCTCTACCCGCTGGAGAAAGAAACGTTCTGGCTCTACTACACCTCGGCATCGACCGACCAGCAGACGATTGACATTTATATCATCGACAGCTTCGGGCAGATGCAGCAACTTACACTATCATTCAATAATGACAACAGCGAAGAAGAAACGGAAACAATAACCCCCTAATAATAAAACGACATGGTAAAAATAGAATTGGATATAGAAGGCATCTCGTGGTACATAGAAACCACGTTGGAAACAGATACAGTTCCGGCAGTAGGTGACATCATCATTATGGACAAGGACTGTATTTCCGAACGTGACAGTGCTGAATTATGGAAAACGCCGTCCAATCAGGTTTTCAAATGGGCGGACGAAGAAGATGATGCGCCTGTAATGGAATGGTTCGATTGCGACACGGAAATGCTTGTCAATAAACGGACATGGAAATATGACATCGAGGAAGAAGAAACCGTGTGCATACTTGGTGTAAAATTTATTCACTATGAGGATTTATAGTTGCGACATTCGTTTTTATCATCCTCTTGGGAAACCGGGTATGGAATGATACGCAAAGCGTAAATATCGGGCAGACATCCCGCCGGGAAGCATCGGCGGGATGTTTCCATGATAGGGAAAACGAAAGGCTTCTTTGTTACTTTCTTCACCCGCTGGCAGGCTCACGGAAGAAAGTAACGGCGGCAAGCAGCCGCCGTTTTCTATCAACTGGTTTTAAGGCTCTTTATGGACGTGTATTTCTCTAACCACACCTTTACCTGCTCCATGTTATATTCGCCCGTGATGATTGCCGTATGGTCGTCTATAGCTACAAACCGGACACTTTCATAGCTGTTTACCCAGCCTTGCAGGGAACAGACACCCCACGTTGCAACATCTTCAAAAACACTGCGGTCTATCCGGCTGATTGGTTCGCCGAAAACTACCGTCATTATCTGAAAGTCCGGTTTATCCTCCAACAGTTGCAAATGGTGCAGCGTGCCGAACTCGTCTATTTTGCGCCCCCACGCCCACACATCATTATACAAATCATCGCCCCACTGGTGCGGGTGGTCGAAACGGACTTTTACCTCTATGGTGTGTTCGTTTTCTTCTGTGTCCTCGATAACGCCCGTTACCATTAAGCCCGTAAAAATGCACTCGCAACGCCTGCCGATAAGCTCCTTGTTTACTTCTGTTGTTTTCATGTCCCTAAAATTTACTTGTTTATTACTCCGTTCTTCTTCGCTATCCATTCGTCACGCCTGCGGCGGCACTCGTCCAGCGTTTTGGCTACCGTGCTGAAAAGTTCGCCGTCCGTGTGGCGGTAGTCATATTGATAATAAATTTGTCCCCTGAAAGCCCCTAAACAGCATTTCACGAACTTTTCTTCTCCCGGTGTTTGGGTAATGCTTACCCCGTTTTTGTTAAGTGACTGCATGATGTTCTATTTTTTTTAATGGTTATAATATCAGTAAAGAAAGCAACAGCAGGAAAAGCAGAGCCACGCCCAGCGCATAAAGGGCTGAAAGGCAGACCCGGAGCAGGAAACGGGCGGCACAAAACACGATATACGCCGTTATCGCCGTGCCTGCTCCGGCTACGCTGGTAAACCGCCATGCAAGGCAGAGCAGCAACACCCGCCAAAGGATTTTATAAATGCTTTTCCGTTTCATCGCTTGGTCGTTTTTAACGGGCAGGGCTTTGACACCCCGCCCGGATTGGTTGTTATGCCGCACGGAACACAAAACCGTCATCAAACCAGTAATCGCACATAAAAAGGTCACGGGCGAACTTTTCATAATCGAAATAGGTCTTTGCGAACTCCGGCAGGTCGTAGCATTCCTCGATAATTTCATAGGCGAAATCTTCTTCATCGTCATATTGACCCAGATACTCGTCCCGGAAATCACGTACAAGGTCGTCCGCATCTTCCTCGCCCAAATCATGGCTTTTATAGTTGCACCACACGAAAAAGGCTTCCTGCTCGGTGTCGCTCAAATCCTCCACCGCATCACGCAGGGCGAAGAAGTTTTCAGAAATCCAGCTTTCGCCGATTAAGCCCTCCGGCACGTTCTCCCAGTCCTGAAACATGTATTCCGCATCTTCCTCGTCCTTGTGAAGTTCCCGGCAGGCTTCATAAAATTCTTCCTTGTCCGAATAGTCCGAAAGGTCGAGCCATGCGCCGGACAATGAACCGTTGTTGTACTTGGCATAAGTGCCTACATAAACTTTTGCTTCCGATAATACCTTTGCTTCCATATTGCTGTAATTTTTTAAGTTTTTAATTTTATGCGGATTTGAGAGGTGAGGGAGTTGAAGTTTCACTGAATTTTTTTCCTGTTTCCCGTAAATCCGACTTTTTTTTTATGCGTCTTCCGGTCGGGTCGGTCGTTTTCGTTTCACATAGGCGTAAAAGGGTAGTGTTTAGAGTTTGCAAGGTTTTGGGCAAAAAATACCTCGCAAGGCAGGGAAGATTTTTTCGCCAAACCGGAACGGCTCGACCTTGCAAAATCGTGAAGAACACGTAACTACCTTTGCCTATTGAAATGATTAAAACGACTGTCCCGGCTGGGGGACTGCGTAAGAGGAAGATTTACAAATAGGGAAACTGGGGAAAAGTGCCTGTTCTCTTTCATCTTTTAGGGAACACTCCATGCGGGCGGGAAAGGCAAGGGTGTTGTGAGCTTGCTTGCAATACGCTTGTGCGGGTTTCCAACGGCTCTTTTCACGAAATACAGTCAGCCATGCCACGCACGGCTGGCGTTTCGGGAAATGTGCCAGTTGGAAAAGGATATAAAAAATGCGGGTAGTCGGTAGACTGCCCGCAAGGTGGAAGAATGTACAATGCTGGGATATAGGTTATTAAGTGGAATTTCGTTACCGAAATCGTTACCTATTCGTTCTTGCCACGGTTATAGGTAACGAAACCTACCGGACGGCGTTCTTTCTGTTGTTTCGACTGGCTCAAAAGCTGGGTAAGGACTTGGTACAGTTCGTTGAACTGCGCATCGGTGCTTACCTCCAGTTCCTCGATGCGCCTTGACAGTTCCTCGTAACCGATTGCCATTTGGCGCATGAGGACAAAAGCCCGCATGATTGAAATGTTTACTTCTATGGCTACTTTGGAGCGGAGAACCGAAGAAAGCATGGCTACGCCCTGCTCGGTGAAAGCCATAGGCATAGCAACGCCGAAGTTGTAAGCAGGGGGTATCACATTTTGTGATACCCCTATGGATAACAGCAAGTTAGCTTCCTCTTGGGTGAGTACAAACATAAAATCACCCGGAAAACGCTCGATATTGCGCTTGACCGCCTGCTTCAAGGCTCGTGTTTCCACTTGGTAGAGTTCTGCCAAATGATAATCGAGCATCACCCGGCAACTTCTGACCTCAAAAATCTTGTTTTGGATAATCTGCAAATCCATAATCGTATATTTTAGGAGATTTAGCAATGTTGGAATAATAGTAAGGACTGGTCACAAATTGTGACCAGTTCCATATAATCAAGATTACATGGCAACTTCCTTGTAAATCTTCTCAATGCCGACAAACTTCTTGTCAAGCCCCTGCATATCGCTGCCTATCTTGCTGTTGGTGATGCGGGCGTAGATTTGCGTAGTTTCTATGTTTGTGTGTCCCAGCATCTTGGACACCGTTTCAATGGGTACGCCCTTTGACAGCGTGGTGGTCGTGGCGAACGTGTGCCGGGCAAGGTGGAATGTCAGGTTCTTTTTAATACCGCATATATCGGCAATCTCTTTCAAGTAGGCGTTTAGCTTCTGATTGCTGATTACGGGAAGTATCTTGCCGTCCGGCAACTTGCCCTTGTACTTCTTCAAAATCATCTTGGGAATATCCAGCAGGGGGACATTCACGTCCGTGTTGGTCTTTACCCGCTTGGTGATTATCCAAAGGTTGCCGTCAAAAGACTTTTGGATATTCTCCTGCCGCAAATTGGCGACATCGCTGTATGCCAGACCGCAGAAACAGGAAAAGACGAACAAGTCCCTGACGTGTTCCAGCCGTTCGGAAACCATTTTCTTTTTAAGGATAATTTTAATCTCGTCCTCTGTCAGATAACCCCTGTCCACTTTTTCCAGCCGGATTTTGTAGCTGGCGAAAGGGTCGCCCACCAGTATGCCGTTGTTACGGGCGATGATGATGATACGCTTGAAGAACTGCATGAACTTGGCGGTGGTGTTGTAGCCGCACTTGCAGGCGGTACGCAAATACAACTCAAAATCGGTAATGAACATCGGGCTTATCTCCTTTATGGATATGTCCGATACGTTGTACTTGCTTTGGATAAATTCAGCGAGGTGGCGGCGGGTCACTTCATACTTGCGGTAGGTCGCTATCGTCTTGGATATGCCTACAAGCTGCTTCACATCGTCATTGTGCTTTTGGAACAATGAAAGGATTGTTTCGTGGCTCTCGCTGTGTCCCAAGAACTCGTTTTTCACTTTCTCGGCGGTCACGTAATTGTCACGCCGCTGCATTTCGTGGTAAATGGTATTCAGGGAAGAACGTATGTCGTCCAAAAGGGCGTTTATCCTCCCGGCATCCCTGCCTTTGGCTTTGCCCGCAGTAATGCTCCAGTTGTCGGGCTGGATGCTCTGTTTCGTACTGAACTGGCAAAGTTTGCCGTCTATGGTGATGCGTGCCATAATCATAACCTCGCCGTTTTTCTTTTCAGAACCTTTCTTCAAATAAAAAAGAACCTTGAATGTCGATTTCATAACTCACTTTTTTTAGTTGCAAAATTAATTTTTACCTCTCGTTTTCGAGTTATGCAGACTATGGACTAATCAAGTCATTATCAGGTCATTTATGGACAAATCGTTACCGTTTTTGTCCGGCGGGGAATAGGTAACGATTTAGTAACGAAACTTTGTCTTTTACCGTACTTTTGAAGTCTTGGAAGCAGGACTTTCGGGCAATAAAAAAAAGCCACAAATCATTGATTTGTAGCTTTTTGTCCGTTTGCTGACCATTTCTGTCCAGCACGTTCAGCGGAGAGACAGGGATTCGAACCCCGGGAAGTGTTACCTTCAACGGTTTTCAAGACCGCCGCAATCGACCACTCTGCCACCTCTCCAAAACTCCTTTATCAGGAGTGCTTTTCGTCAAAAGCGGTGCAAAGGTACGAAGATATTTCAAATATGCAAGAGTTTCTCTAAAAAAAATCAGCCATCTATTTCTAAAAGATAGCAATTTATAGGTATTTTATGTTGGACAGCATAAAATCAGAGTATATTTATGCTGATTATATGAAAAATGATTGTAACTTTGTGCGCTCTAAAGAAAAGGATAACTACAACCTCTAATTTTATCATTTATGGAATTAAATAAGATCTTTAAAGACGGTCTTTGGAGCAGCGAAATCAACGTAAGAGATTTCGTAAGTCATAATATCACTCCGTACTACGGAGATGCATCTTTCCTCGAAGGACCTACCGAACGCACAAAAGCTGTATGGAACCGCTGCCTCGAAGCATTGGCTGAAGAGAGAGCAAACAACGGTGTCCGCGCACTGGATAATGTTACCGTATCTACCATCACTTCCCACAAAGCGGGATATATCGACAAGGAAAACGAACTGATCGTCGGTCTGCAGACAGACGAACTGCTGAAGCGTGCCATCAAACCTTTCGGGGGTATCAACGTAGTAAGCAAGGCGTGTCACGAAAACGGTGTCGAAGTGGACGACCGCGTAAAAGATATTTTCACTCATTACCGTAAGACGCACAATGACGGAGTATTCGACGTATATACAGAAGAAATCCGTTCGTTCCGCTCATTGGGATTCCTCACCGGACTGCCCGACAACTATGCGCGCGGACGTATCATCGGTGACTACCGCCGTATGGCTCTTTACGGTATCGACCGACTGATAGAGGCCAAGAAAGAAGACCTCCGCAACCTGACCGGCCCGATGACCGAATCCCGCATCCGTCTGCGCGAAGAAGTAGCGGAACAGATCAAGGCATTGAAGGATATGAAGGTGCTGGGCGAATACTACGGTCTCGACTTGAGCCGTCCCGCCTATACCGCACAGGAAGCCGTACAATGGGTGTACATGGCTTATCTGGCTGCCGTGAAAGAACAAGACGGAGCAGCCATGTCATTGGGTAATGTTTCTTCTTTCCTCGATATCTACATGGAATATGAATTGAGCAAAGGAACCATCACCGAGTCTTTCGCACAGGAGCTGATCGACCAGTTTGTCATCAAACTGCGTATGGTACGCCACCTGCGTATGCAATCCTACAACGATATCTTTGCCGGCGACCCGACTTGGGTAACCGAATCTCTGGGAGGCCGTCTCAACGACGGACGCACGAAGGTTACAAAGACTTCTTTCCGTTTCTTGCAGACATTGTACAATCTCGGTCCTTCACCGGAACCGAACCTGACTGTACTGTGGAGCCCGGAACTGCCGGAAGCGTTCAAAGAATTCTGTGCTAAAGTTTCTATCGACACTTCTTCCATCCAGTATGAGAACGACGACCTGATGCGTGAAGTGCGCCAGTCTGACGACTACGGAATCGCCTGCTGCGTGTCTTACCAGGAAATCGGAAAGCAGATCCAGTTCTTCGGTGCACGCTGCAACCTGGCGAAAGCCCTGCTGCTTGCCATCAACGGCGGACGTTGTGAGAACACCGGTACGGTAATGGTGAAAAACATCCCCGTACTGACAAGTGATGTTCTCAACTTCGAAGAAGTAATGAGCAACTACAAGAAGGTATTGACAGAAATCGCACGTGTTTACAACGAAGCGATGAACATCATCCACTATATGCACGACAAGTATTACTACGAGAAAGCCCAGATGGCGCTTGTAGATACGAACCCGCGCATCAACCTCGCTTACGGTGTAGCCGGACTCTCCATCGCGCTCGATTCACTGTCGGCTATCAAATATGCGAAAGTAACCGCACGCCGCAATGACATCGGTCTGACGGAAGGTTTCGATATCGAAGGTGAGTTCCCTTGCTTCGGAAATGACAACGACAAGGTAGACCACCTGGGTGTCGACCTGGTATATTTCTTCAGTGAAGAATTGAAGAAACTTCCGGTTTACAAGAATGCCCGTCCTACTCTGTCTTTGCTCACCATCACTTCCAACGTGATGTATGGCAAGAAAACAGGTGCTACTCCCGACGGACGCGCCAAAGGTGTCGCTTTTGCTCCGGGAGCCAACCCGATGCACGGACGCGACAAGAACGGTGCTATCGCTTCTTTGAGTTCCGTAGCGAAACTTCGTTACCGCGACTCTCAAGACGGTATCAGCAACACGTTCTCCATTGTTCCGAAATCATTGGGAGCCACTGAAGAAGACCGTATCGAAAATCTGGTAACAATGATGGATGGTTACTTCACCAAAGGCGCTCACCACCTGAACGTGAATGTTCTGAACCGTGAAATGCTTTATGATGCGATGGAACATCCGGAAAAATACCCGCAGCTTACCATCCGCGTTTCCGGTTATGCCGTAAACTTCGTGAAGTTGAGCCGCGAACACCAATTGGAGGTTATCAGCCGTAGCTTCCACGAACGAATGTAATCAGATCTACTCAATATGACGATAAACGTACATTCATACGAAAGTATGGGAACATTCGACGGGCCGGGCTTACGGCTCGTCGTTTTTCTTCAAGGATGCAATTTCCGCTGCCTGTATTGCGCCAACCCTGACACAATAGCCGGGAAAGGAGGCACACCTACTCCACCGGAAGAAATCGTCCGCATGGCTATGAGCCAACGTCCTTTTTTCGGGAAACGCGGAGGAGTCACTTTCTCCGGAGGAGAACCTACGTTTCAAGCCAAAGCACTAGTCCCTTTAGTGCGTGAACTGAAAGAAAAGGGAATGCATGTATGCATAGACAGCAACGGCGGTATCTGGAACGAAGAAGTAGAAGAACTTTTCAAACTGACGGATCTTGTATTGCTGGATATTAAAGAGTTCAATCCGGCACGCCATCAGGCACTGACCGGAAGAAGTAACGAGCAAACCATCCGCACGGCAGCATGGCTGGAAGAAAACGAGAAACCTTTCTGGCTGCGTTATGTATTAGTGCCCGGCTACAGCGATTTCGAAGAAGATATCCGCCGTTTAGGAGAGGCTCTGGGAAAATATAAGATGGTGCAACGAGTGGAAATCCTGCCTTATCATACATTAGGCGTACATAAGTATGAAGCGATGGAGCAGGAATACAAGCTGAAAGACGTAAAAGAAAATACCCCCGAACAACTTGAAAAAGCCGCGGAGGTATTTAAAGAATATTTCACTACTGTGGTGGTCAATTAGTTGAAGAAGTTGAGAATTGAGAGTTGAGAATTGAGAGTTAACCATGCAGTATAACAGTGCGCAGCCAACTCTCAACTCTCCATTCTCAACTCTCAAATTCTTCAATCACCTCGAAACAGGGGCATTCTTTGATCCGTTCCCACGGGTCCACGATTCCGTTATAATTCGTATCAGGACTCAGATCCCGGTGTCCCACAACTTTCGCTTCAGGATAACGCTGTAACAACTCTCTCACCAAGCGATGCAAAGCCTCTTTCTGACGTGGGGTGCGTGTATCTGCCGGTTTCCCGTTCGCGTCCAATCCGCCTTCAAAGCACACACCCAAACTGATCGAGTTGTAGCCACGCGCATGAGCACCTACCATATCCTCGTCCCGCATCGGTTCTATCTGCCCCGACTTACGCACGTAATAGTGATACCCCCAGCACGAGAATCCCCTGAAACGGTGAGCCGTATCCACATCCTTTGCCGTAAAATCACGGTCGGCACGGGTGGCGGAACAATGAATGACAATCAGACTAATCTTTCTCATCTTCCTTCGCCCTTTCCGTTGTTTTCACGTTGCACACCTCCTTGTGCGTAGCATTATAACGCACTTCCCTCACTACTCTTTCACGTTTTCCCTTTCCGAAGAAAGGAATGAGGCACATAATCACCTCCAGGATTTTACTTACGATCTCTTTCATATTTTTACCAAATTAATGTTAGTACTATTATTCAGCCGGATCCGGAGCTTCTCCGTTGTTGTCCGATCCGCCATCACCGGACCCACCGTCACCTTTATCACCACTACCTCCGTCACCGTTGCCACTACCTCCGTCACCGTTGCCGCCATCGCTTCCATCGCCCGACTGGGCAGCCGCGCGTGTACGCACTTGCTGATAACTAAGAATCTTCAGCAATTCCGCCAACTGTTTTCCCGGACGGAAAATGATATGCGCTCCCTTGATCATCGAAGTGGCGAACTCCTTAACCGACTCTGCTCCCTCACTGGTCAACCCGATCTGCAAACTACCCAAATCACCCAGCCGCACAATACGCCCCGCCTTCAACGAACGCTTCGCCTCATAAAGAATACCGGAAATCGAGGCACGCACATCCGTTTCCGTACAGGTGGAACGACTGGTGATCGCCTCACACAACTCTTCAAAATCCAACTCGCCCGCTGATTGCGCTTGGGCATAATACTTAGCCGGTTCATCCTTTTTTGCAGGATTCTTACGCGGCACTACTGAATAAGAAACTGTCATTGCCATACTAAAATAATTTTAAAGTTTTTGTACATTAGAAATGCATTTCCTTCTTGTTAACGACACAAAGATACAACCTCTTCCACACTCCCTGTTCCCCAACGAAGTTTCTTGATCTCGAATGAAGTTTCTTGATTTCCAATGAATAAAAGTGAAGTTATTCCTTTCTCAAACCGTTTATTTTCAGTAACTTTATAGCATACAACAAGAACAATCAGTTATGAATAACAAAGAAAACCTCTTCATCATCCGCACCTATACGAAAGCAGAGCTGGCACATCTTTACAACCCTACCGTATGCATCAAAGTTGCTTTACAAATTCTCCGGAGATGGATTCTCTTCAACCTCCCTCTCCTACACGAACTGGAAGCGGAGGGTTACCGTGCACGCAACCGCCTGCTCTCTCCCAAACAGGTGGCTACCATCGTGCAATATCTGGGAGAGCCCTGAAAGAACTTTTCACTATTTTCCCGAAAGTTTCGTTACATCTCGCTGCAAAAGAGTTATTTCGCAGCCGACTAAAAAAGTAAACTAAAGAAATGAATCAATTCAACATTTTTCTTGACTTCTATCGCATCATAGCAGAAATGACCGAAGAAGAAATCGTATCTGCCATCGGTAGTCCAAAGTATCGTAACACAGTAGAAAGCGTACGACGCATCTTCCTGGAGCAGGGAGAGAAAGCTGCAAACGAAGAGAAGAAGAAACTGCCTTCCGTCACATTCTCCGCCAATTATCGGGGTGGCCGTTCCAATGCGACCCTTGTCAAATATCTGGGATATATCGTGATAGATATAGACCATTTGAGTAAAGAAGAGTTAGCGCGTATCCTGCAAACGGTGAGAGCGTGCAGCTACACCCGAATCGCCTTTATCAGCCCCAAAGGTATGGGACTGAAAATCATAGCGCACACACAACGGCCGGACGGGACATTGCCCGACACCATTCAGGAAATAGAAGATTTCCACAATGCAGCCTACAATAAGGTCGCTTCTTTTTACTCCCAACTTTGCCAGACCGAGATTGACACCTCCGGTCAGGATGTGGGGCGTACCTGTCTGTTGTCATACGATCCGGGCATCTATTTCAATCGTGACGCCACTCCCTTCATCGTGGAACAGCCCCCTCTGTTCTATAAAACGCAAAAGAAGAAGAAAACACCCGGAAGGAAAAAGCAGGAAACGGACAACAATCCGGTCAGTGAAGAGACCGCGCTCAACTATCATTCCTCACACGCTTCATTAATGGTGACTCTGAACTACTATCACAACAAGTCGGAAAAATACACCGAAGGAAACCGCAACAATTACCTGCATCATCTGGCGTGCAAATACAACCGTCACGGCATTCCCGAACAGGAAGCGGCAGCTTTCATAAAGAGCCTGTTTACCGACCTCCCGACGGAGGAAACGGATTCGCTGATTGCCAGTGCTTATGCACATACGGAGGAGTTCAATACGAACAAGCTGAACAGTACCCAAAAACGAATGCTGCAAATAGAACAGCATATCAGCGAGTGTTATGAGACGCGCTATAACGAGTTGCTTCACATCATGGAATATCGCCGGAGGGTTTCCGAAACAGAGCAGCCGGATCCTTTCCGCATTCTTGATGACAGGATGGAGAACAGCATTTGGATGGAGATGAATGAGCTGGGCTATGCCTGCAACGTGAAGATGATTCAGAATCTGATTTACTCCGATTTCAGTAGCAGCTACCACCCTATCCGCGAGTATTTTAAGGAACTTCCCGAATGGGACGGGACAGATTATATCCGTATTCTGGCGGACAGTGTCCGTACCAACCACCAAAGTTTCTGGACGGAGTGCCTGGAGCGTTATCTGGTAGGGATGTGTGCTGCCGCCACCCAAGACGATGTCGTCAACCACACCGTGCTTTTGCTATGCAGCGAGGTGCAGAATATCGGCAAGACAACCTTTATCAACAACCTGCTTCCGCCCGAACTGCGCACTTATCTTTCTACCGGCCTTATCAATCCGAACAGTAAAGACGATTTGGCCAAAATAGCGCAATCAATGCTTATCAACCTTGACGAATTCGAAGGAATGAGCGGGCGCGATCTGAATACATTCAAGGATTTGGTGACCCGTAAAGTAATCAGTATCCGTCTCCCGTACGCACGCCGCTCGCAGAACTTCCCACACACCGCCTCCTTTGCCGGAACGTGCAACTATCAGGAGATTCTTCACGACACGACAGGCAACCGCCGCTTCCTTTGTTTCCATGCCGATTCCATCGAGTTTATCAAAATCAATTATACTCAACTGTATGCGCAGATAAAGCATTTGCTCAACACTCCGGGTTATCAATATTGGTTCACGCAGGAGGACAACAACCGGATCGAAAAGAATAATGAAGATTTCATTTTCCATTCACCGGAAGAGGAACTGGTACTCACCCATATCCGCAAGCCGGAACGGTTTGAAAAGGTACAGTACCTCACTGTCAGCGAAATTGCCGAACTGATCCGTGAGCGTACCGGTTATCAATATTCCATCGGAGCGAAGATCCAGATTGGCAAAGTAATGGTCAAGCATAATTTTGAGTCTAAAAAGGGAAGAAATGGAAGAAGATATGCCGTATTTGTCATTGCCCCCGAACAGGTAAAATCGAACAGGCTATACGAATAAAAAGAGCGACCCATGATTGGGTACAGTAGCTAATAAAAATGCAGAGTTATCTTTGACAACTCTGCATTTTTTATCCCTACAAATCCATCGAAAATTCGATTCTACACCCTAAGACATTCATTATCCGATATAAACTTAACAGGTATCCTATCCTGTGTCTCCAAAAGCATTAGCACATATAATATTTTATCTTGGTGCTTGCATCCAAGCTATTTAAGAACTCTTTAAAACATCCTTTATATGCAATTATTTTCCTTTCCATACTGCAAATACACGAGATGTTGTTCAACTATACAACAAAACTTCCTGTTTTTATCTATTTTCATTCTATTTACCACGAAAGTGTGAGAGGTGTGAGAGAGGATTTGTAACATTTGTATTTTTTTTAATTGAATATATAGATAATAGAATTAAATAATAGAAAAGTAGAAAGTTGAAAATTCTCTCTCACACCTCTCACACTTTTGTATTCTCTTTCTGAAAAAGACAGCGGAAAATCTGAAAAAAGCCACCGTCTTTTTCAAATTTCCCGCCATGTTTTTCTAAATCCAGCAACCTGGCTTATCCAAGCCAGTCAAACTCCCCTTCCTTACAGCCCTCTATCTCTCCGGCATGTATCTTCTTCGCATAAGATACCAGTGTCTCTATCTTAAGTACCTTGCCAGTTTTCGGGCTAATCACGTCTATCACAGTCGCTAAATAACGGATAGTCTGTTCGCTATTAGCAGTTCCATTGAAAGTCAATCTCTTCTGATCAATAGCCCGCAGAATAATGGCGATGAATCTTTTCGGATCTCCCAGATATTCTATGCTAGCAGGTATCTCCGACTTCGTTTCCCGAATCAGTTGAGCGGATATTCTTTTTTTTGGTCGATCAGACCCATCAATTTTGCACTTTGCGCATCAATCTGTGCGCTTACCTCACTAAGTTCGTTTTTCAACGAACAAAATAACTCATCGTCAAATACGTGTTTCATAAAACAATCACATTAAATTATTAAATAAAAACTATTCCGGGAAGACTTATAATAACTCTCACCCGAAATAGTTACTAATACTTCGAAAAGTAAGACTTTATTTTTAACCTAATGTACTCACTTTTAATCCACTTCTTTCGACTTCGCATTCCAAACCAATAAGGCAAAGAAAACAGATAGTAAAGCCGCACCAATCCAGAACACAGGAAGAAAGCCCTGACTTTCAGGAGTAGAGACTTCCTTTATCAATCAATATGATTATTTTGAATAGTTACAGTCTGATTAATAAGTTAAACGGACACCCGCCTGTATATTGAAATTGAACGGATTCTCCTTTCGTATCGTCTGAATATCCGAACCATCATCGAAATAGTAAGCGACACCCGGTTCTACATAAATACCGATATGTTTCGTGGCATTCAACTGCGCACCCACCGCACCGGACACCGAGAATTGCAGAGGTTTCACCGTCTCCTTGTCCGAACCGAGCTTGCCATAAACACACTTCTCGACCATACCACCACCGGATACATAAAGAGTCACGAGTTTCTTATCCAGAAAATTCCAGTTGGCACGCAATGGGATACCGACATAGTGCAGCTTCTGTTCTATCTGATGTTCTTCATTCGCAAGTTTCGCGTCCGAAGAAAGTAATGTATAGGTCAGCCCCGTCTCAAGAGAAAAGCCTCTCGCCAAAGCTTTACGGACGGATAATCCGAAAGAGATGGGTTGGTGATGCTTAATGTCTACTACCCGCCTTTCTTTTTGAAGCAGATAAGGTACTCCACCCTCAAAAACCAATGTCTGGTCGTTAGGAATCTCCATCAAACCGTCTGAAACAGAAAGCATACTCACACGAGACATGTAAGGATTGATTCCTGTCCCCACTTCCGTTGAAGCCCCTCCGGAATTGCCGACTGAAAGCCCCATCGACCATGTCCCTTTTCGAGAAGTCGCTTTCTCTGCCGGAATATGATATTTATCCTTACCGGAAGGTCGGCGAGGTCTTCTGACAGTAGATCGGTCATCATTCTCAGTCTGTGTCATATCCGAACGCTTTTCTTCCATCTTTTCCGCTTCTTCCTTCACCGTAGGTTCAACTTCTTCCGAAACAGATTCAACCTCCTCCACTGCAAATTCGTCTCCTATCGCCTTATGTTCGGAAACTGCAGGAGCCGCCTTCGCCAACCGGTTCTCACGAGCCACCGGTCTCAATACAGGTTCCACGGAAGAGCCCTGCACATCCGGTCGCTGCACTCCCGGCAACGCATCGGGCATAGAAGCCAATGCCGGAGTTTGCGTATTACGTATATGATCCGCAGCAGGTGTTCCCAGAAAATACAGGCTTACGGACGAGACAACGGCCAGTAATATAACGGCTGCAGCAACCATCATCCATCTTCGATAAGGATATATTCTCCTCTCCACAGGAGGCATAAGCTCTTTCTCCAGTTGTTCCCAACCGGAAGCAGGTACAGGCTCGGAATAATCCGCGAGCTTCTCCTTCAACTTATTCATCCACAAATCTTTCTCTTCCATCTCTATCTATCCATTATGCATTATCCATTCTTTTACTCTTTTTGCCAATACACTCTTCGCGCGAAACAGTTGCGAAGCCGAAGATTTTTCATTGATACCTAATGCTTGGGCAATTTCCTTATGCGACTTGTCTTCGAAGGTATAAAGGTTAAACACGGTACGGTATCCGACGGGCAACTCTTCGATAAACTGCATCAGCACTTTTTGCGGAATCGCCTCTACATCGGATGTATCCGGCTCTTCATATTCCTCTGGCAGCTCTTCCAAGGGTGTCGACTGATTCATTACATCGTTCTTGCGAAGATACTGCAATGCAATGTTGACCATCACCCTCTCCATCCACGCCCGCAGGGAACCTTCACCCCGCCAGGTGAACTTGTCGAAAGAATCGAATATCTTTATAAAACCGTCGTGAAGCAGGTCTTGGGCAGTATCACGGTCGCCGATATACCGAAGACAAATTCCAAGCATACGCCCCGCATACTGCTCATACAGCTCCTTGCGGGCACGGTTATTGCCTAGCCTGCATTGTTCCGACAACTCAAATTCTTCCATTCTCCTATACACGTGTTTACCTTATAAATGCAGCAAAGATAGAAATACTGCACCTAGAGAACAACTCTTTTTGCACTTTTGTTTCTTTAACAGATTCGAATGCAATATTTCCGTTCTCTACGCATTTTTCCAATACAAAGCAATAATTAATCAATCTAAAACCTAAGTATGTATATGAAGAAATTTAAATTCATTGCCTTTATCTTTGCTATTATGACCACTACGCTGATTCTTCAGTCATGCCTGGACGATAACGACGGTCCGGCCGACCTGCTGGTTATCAGCACGATCAACAAAATCAGCCAGGATAGCAAGGATTTTTATTTCACTCTCGATAACGGTGAAAAGATGTATCCCAATAATGGCCAGGAATGGAACAGTGCGGAATTTGCAGAGGGGCAACGCGCCTTTGTCATTTTTAACGAACTGGAAACTCCCGTAAACGGATATGACTACAATGTGCAAGTAAAACAGATTAATGAAATACTTACAAAAGATATCGTCGAGATGGATGACGATGAAAATACTGAAGAGAAAATCGGAGATGATAAAATAAACACTACTGATATGCGTATCAACAAAGATAACAAATATCTGACGATTGAATACCAATACTACGGTACGCACAGTGCAGATAAAAAACATTTCCTGAATCTGGTAATCCCCAAAGCGGAAGCCGCTCCTACCACAGAAGACGGTAGCGGAAAAGATGAATATATCAATCTTGAATTCCGTCACAACAGTGAGGGAGACTATCCCCAGACTTTGGGTGAGGGATACGTATCTTTCAAGCTAGATAAAATCAAGGACCGGATGGAAGGAAAGAAAGGACTGAGAATCCGCGTAAATACCCTATATAGCGGCATTAAAACTTATGAAGTAAAATTTCCCTAATCTGCTAATCTAAAATGAAAAACACTCTTTTTTTTTAATATATTAATTACGCAAAGGAGGACGGTAGTTGTGAAACTGCCGTCCCTTTCTTTTTTATGAGTTATTTCTTATCTCCCAGATAATTCCATACGACAGCGCTCAAGGCAGCTCCGACGAAAGGAGCAATGATGAATAGCCACAACTGCGACAAGGCTTCTCCTCCCTCGAACAATGCCGGAGCAATACTGCGTGCCGGATTGACAGAAGTACCTGTAATAGGAATACATACGATATGCACCAACACCAGAGTGAGGCCGATAGCAAGTCCTGCCAAATTACCTGCCCCCTTCTTCGAGTCGGTAGCACCAAGCACTACCAATACAAAAATGAAAGTAAATACCGCTTCCGCAATGAATGCCTGTAACATCTCCCCGTCACCAAAACTGTTCGATCCCGTTACCGTAGGACCGTCATGGGCTCCGGTAGAAACCAAAGCAAAAAGAATAGCCGAGCCGATAATAGCTCCGATCACTTGGAAAAGCATATACATTCCTGCATCTTTTCCATTCATACGTCCTGTCAGAAATACCCCTAAAGTGATAGCAGGGTTAATATGACATCCCGAAATGCCTCCGATAGCATACGCCATCGCCACTACTGATAATCCAAAGGCCAAAGCCACACCTACCGTGCCCACACCGGCACCTACTGTTCCCGCCATATTGCCCGCAAAAACGGCACTACCACATCCCATAAGGACAAGTACCATTGTCCCGATCATTTCTGAAATGTACTTCTTCATAGTAAATCAATATTGTTAATTGTTTATTTTCCAAAAATAATCAATTAAGTCTGAAAGTCAAAGTATATCTATACAATTATAGCTATCTTTGCAACATTTTTTAAACAAAGGAATTATTTCAAATGAAAAAAGGACTCTTTTATGCTATATTGGCCTCTGTTCTATGGGCTATCGTCAATCCCTTTATCAAACAAGGGCTGAGCTACGATTTCACTCCCATGAATTTTGCCGGACTCCGTTTCACGACTGTGGGGATTATCTTATTCGCATATACCTGGCACAAAGGAATGTGGCAGGAAATACGGCAACACAGCAAACTATTTCTGAACCTAGTGCTTATCAATATGTTTATGGGATACACGGCCTTTTATTTTGGCGTGGACTTTGTAAGCGGGGCCATCTCGTCTATCATCATGGGAATGACTCCCCTTATCAATGTATTGTTGGCTCATCTGCTCGCAAGCGATGACCGCCTAAACGCGCATAAGATTATCAGTCTCATTGTCAGCCTTATCGGACTGTTCCTTATCATCGGAATGGGAAGTGACGGCGAGCCGCTCGACTGGAAAGGAATTACGGGTATCGTGCTTCTGCTGCTTAGTATCATTTTTCAAGGCTATTCCGCCATCTCCGTTTCGGAAGATAAGGGAAAGGTGAATCCTATTTTCCTGAATGCCGTACAGATGTTTTTCGGAGGACTGCTTATATATATGGTAGGATTGGGCACGGAAGGTTATCATTCTTTCATCGGAAAGCCAAGCGGATTCTATATCAGTCTCGGCATTCTCGTATTTATCTCGGTCTTCGCCTTCAGCTTCTGGTTTATCGCCTTGCAAAGCAAAGGAGCGAAAGTCAGCGATATCAATATGTGCAGGCTGATCAATCCCATTCTCGGTGCAGTACTGAGTTGGGTTATGCTGCCGGACGAATATCCCACATTCAGTACAGTGGCAGGAATGATTATTATTGTCAGCTCCTTGATTATCTATTTCAAAGGAGCTGAAATAAGCCAATGGCTCAAGAATAAAACGGCGAAAGTAAGTTGATACGGCAAACACTGAGCTGACAGACTACAGTAAACACTGAACAGACTGCAACGTCAGCATTTCTTTAGGGACCGCTGATTTTATCTCTTCCTTGAGGACGCAAAGCAAAGTGTGGCGAACGAAATCTTTGCTTGTAGCCAACACAACCTGGCGTGTAGGACGCGGGATGGCGAACGGCCGCACTAGTTTACGTTGTTCTTCCGTCAACTGCACGACAGCCAGTTCGGGGATAAACGTGATTCCTTTTCCGCTTTCCACCATCCGCATGAAGGTTTCCATACTACCCAGACGATAGGCCATCTGACTGACTTTCACCGCTTCCATCTGGCAAAAGCGAACGAGTTGGTCGCGAAAGCAATGTCCCTCATCCAACAGCCAAAGCCGTTCACCGGTTATATCGGAGGTGCGGATAACATCATGTTTGAAGGAGGGTTCTTTCTTGGATACATACGCATAAAATTGCTCGTAAAACAATGTTTCTTCCGTCAGAAAACTATCCTCCAGCTTGCTGGCGATAATTCCCGCATCCAGATCTCCGGCATGCAAGGCCTGCTGAATATCCTGCGTCTTCATTTCCGTCACCCGAATATCCAACTCCGGATACTTCTCCATCAATTGGGGGAAGAAACGCGGAAGCAGGTAAGGAGCTACCGTCGGCAATACTCCTAAACGGAATATGCCGGACAATGATTGTTTCTCTTCACTGATTATCTCTTTTACCTGAGCCGCCTGAGCTAAAATCACCCGTGCCTGATCAATCACTTTTTGCCCGATAGTAGTAGGGCAAACGGGTTGCACGGTTCGGTCGAACAGCTTCACACCCAGCTCGTCTTCCAACTTCTGAATCATGGCACTCAATGTAGGCTGTGTCACCCGGCAATATTCAGCCGCCCGGGCAAAATGCCGGAACTGATCTACCGCTAATATGTATTCCAATTGTTGTATTGTCATCTATCAAATTATTTAAAGTTATAGATTTCATCTATGCAAAGATAGAAATTTTCAGTTTGACAGCAAGCATTTTACGCCTTATCTTTGCAGTACAGAAAAAAAATAAAACGAGTATAAATCATTAAAAATAAAACGAATATGAAAACTTTAGAATTTATCAAGCTGAATGAATCGGGAGCAAACAACGTAGTAGCATCTTTGCAACAACTATTAGCGGACTTCCAAGTATATTACACGAATCTTCGTGGTTTCCACTGGAACATCAAAGGACATAATTTCTTCGTTCTCCATAGCCAGTTCGAGAAGATGTATGACGACACAGCCGAAAAGGTGGACGAAATAGCAGAACGAATCCTAATGTTGGGCGGAACTCCTGCCAACAAATTCAGTGATTATCTGAAAGTGGCTAATATCAATGAAGTGGACAAGGTGAGCAATGGTGACGAGGCTCTGAACAGCATTCTCCAGTCTATCAGCTATCTGATCGGTGAGGAACGCAAGATTCTGTCTATCGCTTCTCAAGCCGGAGACGAAGTAACCGTTTCGATGATGAGCGATTATCTGAAAGAACAGGAAAAACTGGTTTGGATGTTGGTGGCTTATAATAGTAAGTAATTGAAAATAAAAAAACTCTCGCTACAAATATTTGTGGGGACTATCCAT
>NZ_GG688326.1:205710-243757 GCF_000156195.1 Bacteroides finegoldii DSM 17565 | reverse complement strand
AAAAGAATATGTAAACAATATTCTACAAAAAAGAATAGAAGACTGGGAGAGTTGAACGAAAAAATCAAGAGAAAAGCTTTGCTTTACGTGAGCTTTTCTCTTGATTTTTTAGAAAGAGGAACATTTACTGAATATCCCTAAACAGAAACAACATAATAAGAAAGGCGTGTCGGTTATCACCAACACGCCTTTCTTTATTTTTCGGCTGTATATCCAGTCTTAGTTTCTTGGTAAAGCTTCTTTCACTACCATTGAACGACCTACATATTCTGCACCGTTCAATTGCTTGATAGCGTTGTTAGCTTCTGTATCATCCGGCATTTCGATAAACGCAAAGCCTTTTGATCTTCTAGTTTCACGGTCTGTGATTAACTTTACTGAAGCAACTGTTCCATACTCTTCCATTACATTTCTCAGGTCTGATTCCTTAACATTATAGCTAAGATTTCCAATGTACAAATTCATAAAAATACAAATATAAAAAATTAATAATTCAATAAGAAAGTTTTGGGAAGAGCTAAATTAGAGATGGATATGCTCAAATAAATGAGAAGATTCATGTAAAATAATCAAATCGCAATAAACCTCTTTATTGTTGTTGATGCAAGAAAAGCATTATTTAGGGATATCGCACTATGTTAGCCCCTTTTTCTTCTCATAAAACATCTTTTTTATGAAAATAGGCCAATACTTAACGTTCAATATCCCTAAAAAAGCCTTATACCTTTATAATCTCACTATCCGCAATGAAAATACTTATGTACCAAATCTAACATTTCCTGTGGTTTTCCTTCCAAATCCGCACGTAATGTCTTGTCGCCATAACTGCGAAGCTTACGGATGATACCATCAATCATTGCCGGACTGAATACATTATATTGTTCAAAAATGACTCTTTGTTGTTGCAGGCAATCGGCAGAAGCCTCACAGCTATCCGGCAGTTGCGCTAATGATTTCAGCTTATCTTCATTCTCTTTCTGATGGATATTCACATTTACATACGTTTTTTGGGCAATCTCCAATGCGTTTCCGATTTCAAACCCATGACGGCAGGCAACGGCCAAGCCTGCCAACAGTTGATATAGATCCGCCGATCCGTCCGGAGAACGCATTTCTACCGTCTGCTTCTGGCTAGTGTCGAAATGACTTTCAGCTTCTAACGGGTTTGCCAATGTACACATATCTGTTTTTGCAGCCCACCCTAGAGGTACACGCACTAATACAGAACGGTTGCGATCTCCCCAACAAACATTGGTAGGTGCTTCCTGATGAGGAACAAGACGGAAATACGAAGTTGGATTGGTGTTTCCGAAAGCAGTGATTGAAGGAGCAAGCACCATCATTCCTGCAATTGCCTTGCGTGCCGTTTCCGACAAAACGCCATCTACCAGCATTTGGTTCTTTCCGTCCTTCATTATACGCATATGGATATGTAACCCCGAACCGGCTTTTCCTGCCGTAATTTTAGGAGCGAATGTTACATTATATCCATACTTATATCCTAAATTGCGGATCACCCATTTAGCTATCATCAATTGGTCTGCCGCCTGTGATACGGGAACAGGCAAGAATTCTATTTCATTTTGTTCATAAATATAGCCATCCAAAGTAAAGTTACCCACTTCGGAATGTCCGTACTTTATTTGCCCGCCTGTCTGTGCGATATAAGACATACATTGGGTACGGAACTCATTAAATTTCGCATAAGGGCCTGATTCATGATAACCGCGCTGATCGGTCGCTTGAAACATACCCGTATCCGGTGCTATTACATAATATTCAAGTTCGCCCATAGCTTGAAATTCCATTCCGGTGACTTCCGTAAAGATCTTACTTGCTTTGTACAGGGTATGTTCCGGCGCACTTTCAAGCGGTTCTCCATCTTTATTAAAGAAAGAACAAAGCATGGACAAAGTCGGTATTTCTGCAAACGGATCAACAAATGCTGTGCAAAAACGAGGAATCACGTAAAGGTCACTACTGCCCGCCTCTATAAAAGAGAAAAGACTGGAACCGTCTACCCGTTCTCCACAAGTGAGAATAGCTTCCAGATAAGCTTGATTATTAATAACAAAGTTCAGTGTTTTCAAACGACCGTCTCCCGCCGGATACATAAAATTGACCATGCGGATATCTTTTTCTCGAATAAATGAAACAATATCGGCTTTAGTAAATTCAGAAGTCGGCTTCTGGAAGAATGCCACCAATTGGTTTGCATTCATTGATAATTCTTGATTCATAATCGGTTGTTTTTCGTTGTTATATGATTAAAACGGTTTGCTGAATGCCAAAGATAAGGAAAAATTCACTAAATTCGTGCCGAACTAACGAAAAAGTAACTCATGGAGGTATTTACAAACAGCTGGAATAGTCGGAAATATCAGATTGGCTATGCTCTAAGCGGAGGATTTATTAAAGGATTTGCCCATTTGGGAGTAATGCAGGCTCTTTTGGAGCATGATGTCAAACCGGATATTATCTCCGGAGTAAGTGCCGGAGCACTCGCAGGAGTATTCTACGCGGATGGTAATGAACCTCATAAAGTTCTCGATTATTTCTCCGGACATAAATTTCAGGACTTAACAAAATTGGTTATTCCCAAGAAAGGGCTATTCGACCTTTGTGAGTTTATTGATTTTCTCCGAACAAACTTAAAGGCTAAGAATCTGGAGGATTTACAAATCCCTTTGATTATCACCGCAACCGATCTCGACCACGGACGTATGGTTCATTTCCATCGTGGCACCATAGCGGAGCGGGTAGCCGCTTCCTGCTGCATGCCTGTCATGTTCGCTCCTGTCAACATAGAAGGTACTAATTATGTAGATGGCGGGCTGATGATGAATCTTCCGGTTTCTACTCTTCGCAGGATTTGTGATAAAGTAGTGGCTATCAATGTAAGTCCTATCATGGCACAAGATTATAAAATGAATATTGTAAGTATCGCTATGCGTTCATTCCATTTTATGTTCCGTGCAAATACTTTTCCCGAAAGAGAAAAATGCGATTTATTGATCGAGCCTTATAATTTATACGGATACAGCAATACGGAACTAGAAAAAGCAGAAGAAATCTTTGAACAAGGATATAGTACTGCCAACGAGGTACTCAACCAATTATTGGAAGAAAAAGGGAATATATGGAGATAATCCATATTTTTCCTCCAAATAACAATAAATATAAAAATCTACTCGATATGAATGACGAAAAGAAAATAATTATCTATCAAGTGTTCACACGCCTGTTTGGAAATAATAACAATCACTGTGTTTACAATGGGGATATCAGTACCAACGGTTGTGGAAAAATGGCGGATTTCACACTGAAAGCACTAGGAGAAATAAAAAAACTAGGTAGCACACATATATGGTATACAGGCATTATCGAACATGCCACACAAACAGATTATCGCCGTTACAACATCGCGCCTGACCACCCTGCCGTTGTGAAAGGCAAGGCCGGATCACCCTATGCTATCAAAGATTATTACGATGTTGACCCCGACTTGGCAAATGATGTGCCGGGACGCATGAAAGAATTTGAGAATCTGGTGAACCGTACTCATCGTGCAGGGCTAAAAGTGATTATAGACTTTGTGCCCAACCACGTAGCCCGTCAATACCATTCGGATACACAGCCCGACGGAACGACAGAGCTGGGAGCCAACGATGATTCAAGTTTGGCTTTCAGTCCGTACAACAATTTTTATTATATTCCTCAGGCTGAACTTCGCGCTCAGTTTGACATGAAAAACGGCGCTGCAGAGCCTTACCATGAATTTCCGGCCAAAGCAACCGGAAATAATCGTTTTGACGCTACTCCTAATATCAATGACTGGTATGAGACAATTAAACTGAATTACGGAGTGGATTATCAAAACGGTGGTACCTGTCATTTCTCCCCGACTCCGGATACATGGATAAAGATGCTGGATATACTTCTTTTTTGGGCATCAAAAAACATTGATGGCTTCCGTTGCGATATGGCGGAAATGGTCCCCGTAGAGTTTTGGGAATGGGCTATTCCACAAGTGAAAGAAGCTTATCCCGAAATTATTTTTATCGCAGAAGTCTACAATCCGAATGAATACCGCAACTATCTGTTTCGTGGAAAATTTGATTATTTGTATGATAAAGTAGGATTATATGATACTTTAAGAAATGTAGCCTGCGGATATGAATCTGCTACCGCCATTACACATTGCTGGCAAAGTCTGAACGGGATTGAGAAAAGAATGCTTAATTTCCTTGAGAATCATGACGAACAACGCATCGCTTCTGATTTCTTTGCCGGTAATCCGCGTAAAGGCATCCCGGCACTCATTGTTTCCGCCTGTATGAATACAAATCCCATGATGATTTACTTTGGGCAGGAGTTTGGAGAAATGGGTATGGATAATGAAGGATTCAGCGGAAGAGACGGGCGAACCACCATCTTTGACTACTGGAGTGTAGAGACTATCCGTCGTTGGCGCAACGGAGGTAAGTTTGATGGAAAAATGCTCACCGAAGATCATAAATACCTATATGATATCTATCAGAAGGTACTTACACTTTGTAATGAAGAACCGGCAATCACGCAAGGAGTATTCTTTGATTTGATGTATGCTAACATTAACGGATGGCGTTTCAATGAGCATAAGCAATATACTTTCATGAGAAAATATAAAAATGAACTGTTGTTTTTCGTTATCAATTTCGATAGTCAATTAGTAGACGTCGCAATCAATATTCCTTCACATGCTTTCGATTTCTTGCAAATTCCTCAAATGGAAAGTTATCAAGCGGTTGACCTGATGACGGGAGCTAAAGAAGAGATCTGTTTGTTACCATATAAACCAACAGAGATTGCAGTGGGAGCTTACAACGGAAAAATTCTAAAAATCACGTATTAGGCTATACACTCTCATTTTATGCACATCATTCAAACAAATATTCAAAAAGGCTGTTTTAAGTAGACAATTAATAATCCTCTAAACTCAAAGCTTATGAAAAAATTTAATATTTGGACAGTCGCGTTACTTTTGATAATATCCGTATCCACTTTTGCCAATACTCCTCCCGGTAATATTCAGTCAACTTTCAAAAAGATGTATCCAAAGGCTAATGATATAGCTTGGTCACAAGATGATGGATATTATTGTGCCAATTTTGTAATGAACGAATTCACTAAAAACGTATGGTTTAATGCTCAAGGGCAATGGGCTATGACGCAGACTGACCTCGTCAGCCTCGACCGTTTATCGCCTGCCGTTTATAATGCTTTCGTATCCGGATCTTACGCAAGCTGGGTGGTAGATAATGTAACGATGGTCGAATTCCCAAAATGGCAAGCCATTATAGTGATTAAAGTAGGCCAGGATAATGTCGACATTAAATATCAGTTATTCTATACTCCACAGGGCGTTTTGTTGAAAACACGCAACGTAAGTTATTTACATGATATTTTCGGTCCAAGTACATTTTTTCTTAACTAAAAAAGAGTGCATATAGAAAAAAGCCCCTGCAGATGTAATGATTTGCAGGGGCTTCTATTTTGTGTGAAAAGAGTTATTTCTTCTTTCTAAGCACTACAGCAGTACGTGCAGGTATATAGAGTTTTAACCACTCTTTCTTTTCTTTTTTGTACAACGGATCAGCATTCGTAAAATGAACGATAGAATCATCGGTCAAGCCATTTCCTCCAAACGAGACATTATCCGTATTCAGTATAACCTCGTATGCGCCCGGAGTCACCAGAAAACCATAATCGGTGAACGACTGTTTCGGATTAAAATTGAAGACGAATATCAAATCCTTACGACCATATGCCAATACCTGATCACCATCATTATGCCAGATTTCCTGAACAGGTGTTGCCTGGAAGTTTTTTACACTCTTGATTACTTTCAGCATTTCCGCATCAAAGTCTCCCATATAATGATAAGTAAGATCCTTATTATCTACCAAATTCCATTGGCGACGGGCATATTTGCAAGACCATCCATTACCTTCGCGCGGGAAGTCAATCCATTCCGGATGACCGAACTCATTACCCATAAAGTTTAAATATCCTCCATTGATTGTAGAGGCTGTCAGTAGACGGATCATTTTGTGTAAGGCAATACCCCTATTGACTACATAATTTTCATCCCCTTTCTGCATATGCCAATACATATCAGCATCAATCAAACGGAAAATAATTGTCTTATCTCCCACCAATGCCTGGTCATGACTCTCCGCATACGATATAGTTTTCTCATCCTGGCGACGATTGGTGACTTCCCAGAACATACTGGAAGGTTTCCAGTCCTCATCAATCTTTTCTTTAATCGTCTTAATCCAGTAATCCGGAATATTCATAGCCATGCGATAATCAAATCCGTAACCACCGTCCTCTACTTTCGCAGCCAATCCCGGCATACCGGAAACTTCTTCTGCAATTGTGATAGCTTTCGGATTAACTTGATGAATCACCTTGTTAGCCAACGTCAGATAACAAATCGCATTATCATCTTGATGTCCGTTGAAATAATCTCCATAATTACAGAACGCCTCTCCCAAACCATGACTATAATATAACATAGACGTTACTCCATCAAAACGGAATCCGTCAAATTTATACTCTTCCAGCCAGAACTTACAGTTAGACAATAGGAAATGAATCACTTCATTCTTACCATAATCAAAACAAAGAGAATCCCAAGCCGGATGTTCGCGACGCCCACCCGGATAGAAATACTGGTTCGGATCACCAGCAAAATTACCTAAACCTTCCACCTCATTCTTTACAGCATGAGAATGAACGATATCCATAATTACAGCAATTCCCATCTCATGTGCCGCATCAATCAAGGCTTTCAATTCGTCAGGAGTACCAAAACGGGAAGAAGCAGCAAAGAAGCTAGATACATGATAACCGAAACTCCCATAGTATGGATGTTCTTGAATAGCCATAATCTGAATGCAATTGTATCCTTCCTTTGCGACACGCGGAAGTATCTTTTCACGAAATTCATTATAGCTTCCAACTTTCTCTTCCTGTTGTGCCATGCCGATATGGCATTCGTAAATCAACAAAGGATTAGTGGTAGGCTTAAATGCCTTCTTCCTAAATTTATAGGGGTTCTCCGGAGCCCACACTTGCGCACTGAATATCTTTGTCTGTTCATCCTGAACCACCCGTGTAGCCCAAGCTGGAATACGTTCACCTTGACCACCATCCCAATATATATTCAGTTTGTACAAGTCTCCATGATGAATAGCATCTGCCGGAAGATTGATTTCCCAAATTCCATTCTTCAGCTTCTTCAACTTGTAAGCAGCTTTTTCTTCCCAATTATTGAATGTACCTACCATATAAATATGTGTAGCATTCGGCGCCCATTCACGAAAAGTCCATCCTTTGGCAGTACGGTGCAATCCGAAGTAAAGATATCCCGATGCAAAGTCCGAAAGAGTTTGCTTTCCTTTATTGGTTAATTCGGCCTCCTTGTTCAGCACATATTGATGACGACCTGTGATTGCATCAGCAAAAGGCTCCAGCCATGGGTCATTTTTGATAAGATTAAGTGTCTTTTCCATATCAGAATTGAATTTAGATTATGCTTTTACTTTTACTATTACTTTCTTCACACCCTCCGGAGTAATGCCGGGGGCATGTCCGTCTTGAGGAAAGAAAATAGCAAACATTCCCGGCTTCACAGTGATATAAGTTTCAGCTAATCCTTCAAAAAAAGTAATATCTTTTTCTGCATTATAAGGCGCATCTGCCGGAATACAGTCTTTTGCAGCAGTATATCCCATGATTTCCGTTCCTGACAATGGAATCTGAATATCAATAAAATCACGATGTGTCTCCAGCTTGGCTTCTTCCTTCGTTTTAGGCTTGGTTTGTGCTATATTTACCAACAAATCTTTTCCTTTCAACTCCGTCTTACCTATTTCCATAGTCTGAAAATCATGAGATTTTAAAAACTCAATAGCTTGTGCAAACAACGGATTCAAAGACGCATATTTCTCCAGATTTTCTAAAGTATCTACTACCATATCAAGTTCAATTTTAAAGTTTATATTTTAGGGATTATTCAAAATCATCAATAGTGTAATTAATAAAATCGGCAAACCGTTTAAATTGCCGGAATGCCTTGTCTATTTGCTCCAACACATCAGATTGAGTAAAAAAACTATCAGAGACATTATAAGAACAGATGTATTCTTTGCACTTCAAATAGTCAATATGTTTGAAATCTTTCGGAAAGCCTTTAGGAGCGGTTTTCAAGAAATCCTCCCCTATCACCGGAAAATATTTCTTAAATTCCGGATCTTCTGCAATAGCAACAAATTCTTCAATATTATCATAAATAGATTGCCGAACAGCTTTTAAGACATTTGAAGGTAGACAGAGACTTCCTCCGGCAAGCATAGAACCATTCGGTTGCAAATGCACATAATATCCGCAATGATTTGATTTCTTGCCTTTCGCATTAATATATCCTCCAAAATGTATTTTATAGGGTGTTTTATCTGCAGAAAAGCGGGTATCCCGGTAAATACGATAAGTACAGTCTTTGGGCTGAATTCCCCGAATCGTTTCGTCAAACAGAGATATACGGGCAATCACTATTGCCAGAAAGTTATCAAACTCAGCACGAGCCAATTCATATTCCGCCTTATGCTCATTAAACCACTCGCGATTATTATTCGCGGAAAGATCTTTTAAAAACTGAAAGATAACAGGTATGTTCATCTTTATCATTTTCTATTATTATCCTACAAACGTACAAATTTTATTTCATATAAACTACAAAAGGACACAAAAGGAGATAAAAAAAGCATCGGCTTAATAAACCGATGCTCTAACACATTTATCAAAAAAACAGACTCTTCTGTCTCTGATGTACTTTAGCTTTCACAAGTGGAGTACAATCTCTTTAATTAATCTTATATCTAATACTATGAAAAACACATAAATATAACAGTACAAATGAGATTTTTGTTCAGTACAGTCCTGCATATTTCAGTTAATTATAGTTATAAAACCGGTAGAGAAAGATAACTATAAAAAAGGGCTACCCAGACAATGTCTATCGGTAACCCTTCCTAGTTCTTTATATGATAGTCTAATTTACTTCATAGCAGCTTTCACTTGAGGAAGCATTTTCTTAACGTTTGCATTCTCCGGAGATATTTTAGCAGCTTCTTCCAGATAATCTACCGCTTCTTTGAATCTGGCATCAGCTTTCTCTTTTTCCGCAGCATATTTATCCGCATCAGAGTTTGCCAAAGGAGCAGCTTTCTTTAAAATATTAGCTCCATCATTGTAACACAAAACACCCAAACTATACAACGCATTCGTTTTGTATGTCTTATGATTCAAAGGAATTACTTTTTTAAAGTTTTCTTCTGCTTCTTCTGTCTTACCTGCTTTCTGAGCGGCAAGCCCTGCTTTCAAAAAGTGAAGACCATAATTTTTCACCATTACCTTATTGTTAGGAGCCACCTTCAAGCCTTCTTCTAATGTAGCCACATATTCGTCAGTTTTCTTCAACGCATCCAAAGCCGCAGCCTTACGAGCATATGCATTCCCTATATTGAACTTCTTTTGAATTGCTATATCAAAATAAGTAACAGCTTCGGCATATTTCTTTATCTCATCGGCAGCCATACCACAATAATAAGCTGTTGCAGAATCTTGATTATTAGTTTGCTTCAAGTATTCACTAAACTTAGCATACGCTACGGGATAATTTTTAGCATTGAATGCGTCATTTCCTTCTTTTTTAATTTGGTTAGGGTCGGTCTGTGCAAAAATGTTAGTAACAGTAATACAAAATGCAAATAAAAAAATAAATTTCTTCATAACTTTATGTGTTTTTTAGTTGTTTATCGTTCAAAAGTAAACCTTATAATAGAAAAACACAACCCTATTTAAGTTTTTTGAGTTTTTTGAAACCTATATAACGTTCGTTATTCTTCGTAAAAAGGGCATTCCTCTATTTAATTATCCTACCATATATAGAAGACACCCAATATTTGTATTCTATAAATAGCTGATTCATAATCAAAAAGAAAAACACAAATAAAAAAACAGCCAAAAATTTTTGATATTCCACAAAAAGCACTACCTTTGCATCCGCAAATAAGGATGGTTCCGTAGCTCAGCTGGATAGAGCAACGCCCTTCTAAGGCGTGGGTCCTGCGTTCGAATCGCAGCGGAATCACAGTTAACATCCGGTAACAGTTAAATGTTATCGGATTTTTCTTTTAAATAGCTGATATTAAACATCTTACAGTCCGACCGGTATCTCCAACAAATACCAGACAACAAACAATAATGTCCAGGCAAACAAGATAGCCAGTGAATATCTCCAAGTATATTTAAGCAAAGCTCCATACGTAATTCGCTTGTCATATTGCCGCATATAAGTCAATACCAAAGGCATATAAAACAAGAAAGGAGTGATTGCATTGGTCGAGCTATCCCCTATGCGAAAAGCACATTGTACAATGTCCGGAGTAATCCCCATTTGCGCAAACATCGGAATAAATATGAAAGACATAAAAGTCCATTTAGAAGTAGCAGATACCATAATAAGATTGACAGTTGCTGTAAACAGGATAAACAATACCAAAGCAGCCAATGGAGCAGGTTCAAAAGAAGAAAGCAATTCCGCTCCCATGATGGCAAGGCACTTATCCAGATGTGAATACTCGAAACATGCAAACATCTGTGCTGCAAAAAAAGCAATTACAAAATAGACACCAAGAAGTTTCATGGGTTGCGTTAACCCTTCTATGACGTCATTATCCGTACGATAACGACCGGAGCTGAAGCCGTACGCCATTCCTGTGATACCGGCCCCCAATGAGAGAAGAAACAAAATACCTGCAATAAAAGGTGAATGCATTAAACCACCGTTTACCCCACGTAGAATCCCGTAAGAAGAAAAAGTAAGCCACAAAATAAGAGCCACATAAATAGCTGCCACAACAATGGAGATCATAATAGCACGCCGTTCTTTGCGGGACAGAGGCCGGTAAGCTTCTACCTTTATCCCTCCTTCATAATTCCCTAACTTAGGAATAAGCCATTTCTCAGTCACCCAATAAACAATAGCAGTAATAACCACCGTAGAAGCACTCATAAAGAAATAATTGCAAAGAGGTTCGGTGTTCCCTTGATATCCAGTCTGCGCCAAAGCAGCCTCTTGTGTAGTATGAGCTAATAACGGGTCCATCGTACTTAATACAATATTGGCACTATATCCACACGCAACGGAAACATAAGCCGTTACAATTCCGGCAATCGGATGGAGACCTACCCATTGGAACAACATAGCCGCAATAGGCAACAAAATTATATACCCACCGTCACCAATGGCATTCGATAATAACCCCAGAACAATTACCCAAAGAATAATTCTCTTTTTCTCTTTCCTGTTCCCCACCCCCAAACGGATACACGCATTAATAAACCCGGAATGTTGGGCAACCCCAAGTCCGAACATCGCGATGATTACCATCCCCAAAGGAGCAAATCCTGTAAAATTCTTAATTGCGTTGCGCAACCACCAGCGAATACCTTCCGGACTCAACAAACTTTGCACACGAATGTCTTCACCGGTTTGCGGCAATATCACCTTTAACCCATAGATATCGCATATCCATGAAAGAAAAACCACTGCCATCGTCAACAGCATAAACATCGTAGCAGGATGGGGCATACGCCATTTTGTCTTCATCGCTTTTCAGGATTTATTCTTCGTCAGCTTTCCTTAGTTATTCATCATCAGGCTCCAGATTATCCAGATCAATAATGCGCAATTCCAATGCACGCACAGCCAATCGGGTAGCATTCACCCCCACCCGCTCTCCATTCGGGAAAAGACGTCCGATAAGGTCATTCTGCCGTTTTTCCAATGATTTCACGCCGAAGGGCATACCTTTCAGATTTGCAATCATCTCCTTCGTATATCCTAATGCCAAATGACGGAGAAAACGCTCGTCATATTCATCAATATCATAACTGATAACCGCCTCCTGACGTTTTGCATCATTAGCGACAGACTTCTTAAAACGGTCTACAATCTTTTCTAGAATCGGATAATTGAACACTAGCTTCTTTCCATCCATTACAGCCTGTACATCCGTTTTAGTAAGCAGCTCTCCTGTCTTGAGAATAATTCCATCGGCACCGGCATTCAACACATCCACCCATAATTTCTCATTCAAGATCTCACCGGTGAAGATCAGCACACGAACCCCCTTATAACGTTTGAATATATTCCGACAAATATCTACTCCGATAGTGGTAGAGCCCCCCAGCCCCAGATCCAGCAAAACCAAATCAGGAAGTTGGGCTTCCATCAAGGGCCAGAATTCATTCTCTGTCATGGCGGTACCGATCACTTCCGCATTCGGTATTTCGTGACGGAATATCTCCTCCGTGCCTTTCAACTCCAATTTTACATCCTCTACAATAATTACTCTAAATTTCTGTTCTTCCATTTCCTTATATCTAAACTTTTATGTGTTTTCCTTATTTTATCTACGCGGTACAGTAAAATAAACCGTAAATCCTCCATCTGCAGCAGGTTCGGCATTAATACGACATCCCCTGCGTCCTGCAAATTCATCATGATCGCGGATAATCTGTTTACATACCAAATATTCCGTACCACGCAACTCCCCTTTTTCACCGGCAGTCATACGTGCCAGATTCGGATAAAACAACAGGTTCAGTTCCTCCAGACTCTTCTCGCGTCTTGTATCCGTAAAAAGAAAGCGAATATATTCATCATCCTGCCGTGCCTGCAAACGCAACAGACCGTCTTCGTGAACCGCCAACGCTTCGTCAATCAGGTTTTCCAATAGGAAGCGCAACTGATTCAGATCTCCTATCACTTTTGCGTCCACCGTTCCTATCTCCAGTTCTATCCTCTCCGTCCGGTTCTTCATTGACTTTCTGAAGTATTTTCCAGCAGTATCCAAAAGTTCCTGTACAGGAATCACCACCCGCCGGAAAGTAGCCTCTTCCAACTGACGGGAAGCGCACGAACTTAGAATCGTAAAGATTCCTTTATAATATTCAATCAATTCGGTCATTGTCTCCACAGCCTCACGTTCTTCCTTCTCTGAAATATTCTGCATATTGAGCCTACCGACAATTTGTTTGATCTTATTCGGATAATAAATTGTTTCATGTTTAATCGTAGACAGGCAATTATCCAATACCATATTTTGTACATGCAACATACTGTCTTCCCAAAGAGCACGTCGTGCCTCTTCATGCGCCGACTCAATATCCCGATATTTCGTAGCCAATTTCACCACCGCATTAAATATCACAATCGCCACATAGCGTGCCACCAATTCAAACAACAAACGATCTGTTTCCTGCTCCGACCCTTCCCTGCGTTCCAGATAAAGCACACCCACACACTGGTGTTCTCCTCCCGCTTCCACCTTCAATGGAATAGCCAGATAATGCCGTCGTTCAAGATATTCACCGGAATCAAAACATTGCTGTACCATCTCCGGCATCTCCTGACCGGGACATGAAGCGTATTCCAGCCTATGCGTCGTTTCATTATACGCTGCAATACCCATCCGGTCAATCGTAAGCAATTCATTTACAGACCCGAATGCTTCATCCACTATGCGTTGCGGGATTTCCTTTAGCGTACTCTCCTCTCGTTGGAGTGCTTCTGCATCCTCTTGCTCCTGTGGTCTGACCAAAGAGGCTGCAAACACTTTTTGATTTATCTCGAGCACCTGTTCAAGATTCAGTCGGTTCTGCAGCCGCTTGCGCATATACAGAAAATAGTACCCGACCAACAAAACCACCAACAGGACAAAACATAAAATGATCCCCACCGTCTTGTTCGTATTCGAACGTTCCAACTGCTTGCAATATGCCTCCAACGTCTGATCTTCTCCTTGCAACTTATACAAATCCGTAAATGCCGAATTATTATAACTGTACGCATCCAGTTGTTTCATAGCCAGAAAAGCGACTGCCGCTTCGTTCCTTATGTCCAGAATCACATGATAATCCGAGTCAAACAACTCATTCCACCAACTAATCTCGGCAGGTATCCCCTCACCAACCAATTTCATATAACGATGCGGATGTTCCGCCCGTGCATATTTCTCATAATGCTCGTTCAATAACATCATAGCCGAATCGATATACTGCAAAGCTAGTTCATATTCTTCATCCACATTAGCAAAATATGCAGCATTTGCATAGTCCGACGCAGCATCCAGCAAATCCTCATATACCGAATCCGTAACCACAACTATCGAATCTCCTTCCTGCAACATGGGGGAAATAGAATCATGCACACACGACACCATCCCTACCGGAAGCAACAGGCAAAGCAATACACCGACTATCTTACGTATCCCTAAAGGCAAACGAAAATAGAAACGACTCCCCTTACCCAATTCACTTTCCACATTGAAAGCACACACACGGAACAAATCATTCGTCTTCTTATATTTCTCAATGATTCCCTTACAGTTCATTAATCCGAAGCCACTCCCCTTGTTTTCTTTCAGTTCCTCCAGATCCTCCGCATTCTTCATCCCGATTACGCGCGAATCATACACCTTCTCACCAATGATACGCTCCACATCCTCCGTTGAAATACCTCGTCCGTTATCTTCTACGGAAATCTCCACATAAGTATCCGTCATACGTGCGTATACCTTGATGTTCCCACCTTCCGGAGTATATTTACGCGCATTCTCCGCCAGCGTATTAATCATAAACAGAGTCAATGCACGGTCGGCCTTCACCGTGACAACGGTCGGTTCAATCTCCAAAGTCTGTTTTTTCATCTCAAAGGCACGCCGTCCTTTCCCTACCAGTTCAAATAACTCATTGAGGCTGAATATCTCAATATTCAAGCTGAGCGTTCCTTGCTTCATTTTAATCCAGAGAGCCAGAATATCATTATATTCATTGATCGTAGTAACCAATTCGTCGATATACTGATATTTCTCTTTCTTGATCTTTTCATCATCGATATATCCCCGTTCCGTCAACTTATGTACCTCATTCAGAATACGGTCAATATACGGATTGATACCATTTACGATAGCCATACAGGCTTTTTTTATCAAGTTCTGGCGTTTATTTCCGGCAATATGCTGCTCATAGATATACCGCTGTTTTTCCAATTGCATCCGCTCGTCACTCAATGCTTCCACCATCTGCTCATTGTCAGCCGCCCAAATAATATAAGGCTCCAATACGTGGACCAAAGCCTTCTCGTCGCGGCTCAGCCGATATCCAGAGCACAACGTCGCCTTACCTTCCTCCGATATTTCCAATTTCATACGTCCCTTTCCAAACAACTGATCTATCCCCTGCTGAATCAAAGGGACATTCATTGGGATGGATGAAGTAATATCCCGGCAGAGTCCTAAAATCTGCTGCAAACGTTCCACATCCAACCGGTTTCTTATTTTAGAACGCTTATTAAAGAACCACCAGAAAATCACCACCAATACCAATCCGGCAATCACCAGAGAAAGGACAAGCGTCATCTGGCGCGAACCGGCTTCCAATGACACATAACGACTTTCCAGTTCCTTGTCCTGGCGGGTAAAATTCAAAATATCCAGATAAATATTCCGATTATAATCAGAAGCATATTTCATTCCGAGCCCTGCATACGATACACTCAATTGTTCCCGAATCCTTGAAATCCATTCAGGAACGGTCTTCACATTTTCCTGCGCAATCCAAGGCACTCCCGTATAGGTAGTATCGCCTTCTGCAAACGTATGCAGCTTATCCAGTGTATCCGCTTCATGATGATAATAAAGTATATGATGGCGATTCACACAATCCAATGCTTTCGTAAGTGTATCCAGCGCTTCCGAATATCGTCCGTGCGCATTCAGATATTTTCCGATAGAAACATACGCTCCGGCAATCTGATACAAGTCGTTATATTGGCGGAATCTCTCAAGCGCGAGTTGTGCCATGCGCAAAGGTAAAAGAGAATCTACCGGCAAAGCAAACTGCTCCAGCATATGTCCTCTCCTTGTCTGGAAAAACTCGAAACTATCGGAAGAAGCCATCAAGTTGGCAAGACCTTGCAAACCATTTCCTTCGAAATAAGGATGATTGCTCTGAACAGCCGCCCGCCAAGTATAATACAAATGATCAAACTCACGTAGTTTTCTCTCCTCCGGTGTCTTTGCTTCAACCAAAGAAGCGGCCCCCTTAAGATAATGATAGTAAAGCAATTGATTAGTATCCGCCAATGCTTCCTCTTCCGGAATATGACTGAGCGACGCAATCGCTTCCTGTCGTTGCTGAAGGTAATAGTAATAAATGGCGGAAACAATAAAGAACTCCGTAAAAGCATAGTCCAGCCGAAGCTTTTCGTGCCTGTCGGCAAACAAATCACTTTCCTCACGAATACGTTTCATACGTCTCAACGCACTGTTCCTGTAATCATAAAATTCTTTATTCATTGCCGTCCTCTGACAGATTTTCATCAGTCCGATATCGGCAATCAAAAGCTCAAGTTCGTTTTTAGTCAGTTTATAGACCTCTTTATGAGACGCTTCGGCACGGTCAAAATCCATATTCATAAAAGCCCAGAATCCCAGATTATTTAAAGCTTCCGCTTTCCCCGACTTATAAAAGTTCACCTTACTATAAGCCTGTTCGGCATATTTATAAGAAGAATCCAGATTTCGGTAACGATAAGCATACGCTGTTCCATTAAGCGAATCAATCAAACGCACCTCTTTAGTCGGCACCATATCAGTGCACGAGAAGAACAAAGAAAGAATTATCAGAATAGATAACGGATAATAAATAATCGATAATGAGCTATGCTGTGCCTCATTACCTATTCTTCGGACATTATTATTTAAAGAAATCCTTTTCATAATCCATCGTCAACTATCCATTAATTACGCAAATCTACAAATATTTCCGATAAGTTGGAGAGAAAATGATTTTTTATACAATAAGTCCTTCTAAATAATAAGAGAAATTCCTACCTTTGCAGGCAAATTAACAAATAGGTAAAACATCTATTACAAAATGAGCGAAAAAGCACCCTTTATGGTATTCTCGGGAACAAACTCGAGATATCTTGCAGAAAAAATCTGCGCAAGCCTGAATTGTCCTCTGGGAAATATGAACATTACCCATTTTGCCGATGGCGAATTTGCTGTTTCATATGAGGAATCAATTCGTGGCGCCCATGTATTCTTGGTTCAATCCACATTCCCAAACTCAGACAACTTAATGGAACTTCTCCTGATGGTTGACGCGGCAAAACGTGCATCAGCAAAGAGCATTGTAGCCGTAATTCCCTATTTCGGATGGGCTCGTCAGGATAGAAAAGACAAACCTCGTGTATCTATCGGAGCTAAACTAGTAGCCGACCTGCTTTCCGTTGCAGGTATCGACCGACTGATTACTATGGACCTGCACGCAGACCAGATTCAGGGATTCTTCGATATTCCGGTAGACCACTTGTATGCGTCAGCCGTATTCCTCCCCTACATCCAGTCATTGAAATTGGAGGATCTGGTGATTGCTACACCGGACGTAGGAGGTTCAAAACGTGCCAGCACTTTCTCCAAATATCTCGGTGTACCGTTGGTACTCTGCAACAAGTCGCGTGAGAAAGCCAATGAAGTTGCTTCCATGCAGATTATCGGTGATGTGAAAGATAAAAATGTAGTATTGATCGACGATATCGTAGACACAGCCGGAACAATCACCAAAGCTGCCAACATTATGCTGGAAGCCGGCGCAAAGTCTGTACGTGCTATTGCCAGCCACTGCGTAATGTCCGATCCCGCTTCATTCCGTGTACAGGAATCCGGTCTGACAGAAATGGTATTTACCGACAGCATTCCTTACGCTAAGAAGTGTGCGAAAGTAAAACAGTTAAGTATCGCCGATATGTTTGCTGAGACAATCAAACGAGTTATGAACAACGAGTCAATCAGCTCACAGTATATCATCTAGTCGAAACTTCATTTTCAACTAAATAAAAAATAATCGCAGGTAAAGTAAAGAACTAAACCTGCGATTATTTTTATTTGATAACGCTGCCTTCATTGCGCAGCCAACTTTCAACTTCCAACTCTCAATTCTCAACTTTATTGAAGTCTTCCGAATTTGTATGTTCCCTTTCTGATTATCTTCCCGTCTTTATCCGTTTCCACAAAAGGACCATTCTTCTTTCCTTGTTTGAAGAAACCATCGAAACGGTTACCGTCTTTATCAATCTGAACCCCTTGGCCTTCTTCCAATCCATCAACGAAGCCACCTTTATATTGCATACCCGCAACAGTCTTTAAAGTCCCCTCACCATTCGGACGGTTATCTTTCCAATCCCCCTCGTACACATCACCATTACTCCATTTATAGATACCCTTACCCTCACATCTGTTATTTTTCCAGTCACCTTCGTACACAGCACCATTCGACCAGGTAAAAGTTCCTTTCCCATCTTGCATACCATCCTTGAAGTTACCTACATACTTATCACCGTTAGCATGATAGTAAATTCCCTCACCCGTACGTTCACCCAAGAGATAAGAACCCTCGTAACGATCTCCCGTATGGAAAAAATAAGTACCCTTTCCATGCTGGATATCATCTGCCCAGTCACCCTCATATTTATCTCCGTTAGTATATTCAAATACTCCTTTTCCATGACGGACATCATCTTTCCAGTCTCCTTCATATTTACATCCGTCATCCCAGTTCATAGTACCCTTACCGTTTTTCTTGTCATTCTTCCAATGACCGGTATATTTAGCGCCATTCGCCCAAGTATACGTACCTTCACCCTCACGCTTATCATTCACCCAACCACCTACGTACAAGTCACCGTTGTGATAATACATTGTCCCTTTGCCATGCTGGTAGTCCTGATACCACATACCGTCATAACGGTTGTTATTCATAAAATAATAAATACCTTTTCCGTGCTGTTGGTCCTGATACCATTGTCCTTCGTACTTTTCTCCGTCAGGAAACATATAGATGCCATACCCTTCACGTTTCCCCTTCACATATTCACCCTCGTAGACATCCCCATTTTTAAAGACCGTCTTTCCTTTCCCGTTTGGTTTGCGTCCTTTCATTTCTCCTGTATAGACACTGCCATCCTTAAAAGTATAGTTGCCAATCTTTATTTCTGTAGAGAATGTATCCTTTATCTTTCCGAAGAATCCGCCCTTTTTCCCTTCATTTTCTTGTGCCATTACCCCCTCTTGTGCCAGGAGAGCCAATAAAAGTGTAGTATATAGATATTTCTTCATTTATTTTAGTTGTTACTCATTTTTAGAATTACGATTTGGACAAAGATACGACTTCTCTCCCAAAAAGCCCCTTACCGGAAAGCAAATTATGACAACTTTTTACCTGCAATGACCTCTTTTAATGTCTCTTTGCATAAATAACGCTGCGCTAAATCCTGTATTTCCGCAGGAGTAATCTCGTTTACGGCTTGCAAAGAACGTGCGAAGTAATCATCCTTCAAACCGGAAGTAGCTATAAATATCCACGCATCCGAGAGAGAGAAAGGCGATTCATAACTGCGGCACATTTCTCCCAACATATAGTTGCGCACTATCCTCAACTCTTCTGCAGATACAGGATCCAGGTGCAACCGGTCTATTTCGTGATATACTTCCTGTATTAACGGCTCCACATATTCATTATCCGTCTCCGTCGAAACAATCAGCAAGCCGCTATCCGGATAAAATACTACTCCTGCCGATATGCCATAAGTATACCCTTTATCTTCGCGAATGTTGGACATCAGACGGCTACCGAAATAACCTCCGAACAATGTCATCAGCACACGCAGCTTCGGATAGTCGGGATGTTCGCGAGTAATAGTGGTACATCCCATTTTCACTGCGCTCTGCATAGCGTCTTCACGTTCCGTAAAAATCCTCTTCTCAGGTATAGCCGCAAACGGGAAACTCGACTTCGGCATCTGTAATTGATATTGCCCGAACGGAATCCCGAAAATATCCGTTACACGGCTAATGATATCATCCGTCACCTTGCCGGATAAGAAAATGGAGCAATTGCCGGAATGGTAATGCCGCTCATAAAACTCACGAAGCACTTCTGGAGTTATGGTATGATAATCCTCCTCCATCACTATTTTCCCGCACGGATGTTGTTCACCGTAAAGAGACTTCAGCAAACTACGATGTGCAAGAAAATCAACCTTAGAGGTATTGACCAAATATTGCTGGATATTGGTATCCAGAATAGTTTGAAGCTCCTTTTGTGGAAACAGTGGTTCCTTAATCATCGACTCTACCACTTCCAACGTTTTCGCTAAATACTTATTCAATGAATAAACAGTGATATAAGCATACTCCGAAGAACTGGAGAGTTCTAGCCACGAACCATAATAATCCAATTTCTCCGCAATGGTGGCAGCCGTATATTTCGTCGTACCTTCGCGCAACATACGGTTCGTAAACAAAGCTTGCAACTTCTGCGACTGCTGCCAGCGACCTCCGGAGAAAAGCACATCCATACGCACCACTTCCTGTTCACCGGCATTAATAACAGTCAGAGGAATACCATTCGGCAACGTTGTCCTGACGGGAGTCTGTATATGGAAATTTTTCAGAGGTTGTATCTCAGGCTGTATCGTGCGATCCATAAACATTATAATCTATTTTTCAAAAATTCTTCTGCACGCGCCAAGTCCTGTGGAGTATCAATTCCAATCGTTTCCACTTCACTGATCCCCACTTTTATTTTATACCCGTTTTCCAGCCAGCGCAGTTGCTCCAACGATTCCGCTATCTCAAGTGATGATTGCGGTAGTGCGGTTATCTCCCTCAGCACTTCCGTACGGTAAGCATACAAACCGATATGTTTATAGTAGGTATGTCCTTTCAGCCAATCCTTCTTCTCGGCATTACGCTGATAAGGGATGATAGAACGACTGAAATACAGGGCATTCCAATTTGCATTGACTACCACTTTGGGAGAGTTCACATTCTCAAGTACGGCAAACGGCTCATCAGCAGTAAAAGGCTTTACCAATGTAGCAATCTGTGTAGTAGGATCTTCAAAACAAGCTTTCACGGCATTCAACTGCGAAGGCTGTATAAAAGGCTCGTCCCCTTGTATATTGACTACCACATCAAAGTCCCCTCCAATCTTGACGCAAGCCTCATAACAACGGTCCGTACCGCTTTTATGATGAACAGAAGTCATCACCACCTTACCGCCGAAAGCTTTCACCGCCTTCTCAATTCGTTCGTCATCAGTAGCCACATACGCATCATCCAAAATGCCGGCTACTTGTTCATACACACGCTGTATCACTGTTTTTCCGCCCAAAATAGCCAACGGTTTCGCAGGGAAACGGGTAGAGGCATAACGGGCAGGTATAATTCCCAGAAATTTCATTTATTTAATAGATAATGAAGAATAAAGAGCGGATAATGACTGCTGCACATATTCCCTCTCCCAATCTTCCGGTTTTATTATTTTATCATCATACAAAAGTATATCAATATCCAAACAGACTTTCTCTTCCTTCTTATCCTCCGGCAGACGACCGGAAGCCAGTTCTATGTCTTTCAGTATCCTCTTCACGAGTTCCTCATCCTTATCCGAAAAGAACATAATCACTTGATTGGAAAACAAAGCCGGATTTTTGAAGAACAAAGGTTCCGTCTCCAACTCAGGTGCCCGGTAGATAGGAGAAAACTGTTCCGCCAGTTTCTGCCTGGCAAAAGTCAGATTCTCCGTTCTATTGTAGTTGCTCCCTATGCAAACAATGTATTTGTGCATCTTTTTAGTTGAAAAGATCATCCAGTCCCATTTCCTCCACCTCGCCATCCGGAGTCTCCGAACCGGCACAAGGATCGAATCCTTCCGGAAGTTTAAAAGTTTCCTGCTGATCGTATCCCAAAGTCGGGTCATCAAATACTTTCTTCATATATTTTGCCCAAATAGGTAAAGCAGCGGCAGCTCCCTGTCCGTATGTCATCGATCCGAAGTGGATATCACGTTCGTCACCTCCAACCCAACAGCCGGACACCAACGAAGGGGTAAAGCCCATAAACCAACTATCCGAGTTCTCATTTGTCGTCCCCGTCTTTCCGCCCATATCCGCAGTAATTCCATAACGTCGGACACGTCCGCCCGTTCCTTCATTTATAACGGCACGCAACATGACCAGCATTTTATATACACTTGAAGTGCTGATCACCTCATCCATTTGTGGCGCAAACGTAGAAATCACATTACCTTCACTGTCCTCGATCCGAGTCACAAACAAAGGAGCCACCCGAATCCCCCTATTAGCAAAAGCAGTATATGCACTCACCATCTCTCCGACAGAAATCTCACAAGGTCCCAGACAAAGTGAAACAACCGGGTCGATGGCCTTGTTGCGCACTCCGAAACTATGGATCAGCCGCACCAATTCATACGGATTCAGTTTGCTCATCAGATAAGCCGAAATCCAGTTATCCGAATTAGCCAGTCCCCATTTTAGAGTAACCATCTCACCATAACGCTTCTTATTGGAATTACGTGGCGACCATGGTTCCCCAGTTTCTGTAATCAACGTTTGCTCTACGTGGCGCACCTGGTCGCAAGGAGAAAAATTATTCTCCATAGCCAGTGTATACAAGTACGGTTTGATAGTAGACCCTACCTGACGGCGTCCTACCATCGCCATGTCATATTGGAAATATGTATAATTAGGTCCGCCAACATAAGCTTTCACATGCCCGTTCATAGGATCCATCGACATAAAGCCGGTACGAAGGAATGACTTATAATAGCGGATTGAATCCATCGGAGTCATAATCGTGTCCTTGCTTCCCATCCACGAAAAGACTGTCATTTCCTGCGGTGTATCGAATGCTTTCCGAATCTCCTGTTCAGAATTCCCCGCCTCTTTCATCAGCCGGTAACGCTCAGTCTGTTTCATAGCCTTCGTCAACAGTTCTTCCACCCGTTTCGCAGGCAGCACTCTTGCGTATGGCGCATTCTTACTTCCTACTTTTTCTTTGAAAAACAAAGGTTGCAAATAACTCAAATGTTCTTCTACCGCCTCCTCCGCATATTGTTGCATCCGCGAGTTGAGAGTCGTATAAATCTTCAGTCCGTCCGTGTAGACATTATAATTCGAACCATCCTTCTTTTTATTCTTCGCACACCAGCCATACAGAGGATTCGTTTCCCAAGAAAGGGAGTCTTCATAGAATTTCTGCATTTGCCAACCACGATAATTACTCTTCACCGGCTTGGTTGCTGTCATCACACCACGCAGGTATTCACGGAAATAAGTAGCCAAACCTTCCTTGTGGTCAACACGGTTATACGACAATTTCAAAGGAAGCGCTTGCAGAGAATCACATTCGGATTCAGTAATATATCCCGCTTTACGCATCTGTCCAAGCACCACATTACGACGGCCGCGAGAACGCTCATTAAAACGAACAGGATTATAGAGTGACGGATTTTTACACATACCAACCAAGGTAGCCGCTTCCTCTATTTTCAAGTCCTTCGGTTCACGGTTAAAATAAGTATGCGCAGCCGTCTTAATACCGACAGCATTATTCAGGAAATCAAACTTATTGAGGTACATACTCAGAATTTCCTCTTTGGTGTAATAACGCTCGAGTTTTACGGCAATCACCCACTCAATCGGTTTCTGGAAAAGACGCTGGAGAGTATTTCTCGCCACATTCTCCGTAAACAACTGCTTGGCAAGCTGCTGTGATAAAGTACTTCCCCCACCCGCATTTTTCTGGAATAACAAACCACGTTTCACAAATGCACGGAACAACGCCTTAGCGTCAATCCCCGAGTGTTCGGCAAAACGAACATCTTCTGTCGCAATCAACGCATTAATAATGTTGGGTGACAAGTCCTTGTAGGCTGTATACACACGATTTTCCTTACTATAAGACCAAGTACCGAGCACTTTCTCATCCTCAGAAAAGATCTCCGTCGCAAATTTATAACTTGGATTCTCCAGTTCCTCCACTGGAGGCATATAGCCGATCCAACCTTTCGAAATAGAAACAAAAATAATGACGGCAGCCACTACTGCGATTGCCAATAAAATCCAAAGAGCTTTTATTATTTTTCGAATCATGTTTTTTCTTGCTTATAAAAAATGCACTTAATTAAGTTACAAAGGTAGATAAAATCCAGTAGCCGACCAAACAAAAACAGGCGGGATTTTTATTCCCGCCTGTCATTCACCCTAACTCTATCTATTCAGAGTTACCAATTATGAATGAGTCGTATAGTAACTCACCATTTATCAATAGTCTGTAATTTCCATTCTCCTATCGTACAGCGTTCACTATCAAAGTTGATCGCCACTTTCACTACCGGAAGCCCACACAAAGCGAAGCGTTCAGGATAATTCTTCAGATTGATCTGTTCCATAGCTTCACCGGCAGTCTTGTCAAGCTTCAATTCCATCACATAGAGCGTTGTTTTCGTACGAAGCACCACATCCACTCGACCACGGGGGGTACGGACTTCAACATCCACAAAAGAACCCAATAAGCTGAAAATAATGTAGAACATCTGCTGATAGTGACCTTCATACCTCGTATTGTCACAATAAGGAATGGTAAACAAGAAAGTCTGCAGCCGACGCAACGCAGAATCCATATCATCATTACGGATATCACGGGAAAGATAAGCTACCATGGTATTCGTTTTTTCAGTAGGTGTAGACACATAATAAGGCAACAGACTCCTCATCAAGCCGACCCTAACTTCTTTATTAGGAATATCCAATGTGTACAGTCCCAACTCGCTATCGTAACCCTTGATGGTGATATAACCGCTCTGATATAACAGCGGAGTAATACTGGACATTGTCTCCGTCGGTGCATCAAAATCCTCCACAGCTGCTGTTTTTCCTCCGACTTCAGAAGGTTCAACACCGAACTTTTCCAACATCTTTATCAAGTATGTAGGAGTACCGCTACCGAACCAGTAAGAACCAAATTTACCATCCGCAAAAGCATTCAACAGACTGAACGGATTATAGATGTCGGGAGACGGATAAGTGAAATGATAACCGTCATAATTCCCCTTCAACTTCAGCAAGACCTCTTCAGGGGAAATATTCAATTTCGCAGCCAATCTCTCCATATCCTCTTTCATTTGCGTTAGCATCTCATCCTCCGTTATTCCGCAAATTGCAGCGTATGGCTCATCCATGCTGATATTCTTGATATTATTCAATTCACTAAAGATACTCAACTGAGAGAACTTGGTGATACCAGTCAGAAACACATACTTCAGATAAGGATCACAAGCTTTCAAAGGACTATAGAAGTTACGCATGATATTACGTAATACGCCTAGATTTTCCTTTTCGTGTACCACATCAAGCAAAGGAGCATCATATTCATCTATAAGAACTACAACCTTTTTCCCTGTCTTTTCATAAGCACACTTGATAAGACGGGTTAATCGCAGATTAGCATCACCGGCAGTTGTATCGAGACCGAAGGTCCGCTCATAGTCTGAAAGCATAAAGTCAAGCAAACGCTCCAAACGCTCCTGATCCACATGCTTCGCCATACTCATATCAAAATGAAGAACCGGATATTCTATCCACTCTTTCTCCAACCTCTCCATAGCCAACCCTTGAAACAGGTCCTTACGACCAGAGAAATAACTATGCAAAGTAGAAGTAAGCAAAGATTTACCAAAACGGCGAGGACGACTCAGAAACACATATTTCGCAAAATAAGTCATGCGATAAACGTATTCCGTCTTATCGATATAAAGATAATTCTTCTCACGAATTTCAGAAAAAGTCTGTATCCCTATGGGGTATAATCTTTGCAAAGCTTCCATATCAATCATATTTTTCACAAAGCTACAAAAAATATCCGTTCAAAAAGAAAGCAGGCAGAAAACTTTTTCCCGCCTGCTCCTTTTACTTTATATGAACAGCTCCACAGGTACAAAAGGTACAGTAAATACACCCCGCATTTTTCCACACACGTACGCACGTACCTAACTAATGCGCGCACGTGTGCGTGTGTATAGAGAGCCCCCAAAAAGTGTACCTGCTGTACCCGCCATAACCACCGCACCTGATAAACTCATCATACCCGCCACACCCATCGTCAAACAAACACAGTGCTATATAAGTCCTAAAGCAGTGCTTTACGACCTCTAAAGCTATGCTTTAGCCTTCGTAAAGCACTGTTCTAACAAATATATCAACTATCTTCACAGACAGTTGATATATCTCACATACAAATCATATTAGCTTCATGCTAATATGAGGGTATAAGTCAGGAACATACCACTGTACTCTTCCCGACCTTTTGTCAACGTCAAACCTTGACGTATAGTTCTGTTATCCGTACTCTTTCCCCATACCTGATATTAAATTCGATTTATATAGGGAGCTTTGCGACTTATTCATATTGCCAAATGTCATCCATAGTAATTGGCACATAGGCTCCATCTTTCATTTCTATAATGACAGAGGGCTCATGCACAATAAGAGTATGCCACATTCCGGCAGGTACTTGTACGCCATAAATACCACTTGCAGGATTCAATTCATGCCGAGCACATTCAACACCTTTTTCATCATAAAAAAGTTCCGTTATATGACCTCTAAGCAGAATGACAGTCTCAATTGTTTTAGTATGACGATGAATAGGAACATGCGTTCCCGGTAACAAGGCATTGAGCATACGCTGCGAAGTGTCACCTTCACCATTACGCAAATCAAGATTAATACGCCTCCGCTCATTTGTTCCCGCCTGAGCTAACAGTTCATCAAGCAGTTTATCATTTATTTCCATAATTATTTATCATTAACTTTTGCACGTAGATATTCTTCGTGTAGGTGATAATATTTTCTCTTGAACAAGACATAGACGATACAAAGTAATACCAACACTACAACTAAATACAAATACTTATTCATTGGCAAATAAATAGCCCCCAAAGAGATTATTAATTGCATAACCATATAGACGGTCGACACTACCACATGCTTAATATGCAATTCATTGGCCATCAATTGATAAACATGTTTACGATGAGGTTTGCCTATATTTTCATGCAATAATATCCGATGGAGAATAGTGAGTACACTATCAACGCCATATACCATTAGCAGCAGAATAGCCCAATAGTTTCCGCTTTTTAATATATAAGAACCTAAAAAGTAAAGCAAAATAAACGCAATGGATACACTGCCCACATCACCTGCAAAACATTTTGCCTTAGTGCGGAAGTTAAAGAAGCAGAATATCAACACGCTAAGCAAAGCCACAATAATGAAATTCCGGTCGACAAACTCCTCCCGCGAATTGAGAATAAGCAACGGAACAAGCACAGCCAACGAGTAACCGCCGGTAATACCATTTATTCCATCCATAAAGTTATACGCATTGATAATGCCGGTGCATACTATGAGCGCAATGATAACCACCCACCAATACTCGGGCAGCAAAATACCCCACTGGTAGAACATGAGTGTCATGGCGACAAAGTGCACAATCAAGCGAAATTTATTGGATACCGAATGAATATCATCCGCAAAACTGATACCACCCAACATAGTGAGTCCTAACAGGAACCAAGGACATGTAAAACCATAGAAGGCAGCATAAAGCCAGGCTCCAAACAAGAAAATAATACCTCCGCCACGCAACACAATAGTACTGTGCGATGAACGCAAGTTGGGTTTGTCTATAATGTTAAACTTGTCGGCAATCTTAAAATAGACCCATTCAAGAACAAGCAATAATACTGCTATTAACAGATATACAACCATACTTATTTTGTATTTGTAAATGATTTAATGGTTTGTGTAAGTCCTTCTTCGGCACGTATGGGCATTTTATCTATACCCAGTGCCTTTTTTATTTTAGCATTGCTAACCACATAGTCTTCAGTTAGCTTTGTCAAACGCTCCGAGTTTAGTGGCAGGTGCAACCCATCTCCCACCTTCGCCATACCATTCATCAGCCCTTTGGGCAGATACCAAATACGTGCTTTCTTACCCAAAGCCTTGCAGATAACTGTAATAAGTCCGTTGGTCGATAACGCTTCATCGTCACACATATTATAAATGCCAGATTCCACTTCCTTAACAAGCAGCCCTTTTATGACAAAACAAAGGTTGTCAATAGAGGTAAAGCAGCGGTGATTTTCAAAAGCCCCCAAAGGCCAGGGTACTCCTTTTTTCACCACTCCATAGAGCAGATTGAGATTCCCCTTGTTTCCGGGACCATGTATCATACAGGGACGCAGGATATACACTTGCTTATCTGCGGCCGGATGAGATAGGATATATTCTTCAGCTTTGATCTTCGATTCACCATAAGGTCCTACTGGATTGGGAACAACATCTTCAGTCAGAATATCACCAGGGACAAAGTCAGCAGCCGCTTTCACCGATGAAAAGAAAATGAACTTCCCGGCCGATGATTTAAGAAACCAGTCATACATCTTTTGAGTGAGCCCCGTATTTACCTTAAAATACACTTCCGGCCCAAAAGTTTTCTTCAAATCATGTGCCTTGCCGGCAAGATGGATAACGGCATCTACTTGTGGAATCTTATTTTCGTCAAGATCATCCCAGGAAAAGGTCTTGACCACACCCTCCTTTTCAGGCGCTACGATATCAAGGCCGTAAATTTCATTACTTTGCCCCAAAGCTTTTACCAAATTCCCCCCTACAAAGCCGTGAATTCCGGTTATAAGTATCTTCATAATATTTTATTTACCAAATCAACGTATTGTTTTGTTACCTTTTCTTTTGTGTAATAGCGCTGTATCACATCATATCCGTTACGCCCCATTTTCTGAAGCTCTTCACGCGACACCGATGCCAGCCATTGTGCCATTTCATCTACCTTCTTATCAAAGTCCTTCTCAGTAATAAGCTTTGCACAATTATAATCCTTAGTGAAGTTTACGATAGGTGTTTTGTCTCCAGAACATATAAGCAACGGTCTTTCACAAGCCATAATGGTATACACTTTAGACGGAAATCCCATCATTTCCATTTCGGGTGCCATAAAGATGAACTGCACGTCACTGTATGCCAATATACTCGGCATCAGATGGCGAGGTTGATAATCGAGTACATGCAACTTGTCCAGTCCCTTCTCTGCTTTCTGTTGTTCCAAGTATGATCGTTGTACCCCCATACCTATCACAAAGTACTCAACATTCAAATCCTTTGTTTTGTCGACCAATGCCACCAGCGGACGCCAGTCTTGCGCATGTCCTATATTCCCGGCATAAAGCAATTTCAAAGAATCGGTTTTAGGAAAGATATTCTCGTCAAGAGGTTCTACATTAGTCGGGTTATAGAGGTCAGTATCTACGAAGTTGGGAATGATGTGTAGCTTATTCGGATCTTCAAAACGACTCACAATCGTATTATAGAAAACATCGTCAATGGTAGTGATTGCAGCAGACTTGTTGTAAATGCAACGTTCGACTTTCTTTAAACAAGCGATTATCGGTCCTGTTTTCTTCTTTAGGATATCGGGATAAATTTCCTGTACATTATATATAACTTTGCAGCCTTTTAATTTACCGAGGATGAGATTAAGCATTCCTATGCTGAGAGGTGGCGAGGGCGACACTATTACACTAACATTGCGTATGCACAAACCAAGGAGAAACGAAATGATGTGCCAATAAACAAAACCAAGAATACGCAATGCAGTGCTCTTGAACTTCTTTTGTGGCACATGCATTACCTTTATACCATGAAAATCACTTTCCTTATAAATTCCGGGGATTTTCCACTTTAGCGGTTGCTTTGCCAGTTGTTCCTCTACTACATTAAAGTGCGGTGTTGTAGAAAGCACTACTACCTCATAACCTTCTTTTTGAAATCTAAGTGCGATATCGTTATAAAGATATGCAGTGGAAACACCATCTGGGCTGAAGATAAGACTGTGAATTAAGACTTTCTTGCTCATTTATCAACGTTTATATTAAATCGTTCCTTAAAATATGTCCGCATCTCTTGCGGTGTAGGGTTCTTTCCTATATAATATTCCATCTCCTCAATCTTGGCATCTATAAGATACCTGTACCAATATGCCTGCAATGTAGCCCAAATAAAACCGGGCTTGCCATCAAGAAAACCACCAAAGCAGATGTAGCGAACGAAGAAATACATGAATGCACGCAAGAATTTGGGCAGTTTATAATACTTCCCTTTCTCCCTGTTACGGCTCTCCAATCCATTCCCTCCCAATACAATGTCGTTCCAATAACCTTCATAAGCAGCCACAATCTCACGGTTGGCATAGTTGTTGTGCTTTTGAGTCCATTCAGTGAGTCCATTCAAATTTTCATCAATAAATCGATGCTTCATATCTACTGTATCACCTTCGGTAACATAAATTTGTTCATCCATCCAACGCTGTTCCATCATTGCCTTTCCTGTACGCCATAAACGCATCAAACGGATTGTACGTAGTTTCCCATGCTTTAATTCACGCCCAAATAGCACTACATTGCGCGGTAACATGCAACCTGCAACATTAGCAGGCAGCAAAGGTAACTTCTTCTCTACCTCTTCTATAAGTTCATCAGTAAGGTATTCGTCAGCGTCCAAACGCATGGTCCATTCCGTTTTAACAGGACAATTTTCCATTGCCCAAATAAATTGCTGTGCCTGATTCACATACTTGTTTTGTAACACTACCGCACCATGCTCACGCGCAATGTCACAAGTTTTATCAGTTGAGTAACTATCTACTACATATACCTGTTTTGCTATACGTTTAACATTATCAATACTTCGTGCAATGTGTCTTTCCTCATTATATGTGAGGATTATTACAGAAAGGTCTAACATTTTTATTTGAAGTTATTTTAACTTAATGTCTACTTTATCAAATCAAAAAAAACACCCCAGTCACTTTCTCGTTCTTGTGGCAAAGGTTTATATCGTTTATGATTTATACTAAACGCTACTATATTCTTTGCCCAAGCTTCATAATCATACACATCAGTATAAACTACTCCATCATAACCATTCAACACTTCATAAGCATAATCTACATCAGCCGCCAAAACCGGAAGTCCAAAGGCTGCCGCTTCAAGTAATGGCAAACCGACTGTCTCAATCGAACTCGGAAAAACTAAAGCTGCAGCAGATTTATAGTAACTCAATAAATTATCATGCTTTATAATACCTTCAAATACGAAATTTTTGTCTACACCATTCTTAACTACTTCATTGTACATTATAGGAGCTTTTTCTGCAGAACTTGTTACATGAATTTTTATATCCTCCGCCAATGCCGGATTTTGTTTACTTAATATTCCCATGGCTTTTGCCAAAGTGCAACCATTACGATATTTAGAATCATCACCAACAAATATGAAATGTTTCTTATTATCTTCCCAATTATAGGTTTTACACTGTGTAACATCCACCTTCTCAACATCCGGAAAACATACACGAACATTTTCCGTAGGAACATTAAAGTATGATACAAAGCGTTTCTTCACAATAGGTGTTTGTACAACAAACTGTGTATTTTTAACCCATGTACGCTTTACTATGCGAGGAAAAATATGCTTATAATTAAACAGCATTCTTTCTGTACATTTGAGAGGATTGTAAGCTCCCGGATATAACGGCAACGACTGATGAAAATAAACAATCTGCTTACCTCCCCCGATCTTCTTATATCCATTATTCTGAAGTGAAACCACAACATCGGGCTTTACTCCCAATTTTACAATTTCATTTTGTAGCAATTTACCTTCAAACAAAATCCGTTTTAACTTGGATTGTAGAGGAAAAGATATATATGTTACTCCCTCTATCGCCACTTTCGGCAGCACAGGATTAATAAATATCCAATACTTATTTTGTCCTATATACTTTGGCAGATGCGATAAGAACTGCTTATATATTGTTATACCTCCCCCAGCTTGTAAGGTTGTGGCAATTACGAAAATATTCATAAATATTATCCTCTCCAGTGCATTTTAACATATCTATTATGTATCATATCATTACCACCATGCAGTATAAGTTTTGCGTCATTGGCATCAGCAAACTGCAACAGGTTACGAGTCCGCAAACCATCCGCATACAGTTGGTCAAAATAATTACCTGGTATACTAGAATACATAGTGTTGTAACCATAACGTTTACACTCATCAAGTACTAATTGTGAAAAATAACCTATTGGGAAACATATCTCATCCACTGTTTTACCCAGCAATTCCGTGAGCTCCTTTTTCGATTCACAAAGTTCGCGTACCAACTCCTCTTTAGTGAATTTAGTTAAATCACTGTGGCTCCAAGCATGACACTGAAATATAAAACCTGCTTTTTGAAGTTCAAGAATTTCGTCTTTATTAAGATACCCCGGTTTTCCTATTAAGCTTATTGCAAGAAATACTGTTGGACACAAACCATTATCTATAAAAAACTGTCTGGTATCATAAATGCCACGGAATCCATCGTCAAAGCATATCATCACCTCTTTATCAGGATTCTGTATTTTCGCTTTTATGATAAATCCCTCATCATGTATCACCTTAATATGTTGTGCAAACGTACTAAGCGAAGTACCCATATCTGTATATTTTTTATCGCCGTACACATCGTGATAATACACTATTTTACTCTTCTTATTATGGTGCAATATGCTCGAAAAGCATAACAGAGTTTTTTTTATTATTTTTCTCATCGTGTAGTTTTGTTTATAAAATCTTCCAAACATTTACGGTAGAGCGAATAATTCCAGTGATTGTGCATAAAGTTATACGCATTATCAGAATACTTCTTGTATGTATCTATATTTGATATTTGCCTCATGGCATCCACAAGTGACTGCTCACTATATGCATCAAAAACAAAGCCTGTATCGTTACCATCTACAAGATCGTAATGTGCTCCCACCTCGTTACTCACTAACACTGGCATACCCGCTGCCATAGCCTCGTTAACAACCAATCCCCAAGGTTCGTAAGTAGAAGGTAATATCAACACATGATTTTGACGATAAACATTCAATAGATCGTCACCATACTTTGGTCCATCGAAAAAAACAGATCCATATGACTCATATTTCTTTTTAAGTACCTCACCAAAAGCCCCTTTTCCCACGATATGCAGTTCACTATTTTCATATTTTTGGTGATAAGCCAGAAATGAACGAATCATAAAGTCTATATTCTTACACTCTATCAATCGCCCCACATATACAAAACACATTATATCTGTTGGCTTCTGTTTGTACTTCTTATTATCAAAATGTACATTATCCACCACCATCGGCATTAACAGAATTCTCTCCTGGGCCATACCAAACTTACGAAACAGGTCTTTATGTGTATAATTACCACCAGCAAGACCATAGGTATGTTTGTTTCCAAACACTATGCTTAAATATATGCGCTTTCCCCATCGTTTAAACAGTCCTACCGGTTCCCGATACTGAGTATCAGAGTCTATTCCAATGGATTTACTATACCACAAATTCAAAACAAACAACATCAAAAACGACAAGCCAGTGTATCCGTTAAATATAATAGTATCATACTTCTTAAGTATACGCCTCATATAACACCATTGTTGCCATTTCGATAGGTCTGCAAACACATCCTTTTTACCCTCACCCCCCGTGTTTTTTGCCTCGCTATCGCCCAATAAATAACAGTAATCTATTCCCATTGGCACATAGACTTTAAGATTTCGGTCTACTGTATAACTGGCTGGTTCAGCAAGAAAAGCAAAAACCTTCATCAGCCTTTATATTTTTTTAAAGTTTTACGCATATGTGAAGCAGCAATCTTAAACAGCACATACCAATTCCCCCACTTGGTTTTAGATGCCATAAAGCGATAGAGATTTTCTACTTGGGGACGGAAATTTTGCATCTTATAATCATAGCCACCGCGACCAAAATCAACAACAGAGCTACCTATTTGAGATTTTTCAACAATATACCTCACATTATTCCACAAATTGAATTGTCCTGATTTATACAATATCACCCATCTCATACTATAAGTTCTCTGCTCATTCACAAATACAAAACCTAAAGATATCGGCTCACCATTGTCATATAGGACAGGTAATTCTACCAACCCATTCTCATAAAGTTTACGCATAAATAACCTCATTGTATCGTTTAAATACGATGACGAACGTAAACCAGAATCAATCATCAATTGTATAATTCGATTTATCACATGTTCCGGATAAGGTTCATTGGCAATATTAAAGATTTTCATATTACATTGAACCGATTTCTTGTCAAGCGTAACCAAACGTTTTCGTTCTTTGGCATTTAAGTGTCGAAACTCACTAAAAATGCTCTCAGACTTAGGACAGTTTAACCATGAGTGTTCTGTTTGCGAAAAAACGAAAGCATTACCTTGAAACACTTTCCAATACGCCAAAATAGGAGAATTGGAAACTACATTATCAAGTAACAGAAACCTTATCAACTTATCTTCCTCTACAAATTTCCAGACATCGTTCATTAAATTATATATAGCTACAACTTCTTTTGATATAATAATATTACAAAAGTCGGTATGTCTATCATTAATAAACTTTAGGAATCCCTTTCCATTTATGTAAAAAGGGAATATAGCCTGTAATTCTTTATCATTAGTACGGTATATTATAATATAAAGTTTATCATTTGGGGTTGCAAACGTCTCCCAAGCAATCCAATTATACTTAAATGTTTGGAAAAATGTTACATCATTAGCATTATGAAATAATGAATTCCATTCAATCTCTAAAGTCTTGAACTTATCAATAGTATCTATTATTTCTATCATATTTACTCTTGTGTTATTTTATATTTATTATCCACGATTACATTAGCCAAAGCTATTAATATCCACACATGCAAAAAAGAAAAATCACCTGCAGCCATAATATATCCCTCCGCAAAAAGATGGATACTTCGCCATACCAATAAAGTTATCACTAACAGCAATTGTAATGGATACCTTTTTGCATTGAACATATACTTTATTATTGGTTTTAGTGCTAATATGGCAAAGAATAATGTTCCTAATAGTCCAACAGATGACAACATAAACAACCAACTGGTACCAGGTTCAATACCACCATTGGCACGCACACTATCAGACGACTTCTTAAGGTCGACACTAGAAAATCCTATTCCCAAAACTGGGTTCGATTCAAACTCTGCTTTTCTAGCATTCCACATATCATCCCTACTCGAAAACTGCCCTCCCATTGCATTACGCGCCTCTGTTTTTTCACGCACTTTTTCAGTATAAGGATACCACACGGGAGATGAGATAACCACAAGAAATAAAGCCACAATTAAATATTTCATGAATTTACCCACATTGCCCAAATAAAACCATAAATAAAAGAATAGTGCTACAAACGTAGCTCCCAATGCAGCACGAGATGCACCTAAAAAACAAACAAGAACAGATGCAACAGATGCACCCAAGAAGCCCCATTTTTTCCGGAAAGTTGTATCAGGGTTATTTGTCTCATCAAGAAATAACTTAAAGCAAAGTAAAGATGATATACCACCAATACTACTCATTGTCATACTATGATTAGTAAATCCATTAAATCCGGACCATCCATGAAATAATGGAATATGCACCAAGTATCCACCAAACGAAATTAATGTACCGACTATAATGACCTTGTTTATTAAACCATACAAATTCCATTTAAATTTATTCAATGAATTTCCTTCATTTAATGGTCCAATTGCCAAAATCATCAAACAAAAAGAAATCAACCTATATTCAGCCTGAAATATGGATGGAATATCATTGGCAAGAATAGACAAAACACATGCTATTATAAATAATACCATTGTAACATTAATCCTTACACCATTGATAATACCTATTAAACCAATAAAAGCAAACCATCCGTAATAAGCAGCCTGAGGTATAGGAAGCCCAATACATAGTGAATTTGAGAATGCAATGATTACAGATAAAATTAAAATAATATTGCTATTCATTTTTGTGTTAAGTAATTCATAAATGGCTGTATAAGCTTATTTATATCTATAGGATATTTAAGTATTTGCCTTTCTCTGGTTTTAATGTAGCGACCTATATTTCGAGCAAGTGCCTTATAGTCGTGTGGTTCAATTACCCAATTATCAAAATCTTCTTCTCGTATATATTCAGTGATACCAGAACCTTTGGCCGTCATAAAAGGTACTCCACAAGCATAAGCCTCAGTATATACACATCCAAATGCGTCCCAATAAGATGGAAGAACAAACAAATCTAAAGTATTATAGAAAGCATTTAGCTGGCGATGATCAACTTCATTTTTAAATTCAAAATAATTATTCAATTCTTGTCTTTGCACATACTCCTCACACTCTGTTCTAGTTACCCCCGTACCAATAAATGTAACTTTTATGTCTTCAAATCCTTCCTTAAGCAATATTTCTACAGCCTTTATTAATGTTATCTGGTCTTTAATTGGCCAGAAATTTGCCACACATCCAATATGAAAACCGGAATGTGATCCATTTGTTGAATAAAATTTAGTTTTATCTACCCCATTGTATAAGACATAAGTATCTTTAAGTTTTATACCATCATACTCAGCAAGATAGCGTAATATCTCCTTACTTACTCCCACATGTAAATCAATTCTGTTACACAACTTCACGCCATAACTTATACAACGCCTCTTATGCCATTGCCTATCAGCAAAACGTCCATCGGTAATGCTAAGTACGTCATATCCATGATGTTGCAGAATCGTTTTTGTCCGGGGATTCTTAGATTTTACATAATCAGCATACTTTGCTAAACTTGTTACATGAGAATGCACTACAGCTATGTCTTCATATTTAATATTGATACGTTTCAAAGCTTTGCTAAAAGAATGTAGACTGAAATAATCCCCCGCCCCCGGCCACGCATTTGTCGGCAAGTCATACTGCACAAAACGATGTACATTAATACCATCGTATTCATACTCCCCCACTTTGTGCATCCAGGAGTCAGGCATCATCACAATTACCCGATAACGACCGTCACACATTATTGCCTTTACTTGATCATACACGTAAGGACCACGAAATGACTGCGCTGAAGGGAAAAACGGCGTAATAACTAAATATATAGGTTTATAATCAATTCGCATTATCATTTCTTTTATCCGCCACTAATAAATTCGTACAATAGTTGCACATTTTATTAAAGCTATAAGCCAATAAAGCACTTACAATTATCAATGCCAAACCTTGAAAGACACTATCCTTTACAATATATTTTACCAACCAAATATGAATCAGATAGAGTTCCAAACTTATAGTCCCAAACATCACTATAACCTGTGAATTTACCATATTCCTCATTAAATAGAGTAATGTCATGAAAGATATTCCTAAAGGCAATTTTATTCCCAATTCACATAACAGAAACCAATGAGTATTCGATAAATCCCTCATAAAAGAGAGTTGTTTAAGCGCAAGACAACCTATACCTAGTAAGAGCAAAAAACTATTATAAAAGCACACTTTTCTAAAAGGCACGCAATCTATCACTCTCTTCCTCTCCGATACTATAACTCCCACCAAGAAACTAAAAGCTTGTTCAGCACATAGTGATGAAAGACACGAAAATGAATAGATCGCAAAAAGTAAAAGCAATAATAACTTGTACTTACCGTTAAGTAACTTATTACTAATATAAAAAGCTATATAACACCTTACCAAATAATCAATATACCAAAAAGAAGAATGTGAACAATTGACGATAGAAAAATATGCACTTCCATCTAATATAGAACCATCTATCATCAACCATATCATCCTAAATAGCACATATGGAAAAATAACACACAGCACTTTTTTCTTCCAAAACGATTTTAGCCCATTTTTCTTCCATGATTCATTAAGTCCATAACCGGATAAAAAAAGAAACATTGCTACTCCTATGCCACCGAAGGGAGTGAACCCTACAAAATTCCAACACCCTGCAATGTGGCAAAGCATTATTATCAGTATAGCGTAACCCC
>NZ_GG688326.1:105018-205610 GCF_000156195.1 Bacteroides finegoldii DSM 17565 | reverse complement strand
TATACTGAAGTATTAGACAATGACAATACGTCTTTACATAATATCAAGTTATCACAAATAAAATATGACGGTAATGAAGTTTTCTTATTATCAACATAAGAACATAGTCTCAACACTACAAACAATACAAAAAACAGTAAAAATGAATTCAGCACTTTTATATACTTTTTACAAAAGTAATTTTATTAACAATGTGTATTATCTAACCAAATTTTCTATTACCTTCTCCCAATCTTTAATAAGCACCCGCCAATCAAATGATTCAGCCAATTTTATAGCTTCGTCCGCAAGAGTATTGAGTTTCCAAGGACTTTGCTGAAGATCTTTGAGTATCACCTCTATATCATCTATTTTATCAACCACATAACCATTTTTCCCTGTGGTAATCCATTCCGAGGCCCCATAATCTGAATAAACAATGGACGGTACCCCCATAGCTGCCGTTTCAAGTGTTACTTTTGGAAAGCCTTCAGAACGAGAAGGAAAAATGTGCAAATCAATACCTTTGAGAAACTCCGATATTTGAGTATGGTCCATTAAACCATGATAGACACAGTTCCTCAGTCCTTTGGATCCAATTTCCTCAACTACATCATAACCAATACCACCACCAACTATATGAAAAGTGAGCTCCGGAAACTTCTCTGCTATTGCATAGAAATCATCAATACCCTTATAGCGAATATTATTACCTATAAACGCTATATTATGTAACTTATCTCTAGGTCTACTTTGAGGTTGAAATAGCTCTGTGTCAATACCTAAATACAGCACTCCGTCAGAATTAATCCCCAGCAATTCCTTATTCTTCTCAGACATGTATTTAGTAATAGCATAGGTCTTCGTTGTAAAGCTATAGACGTTTACAATAGCTTCCTTAGAGCCATAAGATACAATAGATTTATCTAGATTTGTACCTGATATGACCCCCTCAACAGTGGTGAACGACTTCTTACCAAACCACTTCAGACACCTACTACAGAACTCCCATATTTCACCTTTTGGCAAATATGCCACGTCACACCACATAATACCTCTCAAATATGTAAGATAACGAAAATAACATTGAGGACGCAAACACTTAAACAACTTTATGCCAACCAAATCACTATCCACACTCAAATTACCATTTGGAAAAAGCATTGCCGCACACTCAATCTTCCCCTTATTAAGATATTTCGCCAAAGCACGACAATTCAAATTTTGCGCATTAGTGTAATTAACGTATCCTCCAAGGAACACTTTTATCTTTTTAGTCTTCATTTCCTGTGAGTATTTTTAATACCTGCTGTCTGTTAAACGAAGCGTATGCACTATCATACCACTCCTTTACAACCTTACAATCTTCTTCATAGACCTGCTTGTCCGCTATCCGTGTTCCCACCTCTAATAAACTCATACTTTCATAAAGAGGATAGCGATATTGTTCATAAAAGATTGTTGTACCATGAGACAACATCTCATCAACCAAGAAAAAAGTAGGAACACCAAAATTTGCATATTCGAAACTAGTAGTAGAACTCCATGTAATGTGGAATAAAGCTAAAGGAACCAACTCTATTAATGTTTTTGTGGTAAACTCTACAAACGGATATTTTGTAGTGACATCACTCAAATCTACCTCATTATTAAAACGAGGATGGTGCTTCAACAACACCTTATAACCCCATTTATCCAATTGCTCCAAGCACTCATACAACATCTTAGGCGAATGCTTATACCACATTTCACCATCTGATGTTATTTGTAAAGATATTATAACACACTCTCGTTTTTGATATACAATATCAATCACAGAATTTCGTATTGGATAACCAACCACTTTTATCCTCTTATATAATTCATCTTTGAACAAAGCCCCATCAAAAGCGCGTCGATAAAGCGTTCCCCATAACATGACACGTCTATTGGACTTTATATATGAAGGTACCAAATAGTCTTTTTCTACGAAATATCCCGGATGTCCATTAAATATGATTCCATGTTGGTAATCGTACACTATTCCGTTTGGATTTAACTCAGCTAAAACATCAATCATAGAGTTTGAGATTGTAATATACCTCTTTGCTCTAAACTTATGAAAGGTAATTGCATCCCAAAAATGAGCTATATTCGCATCTATCTCTACAGGTGCTTTTCCTTTATGACCAACACGCATCAGCTTACGCATTATCGTCACAATCCAAAAGAAAGCATCTGCTTTCATACACTGAGGATCGCGAGGATTAGAAGTACCACTATCAGGTTCTTCCATTATAAGATATTTTACTCCATTCTCTTTGCAAATCTCAACTATCGAATCAAAATAAGGATTCGTACCTTTAGTTGAACGATTAAAATGTTGCGGATAATATAGAATTACATCTATATTTTTGCCAAACAAAATGTGCTTAATCAATTGAACAAAAGAATATAAGATATCGAAAAACATCATACATTATTTATTTTTCCAATAATCTCTAACGTGAATCATTAAAAATCTAAAGTTTTTGTCGAAACACATAAAGAATATGGTAAGGAGAAATAAAATTAAACATCCAATAATAAAACTATACATAAAAGCACCAATCATTGAAGTTGAATTAACCAAAGAACTAATTCCTCCTTCCACATACAAAACACCACATATTGTTATACAAAGGATAACAACATATTTTAAAAACACAGGTAGATATTCTTTAATTATGGACATTTGGAAACCATTTTTAAATAAATAATATGGTTGCCAACAAATTTTTATAAGCAGATCTGCTATTGTAAAAGCAAATAAGATACCAGGCAATCCAAAATACTTACCTAATATTAATGATAGAGACATGCTAATAAACACCTCTGCTATTGGAGCCCACACATCTTGAAACAATCCATAAGCATCTTTAAAATTTGTCACAGTAAGACGCGCTTGAAGTATGAAAATATGAATAGACATCAGTATGAGAACTAATTGAGGCATAATATATTCTTCACCTAACCATACAAGAATTAACTTTGGGACAGCAAAATAAAGCGTTATACTGCACAGTCCTGCAACAAAATATCTTAAACTCATAAGTTCAAAAAATACTTTAAGTAATTTTTCTTTATTACCCTCTGCTATTAAATTTCCTATACTAGCTCCCATACCAATAAATAGACCATCAAAAAAGGCTGTTATTTTAGACATCAACATATTATAATTGCCATATATTGCAACCATAGACAATGAAGAAAAAATACTTATAAAAATGTTTATTGACCCGTTAAATATTAAATGAGATAACTTAAATGCAAAAACTTGCTTTGTCCTTACCCACAAGTCTTTGTAGTCTTTAAATTTTGCTCTTCCCGATTTAATTGAAGTATTTAGCCATGGATAACGTTTCTTCACTGAAAAATGAAGAATGATCGAGTTTACTGTTCCCGCAACAATCTCCAAACATATCCACCAAATATAACAAAATGGCAGTAATGATGACATCATCTGTAACACCGTCTTAACAGCAGTAATAATGTTATAGCGATACATTATTACATAGTTGTTCTGCGATGCAGAAAGAATAATCTGCTTATAATTAACAAAATAACTAAGCAGAGCACCATATACCATTGAGAAGAACATGAAATACACCAACCATAATGGAATATTTATATCCTTAAACATTAACGGGAAAAAGCATGAAAATATAAAACTGACACTACCTATTAATATACCTATACGGGAATAAAGGAATCCATACACCGATATAATATCACTTATTTTCTCTCTCTCATCATTAAACAAAGGCTTATAAAGAGTAACACCAACAGCAGTGCCAATCCCTAGTTCTGTGATATTCATCAAATTGAGTATATCGCCTAACGTTGATGACAATCCCAAGAACTCTGTGCCAAGATTATCTAAAAAAACTTTACGAGAGAAGAAAGCCAAAACTGCCGTGATAACATAAAATATCACGTTCACTTTGGCATTTTTTATAGACTTCTGTATTCTGCTTGTCATTGATTAATATAACTAATTTTTAATTACTCACTATAGTTTGTTTAATTAATTATACCACTGTAAACCTATAACGCATCAAGTAATCTATACTTCTTATCTCTATACCAACAAATATTGTTTTTAATCAACTTCGTTAGAGTTCCTACATATATAGCATTTTCTTCTTCGAGCACTTTGGTAACCAATGATGCATTGCCAATAATAGATCCCAAAAGCATCACTATACCTTTCATTATTTTTGCATTAGCACCAATCCAAACATGATTACTAATAGAAATAGAACCTCCCTTATTTAATCGCTTACCATTCTGAAATATGGCATGAGTATCCCCTGTAATCAATTTAATATTCTTTACAAACATATAACCTTCACCTACTGTGATATCTTTTCCTTCTGTAACCCAAAATTCAGCCCCATTGATTGTAGTTTTGTTTCCTATCGTCACACTACTCCCATCATCCATTATCATGATATTCAAATTGCTAACACAACACAGAATATAAATTTCTGATTTACTGTAATTTACATTAATAATCGTATCCTCAATCGTTTGGATTGATTCTATATATATTTTATTGCTACTTCCTTTGATTCTTATCTTTACTCTCCGAAGATTCGCTCCATTTAGCCTAACATCATTATCTCCATTAATTCTGTAAATACAAGGATAAAGAGTACAAGCGATTCTTTAGAGGTTTAAGAATATTTTTCATTAATGCTATAAAACTCATTTGCATTCTTATTTATAAACTATAATATCCTCATTTCGAAAACTTCATAATAATTAAATAAGTCTTCCTATTTTAGTACTTGCTTATTTTCCAACAATATTTTAGCTAATTGGTAGTCAATATTATCATCAATATCTATCGAATCTATTTTATTCATACAATATGCAATAGTACGAGAACCAAAAAAATGCTTTCTCTCTAAATATTCCTTTGGTTTAGCAATAAAGATAGCTCCATTGGGAGAATAATCTTTGAAGTTTTGGCGTCGATAATTAGCGAAATCCGTATCAAAATATTTTAGACTTTCATCCTCATCAATAGGGTTCACAAGCACTCTTGCATATTCAGAGTCCTTCATAGATACAAGAAAATCAAACTCTTGATACCTTGATTCGAACTTTTTTATAGCCTCTTCAATATGCGCAGATGTACGAAGAGGAGATGTTGGCTGGAGAAGTACAAAATAATCAATAGTTTCAGTTAATCTATTTTTAAGTATGTCTTTCAAAACCATATATGTTGTGGCTTTATCATCAGAGAGCCTTTCACCTCTCATCATTGTCTCTGCGCCATATTGGCGAGAGATGTCTGCGTAGTGTTCTGAATCAGTAGAAACAATGACATGCTCAAATAATCCAGTACCTAATGCAGCTTCTATCGAATACGCCATAAGAGGCTTCCCACATAGCTCTATGATATTCTTATCTTTAAGTCCCTTAGAACCAGAACGTGCAGGAATTATTGCTATCCGTTTCATATATTTTTAAAACTTAATATCATAAAATTCTTTATACTGTTGTTTACTACTACGGAGGATATTCATAGTAGTTTGATAATACAACTCTGCTGAATTTTTCTTATAGTAAGGGGTATCTATTATTGGGGTATCTTTATGTTCAATAACATATTGAATAGCCCCATTTATAGCAGTTGCATTACAGCGAACATCCAAAATACTACTACTCTTAACACGTCCCGTTTGACGATCACCTATATTTATAGTATAACTGCCAAGAGAAGGAACTTCAATGATACCACTACTTGAATTTCCTATAAGAGCTATTGACTGTTGAACCGCATAGTGATAACTATCCGGATGGAGATTAGTATAAAAAAAGCAATTAATATGAGCATTACAAAACTCCTTAACCCGACAAGTTATCAGATCTGCATATGTGTCTGCATTTGAACCTATAAAAATGAATTTGTAAATCTTTATGTATGACTCTATAGCTTCAAGAATTTCTTCAACTTGCTCTAATGGTGATACGCTATTAAGAGTCTCTGGATGGAAAAGAACAACAAACGAATTATATAAACCATGTAGTTCTGCTAATACATTTTTCATATTGATATGCATGCAGTTTTCTGCTCCCAAAGCTCCTAAATAATAAACGTTCTCTGGCTTCTCACCCAATTGAATTACACGATTACGATATTCTTCTGTACTAGTAATATGCCATGTAGCCATCTTAGTTATAGAGTGACGAATAAACTCATCATAATTGGCAACTGTTAATTCTCCTCCATGAAGATGTAAAATAGGAATCCTATGCATTGCTGCAGCAATAGATACACTATATATCTCATAGCGATCACCTAAAATAATAAGAAGATCATATTTATGTTCAGAAAAAAATAGACTGAAATCATCAAGAGTTCGAGCCATGATATGACATGTATCATGAAGAGAACCCATCTTTTGTGGAATTACATTTCTATAATCAATACGAAAGCCATCTTGTTCTATAACATTAACTGCACTACCAAATTGAGATATCAAAAGAGCTCCTGTAGTAAGAACACAAAAATCCACTTCTGTATCAGCATTCAATTTTGCAATATAGTTACGTACAATTCCATAATCAGCCCGTGATCCAGTAGCAAAGGCAACTCTATATTTATTCATATATTATTTCAATTAATTTTACAAAATCAAAAGAATATTTACTATAACTCTATCAATTCATCCTCTTCAAAATCACGAACAGCAACAGTACCAAGAACATTATACCATTCCATGGGACTAACACCATTTCCAGGACGTTTACAAGTAAGATTTTGTTCTGTAAGAAGTTCGCCTTTTTTTATTGCAGTACGAGCAACGATCGACTTACGAGCTATATTTATATTACGTCTCTCCGATTCAGTAACTTTTTTTCCCCCTTCACCAGCAATAATTTCAATACGTCGAACATTTTGACATAGCTCCTTGAGTTCATTTGGTGTTGCAGACGCTTTATGATCAGGACCTGGAAGGTTCTTGTCAAGTGTAAAATGCTTTTCAATTAGCACAATATCTTTCATACAAGCTCCAATTGCCGCTACGTAACCAACAGAATGATCAGAGAAACCAATTGCTATACCTGGGAATTCTTTATGGAGTGTATCAATAGCACTAAGATTTACATCTTTATCCGGTGTAGGGTACTCTGTATTACAATGAAGGATGATTAGATTTTCAGGTTTCTCATATTTGCAAATGATATCTACTGCCTGATGAATTTCTTCTACTGTACACATACCAGTTGAAAGGATTATCTTCTTACCCGTAATCTTAAACTTAGCAATGCGCTCTAAAAAAGGAAGATTAGTCACTTCTCCAGAAGGAATTTTCCAAATAACTTGTCCCTTTTTCTCCAGAAAGTCAATAGAATCCATATCAAATGGAGTAGAGAAAGTATCAAGACCGAGACTAATAGCATAATCACGAAGCTTAATAAATTCATCATATGGAAGTTCAAGTTTACGTGTCATCTCAAGTTGGTTCTCTTCATTACCGGTTGTTACCTTTTGATAGTCGGCCTTAGGGGCATAACGGGAGATAAGTTCCGCTGCCTTAAATGTCTGGAATTTAACAGCATCCACACCACAAGCCTTAGCTTCATCAACCATTCTTTTTGCAAGTTCAAAATCACCACAATGATTACAACCGATTTCTGCAATTATATATATATGTTTCATCTTCCTATTCTCAATTGTATTTATGATTTGTTGATCGTATTTCTTTGGCTGGTACGCCTACAACTGTTGTATGAGGTTTCACATCTTTGACAACCACTGCCCCTGAACCTACTAGTGCCCAACTTCCAATAGTCAGTTGACCATTAATAACAGTCCCACTCCCTACAAAACTTCCCTCTTCGCAAATAACATCTCCATTAAGAGTTGCGTTCGTTGAAACATTTACATGATCCATTACATGGCAACCATGTTCAATAAGGGCACGAGTATTAATAACACAGTTATCACCTACCGAACTACCATGATTGAGAATAGCAAGTTTGCCAATAAAGCAACCTTCCCCAATAGATGCTGCATGAGATACAAGTGCAGACTTGTCAATTACATTAATAAGTGAAAGATTACGTTTTTTGAGTTTATCGAACCAAACTTTACGCTTAGCATTATTTCCAATAGCGACAAAGTAAACATACTCATTAATATTCTCAATACAATCTATACTATTCCCAAGAACCGGAAATCCCTGATGATCAATTCCTCTTGGTTTCACATCATCAATGTATCCCATCATTCTGAAATTCATATGATCAAGAGAATCAAGAACAGACTTTGCATATCCGCCCGCTCCCACTATTATAAGATTTTTCATACATTTTTTTTAGTATTCAAATTAGTCCCCCTTTTTAGGAACTTTATAAGTGACTATAAACTGAAATATATTAAGAATAAAAAACGTTATCAACTATTGGATGTTAGCAATCAGATTTGAATATGTTTCAGTTTTGTCATTCCCCCTCTGTCTTCCCTTTACTCATGCTATGCTCCTGACTCCAAAATGATTCTTGTTGGCTAACTAGAGTTTTAAACTAACAATCCACTAACAAAATCAATTATTCATCCAAACTTTTCTTCAAACGGTTGACCATAGGTTTAAAAGTCCAATAAGTTAATCCTGTAGATATAGGAACTCCAATTAATGGTATTACTTTAGAAACTCCTCTCGCAAATGTATCTTTTGTTAATTTTATTCCAATCCATTTTGCTACTTGTTTAGAGGTATTATAAATAGCATATCTAGTTAATGTTTGTCTAGGGAGCCTAATCGCCACTTGCTCAGCAAAAGCCTTAGAAATTTTCATAGTTTCCAATGCCACTTAAGACCCCATCATTCCTCCAGTAAACAGTGTTAAAATATACGCTGCCTCATCATTCAACTTCCCTTCTTCACCCTGCAAATCAGGCCAACCATAAAGATAAAGCAGTTTTTACATCAACGCAAAGATATGTCCATAGAACTGAGCAATATCCGCAGGAATAGTCCCATTCAAAACCCATCCACCGGGTAATCCTGCTGAAGCAGATGTACCACAAACCAACATCAAATGATACTTTATACATCCGCTAGCAATTCTTGATATTTGTTTTTAATGCAATACTTTCAATGGAGATTCCTTAATGCCAATATCCAACATATCATGATTGCAATAAAGAGCTAATTCTTTACGTAAAAAAGACTCCCTATCTACTTTCACAAAAGGAAGAGCTATTGCCCTCGATAGTATTTTATTCCACAATTCACTTTCGTTTCCCATATCATTTCATTTTTAAATATTATGTTGAGAAATCACAGTTTCTGATTTTCCTACTTTTTTCTCCACACCATTTTGTTTACCACCCCCGTATAACTCTGAATAATCTTCACCACCTTGTTGGCAACATCCTCAACATACACAGGTACAGGTATCCCGTTATCCCCTTCAGCATTCATAGCAATGGCAGTATCAACAGCCTGAAGAAGGGATTTTTCATCAATACCGGCAAGGATAAATCCTGCCTTGTCCAACGATTCGGGACGCTCGGTACTGGTACGGATACAGACTGCCGGGAAAGGATGTCCCACACTGGTAAAGAAGCTGCTTTCCTCAGGCAGAGTGCCTGAATCACTGATTACAGCGGCTGCATTCATTTGCAGACAATTGTAATCATGGAAACCGAGAGGTTCGTGACGAATTACACGCTTATCCAATTGGAAACCACTCTTCTCTATTCGGTTACGTGAGCGAGGATGACAACTGTAAAGAATAGGCATATCGTACCTCTCAGCTATGGCATTGATAGCATTAAACAGGGAAAGGAAATTCTCTTCTGTGTCAATATTCTCCTCGCGATGAGCACTAAGTAGGATATACTTTCCCTTCTCCAAACCAAGACGACGGTGAATGTCGCTAGCCTCTATATCAGCAAGATTGGCATGCAATACCTCAGCCATGGGACTACCGGTCACATAAGTACGTTCTTTAGGGAGACCGCATTCGTGAAGGTATCTCCTTGCGTGCTCGCTATATGCCAGATTTACGTCACTGATAATATCAACAATGCGCCGGTTGGTCTCCTCAGGCAGGCACTCATCTTTACAACGGTTTCCTGCCTCCATATGGAAAATAGGGATGTGCAAACGCTTTGCCGCAATGGCACTCAAGCAAGAGTTGGTATCACCTAATATGAGCAATGCATCAGGCTTGATTGCATTCATTAATTTGTAGGAGCAGTTGATGATATTGCCGACCGTTGAGCCGAGGTCATCACCCACAGCATCCATATAAACCTCCGGAGCGGCTAATTTCAAATCCTTGAAAAATACCCCGTTGAGATTGTAATCATAGTTCTGACCGGTATGCGCCAATACTGTATCAAAATACTTGCGACACTTGGTAATAACTGCCGCAAGACGAATAATCTCAGGCCTTGTACCTACTATGATAAGAAGTTTCAGTTTGCCGTTATCTGCAAACTTTACGTCGCTATAATCTGTCTTAATATCTGCCATAATTGTATTTATTCTACGGGTAAGAAATAAGTGTCCGGACAATTGGGATCAAATGCCTCATTCGCCCACATGAGGGTTACCAAATCGCAAGTATCAGAGAGGTTTATGATATTGTGAGTATAGCCGGGCAACATGTGTACAGCCTCTATCTTATCACCGCTAACCTCAAAATTCAGTACTTCATCCGTATCTATCCTACGTTGCTGAATGAGAGCCTTACCCGACACAACAATAAAGAACTCCCATTTCGTATGATGCCAATGCTGCCCCTTGGTAACCCCTGGCTTACTTATATTCACACTAAACTGACCGCAATTTACCGTCTTCAGCAGTTCTGTGAAACTGCCGCGCTCATCTACGTTCATCTTCAACGGAAAGACAGCCTTCTCCTTGGGCAAATAGCTAAGAAAAGTACTGTAAAGCTTCTTGGCGAATGAATTTTCCGGTATCTCGGGCATTAGCAATGTTTGGGGCTGTGCTTTAAAAGATTCAAGCAACGAAACTATTTCACCCAAAGTTGCTTTATGGGTAACAGGTACGGCGCAATAACGGCCATTGGCGGTAAGAACAGTCTTCACACCGTCAAATTCACAGTGATGTTCATTACCCTGCAAGGCACTTATCATTTCTTTTACAAGATCATCGATATAAAGAAGTTCAAGTTCCACACAGGAATCATTCACCTGTATGTCAAGGTTGTTGGCAATGTTGTTACAGAATGTGGCAACCGCGCTGTTATAATTTGGACGACACCATTTGCCGAAAAGATTCGGAAAACGATATACCAATACTTTAGCACCTGTTTCTCTACCGTACTCAAAGAACAGCTCCTCACCCGCTAACTTGCTCTTGCCGTAATCGCTCGTACCATAACGGCCGATCAGGGTTGCCTGAATACTACTTGACAGCATCACGGGGCAAGTGTTCTTATGAGCTTTCAAACAGTCGAGCAATATTGATGCAAAGCCGAAGTTGCCGCTCATAAACTCGCTATTCTCTTTGGGACGGTTTACACCTGCCAAGTTGAAGACGAAGTCACAGTCAGAACAGTAAACATCCAATTCCTCCGGATTACTGTCTATATCATATTCATAAACAGCATCAATAACAAGGCCGCCATAACAGCGGGCCTTTCCTTCCTTTATATTGTTGAGCTCGGCACAAAGATTTTTTCCTACGAAACCTTTGGCGCCTGTTACAAGTATCTTCATTATTCGGAACGGATTTCTTTTGATTTGGCACGCTCTATCAAACCGAGATCCTCCTGAATAAAGCGCAAACGCATAAGCTGTTCCTTCATCCCCTCAACATCTAGACGTGCGGTGTTGTGAGAGTGATAATCCTCAATTGCTGAAACCTTCTCATTACCTTCCACAAAGAACTTGTCATAGTTGAGGTCACGACTGTCGCAAGGAATACGGTAGTAGTTGCCGCAATCAATAGCTTTTGCCATTTCTTCACGAGTGACAAGAGTCTCATAAAGTTTTTCACCGTGACGGGTACCGATAACCTTGACTTCGGTTTCACCGTATTTGGGATCAATCTTAGAATAAATCTGCTTCAAGGCTTCAGCAAGCACATCCAAGGTCGCGGCAGGAGCTTTCTGTACGAAGAGATCACCATTGTGACCATGGGTAAAGGCATAGATAACAAGATCCACCGCATCATCCAATGTCATCATGAAACGGGTCATATTAGGATCTGTAATAGTAATGGATTTGCCTAACATGATCTGCTCCACCCACAAAGGAATAACCGAACCACGTGATGCCATTACATTACCATAACGGGTACAACAGATAGTTGTCTGCGCACCTTCACCAAGTTCACGCCCTTTCGCAATAGCCACCTTTTCCATCAGAGCCTTAGAAATACCCATGGCATTGATGGGATAGGCAGCCTTGTCAGTAGAAAGAACAACCACATTCTTCACACGATGATCAATAGCTGAAAGCAATACATTGCTTGTGCCCATCACATTAGTCATGGCCGCTTCCATAGGGAAAAACTCACAGGAAGGTACCTGCTTCAAAGCAGCAGCCGCAAACACATAATCCACTCCACGCATCGCAACATCCACAGATTCACGGTTACGAACATTACCGATATAAAACTTCACCTTTGACGCTTGTTCAGGATACTGTGCCTGAAGATGATGACGCATATCATCCTGCTTCTTTTCATCCCGTGAAAATATACGGATTTCCTTGATATCACTTGTGAGAAAACGACGGAGTACGGCATTACCGAATGAACCTGTACCGCCTGTGATCAACAGGACTTTGTCTTTAAACACTGACATATCTTTGATATTATTATTGATTAATTAGCCTTGTATTTTATCTTATACTCCCCATAACCATAATGTTTACCATAGCCATAATACTTGCCATATTTGCCATAACCATAGTAATAACCATATTTCTTCTTCTGAAGATCCAAGCCATTGATAACAATACAGAGATTAGGCAGTTTATTATTCTCGGCAAGTTCATTGATCAGGGTAAACTCCGTTTTACGGGTGTAATCAGCACGGCATACATAAACAGATAAGTCCGCTACACGTCCTATAAGCAAAGTATCAGTTACCATACCCACAGGTGCCGTATCCAATATCACGTAATCAAAATTCTTCCTCAAGATTTCAACAGCTTTCTCCAAACCGTCACGAGCCAACAACTCTGTTGGATTAGGGGGAACTGTTCCACCTGGAAGAATATATAAATTCTTGTTTATATCAGAATGATGCACCAAATCCATCAGATTTACAGTGGAATTGGTAAGGAATTGAGTGATACCATACTCTTTCTTAGGTAGGTTGAAAACTTTGTTCAATCCGGGCTTACGAATGTCAAGGCCTACTATCACGACTTTTTTCCCTAACAAAGAAAGGCTGATAGCCAGATTGGCGGATATAAAAGATTTTCCTTCACCACTAACTGTAGAAGTTACCAAAATTACATTCTTACCATTTTCAAGCATAAACTGAAGATTGGTACGGACATTACGGAAGGTTTCGCTCATCAAATTGTTCTGATTCTCAAATACGGCAATAGCTCCCATCTTTTCATCTGCCAATGGAATATCACCAACAACAGGGAGCGAAGTCAATTTTTCAACATCAGCACGACCTTCTATCTTAAATTTGGTCAGACCGATCAAATAAATAACACCTACCGGAATACCTATTCCAAATACCAAAGCCGCCAAATAAATCGTCATCCGTTTCGGGGAAATCGGAGTACTGTCCGCCTGTGCCTCGTCAATAATCTTGGCATTATTGGCTATGGCAGCCAAGACAATGGCATTCTCCTCACGCTTCTGAAGTAGCATCAGATACAAACCGGACTTGATTTCTTGCTGACGGGCAATACTCACAAACTGACGTTCCTGAGTCGGAGCATCACTGATACGACGGGAATAACGACTCGCTTCACGAATCAAATCAGCTTTCGTTATTTCAAGTCCTTTCAACGTGGCATCCAGAGTGGTCTGTATATTACTGCGCATCGCACGGATACTGGTAGTAAGATTCACAATTGCCGGATTGCTTTCCGTTGATGTACGTAACAGGCGTTTACGTTCGGCCACCATCTCATTATACCGGTCAATCGCCCCCGCTACCCCGGCATCCTGCAAACCGACATTCGCAGGCAGCACTTCGTATTCACTACCCTGCAAATATTTTTTCAAATCCATTACAAGATTAATCTGTGTCTGATTTTCCACCCGCTTCTTTTCATATTCGGCATTACCAGTTAAGGCAATCTGAGCCTCACTTGTTAAATCAGTGATACCCGCACTACGCTTGAAATTCTCCAGATCGCGTTCCGTGCTACCCAATTCTTTTGAGATGATATCAATACGCTCATCAATGAACTCGCCCGTTCTCTGGGCTACCTCATTCTTGTCATTGTTAGCATTGATATTATACATCTCAAGCAGTTTGTCTATATAGTCCTTGCCACGCTGGGTATTAGAATTCTTAAGTGAAACGGTCACGACGGAAGTCGCCTTCGAGGTAGGGGTTATCAACAGGGAACCGGCATAACCTTTCGCTACAGCAAAAGGCCTGTTAATATAAGCCGTAATATGACGTTCTGTTGTTACACTTTCCGGACGAAGTGATGACAAAGTATCATTGTTCGCAAAAAAAGCAACCGTACCTTCATCGGTAGGAAATACGGCAGGCAATTTCTCAAGATGTTTCCGGTACTCCTTTTTTCCCACCTTGACCTGCACATCCATTGCACCGGCAGGTTGCAGAAGCATATCTATCTCCATTGTCTGCGGAAGCCTGTCCGCTTCCTGAGGGGTCAGACTGACCAAAACCGGAGAAGTACGATACAATTCCTTGTTTGGAAACTTATCTTCGTCCATATAGGTCACAAACAAGCCTAAAGAACTGACTACCTCCCTTGCCAATGTTCTGGATTTTAGCACTTCAATTTCATTCTCTATATTACTTGATGAAGAGACAAAACCGTTTAGCCCCATCTTTTCCAGTTCGGAAGACATATTCGCACCGCCACCCTTCTTTTCATCCTTAATCAGAACAGTGGCAGAAATATTATATACAGGTGTTGTCAGACGTAGATATCCCCATGCTAAAGCAACACAAACTATTACCGAAACTACGAACCATGGCCAATGAATCAGATAGCGGAAAAGGATTTCCTGAATATTGATCTGTTCTTCGGATTGTACCCCCGTTTTTTCTTTTCTTTCCTCAACCATACGATGTTATTATCTGAAGATTGTTACTAATAAACTTGCCAATGAAATTAAAATAGAAGTAGCCGAAAACCATATACTTGTACTATTACTGATATCCGAATTGCGAGCCTTTGCCTTATTCGGAGTCACATAAACAATATCATTCTGCTGCAACCAATAGTAAGGAGAAAGAAGAGTTTCAGCCTTATTAAGATCCAGTGTTATGATTTGTTGTTTACCATTGGCATCTTCACGAATCAACTTTACATTGTCACGGATTCCATAAATGGTCATATCACCTGCCATGGCCAAAGCTTCCAATAAATTCACTTTCTCATTGCTGATAGTAAATGTACCGGGACTAGCGACTTCTCCTAATACGGAGATTTTGTAATTGACCATGCGTGCAGTAACAATCGGAGTTTCTTTTATGTAGGGTTTCAACTTTTCCACTATCATTTGCTCTACCTCCTTTTTGGTCAGTCCCCCGACTTTCAATGTCCCCAATACAGGAAAATTGATATTCCCCTCGTTATCCACCAGATAAGTCTGTTGGGAGGATTGGGAAGCGCCCTGTGAATTTCCGGCAGTCAAACCAGCAGAACCAGTCATTCCGAGGTTGAAAGGAGCCGCCAATTCAGGGTTCGTACATGATACCATGATAGTAAGTTGATCCTTAGGCATTATTCTGGCATCATACAGGGTTTCCTGTTGGGTAACCTGTCCCACAATTTCAGAATCCTGCAGGTAGGGAACTTTCTTGTATGACTGGCAGGAAGCAAGCAAAAAGAGTGCAAACAAGCAGGGAAGTATCCCACCGACTTTTTTCTGTATACTTGTAGCAATGCAAAATGAATTGTTCATAATATATTCTAGTTTATTATTCTTTATCCAACACCTCAAACCTCGGAGAATTCTTCGATTTGAACTCGGGCACCACCTTCTTCATCAACCGGACGGTATCCATGATCTTGACGGCACGGGACAACCTCTCGAACTCAGAATAAGTGTCAAGGATATCGGAATATTCATACCGGCGAACCTTAGCGATCATGATCTTTTTATTTTCAGTCGGAATCGTATTCTCCTTATCGCTCAGGACCTCTTCGTAAAGCTTCTCACCGGGACGTAAACCCGTGAACTCGATCTTTATGTCTTCACCGGGACGATAGCCAGCCAATTCAATCATACGGGTGGCCAGATCGACGATCTTGACTGCCTTGCCCATCTCAAAGACAAAGATCTCATTGCCCTCCCCCATAGTGGCGGCCTCCATCACCAGACGGCAGGCCTCGGGAATCGTCATAAAGAAACGGATGATATCAGGATGGGTGACGGTGACCGGACCGCCATTCTCTATCTGTTCCTTGAAACGGGGAATGACGGAACCGTTACTGCCCAATACATTTCCGAAACGCGTTGTGATGAATTTGGTACGCCCTTGCACTTTCCCCTCACGGATGGCACAACCCAGACTCTGCACGTAGATCTCGGCAAGGCGCTTGGAGCAGCCCATCACATTCGTTGGGTTAACAGCCTTGTCAGTAGAAACCATTATCATCTTCTCCGCACCGTATTCAACGGCCATGTCCGCAACCTGGCGGGAGCCGGTGACATTCACCAAAACCGCCTCACAGGGGTTTTCCTCCATCAAAGGAACATGCTTGTAGGCGGCGGCGTGGAAGACCACCTGGGGATGGTAATTTTCGAATACCATACGCACGCGCTCTTTAACACGGACGTCACCGATGACAGGAATGAAATCTATATCGGGATAATTCTTCTCGAATTCAAGACGCACATTATGCAAAGGGGTCTCAGCGGAATCAAACATGACAAGTTTACGGATGCCCAGACCGACAAGCTGGCGGCAAAGTTCGCTGCCTATGCTGCCTGCTGCACCGGTCACCAAAACGACTTTACCACGGAATTCCGCAGCCACCTGGCGAAGGTTGATATTGATTTCCGCACGGCCCAAAAGGTCCTCGATCTTGATGGGACGGACCCACTGGTGGAAGTTACCGTCAGAATCGGCCTCACTGATCGTCGGGGCTATCAGGGTCTTGAGATCATTGCTCTTGCAGTATTCCAAAAGACGGTTTTCCTCAAGACGGGTATCCTCATAACGGGAAAACAAAATACCTTTAATGCCACGCTTACGGATGATGTAATCCACATCGGAATCGTTTTCAAAATAATAAATGGGAAGATCGGCCAAACGGCGGCGGCTGTTGTTCCTGCCATAAACATAAAAGCCTGCCACCTTGTAATGGGAACTGTCCCTGAGACGAAGCTTCAGCGCCACACTCTCCTCGTCGGTGCCATAGATAAGGATACGGGTGTTCTTCTTGTTCACCCAGTCCAGCAATAGATCGTACGTGATGATGAGTGAAACACGAAAGACTGTCAGCGCAACCAGGGTCAGAAGACCGTCGAGAAGAAGGCAGGAAAAACGGTATTTATCGAACGCGGACGTTTCGGGGATAACCCAGAAAGAAACGGCAAGCAGGCAGACAGACTTGAACAATACGGCACACATGACACGCCAGAGCTCACGGGCCTGGGAAAAACGGATCGTGTTACGATACGTGTGGAACAACAAAGAGCCGACAACACTACCCAGCAAAGAAACGAGAACAAACTGACAAAAAACCCAGTCACTCACAGGTATATGTGCCATATAATGAATGACAGCATAAGCGATCAATGAACATACTACTGATATTGTCGTGTCAATACCCAAAATAATCCAATAGCTCAAATAGTTCTTACGAGCGTATTGAGCTATCCCCCTTAATGTCTTTTCCATTATAGTATAAACGATAAATTGTGTATCAGAGATACAAAGAAATATAATCAGATACTAAAATCAAGATTTCACCGATTCTACATAACCGATAGGCATATCCACACATGCACAGCCTAACAGATTCAGTCGCACGGCAATCTTAGTCTTACCATCTACATTGACCAGTTCACCCACCAGTCCGGTCAGAGGTCCCTTGATGACACGTACTTTTTCACCACGCGCCAAAGGGGAGCTGTTCATGCAAACAGCTTCTTCGGAATAATCAAGCATAAAACGGAAACGAGCCATCTGCTCATCGGGAATCACTGCCGGTGTGCTCTCACCCCGCATCACCATGTAGCGACTAACTGTAGAAAAACTAAGGACTTCCATACGCTCTTTCGGATCAACATGGACAAATACCATCATAGGAAGAAGAACGGCCTCTACTTTTTTACGCCGGTCGCTCCATTGATGAATCTCCTGTTGGACAGGAACAAAATTTTCAATCCCCATTTTGTCCAAACGCTCGGCAACTTTCTTCTCATGATGCATACGCACCATAGCTACATACCAGCGTTTAGAGTGTGCTACGCCTTCCCCTGTCCCATTACTAGGCCCAGCATTTACTGATTTTTGGCTTGTTAAAATCATGTTTTTTTACCCCATATACATCCGTTACTTTTTAGGTAACGGATAAAATGCATCAGAACATACTCTATAACGAAAACGGAAAGAATACAAGTATAAGGAGGGGCCAACCGGAAATTTGCTTGATGTTCAGCAAAATGAATTTAAAATCGGACAATAAAAAGTATAGGGCATGAAAATGAGTTCTTTTCATGCTCCGGGATTTTCTTATACTAAAATTTAAATAAAACGAAAAAAAATGTAGAATTGCTTGTTTGCTATTTATGTTTTTGGCTATCTTTGCAACAAATTTTACATCCGTTACCTAAAAAGTAATGGATATAGTTTATCACTGATTAACAGTTGATTATCTTTAATTATCCTTTCACATTACAATTTCTGATGTAAGATAAATTTCCTTTATTCACTTCTGTCCTTTCTTCCAGTCCGAAGCCTTTCAAATAAGTCTGTGTGGTTTTTATGGATTTATGTCCCAACGCCTCGCTAATCATTTCGATGGACACTCCCCGATACTTGGCAATAGTAGCCCACGAATGGCGTAATGTATAAGAGGTGACCGGAGATTTCAGATGCAACGCCCTCGCCAGCTCCTTCAGGCTGTTGTTAAACCAGCGAAGGGCAGACTGATATTCCCGGTAAGCCTTTTCATCCTTCCGTGACTTATCACCACAAAGAATATCAAGCAAATAATCCGGACAACCGGGTTGGGACTTCCGAACGCTCCGAAGTCGGTCGATCTTCACCATAGCACTATCCAACACTTCTACACTCATCGGCGTTTTCGTCTTGATACGATTATAGCGAAGTATATTATTTTCAAGAGCCGATTTTTCCAAATGTGCCAGATCGGCAAACGACATTCCACAAAGTTGGAACAGCAGGGAAGCAATGTCCTGAATGCGACGCAAACGTTCCGATCGGGGATCGTCAAACAAAAGCCTATGCAGTTCAGCAGCAGTCAAAGCCCTCTTCTGACAAACATCGATTCCCGTATAAGCCTCATGAAACAACCGCGGCACAAAAGGGGCATTACCCGCTTCCACCCCACGATTGTAAATGCTACGAAGCATACGCATATACGTAGAAATCGTATTAAGCTTCAATCCATTCTCGTAAAGATACTGCCCGTAAAGCCGCAGGCTCTCACGGGTGATTTGCCTGAACGACACATTACACGTACCACAAAACACACTGAAAGAAAAAAGAGCATTCTTATAGACATGCGCTGTAGAATATCTGCCTTCTTCACGTAAACGATCGATGTAGAGCTCGCCACACCGACTAAAACCTTTTTTGTTCGTCATTTGCACCATTAGTTATTTGATTATTATACCATTATTGGCAAGCAACAAAAGAACGAATCTTTTCGAAGATAGATCGCACTCTACAGAGAAAAAAGATATAATGTATTTTAATACATTCTTTATTTATTATATATATTAGTTGCCGGATGGGGTGCCGGAACGCATTTCGGGTATCTTCCGTATCCCCCATCAATAGGGCATTTCAGGAGGTATGAAGGGGTGCCGCGTGGGGTGCCGCTCAAAAGTGCGGTCGATTCAATATAAACGACCGTATATTTTGTACCAAACGACCGCCCGTTTACACTCGTCAGACCGTTCGATCGGTTCAAAACGAGCGGTCGTATTAATCAAAAGATACGCTCGTTTCATCCAACAGGAACGGCTGAAACAAAAATCATCCGGCTGAACCTAAAAAAAACGAAATAATTCTGTGCTTCTCACAAATTCTTCGTACCTTTACACTCCGGTAAAACAAGTTCTATCCACATAAAAGATAACAAAATGGAAAACAGAAGTTTAGTAACCATTGCCGAACATTCTAAAGAAAAAATCCTCTATATGCTCGAAATGGCGAAGCAGTTTGAAATGAATCCCAACCGCCGGTTATTGCAAGGAAAGGTAGTAGCAACCTTGTTCTTCGAACCTTCCACACGTACCCGCCTGAGTTTTGAAACAGCCGCCAACCGTCTCGGTGCACGTGTTATCGGATTTTCCGACCCGAAAGCGACCAGTTCTTCCAAAGGGGAGACACTAAAAGACACGATTATGATGGTGAGCAATTATGCGGACATTATCGTCATGCGCCACTATCTCGAAGGGGCCGCACGGTATGCCAGCGAGGTAGCTCCGGTGCCTATCGTCAATGCAGGAGACGGTGCCAACCAACATCCGTCACAAACCATGCTCGACCTCTATTCCATCTACAAAACACAGGGAACACTGGAAAACTTGAATATTTATCTGGTAGGAGATTTGAAGTACGGACGTACCGTGCACTCGCTGCTGATGGCCATGCGCCACTTCAACCCTACTTTCCATTTTATCGCTCCCGAAGAGTTGAAAATGCCGGAAGAGTACAAGCTCTATTGCAAGACTCACCAGATAAAGTATGTTGAGCACACAGATTTCACCGAAGAGATTATCGCTGATGCGGACATTCTGTACATGACCCGCGTGCAACGGGAGCGTTTCACCGATCTGATGGAATACGAACGTGTAAAGAACGTATATATCCTGCGCAACAAAATGCTGGAGAACACCCGTCCCAATCTGCGTATCCTGCATCCGCTGCCCCGTGTCAACGAGATTGCGTATGATGTGGATGACAACCCGAAAGCATACTATTTCCAACAGGCGCAAAATGGTCTGTATGCCCGCGAAGCAATTCTTTGCGATGTGTTAGGTATCACATTAGATGATGTTAAAAACGATATTTTATTATGAGCGAAAATAAACAAGCATTGCAAGTAGCTGCCCTGAAAAACGGGACAGTGATTGACCATATCCCTTCCGAAAAGCTCTTTACCGTAGTACAACTGCTCGGAGTGGAGCAAATGACCAGCAATATCACGATCGGATTCAACCTCGACAGTAAGAAGCTGGGTAAAAAAGGTATCATTAAGATTGCAGACAAGTTTTTCTGCGACGAGGAAATAAACCGTATATCGGTGGTGGCTCCGCACGTCAAGCTGAATATTATCCGCGATTATGAGGTGGTGGAAAAGAGGGAAGTGAAAATGCCGGATGAGCTTCATGGAATCGTAAAATGCGCCAATCCGAAATGTATCACGAACAATGAACCGATGGCTACGTTATTCCATGTGATAGACAAAGATAACTGTATCGTAAAATGTCATTATTGCGAAAAAGAACAAAAGCGTGAAGAGATCAGTATCCTATGAAACAAGATTGGAAACCTGGAACGATGATTTATCCGCTACCGGCTGTATTGGTCAGTTGCGGAAAAGAAGAAAGTGAATATAATATTATCACAGTGGCATGGACGGGCACGATTTGCACCAACCCGCCCATGTGCTATATATCCGTACGTCCGGAACGATACTCCCATGAGATTATTAAAAAGAACATGGAGTTCGTTATCAATCTGACAACAAAAGACATGGCTTTCGCCACAGACTGGTGCGGAGTACGTTCGGGGCGCAATTATCACAAATTCGAAGAAATGAAGCTGACTCCGGGACATTGCACTGTGGTCAGCGCTCCCTTGATTGAAGAGTCGCCTCTCTGCATTGAATGCCGTGTGAAAGAAATCGTCTCTCTAGGCTCGCATGATATGTTTATTGCAGACGTGGTGAATGTTCGGGCAGACGAGCGGAATCTGAATCCGGAAACCGGAAAACTTGAGTTGGCGGAAACCAACCCATTGGTATATGTACACGGCGGATATTATGAGCTTGGTGAGAAAATCGGAAAATTTGGTTGGAGTGTAGAGAAAAAGAAAAACTGACCCCAGATAATACGACCATGAATATGCTGCGTACAATTTTCCTTTTAGGTTTGCTGACCGTAGGCTGTATGGCTTTCGGTCAGAACTACAACGCAGAGAAGGTGGACCGTCCCAATACCAAGAAAATAAACTTTGGTATTAAGGCCGGATTCAACTCTTCCATGTTCCTGGTGTCCAAACTAAAAATCAAGGATGTGACTATCGATGAGGTGCAGAATAATTATAAAATCGGTTATTTCGGCGCCCTCTTCATGCGCATCAACATGAAGAAACATTTCATCCAGCCGGAAGTATCCTATAATGTGACCAAATGTGAGATCAGCTTCGATAAGCTGGGCTCACAGCACCCTGCTATCGAACCGGATTATGCGTCCGTACAATCTGTATTGCACAGTATCGACTTCCCTATTCTATACGGTTATAATGTTGTGAAAAAAGGACCTTACGGGATGTCTATTTTCGTAGGGCCCAAACTCCGTTATTTATGGGGGAAACATAATGAAATCACTTTCCGCAACTTCGACCAGAAAGGGATTCACGAAGAACTTTATCCGTTCAATGCCAGTGTGGTGATCGGTGTAGGGGTCAATATTTCGCGCATCTTCTTTGATTTCCGTTATGAGCAAGGAGTGGGAAACATATCCAAGTCGATTGTTTATGACAATATCAATTCCGATGGCAGCACGGGCGTGAGCAACATTACTTTCCATCGTCGCGACAGCGCGTTAAGTTTTTCGCTTGGCTTCATCCTTTAAGAATAAAATATCATTAAATCCCACTTTTTACTAACATTTTTCTTGTACTTCCTTCATTCTTTATTTATTTTCATTAACTTTGTGCGCTTAAAAATAGGTATCTCGAATTAAAAATTTAATCTTACTTTATAAAAGAATGAAAAGAGACGACTTAATTTTCGATATTATCGAAAAAGAGCATCAACGTCAGCTAAAAGGTATTGAGCTGATTGCATCAGAAAACTTCGTGAGCGACCAGGTAATGCAGGCAATGGGTTCTTGCCTGACCAACAAGTACGCAGAAGGTTATCCGGGCAAACGCTATTACGGAGGCTGTGAAGTAGTAGACCAGAGCGAGCAAATCGCTATCGACCGCTTGAAAGAGATTTTCGGTGCTGAATGGGCAAACGTACAGCCGCACTCCGGAGCACAGGCCAATGCAGCAGTTTTCCTGGCTGTACTGAATCCGGGCGACAAATTCATGGGACTGAACTTAGCTCACGGCGGACATCTCTCTCATGGTTCATTGGTGAATACTTCCGGTATCATTTATACTCCTTGCGAATACAATCTGAATAAAGAAACAGGACGGGTGGACTACGACCAGATGGAAGAAGTCGCTTTACGTGAGAAACCGAAAATGATTATCGGTGGCGGTTCCGCTTACTCTCGCGAATGGGACTACAAGCGTATGCGCGAAATCGCTGACAAAGTAGGCGCTATCCTGATGATCGATATGGCACACCCTGCCGGTCTGATTGCTGCCGGAATACTTGAAAATCCGGTTAAATATGCACACATTGTCACTTCGACTACACATAAGACACTTCGCGGACCTCGCGGCGGTGTTATCATGATGGGTAAAGATTTCCCTAACCCATGGGGTAAGAAAACTCCGAAGGGAGAAATCAAGATGATGTCTCAATTGCTGGATTCTGCCGTTTTCCCGGGTATTCAGGGCGGACCATTGGAACACGTTATTGCTGCCAAAGCGGTAGCTTTCGGTGAAATCCTACAACCTGAGTTCAAGGAATATGCAAAACAGGTACAGAAGAACGCTGCCGTACTTGCACAGGCTTTGATCGATCGTGGCTTTACAATTGTTTCCGGCGGTACGGACAATCACTCCATGCTGGTAGACCTGCGCAGCAAATATCCTGATTTGACAGGTAAAGTAGCGGAAAAGGCATTGGTTTCTGCCGACATTACCGTTAACAAGAACATGGTTCCGTTCGACAGCCGTTCCGCATTCCAGACTTCCGGTATCCGTTTGGGTACTCCTGCTATCACGACTCGTGGTGCTAAAGAAGACTTAATGCTTGAAATTGCTGAAATGATCGAGACTGTTTTGTCTAACGTAGAAAATGAAGAGGTGATCGCACAAGTCCGCGCACGTGTGAACGAAACGATGAAGAAATATCCTCTTTTCGCATACTAAATCAGAACTTTTCATAATATAATATTCAGAGTTTGTCCTTTATGAAAGGGCAAACTCTTTTTTTATTTATTGACGTTCTTCTCCGAACCATCCACACCCAAATTTGTTTTTCTTTTCTCCCCCTCTATATACAATCATCCCCGTCTTTCCGTACTTTCACACTAACTAAGTCCTTCTATTTCTCCATCGACAATATCAATATGCAATGCCTGCGGTTCTTTGGGCAGTCCCGGCATACGAAGGATTTCTCCGGCAATGGCTACAATCATTTCAGCTCCGTTATTGATAACTATATCTTTGATGTGGAACTCGAAGTTATTCACCGCACCGTATATTTTCGGATCGGCGGAGAACGAATACTGAGTCTTTGCAATACAAACCGGATAATGAGTGATTCCCATCTTCTCAATCAGTTTGATACGGTTGCGTGCGATACTGCTGTACGTGATCACACTGGCCCCATAAATATGGGTAGCCACTTTTTCGATCTTCTGCTGTATACTGTCTTCCTCCTTATACGTAAAAGTCAATGGCTCGGAAGGATTGTTTTCAATCATATCCACCACCAGACGCGCCATATCCACTGCTCCCTCTCCTCCTTCACTGAACGCATTGTTGATGGCAAAGCCCACTCCTAACTGTTCACAGTGCTCACGCAGCAGTTCCATCTCTTCTTCCGTGTCGGATGCGAACTTATTGAAAGCTACGACAACCGTCTGACCGAACGAGCGAAGATTGCGTACATGTTTATCCAAATTGCGCAAGCCTTCTTTCAGCCCATCCATATTCGGTTCCTTGATACGGTCAAGACTGACACCTCCGTGCATCTTCAATCCTTGCGCCGTAGCGACAATAACAGTGAGACGCGGCTGGAGTCCGCTCTTTCGACACTTGATATTGTAGAACTTCTCCGCACCAAGATCGGCACCGAATCCTGCTTCTGTAATCACATAGTCACCGAAAGTCATCGCCAATTTGGTGGCCAGAATGGAGTTGCAACCATGAGCGATATTCGCAAACGGACCGCCATGCACAAAAGCGGCAGTTCCTTCGGTTGTCTGCACCAGGTTAGGATGGATGGCATCTTTCAGTAATACGGTAATAGCACCCGCCACTCCCAAGTCTTTGACTGTAAAAGGCTGGTCATCATAAGTGAACCCGAGCAGGATATTTTCGATACGGCGACGCAAATCATTCACATCTTGAGCAAGACACAGAATAGCCATAATCTCCGAAGCCGGTGTAATATCAAACCCGGACTCTTGGGTGATACCGTTTGACTTCGGACCGAGCCCCACGACAATGCTGCGCAACGAACGGTCGTTCACGTCCAACACCCGACGCCAGAGTATTTCTTTGAGCCCGAAACCTTTTGCCTGATTCTGATAGAGGTAGTTATCCAACAAAGCAGAAATCATGTTATGAGCCGAAGTGATGGCATGAAAGTCTCCGGTAAAATGAAGATTGATCTTATCCATCGGGAGCACTTGGGCATATCCTCCTCCGGCAGCTCCCCCTTTCATTCCGAAGCACGGACCGAGAGACGGCTCACGCAGGGCGACAATCGCCTTCTTCCCTATTTTATTAAGTCCCAATGCAAGACCGATAGACACGGTAGTTTTGCCGATACCCGCTTTTGTAGCTGTAATGGCAGTGACCAGTATAAGATTGCTTTTCTTTACCTTCTCTTCATCAATCAACTGTTCGGGTATCTTTGCAATGTAGCGACCGTAATTTTCCACTTCATCACGAGGGATTCCGATACTTTCGGCAACCTGCTTCACTTTCTTCAGCTCAATGCTGCGAGCTATTTCTATGTCTGATTTCATACAGAATATGATTAGTTTTAGTTGAAAATGCAAAAGTAACAAATCTATGTAAAGCTGCAAAACTCTTTCCGCATAATAACTGTTGTATGTAACATAACCTAAACAACAACTTAATTATGGAATGGATTATTAATCAACTAAGGGTACACCCTGAGCTTGCTATCTTTCTCACGCTTTTCGCGGGATTCTGGTTGGGCAGACTCAAAATAGGGAAGTTCTCTCTAGGTACAGTGACCAGTGTTCTGCTAGTCGGAGTATTGGTAGGACAACTGAACATCACCGTAGACGGTCCGATGAAGGCCGTATTTTTTCTGTTATTTTTATTCGCCGTTGGCTATAAGGTAGGGCCGCAGTTCTTTCGGGGATTGAAAAAAGACGGTTTGCCACAGGTAGGATTCGCCGTATTGATGTGTATCGTCAGCCTGGTAGCCCCGTGGATACTTGCCAAAATCATGGGATATCACGTAGGAGAAGCCGCCGGATTACTGGCAGGATCACAAACTATCTCAGCCGTTATCGGTGTGGCGAGTGATACCATTAATCAGTTGGGTATCAGCGAGGCACAGAAAGCTACGTATATCAATGCCATTCCGGTAGCATACGCCGTGACTTATATCTTCGGTACGGCGGGATCGGCCTGGCTTCTGGCTTCTCTCGGGCCGAAAATATTAGGAGGGCTGGATAAGGTGAAAGCAGACTGCAAGGCATTGGAAGTGCAAATGGGAACATCGGAAGTAGACGAACCGGGATTCTCACCCGCACTCCGCCCGGTTGTATTCCGCGCTTATAAAATTACCAACGAATGGTTTGGAAAAGGAAAAAAGGTAAGCGAGCTGGAAACGTATCTGGCGGAAAAAGATAAACGGCTGTTTGTAGAGCGGGTCCGCCAACGGGGAATTGTAAAAGAGGTCAGTCCGGATCTGATTCTCCAACCGGAGGATGAAGTCGTTCTAAGCGGGCGACGTGAATTTGTGATTGGTGAAGAAGATTGGATCGGTCCGGAAGTGATTGACGCCCAATTGCTCGATTTCCCGGCGGAGACTCTCCCGGTAATGGTTACTCACCGCACTTTCGCAGGAGAGAAAGTCGCAACGATCAGATCACAGAAGTTCATGCACGGTGTCAGCATCCGTAGTATCAAGCGTGCAGGTATCAACGTGCCGGTGCTCGCTCAGACCGTAGTCGATTCGGGAGATATCCTCGAACTTACGGGCATGAAGCACGAAGTGGAAGCCGCCGCCAAACAAATGGGATATGTAGACCGGCCGACCAATCAGACTGACATGATTTTCGTAGGACTGGGAATCTTGGTCGGTGGCCTTATCGGGGCTCTTTCCATTCATCTGGGAGGTATCCCCATCAGTCTATCCACCAGTGGAGGCGCATTAATCGCAGGGCTTGTATTCGGCTGGCTGCGCAGTAAACACCCTACTTTCGGCGGTATCCCCGAACCTTCGCTATGGGTATTGAATAACGTAGGACTGAATATGTTTATCGCAGTGGTGGGCATTGCCGCCGGTCCCAGCTTTGTAGCCGGATTCAAGGATGTAGGTTTCAGCCTGTTTATTGTCGGTGCACTGGCTACGGCTATTCCATTGGTCAGCGGATTACTGATGGCAAAATATCTGTTCAAGTTCCACCCTGCCCTATCCTTGGGTTGCACGGCGGGAGCACGAACGACAACCGCTGCACTGGGAGCCATTCAGGATGCAGTGGAAAGCGATACTCCGGCTTTGGGATATACCGTGACGTATGCCGTAGGCAATACGCTGCTGATTATCTGGGGAGTGGTCATCGTACTGCTGATGTAAACCGGCAGTACTTACTGTTTCAGACAAATTATTTACTATTCTAACAAATATAAATTTCATTATGGAGAAAAAAGACAATAGCCCGGCTATCACTAAAAGCTATGCTAAAAAGATGGAAACCATCAGCCCTTTCGAACTTAAAAACAAGCTTATCGAAATGGCGGATGAAAGTATCAAGAAAATAGCGCACACCATGCTAAATGCCGGTAGAGGAAATCCGAACTGGATTGCTACCGAACCCCGTGAGGCGTTTTTCCTGTTAGGACAATTCGGCCTTTGCGAATGCCGCCGTGTATTCTCGTCGGAAGAAGGGATAGCGGGTATCCCGCAGAAAACAGGAATAGCCGCACGTTTCGAGGCTTTCTTGAAAGATAACGAAAAGACACCGGGAGCCGACTTGCTGAAAAAGGGATATAACTATATGTTGATGGAGCACGCAGCCGACCCGGACACGCTCGTTCATGAATGGGCGGAAGCTGTAATCGGTGACCAATATCCCGTGCCCGACCGTATTCTGCATTTTACGGAACTAATCGTACAGGATTATCTGGCGCAGGAGATGTGCGACCGCCGTCCGCCGAAAGGAACTTTCGACCTGTTCGCCACTGAAGGGGGAACGGCAGCCATGTGTTATCTGTTCGATTCACTGCAAGAGAATTTCCTATTGAACCAGGGGGACGCCATTGCATTGATGATTCCGGTGTTTACTCCTTATATTGAGATTCCGCAATTACGACGTTACCAATTTGAGGTCACTGAAATTTCCGCTGACCAGATGACGGCTGACGGGCTGCACACCTGGCAATACAAGGATGAGGATATCGACAAGTTAAGGAACCCGAAAATCAAGGCTTTATTCATCACCAATCCGAGTAACCCGCCCAGCTACGCACTGAGCGCTGAGACTGCGGCACGCATTGTCAACATTGTAAAGAATGACAATCCGAATCTGATGATTATTACGGATGACGTGTACGGGACATTTATCCCTCACTTCCGTTCATTGATGGCTGAATTGCCACATAATACGCTTTGCGTCTATTCTTTCTCCAAATATTTCGGAGCTACGGGATGGAGAAATGCAGTGATCGCCTTACACGAAGACAATATCTACGACAAAATGATTGCCCGCCTGTCGGAGGAGCAGAAAGAAATATTGAACAAACGTTATTCGAGCCTTGACCTGCATCCGGAGAAGATGAAGTTTATCGACCGTATGGTAGCTGACAGCCGCCAGATCGCTTTGAATCATACGGCAGGGCTCTCTCTCCCTCAGCAAATGCAGATGAGCTTGTTTTCTCTTTTCGCTCTTCTGGATAAAGAGGACCGCTATAAGATCAAGATGCAGGATATCATCCATCGCCGTTTGCACGCATTATGGGACAATACCGGATTTACACTGGTGGAGGATCCGCTGCGCGCCGGTTATTATTCGGAAATCGATATGCTGGTGTGGGCGAAGAAATTTTATGGGGATGATTTCGTCGCTTATCTGCAAAAGACATATAATCCGCTGGATGTGGTGTTCCGTCTCGCCAATGAGACTTCACTCGTATTGCTGAACGGCGGTGGCTTTGCCGGCCCCAAATGGAGTGTCCGTGTATCGCTTGCCAATCTGAATGAGGCCGATTATGCGAAAATCGGGAAAAGTATCAAACGGGTGCTGGACGAGTATGCCAAAGTATGGCAGTCATAAACAGATAATTCCTAAAGCGCAGATGAACACAGATGAACGCAAATTATCGCAGATAATATTTAATCTTTGCGTAAATCTGCGTTAATCTGCGCTTGTTTCATAGATAGTCAGACTGAAATTTCATATCTTTGTGATGAATTAACCTGTACAAAGATGAAAAAACTGATTCTATTTCTTTCGCTGATATTATCTGCCGGAATCGTATCCGCACAATCGGAAATACCTTCCGACAGTATCCGCCGCGCCCCGTCAGCTAATGTAAAAGAGTTCGGCGGTTTCTTGCTGGATATGGGGATAATGAATATCACTGCCCCCCAACTTCCCAAAACAGATCTGAGTATACCGAATGTAACCAAGGACTATAATCAGCTATTCCGCATGAATACGGATGCTATCTATTCTCAAGGATTCACAGACACCTTCTCTCCTTCATATTCCGGCTTCGGACACGGATACAATTGGGGATTTTACTCTTCACCGCAGTTTATGCAGATGGGATCTTTCAAACTGAAAAACGGAATGCAAATCAATACATACGGAGATTATGATAAAGACGGATGGAGGGTTCCCAATCGAAGCGCTATGCCTTGGGAAAAGAATAATTTTCGGGGAGCATTCGAACTAAAATCAGCCAATGGTAATTTCGGAATACGAATTGAAGTGCAACAGGGGCGCAATGTCCCCTACTAATTACCGGATATTTGCCCGGTGATATTAGAATTTCTAACTAAAAAAGTGTTTAATAAAAGGGACATTGGAATATCAAAATCTTAATCTATGTTATGAAACATACTTTTTCCCTTGGATTATTTGCAGATATCACAAAAGTCCGTACCTTTGCAATGTGTTTTTCATAGTATTAGATTTAAGGTTAACAAAGGTTGGAGCAAGGCGTTGCTCCTTTTTTTATGTCTGTACGTTACGTTTTACATATTTATTTGGAAAATATACAATAAAGCTGTATCTTTGCAGCAAAATAGAAAAACCAACGATGAACCCAATATTACAATTACATAACATTTCTCCAACTCCTGCAGGGATATCCTCTTTCTGCAATTCAAGTTGCGTACATGTACATTGGTTCAGCGGATTCATCTAAATTCACCCATTCTTTTTTACAGAAACTGCTTATCAAATTCTTTTTATTTATAAGTAGTATTTCTAATTGATTTTCAATAAGATATATTATCTTTTTGAAAACAGGTATTCAGTGTGTAATTGAATTATTCGTATAACCGAATCACCCCAATATATCATAATATGTTCTCTATTATATCCACTATGTTCTTAGGAATCGGCATTGGTTATGCATTGCGTAACTGGAGCATTCTGCAAAAGACAGAAAAGACAATTTCTCTTACAATATTCTTGTTACTCTTTATCTTGGGAGTATCTATTGGTTCTAACAGTCTGATTGTAAACAATCTCGGAAAATTCGGATGGCAAGCTATCATCCTTTCCACATCCGGTGTATTGGGAAGTCTGATTGCCGCCCGCTTAGTATTACAACTGTTTTTCAAGAAAGGAGGTAAACAATGAAAGGAAGTCTGATTGTTATATTATTCTTTTGCATAGGTTGTATCATGGGATTTTTTAATAAGTTCGAGTTCGACACACATGCTGTCTCCATGTATATACTTTACGGATTAATGTTGCAAGTAGGAATCAGTATCGGCTCTAATAAGAATTTGAAAACTATCGTTTCACATCTGCATCCCAAAATGCTATTGATTCCGTTAGGAACAATTATCGGCACACTATTGTTCTCGGCTCTGGCAAGCCTGTTGCTACACCAATGGAGTGTATTCGACTGTATGGCAGTAGGAAGCGGCTTTGCATATTACTCACTGTCCTCCATTCTTATCACTCAGTTTAAAGAACCATCTATCGGACTTCAACTGGCAACGGAACTAGGCACTATTGCCCTGCTAACCAATATCTTCCGTGAAATGACAGCATTGATTGGTACTCCGATCATCAAGAAATATTTCGGGGAGTTAGCGCCTATTTCTGTAGCCGGAGTCAATTCGATGGATGTGCTGTTACCGTCTATCAGTAGATATTCAGGAAAAGAAATGATTCCTATCGCCATTCTACACGGTATCCTGATTGACATCAGTGTTCCGGTCTTCGTTTCTTTTTTCTGTAATCTCTGAATCCTTAACTCTTAGCATTTTTCAGATATTCGCGAATAATCCCCAAAATTTCAAGCCCGTATTTCTGTACTCCCTTCGCACCGAAATAGGGTATGGCCTCCAAAGCTTCCGGAGTATCGGGCAACAAGTTTACAATCCCCATCAGGGCTTTCTGTTGCATTATGATATAAGCCGGGAGACTTACTTCGCGTGCTTTTGCCGCTCTCCATTCGGACAAGGTACGATAAAGCTCCGGGTACAGAATATCTGTAGGAACCTCAACCTTTGCTTTCGAAGAACTACGTGTACGTTCTTTACGTCCTTTCCGTTCTCTCTTCTCTTTCGGAGCTTTGGGTGAAGAATCGTCTTCAAGGCTTAACGTCACTTTAGCTTTTAACTTCAAATATCCCGTAACAGTAAAGGGTTGCCCCATCATCGCTTCCAATAAAGATTCCTTAATCCACAACGCATCGTCCAACGCTTGCAGGCGTTCATTCAACTGCTTCCTAAGTTCTTTATTATCAAGGGGCATATTCGTTTTTTCAAACAACGCGCGTACAGGTTCGAGTTCCTTACGAAAGTATCCTGCACCGGAACGAACCCGCTCCTGCAATCCCTGGTCCGCCGCATAATCATCGCTCCCATTTATCAATCGGGTATATTGATTGCGGAAACGTTGAGACACTTCCACTATCTTTTCTTTGATATGAGGAGCCAATTCTTTATACTCGGCAAGTTGTTTCGGATAAAGCTTATAGAGGTCTTCATCTATCAGGCGAAGCAGCCGCTTATAAGCTTGGTCGAGCGAATAAAAGTTGAATAAATCACTCAGTAAATCAAAGAAATAGGCCTTCTGCATATCGTGTAACTGCCGGTTGCCCGGTTTGTTTCTTTCTACTTCTTTGGTGAAGTCATCTACAGTACTATCACTGATGATAGCTTCTCTGCGCAGAGGGGATTCCAGCACCATGCCTTCCAAAGTTTTGCAACGGCTTAAGGCTACGTAGGTCTGCCCATGCGCAAAGGAATTGCGCGCATCAATAATGGCACGCTCAAACGTCAGTCCCTGACTCTTATGTATCGTAATAGCCCAAGCTAACCGGATAGGATACTGACGGAAGGTTCCTTCTATCTCTTCGGTGATTTCCTTCGTTTCTTCATTCAGCACATATTTATAATTGCCCCACTCTTCCGGCAATAACTGAAATTCATCTCCATTATCTTTTCCCCGCACAATCATCCCCGCATCATTAACGGCTGCCACTTCTCCAATCATGCCATTATAATACCGCTTTTCCGACGAGGGGTCATTTTTAAGGAACATAATCTGTGCCCCCGCTTTTATGGTGAGAACTTCGTCTGCCGGATATAAATATTCCGGAAAAGTTCCGTCTATCTCTGCACGAAAACTATAAGTCTGCCCGGGCAGAGAGGCCAATTCATTATCGTTCACCTTCTGTGCCTGATAATTATGCGTTGTCAGACGGATGTAACCTTCTTCCTTGCGAGGACGAAAACCCGGCTGATACCGACGGTTCAACTCATTCAATACTTCATCGTCCGCCTGATTCTCACGTATCTTATTCAACAAGGAAAGAAAAAAGGTATCACTCTGACGATAGACTGTTTTCAGTTCAATTGTCATATATACCGTCTCACGCAAAGCACGGCTGGCAAAGAAGTAAGGGGTTTCATAATAGTTCTTCAACATTTCCCATTCATTCTCTTTCACCACAGGGGCTAACTGCTGCAAATCTCCAATCATCAGCAATTGGACTCCACCGAAAGGCTTTTCCCTATCCCGGTATCTCCGCAGAGCCGAATCTATCGCATCCAACAAATCAGCACGCACCATACTGATCTCATCTATGACCAGCAAGTCCATGCTACGAATGATATTCCGCTTTTCTTTACTGAAACGATAGTGTGTCTGGGAAGAGTTGAACGTGGTCTCCGGAACAAAAGGTGCAAAAGATAACTGGAAAAAAGAATGAATGGTAACTCCTCCCGCATTGATAGCGGCAATACCTGTCGGTGCCAAGATAACCATACGTTTAGGACTCTGTTCCTTCAATCTTCTCAGAAATGTAGTTTTTCCGGTTCCGGCCTTTCCCGTAAGAAATAAATGCGTGCCTGTATTTTCAATGAACTGCCACGCTAGTTGCAGTTCGGGATTATTTTCCATGGGATTCAAATTTTCAACAAAGGTAACTATTATTCTTTTTCTTTCGTCTTGATACGAAAGAAAAAGAACCAAAAAGAAAGAATAAGAATATTATTTCATAGAGCCCCCCACAATATCCAACAGCTCATTTGTAATAGCCTGCTGACGACTCTTGTTATATTGCTTCGTCAAATCCTGAATCAACTCGTTCGCATTATCCGTAGCTACCTGCATAGCTAATGTACGGGCAGCGTGTTCCGATGTGTTCGAGTCAACGGCTGCTGTAAATAGTTTCTGGCTTAATACAGTTGGGATTAGGTTGGCAATCAGTTCTTCAGCGTTGGGTTCGATGATGTAGTCGTTGGCGACTTCACGTCTTTCCGCCTCCCCTTTTGTCCTTTTGCTCCTCATTCATCTGCTCCTTGTTTTGTTCTTCTTCATCTATGATATGTGTCAGATCGATGGGAAGATACGTTTCACGAAGGAGGATTTGCGTACCCATAGACTTAAAATGATGATAGATAATTTCCACACGGTCTATTTCGCCGGATACAAACATCCCCATCAGACGATGAGCCAAGTCGGCAGCTTCCTGATAAGTCGGTTTGTCAGATAAGGTGGGCGAAGTTTCCTGCGGTTGGAATCCCATGCGTTTTACAGCTTCATCTACTTTCTTGCCTATTGGAAATATCAAGATATTGTCTTGCCCGAGAGTGCGATATTCACCTACCGTTTGCAATAACATTTTTATCACATTGGCATTGAAAGCACCACAAAGAGACGTATTCGAAGAGAAGGCGACAATTGCCACACGCTTCACTTCGCGCTCCTTCACGTAGGGAGATTCGATAGGAAGGTCCGCACTCAGAAAGTTAGTCAGAATCTTGTTCAACTTCTTCTGATAAGGCAACATATTCTCAATGGCTCCTTGTGCCTTATGTAATTTGGCAGAAGCCACCATCTTCATTGCTGAAGTGATTTTTCGGGTACTCTTTACCGAATTTATTCTGGTTTTTACTTCTTTCAGTGAAGCCATAATTTTTTTAATTAAGAATGAAAAATTAAGAATGAAGAATTTACTATGCAGTATAGTCAAATAGTTAATAATAAGAATTCTTCATTCTTTATTCCTATATTTCTATAAGTATTGTTTGGCAACCATAGCGGCGGTTTCCTCGATGGCATTGGTTACACTATCATCGATAACGCCTGTCTTTAAGACATCCAACACATCCTGCTGGTGATTCAGTTGCAGAGATTCGATGAAGCTACGTTCAAAGTCCTGTACCTTATCCAATGGGACATCATGAAGAAGTCCGTGCGTACCGCAATAGAGAATAGCAATCTGCTGTTCTACGGGCATTGGGCTGTATTGAGGTTGAATCAAAAGTTGGGCGTTCTTACGTCCCTTATCAATCGTCAAGGCGGTAATCGGATCCATATCACTGCTGAACTTAGAGAAAGCTTCCAGCTCACGATATTGGGCTTGGTCAATCTTCAATGTTCCGGCTACCTTCTTCATGGCCTTAATCTGTGCGTTACCACCTACACGGGATACGGAGATACCCACATTGATAGCCGGACGGACACCCTGATTAAAGAGATCGGTTTCGAGGAAGATCTGTCCATCAGTAATGGAAATCACATTCGTCGGGATATAGGCCGAAACGTCTCCTGCCTGTGTCTCGATGATAGGCAATGCGGTAAGGGAACCTCCTCCTTTGACTATATCCTTCAAGCTGTCCGGCAGGTCATTCATTTCGCGCGCCACTTCTTCCTGACTGATAATCTTCGCCGCGCGTTCCAACAAACGGGAATGCAGATAGAAGATGTCACCCGGATACGCTTCACGTCCCGATGGACGGCGGAGAATCAGAGATACCTCACGATAAGCTACCGCCTGCTTGGAAAGGTCATCATACACAACCAGCGCATGACGGCCGGTATCACGGAAATACTCACCGATGGCTGCACCCGCAAATGGCGCATAGTATTGTAGCGCGGCCGGGTCACCGGCTGTAGCGGCTACTACAATCGTATAGTCCAACGCTCCATTCTCACGAAGTGTATTTACGATAGAAGCGACTGTAGAACCTTTCTGTCCGATTGCCACATAGATGCAGTATACAGGATCGCCTGCCAGAAAATTGCTACGCTGATTGATGATCGCATCAATCGCAATAGCCGTCTTTCCCGTCTGACGGTCACCGATAATCAACTCACGTTGACCACGCCCGATAGGAATCATGGCATCAACTGCCTTCAATCCGGTCTGTAATGGCTGATTGACAGGCTGACGGTAAATTACTCCCGGAGCTTTCCGTTCCAACGGCATATCATAAAGTTCACCGCCAACCAGCCCTTTGCCGTCGAGCGGTTCACCCAACGGGTCGATGACACGTCCCAACATCCCCTCGCCTACACGAATGGAGGCGATGCGTTTTGTACGTTTCACAATAAACCCTTCTTTGATTCTGTCCGTCGGACCCAGTAATACAGCACCCACGTTGTCCTCTTCGAGGTTCATCACGATTGCTTTGATACCATTGTCGAACTCCAGCAATTCATTCGCTTCGGCGTTCCGCAGTCCATAGATACGGACTACACCGTCGCTCACCTGAAGCACCGTACCGATTTCGTCAAGCTGCACATTGGCATTAATCCCTTCGAGCTGCTTGCGCAATATATCGGATACTTCGCTTACTCTTATATTTTCAGACATTATACAATTCTCCTATTCTTATCAATAAATTGTTGTTTCACTCGCTTTAACTGCGTAGCAACGCTCGCATCCAAACGGTAATCGTTGATATCGAAAATAAATCCACCCTCAATGGACGGGTCTACTACCGTTTCCAACTCCATCTGCGCATGCAGGATATGCGCTGCCGCAGAACGAATCCGATCCGATGTCGCTTTATCAACGTCAACAGCCGTAATCAGTTTACCGACTCCGATATGTTTCAACTTCCGATACAGGTCCAGGTACATCAGGCCGATAAATTGCAGATAACCTTCACGCCTGTTTTTTAATACCAAAGTGATAAAACGGATAAACTCTCTGGTTGATGTACCTTCACCATCGGCAGCCGTACAAACCAACGCTAATTTCTCCTTAATCGCAATGACCGGATTATCAAGTGCCTCACGCAGTCCGGGTTGTGCACAAAAACTGTGAGACAGAGTGAGGAATTCCTGATATACCCTGTCTTCCACTCCTTTTTCCTGCGCGTATTCAATCATCGCTTTTGCATAACGCATTGAGAGTATTCCGACTTCCATTTTCCTTAGTTCTTATTCGGGGTTAATACTTCATCCAGCATACGGTCGATCATCCCCATCTGTGCTTCCTTATCTGCAAGATTCTTGCGGAGCACTTTCTCGGCAATGTCCACCGAAAGGACAGCCACCTGACGACGGATGTCGCGGATAGCCTCGTCTTTCTCTATCTGGATTTGTTGCTTCACCGCATCAAGTTCTTTTTGTGCGGCTATCTCGGCTTGCTTACGGGCCTCGTGAACAATTTTGTCACGTTCTTCCATTGCTTCCCTCAAGATGCGTCCTTGTTCCTTGTTGGCAGCAGCCACCAACGCGTCACCCTCTTCTTTCAGTCTGGACAACTGTGCATTGGCTTCCCTCGCCACCTCCAAAGACTGGTCGATATAGGTTTTACGGCCTTCCACCATTTTTATAATGACGGGGAAGCCGTATTTCGCCAATATCACGAACACAATCCCGAATGAGAGGAACATCCAGAACAACAGGCCACTATCAGGTAATAGTAATGACATAAGCTTAGAGGAAGAATACCAATAGACAAACAACTACCGCCAACAGTGCCACACCTTCAATCAAAGCGGCGGCGATAATCATATTCATACGAATGTCACCTGAGGCTTCCGGCTGGCGTGCGATAGCTTCCATTGCCGAGCCACCAATTTTACCAATACCCAAACCAGCTCCGATTACTGCAAGACCTGCACCGATAGCTGCACCTAATTTACTTACTCCTACTGCTGCTGCAGTGGCTTGTAACAATACTGATAGTAACATAATTTTCAGTTTTAAAATGGTTTATATTTTCTCTCGTTTAATTATTTATTTCTCTTCCGCTTTTACTTTGGCTCCTTCCTGCGCCAACCCGATAAACACAGCCGACAACATGGTGAATACGTATGCCTGGATGAAAGCGACCAACAATTCAAGCGCATTCATAAAGATGTTGAACAATACGGAGGCTACTGTCAGCGTGCCGTTCAAGGCAGGTCCCATACTTGCCGAGATAAATATCAAGCAAGTAAGCACCAACATTGCCATGTGTCCCGCCAGCATATTGGCAAAAAGACGGATCATCAAAGCAAACGGTTTTGTAAAGATCCCGAAGAACTCGATAAACGGCATCATCGGCACAGGCACTTTCAGCCACCAAGGAACATCAGGCCAGAAAATATCTTTCCAGTAATGCTTCGTTCCGAAAATGTTGACCGCCAGAAACGTGCATACGGCAAGTACCATTGTGATAGCAATATTTCCCGTCACATTCGCACCTCCGGGAAAGAACGGGATCAGTCCCATCATATTATTGATAAAGATGAAAAAGAATGCCGTCAGCAGATAGGGGGCAAATTTCCGGTAATTAGGACCGACACAGCTTTTAATAATGTCGTCATTCACCATCATAATGAACATTTCCATGAATCCGATAAATCCTCCCGGAGCTTTGGCTCCCTGCGGACGTTTTCTGTACCAGTGCGCCACACTCAGGACGATTACCAGCAACAATACACTATTGAACAGTAAGGCGAATGTAACTTTCGTAATGGATATATCCCAAGGACGGACTTGTTCGCCCGCCGCATTGTATTCCACCAGTTTGCCCTCGTACTTACTTCCTTCCGGAGCTATCGAAAGCCCCTCATACGTGCCTCCGTTCTCTTCGAGACGAGAAGAAAGGAACACATGCCAGCCTGTACTATTACTATAAACAATAATAGGTAATGGTATAGTAATGTGCGTTTTACCCCACGTGGTAATATGCCATTCGTAAGAGTCGCCGATATGTCCGAATACGATTTCCTTCACGTCCACCGTATTCTCCTGTTCCTCTTTCGGAGTAATCACATCCTGCACCTGTGAAGTCGCTTCTCCCTGCTCTTGTGCAAAGCCGGGCAGACCGGACACCATCATCAGACAGAACAATATCAACGGAGCCATTATGTTATGCAACTGTTTCATTTTTCTTCTTATTTTGCTTTTTCCGTTTCTGATTCACCTCAAAAGAGAAAAAGAACCAGGTTTCGAATATCAGATATATCAAATAGAATGAGATAAACGTCAGCAAAAAAGCCTTAGCCTCTTCGCGCACGGTTATACAATAAATCAGGACTAAAATGATAGAAAGAATCATCTTTACCATCTTTATTGCCAGATACAACAGTAACATTTTCTGGGGAGCGTGCAGCCGACACGCATCGAACATATAGATACTAAACAAACCGAATAGATAAAAATAGACCGGAATAAACGGGTATCCTCCGAAATAGTGTCCCGGCAGAGCGATATGCAAAATAACCGCTCCCAATCCTGCACCTATGATTGCAAACAGCGTATGCAACCCGATAAAATTTCGTTTCGTTTTCGTAATGTTCACCATGTCACTGTGTTTTTCTTAATATATTGTCTTCTGTCAGCCGACTGTCACCCGTCTGTCAGGGAGATGCAAGCGGAAACCGTACCGTCACTCAGTTCGACAAAACCACCCTGAATATCTATCGTACGCTCCTCGCCTTCCATCGTCGTGTAACTCAACGTACCCGCTTGCAATGACGAGACGATAGGCGCATGTCCGGGAAGAATAGAAAACGAACCAACCGTCCCCGGCAATGTGACAATCTTCACATCTCCGTCGAATATGCTCTTTTCGGGCGATACTATACTCAAATGCAGTTCTTTCATCCTTCTTATGTTTTTATTTCTTTGCCTGTTCAAGCAGTTTCTTACCTTTCTCTATCGCTTCCTCGATTGTTCCGACATTCAAGAATGCCTGTTCAGGGAGATAATCAACCTCGCCATCCAAAATCATCTTAAAGCCTTTAATCGTATCTTCGATCGTCACCATTACGCCCGGTACACCCGTAAACTGCTCGGCTACGGCAAACGGCTGCGACAGGAAGCGCTGCACACGGCGGGCACGGTTCACGACCGTCTTGTCCTCTTCCGACAGTTCTTCCATACCAAGTATGGAGATAATATCCTGTAGTTCCTTATTACGCTGGAGAATCTGCTTTACCTGTTGCGCTACATCGTAATGTTCCTGACCGACAATATGCGGATCGAGGATACGGGATGTAGAAGCCAATGGGTCTACAGCCGGGTAAATACCAAGCTCTGTAATCTTACGGTCGAGCACGGTCGTCGCGTCCAAATGGCTGAAAGTAGTTGCAGGAGCCGGGTCTGTCAAGTCATCGGCAGGCACATATACAGCCTGTACAGAAGTAATAGAACCTTTACGGGTAGAAGTGATACGTTCTTGCATGGCGCCCATTTCCGTAGCCAATGTCGGTTGGTAACCAACGGCGGAAGGCATACGTCCCAAAAGAGCGGATACTTCCGAACCGGCCTGCGTAAAACGGAAAATATTATCTATAAAGAACAGGATATCACGCTTCTCGCCTTCTTTTCCGGCATCACGGAATGATTCCGCTACCGTCAGTCCGGACAATGCAACGGAAGCACGTGCGCCCGGCGGTTCATTCATCTGACCGAATACCAAAGATACCTGCGATTTCTCCAACTCGTTATAATCGACTTTTGAAAGATCCCAGTGACCTTTCTCCATACCTTCCTTGAACGCTTCACCATAGCGGATAACGCCCGATTCGATCATCTCGCGCAGCAAGTCATTACCTTCACGGGTACGTTCACCTACTCCGGCAAATACAGAAAAGCCGTTGTGCTTTTTGGCTATGTTATTGATAAGTTCCTGAATCAATACAGTTTTTCCTACACCGGCCCCGCCAAACAAACCGATCTTACCACCTTTGGCATACGGTTCGAGCAGGTCGATTACCTTGATACCTGTGAAGAGTACTTCCTGCACAGTTGTCAAATCTTCAAACTTAGGGGGGTCGCGGTGAATGGAATATGCACCTTCACGGTCGAGTCCTTTCATACCATCAATAGAATCACCGACTACATTCATCAATCGTCCTTTAATCTGTTCGCCAATCGGCATTGTGATGGGACCTCCGGTGGGATATACCTTTAAGCCGCGTTGAAGCCCATCGGTACTGTCCATTGCTACGGTACGTACCGTATTTTCACCGATATGCTGCTGAACCTCTACAATCAGTATTTTGCCGTTTGGCCTCTTTATCTCCAATGCATCATGAATGCTTGGTAACACCATTTCTGCATCCGTACCTTCAAAGTACACATCGACCACAGGGCCGATCACCTGCGAGATATGTCCGATAATCTGTGACATAAGCAATCTTTTATTTATATTATTCTTCTCTATTCCTATTGAAAAAATAGTATGACAAGGAACGTTTCGCGTTTTACCTGTTTCACTATTATAATAACAGCTAAGTTCAGCTTTTGTTCAACTATTTTCTATATCAGATAAACTTCTGCCCTTAGAAATAGTTAAATAAACAACTGCGCAAATGTAGAAACAATTCTGTGTCATTGTTCTTCCTTTTTCATTATTTGTTGTTCGATAACACTTATTAGACCTACAATAACTACAAATTGACCAATTTAGACAAAATCCAACTACAAATCAATACCAAAATAAGCTTGAAGATAATAATTCATCAATAAACTAAAAACACTCATTCAGTTTCCTATCTCTTTGTTAAAAATCAACGGATTAGCAATTTTACAAAATAGTGGCAAGAACAACTAGTTTTGTGCTCGAGCACTATAAATTCCATTTTTCGGATATTCCTTAATAAAGTTTAAAGATGGGGCTCTATTTTTCAATTATCCATTTCTCCATATTCTGCATTTCCACACTAAAGTTCACATCATATTTATAAAACAAAAATTTAAATACGCCGATAATATGTATATTATCCATTTTTTACTGTAATTTTGCACTACTAATATAAAACACTCAAAATGATGAAGAAAATACTGTTACTCGGTTCCGGCGAACTAGGAAAAGAATTTGTAATTTCAGCTCAACGTAAAGGCCAGCACATCATTGCTTGCGACTCCTATGCAGGAGCACCGGCTATGCAAGTGGCCGATGAATTTGAAATATTCGATATGCTGAACGGTGAAGAATTGGAACGCGTAGTGAAGAAGCATCGTCCGGACATTATCGTTCCGGAGATTGAGGCAATTCGCACAGAACGTTTATACGACTTCGAAAAAGAAGGCATTCAGGTAGTTCCCAGTGCTCGTGCCGTGAACTTCACCATGAACCGTAAAGCCATTCGCGACCTTGCCGCCCAAGAACTCGGACTGAAAACAGCCAAATACTTCTATGCCAAAACCCTGGAAGAACTGAAAGAAGCTGCCGATAAAATCGGTTTCCCTTGTGTCGTTAAACCGTTGATGTCTTCTTCCGGCAAAGGACAATCGCTTGTGAAGAGTGCCGACGAACTCGAACACGCCTGGGAATACGGATGCAGTGGCAGTCGTGGCGATATCCGTGAGCTTATCATTGAAGAATTTATCAAGTTCGACAGCGAAATCACCCTGCTCACCGTTACCCAAAAGAACGGTCCTACCCTCTTCTGCCCTCCCATCGGACACGTGCAGAAAGGTGGCGATTATCGTGAAAGTTTCCAGCCCGCACATATTGATCCCGCCCATTTGAAAGAAGCGGAAGAGATGGCCGAAAAAGTAACCCGTGCATTGACAGGCGCAGGACTTTGGGGAGTTGAGTTCTTCCTAAGCCACGAGAACGGAGTTTATTTCTCCGAACTTTCTCCTCGTCCGCATGATACTGGTATGGTGACATTGGCGGGTACACAAAACCTGAATGAGTTCGAGCTACATTTACGTGCCGTACTCGGTCTGCCTATTCCCGGCATCAAACAAGAACGGATAGGCGCAAGCGCTGTGATCCTTTCCCCGATTGCCAGCCAGGAACGCCCGCAATATCGTGGCATGGAAGAAGTGACGAAAGAAGAAGATACCTACCTCCGCATATTCGGCAAACCGTTTACCCGCGTCAACCGCCGCATGGGAGTAGTGCTTTGCTATGCTCCGCTGAATGCCGATTTGGATGCCCTGCGTAATAAGGCCAAGAGAATTGCCGAGAAAGTAGAGGTTTATTAAAACCGGAAGGAAAATAAGGAATCATGGAGAATTAGAAGAATAATAGAGAAAATAAAAAGAGGGTGTCAACGGATACCCTCTTTTATTTTCTCTATAAAAAACTACCGCCTATCGTTTCTTGCTCAAAAAACGCTTTGCCAAATACTTACGTAAAGGTTCGTCATAGAATTTCAAGCTTAGATAAGCTAGTACAATACACAATGCATAAACACATAAAGCTACCTGCCAAGTCTCACCCAGCGTATAGAGTTGATTCTTAATCAGCCATGCATAGAACAGATACATCAACGGATAGTGTATCACGTAGATCGGATAAGATATATCTCCCAAGAACTTACATATCTGCGTTGACTGCTTATCCGTCGTACTTCCCGACGCACCCAGCCACACAAGGATAGGGAAAGCAACGACAATGCAAAACGCTTCATACACACCGTTCGTACAAACCGGCTCTGCACCCTCCAAATAAGGAACGGAAAACAGGGCAATCAATGCAAGGGTACATATCCAGAAAGCGCCTTTCACTTTCACAGGTTTGAAGTTGCGGGATAAAAGCATACCTAAAGAGAAAGGGAAAAGCATTCTCAATGATCCGCCCAGAAAGTTCACGCCATCCAACGTCCATCCTACCCCAATGTTTCCATAAGTGGAGACATCAAAGATGGCGAACAACGTCAACGCCACCCCCAGCAATACCACCATCACAGCCAACGCCTTATTAGACAGACGGCGAATGAATAACGCATAAAGGATATTGCCTATATACTCGAAAAACAACGACCAGCACGGCCCGTTCAACGGAAACATCTCGCCATTGCCACGAACCTCATAGCCCGCACCCGGCATGGCAGGAATGAAAAATACCGTGCAAAGAAGAGACAACATCACCATGGATATGGCAACGTGCGTTCCATCCCATTGCACAGAACCCTGAATGCAGAACGTGATAGCTCCCAGAACAGCCCCCAGAACAACCATAGGATGAAGACGTATCAACCGGCGTTTAAAGAAATCTTTCATGGTGAGACTCTTACCCCAACGGTCATCGTAAGCGTAACCGATCACAAAACCCGAAAGGATAAAAAAGAAATCCACGGCTAAATATCCGTGATTCAGAGTTTCAATAGCACTATTACCGGCAAAAGCGAAGCCCTCGAATACGTGATACCATATCACCATAAGAGCTGCCACACCGCGAAGTCCGTCAAGAAGTTCATAATGAGCCTTGGTATCTGAAAAGGCTGAAGCAGAAATGTTCGACATTTGTTTTTCTATTAGTAAGTTAGTATTTTCAGAGGGCAAAGATACGGTTTGCGCTACGAAGTTTCTTTGCTCTAAAGCAAAAAAGCCCGGCTAATCGCTATTTTTTAGCACGTACCCGGCTAAGGGTATAGATGGAAATGCCCAGAAAGGCAGCCACATATTTCAGTTTCACCCGGTTTATCAGTCCGGGATAGCGACGGTTGAACTGTTCGTAACGTTCTTTGGGCGAAAGTTGAAGGCGCTCCACAAACATATGGCTAAGCTCCTTATTCACATTCTGATGCAGGATTCTTCCCCAGTTAGCTATGTCGATATATGTTTCGTAAAGGGCATTCAGCTTGTCGATGTGGATGACGTAGATTTTGCAATCGGAAAGCGTTTCAACGCTTTCTACCGATGGTTGCTGATAGTAGAGCGAATCCATGCCGAACGTAACGTCGCCCTCCTGACTGAACCACGTAGTGGTGTCCTCTCCGTTGTGGTGGAATACGGAACGGGTGATACCCTCTTCAATAAAATAAACCAGACGGTCTGTGACACCTGACTGAACGATACGGGTATCTTTGGGATAATACCTTAATTCCATATTCGCCTGAAGCGCCTGAAGTGCTTCATCGGAAACCGGATAGATTTGCTCGATTTTACGAATGATATTTTCCATTTGGGGGAATGGTGTATTGGGAGTTAATGACGTACTTTAGGATATTTATTATTAAAACGGAAACCAAGACCGAGCATCAGATAATTAGGGGTCTGGAAATTCTGGAGATTGTAGCCAATGTGAAGGAATGAATTCCGGGTGACATTGATCTTCAACGCAAAGACCTGATACAGTCCGCGTAAATCGCCACGCCCCAGCACATTCGTTCCCAAGCCGACACCGATGGTAAAAAACGGCATCACGTATTCGGCCCGTCCGGAAAGTCCCAACGCAAGCTGATGCTGGATGCCCGGCACAAGAAATTTACGACGGGAGGAACCGCTGCCTGCATCGTACTCCACCAGCGCATCTTCGGTGTATACATTGGCACTACCGTCATAGACACCATCCAGCGAAATCCCGAAACGCAACTTATAGTTGAGGTTATACATCGGAGCAAAGTTGAATCCCGCTACAGGATAGCTGCCCGGTGATGCAATCTGTTTCTCGCCTACATAGACACCTTTGCGGCGCCACGAGCCGAACAACACAAGGTCATAACTGATGTGTCGCGGAAAACGGGGAACGTAGGGATGAACCAATGATTTAGTGAGGTCGGCTTCTTCCCGGTTGAAGTTGTACACCAGTCCGATTTTCGCTCCGGTGGTGTTGACACCTGCATTAGGAAACTTGGTGTTGCCGTTGGAGAAATGCGTGAAGTCTCCGCCGATGATAAAGTCGAAATAACGGGAAAGCGACCAGTTAAGGTAGATACCTGCGTTGAGGTAGGCATTCACCCGTGAGCCTACGGCTCCGTTGTAGGAATTGTAATCGTTGTCATAAGGCTGCCATCTGGCAGAGATACCGAAGTTCCATTCGTAATTGAGTGAAAGGCGGGGATGGAAACGGGCAATGCGTGCACCTTGAAAGACGTAGAACGTCATCGGATCACCCAACTGCTTTTTATCGCCAAAAGTGGTGAAGGCCAAGCCGAAACCTTGATAGGCTCCGCCATAGATGCGGTCAGCACAGGTGTTGGGACGATACTTGAAAGAATATTTCAGATGAGCGGCAAATGAACTCTGGATGGGTTTCCACCGTTCGTTCTCACCTTGCAGGAAAGGATTGGTGGGGAATACGTATTGTGGCCGCGCCTCTATCCCCAACCGGTGAATGAAAGGTTGGTCTGCCTCCTGCGCACAAAGCGAAGTAAAAGGGAAAAGCAAGGCGGAACAGATTACAACGATTTCCCATCCGGGTATCTTCACTCTCATAAATAGTCTGGTTAGTCTTTTCTGAACGGAAGTTACAAATGGAGCTTCTCAATAAACTGTGCCACATGATAGCCGTCCATCAATCCATGATGGCAAGTTACGGAAACGGGCATCATCAGTCTTTCTCCGTTGCGGAAATACTTTCCGGTGGAGATTTTGGGGACACTGTCGCCCGAGCGCATATTAGTGGGGTGCTTCATGTCGGTAAATGAGAGCCACGGCACTGCCGAATAATGTATGGCATTGGGATGGAAAGTACCTCCCTTGTTGAGTCCCGTAGTGGCTTGCAAACGTTCCATCTCTGCTTTTGCCCGGCGGATAAAGACGAGTTCGTCCGGATCGTATTCAAAGGCGGCAAAAGAAAAAGTATGGTCGGCACGACTTACAGTGGCTTCGGGCAGAAGGCTGTCATAGCACACCACTTTATCGCCTTCGATGCGGTAACGGAATTCTTCTACCGCAGCAGCGGCAGTCGTTATCCGGTGGAGGACTAACAGGGAAAAGGATATACCTTTGGCTTTGGCTTCCTGATACGTGCGCGTACAGTCTACCTGAACGGTCACTCCGAAAAACGGATCGTCAAAAGCACTGAAATGTTCGTAATGTTCTCTTCTGTTCCAAGTAGCAATATCGATGATCTTCTCTATTTGATTCATTCTAAACACTCTTTTTTAAGTTTCACCACAGAGGGCACAGAGGACACTGAGATTTTATAGAAATTTTATAGAACTTTTTCACCGGATTAATGCAATTGATTCCATTGCTTCCGGTCTTACCTTACCGAAAAAACTCAGTGTCCTTTGTGTCCTCTATGTGAATAAATTACTGATGTTGCTCACGCAACAGGTCGTTCACTGTTTTTACCGGGTTGAAAGTGGAAAGCGGCACTTCTACAAAAACAGTGTTCCAATCACTCATCGCACCATTCCACAAACCGGGAAGTTCAAGAGCTTTCAGCTCCTTGCCGTTTTTCGACTTGTAAGAGATAAAGCCGGTCGCCTTGTCTACGTATTTCACCAAATCGAACTTATGACCTTTATAATCACGTACGGCACATACCAAGTCCACCGGATTGAAGTGCGTACCCTTCTCGAACATTTCCTTTTTCTGCGGATCGTTCATGTCGATCTGCGAGCTCTCAAGAATTTGAAGAGAGATCGTTCCGTCACTGTTGTATGCCAGGAACGGACCGCCACCCGGTTCACCCACATTCTTCACCATTCCGCAAACGCGCATTGGACGGTTCAATTTGTTCTTCAAGTAAATAGCAAGCACTGAATCTTCGAGATCTTTCGTTTCCGGATTCTTGCAAAAAAGTTTCTTTTGCAAGAATTGCAGCATTTCCATCATCTGTTCGTGCGTATATTTTCCGCTGTCGAGCAGTTCGAGATATTCGAATGCCTGTTTCTGTAAGGTAACGAGTACACCGGCAATCAGTTTTTTATAAGTAACGGTGTCCGCTTTCAGTTTATCGGGAACTACATTGTCGATGTTCTTGATGAAGATAACATCCGCATCGAGATCGTTCAGATTCTCGATCAATGCTCCATGACCACCCGGACGGAACAAGAGTTTGCCGTTATCACGGAACGGCTGGTTGTCCATATCAGCGGCAATCGTATCGGTACTCGGCTTCTGTTCGGAGAAGGTGATATTATAATCCACTCCATAACGTTTGGCAAACTCACCGGCTTTCTCTTCCACCAGTTTCTTGAAAAGTTCGCGGTGTTCGGCAGACACGGTAAAATGTACGTTCACTTTGCCACTCTTTCCGGCTGCATACATGGCGCCTTCAGCCAAATGTTCCTCTAATGGAGTGCGTGCGCCTTCGGGATATTTATGGAATTTGAGCAGACCTTTCGGCAGTGCACCATAATTCAAGCCGGCAGTTTCGAGCAATGCGGATACCACAGCTTTATAATTGCCTTCTTCCATCAACCCGGCGATATTCTTCCCGGTAATGCGTCGGCAAGCTGCATCGAGATCGTCATAAAAAGCAAAATCCTTGATACCGGCAAAGAATGCTTGTTCAAACTTGGTTGTCGGTTTGTCATAATCAGCAGAAAGGAACTCGAATAGGTTCTTGAACATACGACTTGCAGCACCCGAAGCCGGTACGAACTTCACAATTGTCTTATCCGTGTTTGTATATGCGTCCCACGCTACCAGATAAGCTTTCTGTTCTTCTGCATTGGGAGCCAATATACCTCTTTCAATGGAAGCAGCCGCATCCAGTTTCAGATAAGGGAAACCTGTCTGGAAGCAAGCCAGTTGCTCTGCTATTTGCGCTTCCGTAATGCCTTTCTTGGCAAGCAACTCTTTGTCCTGTGTCGTTATCATAATATCTAATTTTATTAATTGATGCCCAAAAATACAAAATGTTATTTACTTCTTGCCGAATAACCAATAAAAAAAGTAATTTTACATCGAATTAACAAGATTGAATATGAACGACTTTTTTACATCAGAGGAAAAAAAGGAGCTTTTTTCACTCTATCGGCACTTGATGCAATCTGCCGGAGACAGTATTTCCTGGAAGGATTGCCAAAAATTAAAGAATCATCTTATCAAAGCTGCCCAATATAACGGGCTGCAACGCAATAACTTCGGGATGAATCCCGTTATCAAAGATCTGCAAACGGCAGTCATCGTAGCCGAAGAAATCGGAATGAAAGGTTCGTGCCTTATCGGTATCATGCTGCACGAAATTGTAAAAACGCATATTCTGTCTATCGACGAGGTAAGCGTGGAATACGGAGAGGATGTGGCAAGTATCATCAAGGGATTGGTGAAAACGAACGAGTTGTATGCGAAGAGCCCGGCAATAGAGTCGGAGAATTTCCGTAACCTTCTGCTCTCCTTTGCCGAAGATATGCGTGTGATCCTGATTATGATAGCCGACCGTGTGAATGTAATGCGCCAAATCAAGGATACGGGAAACGAGGAAGACCGGATAAAGGTAGCCAACGAGGCTGCTTATTTGTATGCTCCGTTGGCACATAAGCTAGGGCTCTATAAGCTGAAATCGGAATTAGAAGACTTATCGCTGAAATACACACAACGGGATACTTATTATTTTATAAAGGATAAGTTGAACGAGACGAAGGCGTCACGCGACAAGTATATCGCTGCCTTTATCGAACCAATCAAGAAGAAAGTGACGGAAGCGGGCTTGAAGTTCGACATCAAGGGACGTACCAAATCCATTCATTCGATATGGAACAAGATACAGAAGCAGAAAACCCCGTTTGAGGGTATTTATGATCTGTTCGCTATCCGCATTATCCTGGATTCGGAACCTGACCCGGCAAAAGAAAAGCAGGAATGCTGGCAGGTATATTCTATCGTGACGGATATGTATCAGCCTAACCCGAAGCGTCTGCGCGACTGGCTGTCGATTCCGAAAAGCAACGGTTACGAGTCATTGCATATCACCGTAATGGGACCGGAAGGGAAATGGGTGGAAGTGCAGATACGTACCCGCCGCATGGATGAGATTGCCGAACGGGGACTGGCCGCGCACTGGAGATATAAAGGTATCAAAGGAGAAACGGGCCTGGACGAATGGCTGACTTCGGTACGGGAGGCGTTGGAGAATGCAGACAACGACTCAATGAAGATGATGGATCAGTTCAAGATGGATCTTTACGAAGACGAGGTTTTCGTGTTCACTCCTAAAGGGGATTTGTTCAAGTTGGCAAAAGGGGCTACGGTACTCGACTTTGCCTTTCATATCCATAGCAAACTGGGATGCAAATGTATCGGCGCTAAAGTAAACGGCAAAAATGTCCAACTGAAGCAGAAGTTGAACAGTGGCGACCAGGTGGAAATCATGACTTCAAATACCCAAACTCCGAAACAGGACTGGCTGAACATCGTAACTACCTCCAAAGCCCGCACGAAGATACGGCAGGCGCTCAAAGAAATGGTGGCACGCCAACATGACTTTGCAAAGGAAACACTTGAACGAAAATTCAAAAACCGCAAACTGGAATATGATGAAGCGACCATGATGCGCCTCATCAAGCGTTTGGGCTTTAAAAACGTGACGGAGTTCTATCAAAAGATCGCTGATGGTGCGCTGGATGTAAACGAGATTCTGGACAAATATGTGGAGCAGCAGAAACGGGACAACGACACGCGCGACGAAATAGTCTACCGCAGTGCTGAAGGGTACAACCTGCAAGCGGTACAGGAAGAGACTACCTCCAAAGAGGATGTGCTCGTAATCGACCAGAATCTAAAAGGATTAGAATTCAAATTGGCGAAATGTTGTAACCCTATCTATGGCGATGATGTATTCGGTTTCGTAACGGTAAGCGGCGGGATAAAGATTCACCGGGCAGACTGCCCGAACGCCAATCAGATGCGTGAACGTTTTGGTTATCGAATTGTGAAAGCCCGTTGGGCAGGCAAATCGGAAGGGACACAGTATCCCATTACGCTGCGCGTTGTAGGGCACGATGATATCGGCATTGTGACGAATATTACTTCTATCATATCTAAGGAAAATGGAATCACACTACGCTCCATAGGAATCGATTCAAACGATGGACTGTTCTCCGGTACACTAACGGTCATGGTTAGAGATACAGGTCGCCTGGAAGCGCTAATCAAAAAGCTAAGAACCATAAAAGGAGTGAAACAAGTGAGCCGGAACTAATTTTTTTCACCACAGATTAACACAGATTCTCACAGATTAAAAAGACAAGATACAGTATAGCCGCTCCGAAGGGACTGAGTTCAAAATAAATTGCATTAATTTCACAATCCTGCATTTTGCCTTTTCTTTCTTTAATTTGTGAAAATCTGTGTTAATCTGTGGTGAAGAATTCTATCGCACTTTCTTCCTTTTATAATAAGGATAAGTCACCAAAACAAAGAATATCAAAGCTATCGAAGCTGCTATCTGACCGATATGAAGCATTTTGTCTGTATCCAACTCCATACAGCAGGCAGCTGCGATACCTAAAGAAATCCCCATTTCACTAGCCAATAAATGAGTGGTATTTGCAGTTCCCCGTTGACAATGATGGGATAGCTTCACGAACATAATCAGGAACTCCGGCATGACAAAACCTAATCCAAGTCCCAGGAGCATGGAAGAAACGCCTATCGGAGTACTATTCAACAATGATATGGCAAGAATCTCTAGTCCAAGCCCCATAATTACCAGTCTCAATGTTTTTTCTTTCAAGAAAAAGAGACGAGCAAGCAAGAGAGATACCAAGTAACCGCCCCCCACTCCTACAAAGAAAGGCACTGAAACACCTGTGTTTCCCAATATGGAATCATTCAGGAAAGGATGTACAAGAGGCATCAGCAATCCCGGAACAAACGTAATCAGAATCATATTAATAGCCGGAATCCAACTACGCAACAGTAGAAAACGGTCAAAAGAATAAAGTCTAGTGACAATCGGTGCACGGAAAGGTACATATATTCCCGATACGACAAGAATCCCTAACACTCCGGCAATAACGGATACATACAGCAAATTCCGGATTGGATAACTCTGATAAAGCCAAACTCCGAGAACGATACCTAGAATCATTCCCAAACGGGCTACCCACGAAAAACTGACATTCCCTGCGCTACGGAGCGTAGAGTTGGTGATGTCGATAGCCAACGTGATACTCGCAGTAGTGGCTACACCGAACGCCAATCCTTGTACAGTGCTTAGCAGGATAAGTTCCGTAAGGTTCGTCACAAACGCATAGCCTACCGTCGCTGCCACCATAAGAGCGAAAGCATATATACATACGTGCTTCCGTTTGTAAGCGTCCACCAAATAGGCATGGAAAGGACCGATCAGGAACATTCCCAATGTAAAAAAAAGAAAGATTACTCCTGTCTGTGCCACCGGCACTCCGAGACGGTCTGCCATCTCAACGGAGAGTACCGGAAATAACACATACAAGGACACAAACAACAGCAAATTAGCTATACATATCCGTATAAAATGTGCTGTCCACAATGTAACTGCCATATATTGCTTTAATATTGTTCCTTCTCGTTGGGGAAGTAGCAGTTCTTAACGTCGGACACATAACGACTGATAGCATCGGTCATCACTGTGTACAAATCGGCATAACGACGCAAGAAACGGGGACGGAAACCATTATTCATGCCCAACATATCCTGAATCACCAACACCTGGCCATCTACATGTCCACCGGCACCGATACCAATAATAGGTATAGTCAACTCACCGGCTACACGTTCTGCAAGGGTTGCGGGAATCTTTTCAAGAACAATAGCGAAACAACCTGCTTCTTCCAGCAAATGAGCGTCACGAATCAATTTCTCCGCTTCGGCATCATCTTTGGCGCGCACGGTATAGGTTCCGTATTTGTTGATAGACTGCGGCATTAATCCCAAATGTCCCATCACCGGAATACCTGCACCGACAATGCGTCTCACCGTATCGATGATTTCTTCTCCGCCTTCCATCTTCAAAGCGTCAGCATGACTTTCTTTCATGATGCGGATAGCGGAAGCAAGACCTTCCATCTCATTGCCTTGATAGGAACCGAAAGGCATATCCACCACCACCATAGCACGTTTTACACCACGCACCACAGATTTTGCATGATAGATCATCTGGTCAAGCGTGATAGGCAATGTAGTCACGTTACCTGCCATTACATTGGAAGCGGAATCGCCTACAAGGATTACGTCTATCCCCGCACCGTCCACAATCTGCGCCATCGTGTAATCGTAGGAAGTAAGCATTGAAATCTTTTCGCCTCTCTGTTTCATTTCAACCAAGCGATGTGTCGTCACCTTTCTTGTGTCATCTGATATATAACCAGCCATTTCTTTCTAATTAAAAATTATAAATTAAAAATTAAAATCGAGGCAGCATTGGCGCTACCCGAAAATCGAGGGCAAAGTTATAACATTTAATTCATAACAGAGAAGGAAATGCAAAAAATCCTCTCAATCCCTTGTCAGAGACAGCAATTTTTCATAACTCATTCCGGTAAAGTCATCCATTATATAATGTGCTTTTCCGGTAATGGCTTCGCGGGAATTGGTTGTAGCGAGACCGATCACGGTTGCACCGGAAGTCATTCCCGCCTGCAGACCATGAAAAGAATCTTCAAAGACGTATGTGCTTTCTGGAGTAGCTCCAAATACTTCCATCCCTAGAAGGAAACAATCGGGAGCAGGTTTGGAACGGGCAAACATCTCTCCGGTAAGAATACGGTCTACCATTGCCGGAAACTCGGGATGAGCATTGTAGACGTTCTGCATCTTCTCTTCATTAGAGCTGGTTACTACGGCTATCTTCACACCATGACGGCGGAGTTCGGCGATAAAAGCTTCTACTCCGGGAATATATTCATAGGACATCTGTTTCTCAAAAACATTGAGGTCTGCCGTGATTTTCTGCCGGGCTTCCGGAAGAGCTGAAAAGTATTTCTCGTAGATTTGCGTCAGCGTCTGCCCTTTGATACGGCGTCCGAAATCTTCCTCATTCAGATATTTACGTCCCTGCTCGTCCCAAAAGACGGTGTACTGTGTTTCCGTATCCATAATAACACCGTCGAAGTCGAACAACGCTGCAATTGTTTTCGTTGTATTCATATGAAACTTTCTTTTTACCTAAAACGTTAAACCTTGTGTATCTATGCCTGCAAAGTTCCGAATAATCATCGAATCAGACAAATAATTTGTACCTTTGCAATGCTAAAAAAAACGTAACGGACGTTTTTATCCAACAAATCGACTTTTATTTATCCAACGAATCGACCAACGTATGAGCAAGAACGACCCACATATCTTAGGAAAGGAAAGCATCGGCAAGTTACTGCTACAATATTCCATTCCTGCCATTATCGGAATGACAATTACTTCTATCTACAACATTATTGACAGTATCTTCATCGGACATGGTGTGGGGGCAATGGCCATTGCAGGACTGGCTATCAGTTTTCCTCTGATGAATCTCGTAGTCGCTTTCTGTACATTGGTATCGGCAGGCGGATCAACCCTTGCCTCTATCCGATTGGGACAAAAGGATCTGAAAGGTGCTACGGAAATTCTGTCACACACGCTTATGCTTTGTATCACCAATTCTGTCTTCTTCGGAATATTGTCCTTTATCTTTCTCGATGATATCCTGCTGTTTTTCGGTGCCAGTCACGACACACTTCCATACGCACGCAGTTTCATGCAGGTAATCTTGTTGGGAACTCCTATTACTTATACAATGATAGGATTGAACAATGTGATGCGCGCTACCGGGTATCCGAAGAAAGCAATGCTTACATCGATGGTGACGGTAGTTACCAATATCATCCTCGCTCCTATCTTTATCTTCCACTTTGAATGGGGAATGCGGGGAGCTGCTACGGCAACGGTTATTTCACAGCTCATCGGCATGATATGGGTGGTAAGTCACTTCATGCAGAAAGAGAGTACAGTGCACTTCGAAGGAACAATCTGGAAGATGAAAGGGAGAATCGTAGAGAGCATTTTCGCTATCGGCATGTCACCCTTCCTAATGAATGTTTGCGCTTGCATTATTGTCATTATTATCAATAATAGTCTACAGGAACACGGAGGAGATATGGCTATCGGCGCGTATGGTATCATCAACCGGCTGCTGACTCTTTACGTAATGATTGTATTAGGATTGACGATGGGAATGCAGCCGATTGTCGGCTATAACTTCGGAGCACAGAAACTTAATCGCGTCAAACAGACTTTACGACTGGGAATTCTTTCAGGAGTGGTTATCACTAGTAGCGGATTTCTGATTTGCGAACTATTCCCTCATGCCGTATCAGCTCTCTTCACAGACAGTGACGAATTGATTGATCTGGCAGTAGAAGGGCTTCGCTTGGCAGTACTTATGTTCCCATTCGTAGGAGCACAGATTGTTATCGGTAACTTCTTCCAAAGTATCGGAAAAGCGAAAATAAGCATTTTCTTGTCCCTGACGCGACAGTTGCTTTATCTTCTGCCCTGCCTGTTGCTTTTCCCGAATTGGTGGGGATTGAAAGGTATTTGGATCAGTATGCCGGTGTCGGATGCATTAGCCTTTATCACAGCAGTAATCAGCTTGATGATATATATTAAAAAAGTATCGAAACAACAGCCGATAGCTGAATAAAGAATAGTTACTGTTCATTTTCTCATTTTTATTGTTCAATCAGTCCTAATTAGGGATTTATCAATTGCCCATCCGATTGTAAACTCTATATTTGCATAAAGTTTTCAAAACTACAAACGATTAAACTATGTTGAGAAAGAATTTATATTGGCTTTTATTGTGCCTGTTTCTCGCAGGATGCGGTATGATAGATTACCATCCGTACGATGTCCACATCAGTGGTGAGACAAATGTCAATGCACATAATATGGAAAAGATAGAAGCAAATTGCAAAGGCAAAACTAAAATCTGTTTTGCTGTAATGGGAGATTCACAACGCTGGTATGACGCAACGGAAGACTTCGTAAAAGAGATCAATAAACGGGATGATATTGACTTTGTAATTCATGGAGGAGATATGAGTGATTTTGGAGTGACCAAAGAGTTTCTCTGGCAACGGGATATCATGAACGGGTTAAAAGTACCTTATGTAGCCCTTATCGGAAATCATGATTGTCTGGGAACAGGAGAAGAAACTTATAAAACAGTGTTCGGTCCTACCAACTTCTCTTTTATAGCAGGCAACGTGAAGTTCGTCTGTCTCAATACAAACGCTTTAGAGTATGACTACTCCGAGCCCATTCCAAACTTCACCTTTATGGAAGAAGAGATAACAAACAGAAGTGATGAATTTGAAAAAAGCGTAGTATGTATGCACGCACGCCCATTTACAGGCGTATTCAATGATAATGTGGCAAAGGTTTTTCAGCACTATGTCACTCAGTATAAGGGCCTACAGTTTTGCACGGCTGCACATACCCATCATTTTCGGGATGACATACTCTTTGATGATGGAATACATTATATAACCAGTGATTGTATGGATTACCGTACTTATCTGGTATTCACTATAGCTCCGGAAAGCACCTCTGAAAATCCTGATTATGAATTGGTTGAATACTAAATATATTTTATGGACGGGAGTATTATCAATACTTCTCTCTATCTCCGGTCCAGTCTCGGCTACTTACAGAACAGATACAATTATCAACACGTATAAAGCCGATTCACTGCGCTTCATCATCAAGGCTGACTCAATTATCGCCTTCCAAACCGGAGATTCTTTATTTACGATTATTAAAGCAGACTCCGTATTGCCCGCTGCATCGAAAAAAGTTAAACATACCCGTTACGATAAACGGGTTCACCGTTTCCGCAGAAATTGGGAACGAATCATTCCTACCCACTCTAAGATACAGTTTGCCGGCAACATGGGATTACTTTCTTTTGGTACGGGAGTGGGATTACGGAAAACATAATCAATGGGAGACTGATTTATTGCTTGGATTTATCCCGAAGTATTCTTCAAAAAAGGCTAAAATAACCATGACTCTTAAACAAAACTACATGCCGTGGAGTATTAATATAGGAAAAGGATTCTCTACAGAACCCCTTACTTGTGGCCTATACATGAATACCGTATTTGGGGATCAGTTCTGGGTAAATGAACCGGACCGCTATCCAAAAGGTTATTATGGTTTTTCAAGCAAAGTACGTTTTCACATTTTCATGGGACAACGCCTGACTTACGATATTGACCCGCAACGCAGGTTTCTAGCCAAGTCTGTAACATTTTTCTATGAGATCAGTACTTGTGATCTTTATGTGGTCAGTGCTGCTACTAACAGCTATCTGCGTCCTCGCGATTATCTCAGCTTGTCTTTCGGACTAAAGTTCCAATGGTTATAAACCAAATTACAATGACTTATAATGATGATACATACCCTCACCAACAATCTGCTATTTCGGGGAATTACTCCGGAAAAGCTCTCTGCCAACCTGGAAGAAGTTAATTTTCACGCCCGTTCATATAAGAAAGGGGAAATCTTCGCTTTTATGCAACACGCATTAGCCGAATTAACCCGCAACGACATCACAGTAGAAGAATTAGTTCAATTGACTTTGGAAACAGGCAAACATGGAATATCCGCTATGGCACAACTGGATAAAGCCAATACTAGCAGCTACGGTAACCCCGAAAACTGCCGAACGACACGGTTATATTGACCGCTGGCTGTGCAAAATACCGATACAATATGAAGTTCTTGTCATAAGTATTTTATCCTAAATATTCATCAATCAGGCTCGAATCATGCAGATCGCATCATTCGAGCCTGTTTTCATATTCTCACAATTAGCTATTTCCGAGTATCAGATTGACTTTTTTAGACAATTTAACTACCATTTTTGACAAAAATACATCAAAACAGGTATTTCATTTGTTGCTAAATATATGTAACTTCGCACAGTGAAAAATAATGCGGCATTCTTATAACTTTATAATATATAGCATATGATATTTACAGCAGAAAACACCTTACTTATTGGTTCTATCTTACTTTTCGTCAGCATTGTTGTTGGAAAAACCGGATACCGTTTCGGCGTACCTACTTTGTTACTGTTCCTCGTTGTAGGAATGGCATTCGGAAGTGACGGACTCGGTCTCCAATTCCATAATGCCAAAGAAGCCCAATTTATCGGTATGGTTGCCTTGAGTATCATCCTTTTCTCAGGAGGTATGGACACGAAATTCAAAGAAATCAAACCTATTTTAGGACCGGGTATCGTCTTATCCACTGTCGGAGTATTGCTCACAGCTCTTTTTACGGGGCTCTTCATTTGGTGGCTATCCGGTATGAGTTGGACGAACATTTATTTGCCTATCACCACTTCCCTATTGTTGGCCTCTACCATGTCTTCCACAGATTCGGCTTCGGTCTTCGCTATTCTCCGTTCGCAAAAGATGAATCTGAAGCACAACCTACGTCCTATGCTGGAGTTGGAAAGTGGAAGTAATGACCCGATGGCTTATATGCTTACCATTGTTCTGATACAGTTTATCCAATCAGCGGGTATGGGAGTCGGCGCTATTGCCGCTTCTTTTATCATTCAGTTTATCGTAGGTGCTGCTGCAGGATATATACTCGGGAAACTGGCTATCCGAATGCTGAACAAGCTTAATATCGATAACCAGGCATTATATCCTATCCTGCTATTGGCATTCGTTTTCTTCACTTTCTCCATCACCGATTTAATGAAAGGTAATGGATATCTGGCTGTATACATCGCCGGTATGATGGTAGGTAATAATAAAATTATGCACCGTAAGGAGATTTATACGTTCATGGACGGGCTTACCTGGCTGTTCCAGATCATTATGTTCCTCTGCCTGGGATTGCTAGTCAATCCTCACGAAATGCTAGAAGTAGCCGCTGTCTCTCTGCTGATCGGTATATTCATGATTCTTATCGGTCGCCCGTTAAGCGTATTCCTCTGCCTGCTCCCATTCCGGAAAATCACAATGAAGTCACGCGTTTTTGTATCTTGGGTAGGATTACGCGGCGCAGTTCCTATCATCTTTGCTACTTATCCGGTAGTGGCAGGAGTAGAGGGTTCGAATATTATATTCAATATCGTATTCTTCATTACCATCGTTTCATTGGTCGTACAAGGAACCACAATTTCCTTTGTAGCCCGCATATTACACCTCTCCGAACCTTTGGCAAAGACAGGAAACGATTTCGGGGTGGAACTGCCTGAGGAGATTGACTCTGATCTCAGTGATATGACTGTCACCCGCGAAATGCTGGAAGAGGCAGATACATTGAAAGATATGAACCTGCCAAAAGGTACACTAGTCATGATTGTGAAACGCAAAGATGAATTCCTGATCCCTAACGGAACATTGAAATTGCACGAAGGAGATAAGTTGCTGCTTATTTCCGAGAAATCCAAAGAAGAGTCTGATTCTGAATAACATTTGAAAAGAAATGTAAAATTATATCAGAATTCCTTCGTTAATTAACCGTAAAACTTGATTTTAAAATTCGGTTTACGTTAATGATATATTAATTTTGCGCAGTTTTAAACTAAATGTGCAAAAACAAAATGGAACAAGAACATCAGTTCATTGATTATATTGAGCAAAGTATCATCAAAAACTGGGACAGAGATGCCCTGACCGACTATAAAGGAATTACCCTCCAATATAAGGATGTAGCACGTAAAATTGCTAAATTTCACATTGTTTTGGAAAGTGCCGGAATCCAGCCGGGAGATAAAATAGCGGTTTGCGGACGTAACAGTGCTCATTGGGCAGTTACTTTCTTGGCCACCATCACTTATGGAGCTGTAATTGTTCCTATTTTGCATGAATTCAAAGCAGACAATATTCATAATATCGTCAACCATTCTGAAGCCAAACTACTTTTTGTAGGCGATCAAGCTTGGGAGAACCTGAATGAGGATGCAATGCCTTTATTAGAAGGTATTGCATCATTGGCAGATTTCTCCTCTTTAGTGTCGCGCAACGAAAAGCTCACATACGCTTTCGAACACCGGAATGCCATTTATGGACAACGTTATCCAAAGAACTTCCGTCCTGAACATATCTGTTACCGAAAAGACAGACCGGAAGAACTGGCAATCATCAATTATACATCCGGCACTACAGGGTATTCTAAAGGAGTAATGCTCCCCTATCGCAGTATCTGGTCAAATGTTGCCTACTGTTTTGAAATGCTTCCCGTTAAACCGGGAGATCATATCGTTTCCATGCTTCCTATGGGACATGTATTTGGAATGGTATACGACTTCCTATACGGATTCTCGGCAGGCGCACACATCTATTTCCTGACACGTATGCCGTCTCCTAAGATTATCTCCCAATCGTTTTCGGAGATAAAACCCAGAGTCATCTCCTGCGTACCATTGATTGTAGAAAAGATTATAAAAAAGGATATTCTTCCCAAAGTAGACAGCAAAATCGGTAAACTACTGCTTAAAGTACCCATCGTAAACGATAAGATCAAATCGTTGGCACGACAAGCTGCTATGGAGATATTCGGCGGTAATTTTGATGAAATCATCATCGGCGGCGCTCCTTTCAATGCTGAAGTAGAAGCCTTCCTCAAGAAAATAGGTTTCCCCTACACCATCGCTTACGGTATGACAGAATGTGGTCCGATCATTTGCTCCAGCCGCTGGGAAAACCTGAAACTTGCTTCGTGCGGGAAAGCGACGACGCGAATGGAAGTAAAAATCGATTCCCCGGACCCTAAGACTCATGCAGGAGAAATCATCTGTAAAGGAGCCAATCTTATGTTGGGCTATTATAAAAATCAAGAAGCTACTGCGCAAATCATTGACGTAAATGGCTGGTTGCATACAGGTGATCTCGGCACTATAGACGAAGAAGGGAATGTAACCGTTCGCGGACGTAGCAAAAACCTGCTTCTCACCTCCAGCGGACAGAATATCTATCCCGAAGAAATTGAAAGCAAGCTGAACAACATGCCGTATGTTGCCGAATCACTGATCGTCCTGCAACATGATAAGTTGGTAGCCTTGATCTACCCGGATTTCGACGATGCTTTCGCTCATGGATTGCAGCAGACGGATATTCAGAAAGTAATGGAGCAAAACCGTATTGAATTGAATCAACAGCTTCCTAACTATTCCCAAATAAGCAAGATTAAAATCCATTTTGAAGAATTTGAAAAGACTGCGAAAAAGTCAATCAAACGCTTTATGTATCAGGAAGCAAAAGGGTAATCAAGAACCTTTGACTAATTAAGAGTACATACTTATAACAAATAATAAGATAAGTATTCTCGCAAATAAAAACGGTGGACAGCCTCAACACTGTCCACCGTTTTTTTCTAACCTCTAACAAACTTTATTAAAGTGCGATAAATGAAATAGCCTGTCCGCCTCCGGCAGCCATTCGTATGTTCAACGTATTTTCAGAAGTAACCGTTTGTTCCGTTATCCGGTAATCCGTAGGATTTGATTTCCAATCCGCATTCTCTCCATCCGCATAGATGACAGCTTTATACTGTTTGCCCGGTTCCAGGAAATCCAGTTTTATTTCCAGTGTACGGGGTTTCTCGTTCGTTGCCGCTCCCAAGAAATAGTTACCTTTTGCTTTACGCACGATGGCTACAAATTCACCCGGTTCTCCTGCCAATGCTTTCGATTCGTCGCAATCCGGATCGAAATCGCGGAAGAACTGGAAAGCCGGATGTCCCTCATAATGTTCAATCATATCGGAAGCCATTTGCAAAGGGGAATACAAAATCACCCAGTTAGCAAGCTGTTTCGCCAATGTCGTGTTCACACGGCTGTTTCCTTTATCCTGATCGTTCCATTTCCGGCGACGGGGAGAATCCTTTGTCTGTAAAAACAAAATATCAAAAGTTCCAGGAGTGTAATCCATCGGACCGGATAACAGGCGGGTAAACGGCAACATCACATGATGGGAAGGAGGATTACCTTCGCTCCATGCATTCCATTCCATACCTCTTGCACCTTCACGAGTCATCATGTTAGGCCATGTACGGCGAATACCGGTATCTTTAATCGGCTCGTGTGCATCCACTGTCATTTTGTGACGGGCAGCTGCCTCCACCACTTTCTGATAATGATTAACCCCATACTGTCCATGGTGCGAAAGTCCATTCGGGAAAGCACCCGCATAACCGGTTTTCAGGATATGAATACCATGTTCTGTGTACCATTGCATGGCATGATCCATCTGACGTTCATAGTTGGGGATATTGCCTCCAGTCTCATGATGTCCGATGATTTCAACACCTTTCTCTTTGGCATAATGCACAATCTCGTCAATGTCAAAATCAGCATACGGTTTCGTAAAGTCAAAATTCTGCATACCACCCCAGCTTTCCCATCCTTCGTTCCATCCCTCAAACAAAACACCCTCTATATCATTGGCGGCAGCGAAATCAATATACTTCTTGGCATTGGCGGTAGTGGCTCCATGACGTTCGTCCATCTTCCAAGTCTCCACACCCAAATGCATTCCCCACCACACTCCGACATATTTCAAGGGACGAATCCAATCGGTAGTTTCCAGTACACAAGGTTCGTTCAGATTCAAAATCAAGGAAGAATTAATCAGCCCGACAGCTTCCGGAGCAATCTGGATGGTACGCCAGGAAGTAGTAAAATGATTGCCTTTACGCACTTTGATACCATCCGGCCAAGGAGTTAGCTCAGCTTTCAATGTATATCTTCCGGTCTGCTTCAAAGTCATTTCGGAGAAATCATACAAAGCCGCTTCATGAATACTGCCATAAATACCGTCCGCCGTTTTGAATGTGAAAGGAGTATTGGCAGTTTCCACTTCGGAAATAGGCTGTTGCTTATATAGTAATTCATAAGTCTCCGCACTGGCGGGAATTGACCATGAAGTTCCGTCCTGACGAAAACGAAAAGTTGTCAGTTCATCGGTTATCATCAACGAATCCACTGCGGGAACACTGTACTCATAACGGAACCCTACTCCATCATCAAACACACGGAAACGAAGTGTCAACTCCACCTGATCTTTATTGGTCAGGCTCACCGCCATCTCATTATAATGATCCCTGTTCTTTTTATTCTCTCCCCAAGCCTGTGTCCAAATCTCATCCTTATGATCGAAAGTCGTACTCTTTATCTGAAAGCCTTCTCCTAAAGCAACTCCATTCCCTTCTGTAAACCCCATTGCAGAGTTCTCAATCAATAGTGAATCGCCTACCGAGACATTATAAAACGGAGTACCGTTCTCATCCAGCGTGAAAGACATCTTAATATGGCCGTCCGGTGATTTGACTTCTGTTTTCGGACTGCTACACGCATAACATACCAGCATACACAGAAAAGCTCCGATTGCATAATTTATTTTCATAGCACTATATCTGTTATTTATATATAGTACAATTCAGAAGAGAAAAACACTTATATAATCAAGGTGAATTTCTTTCTAATAAGGAGAATCTCTTTCTTCGGTATGATTTCTATTCTTATTTATGCAACAGAATATCAGTTCCTGGAACAATCTTTCCCATCGACCACACACATCGCACATTCAGTTCCTTATCAAGAATCACAATATCAGCATCCTTACCCTTTGCCAACGTCCCTTTCCGGTCATCCACTCCGATCAAACGGGCAGGAGTCTCGGAAGCCATGCGCACGGCATCTTCCAAAGGTATGTTCGCTTTCTTCACCATAGTACGCACCAAGATATCCATCGTAGCCAAGCTACCGGCCAGTGCTGAATGGTCTGCCATCTTACACACTCCATCCTCTATTATGTAGCGTGGATCAATAGGCACAGTACCGTCACAAGCAGCATAAGCCAGAGCATCCGTGACAAGGCAAGTATTTTCTACCCCTTTCAATTTATAAACTAATTTCAAGATAGTAGCCGGCAAGTGTATGCCGTCCGCAATGACTTCCACCGTCATTCCTTCTGTCAGATATACACTTTCTACCGTACCTTCGTACTTATATTCACGACGTTTATGAAAACCCGGCATAGCATTATAGAAATGAGCGGCATGAGAGAATCCCACTGCATATGCAGCCTTTATCTCATCATATTCGGCTTCGGTATGAGTCACCGCCGTCATAATCCCCTTTGAACGGGTGTATCTGGCAAAATCATGCGCACCGGGCAACTCCGGGCTGATATCCCAACGTCTGATGCAAGACGTATGTTCCAGCAAAGGAATATATTCATTTTCATCCGGTGTTTTCAGAAATCCGTCATATTGTGTTCCCGCCATCTTCGGGTTCAGATAAGGCCCCTCGATATGCAGACCGAGAATCGGAGAGTCTTTCTCCTTCATCAGATTCTCGCATACATCGACCGCCTGATAAAGCCTTTCGAAGGAAGTAGACGACAAAGTAGGAAACATACCGGTAGCTCCATGTTTCAAGTGTGCCATAGTAGCAGCACGGAAAGCCTCCTCCGTCGTTTCCGTAAAATCATGACCACCACCTCCGTGCGCATGCATACTCACGAATCCCGGTACGATTGTCATCCCACGAGCATCAATCACCGTTGCACCGATAACCGCCAAATCACTGTTGGTCACCTCTAATATTTTTCCATCACAAATCAATACGGAACCGTCTTTCAACCATCCTTGCGGAGTCAATATCCGTCCGTTAATTATCTGAGTCAACATAGTCTTCTTATTTATAGGATTTAAAACAGTTTATTGGTTCCCTCTACCAATTGTCCCATTGCCCACACGGCTCTTACATTCAAGTCCTTGTCCAAAGCAATGATATCGGCATCCTTACCACGTTCGAGCGTGCCCTTACGATCCAGCACTCCCATGATACGGGCAGGCGTTTCAGAAATCATTCTAATCACATCCGCCAATGGGATTTCCGCTTTCTGCACCATCGTACGTATCAGACGATCCATCGTCGCCACACTTCCCGCCAAAGCGGAACGGTCGGCTAGTTTACAAACCCCGTCTTCGATAATGACACGGGGGTCAAAAGCCGTTTGACTGTCGCTCGCCGCACAAGCTAACGCATCCGTTATCAGACAAGTACGCTCCACTCCTTTGATCTTGTAAACAAGGCGCAGAATCGTCGGCGGCACGTGGATACCATCGGCCACTACTTCCACTGTCATATCGTCAATCAGATAAATACTCTCCACCGTACCTTCATATTTGTACTCTTTCCGTTTATGGAATCCCGGCATGGCATTATAGAAATGAGTAGCATGGGTATATCCGGCTTCGTATGCCGTCTGTATATCTTCAAACTCAGCCTGCGTATGACCTACTGAAGCCAGCACCCCTTTCGCCGTGATATATTTGCCGAACTGCATGGCTCCGGGAAGTTCCGGCGCAGCGTCCCAACGCTTGATGCAGTGTGTTTCCTCCAACAAGGGAATATATTCTTCCGGGTCCGGATCTTTGATATTCTCCGGAATCTGTCCGCCCGCCATTGCCATATTGAAATAATGGCCTTCAAGATGAAGTCCGAGTACAGGACTGTCCGGTTCCGCCATCATTTTCTCAGTGGTCTCCGCAGCAGCACGGATCATCGGAATGGTAGAAGAAGAAAGAGTAGGAAAAATACTGGTAGTACCATGCTGCATGTGGGCTTTGATTGCCGTACGGAAAGCGTCTTCCGTACCTTCCATAAAGTCTCTTCCACCGCCACCGTGAACGTGGATTTCCACGCCGCCCGGAACGATATACATTCCTTTGGCATCAATCAGTTTGGCTCCGATAATGGCAAGGTCACAATTGGTTACTTCCAGAATTTTATTGTCGCGAATAAGAACTGACCCATCCTTTAGCCAGCCTTGTGGTGTCAGGATGCGTGCATTAATGATTTGTGTTAACATATCATTTTTATTAAATTAATTATAGGTCTACATAAACCGATGACTCTCTTTCGGGGGGAAGTACATCGATTTTTCACTTGCAAAATTACGCTTTTCTATCCAAATTATTGATAAAATCGTCCGCTAAACATCCAATAAGGTACAAAAAAAGAGGTTACCAGTCTTATTGACCGACAACCTCTAAATTTATCTGGAGCGGAAAACGAGACTCGAACTCGCGACCCTAACCTTGGCAAGGTTATGCTCTACCAACTGAGCTATTTCCGCAAACTAAATTTCGTCATTCAGAAATCTGAAAGATTGGTGCCCAGAACAGGACTCGAACCTGCATGCCTCTCGACACACGCACCTGAAACGTGCGCGTCTACCAATTCCGCCACCTGGGCAAAACTTAGTTCCATCATTTCAAAGAAACAAGAGCGGAAAACGAGACTCGAACTCGCGACCCTAACCTTGGCAAGGTTATGCTCTACCAACTGAGCTATTTCCGCATTTTACTTTAACGAACCGTGAAGAGAAGGAGACTCGAACTCCCACGACATAACTGTCACTACCCCCTCAAAGTAGCGCGTCTACCAATTCCGCCACCTCTCCATAATTTTAAAGTTTAACCTTTGTGCCCAGAACAGGACTCGAACCTGCATGCCTCTCGACACACGCACCTGAAACGTGCGCGTCTACCAATTCCGCCACCTGGGCAAAGATTATTGTTCCAACATTTCAAAGAAACATGAGCGGAAAACGAGACTCGAACTCGCGACCCTAACCTTGGCAAGGTTATGCTCTACCAACTGAGCTATTTCCGCATTTTTTCGTTTGCGGTTGCAAAGGTAGGCATTTTCCGTAAACCTGCAAACATTCTGCACACTTTTTTCAAAGAAATCTGCTCACCTTGCACCCGATGCAAAACAATCAATTTGATTATCAACTCATTCGGTCACGATAATCTTCATAAGAAAATTGCTTGTATATTTCAGCTTTCCCCTCTTTGGTCCAGATAGCAATGGCAGGATGATGAATTCCGTTAAACATATTCGTTTTCACCATCGTATAGTGAATCATATCTTCAAACACGATACGCTCTCCGATTTGCAACTTGTGATCGAAACTCCACAGTCCCATATAGTCACCACTCAAACAGGAATTTCCTCCAAGACGATAGATGTATTTCCCCTCATTTCCCATCTCTGCACCACTCACGGCAGGCTGATATGGCATTTCCAGACAGTCCGGCATATGGCAGGTGAAACTGACGTTCAGAATAGCTGTCTTGATTCCACGACTTTCCACAATATCCACCACCTCGGAAGCCAGTACCCCTGTCTGCCAAGTAAAAGCCGATCCGGGTTCCAGAATTATCTGCAAGTGTGGATAACGCGTTCTCAATTCCTTCAACAGTTTTATCAAATGCTCAGTGTCATAATCTTTGCGTGTCATCAGATGTCCGCCCCCCAGATTCAACCATTTAATCTGCGGAAACCAACGGGAAAACTTGCTTTCCAGATGTTCCAATGTACGTTCCAGCTCATACGAGGAGGACTCGCAATGACAATGGCAATGAAAACCTTCAATTCCCTGCGGCAATGTTTCCGGCAGCAAGTCTGCCGTTATTCCAAAACGGGTACCTGGCGCACATGGATTATAAAGTTCTGTTTCCACTTCCGAGTATTCGGGATTTACACGAATACCACATGAGATACCGCTTCCTTCGGTAACCGTCATCGAATAGAAACGTTCGAATTGGGCCATCGAGTTGAATGTGATATGACTACTACAACGCATGATTTCAGGAAAATCCTGCTCCGTATAGGCAGGAGAATACGTATGTGCCTTGCTCCCGAACTCTTCCAGCGCCAAACGAGCTTCATACACCGAACTGGCTGTTGAATGACGTATGTATTCACGGAATATAGGAAAAGAACGCCACATGGCAAACGACTTGAAAGCAAGGATAATCTCCACTCCCGCCCTGTCGGCTACGCTTTTGATCAATGTAAGGTTCTTTCTTAAGAGTTCTTCTTCCATAATATAACAAGGAGAAGGGAACTGTGCAAAATCTATCATCATACTATTTAAATTTTATCTAAAATTCCAAAGTAACGCCTCAATGACGCGGATGCAAAAATACAAATTCAAAAGCAAAGAGAGATTGTTTTATTTTTAATTAAGATATTGCTTTTCGAGAACTTTTTCCTATTTTTAAGCCTTATATTATTTATAAGTAGTTGTATCATCCTAAATAACTGATTGAATATGAATAAAGATTTAAGAAAAGTAGTGATTCTGCTGGCACATCCCAACATTAAAGCCTCACAAGCGAACAAGGCATTAATTGACGCTGTCAGTGACATCGAGGGAGTAGCGGTTTTCAACCTTTACGAATTGTCGGAAGATATCGCTTTCAATGTCGACGAATGGAGTAAAATCATCTCCGACACTTCGGCCGTTATCTACCAGTTTCCTTTCTATTGGATGAGCGCACCGTCATTATTAAAAAAATGGCAGGACGAGGTTTTCACATTCTTATCCAAAACTCCGGCCGTTGCCGGAAAGCCATTGATGGTAGTGACAACTACCGGTTCGGAATACGAGGCCTATCGCAGTGGTGGACGAAACCGATTCACTACGGACGAACTTTTGCGCCCTTATCAGGGAAGTGCAATTCACTCGGGCATGGTATGGCAGACCCCCATTGTGATATATGGAATGGGAACCGCGGATGCGGGAAAGAACATTGCCGAAGGAGCGAACTTGTACAAACAAAGAGTAGAAATGCTTATTAACAGCAGTAATGCGGGAAATAATTGGTAAAAACAAAAGCGTAGCTTTATCCAGTCTAAAGCTATGCTTTAGCATACCTAAAGCACAGCTTTAGAGGAGGTAAAGCATAGCTTCTTCTTCAGTGTCAGTACGGGAAAAAAAACACTCCGACACTGACATTATCAACCCGCCAATAGTGCCTGCCGCCAACGGGAACCAGAATTCCTCCTTTTCCGCTCCTACCATAAAAGGAATAAATCCCAAAACGATAGAAGCAACTGTGAGGAAGATAGGTATTATCTTTGTATTCCATGCCTTCACATAGGTCCGTAACGGTGCAAGACACGGAAAACGCTTACGAACTGCATTATATTCATTCAATATATAAATGCTTGCATTCACCGTGATGCCACAAAGCAGGACAAAGGAAGCAAAACCTCCCTGGTCAAAATTCAGTTTGAACCAATAGAACGTCAGGAACACGCCAATATAAGATACCAGAATCACAAAAATAATAGCCAACGGCTGTTTCAACGAATTAAAAAGAATACTCGTAATAAAGAATAAGAGCCTTACTTATCATATTAGCTTTCAACGTATAAGAGAACCCGCTTTTCTGGTGTTCTTTGGTGAAATAGATATGGATAGATGCCTTACGGGCACTCTCTACGGACGCTTGAAACTGTTTGATTTCCTTAAATCCACTCAGATAGGTTTCCATCCGTTTTATCTGTGTATTCATCTGCTCAAGCGTGCTCCCATTCGGTAGATTCGCATTGGCGTGGAGCACCACTTCTTCATTGCGTGAGAAATAGCTCCCCTCATACACCTTTTGTATGAACAGCCGCAAGCTTCCGCCCAACGCCTTATCCACAATCGGTTTCACCTTTTCCTTATAAGTAGAAGTACCCAACGTTAAAAAAAAAATAGCGTAGTTCTCTTTAACTTTTTGAGTTTCAAAAGATAAGCGGAGCATAGAAAACAGACAGGTAACGATTTGGCGATGAAATAGGGTATGGAAAGGGCAGATTTCCCGTATATGCGTCTCTTTATTCCTGAACTATGGGTGTAAGTCACATGGTTATGGAAAGATATCCACCTTTTAATGGGGTGAGCTGCTGGTAAATATCTGATGGAAATGTCCCGTAAATCACAGGAGAATAGCCATACAACAGGCTTGTACACAATAATTATTGGATAAACGTGGTCCGCTCCTGCGGACAGCAGGGTGTGTTTTCGTTAAACGAAAACCGGACAGTTTAACGGCGGAAACGTCGCCAAACCGTATCCCCCCCCAAAAAAACTCCGGAGTCGCTTTTCCGTACTGGTATCAGAAAAGGAGCCGACAAATCACATAAAGAAGGAAAGTGAACAGTTTTCCAATATTTTAGTCAGAAATCATATCGGAAATTTTGAGCGATACATGTATTTTTGCAAAATAAACAGTACTCCTTGCTGCTTATCCGAAAACATTGCCTATCTTTGTAAAGTCGTGCAAACGACTGACATATATAGTTGATGTGTTTCGCTAACACCTTGTATTAGAAATCTGGTAAATTTCAAAATGGAAGCAGGGCTGAGCAGTAACACTTGTCACATGTATCCGTATGCGAATGACATGCGATATAGGTGTGGGGTACTGTTTTCATTTATTTGCTTCCGGGTTTTACCAGAACCTCTAATACAAATAAGTAAACCGGCTCCACACTTTCTTGTTAGATAGTGTGGCATTCAAGTCCGGTGGCGAAAATGGGGTCAGTCCGAAATGTTGATTTTCAATAATGGAATCCATGTGTGTTGGATAATTGTCGGATAATTGGTCATGAATGAATAGAAATCCGTAAAACTTATCAGCATTCATAAGAAACCATGTGTAGGATTTGGCTATTTTTACGCAGAAAAAACGGATAAGATTATGAAAAACGTAATTGCTATAATAAAAAACGCTTGGGGTGACAGTCTGCCACCGAAAGTCAAAACCGGCTTTATTCCCAACCCCTGTGATTGGGAGAAGAAAAATTATCTGACGAACCCCGGCTCTTACTACCGGCAAAAGGCATCGGTCGGATTCATAGCCATGAAAGGATGGCTTTTCACTATTTTGCGTTTGCCGAGCTGTACCTTTGCTAACCAAGCGTTTTCCTACTGTCCTTTTCTATTCTCTATCCTGAATAATCAGATTCTCGCAATATATAAATTATACAATTACTTTTGGAATGATATGAAGGTGTCTTATCCTGTAAAAGCTGCTATGAAAAAAATAGCATTCATAGCTTTGTTTGCAGGCATGGTATTGTCAACCGGAGCTCAAAATACAAACCGGATAACCGAAGAGGAGCCTGATATAAAGGTAACAAAGGATACGGTATGGAATATGGCTATTGAAAAGAAAGCGGCACCCAAGGTACAATTTCCCCAACCGGGAGACAAAATTGATGTACTGGATCCTATCGTGTACAGTTTATGCTATACCACCGCCTATGATAGGCTTGCCCGGAAATCCGTCAAGGTGAAAACTTACAGGAAAGAGTACGCTCCGTATATCCACGCCGGCTATGACTTTGGCGTAAAGCATTGGAAAGAAATCGTACTAAAAGACTATTCCTCGCTCTGGAAACAATTGAAGGACATTGCAGAGAGTACCGGAATGGAAAGGACCTGCTTCCGCAACGGAGCCCTTATGGGAGCATACTCAACAAATCCCTATCCGGAACTGGATTATATCGACGCCGCAATTTCCGATGTGCTGAAACAGGTAAGGAAGCATATCGCTTCTGAAAATGAGATGTCCCGGCATTATGACACCTTATCCGATAAATGGTTTTCTTTTTTCAATAAAGAGAAAGAACGCTATTACGACATCGCAAATCACAACAGACCTTATTTCCTGTGTCAAGAGCATGCCGACGATGCCCTTATTCTTCCAGAGTGGATAGATACCGTCACAGCAAGCAATGACATCACCCAAGCGGAAGCCCTGGCTTCGGCAATTGCAAAATTTGACTCCCCTGCCGTTCCGGACGGAATCCGCAAACTGAAAGACAACAGGAGGCTCACTCCTGATGAACGAAATGCATTGCTGGCACCTAACGATATGATTTCGTATGCAGTGGGAGTAGCACAGGCTGGCTGGATCATGGAATATAAATGGTTTATAGGAGAAGCCCACAGAGAGGAGTTTGATGCAATGCTACTTTCCCGTGGGAACAGTCCTGCCATCATGGCCGCTTTTGAAGACGGACTGAGGAGTGCCATGACTATAACAGAATGTTTTAAAAATGCGATTCTGTGTCAGGACTGCGACTCGATATGTCTTATGAACAAAGCCATCAAAGCAGAATTGAACAAAGCATACAGACAAGGCGTAGTTTATGGTTATGTCTTTATGAACGGAATGGATGCCGTCGAAATATACAGGGCCGGTGCCGAGTGGGATATTCCTGAAAAACAAACGGCCAGCGGATTGCGGCTTGATAAGGACCGGGTGCTTGAAGGTTTCAGGGATTATCTGGAGGGACATTTGAAAATGGGAGTCGAATATGCCCGGACACTGACCAAGGGACGCAATGCCATTGATTGGCATTTATATGAAAAAGACACGGAGACAATAGACCTGTCTGAAAACGGATTCCAGCCTGCCGTTCCGCTACATATCACGACAGGCACATCAAGCGAGTGGAGCGCCGAACTATCGCAGATGCTTACACTCCCACAAGAAGTTGCCGGGCAGAACATTACGGGCAAGGTGATGGCTACGGTGGTAATTGAGGCCGATGGTGCTGTCAGCAAAGTGGAAATTACAAGCTCGCCGCATCCGGTTTTGAGCGAAACCGTAACGGATTGCATCTACCGCATGAGGTTCATGTCGGCAAAATATGACGGAGAATGCGTCGCATCCGTCGCAGTTATTCCGATATCATTTTGATTATAAACACAATACCACCATTCATCATGAGAAGAATATTATCAACCGTCCTGCTTGCATGTCTCGTACTGGGAGCATGGGCACAAAACAAAAAGAAGATGACAGAAGAAGAGAAAAAAGAGGCCATGGAGCAACTTGAAGTGCTCTATCAGTTCGAGACTGGAGCGGCATTCGGCGAACTTGATTCATTGACAGAGAACCAAGAGTTCAAACAGGAGAGGCTCCCTTGGGAAAAATGGGCGGACAAATTCAAACACGAAAGCTTTAAAAAGAGCCTGTCAAGACTGTTCATGTGTTTTGACAAGGCATTCATAGAGCCGAACAAGGATTCTTCTATCTTTTTCAACCTCATGCTAAGAGGCAAAGAAGAAGATGTATCTTCATATTTCGGCGGTCGGCAAGGATCCGGCCTGTGGGAAAAGTATTATCACGAGGATGAGAACGGGAACTTCACGGGGTTCTGCAAAGAACTTTTCTTCGACCTGGAGACTGATTTGCAGCTTCATTTGACTGACAAGCAGGGTAAACCGGTCTATATACACCCGGAAGAAGACATCTATTTGCTTGAGGGCGGCGACTATGCCAAGAACAAAGACATGTTGAATATATGGTTCGGATTACAGATACCACTGACTGTTCCTTATCAGGAAATTGCAGGCGGACACATCTCCTTGTCTTTCTATATGCCTCAGGAATATGACCGCATCACAGTACCCATAAAGGATTTTGGAGACAAACCGGTGCAGGTGACTTGGGGCAGCAAGACTTTTTCCATAGAAAAGGTTGACAACAACGGCTTCATCATTTCCGCAGACGCAGAGACTCTCGACAAACTGAAAGGCATGAAGCGCCTTTATCACAGGGACGGGAACTGGTACGAGCCGTCCTCTTCAACATCTACAACAGGAGATTTGGACAAGATTCTGAAAAATAGTACAAGGAAAATCACGTTTGAAGAGTGGTTGAAAGAAGAAGGCATCGACCCGAACAACCTGGAAGAGACCTTGAAACACTTTATGGAAGATGAAGCTTCAGAGGAAAATGACGATACAGACGCTGCCGGAGTGATGGGAAAACACTACAGGACAGCCTTGCAGGGGGATAGTCTGTTGCTCTACATGCCGGACGAAAAGAGACGGAAAATTGCCGAGATAACTGTATTTGCCCCATCGGAAGGAGAAGCATCCCGGTTAATAATCAACCGCGAACGATGCAACGAACTTATCGAATGGTTGTGCACCGAAAAATCACCGGACAATAAAAAGCAGGCCGAACCGGAAGAGATGGAGGAAGTGGATTATTTCAGTCCTGATTTCCAGCCAGCCAAGCCCATCAACCCGCAGACAGGAATGCCAGACGAATGGAACATGGTCTTGGCACAATTGCTCAGGAAGCCGGAAGAGGCAGTCGAGCAAGGAATTACAGGAAGAATGATGGCGGAAATAACCATCGGGGCTGACGGCGTTGCCAGCAACGTAAAAATAAACGGAGACCCCCACCCACTATTGGAAAAAGCGGTCTGCGACTGCCTCTACGGCATAAAGTATGTCCCGGCGACATGGAAGGGAAAAGCTATCTCCTTTGTCGCTTCGCTTCCGGTCATCTTTAACTGAATGAAGCCATGGAAGGATATATCCTAATTGTACTACAGGTCCTGATAACCGGGCTGATTATCTGGAGAAGGAAGCAGGACTCCAAAGAGCCATTAGGCTGTCTGGCGGCAGGTTTTATTTTTATGATTGTATTTGCTCTGACCACTGTACTGTTCAGTCTGGGGCATCTTATCATCAATGAAGGACTATTTGCCAATATCTTTGCAAAGAGCAGAGGGCTGCTCACTGCCGCTTCTCCTGTGGAATGGCTGATGGCTGGATTTATCTGTTTGATAATGATACTGGTATCTGCCACCGTCTGCTCTTTGACAGGCTATGCTGTCACAGGCCGTCACCCCAAATTCTGCAAACTGATATGGAAAACACTGGCAGTAATCCTGCTGCTTCCCATCGTGGTATTGGGAATATTGGTTGCGGCATTTGGGTTTGCCTATATTATTTGTATGAGGTTTGCCTCACCCATGTTTGACGATATCGGTTGGGGCTGGATGCTTCTGCTCTTATTTTTCTGCGTGATGTGCCTGCTTGGATTTTCCGGATTCGTCGTTTACCTGTTGGAAATGAACAGCGAGAAATTGAAAGAATACGATGAAAAGGACAACAGACGTTCTTTCAGACCAGTCGATATGAATAATCATGAGAAAGGAGGCACTGTATGATACGAAAACTTATAATCTGTATAGCCGTTCTGGTGGGTTTCTGCCCGATGGCATGGGGAACGGTCGATGATGTACCCAACCCCAAGACATACAATGCGGATAATTGGGTATCCGACCCTGACCATATATTGGACAGTGAAACGAAGAATAAAATCAACGATATATTGCAACAACTGGAAGACTCCCTGACCATAGAAGTGGCAGTTGTAGCCTTGAACAGTATCGGAGGAGAGGAGCCGCATGAATTTGCTGTTACGCTGTTCAACCGGTGGGGTGTCGGCAAGGCGGAAGATGACAACGGACTGCTGATTCTGCTGACTCGGGATATTCGGGATATAACCTTCAAGACCGGGTACGGACTGGAAGGAGCATTGCCGGATGCCATTTGCAAAAGAATACAGATGGAAACCATGGTGCCGCATCTTCGGGAAAATGACTGGAATACAGGAATGATTGAAGGTGTCAAGGCGGTGGCGGAAGTTCTGTACGGAAGTAACTATCAGGCAGCACCACCGGAAGCATGGATAAAAAAGTTCCGGCGTACCACCCCTTCCCTGGTCTTTATCGTATTTGCCCTGATGCTGATACTTATAAACTGGCTTGTATGGAAATCGGCGGTACACAGGATGACGCCCAAAGACGAAGGGACGGAAGCCACTCTGACCTTGCTGGCGACCCGAAAACCCTTTACTGTACGCACCCTGCTCGGACTGTGCTGGCTGGTACCGGTGTGGCCCGCCATTCTGGGTATTGCCTGCTGGTATTTCGGCATCCAGAAACAAAAGACCCTCAGGCGCAGCCGGACATGCCCGAAATGCAACCGGGAAACCCTCCGGGAGATTCCTTTGCACGAGTTGGTAAAGGATACGAAACGGCTGACTGAAAGCGAACGCAAAGAAACAGAACTGAAGACGGCATACATCCGCATCTACCGGTGCTCCGCTTGCAGCGAAGAGGTGAAAATCCGGATACCGCTTAAAAAGGACGGCTATGAATGCTGCCCCTCCTGCGGGCAAATGACGCTGCACAAGAAAGAAAAATATCGGACTATTATTAAAGCCACCACTTTATCAGAAGGACTGATGGAGGCTCGCCATCGATGTATGCATTGCGATGCCGAATACATGGTAGGCTATACAATACCGAAAATCAACACCTCTTCCAGACGTTCGGGAGGCTCAGGCGGTGGCGGAGGCGGCAGTTTCGGAGGAGGATCGTCCGGAGGCGGAGGTTCATCCAGCCGTTTCTAATACAGTATATCAATATTAACAAAAACATGCAAATCATGAAAACTATTTTTATCATGGGAATCTTGAGTTTCTTTTGCGGCATCAGTGCCGCACAGCCTCAATACTGGGGTGAGGGTGCATACGATTTGGAAAATGTGGAGTTCGGAATGAAGGTGGACAAGTATTATTCCAAGGCAAAGCCATATGACGGGGATTATGACGAATCATTCCGCTATTTCATGAAGGAAGAAGTGAAATGTAAAACCCAGGAAGGCAAAAAGGCGGTTATTCAGGAATACAGCTCGGTAGAAACAAACTATGGAGAGGTTCTTGCCCGCTTCGGGAACTTTGAATTCCCGTATACCGGCATGCTGGCGGACAAATCAGGAAAACTGATCGGCATTCTAGCACAGGGAAGGCTGGACGGAGCGGCAAATGTAGATTCCCTGCTATATGCCATTGCAGGAAAGTACGGCCCCCAATGCTTTGTCACAGAAGAGTATTTCGGACATCGGAATTATGGATGGCATGTGAATGACCGGACTATCCAACTATATGTACGCAAGCCGAATCCGGAGCACAAGGATGCCGTGATTTATCTTGAAGAGAACGAAAAGGGAGAACGGAAAATTGTTGGCGGAGGCAGCCAACCTCATACCTGGTATGAAGTGTGCCTAATGGTGACAAAAACGAAATATGATTCGTTCATCGACTGCATCAGCGTCGGTAACTGGTGCAATTTCAATGATCTCTCATCAGATGTCCGAAGCATGGAAATCAATCCGGCAGCAGGCATATACGACACCGGCGAGCTATTTACAGAGGAAGACCTTGTCCCGGACACCGCCAAGGGATATATGAACATCCCGGACGGAGAACTTCCCAAGTTCAAGGAAGGACCGTCCGCGAAATTCCCGGATTTCAGGCTTGCCGTGCGCCATTGGATGGCCTATAATGCCGGCCTCGGAAACCAGGGAAATGCCGAAGGGAATGTAAGTGTATCCTTCACAGTGGGAAAGGACGGCAAAGCGAAGGATGCCAAGGTGGAAAACCGGGAGAGCACATCGTCCGAATTGGAAGTTGCAGCACTATATACCATCCAACGGCTTCCCGAATTTATACCTGCCACCCAAAACGGAAAACCCGTAGCATTCCGCATGACGGTGGCCCTCAGGTTTGAAAACCGATAAATTTTCTCTGCTATGGACAAAAGCTTTTCAATAAGCGGTTATCTCCTTTCACGCCTGCAACCGGACGATCCCCAGGAAGCACGTTTGCGTGTGCTTTGTGTGACCATATCCAAGGATATGCCGGAGGAGAGAAGAGAGCGGCAACTGCGTCCCTTTGCATCGGACATGGAATTCATGAATATGATTGCCGGATGGATGAACGGGCTTCCCGAAGCAATTAGCCATGAACAGCCGGACTTTGAGAGATGGCTGGAGCTGTTCATGACTGCCGGTGAAGCAGAATCCACCCGCTATGTCATGCGTTTGCAAATATGGTACACGCATTATTGCTGCGTAAAAGAGTTACTGACTTTATGCCGATTGCTACAAAGGCATCGTGAAGAACATCTGGAAGCCATCTATCACAGAATGCTCTACTACTTCCGCGAAGCGAGAATACAATGCGGAATGCCTTCCACTTCCGAACCGACAGAAGGCATTGAGGTATCATTCAAACTGCTCGACGCCTCCTACGAACATATCAACCGTAAAATCATTTTGCAAGCGGAAGAACTGCTCGGTATCCATACCGACCATTCTTTCATTCAGAAAGTGATGGAATGCCATAATGAAGCGAAGACAGCAGAAGAATTGGCGGAACTATGCGGAGCAAACAGCACCGTTACCTTCCGTCGGACATTCCTGAGATTGTTTAACTGTCCGGTAGCCCAGTGGCTTCGGCAAAAACGTGCCGAGCAGGTGCTGAAACTGTTGAGGACTACACACCTTCCCTTACCGGAGATTGCCGAAGAATGTGGATTTGCGAACCAGTCTTACCTGTCTGATTTCTGCAAGCGGAATCTCGGTGATACACCGGTAAATATCCGAAGAAACAGGAGCTGACCATTTATTATAAAATGAACGAATATGAAAATTAAAACACTTATCATCATTGGATTGACAGCATTTTTATGCTTATCCGGTGCAACAGCCCATGCACAATCAGACAAACAGATTATCAACATGGATAACCCGGACTATGACATCGATGTGGAACGTTTATGTTCTCCATATATTGATTTCGATAATCCCAAAGAGACCAGCAAAGAAGTAAACTATCACTATGTGAAATACACACAAAACATGAACGTTTCTTTTTCTGAGAGATATCCGATTTTAATACATTATATAAGTATGGATAGTCTCGTTACCAAGAAAAACACATTCCGGTGAAAAAAATCCATCTATAAGCATACTAAATAATCATTTTCTATATTTGCTGTATTACAAATAGATAACAAGCCATTAAAAAAACATGCCTATGGAACAACAAACAATAACCGGTTCGGGACTCTATATCCTTATAGCTGTCCAGCTGCTGTTCTCCATGCTGATACTGTTGCGGATACGCCAGTACCGCAAAAAGCCGACAGGCTGCCTGCCGTCCGTTCTCGTCATCCTCTCCACAGCAGTCTTCACCTCTGTGCTGTATTACATATGGCAAATCGTGTGTGATGAGAACAGCCGTTGGACAGACCTCGGCGGAATGCTTGCCGCAGGATCCTGGCAGGAGTGGGTGGCATGGGCATTTTTCGGACTGTTCGTTGTGCTGTTCACCGCTGCAGGCTGCTCCCTCTTCGGGTTTGCCCTCACCGGTCATCACCCCAAGTTCTGCAAAGAAATGTGGCGGAGCCTCATAGGAATGATGCTCATCCCATTCCTCACACTCGCCCTGCTGGCTGCATCCATGCTGTGCATCAGCCTTTCAGGGATGACACTTTTCACTTGGCTGTTTTCCGAAGCAGCGTTCAGCGACGTGGCGATGCTGGTACTGAGTGCCGCCCTATTCACCTTCGGATATATAGGACTTCTGGCCTTCCTGTTCAAGTTCAACGGCAGTAAGCTGGACGCATACATTTTAGAAGACATAGAGCGTTCTTACAGACGCATCGAAGAAACCAACGAGAAAGGAGGCAAACAATGACCACACTACCTTTTCTTATATTGGGAAGCCTTTCCCTTCTTCTCCTCAACTGGCTGACGTGGAAAGGATTGAAAAATTACCTGCAGCCCAAAGGCAAGACGGCAGCCACTGCTTTGGAACAGCAACTCACGGAGCAGGCATTTGCCTGGCGCACCCTCATCGGCCTGCTGTGGCTGGTTCCCGTATGGCCTGCCATTGCAGCTGTGATGCTATGGTACAGACTGAGATTACGCAAGCAGATACTCAGCCAGAGCCGCACTTGCCCGAAATGCGGAAAAGAGACCCTCCGCAAGATGTCGGCACAGGAGATAAAGAAAGACGCCCGGCTCTTCACCCCACAGGAACGAATGGAACTCAATCTGCAGACCGTCTGCATCCATGTGTACACCTGCACCGCCTGCGGAGAAAAGGTGAAAGTGCGCATCCCTCTTGCGACAGGTCTCTATGAATATTGTCCGGATTGCCATGGTATCACCTTACATCGGAAAGAAGCATACACTGTGGTGGAATCTCCTACTGAATTCTCCGAAGGACTGAAGGAAGCGCGTCATGAATGTAAATACTGCGGTGCTAAATACATCGTAGGGCATAAGATTCACCGTACACATACATCTTCCTGTCACAACTCTTTTGATTTTTGAACAATACCCTTACAGCCTGTTTCCGGCAAACCATGAAACTATACGCAGATATGATGAACAAGCATCCATTCCTCCCCGCTCCGGCAGCCGTTGCCCTATGGTTCGGACTGCTTTGCCTGTCCGCACTCAGCTCCTGTACAGGATGCAGTTACAACCACGAAAAGGCGATGGGAAGCATAGATAACATTCTGGGCAAAGTAGATGCCCTGATGGCCAAGACAGACAGTTTTTTGGAAGAACATCTGCCGGAAGAACCGCCTATAGACTACGAAAAAGAGGGAGTGAACAGGGAACACCTGTTTGTATTTACAGATACGACAATGACCTACAACGGCAAGCCGTTCATGCCGAGAATGACAATAGGAGAACAGTGTGAGATATTCGGACATTACGAACGTCTTGCGGAACCCGGAATATTTATATGGGATTCTTTGGGAATCATTATGGTATCACACGATGAAAGCGGAAAAGACAGTGTCCCTGTAAGCAGAATAATGATTAACTGGAATATAGAATTAGATGATTTTCTATCCGAAGAAAACCTAAAATGGCTAAAGAACCGCTGCCCACGTCAGTATTTTACGGGTAAAATGATTGTCGGAGGAGCAGTTTTGGGCAAAGGTATGCACATTGATAATTTTCTGAAAAAAACAAATCTGAAATTCAATAACAATCCGTTCCCTCTGCTTTACTATTGTCATCTGCATGACTGGGATTACACCAAAGCGCCTATACACAGCAGAGAAAAATATTATACCTATAGAATCAGGAAGTCTGAAGACGGTAATGATATTGAAAACTTTGATATTGCCATTAACTCACGAGGTTTTGGTGACCCTCCGTACGAAGGTCCTGAATATGAAAAGTATATAAATGTAGAAAACGAATAATATACATAATATGAAATCAATGATTATTGCGCTTCTCGTTGCTACATTAAGTCTCAACGGCTATGCACAAACAGATACAAAAAAATAGAATAATAAAAACGAATTTGAATATGAAACTGAAAACACTTTTAATTCTTGTATTAATAACTTTGCCAGGAATGTTCAATAGTTTCAAAGCCCAATTTGTCTATTCAAATAAGTATAATAATTTTGTTATGGCTGCTTATAATGAAGAAATCTTCGACAGACAATACCGCGACTTGGAGAGCAGGATAATTACCTATGATTTGTCTGAAAAGCTGATGTTTTTATCTTCATTTTCGCCGTGTGCAGTCAGGAGTAAGATAGACACGTTGTATTATAAAAATGACACCATATCTCAAGAACTCATAATCAGAAAAATTGATGACAGAAGAATATATTTTGCCTTGTCCTCGCAAAAGATTCACCAAAAGCAAAAAGAAAAATGTGAAGGTTACGCTTCTATATCTGATTATATTGACCTTGCTTCAGAAACAGATTTCGCTGAGGATGGGTCGTTGTATCCAGTCATTGAATATTGGTGTGAAGATTTCCCTTTGTCAATGTCAATAAGAATCAGTCATGATTATAGTATAGCGACAATTTCATTCGCAAAAGAACTGTCTTTACCGTTTATTTATCCTCTAAAGAAAGGAAAATATATAAGATGAAAAATATTCTTGCCATACTGGTAGCTCTTCTGCAACTCCTACTGTCTGATGTGATAATTCAAATCGTATTTGGTTCTTCACTTTTGTGGGAGACATCAGGCTCTGCCGGATCAGACATAATACTGTTCGTTATAGAAGCATATATGGGAGGTCTGTTTTTGCTGACAAACTTATTCATATTGTATGAAAGCAAAATTATAAGTACCATTCTGATACTTTGGCTATGGGGGCTGCTTATGCTTATCGTATTAAGCGCGTCTATCCTGCTGGCATTTATTCCAGGATATGCTATCGGAATTTTTATTGAATATAGAGTTAAACGAAAAATATAGGATTATATTGCTGTAATTCAATGTAATTTGATGCCTTTATCCGGTAAATTATCAAGAAATAACACTAAATAACATAGCGTATGAACAACAAGATTTTAACATTAGGACTGTTATCACTGGCTTTCGAAGTGTCTGGATGTAAGAATACAAGCAGACAAGCCCTTCTGTTGCAAAATGTCGGATTTCCTGTTCATAGAATCCATCGTAATCCCGGACAATACGGTATTGACCGACTGTTTTCTATGCGACAGTGAAACGGATGAAGTAAAATATATCAATTGAATTAACGAAATGATAAAAGCCGGTTCATTAATACTGATATATTTTGAAAATTCCTCAGAAAATAAAACGAACTAAAACAGGCACAACCATGAAATTCGGAAATAATAAAAACAGACAACATCGCAAGAATATCATAGGAGATACCGAGTGTCAGGAAACCGAAATGAGAAAAGGGAAATGGCATAAAAGAAAGTGTTGGACTATAATATTGGGGAGTGCTTTCTTATGGCCACTAACTACTTTTTTTATAGTGTTCTTTAATCAACATAGAGACGTTACATTTACTAATCTGGCACTTGGATTGTTAGCCATTAATATAGTATTTTGTCTGTGTTATTATATAGGACTAAGAGCTATTTGGAATCTTTACCCTAAAATATCTTTGAATAATAAAGAAACATTGAAAAATGTAACCTTACCATATCATTGGAAAGATTTACTTGGTGACAGATTCAAATTTGACAGAATTGATAACAAGCAAATTGTCATTAATAATGATGGAATAGCAGTAAGAGTCTTTTTTTTACTAATTTTCCTTGTCCCGTTCTTAGCTCTTTTATATTGGGGAGTAATCACTCCATCAGAAATTACATCTGAAAGTTACGTTAATGCATTATTATTCCTTGAACCTTTATTCTTTATAATAGTTATTGGACTAAAAGCTTTTTTACAGCCTTGGAGACGAATAGTTTTTGACCGTGATTCCAAAACAATCACTATACCCGGTCGTTTCATGTTTCAAAAAAAAGAAACACTACCTTATGAACAGGTTGTAATCACACTATTTAGTAATCATCATGCGAAGACTTTCAATGGAAAAGGAGAAGAAGAAATAGTAATAGCCAACCCTCAACGTACATTAGGCAGAATACCTTTAGGGATTGCAGGTGGTATAAACGCCGCCAGACAATTCGCACGCTTCATCCAACTATATATGGAGGAGGAAGAAGTGCAGAGCATACCGGAGTTTGAGGAATACAGTCATATTATAGAATCATAAAAAAGAGTCAAACATTATCAACCTTACTTGTAGAATAGAACAATTTTCATATATTTGTAAAGTTGTGTAAAACAGAAACTTTAAGAGCGTGTTGACTAATACCTTGTATTAGAAATCTGGTAAATTTCAAAGGAAGTAAGGAGAAAAAAGGCAACACTTGTGGCTTATACATTATATAGGCCACAAAGTGTATATTGCAAATCTTAATCCCAATTATCCCAGATTTTCATGCAGGAGTTATTCACTTTACGTACTTTATGTGTTTTTGTACACATGGTTAGTTGATACCACAAAAACATAGAATGGAAGAATATTGGATTGAAATTCAAAACAATCTTAGGTTATGGCATTCTAATAGTCCTGCTTGCCGTAACCATTTATCTGTTCCGTAGCGAACAGGTAAAGAGAAACACCCTTCTTCGCAATGAAAGGAAACTAGTTGCTACCTGGCAACTTACAGAGTATTGTTTGGAACATAAAGTCAGCTTTAACAAGATGTATCAGATAGTTAGGGAAGAGTTTCCAAACATGAGTTCTATTCCCGGTTATAGAAAACTTACCCATTTGGGTTTTCTTTACTCTAAGTTTTATGAAGAATACAAGAATCTTTGTTTGTACAACCGTCCGGTGAAGCATCCCTTCTTTTTAGTTGGCCAAGCGGAACATTCCGCCGATCTTCTCACGCATCCTGTCCGTGTCCTCACCGATTTTTGGATTGATCAGCCCGGCGTAGACCTGCGTGGAGATGATGGTCTTGTGCCCGAGGACTTTCTGCAGGGTTTCAAGCGGCATGCCCTTGCTCAGGGCTAGGGTCGCAAAGGTATGACGTGCAAGGTGGGGGCTGAGCCTGATGCTGCATTCTGCCTTTTCACCGATACGTTTCAGACTGTCTTCCATGCATTCCAAATTCCCGACCGGAAAGACCTTGTCGGGAGAATCCTTGAACTTGTCGTCTCCCTTGTACCTTTCTATCAGCTCAACGGCTATCGGCAGAAGTTTGACGACATAGGCGGCTTGGTCTTTACCCTGTTGCCGATAAGCCATACGCCTCCATCCGAATCGGTATACACATTCTTATAGCTTAACGCCTTCAGATCGGCATGGGCCAGACCGCTGAAACACATAAAGACAAACATATCCCGGATAGCCTGCTGACGTTTGTAGTTCAGCTTTACATGTATCACACGCTGAAGATCATCCTCTGAAAGAAACGGGCGTTTCCTATATTCCGGCTTGCATTCGAACTTCTTGAACGGATGTTTGTGGATCCATCCTTCATCCATAGCCAGATACATGAGCCACTTTAAGGTGTTGATACGTTCAAATGCCGTTGACTTTGCCAACCCCCTTACCGAAAGCATCCAGTTGTAGTAGTTCTTTATAAAATCGATGTCCAACGACATCAGGGGGACATCATCCGTTCCCATCTTATCCTTCAAATAACATTGCAGACATCTGCTTTCACATACAAGACCTTCGTATGTACCCTTGGCTTTGGTTTTTCCGATCTGATTCCTGTAATCCTGAATCTTGATATTGAAGATTTCCATCAGGGAATGAATCTCCTCTCCAAGACCGGTATAACGGTCATATACTTTCTTTGCCGTGACAAATGTATCGTGGTCGCAAATATACTGATAGTGTTTTCCTATCCGAACCTTGATATTCTCCAACTCCCTGTTCAAGCATCTTGCCTCTTCCGATTTCCCCTTCGCACAGTTTCCCTTTGCATCCCATAGGGAGAGAGGTATATCACACTTACAACTGAAACTTGCAGTCGTACCATTGATTGTTATTCGTCCCATAACCGGAACACGACCATTTTTAATTGACTGGTTCTTGGTGTAGAACAGAACTTTAAAAATACTTCTCATAACTCAATTATTTTTGTTACAAAATTAATAATCATTGAATTATCTGAGGTTATGCAAAACAGTGCAAGGGATTGAAAAATAGTCCTTTATATATTGTTTAAAGGCACATTGGTCGAGGTAACGATTAAGTAACGAAACTCACGACCAAATGTGCTTTTTTAGCATCGTTTTTCCTGTCGTTAAAAAGAAAGCCTGTAATAATAAGCTGATTTCAAGCAATATTGCGCTTATATGTTACCTTTTCAAAAAATCCTTGCTGTTAAAAACCAACATCACATTTTTTTATCTAAACACCATCATCATTTTTTTCAATCTATGGCCTTCTTTTCATAAACCACATCTTATATCCTCGTGAAGGATGGGTGAAGGCCATAATCCGTGTTTATCAATTCATATCTCATTTTTCATTTTATTTTCTTCATTATTCTATCCCAGCGGGGTTTCTCCGTAAATTTATCTTCCGAATACCAAATACGGGTAGCCTTACCTACAATATATTCTTCCGGCAACATCCCCCAATATCTTGAATCCGGTGAATTTGCCATATTATCACCGGATACAAAATAATAGTTCTTTCTAAAGCGATACTAGGTAGTCGCACTGTCTCCCAGCAATATTTGTCCGTCTTTTATACGTAGTTTCTTCTTCTGTTCCCACCCTATCAACTATCTGTACAAAAGACAGTTTGTACGGTTCATCATTACTGTCTGTTCTTTCTTGGGAATCGGCAAAGGTCCGAACTCACAGATAGTCCATCCAATTTGTTTGTCATACGGAAATGTACTGACCACAATACCATACTGCTCCGGATGATCCAAGTTCGCAAGATCGTGTTGAGCGCTGTAATTTCCCAATTGTTCGTCACATCCACGTATTTTATAAAATCCGCCCCGAATCTCTAACGTATCTCCTGGCAAAACAATACATCGCTTTACGTAATATTGCATTACATCGAACCTTACACTATCCCAACGATTCATTTGATAAGGGAAATTAAAAACCTGTATATCATTTCTCTTGAAATTCCCCAATCCGGGTGTCCGGTGGATAACAACGTCCTCATTATTCAATACAGCAAACACATCAAACAGGCGAGCCCCATTTATCATCTTATTAACCAATATCCGGTCGCCATCCTTCAATGTCGGTTCCATGGCACAGTCTTCTAGTTTCACCTGTTTGCTAGCAATGGGATACAAGCCTATATCGTAAGGTGGATACCTCTTTGCCCAATGAATATCTATGGGGGATTATAAAAGGTGAAAACGATAATCCGCATTTATCAATTTATGTCTCGTTTTTAGATCAAGCAGATGTATGTCAATAAAATAGGTTATGCAAATTACATCCAACAAAAAACGCTCCCAATATAAATGGAAGCGTTGTCTTTATCTTTTTTTAAAATTCACGATATTTTGTGGCAATCCTATTATAAGCTTTTTATTTCTTCAATGGATAGTCCTGTAACTTGAGAAATAGTATCAAGTGGAATATTTAATGATTTCATATTATGTACCATTTCTCTTTTTTCTTCCATACGTCCCTCTGCACGACCCTCTGCACGTTCGGTATATATATTATCTCGTAGAATCACTATGTTATTCAAATGACGATAATAAGCATTTAATTCTTCTTTAGTCATCCTATCCAGTTTCAAGCGTTGACGAGCCTCATCCAATCCCGGCGCTGTTGCACTATCAGGTATATCACCTGTATTCATATAATAAATCCATTCCTCCAATGGACTCCGGGCTACTTGATTGAAATCATTGACCTTCAAAATATAATATTCGGGATAAAGCTGACTGACACTGTCTACTTTGAATGTCTGTTTTTGGAAAGGAGTCAATTCCAAAACATCTCCCTCATGGATTCCGCGGAATTCTGTTTTTCCATGATATACAACATCCTTTCCATTCCCTAAAGAGAAATATATAATATTGACACTATATACTTTCCTTACATTATCATACCCTTCCCCGCGATTTATATATTCAGTGACCAATTTCGAAGTACCGAATAGCATACGTTGGAAATACGCATACTCATTATTATTTTGAACTTCAATCAAAATAAATTCGCCTTTTGAGTTCTCCGCAAGCATATCTACCCAATTATACTTGTCAAACTCGTCCTCTTGATTGCTTTCACTTTCCAACAACTTCTGAATGACTATCTTTTCATTTAGAAGAGTGGTAAGAAAGCCCTCGAGAACTGCAAAATTGGCTTTATTACGCAATAAGCGTTTCATAGCCCAATCGAAACGAATATAATTACTTCCCATAAGTTCGTCTCCTTTCCCGTTTTCTTTTTTTCATACCAACAAAGGTAAGCAGAAAATGTTTGATTTCAAATATATATCCTTCTATTTCTTTCTGTCTAAGAATATTCTATCACCCACTCTCCCAAAGTCCGTGTTATACTATCAAAATTCACTCCAACCTTAACAACCTTGCGATGATCTATCTCGTAAGGAATAGCATATTGTTTACTATTAATTTGAGCCAATGCTTCTTCGGGAGTTCCATCTATCTTAAATTCAAATACATAAATTGCATCGGGCATCTTTATTACCACGTCAGTCCTACCAATGGCATTCAAATCCATTCGCTGTAACATTTCAATCAACAAAGTGGATGTACCGGTAGAGAACCAAAAGCTCTTATAATCTTTTTGCGAAAAGGCATTGAAAAGGCTGAACGGATTGTAAATATCTTCACAATTCTTGCTGAAATGATAACCGTCATACTGCCGTTTCAAATGCCGACAAGCTTCTTCATAGGTTTCATCATTTGCTTGAGCTATCCTCTCAATATCCGGTTGCATCTGACTTAGCAACTCTTGCTCTGTAATACCACAAATAGCACTATAATCATCGCTCATACTGATATTCTGTAAGTTATTCAGCTCACTAAAAAATCAATATGCAACACAGGATAAACAGTCCATTCTTTCTCTAACTGTTCCATAGCCAATCCTTCGAACAACTCTTTCTTTCCGGAAAAATAAGCTTCAAGAGTAGAGATTAGAAGACTTTTTCCAAAACGGCGGGGACGGCTAAGAAAATAAACTTTATCAGTATGAGTCAATTGATAAATTAACGCTGTTTTATCAATATACACACAATTATTATTGCGCAAATCCTCGAAATTCTGTATCCCGATAGGGTATCTTCTAAATATCTCTTTCATATAAACCTAATGCATTAGTTGAAAGAAGTGTTATCATTTTTCACTCATTCACAATGAGCAATTTCAGCATTATATATTCGTTTATAATGAGAAGTTTTATATCTTTGCAATCAAATACTATTAAGATAGTGACGCTATTCCAGGCATATACTGTCACTATGTTTAAACCGGATTATTCGGGCTATTATTTCTAATTTCAACGCTGTGTAGGCAGAGTAAACTCCTGCGAGTCGCAGATCACCCCATTTTCATCTGCCACTGCTACACGGAACGTTACTTCGCCGTCTTTCAATCTATTACCGGCATGTATGGAAGCCGTATAACGAATGCCTTCGCCCGGCAAAATTTCTTCGACCATTACCGAAGGAGAAATGCCGATATGCTTCACCTTGCCTACGGTTTCCACCACCGGAACTACGTTATAAACAGGCTTCCGGTCTTCATTCATAATCTCAAAGATAATCTTACTGTTCTCTCCCGCATCAATCACATGACTGCGATTATCATCTATAAAACGGATTCTACGTAGTTTCAATTGAGAAACAGGCTGCCGAACCGGCTGTTTCTTATATTTCTGCACACGAACCTCACGAACTTCGGGAACGTATGCGTCATCCTCTATCGGCTCTTGTCGCGGTGCGGTCAACGCACTGCCTATCGCCGCACCGGCAATAGTCCCTACAATATTGCCAATAGCAGAGCCACGATAACCACCTCGCCAACCTCGATTATTATCTCCAATCAATCCACCTATCGAACCTCCCAAACTACCTCCGATAGAAGCACCGGCCACGATAGCTCCCGGATTACCCATACGCCCTGATGCACATCCGCTCAAAAGTAAAACGGAAAGCAAAAATACTGTTAGTTGTTTCTTCATGAGCCTTTCTATTTTAATATTTTTATTCTATTACCTTAAAACGAGCGAAACGCAATAATAGTTGTTTCTCTCCCGCATTTTTAAAATGAATAGTTGCTTTTGCATTGTCTCCCGTGCCTTCTACCTTCATCACTTCTCCCAAACCAAAACGTTCATGTTCAATTCTCTGTCCGGCTTGTAATCCTGCAACCGACACCGGACCGGAAGACATCGCTTGAGAACCGCCACTTACCGTGCTTACCTTTTTCAAATTTCTCGGCACACTGGGAGCTATTATCTGAGCTTTCGGTCGCTCCTTTCGTTCCGAAGAAGCACTTCCAAAAGGTGTAGTACGCGATGGAGAAGCAGAATGAGTGAATCCTCCTTCAATCTCCCTGCGGAAACGTCCTGCGCCTTCATCCACCGAACGACTGATTCCCGCTTCGTGTGGCATCTTCAAATAATGGATATCAATATCACGCAAGAAACGACTGGGACTCCCAAGCTCCATCTTTCCATAACGGAAGCGGGTTTTGGCAAAAGACAAGTAGCAATGTTCCTCTGCACGGGTAATGGCGACATAGAACAAACGGCGTTCTTCCTCCAATGCACGGGGAGAATCGCCAACCATCCCACTTGGGAATAGGTTTTCTTCCAGACCGACTACAAAAACATTCTTAAATTCCAACCCTTTGGCGGAATGAACTGTCATCAATGTTATCTTTTCTCCGTCATCCGCTTTGTCGGAATCCTGATCGGTGAGCAACGCAATCTCTGAAAGAAAATCGGTAAGAGATATATTCGGATTGCCTTCCTCCTGCCGCAAAGCACAGAAATCATTCATTCCATTCACCAATTCTTCTATGTTTTCCTTACGGCTCAGGTTCTCCGGAGAAGTATCCTGACACACATCGTTCATAATACCCGATTGACGGATAATATCCACACCTATCTCGTACGCATTCTTATCCGCCTGACCGGTTATAAAACCCTCGATCAATGCACGAAAACCTTGCAGCTTTGCATGAGTACCTTTGTTGATGTTCAGTCCATAGGTCAACGGTTCACAAAGCGTTGACCACAGACTGACTCCATGATCAGTTGCCGCTGATATGATTTTACCGACCGTAGTATCTCCGATACCACGAGCAGGATAATTAATAATTCGTTTGAATGCTTCTTCATCGTTCGGATTCACCACCAAACGGAAATAAGCAATCACATCTTTTATCTCTTTACGTTGGTAGAATGAAAGTCCGCCATAAATTTTATAAGGCATACTCCGTTTCCGAAGAGCTTCCTCAAAAATACGACTTTGTGCATTCGTACGATATAGGATAGCAAAATCAGCATACCCGTAATGATATTCCCGACGAAGTTCAGCTACCTTATTAGCAACGATATCCCCTTCTTCCACATCACTATATGCCTGAAATACACCGATAGCTTCCCCTTTCTCCTTTTCGGAAAATACGGCTTTACGTATCTGGCGCTCATTCTTTTCTATCAAGCTGTTGGCAGCACAAACAATGGTCTGTGTGGAACGATAGTTCTGCTCCAACTTGAAAACTTTCGTATTCGGATATGTCTTCGTAAAGTAAAGGATATTATCAATATCCGCTCCACGAAAAGAGTAAATGCTTTGTGCATCATCGCCAACAACACAAACATGCTGATTTTCTTTCGCCAATTGCAGAACAATGCTATGTTGCGCATAATTAGTATCTTGATACTCATCAACGAGTATATATCGGAATTGGTCTTGATAACGTGCCAATATTTCCGGATAATCACGAAATAAGATATAAGTATATACCAGCAGATCATCAAAATCCATAGCTCCCGCCTGACGACACCTTTCCCAATAACGGGTATAGATATCACGAATAGCAGGCATTTTTACAGCCATATCGCCTTCATATGCTTCTTTATTGGCAGCGTATCCCGTAGGAGTGACCAAATGATTCTTTGCATTGGAGATGCGGGCTTGTACCGTTCCCGGTTTATAAGTCTTTTCGTCCAGTCCCATTTCTTTAATAATAGAACGAAGCAGACTTTTACTATCAGCCGTGTCGTAGATTGTAAACTGGGAGGTAAAGCCGATATATTGCGCCTCAGCACGAAGAATACGGGAGAAGATGGAATGAAATGTACCCATCCACAAGTAACGTGCCCGTTCCGCCCCCACTTGTCGGGCAATACGTTCTTTCATCTCACGTGCCGCCTTATTGGTAAAGGTAAGTGCAAGAATATTCCACGGATTGTAACCGTTCTCCAACAGATAGGCTATTTTATAAGTCAGCACACGTGTCTTACCCGAACCCGCACCGGCTATCACTAGCGAAGGCCCGTCATTGTAAGTCACCGCCGCACACTGACTCTCATTCAATTCCTTTATATAATTGATATCCATAACAGCATTATAAAAACAATGTAGTTTTTTAACAAACTCTCGGCATTCAAATTTGTTCTGAATACAAAAGTATAATATTCATTTGAGAATGACGGTATTTTTATAATTTTTCGTCACTAACTATTTTAACCTAACCCCCAAAGCAATGAAAAAAAGTATATTGTTATCAATTATTTTGAGTTTAAGCCTAGTCGCCTGCATTCCACAGGCTATGGCGCAAAAACAAAGCCGTATGGAAAAACTGCTAAGGTATCTGAACGATAATGATACGGAAAAATGGCAGAAGAACCGAGAAAAGGTAGACAACGACACGAAGGCATATTATGCCGAAGAACTGGCCCTGCTGGATGTCCTCAACGGGTTGTGGAACGAACAAAGTGAACAAGCCGCAACCGATTATTTCGGATGTTACGGGAAAGCGGCCAACGCCTACTTCTCCAACATCTGTGAGGAAGAGAAAATACCGCTTCCGAACGTACAGGACAGAGCGGAACAGGCTATTATCCACATATTGGAGGCTTCGAAAGAACAGATACCTTTCAGCCGTACACTGCTGGACAGTATTCGTTCAAGCGGCTATACGGCAGACTCCGTTATTGCACAGAAGATACGGAATATCCGCGAATTGGCTTTATTGGAAGGTATGCTGACAGCGCCTGCACTCAGCACATATCAGACATATATAGCGGAATATCCGAACGGGAAATTTATCCCACAAATCAATGCTGCCGAAAACAAACGGTTATACGGGATTGTAAAGCATAACCCGTCACAGGAAAATTTCAAAGCTTTTTTTGACGATCCGGCAATGCTAAAGTTTTTCACGGACAAAGAAACGCGCCCGTTTTTGCCAGAAGTCCAAGCTTTATATGATGATTTTCTATTCCATTGTATCGACAGTCTGCGAGAGGGAAACAATGCAACCGCCCTCCGGCAGGTTATTGACGATTATAAACGCAACCCTTATCTGAGTTCCTCAGCACGTACCCATCTGGACGACCTCGAATATCTTAGCGAGAAAGCTGATTTTGAACTTTTGAAACCGGCAATAACCAATTCCGAATCTTTGGGTTTGTTGCAGGCATTCCTCAGTACACATAAGTACAAAGAGTTCCGTGATCAAGCCAATGCGCTACGAGCTCCATTCATTCTACAGACAATCATCTCCACTCCCACTTCCGTAAAATATTACAATGCGGGACGACTGATCAAGTCTGCCGCCAACGACAGCACTGGGAATGTGTCAATCACTTATTCGTACAATGACAAGGGGCAGCTTGTCTCTATATTATCCCTGACTATGAAAAACGGTCAGGTGAGTGAGGAGGTGCAAACAAACAGACTGTATGACCCTCAAGGCCACTGCATTTTTGAAGTGCAGACAAATCCCAAGACCAAAACGGACATTTACCGAAGGACACGCCGTATCGGTGCCGACGGGAGCATCGAGAGCGATTCACTTAAATATATGGACGGAAGGTCGATTATCAGCACATACAATAAACAAGGCTTATTGACTGAAGCCAAAGAATATAATAAGAACGGAGAACTCCAAGCATACACAGCGAACAAGTACGATGAAAAAGGCAGATTGACCGCATCGCAACATCAGAACCTGCTTATGGCTAACCCCGCCGATCAGGTTATCTCCCAAAAAGATACTTATGAATATGACAAATACGGTTATTTAACTCAGATAGCTTATCAGCGTATTTTAGGCAATAACCAGAAAACATCCGGTTACCTGACTTGTATGTATGATAAATATGGCAATCCGATTGACGGAAATTCTTATTATGAATATGATAATACAGGGCAATGGGTCTGCCGTACAAATCGCGGAAATCCCCAAGAGGTGGAACGGGTACAGTATATTTATAAATAAAAGTGAAGATACTGCGAACCTTTTACCAAATGCTTCTGTTATTATAGTATAACAAGCCATTTAAAACTTGTAACATTATGAATACTATATTAATGTCTTTAATTATGATGACCATGACTTACGAAATGCCTAAACTTCCTTACGCAAACAATGCGTTGGAACCTGTAATCAGTCAGCAAACGATAGATTTCCATTACGGGAAACATCTACAAACGTATGTAAATAATCTGAACAGCCTCGTGCCCGGAACCGAATATGAAGGTAAAAAGGTGGAAGAAATCGTTGCCACCGCACCGGACGGAGCTATATTCAATAACGCCGGACAAGTATTGAACCACAATCTATATTTCCTGCAATTTGCCCCCAAACCTGCCAAGAAAGAACCGACAGGCAAACTGGGAGAAGCCATCAAGCGTGACTTCGGCAGCTTTGAAAACTTCAAGAAAGAATTCAATGCGGCAGCGGTAGGATTATTCGGTTCAGGATGGGCCTGGTTGTCCGTTGATAAAAACGGAAAACTGCACATCACCAAAGAAGGAAACGGCAGTAACCCTGTACGTGCCGGATTGAAACCGCTTCTCGGTTTTGACGTGTGGGAACACTCTTACTACTTGGATTACCAGAACCGTCGCGCCGACCATGTCAATGCCCTGTGGAGTATCATCGACTGGGATGTGGTGGAAAACAGAATGTAACGGATTTACTGACTAAACTATACTTGAACAAGGTCGTTGTGATTTTCACAGCGACCTTGTTTAGGCTATATAGATGCCACCAACACAAATATCCGACAGAAAAATGAAAAAAAATCAACCGATGTAGTGTTTTTATGTTTCTTTTTCACTTACTTTGCTCCCGTAAAGACAAAGGGGTGCCCCATGAGGGGCTGAGATTATACCCTAAGAACCTGATGCAGTTAGCACTGACGTAGGGATTGTGTTTCTTCTTATCGCCTTTCCGTAAAAGCACGCTCTTTGTATTTACTTTCAACTTATTTATTCTGATAGGACAATGAAAGTACAAGTGAACAACAAAGAGGTGGAACTTATTCCCAACTCTACCCTTACACAGCTGACGACGCAACTCGAACTTCCCGTTCAAGGCATTGCTATCGCGGTAAACAACAAAATGATTCCCCGTACCGAATGGGAACGTTTCGTATTGCATGAGAATGACAATCTGGTAATTATCAAGGCAGCTTGCGGAGGATAAGAAAATGATTAGTCTGCAATTTATCACACATCAGACCGAACGGTATTCATATTTCGAATCGGCACGTATGGCACTCGAAGGAGGGTGCAAATGGATCCAACTACGCATGAAAGAAGCTCCTCTTGAGGAGGTGGAACAAGTGGCGCTGCAACTGAAGCCACTCTGTAAGGAACACGAAGCTATCTTAGTTCTCGATGATCATGTCGAATTAGTCAAGAAACTGGAAGTGGACGGTGTACATCTGGGAAAGAAGGATATGCCCATCGACCAGGCACGACAGATACTCGGAGAAGCTTTTATCATCGGTGGCACGGCCAATACCTTCGAGGATGTCGTACAACATTACCGCGCCGGAGCCGATTACTTGGGGATCGGTCCCTTCCGCTTCACCACCACTAAAAAGAATTTAAGTCCCCTACTCGGTCTGGAAGGTTACGCTTCCATCCTTTCACAAATGAAAGAAGCAAATATCAACCTTCCGGTAGTAGCTATCGGAGGAATCACCAACGAAGATATCCCCGATATCCTCCGCACAGGAGTCAATGGCATCGCCTTGTCCGGAACGATTCTCCGGGCGGAAAATCCGGTAGAGGAAACACGGAAGATTCTAAGTAATTCATAAATCAACATCTATAATTCTAAATTCCAAAAGACATGGAAAAGTTAGTAATTGCAGGACGTGAATTCAGCTCACGCCTTTTCTTGGGAACAGGAAAATTCAACTCCAATGAAATAATGGAGCAATCTATTTTGGCTTCGGGCACAGAAATGGTAACGGTTGCCATGAAACGTATTGACATGGACAACAAAGAGGACGATATGCTGAAACATATTATCCATCCGAATATCCAGTTATTACCCAACACTTCCGGTGTACGCGATGCGGAAGAGGCTGTGTTTGCCGCACAAATGGCGCGTGAAGCGTTCGGAACGAATTGGCTGAAACTAGAGATTCACCCCGATCCCCGCTACCTGCTCCCCGACTCTATCGAGACACTGAAAGCTACGGAAGAGTTGGTGAAACTAGGTTTCGTCGTATTGCCTTATTGTCAGGCAGACCCCGTGCTTTGTAAACGATTGGAAGAAGCCGGAGCAGCTACCGTTATGCCTCTCGGCGCTCCGATCGGCACAAATAAAGGATTGCAGACCAAAGAATTCCTACAGATTATTATCGAGCAGGCAGGTATCCCTGTTGTCGTTGATGCAGGTATCGGTGCGCCAAGCCATGCCGCTGAAGCAATGGAACTGGGAGCTTCCGCGGTACTGGTAAATACAGCAATTGCCGTTGCCGGAAACCCGGTAGAAATGGCGAAGGCTTTCAAAGCTGCCACCGAAGCCGGAAGACAGGCATACGAAGCGGGATTAGGACTGCAAGCGGACAACTTTATAGCCGAAGCCAGCTCACCGCTGACTGCTTTTTTAGATAAATAATATGAATAAGTAGCCGACTGCTAAAAGAACAATTATGGAACAAAAAATAAAATTTCCCCGCTCTCAGAAAGTATATTTGCCCGGAAAACTTTATCCGAATATCCGCGTTGCCATGCGGAAAGTGGAACAAGTGCCCAGTGTCAGTTTTAAAGGCGAAGAAAAGATTGTAACTCCCAATCCGGAAGTATATATGTATGACACCAGCGGACCGTTCAGTGATACGGAAATGAGTATTGATCTCAAAAAAGGCTTGCCCCGAATGCGTGAAGAATGGATTGTCGGTCGTGGTGATGTGGAGCAACTACCCGAAATCACTTCCGAATACGGACAAATGAGACGGAACGACAAAAGCCTCGACCACCTGCGTTTTGAGCATATCGCTCTGCCTTATCGGGCAAAAAAAGGAGAGGCTATTACTCAAATGGCATACGCCAAAAAGGGAATTATCACCCCAGAGATGGAGTATGTGGCCATCCGTGAAAATATGAATTGCGAAGAGTTAGGAATCAAGACTTATATCACTCCCGAATTTGTCCGCCAGGAGATTGCGGAAGGACGTGCCGTACTGCCCGCCAACATTAATCATCCGGAAGCCGAACCGATGATTATCGGACGTAACTTTCTGGTAAAAATCAATACGAATATCGGAAACTCGGCTACTACTTCGAGCATTGACGAAGAGGTAGAAAAAGCATTATGGAGTTGCAAATGGGGAGGCGATACGTTGATGGATCTCTCTACCGGAGAAAACATTCATGAGACACGTGAATGGATTATCCGCAACTGCCCCGTACCCGTCGGCACAGTCCCTATCTATCAGGCTCTTGAGAAAGTAAACGGTGTGGTGGAAGACCTGACTTGGGAAATTTACCGGGATACTTTGATTGAACAATGCGAACAAGGAGTGGATTACTTTACCATCCATGCAGGTATCCGTCGGCACAATGTCCATCTTGCCGACAAGCGGTTGTGCGGTATTGTCAGTCGCGGAGGAAGTATCATGAGCAAATGGTGTCTGGTGCACGACCGGGAAAGTTTCTTATATGAACACTTTGACGACATCTGCGATATTCTGGCACAGTATGATGTGGCAGTATCTTTGGGCGACGGACTTCGTCCGGGTTCTATCTACGATGCCAATGACGAAGCGCAGTTTGCAGAATTGGATACAATGGGAGAATTAGTGTTACGCGCATGGGATAAGAATGTGCAAGCATTCATCGAAGGCCCCGGACACGTTCCGATGCACAAGATCAAAGAAAATATGGAACGCCAGATTGAGAAATGCCACGATGCGCCGTTCTATACACTCGGCCCTCTGGTAACGGATATTGCTCCGGGATATGATCATATCACTTCCGCCATCGGTGCGGCACAAATCGGATGGTTGGGAACGGCAATGCTTTGCTATGTCACTCCTAAGGAACATCTTGCCCTGCCGGACAAAGAAGACGTACGTGTGGGAGTCATCACTTATAAGATTGCCGCCCATGCCGCCGACCTCGCCAAAGGACATCCGGGAGCACAGGTACGTGATAATGCATTGAGCAAAGCCCGGTATGAGTTCCGTTGGAAAGACCAGTTTGATTTATCACTTGACCCGGAACGTGCACAAAGCTACTTCCGTGCAGGACATCATATCGACGGAGAATACTGTACGATGTGCGGACCTAATTTCTGCGCGATGCGATTGTCACGTGATTTAAAGAAGAACAAAAACTAATCACTAAAAATTATGTTTTCAGACGAATTAGAAAAAATATCTTGGGAAGAGACGACAAAAGCCATCTATTCCAAAACAGATGCAGACGTACGACGTGCATTGGGTAAGAAAGAGCATCTGGACGTCAATGATTTTATGGCATTGATTTCTCCGGCCGCCGCTCCTTACCTGGAAGTGATGGCACGCCTCAGCCAGAAATATACATTGGAACGGTTCGGCAAGACCATCTCTATGTTTGTTCCGCTCTATCTGACTAATTCTTGCACCAACTCTTGTGTGTATTGCGGTTTCCATATCAGTAATCCGATGAAAAGAACCATTCTGACAGAGGAAGAGATTATCAACGAGTACAAGGCTATCAAACGTCTGGCTCCTTTCGAGAATCTCTTGCTAGTGACCGGCGAGAATCCCGCAGCAGCGGGTGTTCCTTATATCGCCCGCGCTTTGGACTTAGCCAAACCTTATTTCAGCAATCTCCAGATTGAGGTAATGCCGCTTAAAGCAGAAGAATACAAGGAGCTGACCAATCATGGCCTGAACGGAGTAATCTGCTTTCAGGAGACTTACAACAAAGCAAATTACAAGACGTACCATCCGAGAGGCATGAAGTCCAAATTTGAATGGCGTGTCAATGGCTTCGACCGTATGGGACAGGCAGGTGTGCACAAAATCGGTATGGGGGTATTGATCGGTCTGGAAGAGTGGCGGACAGATGTTACGATGATGGCTTATCATCTGCGCTATCTGCAGAAGCACTATTGGAAAACGAAATATAGCGTGAACTTCCCGCGTATGCGCCCGTCGGAGAATGGAGGTTTCCAGCCCAATGTCATCATGAACGACCGCGAACTCGCCCAACTCACATTCGCCATGCGTATCTTCGACCATGATGTAGATATCTCTTATTCTACCCGTGAAAGTGCGGAGATACGCAACAACATGGCAACACTGGGTGTAACGACCATGAGTGCGGAAAGTAAGACCGAACCGGGAGGATACTACAGTTATCCCCAAACTTTAGAGCAGTTTCATGTCAACGATGAACGGAAGGCCGTTGAAGTGGAACGTGATTTGAAAAAGCTGGGACGTGAACCTATTTGGAAGGATTGGGACCAGTCGTTCGATTTCAAAAGATAGGCCGATGCGATACGACAGACAAATTATACTTCCTGAGATTGGGGAAGAGGGACAGAATAAGTTGCAAAAGGCAAAAGTGCTGATTGTAGGTGTGGGAGGGTTAGGCTCTCCCATCGCTCTTTATCTGGCGGGTGCAGGCGTAGGCTGTCTTGGTCTGGTAGACGATGATTCAGTAAGTATCAGCAATCTGCAACGACAGGTCCTTTATTCCGAAGAGGAGCTGGGAAAGCCGAAAGCCGTATGTGCCTCCCAACGTTTGACCTCGCTCAACAGTGAGATTGAGACAAGACACTACTCTGCCCGACTGACTGCGGAAAACGCAGACCGTATTATCCAAGAATATGATATAGTGGTGGACGGCTGTGATAATTTCGATACCCGTTATCTGATTAACGATATCTGCATCAAGCAGGGAAAGCCGTATGTATATGGCGCTATCTGCGGATTTGAAGGACAAGTCTCGGTTTTCAATTACGGAAACCGAAAGAAAAGTTATCGTGATCTTTATCCTGACGAAGAAGAAATGAAACGAATGTCACCTCCCTCTAAAGGAGTAATGGGAATTACGCCCGCCGTTGTAGGAAGTATTGAAGCAACAGAAGTTCTAAAGATAATCTGTGGTTTCGGTGACGTTTTAGCCGGTGAACTATGGACAATTGACCTGCGGACATTGCAATCTAACAAATTTTCACTATAAAGGTTGGTTTCTGATATAGTTAATTAGTAACTTTGCTAAAGAATCCAATTTTAACAAAGGGAAATGAAATTAATTGTAGTCACCACACCCACTTTCTTCGTTGAAGAAGACAAGATTATCACTGCTCTTTTTGAAGAGGGATTGGATATTCTACATCTTAGAAAACCGGAAACTCCGGCCATGTACTCTGAACGGTTACTGACTCTTATTCCGGAGAAATATCATCGCCGTATTGTCACGCACGAGCATTTCTATATGAAAGAGGAGTTCAATTTGATGGGGATTCATCTGAATGCCCGCAATCCCAAGGAGCCACATGATTATGACGGGCATATCAGTTGTTCATGCCATTCTGTGGAGGAAGTGAAAAACAGAAAACATTTTTATGACTACGTTTTCATGAGTCCTATTTACGACAGTATCTCTAAAGTGAACTATTATTCGACGTATACCGCCGAAGAATTACGTGAAGCACAAAAAGCTAAAATCATCGACTCGAAAGTAATGGCATTAGGCGGTATCAATGAGGAGAATCTGCTTGAGATTAAGGACTTCGGCTTTGGCGGTGCCGTTATATTGGGGGATCTTTGGAATAAATTCGATGCTTGTTCCGATCGTGATTATCTGGCTGTAATCAAGCATTTCAAGAAACTGAAAAAGCTATCGGATTGAGCGAATAAAGAGCCGGGCTTGTATTTTATATTGCAATCACTAGATTTAGGGATATTCAGTAAATGTTCCTCTTTCTAAAAAATCAAGAGAAAAGCTCACGTAAAGCAAAGCTTTTCTCTTGATTTTTTCGTTCAACTCTCCCAGTCTTCTATCTTTTTTGTAGAATATTGTTTACATATTCTTGTTTTTTCCTTCCCACCCATGCATTATGTACATGTCTTTTTTAGGGGAAGTTAAAACCTCTCCTGTTTTTCCTGTTATTTTAGTCAGATTATGCTGCCTTTCTTT
>NZ_GG688326.1:104447-104918 GCF_000156195.1 Bacteroides finegoldii DSM 17565 | reverse complement strand
CTCGAATTCAACGGATTTGGTTTCCTTGCCTCTGATAATGGGGCGAAGGTAATGCCGGTCGATACTCACGATACGGTTGGACACTTTTTTGCCTGCAAATAAATTCTTCCCTTGCTCAAGGACTGTCTGTATGACCGAGAAACGTCTTTGGTAATCAGAGGATAGTGCAAGCCTGTTCCTGTAGGATGAATGAAGCTGCTCCAGCTGGTCAAGTAACTTTTCCAATAACTGAAGTAACCTTCGTGTAATCATACGAGTCTGTGATTTCCTGCGTTTACGCAGTTTGCTATAAGCAAGATAGGCACGGCGTACATCAAGATACTTGTTACGGGGACGTTGTATGTGCAATGTACGGCAATGCTTGCACAGATGACGATGAAGCCATACAATACCTTCCCATAAGAGTTTGGCATCAGTAGGAAAACGCAGATGACTTTCATAACAGGTGGCATCGGTCATACAGACATGAAG
>NZ_GG688326.1:0-104347 GCF_000156195.1 Bacteroides finegoldii DSM 17565 | reverse complement strand
GGACTCAACGTCAAGGCGATTCGCTAGTTCCTGACGAATTGCACTGACGATTTTAGGATTGGTTAGTGGATGAAGCGGATCAATCTGGACACCACAAAACAACTGGTAATGAATATTACCGTTTAAATGCTCAATCAGTTGTGCATCGGAAAAGTTGGTATAGGACTTCAAGACCATCAAGGCTATTTTACCTTCGGGAGAAAAATAACTTTTACGACCCAAAGCAGAGGACTTCAAATGCATTTGTCGGGCCAGTTCCGAGAAAGGGAATAGAGAATGGAGTCGACCTAATTCACTCGTTGCAAAACTTTGACGATATTTTTTAAGCATATCGAACTCGGTAAAACCCAAACAAGGTTCGATTTCTGAGATTTTTTGTATCTTTACCATGTGTTTTTATTTTAGATTACCCCCGTTTTGGCCGTCAAACCGTTTTTTGGGGGGAATGCTTAAAGATACAAAAAAGGCAACTAATTCGCAATGAAGTAGTTGCCTTAAATTTTATTATTTTAGGAATATCCCTAAATAAGTAAAGATATGAAGGAATTATCTGCAACTCTTTTTTTCGTACTCTTCCTAGGTGGTGTAATTCGTGTCTTAATTCATCATCAAGCTCATATATGGCTTTAACGGCTGAAGTATTCTATTGGTTAATTCGCTAATATTCATTTGTATATGTGCACCGGGCAGTCGCTCGGTATTATACATACACTTTCCTTTGCACAGGTAATAATAGCCGTTGTTTACAGACAATTGTTTGTCCGATAATTCCAGCTGCATTTCATCTTCAGGAAAAGCCGCGGCATAGATTTGCAGCACTTCTTTGGCATTGATGATACGTGCCATGCCTAGCGGATGTTGAGACTGTTTATCTTCAGGAGGCAGTAGTTGAACCATGCGCTTGCAGCCGGTGTGCTGCCTGATCGCATACAATAAACTATATTCCACATCTTTATCATCAGCGCAAAGCTCATTGATAATGATATGTTTGTCTCCTTTATATATAATGGTTATTCCTTTGATTTCGTTTTCCTGTCTGGCTACAAATAAATAACCTCCACTAATGGCAAGATCGGTCATAATAACCTGAAAGTCTTCCGATGTGTGCTGAATACAGCAAGCCCGTTCGGAAAGTTTCTTATTCAAATAGGAATAGACCTCCTCCTGAAATTCTGAAACAACACTGACCGCTATCTCTTTAGAAGGGATAAACTCGGGCAAAACGATCTCTTTAGTTGAATACTTGAATACCGAGGCATATCCCATGCGGGCATAATAGTCGAACAACCAGGGCTCTGCCGGTATCAATGTACTGAAATGTACTCCATTCCGCAGCATCCGGGCGAAAGACTGTGATAAAAGCTCGCGCATGACCCCTTTGCTTCGGAAATCGGGATGCGTACAGGCTCCTGAAATATAGGAGGTTTGTACAGTCTCTCCACCAAAAGTCATCGGATAAGGAAGCATTTGAAGGGCAGAGATTACCTCATCACCACTTTTGATGGCAACATTCACCTCTGTTTTATAGCGCAGTCTGAAGTACATTTCAACGAATTCTTCACTATCGTCAAAACAGATTTTCCACAATGCTTTTACTTGCTCCTTTATCATCATATTTATAATGGATTTACCATTTTACCATATTCATGGGATGCTCTTTGAGGCAAGCCATATATTTTTCCAGAATCGTTGCCGGCTGGTAAGACAGTTTGGCTTTGCGTAAACCCTCAATACCTAAATCCTCTTCCCGGTTGATATAGGTATATTGTTCGGGAATCCGGTTGGCAAATTCATAATTAATCATGGCATACGCACCTTCAATGCTGGTATCCGCTTTTTCTACATGCACGCCGAACGTTTCATGATTGATAGGCATACCGAATGTAAATGCGACAATTTTACCGTTCACATGTAAGATACCTCCCGTCAGTCCGAGTGCCTCGAAGTTGTGGAGAGCATAAATCAGGGCGCGACGTTCGTTGCCTGTCCCCTCCTGTTGGTCACAATTATTCACTTTACACCACTCTGCTTCCAGATCCAGACATTCCTGAATACGGTCCGGGGTAATCGGTGTGTATTCGTAATCCGGATAAGTGTTGCGGAACCGGTTGATATGATTTCTTTTCGCCTGGAATTTCTTCCCTTTCAGCGTAGAAAGATCACTTCTCAAATAAATATAATCCGCATAGTCGCGGTCTTCTGTGAAAGTGAACTGTTCCGGAAGGATGGCTTCGAGATCAGCGCGCATATTGCTGCACACTCCCAGCATACAGAAATGCTGGTTCTCTTTGCGGGCATCTTCTATCAGTTTCCACAATACTGCTTTCAAATCTCCTGTACCTACGGGCATCATATAAGCAAGTTGTTCTCCCGCCCAGAACTTGAATACCAGAAAGTTGTCGACCACTGCGAATTGAGTGTCGTATAAGAATCTCCAGCTGCAAAGATTGGAGAATGAAAGATCGCAATTGCGGCGATCACTTTTCATCGTGAATGAGGTGATTGTGTCTTTGTCTGCTAATGTGATATCTTTAAATGGAATCATAAAATTGCTTTTTGCGTTTAACTCTTTATATAACGGAAAATCAAGAGATTTTGTTTTTACAAGACACCTAATAATCGAAGGATCGTAGGTGTGAGTAGTGCAGTGAAGATTCCATTCAGAGTCAGGCCCAGGCTGGCGTATGCTCCATATTTGCTGCTGATATCCATTGCAGTGGAGGTTCCGACAGCATGGGCCGCTGTTCCCATGGAGAGACCTTGTGCAATAGGGCTGCCTACGTGCATGATTTTCATGGTCTTAAAGCCACAGATAGCTCCCAATAGACCTACTGCCACTACAACTGCCGCCGTCAGTGACGGAATACCACCGATGGCTTTGGTTACTTCCATCGCAATCGGAGTAGTAACCGATTTCGGAGCCAGTGACAGGATTACCTCTTGTGAGGCTCCCATAAATTTCGCAATCAGTACAACTGAAATAACTCCGACAATGCAGCCTGCCAGTTGAGACAGAAGGATAGGCAATAACTGCTTTTTTATCATCTCCAATTGAAGATATAAAGGTACGCCTAAAGCAACAACAGCCGGGCGGAGCCAGAACTCGATCAGATGTCCTCCTTTATTATAGGTCTCGTATGAGATATTTGTCATTTTAAGGAAGATGATTAATAGGGCGATGGTCAGCAATATAGGATTTAATAATACCAGTCCTGTTTTCTTCTGAAGCAATTTGGCAAAGAAGAAAATCCCGAAGGTGATAGCCAACAGGAAGAAATTATTCTCTAAGAAGCTCATTTGGTCTTATGTGTTAAGTTGATTTTACGGACAATCTGATGTACCCATCCTGTTACGACAAGTACAAGTGCGGTACTGACAATGGTAGCTATCACAATCGGCCAGAATTCAGCCGTGATTACATCGAAGTACAACATGAGCGCCACGCCGGGCGGAACGAAAAAGAATCCTAAGTTAGCAACCAGAAAGTCGGACAATCCCTGTACCCAGTGCAGTTTAATCCAACCTAATTTCAAAAAGAGGGTGAGTAGCAGCATTCCGATAATGCTGGAAGGAAGTTTGATTCCTGTAAAGTAAACGATTAGCTCACCCAAAGCCAAACAGCCAAATAAGATGGCACACTGACGTATCATATACTAATAACCTATTGATTTTGTTTGAAAACGCTGCAAAGGTATGAAAAATAGGAGTACAGTGTTAAATATTATAATATTTTAGATGTGGAGGAGAAAAATGGACTAAATTGTAATGTGGATATTACAAAATTGACTACTTTTGCACCGCAAATAACAAATTGTAAGCAGGTTTTATAATAATATTCAATATATCTATGCTCAATTTAATCAACCAAATCGTTGCGCGTGCAAAAGCAGACCGCCAACGTATTGTTCTTCCTGAAGGAACTGAAGAACGCACATTGAAAGCTGCCAATCAGATTTTGACAGACGAAGTTGCTGACCTTATTTTGCTGGGTAAACCAGCTGAAATCAATGAGCTTGCTGCAAAATGGGGCTTGGGAAATATCAGCAAGGCTACTATCATCGATCCTGAAACTTCTCCGAAACATGAAGAGTATGCACAGTTGCTGTGTGAGTTGCGCAAGAAGAAAGGGATGACTATCGAAGAGGCTCGTAATTTGACAAACGATCCTTTGTTTTATGGTTGTTTAATGATTAAGAGCGGTGATGCTGACGGTCAGCTGGCAGGTGCCCGCAACACTACCGGTAATGTATTGCGTCCAGCTTTGCAGATTATCAAGACTGCTCCGGGAATCACTTGTGTATCAGGTGCAATGTTGTTGCTGACACATGCTCCGGAATGCGGAAAGAACGGTATTTTGGTAATGGGTGACGTAGCGGTAACTCCGGTTCCGGATGCTAACCAATTGGCTCAGATTGCTATTTGCACAGCACAGACTGCTAAGGCTGTTGCTGGTATCGAAACTCCGAAAGTTGCTATGTTGAGCTTCTCTACCAAAGGATCTGCTAAACATGAGGTGGTGGACAAAGTGGTAGAGGCTACAAAGATTGCCAAAGAAATGGCTCCGACTCTTGACTTGGACGGAGAAATGCAAGCTGATGCAGCTCTTGTTCCTGAAGTAGGTGCAAGCAAAGCTCCAGGTTCACAAGTTGCCGGACAAGCAAATGTATTGGTTGTGCCGAGTCTGGAAGTTGGTAATATCTCCTACAAATTAGTTCAACGTCTGGGACACGCTGACGCAATCGGCCCGATCCTTCAAGGTATCGCCCGTCCGGTGAATGACTTGTCTCGCGGTTGTTCTATCGAAGATGTATATCGTATGATTGCTATTACAGCTAATCAGGCTATCGCAGCAAAAGCTAACCATTAATCACTAACCCGTCAAACACTGAATACATGAAGATTCTAGTATTGAACTGCGGAAGTTCATCTATTAAATATAAATTGTTCGATATGACCACTAAAGAGGTGATTGCTCAAGGTGGTATCGAGAAAATCGGTCTGAAAGGATCATTCCTTAAACTGACTCTGCCGAATGGAGAAAAGAAAATCCTGGAAAAGGATATTCCGGAACATACAGTAGGAGTAGAGTTTATTTTGAATACATTGATTAATCCTGAATATGGGGCAATCAAGTCTTTGGAAGAAATCAATGCGGTAGGTCATCGTATGGTGCACGGAGGCGAACGTTTCAGTGAGTCTGTATTGCTGAACAAAGAAGTATTGGAAGCTTTTACCGCTTGCAATGACTTGGCTCCGCTTCACAATCCTGCCAACTTGAAAGGTGTGAATGCCGTTTCCGCTATTCTTCCTGATATTCCTCAGGTAGGTGTATTTGATACAGCGTTCCATCAGACTATGCCTGACTATGCATATATGTATGCTATTCCTTATGAATTGTATGAAAAGTATGCAGTACGCCGTTATGGTTTCCACGGAACTTCCCACCGTTATGTTTCAAAGCGTGTATGCGAGTACTTGGGCATAACTCCGGAAGGAAAGAAGATCATTACTTGTCATATTGGTAATGGTGGTTCTATCGCTGCTATCAAGGATGGCAAGTGTATGGATACTACGATGGGTTTAACCCCGTTGGAAGGCTTGATGATGGGTACTCGTAGCGGTGATATCGATGCCGGTGCAGTAACTTTTATCATGGAAAAAGAAGGCTTGAATACAACCGGTGTTTCCAATTTGCTGAACAAAAAGAGCGGTGTACTGGGAGTTTCAGGTGTGTCAAGCGATATGCGTGAATTGGATGCGGCTTGTAAAGCCGGCAATCCGAAAGCAATTCTTGCTGAAAAAATGTACTACTATCGTATTAAGAAATACATCGGTGCTTACGCTGCTGCATTGGGTGGTGTGGATATCGTATTGTTTACAGGTGGTGTCGGTGAGAACCAGTCACTGTGTCGCGAGGAAGTATGCAAGGGATTGGAATTTATGGGTATCGAGATCGATAAGTCTGTCAATGATAAGATTCATGGTGACGAAGCTGTAATCTCAACTCCTGCTTCTAAAGTGAAAGTTGTAGTAATTCCGACAGATGAAGAGTTATTGATCGCTTCTGATACAATGGATATCCTGAAGAAATAAGTTCATAAAATCCGGATATAGAAAAAGGCGGCTCGGTGACGAAGCTGCCTTTTTTATTAGCTATTTTTCATGGTTCTCGTTTTTTTTACCTTACTTTGTATCTTGAAATAGAGCCATAACCGATTGATATGCGTTACTCCGTTATAATTCCCGTTTATAATCGTCCCGACGAGGTGGACGAACTGTTGAAGAGTCTGACTACCCAGCATTTCACAGATTTTGAAGTGATTGTGGTAGAAGACGGTTCATCTGTTTCCTGTAAAGAAATAGTAGACCGATATACGGATAAGTTGGATATAAAATATTTTTTAAAATCTAACTCCGGACCGGGACAGAGCCGTAATTACGGAGCAGAGCGGAGCGAAGGAGAATACCTTATTATATTGGACTCTGATGTCATCCTTCCCGAAGGCTATTTCGATGCGGTAGAGAAGGAGCTTGCCGCTTCTCCTGCCGATGCTTTTGGCGGCCCCGACCGTGCACACGATTCTTTCACTGATATTCAGAAGGCAATCAACTATTCCATGACCTCTTTCTTCACGACCGGAGGCATTCGTGGCGGAAAAAAGAAGATGGACAAATTCTATCCCCGTAGTTTTAATATGGGAGTTCGCCGGGCAGTGTACGAGGCTTTGGGAGGATTTTCTAAAATGCGTTTCGGTGAGGATATTGATTTCAGTATCCGTATATTCAAAGGTGGTTACATCTGCCGTCTTTTTCCTGATGCCTGGGTGTATCACAAACGCCGCACTGATTTGAAGAAGTTCTTCAAGCAAGTGCATAACTCCGGCATTGCCCGTATTAATCTTTATAAGAAATATCCGGATTCTCTGAAACTGGTACATTTGCTTCCGGCGGCATTCACATTGGGAGTAGCACTTCTATTATTAGGAACCCCCTTCTGCCTCTTCAGTTTCATGCCGGTCATTCTCTATGTATTGCTCGTATGCATTGATTCTACTATTCAGAATAAAAGTCTGTCTATTGGCGTTTATTCCATTGCCGCTGCATTTATACAGCTTATAGGCTATGGTACAGGCTTTGGGCGTGCATGGTGGCAGCGTTGTGTCAGAGGAAAAGATGAGTTTGAGGCTTTCCAAAAGAATTTTTATAAGTAACCTACTTTTAATTTGTTTACTACCATTCCTATTTTTACTTAAAAGGAATGTTGCATGACATCCGGGTCTCAATACGTCTGACACCCGGGTCTCATGCTACTCAACACCCGGGTGTCAGGTATGCTGAGACCCGGGTGTCGTACAACTTGTCTCTGCATAGAAAAAAGAAGAAGCCTGCAACCAATTTTTTTTCCATTGCCTCTATCATTAAATTAAATAAGCCTACCTTTACACTCTCAAAACATAGCAAATGGAAAGTGGACACAAACTATCCATCAACCAATGGGCACTGGAGGACCGCCCAAGGGAGAAAATGATGGAAAAAGGAGCAGCAGCATTGAGTGATGCCGAACTACTCGCTATATTAATCGGCTCCGGAAATACGGAAGAGAGTGCTGTTGAACTGATGCGACGCTTGCTTCTGTCTTGTGATAATAACCTTAATTCCTTGGCAAAATGGGAAGTCTGCGACTATTCCCGTTTTAAAGGTATAGGACCGGCGAAGAGCATTACGGTGATGGCTGCATTGGAACTTGGAAAACGAAGGAAGCTGCAGAGTATAAAAGAAAGGCCTCAAATCACCTGTTCAAAAGATATCTATGATATTTTTCAACCTCTGATGTGCGATTTGGAACAAGAAGAATTTTGGGCTCTTTTGTTGAATCAGGCAACGAAACTGATTGATAAAGTGCGCATCAGTACTGGTGGAATAGATGGAACTTACACTGACGTACGTATGATCTTGCGGGAAGCATTGTTACAAAGGGCCACGCAAATAGCTGTTGTGCATAATCATCCATCAGGAAACATTCATCCGAGTCAACCGGATAAAATTTTGACAGAACATATTCGTAAAGCAGCTGATACAATGAACATTCGTTTGATAGACCACGTTATCGTTTGTGAGAGTCAATTCTATAGTTTTGCAGATGAAGGACTGCTCTAAATGAATTTATTCTTATATTTGCATTATTATTAACGGAAAGAACCTATGGAAAAGATTGAAATAGAAGAAAAGATTGTAGCTATGCTAAAAACGGTGTACGACCCGGAAATCCCGGTAAACGTATACGATCTTGGACTGATTTATAAGATAGATGTCTCCGATAATGGAGAAGTAGTACTTGATATGACACTGACCGCCCCTAATTGTCCGGCTGCTGATTTTATCATGGAAGATATTCGTCAGAAAGTAGAATCGGTGGAGGGAGTGACTTCGGCTATCATTAATCTGGTGTTTGAACCGGAGTGGGATAAAGATATGATGAGTGAGGAAGCGAAACTCGAACTAGGCTTTCTCTAGTGATGAGTGACAAGCTGACTATAAGTAACAACTCAAAGCCTATGAAGAACGTTTATTTCCTTTCCGATGCGCATTTGGGGTCCCGCGCCATTGAACATGGTCGCACACAAGAGAGACGCCTGGTGAACTTTCTCGACAGTATAAAACATAAGGCTTCTGCCGTTTATTTGCTGGGAGATATGTTCGATTTCTGGTATGAATTCCGTTTGGTAGTTCCTAAGGGATATACTCGTTTTCTAGGAAAGATCTCCGAACTTACGGACATGGGTGTGGAAGTTCACTACTTTATTGGCAATCATGACATTTGGTGTGGAGATTATCTCACAAAAGAGTGTGGTGTCATTATGCACCGTGAACCGTTGACTACCGAAATCTATGGGAAAGAATTCTATCTGGCTCATGGTGACGGATTGGGTGATCCGGATAAGAAGTTCAAATTACTTCGCCGAATGTTTCATAGTACGACTTTGCAAAGAATGTTTTCTGCTATTCATCCTCGTTGGAGTGTGGATCTGGGTTTGACATGGGCCAAGCATAGCCGACTGAAACGAATTGACGGAAAGGAACCGGATTATATGGGAGAGAATCAGGAACATCTGGTTTTGTATACCAAAGAATATCTGAAGAGCCACCCGAATATCAACTTCTTTATATATGGGCATCGTCATATTGAACTGGATCTCATGTTGAGTGCAACTTCCCGTGTGCTGATTCTCGGGGATTGGATTAATTTCTTCTCGTATGCGGTATTCGATGGAGAGAATCTCTTTCTGGAGGAATACATCGAAGGAGAGACACAGGTGTAATTGATCTTGTTTTGTTTAGACGCAGATTAACGCAAATTATCGCAGATTATTAAGATTATTCCTTCGGGAAATTATTCTTATTTATCTGCGATAATTTGCGTTAATTCTATGTTTAATCTATTCTACTTAAGCTGTTTATTCAGGTCTGAAACTTGTTCCTAAGAAGAAATTGTGTGGTTCGACAGTTATATTACCTGATACTTCGTCACCGGTCATGTAATTGTACTTGATGTTAGAATCTAGAGAATAGTTGGTGGTATCACCTCCAAAATTTCCTACGACTACGAGTTCCTTATCATTGTATTTCAAACTGATGGTGCGGGGTGTGTTCCCTGTCCAATCAGCAGTTTCTACTTTCCATGAGAATGTTGCATTTTGCCCGAACAAATTCGCGTGCGTTTTGCGTAAATCTAGTAGTTTAGCATATACATCATACAAACTTTTGCGTGCAGGTTCATCATAATATTCCCAATGTAACGGCTTCTTTGCTGTTTTTTCATCTTCTTCACCAAGTGTTTCGTCATAACCTAATTCACCGAATTGCCAAATCATTTTAGGACCCGGAACTGTGAAACAGAAGGCAGCGTTGGCGGCAAGCTGGTTCATGCGGGTAGTAAGATCCGTTTTTATTTTCTCGTTTCCATACACTTGGGCTTTATAGGCTACGCGTTCTTCATCATGACTTTCCATGAAACCTACCCATCCGCCAAAATGGATACTGTTTCCGCCACTTTGTATCAAATTGCTAAAGGAACTGCGCTCTGAATACCCCATCCCTGATTGATAGTAGCCTTCATCATGTGTGTTACTTCCTTTACGCCAACACTGTATGCCTGCCAAAGCTAATACGTTTTCTTCTGCCCAATCAGTCCAGTGCTCGCAAATCATTACTGCTTCTGGAGATACGGATTGGATAGCGTTGTAATAATCCCGTAGAATGCTGATACGTGACTCATCGTAACCTGAAACGTCCGTATCTTTATTTCCGTTTTGTGTAAACCCTTTAGTCAAGTCGAAACGGAAACCATCGATATGATATTCGTTAATCAGATATTTTAGATTACGTTTTACAAAGTCTCGTACCAATGGACTTTCGTGGTTGAAGTCGTGGAATACATTGAAAGCATGACGGGCTTCAACATTGAACCATGGGTTATTCTCAGCAGTTCGGTTATTTTTCGAATCCCAATACAGACGGGCAAAAGTGTTGCTACCTGTAGCATGGTTGTAAACAACATCAAAAAGTACTGCGATACCTCTTTTGTGGCATTCGTCAATAAATCTCTTGTACATCTCAGAAGTACCGTAGGCTTTATCAAGTGCAAAATAGAAGGTTGGATTGTACCCCCAACTGTCATTGCCTTCAAACTCCTGTACGGGCATTAGTTCGATGGCGGTAATACCTAACCTTTCCAAATAATCGAGTTTCTGTATCGCTCCCTGTAGATCTCCGGTTTCGGTGAAGTCACGCAAGAGTAACTCATAAATCATCAGATTGTTCTTATCTGCTATTTTGAAATTGTCGTGTGCCCATGAATAGGAATCTTTCTGTATCTTGAATGTTGAAACAACTCCGGCCCCTTTCGTTGGATAGATACGTTGGGACGATGGATAAGTGGATTCCGGAATATAGGAATCGCTGCTTGCATCGAGAATCTTCTCCGTGTATGGATCGGCTATACGTAGTTCTGTATCTTTTTCTCCTTCTACAGAACTCTTCTTTCCCAGATAATATTGGAATGCGTATTCTTTGGTTGGCTCAAGACCGCTTAAAGTAATCCACCAACATCCCGCTGATTCGTCATAATACATTTGAGAGTTTTCATCATTGCTGCGTTTCCAATTATTGAAGTCTCCCATGACATAAGCATAATCGTAATAACGGTTACCGTCTTTGTCTTTCTCATACAGTACCAAAGCTACTGTATGATTGTCGATAATATTGATACCATGTTGCAGTCCGGAAGGCATTGACTCCAGCTTTATCTCACCCGGAGTAAAGCTGTTGTACTTATCATCCTCAATATCGACAAAGGTATCTTCTTCTATTCCTTTTTTGCCATCAGTAGTACGGATAATCAGTCCTAACTGTTCAATTGGAGTTGAACCGCTTCCGAACCAATCGCGTATAGTAGGTGAGAGGGTGATTTTCCATACATTCTCCTTTACACGAACCATTTTACATTTTTCGGTATCTTCTGTCCAGGCAGCCGGTACATACATCCAAGTACCTTCCGAATATACACCGGCATGGAGATAGCACGCTTCTTGATAACCTAATAACGGGCATTCTTTTTCTCCTTCTGCCAACTCTTTACCTTCTGCATAAAAATAGATATCCAAAGCTTCGTCCGCATTGGGTAACTCGTTTGTTTCGGCTTTGGGATTCAGGTTGAAACCGAATTTCAGCAGGCTTATGTCAATGTCATCCTCTACAATAGGTTCTTCCTCTTCTGCTTTTGTCAGGAGGCTCAGTTTGTCGGAGTCTGTCCACTCGTCACTGCATGAGCTTATATAGGGCGCAGTGAATAGCAGTAATAATATATATATCAAATATTTCTTCATAAAGCTTTTCTTTTTTGATGGATGGGTTATTCTTTAATGACTATTACGTAAGGAGTCGGTTCGTTGAAATACCAACGTATCTCGTAATTGCCGGTTTGGCTTACGGTAAATTGGCTTTCGTCGGTAACATCCGTTTCGAAATGTCCTTCGGCATTTTGTGGAGTCACTTCCATGTTCAATATCTGTGAACGTATTTGCCACGTATTTCCGGCTTGCATTTTTACTCCTTTCTTTTGTAAATACCACTTTTTATTACTTTCATCATAAATGATTTCCATTTTGGATGCATCACTGAAAGAATAATTGTTATGTTCACCTAATAACATCCATGACTTTTCTTCATTGCTCATGGTGAGGCGACCGTTGTTTGGATTAAATTCTACGGTGTAGTTGGTATTGTTGTTACCGCCGTAAGAAGTGATATTTTTGCTGTCGTTACCTAGAGTCAAGATTCCACTATTGATTGGAGCTCCCCAATTTCTACCATTCCAATTGGGTTGGTCTGTGATTTTCCACCCTTCATAAAGATTTTTTGCAATAATGTGTCCTTTGTACGAACCACTTTCTGTTTTATATAGCTTTTGAGTTTGATCGTGTTTCCAAGCACAGTATTCTCCTACTAGATAGAATACTTCCGGTGTATTCTCGCTATTATCATAAGTCACCGTTACAGTTTTTGCTTCTGATAATACTCCCGTCTCAGTATTACCGAAATAAGCTCTTACCCGAAACTCTACCTTCTGTTCTGCACTAAGCGTTACTGCATTATGTGCCATTTTCAGGTATTTGATGGCCTTGCTTAGGACTGCATTGTTTATATCTAGGTTTGTACTGGTCAAACCGCTTTCCAATATTGCTCTTTGTGAGAATTCTGCGTCTTTTATATCCATTTCCACTTGGTATTTAGCTCCTTCTACAGCTTCCCATGCTAGAGAATAAGAAGTGCCGGAAGTTAAATCCATATTTTCCGGAACAGTAGTGAATGTCGGAGTTGCTACATACGGAGTGATGCTGATAGTCAGAGGTTCGGAAGCCAGCGCTTTGATATATCCGCTCTTAGTAGCTGAAACAGAGAGGTTGATTTCAGTTTTTCCTACTTCCTTACTATATTTTGCCAATAGACTGACAAGTGCATCATTCAGATCTTGGTGAGTCAGATTGTATGAGGTTTCTTGAGTAGTCTTGACAGTCACTTTCTTGCTCCAATTATATTCCGTGTTTGTTTTGGGCAGATTTATTTCTATTGCATAGCTGATACTTGCATTATCACCCAAATAAGCCTGTTGCCACGTTAAGGGTAATGCCGTTTCTTCTTTCTTACCGGCCGCTAAAACTAGTTCGCTAATGTCTGTTGATGTGATGACCGCTGCTTTGTAGCCTGTATTTTCATTGTCGTATGGAGTGACAGTGGAAGAAACGATATTTGAAACAAGAGGAGTTTTCGCCTCTGAAATGACAGAGGTTACACGAAATTCCAGATGAACGGTTTCTATGGTGTATATTCCTGCTTCATCAGCATAATTCTTGAACAGAGACAGTACATAGTCATTCAACTCTTTATTCGTAAATGAAACAGTCGAGTTATTCCCTACCAACGAAGATAAGATTACTTTTTTATCTCCGAAGTTGTTTTCGCCTTTTATATCCATCTCCAGATTGTTCGTGATCGATGCATTATATCCCATTTGGGGTGCACTCCACTTGAACGTCAGTGCAACTTCATTTTGTTGCAGCGGGTTGATGGTATACGTTTCCGGTAAAGCCTCCAATACAGCAGGCTGAGCCTGTCCGTCGCTATAATAGGCTTTGTCTAAGTCACTTTCACAGGCTTGTAATAAACAAACTGCGATCAGTATACCTATATATCCGTATATTGTTTTCATGTACATTCTGATTTTTAGATTAATAACCTTCGTTTTGTTGTAAATTACCATTAACGCTGATATCGCTTACAGGTATGGGGAAAAGATTGTAGCGCTTGTCTACACCTACTCCGGTGATGACTCCTCCTTTTTCTGCCCACGTATAAGTATTCGAGGTAAACAGTCCGTAACGGATTAAATCGGTACGGCGGGTGGCTTCCCAATAAAGTTCACGACAACGTTCGTTTAAGATATTTCCAAAGTTTACGTTGGCAGTGCTTCCATTGATGGATGCGGAAGCCTTCAACCAAGCTGCATCCACTTGGCTATAACCGGTTTTGGCACGTTTGCGCAAGTCCTGTATGTATGTCACAGCTTGGGATTCGCTTCCTCCTTCTCCACCACGGGCTACGGATTCCGCATACATCAGATATACATCAGCCAGACGGAATAGTGGAAAGTCTGTGTCAGGGAATACGGAATTCTTTCCCGGAGTACCGTCACTGTTCAGGTTCGTGAATTTAAATACCGACCAACCTTCTGTGGTAAATGTACCGATAGATGAGGTTTTGATATCCAATGAACGTCCTGTGCTATAGAAGATGGCGCGGTTGTCGTGTGAATTTAAATTGTCGGCGGTCCAGGCTGATTCTTCCGCTTCATATTCGAACGCACGTATCAGATTTCCTGTAGAGCGGAAGCCATCCCATCCACCGTTGCATCCGTAGTTGACAACAGTGCCTTCGCTACTTGAACGCGAGCCGACAATGATAGCTCCTATTCCATAGGACTGAGTAGTGTTGCCGTCAGCCAATACCGGGAAAATGATTTCTTTTCTGGCATTGGTATTTTCTCCGTTGTCCGCCATAAAAAGTTCGGCATAATTGTCTGCCAATGAATAGTCATTACTGCCTAGAATATATTTGCAATAAGTGATACAGTCAGTATAACGGGGTGTTCCTGTATAAACTTCGGCATTGAGATACATACGTGCCAATAGGAACTCAACGGTATGTTGATCGGCACGTCCGTATTCGTCTGTCTGTTCGGGAAGGAGACTACGAATAGCAGTAAGTTCCTTTTCTAGCCAGTTGAATAGGTCTTTGCGATTGATTTGCTCCGGTAGCGTCGAGGTTGTTTCTTCTGTGACAAAAGGTGGATTGGCAAAAGCATCCATCAGCACGTAGTAGGCTAAAGCACGGCAGAAACGTGCTTCGGCACGATAACGTTCCCGGTCTACTTCGTCGGGGGCATTGTTCAGTTGTTTCAGAAAATCATTTGCAATACTTACGATGTACATAGAACGGTGGTAAAGCCCTTCCATTGATTCCACCTTAGCTGTATTCCAGGATAATCCGTTAACTTGCGGTACCCAGCTATCCGACCAGGCGCATTTTACTTCGTCTGTAGTACTTTCTTGCAGTGTCCACCAACAACGCAGGAGTACTGTGTTACCGGCATTCAAATCACTCAAATCCGAAGAACCTGCGTCTTTTTGTCCGGAGAGGGCCCATACCGAATAGATCTTTTTCAATCCCTGTGTGTAACTTTCGGGAGTAGAATAGGCGTCTTCGGCCGTCATGACATTCGGATCGAGAGGCATCACGTCTAAATCACCTATACATCCGCCGAATAAAATGAGGGCGGAAACCAATATGATCGATTTTATAGAATAGAATTTCATAATGCTGACAGATTAAAAGTTAAGATTAATTCCGAGAGAGAACGTGCGTGGACGCGGCCATAGACTTTGATCAATGGCGTTGCACTCAGGATCGAGTCCGGAATACTTGGTGATAGTAAACACATTCTGCACCGATGCGCTGATACGGCCGGATAACTTGCTGGTGAACAAATTCTTGAAGGTGTATCCCAAAGTAATGTTATCCATCTTCAGGAAAGAAGCATTTTCCAAAAAGAGATCGCTTGCTTTTTGCTCGGTAGAACTGGTGAGAGTGAATCCGGTGCTTTCTACTGCCGATTTATAATAATTGGTGATAAATCCTTGATTGGAGAAAGCATTCAGTGAACCGTTGTCCGCTGCACTGGCGTTGTAGACATAGTTCCCGATACTGGCACGGAGATTGAAGCCCAGATCCCAATTTTTATATGTAAACTGCGAACTCAGTCCCATGTATACGTCCGCCATCGGACTCTTTTTAGTCATATACCGGTCGTCATTCGTAATCTGCCCGTCGTTATTGCGGTCTACCACTGCGTTTTGTACCGGTTTTCCATTCTCGTCGTATACCTGTTGGAAGAGCCAGTAAGTGGAGGGGGCATAACCTACCTGGTGCTTTTGTAGTACTGTGCCACTACCGTATGAAGCAGAACCGGCATTGATTCCTTCATAATCCGGATTGTAGGTAGCGGTCAATTTAGTAATTTTGCTGGTGTTCCAAGTCACGTTATAGCCTAATTCCCAAGAGAAATCTTTAGTCTGTATAGCTACGGCATTGATATTGAATTCCAAACCTTCGTTTTTCATAGATCCCACGTTGGCTGTTATCATATTGGTAAAGTTGCTTCCTGCCGCTACGCTGACTGTGTTCAATAAATCTTTCGTACGCTTCTGATAATATTCGATACTACCGTTGATACGATTGTTCAGAAATCCGTAGTCGATGCCGACATTGTATGTCGCAGTCTGTTCCCATTTCAAATCGGGGCTGTACCCATCCGGTTTCAGCAGATATGAACCCATATATTGTGAAGTCGTATTGTTACCCAGCGAGTAGTTAGTGATATAGAGATAATCGGTAATCTCCTGCTGACCGGTGACACCATATCCTACACGCAGTTTCAAGTTGGACATAATATCGCGTGCCTTTTCCATAAACGGTTCGTTGATAATGCTCCATGCCAACGCTGCGGAGGGGAAGAGTCCCCAACGGTTGCTCTTGCTGAAACGTGAGGAGCCGTCCTGACGTAACGTTGCAGTGAGCAAATAACGTTCTTTGAAGTTGTAATTCAGTCGTCCGAAGAAAGAAACCAGATAATTTTCCCAAGGTGAGGGAGTGTTATTGTTTTGTATGTAACGTCCTTCATCGTCGTTATAAGTCCATCCTTCTTTAGTTCCCAGGTTTTCGGTAACATTTGATTTGTAAATACTCAGGTCTCTGTAATAGAAATGTTGCCAGGAATATCCGGCCATTACATTGATATTGCTTTGAATGGATTCTATGTTTTTGGCGTAGTTCAAATAAAAGTCCAGCAGATGGTTGCGGCGCAGATTGTTCCAATCATTACCGCGTCCGATATTCTTGAAATCACTGTCTTTGGCTGTTTGGAAAGAACCGGGAACGGTATAGTTTCCACCTGTGCTTTTTGCTACGTCATAACCTACGTTCAAGTTGGCATGCAAATCTTCTAATCCGTGTATTTTATAATCTAACTGGATATTGCCGAGACTTCGTTTAGTAGTTCCCGCATTGTCCACATCGTAGAGTAAAGATAACGGATTGGCGGAAGAAAGCGTGTTGGGAGTATTCTTGCCGGTGCTCCAGTTCCAATAACCGTTATAGTTATATAAATTACTACCGTATGTAGGGTCTTCTGTGTCAATACCATAGATTGGTTTGGTAGGGTCAAAGAAAGCAGCTGCTCCTACTGCTCCCGAATCAGCAAAACGATTTTTGTTAATCGTTCCTTTTACATTGATATCCACCCTCAAATGATCATCAAAGAACTTCGGACTTAGATTGACAGATGCGGTATATCTTTCATACTTGGATGTCTTGATTGTACCTCGTTCATTGTTGTAACCTAAAGACACGCGGAAAGGCATGAACCCTGCTTTTCCTGCTACGGATATATTTTGGTCGGTGCTCAGACCACTTTGATAGATAGCATCCTGCCAATCGGTAGACTGTTGAGGGTAGAGATTAATCAGATTGCGTGCTGCATCGCCTAAAGCGGTGCCTTCGGCATATTGGTTCGTCACTGCCTGACGGAACTCATCTGCATTCATCGTTTCAAAACGCTTATAAGGATCTTTGAAAGTATAACTGCTGTTATAAGTTACCTTGATTTTTCCTTGTGTCCCTTTCTTGGTAGTGATGATGATAACGCCGTTTGATGCACGTGAACCGTAGATGGCCGTTGCTGATGCGTCTTTTAATACGGTAAAAGTTTCTATATCATTCGGATTAATGGTCGATAAAGCATTCGGTGTACCCGGAGCTGAATTGTTGGCTACGGGGATTCCGTCTATGACGATTAGCGGGTCATTGCTGGCATTCAGAGAAGAACCGCTACGGATGCGTAGCGTAGAACCTGAACCCGGACCACCGTCACCTTGAGCGACTGCCAATCCCGGAACTTTTCCCATGATCAGTTCTTCGGGTGAAGTGACTGCACCTTTGTTCATCTCTTCAGCTTTAATGGCAACGACTGATCCGCTCAAGTCTTCTTTCTTAACGGAGCCATATCCGATGACCACTACGTCGTCCAACTGTTTTGAATCATCTTTCAGAACAACTTTCATTTGTGCTGCGGCCGGTAATTCCTGTGTCTTATATCCGATGAAGGAAATGACAATGATGTCTCCTTGCTTGGCCTGTAATTTAAACTTCCCATCCAGATCGGTAATGGTGCCATTGGTAGTACCTTTAACTACTACATTTGCTCCGATAACTCCCTCTCCGGTGGTACCGTCCTGGACGAGTCCACTTACTGACAGGTTTTGTGCAACTGCCTGTACCGTAAACATAATGGCTACTAAAAATAGCAGCATTATTTTACCCGGTTCATTCATTTTTTTTGTTTTCATGTTATTAAATAAGTTTGTCAAAAATAGTACTTCTATATGAATACCTATTGAAAACTATGGAATCTTAATTAAACTTGTTTAAGGTCTTATTTTATCTCTTTGACTGAGATGGCGTATCCCCCGCCTATTGCAGCTTTCAGTGTAAGTTTGCTTTTATTGTTTATTTTCTTTTTTGTGATAACGTATGCTTGCGGATTTTTGTCCCAACTTGCATCTTTGGCGTCAGCATAAATGGTAGCTTCATATTTTTTCCCAGGTTCGAGGAAGTCAAAGCTTAATTTAGACTCATGTCCCTTTTCTCCGGCAGTGCAACCTATATACCAGTCATTCGTTCCTTTGGCACGACGGGCTATCGTGATATATTCTCCTGGCTCCGCTTCCAGATACTTACTTTCATCCCAATCAATAGCTACATCCTTGATAAATTGGAAGGCATCCATGAAACGCTCATAATTTTCAGGAATATCAGCGGCCATCTGCAATGGACTGTACATAGTTACATACAATGCCAGTTGGCGGGCGATAGTAGAGCGAACCTGAGAGTTATTAGCCGGATTCATTTTGTTGCAATGTGTTTCGAAGATCCCCGGAGTATAATCCATCGGTCCTCCAACCAGACGGGTGAATGGAAGAATTGTAGTATGGTATACTTTGTTGCCTCCGAATGATTCATATTCTGTTCCACGAGCGGATTCATTACCTATCAAGTTCGGATAAGTGCGACAGATACCTGTCGGGCGTACTGCTTCGTGAGCATTCACCATAATCTTGTAGTCTGCTGCTTTCTTCACCGCATACAGATAATGATTATTCATCCATTGTCCGTAATGGTGCTCGCCACGGGGAATAATATTGCCGACATAACCGCTCTTTACAGAGTTATAGCCGTTATCCACCATAAATTGATAAGCTTTATCCATATGGCGTTCGTAGTTACGGACTGATGCGGAAGTTTCGTGGTGCATCATCATTTTGACACCTTTGCTTGCGGCATAACGATGAATCTCTTTTACGTCGAAATCGGGATAAGGAGTGACGAAATCGAATACATAATCTTTGCTGTTACCGAACCAGTCTTCCCAACCTTCGTTCCATCCTTCTACCAGTACTGCATCAAAACCGTTGGCGGCAGCGAAATCGATATAACGTTTTACGTTAGCGGTGTTAGCGGAATGTTTGCCGTTAGGTTTGGTTTTTGAATAATCTGTTTCACCCAGTTTTACACTAGTCAGCTCATCGGTGTAGGCCCATGAGCCCTTTCCGGTTATCATATCCCACCACACACCGATATATTTCACAGGTTTTACCCAAGAGGTTGCGTCCGGTAACTTGCATGGTTCGTTCAGGTTGAGAGTAATACGGGATGCAAGGATGTTGCGTGCATCATCACTGACAATGACAGTACGCCATGGCGTATGGCAAGGTGTCTGCATATATCCTTTGTCCCCTTTTGCATCCGGAGTCAGCCAAGATTCGAATATCATGTTTTTATCGTCCAGGTTGAGGTGCATACAAGAATAATCGATGAGGGCTGCCTCGTGAAGGTTGATGTAAAGACCATCATCCGTTTTCATCATAAGAGCAGTCTGCACACCTGTCGGTGAGAAAGGAGTTTGAGACGAATTGGGAGTGATTGCCTGTTTCATCAACCCTCTGATTTCCGATAAGCGGGAGATAGTATAATCATATTCCTGCGTATCATAATCGCCCGGTATCCAAAAAGCGGTATGGTCGCCTGACATGGCAAACTGGGAATGTTCTTCTTTAATAACGAAATAATTCAATGATTTTTGTTGAGGGAACTCGTAACGGAATCCCAGACCGTCATTGAATAAGCGAAAACGGATCAGGACGGAGCGCTCATTCATTGGCTGGTATAGTGTCACTGCCAATTCATTATAATGATTACGGATTTCTTTTTCTTCTCCCCATACCGGTTGCCATGTTTCATCGAATGTATCGGTCTTTGCATCCTTTAATTCAAAACCGTTATAAAGATTTGTTTTTGAGTCAAGTTTGGTGAGATCTCTACGGTCTACCCAGTCGAAGTCTGTCCGGGTATTGTCTTCTTTCTTTAATTCTAAACCTAAAGTACTGGGTTTGATTACCGTTTTGCCTTTATAAATCAAATCATACGTTGGAGCACCTTCCTTGTTTACCTGAAAGGTCATTACCAGATTTCCATCCGGTGAAGTCAGTTTCTGCTGCGCATTCGCTATAAATGAAATACAGAGGAATGCAATGAGTAAAAGATTCTTTTTCATTTTATTTATTGGTATTAAATTGTAAGCTAACTAATGTTTCTACTCCTTTTTATTTCGGATGTTGCAAATGTAGCGACCTATTGAATCAGAAAAGGTGTCTAGAATAAAAATATAACCGCTTTATGATTTTATTTAATTGATTATCAGTTGTATATTATTGTTTGGAATCGGCGAAAATATAAGTGGAAATTAAATAGTTTGGCTTATCTATTTCATTGTGATTACTATATTCATTATATTTGTGACATCTTTAAAAAGTAACCTATGAGAAATATAGCCTATTGTGTATTGTCTTTTCTTTTGGTTGGTTCTGTTTCAATGTTTGCAAAACAGACAGATGATGTGGCAGCTCTTAAAAAGTTGGACGACATCATAAATAAAAAGGAGACTTATCAGATTCAGAAAGAAAAGGAAATTGAAGGCTTGAAATTGCAATTGGCGCATTCAAATGCCCCTGCCGACAAATATCGTCTATACGGTTCCTTATTTGATGCTTATCTTCATTATCAGGCTGATTCTGCCCTTCATTATATAAATAAGAAGCAGGAGTTGCTTCCGCAACTGAATCGCCCTGAATTGGACAATAAGATTATTATTGATCGTGCAACGGTGTTAGGGGTAATGGGAATGTATATTGAAGCTATTGAGGAATTGGAGAGGATGAATCCGACGAAGCTGGACAAAGAAACCTTGCTGGCTTATTATCAGACTTATCGTGCTTGTTATGGTTGGCTGGCTGATTACACTACTAATAAGGAAGCGAAAAAGAAATATCTCGAAAAAACAGATTTATACCGGGATTCTATTATTAGTGTAATGTCACCGGAAATCAACAGAACGATTGTTCTGGCCGAGAAATGTATCGTCAGTGGTAAGGCGGATACAGCTCTGGTGATACTTGATGAGGCTTTGAAAGAGGCGGTTGACGAACGGCAGAAAGTGTATATCTACTATACATTGTCTGAAGCGTACGGTATGAAGAAGGATTTTGAGAAAGAAGTTTATTATCTCATATTGACAGCTATTGCAGATTTGGAATCTTCGGTCAGGGAGTATGCCTCTTTGCAAAAGTTGGCACATCTGATGTATGAACTAGGAGATATTGACCGTGCCTATAAGTACTTGAGTTGTTCGATGGAAGATGCCGTAGCCTGCAATGCCCGTTTGAGGTTTATTGAAGTGACGGAGTTTTTCCCAATTATCGATAAGGCCTATAAGTTGAAAGAAGAGAAAGAACAAGCCGTTTCCAGAGCGATGCTTATTAGTGTCAGTATGTTGTCTTTATTTCTTTTGATAGCTATTTTCTTTTTGTATCGCTGGATGAAGAAACTGTCTGCTATGCGTCGTGATTTGAGTTTGGCTAATCGGCAGATGTTGGCTGTGAACAAAGAACTGGAGCAGACGGGCAAGATAAAAGAAGTATATATTGCCCGTTATTTAGACAGATGTGTGAACTATCTGGATAAGTTGGAGATGTACCGCCGCTCATTGGCTAAATTGGCTATGGCTTCCCGGATTGAGGATTTGTTTAAGGCTATAAAGTCCGAGCAGTTTATTAAAGATGAACGAAACGAGTTTTATAATGAGTTCGATAAGTCTTTCCTGAAACTTTTTCCGAATTTCATTTCCGCTTTCAACGATTTGTTGGTAGAGGAGGGACGGATATATCCGAAATCTGATGAACTGCTGACTACCGAACTTCGTATTTTTGCTCTTATCCGTTTGGGGGTGGTAGACAGTAATAAGATTGCTCATTTCTTGGGTTACTCATTGGCAACGATCTATAATTACCGTAGCCGGATGCGCAATAGGGCCGCTGGAGATAAGGAACGGTTTGAACAGGACGTGATGAATTTATAATATTATTTGTTTTGTAACATCAGAAGTAGCCTTTTTTTATACCTTTGTAGGTGGTACTAACTAATCTAATAATAATTTTGCTAAAGAATGAAAAAGTTAATCTACACATTGTTCTTTGTCCTTATTTCCGTTGTGGCCAACGGTCAGGCAAAGTATGTATTCTATTTCATTGGAGATGGGATGGGAGTCAACCAAGTGAATGGTACGGAGATGTATCAGGCGGAACTTCAGAACGGACGTATCGGTGTTGAGCCTTTGTTGTTTACTCAATTTCCGGTTGCCACGATGGCGACTACTTTCTCTGCAACTAATTCCGTGACCGATTCTGCCGCTGCAGGTACTGCGTTGGCTACAGGAAAGAAAACCTATAATCACGCTATTTCTGTGGGGGAAGATAAGAATGCGATTCAAACTGTAGCTGAAAAGGCGAAGAAAGCCGGTAAGAAAGTCGGTGTCACTACTTCTGTCAGTGTTGATCATGCTACCCCTGCCGCATTTTACGCGCACCAACCGGATCGTAATATGTATTATGAGATTGCTCTTGACTTGCCGAAAGCTGATTTTGACTTTTATGCAGGTGGCGGATTCCTGAAACCGACAACTTCTTTTGACAAGAAAGAGGCTCCAAGCATTTTCCCTATCTTTGAAGAAGCTGGATATACAGTGGCACGTGGTTACAATGACTATAAAGCAAAATCAGCTAAGGCTGAAAAAATGATTCTCATTCAGGAAGAGGGGGCTAATCCGTCATGTCTGCCTTATGCCATTGACCGCAAAGAGAATGATCTGACGTTGGCGCAAATTACGGAAAGCGCTATCGACTTTTTGACTAAAGGCAAGAATAAAGGCTTCTTCCTCATGGTGGAAGGTGGAAAGATTGACTGGGCTTGTCACGCGAATGATGCAGCTACCGTATTTAATGAAGTAAAAGATATGGATAACGCTATCAAAGTGGCTTATGAATTTTATAAGAAGCATCCGAAAGAAACACTGATAGTCGTTACTGCCGACCACGAAACAGGTGGTATCGTATTGGGAACCGGAAAATATGAACTGAACTTGAAAGCATTGCAATCTCAAAAACATTCGGCTGACGGACTTTCTCAACGTATCAGTGAATTGAGAAAAGCCAAAGGTAACAAAGTGACTTGGGAAGATATGAAAGAATTTCTTGGCAATGAAATGGGATTCTGGAAACAATTACCTATTTCTTGGCAACAAGAAAAGAAGTTGCACGACGAATTTGAAAAGTCATTTGTGAAGAATAAAGTGGTGTTTGCCGAGAGTATGTACTCGAAGAGCGAGCCTATGGCTGCTTGTGCCAAACAAGTTATGGATGAGATCGCGATGGTTGGCTGGGTGAGTGGCGGACATTCTGCCGGTTTTGTGCCTGTATTCGCTATTGGAGCCGGTTCACATTTGTTCGGTGAGAAGATAGATAATACTGAAATACCGAAGAGAATAGCCAAAGCGGCGGGATATAAATAAGAATGCCCGTGCAAAACACAATAAAGAAAGCCGGAAGTTCAATTGATCTTCGGCTTTCTTTATTGTGTTCTATGTAACTTATGCTTTTACACGTCCTACGTATGAACCATCGCGAGTATCGATTTCGATCGTTTCACCTTCGTTGATGAATAAAGGAACACGTACTGTTGCTCCTGATTCTACAGTAGCAGGTTTCAATGTATTGGTAGCAGTGTCACCTTTGATGCCCGGCTCTGTATAAGTAACCTTCATCTGCACCTTGATCGGCATATCCGCATACAATACGGTTTCGGTAGAAGCGTCGGAAACAACATCCAATACTGCACCTTCAAGCAGGAAGTCAACACCGTTAATCAAGTCGTGAGCGATAGGATGCTGGTCAAAAGTTTCCTGATTCATGAAGATATAATCTTCTCCTTCTTTATATAAGAACTGATAAGGACGACGTTCTACACGTACGTCTTCCAATTTTTCACCGATGTTGAAACGACGTTCGAGAACGTAGCCGCTAACTACATCTTTCAGTTTAGTACGCATGAAAGTGTTACCTTTACCAGGTTTTACATGCAGGAATTCTATACAGAAATAGAGCTTTCCGTCCATACGGATACAGGTTCCGTTTTTGATGTCTTGAGCATTAATCATACTGCTATTCTTCTTATTATATTATTGTTATTTAATTGTTTTCGTCGGAAATCGAGTGCAAAAGTAATCTAAATCAGTAAAAAACACAAAAACTTTTGAGCAAAAATGAGTTATCTCTTGGTTAATTTAAAAAAAGTGCCTATTTTTGCAGCCCGATTACGTAGAATAATAACATAAAACAAGATACAAAAATGAAAAGAACATTTCAACCCTCTAACAGAAAGAGAAAGAACAAACACGGTTTCCGTGAGAGAATGGCATCTGCTAATGGTCGTAGAGTATTGGCTGCTCGCCGTGCAAAAGGCAGAAAGAAACTGACTGTTTCTGATGAGTACAACGGACAGAAGTGGTAATCACTTTTATCTATCATCAGGGAAACAAAAAAGGCGGGGAATTTAATCTCTGCCTTTTTGTTTATAGCAAACTTTTCATCACCTCTTTTTTATAAATTCAACTATTTTGTCGTATCTTTGGCGCATATAAACAGCAATGCGTATGACTATTAGAGAATTCTTTTCTTTTAAAACAAATAAATTTTTCTGGTTGAATATTGCCGCTATGATTGTGATAGTGGCAGTCATGGTATTCGGCGTGCTGAAATGGATTGATGTCTACACGCATCATGGTGAATCGGTGCTTGTTCCCGATGTGAAGGGGATGAGTGTGGAGGAGGCGACAAAGATGTTCCGGAATCATGGATTGGTATGTTCGGTTTCTGATACGAGATACGTTAAGGATAAGGCTGCCGGTATCGTGCTTGAACTCAAGCCGGGAGCCGGTGAGAAAGTAAAAGAAGGTCGTACGGTCTATCTGACAGTGAACACGCTGGATGTTCCTTTGCGTATGATTCCTGATGTAGCGGACAATAGCTCTCTTCGTCAGGCGCAAGCCAAACTGTTAAGTGCCGGTTTCAAACTGAATCAGGTCCAGTTAGTGAACGGTGAAAAAGACTGGGTGTATGGCGTGAAGTATCAGGGAAGACAACTGACCGCCGGAGAAAAGATTCCTATGGGAGCTTCTTTGACACTGATGGTTGGTGATGGGGCAGGGAGCATGGAGAAAGACTCCACCGATGTTGCTGTGGATACAGAAACTCCTGTGACATCAGAATCATCTTCCACACAAGAAGATAGCTGGTTTTAATGGATAACTAACAGAACAGACTCACATGATAGAGGAAGAACTTCCGGATGAACTGGAGAACGATTTGGATGATATAGAACCGGTCGGTGACGAGTCCCAACTTTACGAACACTTCCGGGTGGTGGTAGATAAGGGGCAGGCGATGGTCAGAGTCGACAAATATCTGTTCGAACGTATTGTCAATGCTTCGCGCAACCGTATTCAGAAGGCTGCCGAAGGAGGATTCGTTATGGCCAACGGCAAGCCGGTGAAAAGTAGCTATAAAGTAAAGCCGCTGGATGTTATCACGGTGATGATGGACCGTCCGCGTTACGAAAATGAAATTATCCCGGAAGATATTCCCCTTACTATCGTTTATGAAGATCCCTATTTGATGGTGGTGAATAAGCCTGCCGGATTGGTAGTACATCCGGGACATGGAAATTATCATGGCACTTTGGTCAATGCGCTTGCCTGGCATATGAAAGATAATCCCGATTATGATGCGAATGATCCGCACGTGGGACTTGTTCATCGGATCGACAAAGATACTTCGGGGTTGTTGGTGATTGCCAAGACACCGGACGCCAAAACAAATCTGGGAAACCAATTCTTTAATAAAACTACCAAACGTAAATATCGCGCCCTGGTATGGGGGATTGTGGAGCAGGATGAGGGAACAATCATCGGGAATATAGCCCGTAACCCGAAAGACCGAATGCAGATGGCTGTGATGTCCGACCCGACAGTTGGCAAACACGCTGTGACTCATTATCGTGTGTTGGAACGCTTGGGATACGTCACGCTTGTGGAATGTATCCTGGAGACGGGACGTACTCATCAGATCCGTGTCCACATGAAACATATCGGACATGTGCTGTTCAATGACGAGCGCTATGGGGGGCACGAGATATTGAAAGGTACTCATTTTAGTAAATACAAACAATTTGTAAATAATTGCTTTGACACTTGTCCCCGACAGGCTTTGCATGCTATGACGTTGGGGTTTGTGCATCCCGTCACTGGTGAAGAGATGCATTTTACTTCCGAACTTCCGGATGACATGACCCGGCTTATCGAGAAGTGGAGAGGCTATATAAGTAATAGAGAATTAGAATGAAACGCAACATTGCTATCGTAGCAGGAGGTGATACCTCTGAAATCGTAGTTTCCCTGCGTAGCGCACAGGGTATTTATTCCTTTATAGATAAGGAGAAGTATAATTTGTACATTGTAGAGATGGAAGGCCGCCGCTGGGAAGTACAATTACCGGACGGCAACAAGGTTCCGGTGGACAGAAATGATTTTAGTTTTACGAACGGAACGGAAAAGGTGGTGTTCGATTTTGCTTATATTACGATTCATGGCACACCGGGTGAGGATGGTCGTCTGCAGGGATATTTTGATATGCTGCGCATTCCGTATTCCTGTTGTGGAGTATTGGCGGCTGCTATTACATACGATAAATTTGCCTGCAATCAGTATTTGAAGGCTTTTGGCGTACGTATTGCCGAATCGTTGCTGCTGCGTCAAGGACAGTCGGTTTCCGACGAAGATGTAATAGAGAAGATCGGTCTGCCTTGTTTTATCAAGCCCAGTCTGGGAGGTTCGAGCTTTGGCGTTACAAAAGTGAAGACAAAAGAACAAATCCAGCCTGCCGTTGTCAAAGCTTTCGGAGAAGCGGAAGAAGTGATCGTTGAGGCATTTATGGAAGGTACGGAGCTGACTTGCGGTTGCTACAAGACGAAGGAAAAATCGGTCGTCTTCCCACCTACGGAAGTAGTTACCCACAATGAATTTTTCGATTACGATGCTAAATATAACGGTCAGGTAGATGAAATCACTCCTGCGCGTATCTCCCCGGAACTGACCGGACGCGTGCAGAAACTGACTTCGGCTATCTATGATATATTGGGCTGTTCCGGTATTATCCGTGTGGATTATATTGTGACTGCCGGTGAGAAACTGAATCTTCTCGAAGTGAATACGACTCCGGGAATGACTGCTACAAGCTTTATTCCCCAGCAGGTGCGTGCAGCCGGACTGGATATAAAGGATGTGATGACTGATATTATCGAAAATAAATTTTAATCACGTTATGGACCTGACAGAGTTTAATGAGATTCGTTCTTACAATGATGAGGAACTTCCTCAGATCTTTGAAGAATTGATTGCTGATCCGGCTTTTCAAAAGGTTGTTGCCGGAGTTATACCTAACGTTCCATTCGAACTGCTGGCACAGAAGATGCGTGCTTGTAAGACAAAACGTGAATTTCAGGAAGCGTTCTGTTATGGCATTTTGTGGAAGATTGCGCAGGAACATACAGATTCTTTGACATTAGACCATTCGCGTATACCGGATCATAATATAGCCTATACTTATATGTCGAACCATAGGGATATTATCCTTGATTCGGGTTTTCTTTCCATCTTGCTGATTGATGAAGGGATGGATACCGTAGAGATTGCCATCGGCGATAATCTGCTGATTTACCCGTGGATTAAGAAATTGGTGCGTGTCAATAAATCATTTATCGTTCAGCGTGCACTGACTATGAGGCAGATGTTGGAATCGTCGGCGCGAATGTCGCGCTATATGCATCATACTATTTCGCAGAAGAAACAATCAATATGGATTGCCCAACGTGAAGGACGTGCAAAAGATTCCAACGACCGCACACAGGACAGCGTCTTGAAAATGCTGGCGATGGGTGGTGAAGGTGATGTGGTAGACCGTCTGCTGGAAATGAATATTGCCCCTCTTGCTATATCCTACGAATATGATCCCTGTGATTTTCTGAAAGCGCAGGAATTCCAATTGAAGAGAGATGTGGAAGGGTATAAAAAAACAACGCAGGACGATTTAATCAATATGAAAACCGGTCTTTTCGGATACAAGGGAAGAGTGCATTTTCAAGTTGCTCCTTGTCTGAACGACGAGTTGTTGCGCATGGACCGTTCTTTGCCGAAACCGGAACTGTTTGCCCGTATTTCCGCTAGTATTGACCGGCGTATTCATAGTAACTATCGGATTTATTCCGGAAATTATGTCGCTTACGACTGGTTGAATGGTTCCACAACGTTTGCTGCTAACTATACGGAAGAGGAGAAGCTGCGGTTCATAAACTATATTGACCAACAATTGGCTAAGATAAACATTCCGAATAAAGATGAAGACTTCTTGCGTGAGAAGTTGTTGTTGATGTATTCCAATCCGTTAGTTAATTATTTAGCTGCCTGCCGATGAAAATAGGAAAGTTATATATGATCTGGTTGTGGGGATTACTCCTCCTGATGGCCGCCTGTGGTGATGATGACTATTATTATCCATCGGTAAAAATGGAATTTGTTACGATAGAAGCGGGTGATGATGGCAGGATACGGACACTTATTCCCGATAAGGGGGACATATTACCTGTTTCGCAAGATCTTACGGGGTCTACGATTTCTCCGAATACCTCCAGACGTGTAATGAGTAACTATGAAACGATGGAGGAAGGGGCTAAAATTTATTCTTTGCAGTCGCTCCTCACACCGACTCCTAAACCGAAGGACGATCCGGCCTTTAAGGATAAGGAAGGCAAAGACCCGGTAGAGGTTGTCAGTATTTGGCTTGGACGGGATTATTTGAATATGATTCTTAACTTGAAAGTCAGTACCGGGAAAGGACATACTTTTGGCATAATTGAGGATAAGTCAGAACTGGAAACAACAAGATCTGTGGATATGTTGTTATATCATGATGCGGATAGTGATGAAGAATACTATAACCGGCGTGCTTATATTTCTGTCCCTTTAAAGCAATATGCGGAATCGGAACATCCTGCCGATGGGATTAAGATTAAATTCAGGTATTATACATACGGCAAGGAAGCCGATGTGATAGAGGATTACGAATTTGAGTATACTCCGGGTAAGACTGAATAATATAGAATGATATGCTTAAAATGAATCAATTGGTCGTGGGAATGCTTTTCTTTCTTTCTTCTCTTTTCTCTTGTCAGCAGAAAGGAGATTTTGAGTCAATGAATGTGGAAGATTTCGATGCGCTCATTCAAGATGAGGGTATGCAACGTCTGGATGTCCGTACATTGGCCGAATACTCGGAAGGACATATCGCAAAAACGATTAATATTAATGTGATGGATGACTCCTTTTCTTCGATGGCTGATTCTTTGTTGCAGAAAGACAGACCGGTGGCTGTATACTGCCGTAGTGGAAAGCGCAGTAAGAAGGCCGCGGCTATTTTGAGTAAGAAAGGATATAAAGTCTTTGAGCTTGATAAAGGATTTAATTCCTGGCAGGAAGCTGGTAAGGAAATAGAAAAGTGATGCAAGAAGAGAGTGCCATAATGAATGATAAAACGCAGATTAACGCAAATTATCGCAGAAATAATTTAATGAGTTGTTGATTAACCTATCAATATAATTGAAATAATCTGCGATAATTTGCGTTTTGATACTATCTTTTCTTGTCGAGGAGTATTCTCTTTAATAGCTGTATTGAAAGATTGCCTTTATGACATTTCTGTTATTTCAATCCTTCCAATAGTCTCTTCAGAACAACGGTTGCCGAGATTTCACGGTTGGCCGCTTCCGGAATGACAATTGATTGCGGACTTTCAATCACGTCGTCTGTCACAATCATATTTCTACGAACCGGCAGGCAATGCATGAAATAAGCATTGTTGGTCACCGCCATTTGACGGTCGCTAACTGTCCAGTCACGATCCTTACTCAATATCTGTCCGTAGTTATCCCCCGCATAGGCTGCCCAGTTCTTTGCATATATGAAATCCGCTCCTTCGAACGCTTTCATCTGGTCGTACTCAACTTTGGCGTTACCCACGAATTGGGGATCCAGCTCGTATCCTTCCGGATGGGTGATGACAAATTCGTAATCTGTGGCGTTCATCCATTCTGCAAAAGAGTTAGGAACGGCTTGCGGCAATGGGCGGGGATGCGGTGCCCAAGTCATGACTACTTTGGGACGTGCTGTTTTCTTGTATTCCTCGATAGTGATTAGGTCAGCGAAACTTTGTAGCGGATGGCGGGTTGCTGCCTCCATCGAGAAAACCGGACGACCGGAATATTGAATAAATTGATTTAAGATTGTCTCTTGATAATCGAAATCACGGTCTTCGAAGCGTGCAAAAGAACGCACTCCGATTACATCGCAATAGCAGCCCATTACAGGGATCGCTTCCAGCAAATGTTCCGGTTTGTCTCCGTCCATAATTACACCACGTTCCGTTTCCAACTTCCAGGCACCTTGATTGATGTCAAGCACCATTACATTCATTCCCAGATTAAGCGCGGCTTTCTGTGTGCTGAGGCGGGTGCGCAGACTGGAGTTGAAGAAGATCATCATCAATGTCTTGTTCTTTCCAAGTTCTACATATTTGAAGCGGTCCTTCTTAATCTCAAATGCTTCTTCAATGGCCGATTTCAAGTTGCCAATGTCCTGTACACAAGTAAATTTCTTCATCTTATCTATTATTTATTCGTTATTATCTTATTGTATTTCTCACCATCTTGTCTGTCCGTCGCCTTCGATAACCCATTTGTAAGAAGTGATTTCTTCCAGTCCCATCGGGCCGCGTGCGTGCAGCTTCTGCGTGCTGATACCTATTTCTGCTCCCAAACCGAATTGTGCGCCGTCAGTGAAGGCGGTAGATACATTGGTGTACACACAGGCTGCATCCACTATCTTGATAAACAAGGCTGCACGCTCCTTGTTCTCCGTAACGATGCATTCACTATGCTTGGAACTGTTTTCCTGGATGTGTCCCAGTGCGTCTTCAAAACTTCTGACCGTTTTGACGGCCATTTTGTAATCAAGGAACTCTGTTCCGAAACTTTCATTTGTTGCAGATTGTAAGAGCTCTGCAGGGTAGTGGCCTTCCAATGCTTGGTAAGCTTGTGGGTCGGCATAGATAATTACGTGGCTGTCTTTCAGCTTCTCGCAGAGTTTGGGAAGGTCGACCAGTCTTTTCTCATGCACAATGACGCAATCCAATGCGTTGCATACGCTGACTCTGCGCGTCTTGGCATTGTGGATAATATCTGCTCCTTTCTTTACCTCTCCGAACTCGTCAAAGTAAGTGTGGCAAATGCCTGCTCCTGTCTCAATGACCGGTATTTTGGCATTATTGCGTACAAAATTGATTAAATTACTGCTACCTCTGGGAATAATCAGATCAACATAACCTACAGCATTTAGCAATGCGGCTGTTGCTTCCCTGTCGGCTGGTAACAGTTCTACGATATGCGGATTTATATTAAAACTTCCCAGTACTTCGTGAATCACGCTGATGATGGCACGATTGGAACAGTCGGCATCGCTTCCTCCTTTTAATATGCAAGCATTTCCACTTTTCAGACAAAGAGAGAATACATCAAAACTGACATTGGGGCGTGCCTCATAGATTATTCCTATGACCCCGAAAGGAACACTGATTTTTGTCAGCTTCATCCCGTTGGGGCGCACAGTCTCTTTCAGTATTTTGCCTAAAGGAGAGGGGAGCGTAGCTACATTGCGTGTATCTGCTGCGATACCTTTCAAACGCTCTTCCGTCAATTTCAACCGGTCGTACTTCGGATCATTTGGGCCCATCCGTGCAAGATCCTTTTCATTCTCTGCAAGAATGAACGGTGCTTTTGCAATTGCCGCATCGGCCACTGCATTTAAAATCTGATTGATGGTATCATCGTTCAGTAAAGCCAATTCTCGGCTTGCTGCCTGTACGGCAGCAAAGGTTCTGTTTAAATTTGTAGTCATTTGCTCCTTTTTTGCATTAAATAGAAAGATAAACAATGCAAATATAGTGAATGATGTGAATAAAACCTGTTGAAAACAGAAATAAATGTTGTGCCTAGGTTATAATTGTAATAACCTTTGGAGTGTATATTTTTATTGTGATGAGAAAATATCTCATCATGTTGAGTATTTAAACGCGATTATTATTCAATATATAAATAATCATAGTGTACAACAGGCTTCTTTCCATGTTTTCCGATAACCTCTTTGGCTTGCTGGGAGTCACAGTTTGCTTTTCCTACACCCACTTGGTTTCCTTGAAAGTCTATGATACGGACAATATCGTCTTTTTCAAATTCTCCTTCGATATGAGTGATACCTATCGGGAGAATACTGACTGCTTTCTCCGAACTGAGTACCTCAGTGGCACATTTGTTGATGTGAATTTCTCCTTTGGCAAAGCCTTCACTATGTGCAATCCACTTCTTGATACTGGATACCGGTTCGCAAGAAGGAATGAAGCGGGTGCAAAGAGTGCTTTCGGGGTGTTCTAACAAGTCTACCAAGATGTTGTTACGTTTACCATTGGCAATGATAACCGTAATTCCTTCATCAGCAACTTTGCGGGCGATATTTGTTTTCGTCAGCATACCTCCTCGCCCGAAGCTGGACTTGCTTGCTTGAATATAGTTGGATAGATCTTTCCCATGACCGATTTCCCGAATAACGGAAGAATCGGGATCGGACGGAGAGCCGTTATAGATTCCGTCGATGTTGCTTAAAATGATAAGTGCCTGCGCATCCATCATAGAAGCTATGAGTCCGGACAATTCGTCGTTGTCCGTGAACATGAGTTCACTTACGGAGATAGTATCATTCTCGTTGACGATAGGAATCACATTGTTTTCAAGCATTACCGTCATACAGTTTTTCTGATTCAGGTAATGGCGGCGCGTACTGAAACTTTCTTTCGTAGTCAGCACTTGTCCGACGGTAATTCCGTGCTCACGGAAAAGTTCGTAATAACGGTTGATCAGTTTGGCTTGCCCTACGGCAGAGAATAATTGTCGCTGGTCTACACTATCGAGTTTCTTCTGCGGATGTACCTCGCTACGTCCGGATGCAACGGCTCCAGAAGAAATAAGGATGATTTCTACACCGGATTTATGTAGTTCTGCTATTTGGTCAACAAGTGCAGACATACGGGTTACGTCCAATGTTCCGTCTCGGCGTGCCAAAACATTACTACCCACTTTTACTGCGATTCGTGTAAATTCCTGTTTCATCTTTGCTAACGATTTGAAAGCACAAATATAGAGCTTTTTGTCGATATGTTACCAAAACAGCCTAAAAAGAATTATCTTTGCAGCCGGATAGAGAAAAGAAAAACAATGAAACATACAAATCCGCAAGTAGAACAGATGACCTCCTTCATCGTAATGGATGTGTTGGAACGGGCAAACGAGTTACAGAAACAAGGCATTGACATTATTCATTTAGAAGTAGGTGAGCCCGATTTTGACGTGCCGTCTTGTGTAGCAGAGGCGGCGAAAGCTGCTTACGATCGGCATTTGACTCATTACACCCATTCTTTGGGAGACCCTGAGTTACGTCGGGAAATTACAGCTTTTTATCAGAGAGAATATGGAGTGGCGGTTGATCCGGACTGTATCATCGTGACTTCCGGCTCTTCCCCCTCTATTCTTCTTGCCTTGATGTTGCTTTGCAATTCGGAGAGTGAAGTGGTTCTTTCCAATCCGGGATATGCCTGCTATCGGAACTTTGTGCTGGCGGCTCAAGCCAAACCTGTTTTGGTGCCGTTGTCCGAAGAGAAAGGATTGCAATATGATATAGAAGCTATCCGCAAATGTGTGAATCAGCATACTGCCGCTATTTTTATCAACTCACCTATGAACCCGACGGGGATGTTATTGGAAGAAAGTTTCTTGAAAGAAGTAGCGGCTTTGGGAGTTCCTGTCATTTCAGACGAAATTTATCATGGCCTGGTGTATGAAGGGCGTGCACATAGTATTCTCGAATACACGGATCAAGCATTTGTGCTGAATGGATTTTCCAAACGGTTTGCCATGACCGGACTGAGGTTGGGGTATCTCATCGCACCGAAATCTTATATGCGTTCATTGCAGAAGTTGCAACAGAATCTGTTTATCTGCGCATCCAGTGTTGCCCAGCAGGCGGGAATTGCAGCTTTACGGCAGGCGGATTCGGATGTGGAACGTATGAGGCAGGTCTATGATGAGCGTCGGAAATATATGATTGCCCGTCTTCGTGAGATCGGATTTGAGATTAAGGTGGAACCTCAAGGGGCATTTTATATTTTCGCTGATGCACGCAAATTTACTGCCGACTCTTATCGCTTTGCATTCGATGTACTCGAGCATGCGCATGTCGGTATTACTCCCGGAGTGGACTTTGGTACAGGAGGGGAAGGATACGTGCGTTTCTCCTATGCCAACTCGTTGGAGAATATCAAGGAAGGACTCGACCGTATCAGTCGCTATCTTTCTCGTCCCGGGCTCTGATAAGCTCTGTGGCGGCCTCATATTCCTCCTCTGTGACAAGGATAGAGACAGCAGGAGCGATATAGGGGGCTAGCGTTCCCATAATACCGTCTTTGACAACGCAACGAATGTCATTGCTTTCCAATAAACCCTTGATGATTTCAGCTTCCCACGGGGAGCCGGAGAACACCTCTATTGACTTGCTATAATCCTTTTCTTTCATGATCTTATATATTAAGGGTTGCTATTTACAAATATAACAAAAAAGAAAGACAAATGGTTATCCTTCAATTAAAATTTATTCAAGCGTGATGTGTTTAACACGGATTTGCTGTTGGAGGAAGGTGGAAGCTGATTCAGTGAACTTCTCTTCCGCCTCTGTCGTGTAAAACGAGCAGTTCCCGTTTTTCGTACATTTCGCGTCCATTTCCGGATGTCTCCTCAAATAGTCTTTCAGGCTTTGGGCTACATATTCGCCTTGCGAAATCACGCTGATATGTTCCGGAATGTATTGCCGGATTTTAGGTAGGAGTATGGGAAAGTGCGTGCATCCGAGAATCACGGTGTCTATTTGCGGGTCTTTTGTCAGTAGTTGGTCTATGTATTTACGGATAAAGTAATCAGTTCCTTCGTTTTGTGATTCATTGTTTTCCACCAACGATACCCACATCGGACACGCTACTCCGCTCACCCGGATATCCGGAAATAATTTATGTATCTCCAACGGATAAGATTCGGACTTTACAGTACCCGCTGTAGCTAATATGCCGATATGCTGGTTTTGGGTGATATTTCCGATACATTCCACTGTAGGACGGATTACTCCGAGTACGCGGCGAGCCGGATCTATATTGGGAAGATCGTTCATTTGAATGCTACGCAAAGCTTTGGCTGACGCAGTGTTACACGCTAATATGACCAGATGACACCCCATGTCGAACAGTTTGCTTACGGCTTGCCGGGTAAACTCGTATACGACCTCAAAAGAACGTGTCCCGTATGGAGCACGGGCATTGTCTCCCAGATAAATGTAATCGTATTCCGGAAGTACCTCTCTTATTTTATCTAAGATGGTCAGTCCGCCATAGCCGGAGTCAAATACTCCGATAGGACCGGGAGCATGGGATAAATGTTGATTCATGACATACAGTATTTATGTACGCAAATGTACGCCAAAAAAAGGGAACGAGAAAGAAGATTAATCTTCTTTCTCGTTCCCTTTTTTATATTTTCGCTTCTTGGAACTCTCTTTTATTTGATTCCAAGATTTGCTTTCACCTTATTAGTCAGGTTGATACTTTGCGCTTCGTTTACGTAAGGTATTGAAGTTCTAGCAAGGTCGAAGATATAGATAACACCTTCAGCAGCACCTACTGCTTTGATGGCATCATCCAGTTTCTTGTAGATAGGAGCCATTGCGTCAGTCTGAGCTTTCTGCATCTGCTGCTGAGCGTCTTGCTGGAATTGTTCCTGTCTCTGCATCATGTCCTGCAACTCTTTTTGTCTTCTTTCAGCGATGTTAGCCGGAAGAGAGTCTTTGGCCATAGCCTGTTGGAATTCCTGATATTTTTTGTTGAATTCTTCCTGAGTTCTTTGAAGTTCGGCAGTCAGTTGTTTTTCTAATGTCTGGATATCATTTTGTGCCTTCGTAAATTCCGGCATTACAGTGATAATCTCCTGCGCATTAATATGACCGAATTTCAGATTCTGTGCAAATACACCCATTGGGAGTGCAAGCAACATTACAAGTGCAATTTTTTTAAGCATAGTTCTATAATTTATTTGAATGATTTTTAGTTATTTCCGGATGCAAATGTATGAAATTAATTTGAATATCCTAGTTTTCTTAGTATTTCATCGCTAATATCGATACGCGGATTGGCAAAAATGATGCCTGTCGCAGAGGCCCTGTCGACCACCAGATCATATCCATATTGTTGTGAAATGGCTTTTACCGCTTCGTAAATATCATCCTGAATTGGAGTGATCAGCTTGTCTCTCATCTTGGCCAATTCACCTTCCGGACCGAAATAGTTGCGCTTCAACTCAGCAGCCGCTTTTTCTTTGGCTACGATTTCATCTTCTTTCTTTGTCTTTTGAGCGGCAGAGAGAGTGGAGGATTTCGCTTGATAATCCTGAAACATCTTCTGAGCTTCTTTTGCCAAAGCTTCTACTTCGCTCTGGTATTTTTTCGTAGCTTGTTGCATTTGCTCGTTGGCGCTTTGAGCGGTCGGAATATTTTTCATGATATATTCCGTATCGATCAGTGCAAATTTTTGTGCGTTGGCTGCCATACTGACGGCAACCAGCATCATGATTAATAGAACAGACTTTCTCATAACGTTTAGTTTTTGGTGATACATTAGAATTCTTGTCCTAAGATAAAGTGGAATTGGCTTCCTCCATATTGTTTAGAACCTAATACTTGGTCGAAACCGTAACCCCAGTCAATACCCATCATACCAATCATCGGCAGGAAGATACGAACACCGACACCGGCGGAACGTTTCAAGTCGAACGGATTGAATTTCTTGATATCATGCCAAGCATTACCGGCTTCCAAGAAACCTAACACATAAATGTTAGTACTTGTTTCCAGCATGAGCGGATATCTTAATTCAATGCCGAGACGTGCATAAGCGTAACCTTCCGAACCGTATGGTGTCAATGAACTGTTTTCGTAACCACGTAAGGCAATACTTTCGGTTGCATAAGTTGAATAACCAGTCATACCGTCACCACCAACGTCAAATGTACCAAACGGTGACTTTTTGAACTCGTTGTAGTGTCCCAACAAGCCGAATTCCGTACGGGTCATCAATACAAGACATTTCGGATGTGCAACCGGGTCCATCAACGGAGTGTATGTTTTGCCTTTGAATTTCCATTTGTGGTATTCTACCCATTTATGAAGCTTGTTCATATTGTCTTGAGTAATGGTTCCGGTTTCAGGATTGCTGTAATATCCTTTATAGTCTTTGCCGTCCATTAATGAGTAAGGCGGTGTGAACTGCACTGACAATGAGAAATCCGAACCCGAACGCGGGAAGATTGGGTTGTCAATAGAGTTACGTGCCAAAGTCAGTGAAAGGCTGAGGTCATTACATTTACCGTTTGTTACCGGGAAGTACTGCCAGTCTTTCAAGTTGTAACGTTGATAAGCCAACTCGGCAGAAAGGGTGAAATAGTCATCCGGCCATTTCAGACGTTTACCCCAACCAACGGAAAGTCCCCACATCTTGATCGATTTATCGGGGTCATAATAGTTCTCGTAGTTATTGTAATTGCCATAGTTGTACATGCCATAACCGCCATAACCGCTATACATACTGTTATAGTAGTTGTTAAAGTAGCTGGAGTTGTAGTAACGGCTACTGATATCTGTCTGTACGGAGAAGAACGCCGAAACAGAGAATGAGTTCGGGCGTTTGCCGCCAAACCAAGGATCGAAGAATGAAATACTGTATGATTGGTAGTATTTGGCATTCGTCTGTCCGCTGATAGTCAGTGTCTGTCCGTCACCTTGCGGCAGGATACCGCGATAATTCTCACCCGGATGCAGTAAGTTGGCAACAGAGAAGTTTGTGAACTTCAGACTCAGTTTACCGATAATACCTGTTTGTCCCCAACCGGCAGAGAATTCCACCTGGTCATTGGCTTTGGAAGTCAACGGCAGGCCTATGTCAACCGTTCCGTTCATCGGGTCCGGTTGAATATCCGGCTGAAGTTTTTCGGGGTCAAAGTGTCCCATCTGCTGGATTTCACGCAAAGAACGCATCAAGTCTTCTTTGCTGAACAACTGTCCCGGACGGATACGAAGTTCACGACGGACTACATTTTCATACAGACGGTCGTTACCGCTGATGTTGATCTTATTGATAGTAGCCTGACGGCCTTCATAGATTCTCATTTCCAGGTCGATAGAGTCGCCTACAATGTTCACTTCTACCGGATCGAGGTTGTAGAACAGATAACCGTTGTTGTAGTATAAGTTACCGATAGCGTCATCATCTGTAGAGATACGTTCGTTCAGCAACTTCTGGTTGTACACATCTCCTTTTTTCATACGCAGAAGGAAGTCCAACTGTTCTGAAGGATACAGCGTGTTACCCACCCAAGTCACGTTACGGAGATAGTATTTCTGACCTTCCTCGATATCGAGATAAACATTAACTGTTTTCTCGTCGTATTGTGAGATACTGTCTTTTCTGATAACTGCATCACGATAACCTAGCTCATTATATTTGTCGATGATGAGTTGCTTATCCGCTTCGTAGTTTTCCGGTACGAATTTCTTCGTACGGAACAAGTTGCGAAGTTTCCCTTTTTCATTGGTTTTCTTCATTACTCGTTTCAGCTTGGAAGCTTTGATTGCCGTATTTCCAACAATTTTGATTTCGTGAACTTTTACTTTCTCTTTCTTGTCAATGTCGATGTCCACAATTACTTGGTTCTCGCTGGAGGGATCATCTTTTTGTGCGATGATAACTTCTGCATTCTTAAAACCTTTATCGTCAAAATAACGCTTAATCAATGTTTTGGCCCGGTCTACGGTATTCGGTGTAATCTGCATACCCTTCACCATTCCCAACTTACCTTCCAAATCGGTACGCTCTGACTTCTTAACGCCATGATAGCGTACCTCAGAGATTCGGGGACGCTGTGTCAGACTGATTTTTAACCAGATTTTGTTGCCTTCTATCTTTTCGGCTGTGATTTGTACGTTTGAGAACAAGCCATGACGCCAATAACGTTTGATTGCTCCGGTGATTTCGTCACCCGGCACAGTAATTGTTTGTCCTACCGACAGTCCGGATAGTCCAATCAATACATAGTCTTCATAATTCTTCACGCCTTCGACCTTGATATCCGCTATCTCATACTTTTTGGGTGTTCCAGAGTATAAGATAACAGGTTTCGAGTCTTCATCAGTGTTGGCATTTTGCGCAATACCTGTTGTTGCAAAACTGAACAGGCAGATAAACGTTATGAATATAAAGGAAATACGATAATGCATTTATGTTATAATTTGATGTTTCGAGTTATATTAGCTGATTTGTTCACTGGTCTTGCCGAATCGTCGTTCCCGCTGTTGATATTCGCAAACGGCTTTATAGAGTTCTTCTTTGTCGAAATCCGGCCAAAAGATGTCACAAAAATAAAGTTCCGAATAAGCACATTGCCATAGCAGGTAATTGCTTAGTCGGATTTCGCCTCCCGTGCGGATTAATAAATCCGGATCGGGCATAAAATTAGTATTCAGATGTGATGCGATGCATTCGTCTGTTATCTGTTCAGGAGATAAATCTCCTTCTTTAATCTTCGTAGCTATTTGTCGGACTGCTTCGGTTATTTCCCAGCGTGAAGAGTAGCTAAGTGCCAACACTAGACACATTCCCGTGTTTTTTGCGGAATGATCTATGCATGATGTTAAACTATCCTGGACTTCAACCGGCAATTTCTTTAAGTCACCGATTACATTGAAGCGGAGATTGTTTTTCATCAATGTCTCTTCCTTAATAGAATCCAGCAATAGATTCATCAGTGCCGTAACTTCCTCTTGCGGACGACTCCAGTTCTCGGTGGAGAAAGTATACAAAGTGAGGTACTTGATTCCCAGACGGGCTGCATCTTCGGTAATTCTCTGTACCGTTTCTGCGCCTGCATGGTGACCGTAAGTACGTTCTTTTCCCCGTTGCTTTGCCCATCTTCCGTTACCATCCATGATGATGGCTACGTGTTGGGGTATCCGAGTTTTGTCTATTTGCTCTATATAGGACATTTTTCTGTTTTAAACGTATGCGTTTATTATTGACCTGCATGCTTGGGACTCTTATCAAACCATAATTGGTTTAAGCGTGCACGCCAGATTTCTGAATCATGACTATAAGGATGTGTATTCTCACCTTCTTCGAGTAAAACATCTCCCTTACTGAATAAGAAGTAAATGTAGTCATTCTTTGTGTCTTGTACTACGGAGTAATTAGTTCTTCCCATGAATTCCGGTTTTTCTATTGTTGGTTTGAACTCGGGGTCACTCCAATCCTGATAAGGGAATGAGAACTTTTTGTCCGCTTTTTGCCAAGCAATTCCTTCATTCTTTGAAACATAGATGGATTCAAACTTGTCACCAAAAGTATAAAGAAGGTTATTGTAATAAATAATAGTCGGATTCTTGAACTCCGGGCAATAAGCAACCGTTGAAGTGGTTCCCAACTCAGCCCATGTTGTTCCATTGTATCCCCATGCTATGCTGACTGGAATTTCTTTATCACCAACCGTTATTTTGATAGATTCATCATGTTCACCTATTATAACATTCTGATATTGTCCTCCTTTTTTGAAAGTTGTGTATGAAATGTTCTTTGTTGGGAAATTCTCACCGGCTGCTTGTATTTTAGTTTCAGCATTTCCTATCCCTAGTTCCGATTCTAAAATGGAATACAAATAACGTACGTTATCTTCTGTCTTGAGATAAGTGGCTTGTTGAATGTACTTCTCTTCTTCGGTTTGGCTATTGTCATTCTCAATGGGTATTGCTGAAATAAATGTATTTACTTCACCTGAAAATTTATTTGATTCTGTCCATGCTATACCGTCGGTAGATTCATATACCTTATTATCTGCGGTAGCCAATATAATCTTCTCTAAGGGTAATATGGAGTTAGGAAGAGTTGCTAATCCCGTTGCATTTTGCAAATTCCAATTAGATAAGTCACTACTACTATGTACTTTTACACTTGACCCATCCATAGAATAGGTGAAATATTCATCTTTAAATTTAATGGTTTTCTGTGCTCCTTTAATCTCATCACCTATTTTCCCGACATATCCCCAGCTTAAAGAATCCGGATCATGTTTGTGTACTCTAACCTCAATAGTATATGGCTTTACTTTGTTAGGGGCTATTCCTGCCAGTGCCTCAGTAGACCATACCTTGATTTCTAATTTTTTACGAAGGTCTAGTGAATCGTTAATATTGATAATAGAGTCTCTTCCTTCTTTGTCTTTCATGGTGATGACGCCTGAAGCTGTTGTCAGCGTCTTAATCAAGATTTTGTCAATAATAGTATCTGCGTGAACAGGGAGTGAATCCTGATTATAGATAAGGCCATTTTGTTGGTCAATAGTGAACTTGTAGGATATCCCATATATTGTATCAAGTTCAAATGCATGTATAGTTGCATCTGGGCTATATTCTATGTCATTATCGTCATCAAGGCATGACGTTATAACGAATGACACCATGAAAAAACTCGCAATGAATGATAAAAACTTTATTCTCATTTGAAAGATTGTGTTTATTTACAAGTTGCAAAAATAGAAACATTTTTCCCGATAATGAACATTACAGGTAAGTTTTATATAAAATTATAGATAATAACACTGTTTTTATCGACGTAAAACTCCCTGAATAGGACTATTTTAGCTAAATCCGATGAACATAATACCAAATTTGTCTTCCAAAGTGTTCTTTGGTCGAGTAACTAAAATTATTGCTTATTTCAGGTGATTTAACACCGGAGTATAACCGCTTGGGGCACTTCTCTATATAGGCTTCATCCCATAATTCATTGTCAATGAATGATTGCAGCAGTTGGCTTCCGCCTTCTACCAACAATGATTGTATATTTCGTTGATATAACTCTTCCATAATCAGCTTCAGAGGGTTATGACCAAAATCAATAGTTATATAGCTGACGCTCTTTTCTTCCGGATGTTCTTTCTCTGTGAAAACTAATGTCGGGACCTCTCCGTTGAATATTTGCAAATCATTCGGAAGAGAAAGGTTGCGGTCTAAAACAATACGTATAGGGTTACGTCCATACCAGTTGCGTACCGTCAGAGAGGGATTATCCAGCAAGGCTGTCCGTCTTCCTACCATAATAGCTGTATTCTCCGCCCTTTTTTTATGTACCAACATTGACGTAAGAGGGGAGGAGAGAAGGACAGGATTCCCATCAATTCGCTCTATGTCAATGAATTGGTCGGCCGATTCAGCCCACTTAAGAGTAATAAAAGGTCGGCGGAGCGTGTTGAAAGTGATAAAACGGCGGATCAGATGCAGGCATTCTTCTTCCAGCACACCGACTATAACTTCCCGTCCGGCATTCTGTAGTTTCTGAATCCCTCGTCCGGCTACTTTGGAAAAGGGATCCCGGCAACCAATGACGATACGCGGAATCTGTTTTTCGATGATCAAGTCTGCACAGGGAGGTGTTTTACCATAGTGGGAACAAGGCTCCAGGCTGACATAGATTGTCGAACGTTTCAATAAAGACTCATCCTTGACGGAGCGGATTGCATTGACTTCGGCATGCGCTTCTCCGCAACGGACATGATAACCTTCACCGATAATGCGCCCGTCGCATACGATAACAGCCCCTACCATCGGATTGGGAGCTACGTTGCATAACCCGTTCTTTGCGAGCTCAATACAACGTCTCATGTATTTTTCTTCTTCCATTTTGGTACTCTTCGCTATATTATTCTTACTTTTGCACTCCGAAACTGTAAATGTATGAATCGTATCTCCACCCGCATTCGCCAATCTCTGCGTGATATCTATCCGCCGGAAGAGCTTAAAGCCCTTACGATGATGATTTGTTGCGATATGCTCGGGTTCGATCCGCTCGATATTTACTTGGGCAAAGATATGATTTTATCCGAATGCAAAGAGCGTGAATTAGAAAACATTATATTCCGTTTACAGAAAAATGAGCCGATACAGTACATTCGCGGCTTTGCGGTATTTGGTGGGAGGAAGTTCAAGGTAGCTCCGGGGGTGCTGATTCCCCGTCCGGAAACTGCGGAGTTGGTAGATTGGGTCGTCAATGAGAATCCGGGAGCACATCACCTATTAGATATAGGTACGGGAAGCGGATGCATTGCAATTTCTCTGGATAAGAGACTTCCGGATGCCGACGTGGAAGCTTGGGATATTTCGGAAGAGGCATTAGCGATAGCTCGGACAAACAACGAAGAACTGGAATCCCGAGTGCTGTTTCGGCAAAGGGATGTTTTATCTGACGATTGGGAAAAGTCACCGTCGTTTGATGTCATTGTAAGCAACCCTCCTTATGTCACTGAGGCGGAGAAAGATGAAATGGAAGCTAATGTGCTCGATTGGGAACCGGCACTGGCTTTGTTTGTTCCCGATGACGACCCGTTGCGGTTTTATCGCAGGATTGCCACTCTGGGGCGTGAGTTGCTTCTGCCGGAAGGAAAACTTTATTTTGAAATCAACCGGGCGTTTGGCCGGGAAATAGCATATATGCTTGAAATGAACCAATATCGTGATATTCGTGTTATAAAAGACATATTTGGAAAAGATAGAATAGTTACAGCTAACCGATGAGTGCACAATTAACAGACGAAGAGGCTTTAAGTCGTGTAGCCTCCTATTGCTCTACTGCCGAGCATTGCCGGGCAGAAATAAATGAGAAGTTACAACGTTGGGGGATAGCCTATGATACCATAGCGCGTATTCTTGACCGGCTGGAATCGGAAAAGTTCATTGATGACGAGCGTTTCTGCAGGGCTTTTGTGAATGATAAATTCCGTTTCGCCAAGTGGGGGAAGATGAAAATAGCGCAAGGACTCTATATGAAGAAGATTCCATCCGACGTAGCATGGCGTTATCTGAATGAGATTGATGAGGAGGAATATCTTGCTGTCCTTCGTGGACTGCTGGCCTCCAAGAAAAAAAAGTAGTCCATGCGCAGGATGAATATGAACTGAATGGAAAGCTGATGCGGTTCGCTATGAGTCGTGGGTTTGAACTGAAAGATATCAGGCGTTGTATCGATGTTCCCGATGAAGAGGAGCAGGTGGAGTAAAAAATAAACGGATTCTTCTTTTTATTCTCGTTCTATTTCTGTACTTTTGCGGCAAATAATTAATAGTTAGTTTAGTTATGAAAAACTTAGAGAGACTATTTGCGGAGAAACTGTTGAAGATTAAAGCTATTAAACTTCAACCTGCTAACCCTTTCACTTGGGCTTCTGGATGGAAATCCCCCTTTTACTGTGACAACCGTAAAACTCTGTCCTATCCTTCTCTTCGTAATTTTGTGAAGATTGAAATTACACGTCTGATATTGGAACGATTCGGACAGGTGGATGCGATTGCAGGTGTGGCGACTGGTGCTATTCCTCAAGGAGCTTTGGTTGCTGATGCATTGAATTTACCGTTCGTATATGTTCGTTCTACCCCGAAAGACCATGGATTGGAGAACCTAATCGAAGGTGAACTTCGTCCGGGTATGAAAGTAGTAGTAATAGAAGATTTGATATCTACCGGTGGCAGTAGTTTGAAGGCTGTAGAGGCGATTCGTCGCGATGGCTGTGAAGTAATTGGTATGGTTGCGGCTTATACGTATGGCTTCCCGGTTGCTGAAGAAGCATTCAAGAACGCTAAAGTGACTTTGGTGACATTGACCAATTATGAGGCCGTGCTTGATGTTGCTCTTCGTACAGGTTACATTGAAAAAGAAGATATCCAGACACTGAACGAATGGCGTAAAGACCCTGCTCATTGGGATGCTGGTAAATAAGACTTTTTTTGATTAAATATATGTCAGTAAAAGAACTCTTCGGACAATATTTGCCCGGATAGTTCTTTTTTTGTTTTTATACAAATAGAATATTATGACTAAATTTGAGAGTAGTGTCAAGGTGATACCTTACAGTCAGGAACGAGTGTATAACAAGCTTTCGGATTTGAGTAATCTGGAAGCCATTAAAGACCGTTTGCCGCAAGATAAGGTACAGGATTTGAGTTTTGATTCGGATACGTTGAGTTTTAGTGTTTCTCCTGTTGGAAAGCTGACACTGCAAATCGTTGAACGTGAACCTTCTAAATGTGTGAAGTTGGAGACAACCAACTCACCGCTTCCTTTTAATATGTGGATTCAATTAGTGGCGACCGGTGAGGAAGAATGCAAAGTAAAGGTTACTATCGGGATGGATATCAATCCGTTTATGAAAGCGATGGTGCAGAAGCCCCTCCAGGAAGGTTTGGAGAAGATGGTTGAAATGCTGTCGATTATAAATTATTAATTCAATTATTAATTGGTATGGCACAGAAACTTTGGGAGAAATCCGTGCAGGTAAATAAGGACATCGAACGCTTTACGGTGGGACGCGATCGTGAAATGGATCTTTATCTGGCCAAGCATGATGTGCTCGGCTCTATGGCGCACATCACAATGCTCGAAAGTATCGGTTTGCTGACGAAAGAAGAACTGGAGCAGTTGCTGGCTGAACTGAAAAATATTTATGCTTCAGTGGAGAAAGGTGAATTCGTGATAGAAGATGGTGTGGAAGACGTACATTCGCAGGTGGAGTTGATGCTGACTCGTCGTTTGGGAGATATAGGAAAGAAAATTCATAGCGGCCGTTCGCGTAACGACCAGGTACTGTTGGATCTTAAACTCTTTACCCGCACGCAAGTCAGAGAAATAGCCGAAGCGGTAGAGCAGCTTTTCCATGTATTGATTTGCCAGAGCGAACGTTATAAAAATGTTTTAATGCCGGGATATACACATCTGCAGATTGCCATGCCCTCTTCTTTCGGACTATGGTTCGGTGCTTACGCCGAAAGCCTGGTGGATGATATGCTGTTTCTGCAGGCTGCATTTAAGATGTGCAACCGTAATCCGTTAGGTTCTGCTGCCGGATATGGTTCTTCGTTTCCGTTGAACCGGACGATGACAACTGAGTTGCTCGGTTTTGACTCTATGAATTATAATGTGGTATATGCCCAGATGGGACGTGGCAAGATGGAACGTAATGTTGCGTTTGCGTTGGCCACGATTGCCGGAACAATCTCCAAATTAGCTTTTGACGCTTGTATGTTCAACAGCCAGAACTTCGGATTTGTGAAGTTGCCCGATGATTGTACTACGGGTTCCAGTATTATGCCTCATAAGAAGAATCCGGACGTGTTTGAATTGACACGTGCCAAATGTAATAAGTTGCAATCGCTTCCCCAACAAATCATGATGATTGCCAACAATCTGCCTTCCGGTTATTTCCGTGACTTGCAGATTATAAAAGAGGTCTTTCTTCCGGCTTTCCAGGAATTGAAAGACTGTTTGCAGATGACAACTTACATCATGAACGAGATTAAGGTAAATGAACATATCTTGGATGATGACAAATATCTGCTCATTTTCAGTGTGGAAGAAGTGAACCGTTTGGCACGCGAAGGTATGCCTTTCCGCGATGCATACAAAAAGGTCGGTCTGGATATTGAAGCAGGTAAATTCTCGCATAGTAAGGAAGTACATCATACACATGAAGGAAGTATAGGCAATTTGTGTAATACAGAGATCTCTGCATTGATGCAGCAAGTGGTCGATGGATTCAACTTTTGCGGGATGGATAGAGCAGAGAAAGCACTGCTTGGAAGATAAAATGAACTTTCGGAGGATAGTTTTTTAAACTTTCCTCCGAAAAGATTTGGCAGAAACAAGTAAACTACTTATCTTTGCACCCGTTGAAAAAATGCGGAAATAGCTCAGTTGGTAGAGCATAACCTTGCCAAGGTTAGGGTCGCGAGTTCGAGTCTCGTTTTCCGCTCTTCTTTGAAAGGATGCTCGAATGGTGGAATCGGTAGACACGAGGGACTTAAAATCCCTTGGCCATTGCGGCTGTGCGGGTTCAAGTCCCGCTTCGAGTACGAGTATTCTTTACTAATCCCCTTGTAAACGTGTTGTTTATGAGGGATTTTTATTTTATTACGGGCATATTGCGGGCAAAAGTAAAAATGAATCCCCTTTTCACACACGTGTAATGACCCCCAAAAAATCTTCATGCTTATTTCTTTCCCCTTTTTTATAGCATCCACAAAATCCACATTTTGAGCATATCTTTCATACATGCGAATGACTACGGAAAAATCTTTGTAGTGTATCAGTTCCAAATAACAGCTATTTGGAGTTATAGGACATGAGGATTATCAAAAATCACATTTTACCCTTACTAAAACCTTACTATATTTTTTGTTTTACCCTTGCCGTAATCTTGCCGTTATTTAACAATTCATCTTAGGGTAATCTTAGGGTATTTTGCTCGTTTTCCCGTCGTTTTCCCGCCGTTTTCTCTAGTTATAAGGTGAGAATAATCACCTATTGGAATCTAAGCGAATAATGTAAATATAGATAAATGTACATGATTTAGAAAACAGTGCATGTTCGAGGTACTTATAACCGTTTCCAAACCGTTTTCTTGCTTCGAAAGCAATAGTATGTTTGTACTATGAGTGTGAGATTTTCCCACGTTATCCTATGCCGTTTTACTTGAATAACGCTTGTTTAACGCTCGTTTTCGTGTTTTGTTTGTGTCTAAGCGGTTTTCTTTTGCCGGGCGAACAATATATCATCCGAAAAGAAAAAGCCCTAAAATCGCAAACCTTGAAAGCGAAAACGGGTGTAAATAAATGATGCTGCCTCATCTCACGACGAAACAGCATAAACACAAAATTCTTTTAAATGTAAGCCCGGCAACCGTATTGTTACCGGGGTGGCTTTGTTGATTGGCGTCAACTTTCATGTGTCATTTATTGATGTGAGTTGTAGACCATTTCATTTAGTACTGTACAATTGTCTTTACTGAGACCTGCATTAAAACTGGTGCCGGATTCCACAGTTACCAGCCTGTCAATAACGCAAGTCTGGCAATACATTACGTTAACCGTTACTTTATCGTTGTTCTGTAGAATCTTCAGCAGTCTTTCGATGAACTGTTCTCCTTCTTCTGTCCGCTCTTTGCTTGCGGGTTCTATTATCATTCCCATAGTTATATTGATTGATTTCTGTTGTTATCGTTAAACATTTCATCCCAGATACAGAAAGCAAGAAGGATGATACAAATAATTAGTGTAGCGTTCATAATTGATTAAACATCAAAGAAGTGTTCTCCGGGCTTCTTGAAAAAACGATATCCGGTATACAAGCAACCTAATACTATCAATATTTTCATCTCGTTATAGTTTAAGAGTTGTAACCTGTTGGTATATCGTGGAGGCTCTTATTATTTCTAATGGTGTGCCGGTCACTTCTATTGCTGTGTACTCTTCGTATTCGAATACATTATGCTTTATTCCTTCTATCTTTAGCATGGTAGTAATATCCTCTACTTGCTTGCTCTCGTGGAGCTTGTAGACCTTTGTTTCTGTCATAGTGTATATTTTATGATGGGGTAGCGTTTTACGACCCCATCCGATTAATAATCAATCACCACAATACAACCCACATCCGTAGCCCATTGCACGACTAATACGGTCCTGGTACTCATTATAAGAGATACCCTCTTTGCGTGCTGCTATCTCGGCTTTCATGCGTTCCGCTTTGGCTTCCGCTTCTCTTCTGATCCGGTCGGCTTCGATTTGTGCACGAAAAAGAACCGAACTAATAGCGGCTTGCTCTCTTTTCTCACGTGCCTTTTCTTCATGTACTTTTTCTTCCTCTTCGATTGCTTTGCATTTTTCTGCTATGGACTTTTCCCATTTTGCTGTTTTCCAAGATTTACGGAGTGCATCGGCAAATGTCGGGTACTTTGCACAGGCGTTCGTAAATAGGGCCCAAGCTTTTTTCATTATCTTGCTTAAATCGTAACGTGCCATATCTTTATATCGTTTTATGTTATTATTATGACGCAAATATATCGTATTAAAATATACAATCAAAATAAATAGCACGGAAATATCATGTATAAGAGTATATTTAACCTTTATTTATACTTTTGTTCGATATAATGTAGTATGTTTGTACTATAATCTAAAACGATATAATATGGAACTAAGAATTAAAGATGTATTAAAGGAAAAAAAAGTGACCGTTGTATCACTTGCAGGAATGATAGGGATAACTCAGCCAAATATGAGTAATATTGTTAATGGTAAATCTACACCTTCTCTCGAAACATTGGAAAAGATTGCATCAGCTTTAGAGGTTGATATTACAGAACTGTTTGGACCTTCTTCTTCCGGTGGTATTATTGGAGTGATCCGCATAAGAGATACCAATTACAATATAAATAGCGTATCGGACTTGTCCTGGCTGCTGGATAGAATAGAAAGCGGAGAAATTGTTTTATAATATCAAAGTAGAATAGTCATGAATGAAGATTTAAAACAGTTGTTAGATAAAGCTGACACACTCAAAGAAGAGTTATCCGCTTTACGTCCATTACCGGAAGATGCGTTGCAAAAGATACAGGACGCCTTAGATATAGAATACACTTACGAAAGTAACCGAATCGAAGGTAATACCCTTACATTGCAGGAAACCGCCTTAGTGGTAAATGAAGGCGTTACCATATCCGGCAAGTCTATGCGTGAACATTTGGAAGCTATCAATCATAGCGAAGCTATTGATTATATCAAAGATATAGCGAAGAAGGATATAGAGATAAGCGAACGCACTATCAAAGAAATACATGCTCTTATCTTGCATGGAATAGATCGTGAAAATGCCGGGCGGTATCGCACCGTTCCCGTTATGATTTCCGGTAGTACCCACATGCCGCCACAACCTTATCTAATACAGAAACAAATGGAGGATTTTATGATAAAGTACCGACAGATGGAGGAAGAAAAAGTACATTCGGTACTTATAGCCGCATATCTTCACGACGAACTTGTACGTATTCATCCGTTTATTGATGGAAACGGGCGAACGTCACGTTTATTGATGAATCTTTATCTTTTACGGAATGGGTATACATTGGTTACTTTAAAAGGTAGCAATGAGGATAAAATAAGTTATTATAAAGCACTGGAAGAATCTCATACAGAGAATAAGCCGGAAGCCTTTCAAAAACTTGTTGTTGAGGCCGAAATAGCCTCTTTGCAAAGATATTTGTCTATAATGCAATAGGGTATGAATACAAATGAAATAGATAAATTGAGCTTTTGCAAAGCTCATGCCTTGTTTGAAACTGGAGATATAGATCGTATTGAGGTGGCAACCGTAAAAGGATTGTGTGACATACACCGTTATTTGTTCGATGGGTTGTACAGGTTTGCTGGACAGGTGCGTACGTTGAATATAGTAAAGGGAAACTTTCGTTTTGCTAATTGTATGTATCTTGATGTGATGCTCCCAGTAATAGAAAAGATGCCGGAAACGAAATTTGAGGAAATCATTGCTAAATATATATGATTGTAGCCATATCCGAAGAATTGCTGTTTAAGCTAGTAGAATTTGCAGAAAATCTGGGTCGTAAAAAAGAACGGATCAACTCCTTTAAAGAATCTCAATTTATATCTCAAAATCAGGCACATATCCGGTATGGCAAAGGAAATGTTACTAAATGGGTAAAAGCTGGCATAGTGAAGAAATATAAAGATGCTGATGGAAAGTTACGTTCCGGCGTTCGTTATGATGTGCTTGACCTGGAATCAGCCGCTTTTAAATGTAATTATATGAAAGAACTTTCCCCTTTGGCAAAGGCTGAAATGAGAGAAATAATAAGCCCCGTTCCTTGATTGGTTCGGGACTTTTGTTTATACTTAGCCATTAAAACTATAATTTATATTCATCGTTCAGACGTTTTATGACTCTTTTTATTGTTGAGGCTGATAGCTTATGCTTGTTTGAAAGAAAGTCCCGAATTTCGGCTTTTTTTCGTCCTTCTGCAAGCATATCTCTATACTCATAGAACATAAAGATACATTATATCATCTGCGCTCACTCCGTTTCTGTTCATTGTAGCAAGTAGAAAGCGGCTTGATGCTAAAACCTCATATGCTTTCATCTGCTTTGGGAATATAAGGTAAGAAATCAAAGCCTTTAAACTCTTTACTGTTGATGGTATGAGTTACCTTTTGTTTATCAGAAAGACCTATAATTCGGGAAACTATATTGGGATTAAACGCACCAACAATAGCACCTTCTAATTGTTGTGTCCTGATGACATTCTCTATGCGTGTAATGACTACGGAAAAATCTTCATGACTACCTTTTTTAAAATCGTTCCAAAAGGACTTACTAACATCTAAATAAGCCATTAACCCGGTCAGAGAGTAAGGACGTTGTGTAGGGTTTTCTTCTTTTTCCTTTATTTCTCCTTTCGTTTTATTCTTGATTACTTTCCATGGAGTCCTGTCACAATAGGCAAAATACTCACAGGCTGCTTCCCACAACTGTTCAGGAGAAGCAAAACGCTTGCTTCTCCCATGCTTATTTCTCAACTTCCAAAATTGGTTTCCTTTAGGTGCAGACATAACTAATGTTCTTTTAATTGTTTGATTAAATCCGCTTCTTCCTGGTTCTTGACTACAACGGTCAATCCTGTAGAAACTTCTCCTGAATGCTCGGTGTTCTGTTTGTTCTTCCATCTATCAGGAGCAAGGTTTGTAAGAAGGAATATACCAGCTCCCACATTAGGCTCAACACGGACATTTTTTCTTACTTCCTTTTTCAACTTCTTTTTCTTGCCTTCCATATAGTATTCGGAAGAAACCTGTTCGTATTCATACCCAATGGCAGACCTTGCAAGGGAAGAAACAACATTGCGTTCTAACCCGTTTTTGAAATCTTCTTTCGCTTTTTTATAGCAGTTCCGAAAGTTTCATTTTCCATCCATCGGTAATAGGTACTCTTTCCGATTCCCATTACATTACAAAAATCAATAAGCTTTGTACCACCATAATCTATAAGCCCGTTCTCACATACCCAGTCAACACACTTTTGAATTATCTGTTCATTAAATTTTGCCATATCTTCAATAGTCTTTTATATTTAGTCATTAAATTACAAATCTCCTAGATGATCCAGAGCTTCGTCCGGTATTTCCATATTTATAGCCTCCTCCATAGAGATGGAATGTCCCAAATACTCTTCTAAAAGCATTTTTCTAGTTTGATTGGCCTGTTCGGTAATGCTCCGAATCTTTTCTTCTACATTTTCTTCCATGTCATTATAATTTTAAAAGTTTGCACTCGCATATATCATTCTCATTAGTCTTTATCTCTATGATAGCCAAATAACAGCCATATTGTGCTAGATAAACCGGTACATCCATCTCTAAATCTCGTAAATCGATACTGTTGAGACGGATATACTCGGTCACTACCTTTGCATCATTGATTAGTCCTTTGTACGTCTGGTAGTTATTTGCAATTAAGGTAGTCCATTCTAGCCCTTTGAATACTCCTTTTGTACCGTCAAGAAGCAATATTCGGGGATTTGTTTTATTGTATTGTAACTCCCCGTTTTCGTTGTAGGAATACATAGGGATATAAGCTACTCCATTCTTTGTATCGCAAGCGGAGAAAGGCAGTTTAATAGCATCACGTTCGTAATCTATCGTGGCATCATTGACCTGTATATTTCCATCGTAATCCCCTTTTACCTTATCATCTTCTTTATACCGGAATCTGTTATTTTGAGCTATATTGTCAAGAGTATATTTAAGGCTTCGTGGAGTTGCACTCCTATAAGCCATAATAACACGGTTAGTCCAATCTACAGCTTTAGATTTGTTTGCAGACAGATTATCGAAGGGAATAAACTTGATTCCATTTACGCCATCCGGTAAGGCAAACAGACCAACCATTGAGGCAATGGCCTTGATAAAGTCTATTTGTTTAACATCAGGAAGATTGGGAACTAAGGGAAGTTTCTCTCCAAAAAGAACTTCACCTCTAGCTGATAATGTAAGATTCAAATCGGTATATTGAGATGCCGTAGTAGTTGTATCATTCGTGTTTAACACAAAGAATAATGTATCTTCTTGTTTTAGTGATACTGTTGCATCAATGTTAAATCCTGCATTATATTGCTTATTGCCAATTTCCTGAAATGATGTCGGCTTTATAGAATGCACGAGAGATTCATTAACCCGTATTTCCAAATATACTTTATCGATATTACTTGGATTGTACGCCATTGTAAATGTTGTAAGAACAATCCCCTTTACTTTAGTATTTACTGAATCATGGGAAGATGAAAAACCTCTAGTTGTTAATGTTCTAAAAGGTGATACAGAAGATTGATATGTAAATTCCCTTATATTTCCGTACTTAAGTTGAGTACTATCTCCATTGAATTTGATATTAAGACCTATATTTCCGGATAATTGGGTACTTCCTCCTGTTAATTGTTCCCTGGATACTCCATCTCCTGTAAAATTGATTCTATATTTGTCATACAATTTTTGTGAATCATTCCTTGTCAAAAGAGGAATAATCATTCTGTTTATAACAGTAAGTTTTTCAGAAGGAAAATTAAACGTCACTCCGCTTTGCTCCTGAATCTTGTCTAAAATCCATTTCACAGTAACTACAGGATGATACCACACGTTCGGATCACCGGAATTGAATCCGTAATCAATAAGAGGAAACTGTACAGAATTGCTTCCTTTATTATTCCACACTACCCAATCTACTCCCTCTTCTGTTCCATATTCCAAATCCGTTAGCTTCTTACCATCGTTTACCACACCAGCGAAGTTAGTGACATTACCCCAAGTTAAAGCTATCTCTATAAATTCTCCGGTTTCAAGTAATACTACAATTGCATCTTTGATTATCTCAATACCATTTCGCAATAATGTACCTTTATGTTTTAGATAAGGATAACGGCTCGTTGAGCTCGGCATGTGAGAACACTCAATCAAAGCAAGATTTCTCGCTGTTTTCGGTAGCTTGATAGTATAGCTGCTATTACTTACGATCTTACTAATATCGGTTAGCAAATTACTTTTATAACTCAAAGTAATATCCGTTTTACCTAGATCAACCTTTGTATTATTGATGTATAATTCGTCTCTTATCATAATCATATTTTTATTTATGCCGGGTAGATCGTCCGAAGCAGACCTACCCGGTATTGGGTTATACAATCTTTGCCAACACTTTAATTAACTCTTTTGCTGATTCGTTAGTCAGACATACGGAGATGGTTCCATCCTCCGCAATATCGTCCGCCTCCAGATTACCGATCTCGAAAATTAGTTCATCGATATGTACGCCATCTTCTTTGGCATGATGAACGGAAAAATCGTATCCTGAAAAGTTATGTAATGACATCCCGTTTTCCGCTACTCCCCTCGTGCTAAGTTTTAGTAAGCGGATTGCCAAATTAACGGCTTCTTCCTTACTGATACTACATACCAAATTGTTATCTTCTGTCAAATCTGATTCAGGATCAATTTCTCCAAAAAGAAAAGTAATCTGTTCGGGTAACCTTTCCTTTCCCTTGTGCGTAATGGCGCACGGTGATGTCTTTTGTACACTGAAATTTAAACCGTCTTGGTTCTCGATCGAATAAACTTTTTTTCTCATAACGTTAAAAATTAAATTGGTTATTAAAATATTTGTTCTCTAATTTTTTTGCAACGATTAGACAAACACCTATCCGGTAATACTTTTCCTCGCTTGATGGACGTTTACTTGAATGGTTCTTTTTAAAATTAGCCTACGAAGGTTTTATAAACCCATTATCTAAATAATATCTCGCTTGCTCATATTTGGGGAATGTCAAAGCCCAATAACCAAAGGCATTGTTACCGGGATAGCTAACATAGTTAAACCGTTTATTTATCTTGCGTTTAAACACTTCATAAACGATTGCTCCTCCTGGGAATATACGTTTGTATAAGTAAACTTCAGTTTGGGGATTATATCCGATTTGGATAAATCGCTCTTTGTTCTTAATAAACTCTTTCTTTAATTCTTTAATTGCTTCCATAACTTTTAAATGTTGCTCTCGCTCATTTTAAGGTGAGCGAAAATGATAATCTATTCTTTTTGGTACTCTTGCTCATCTGACAGATGAAAGTGATTTTCGCTCGCTTTATTTTGGCTAAATATATTTTTTTGCTCGTTTATCTCTTCCATACCAAACTCTACTCTCGGATTCCGTCGGTCTATCCGTTTCTCCGCATGAATCTCAAAACATAGGCTGTCGTTTGTAATAGCCTCCACCATTTGCAAGCAATCAAGGATCGTTTTTAGAGCATTATCCAGGTCGAAGCGAATATTTCCATGCCAAACACGAATAAATAGCTTGAAACGACCGGAAATGCGCTTTCCTCGATACTTCTTGCATTGTAGGCAGAAGGATTTCTCATACTCCCTGATTCGGTCGTTTTTGATGATCCGTTTCTGGCCGTCTTTGCCCGGTACGGCTTGATAGTTATTTGCTTTCGCTATCACTTGCCCGTATATTATTTCTATTTCCATACTCAAACGTTATATGTTATTTGCCGGGAAACTCCTATCTCTTTGGCATAAGCCATTATTTCACCAATATTCATACCTTTCTGTGTATGCCGTTCTCGAAGAAGAACGTCCGCCACGTCCCAGTTATCCGGTAATCCTTCACATATCCGGCTAACTGTTACATCTATTCCGGCGCTGTGCAATATTTCGGCTTTTTCTTCCCATTTTGCCAACATTCCACTATCAGGATATAAAACTACTCTTTTGCCTGATAACGGCTTGAAAACGGCTGTTTCCGTCCATTTGCATCCGTTACAGCCTCCCGTTGCTATCCAAGTGATTTCGGGCATCAAAATAGAGCATATAAGGGCTGATTTCTCACTTTCAACAATTCCTATCCGGGATGAGGTTTTTATTAAATGGCAACCGAAGAATGTTTGCTGAAGATTAGCCTCATAGTTTTTGAGAAGCGTTTTCCCGGCAAACCAAATCTTATCCATCGGTCGAGTATCTGGAATATACTTTTGCGCCTTATCGCTCCACATCTCCGCCCGGTCTTGTTTTTTCATCCGTTTTCCCGTATTGGGATTATAAGCCATAACCTTTAGTTGGCATAATTTGCCTTTTTCGTTAATCTGTGGAAAGGTGGTAGATAATCCGTCATTGTTTCTCCAGTGACGAGATGTCCCGACATTATAGAGATCAAATACCCGGTTTGCCTCAACATCTCCGAACTCTTTAGACATAAACCGGAATAGATTGTTTCTGTCTCGGTGTGTATCTGTTGCCAACAACGAAGAAGGTAGATAAGATACGGGAATTGCTTTAGGTGGTTCCGGCTGTTTCCATGTGGTAAACTCATTTCGTTTATCGGCCGGGTGTGCCTTGAAATATTCCGAAGGTGTCAGATGATAGCCGCAACGTTCCCGGTTGCAACGTCCGCACGATTCATCAATAGGAACATTCCTTTCATCAACATAATAAGTAAATTCTCCTTTATGTCCGCATTGCGGGCAGGTGTGGCGGGTGCTCGTTCCTGCGTATTTTTGTAGGTGATATGTATGTTCACTCATAAATCAAAATCTTTATAAATTTATGGCACCGTATTAATAACCGTATTTTTACCGTCTACCGTCCTAACCGTATTCACCCCCTTCTATAGAAGGGGTGATGAGTACGGTAAAAAAGTACGGTACGGTAACGGTTATTAAAATGGTAGTGTATCATTAGCTTTTTCAATCTTTGGCAGGTAATAACAGCCTACCTGATTTTTGATAATATATCCATTCTCTACCGCTTTCGTAACATTCTTTTCTGCCGCTCTTTCTTTCACTCCAAGATGTAACATTAGTTTCTGTCTTAAATCCGAATAGGTTATAGTTGCCGGATATTGAGGCATGATGCTTGATAAAGTCTGTTGTAGTTTATCCGTTTTTGCTTCAATGGGTATGTATTCAGCTTCAACGGGAAGCCCTTCCAAAACCATAAATGCAAAGTCCATCGGTCGCATATCTCTAGTTTTAGCCCATTTGCACAACGTTACATCTCCTTTAGCCTCCGCAAAAATTGCTGTTTCGCACTTCCGCAAAGCTTCCGATCCAAGATGTCCCCGGGCCTTTTCACTTCCTACATTGGCGTGAATGACTGTCAGAACGTGGCAATCATATTCTTTTGTAAAAGCCATCAAATCATTAATTACAGACGTTGATTGCTCCGAACTGTTAGGGTCGGCTATTAGATCACTAACTCCATCAAGAACGACAAAATCAGGATGATATAGATTCATGCACGCATAAAAGATTTTATGTCTTATTGGCGGCTGATACTCTCTCAACATGTGAATAATGATATTATCTGAATTGATGTTAGTTGGAAGCCCTGCAATGCGGTGTAGTCTCCGCCCGATCTTCGCCACGTGCCCCGGTGCTTGCTCCGTATCAATCCAAAGTAACTTTCCAGATCCGTTCGGGTTGTCTAATCCCATACACCCGTTTTCATTCAGGAACGCCCCGGCAATACCGGAACATAGAAAACTCTTTCTTGCACCGGGTAAACCAATAACGAAAGAAAAATTCCCCCGGGTACATACAGGTAGGTTTCCTTTTGATACGAGCATTTGCGGATCGGGTATATTTTGTGATAAGTCCAGGCGGCTACATTGAATAGCATCCATTATATCGGATGGAATCTCAATCACAGGCTTTTCAAATTCGCTAACAATCTGTTTTATTGCTTCACTCATTGCCATTAACCTCCCAATCAATAGACATTTGCCGTTTATCCGGCTCTAACCAATATAGTTTTCTTCTATCGTCCAAACGAACGTCTTTAATATTCCAACCTTCTTTTCTAAGGTCAGATATGACTTTCCGGCTATCGTTTCCGCCAGTAAGGGTGTTTAAATCTTTACTAGTGTACTTGCCACTATCTAAGAATAGTTTGCGAATCTGTTGTTTGATTCGAGATGATTTGCTATCTTTGCTCCTGTTGTTGAGGAGATTGGCGGTCGTGGAGGCTGCCTTTTTCTTTTCTTCCATAGTCAGCCCCTTTCTTATTTAGTAGTATCTATGTAGTGATCCTCCATGAATTTTTCTAAGTCGGCACGTTTTACATAGATTTTTCGTCCGAACTGGCTGAAAGGGATTCTTCTTTCATCTCGATAGGTTTGCCAAGTTTTAGCCGATATTCCAAGTCTTTTTCTTACTTGGGTGGATTCTATCCATTGGCTATTAACTTCTTCTTCTGATTTCTTTTGAAGAAGGCTTTTTACTTCTCTTACTTCGTCCATCAATCCATTAAGAAAAGATTGTGGAACTACCGCCATTGATAGGGAAGCCGGTGCATTACTTTCATTTACCATTGCATCATATATTTACAGGTTAAAACTTAATTCTGATTGCTGTGATGCAAATGTAATATGGTGTAATTATTTGATTGATAATGTTTTGTAGAACTTAATCGTAGAAAGTGATACACCATAATGTTCTAAAAATGGAACATTATGGTGTACAAAAAGCCTATTAATATTCTATTATTAGAACATTAATAGGACTGTATTTATTATTTATGTTCTATTTAGTATGACATCTGGTAATTGGTATCTGATTTGATAACTAATTTATAGTTTGTACACTCATCAAATAACCTTTTCATGTATTGAATATTAGCGTATTTGTTTGTTTTGTTCCATCCGTTTTTTATTTCATCTTCAATAAAGCCCCAATGATCTAAACATTCATATGCATATCCTAGATGTTCATGTTTTTTTTTGCAACCATATTTTATAAAGACTAACAATGCAGAGTATTGTCTTTCATTGGTTCTTGGGGCGCCCTTTCTTTGTTTAGCTTTTATCCGATCTTTTAACTCGTTTATAGTCTCTTGAATTTGTTCGATGGTAATCTCTCTTTTTAAATAAGATCCTGATCTATAATATTCTATCATATCATCGTCGATGTCATCATAGCTATATCCACCCGCTATTTCTTCTGCACTTAGTCCAGCTTCTATCGCATATTCTCTCCAATAGTTATCTATAAAGTCATGCACATCTTCGGATAAATCGCATTCAAGTATTTCTCTTGCTTCATCGTAGGTCATAGGACTAGAATCTAAATCGGCATCTTTATATTCAGATTCTAATGCCATTTCTATTTTTTGCTTTAAAAAAGTGGGGAGTTTGCATCTTTTTTTTGCACTGCTGATGATTATTCCGTTTGTGTCTGTTTTACATACTAATAAGGCAGTAGCGATTTCTAGCTCTTTCTGAAGGTGAGCTAATACTTCTTTCCTTCTTGATTCGTTTAAAAATTCAACATTTGCATACCTTATTTGTGATAGTGCTTGATAGATATCTTTTGCATATTCTTCAAATGGGGATTTTAACAAAATACGTAAAAAGGATTCTTGATGCTGCTCATCTTCCTTTTCAATTTTTTCAAGCTCTTCAGGGGGGAGGGTAAAATTGATTTTTCTTTTCCCTCCAGTAACCAATAGGGTGTCTTTGGGAGGGTATATGAATCTTTTTCTCATGGCCGCTTCAAATGCAAGCTCTGCTATTTTTTTGTTCGTTTCATCTTCCATATCTATATCTTTTTATTTTTCAATTCTTTTAAGTATATCCCTTAATTTATCAGGAGCGATCTCCTGAAGTTGTTTTATTAATAATTCTTCATCAATATTGTTGGTGTCAAATACTTGTTTCATTGTTGCATCTTGACTTGTTGTATCAAATTTCGAAAGATATGTTTCTGTTATCTTTAAACTAGTATGTCCTAGAGCTTTGCTGATGTCATAAACGTTGGCTTTCTTCTGTCTCGCTATATTAGCAAATGAATGTCGGGCTATATGCATGGAAATCTTCTTTTCGATTCCCGCCAATGTTGCTAATTTTCCTAGATACTTGTTTAATAAACTGTTTTTACTGTTGGTATGTTGAAGCAACATCTTCTTTAATTCATAGGGGAGTTGCTCTTTTTCTTCCCAGGTGGCAGCTTTTGCGTATGGCGCTTTATTATCAAGCAGAGGAAAAATATACTTCGATGTTCGGCTATTCAAGTCTACGTATTTCGTAATAATAGCCATTGATTCAGGAAGTAGAAGTATTTCTTTTAATGTTCCAGTTTTGTCCATGCGATAGCTTATCCGCCATCTTCCATTTTCGTATATTATATTATTCTCCCTTAATTGTATTAAATCCCCAGCTCTCATCCCAGCGCAGTAAAAAGCTAATAGAAAACAATTTCTAGTATGCCATATTAAACTGCCTTCTTCTAACTGTAAGGCTTTTAAAGATTCTATTTCTTCAATAGTTAATTTTTCCTTGTTTGTATCAATGGTTTCGCATTCGAAATCATCAAAAGGATTGTTTTTAAGAGATAGACCTTTCTCTCTTAATTCTATTCTTCCTTTATTGTAAAGGCTTTTAAAATTATCGAATTGTTTACTAATAGTATTTGGGTGTAAGGTTAGAGAAGAATTTTTAGAGTTGGGAACTTTCTTTAGATATGCTTTAAACTTGTTTAAGAAAGATAGGTTTATTTCGTTAAAAAGTAAATCCTTCTTTAATCTCTTCAAATATTCTTCTAGTTCTTTCCCGTTGCGTGGGATTAAAGGTATTGCGGTTGGGGTGATCCCGTTTATGAAAAACTTTAATTTATTGAGAAGAGTTATGTATTTGGTGTATGTTCGGTATTCTCCGGCTTCATAGGTACGTTGTGCATATTCTTCTGCATAGCTAATAAAGGAAAAAGAATTTGCTTCTGCATTCATTCCTGATATGATTTTTCCTGATGTAACCGCTCCTTCGATTGCAAGCTCCTGATAGGTTTCTTTGGCTTTCTCTATAGTTTTGGATAGTATCATGTTCCAAGCTTTAGAATTTGGTTCTGAAGGTCTGATCCAATTATCACCTTTGGGGGTAGGATTCCAATCGGATTTTCTGTTAACTTCTATACTGGTCTTTAGCTTTTTCCTGATTCCGTTTACTGTCACCCGTAAAAAGACGGAATATTTTCCATTTCTTGACGGCTTATCATTTAACTCAAATCTATAAGTTGCCATAATCTTATTTTTTATCTATGGCAAATATAATGATATCTAATTTTACGGGCAAATTTACGGGCAAATATTTGTTACTCTATTACATTTTATTACCTTTGCATTGTTTTTTAGATTTCTTATTATATTGTATTATAGATAATTATAGATGTGTTTTGATATGTTTGAATATAACTATATTAGTCCCGCTTCAAGTACGAGTATTCTTTTTTTTTGAAAGGCTTTATGAATATAGATTCATGAAGCCTCATTTGTTTTTATGAGTGTACTATGTACGGCTAACACCGGAAAGTACGATGGTGAAGAAGTTGTTCAACTTTATTTGAGAGATGAATATGCTTCAGTAGTGCAACCGTTGAAGCAATTGAAACATTTTGCACGCCTCTTTTTGAAGTGTGGAGAAGAACAGGAAGTGAAGTTTATTTTGTCCGAAGAGGATTTTGCACTTGTCGATCGGAATTTGAAAAGGGTGGTAGAACCGGGAACTTTCCAAGTAATGATCGGTGCTGCTTCTGATGACATCAGATTGCAGACGAAAGTGGAGATAAAATAGGAGATACTCTCTATTCATCTATGAAACAAAAATATCAAATTTAGATCTCACAGTGATTTGCACCTGTTTTATTGTCAAATTGTCAATATAATATCTAAACGGATGAATATCAGGTAGCTACTGTCTGACAATAGCCACTGAAAACAGGCTGACAATAAAAGATATCAACTTTTATTGTCAGCCTTGCTTTTGTATCTTATAATATCTTTACTACCTGATAGACAGTACCTTTATAAGTATGTTTCGAGGTAATTCCGCACTTTTGAAGCATTCTCCCGAAATGATATACTTTGTTGTCGGACAATGAAATACCGCTTTTCTTCTTCAAGTAATTCAGTATTTCTACCGGAGTAAAGAATTCACCTTCCTCTCCCGCTTGTGGAGCCCTAAAGTATTGATAAAACAGTTGGAGCATAGCCGGTGTTTGCTCAAACTCCCGGTTGTTCTCGGTCATAATCTGCTCGTCTTCACTATTAAACCAGTAACGCTCACCATGAGAAATTTCGTGCATGGCTTGCGCGTAAAGCTGCTCATAATCTATCGGCTGTGTAGTGTCGATGTTTCCTGTCACTTCAATACAGATGAAGCGACGGCTCCCCGAAGGGTCGGTCAACAGATCCTTCTGATTGCTTGTACCGATAAATGAAGCATACCGTTGTAACTCAAGCACCGAGCGGCCATGTGGTTTTCGAAGGTTGACCACCGGTTTTTGGAGAATATGTTTCAGAAACCCCTGTTGGGTCAGCGTAATCTGATCGAACTCATCAATGTTGATGAGCGCAAAACGATTCAGATACAGTTCCGCATCCCGTTTCTGGCTGAAATCAATACTGTCCGTATAGTAAGCCCGGAGTGCAGGCGGAATCATTTCACGGCAAAAAGTAGATTTATGAGTTCCTTGTGCTCCCACTAATATAGGCGATGTACTATTGGCATACATTTTATTTACTCCTCTCCAATGCGAAACCATATTCAAGAACCAGCGATGAAAAAGTAATTCCCAATGCGGATTATTGCAGGGAACCCTGTTGGCTAACGCATGGATACGGTCTTTCCCATCCCAATGTGGCAGGTGAAACAGAAACTCCTCTAGCGGATTATAGATAGGCACACGGTTGGAGTGCAAGTAACGGTCTATGTCCCTGTCCCATACTCCGATTCCTTCAGATTGGGCGTCCAGCATAATGCTGTTTTGTGCCCGTTTGTCGATGGGATGGAAATAGAACCGGAACGAGAAACGCTCCCGGTATTCCACCTCTCCGATCTGCGTATTGTAACGGAACTCATAACGGCGGTTCATAAATTCATCCATTTGCAGGCTAAGGCGTTGCTCTTTGGTCAGACAGTTGCTTTTCGGCACTCCCTTACATTCCTTATATACGTTTCTTATCATTTCACGTACCAGCATTGGATTCTTTCTTTTGTTGTAACGGATGATGGTGCGTCTGGTTGCCTCCTCTTCCGGAATGCCTGAGTAGTAGCAGTTCTCGGCAAGCGGGACTATTAATATTTGCAAATCATGATCGTTTCGATGCCAGTCCGTTTCCATTTCTTCGAATGTTTTCCGCAATGTCGCTTCATAAAGCAATGCTACCGTATCTTCCGTGTCATACCCCGGCAGTGCTCGATTCAGCGGAGATGCTTCAGTGCTCGATTTCTCATGATAAGTCATCTCGCCGGGCATACCGATGGGCTGTGAAAGATAGAAAGGTACGGGAGCGGGACGATAAATCAAGTCCGGATCATAGCTAAGACGTGAGAATTGTTCCAGTTTCGGCTCTTTTAATAGAATGTTGAAGGGAAGTTGAGGCTGATAACATTTAATGGCAAGCCGGTAAGCATGTGCCTGAAAAACTTCGGCTTCTTCCGTTGTTTGCGGTAAAGTGCCGTCCGGACGGGTGAAGCAACTCCATATCTTGACGCTTTTACCACTTGCTCCCATAAAAGCCAGCATTGTTTGGGGAAGTTCGGCAGCCTTTTGCTTCACGATTTCCACTTCTGTCTTTCCGGCTAGCGGACCGATGGTCAGTTTTACAATGCCATTGTAGGTTTTCATTCGCTTCACTCCGTTCACTCGCCCGAAGGCTGCTGCGGGAATCACTCGTGGTAGTTTGCTGGCGAAGGAACAAGGCTCATCGGGTAGAACAAAATGCAGGGCCTGACGTAATCCGGTTACCGGGCGGAGCTTGGTTTCTTTTTTCATTTTTTCTATCAGCAGGTCGATGTCTGTTACGCTTAGTGCCTCCGTATCTCCGTTTTCCCTGATCTGTGTAATCTTCATTTTTCTTCTCTTGATATTTAATGAGAGTAAGTGTTTGTTATTGGTTTCAAAGGTACGGATAAGGTATCTGTAAAGCAAACTATTTGCGCTTTATCGCGATAAAGAATGTGCTTTCTTGTTATACTCTATTCAAGAAGGCGGACTTGAAACATTAACAAGCAAGTAAAGATATGCTCGCCACTGTGTATTGTTGCATAAAGACACCGTTATTCTTACGTTAACTTACCGGTATTGGTAGTTCGCCACGGCCGTGACGAGATCTTCCCACGGCTGTGGTAGGAATTCGTCACGGCTGTGGAAAGAAGTCACCACGGCCGTGGGAAGGTAAAGATACCGGTACTTTACAGGGAAAACGCATTATACTCTTTCCTTAATATTTTATACATTTATCTTACACCAATATTGTCTTTTCATCTTATTAATAAGATATTTATCTTTCATTTACAATATTATTTGAGTACATTTACGTGATTATAAATCACAATTAAAATGAAGCAAGAAACTAAAAGAAAGATTGAGATCAGCAACCTACATGAATTTGCTGATTCATTAATATTGATAGATAACCGGATAGACCGTTGTAAAAAACATCAGGCCAGTACCATTGTTCTTATTGCAATTTCTGCTGTTATATGTGGCGCTGATACTTGGAATTCAATAGAAGACTTTGGTAAAAGTAAAGAATCTTTTTTTGCAGCCAAGCTTTCCAATTTTAATGGTATCCCTTCCCATGATACATTTAATCGCTTTTTCTCGGCATTAGATCCTTTAAAATTTGAAGAATCTTATAGGCAATGGGTCCAAAGCATTCTCAAATGTTATTCGGGGCATATAGCCATTGATGGTAAAACCATACGAGGAGCCTATGAATCTGAACAGGACAAGCGTCATCGTAAACAAGGAGTGCTTCCTGATTCAAATACGGGAAAGCACAAATTACATGTCATCAGTGCATTTGCAACAGAACTGGGAATCTCCCTTGGACAGTTATGTACACAAGAAAAGGAAAATGAGATAGTTGTCATTCCTGAATTATTAGCTATGTTGTGTATAAAAGATTGTATTATTACAATTGACGCTTTAGGATGCCAGCGTACAATTGCAGAGAAAGTCATAAAGGGAGAAGGTGACTACATTTTTATAGTGAAAGATAATCAACCGAAATTAAAGGAAACAGTACTATCAGTAACAGAAAGTATTGTATCAAAAGGTACAACAGTACGATTTGACAAATATGAGACGCATGAAGAAGGACATGGCAGGAATGAGTCGAGAATCTGCTATTGCTGCAACGATCCTGGTTTTCTGGGAGCAGATATTAGAAAGAAGTGGAAAAATATACAGTCTTTCGGATATATTGAGAATACCAGAAATACAAACAAAGGCACTACAGTGGAAAAAAGATGTTTTATATCTTCCTTGAAACCTGATGCGCAGAAGATACTTAAAAATAGTAGAGAACACTGGGAAATTGAGAATAATCTACATTGGCAGCTAGATGTCAATTTCCATGAAGATAATACCAGAAGAAGAAATATATCAGCATTAAACTTTTCCGTACTGGCGAAAATTGCATTGGCTACATTAAGAAACAACAAAAGAGAGATACCAATCAATAGAAAAAGATTAATAGCAGGGTGGGATAATGAATTCTTATGGGAACTTATTTTACATGATTTATAATGCGTTTTCCCTGCGGTACTTTAGCTGAACAATACTGCTGCTTTAGCCGAACAATGCTGCTGCTTTAACGGAACAATACTGTTACTTTAGCCGAACAATACCTGCTTCTTTAGTGAAAGATACCGGATGTGCAGTACTCATTTAACTACTCATTTAACGGGGCGACATTCGCTTCGTAGCGAGTTTATATTTCTTATAGGCTCTTTGCTAATATTGAACTTCCTCTCTTTCAATACAAAACTTCCTGTATTTATTTCCGTATTTCCACTTTGTTTCGAAAAAAAAAGCATATCTTTGTCATACGCTTTCTGTTCACCAGCGTGGTGAAAACAGGTAAGAAGCGTTATTTATTTTGAAATAGGAATATTATTGCATTATCCCTCGTCCTTGAAATCTAGCAAGTTTCTGTCCGTAGAGGGGTGGTTCAACAGATATTCCACGTGAACGGTCGTATATCAACATATTGATGGAAGATGTGTTATATATAAACGATTAGCGTGGATGTCTGTTGTTATCATTATCTTATGGACGGGTTTGCTAGGCCTCAAGGACAGATAATGATTCAACAGCATTCACGCTTTTCTTGTACCCGGTTGGTTTCATGATCCTTATAAATCCCCAACTCTAATCTCCTGTCCGCCCGGAATACAAAAAGCGCGAATGTTTGTTGAATCAACATCAATAGAGTGCTATTTATTCCTTGTTGTATAACAAATTAAAAACAAACACTATGTCACAATGGATTAGCATAGAAGCGGCAGCCGAGAAATACCGACTCGAAAAAGAGTATATCTGGCTCTGGGTGGAAATGAAAAAAATCACAGTGTCTTATGAGAACGATACAGTTTCCATAGATGATGATAGTATCCAGCAATTCATAAAACGGACTAAGCTGGGAATTACGTCTGAATATATCGATGAATTAGAGCAACTTTGCATGGAAAAAAACAAAACCAGCCGATTGTATGCTTCACTCTTGAATATGCGGGATCAGGAATTAATGGCAATTAGAGGACAAAGTTCGCGACTGGACGGTTTATGGAAAATGGTGGAGGAACAATACGAAAGACTGCGATCCTTCGAGAAGAATTCTATGTCGGACAACGCTATTTGTAGCAACTGCTGGATCAGAAAGATATGCAGGAGATTGAAACGAATTCTATAATTCTGCTGTGAATTTATCTATTAAATAACAGGCTGACAATAAAAGTACGATCTTTTTATTGTCAGCCTATTGTCATAGCCTATTGTCAGGGTGCAATGAGTTGCTAGTCACCGTATTATCCAGCCAAAACTCCTGCTGACAATAAGAACCCTCCAATTTATATGTAAACCTAAAACCTATGAAACTTTTCTGTTATTAATTACACGCATGGCCGCAGTATAGTATTCGCAAGGAACAGAAATCAAAATACTGTTTAAACCATTGTCTTTCGTTGACACTTGAATATAAGCTGCATTCAACAAACTCTTTACGCTGGCTACCTCCCAAGGACTACCAGCAAAAACTTTGACTTGAGAAATCTTTCTACTTGTAATCATGATCTTTATAGTGTGTTTTTGTTTTTACTGCGACAAAGATAAGAGAGAAAAGCAACATAGAGGTGCAATATTGTTTCATATATAGTATACAAATGATTCATTGAATCAGGATTTGTATTAATTGACCAGTTTTTTGCGTTAATAAGAGTTGTTTTCCCTCACATCATTCATTTCTTATTTTGCGTATTTGTTATTGTTTCTACAAGGCTATTGATATAAACCTCTATATTATCATAGGCAGTACTTAGATTTCTTCCGTTTGCATCATATTTGTTTGGGTTCAATCCGTTGGCGGTTTCCCATTCGTCAGGCATGCCGTCATTGTCAGAATCAGTAATTTGTGGCAATGATTTTAATGTTGGCCATGCGCTCCAGTCGCTACCAGCTCCGGAAGGCTTTAGGTCTTTCTGACTATCGATAAGTCCGCCCTTAGGATAATTCTGACTTTTCCAATGGATGATACCTTTGTCGCAATGTTCACAAGGACCGTTCGGGCAGGGGGCATCTCCTAATCCGTTGTGTTCGTTCTTTCCGATGAATTGTGCCGTTCCTGTGCGTGTCTCTTCAACGATACGAGTATCTATATCATCTCGTTTGAGACTGCAACCCGCATATTTCAACACCAGCTCGTAAGCTTTTTGTGCTGTGTGGGTAGTTACCGCATCTACTTCTACCGGAGTATCCCGTTTCAGTTCATCGAGAGAGTGACCGGTGTTGTTACGGATACCAGTCCAGTTGTCTTTGTTCACTTTTGCGGCGGATGCTTCTGTCAGTTGGTTTCCTGCCTCGAAGTAATTCCGGCTGATATGATACTGTCCCAATACCCCTTTGATCGGTGCAAAATCTCCATCAGAAGAGCTGATGTCGATAGCCATCACACGGTTGGCCACTTTGGCATCCGTAGCGGGTCCGGGTTTGTAGTAGTTGTCCACAATGTTAATACCCATTGCTGCGCCGCCATAACATCCGTTACCGCTCCAGTTATAAATAACATTATTACGCATATCAGTACGTTCCTGACCTTGATATTTTACTCCGGAACCGAAACGTGGTGTGCGACTGTCATGGTGTGCCATCAGATTATGATGATAGGAAGCGTTGACTCCTCCCCAAATACCGCCATATCCATGAGGGCCTTTGGTATGTCCCGATAAGCGGAGACTTTCTGAAATAATACACCATTGCATAGTAAAGTTAGTATTATCATAGAATGAAGCACATTCGTCAGTGCTCCAACTGATGGAACAATGGTCAATCATGATATTGTTTTTCTGGCGTCCTCCCAGAGCATCTGCACCGTCGGAAGCCGAAGAGCCCAGCAAATCCGTATCTCCCATTCGGAAACGCAGGTATCGTAGAATTACATTATCGGCCGATACATTTACTGGAAAGTGAGCCAGGCAGATACCGTCTCCGGGAGCTGTCTGTCCGGCTATCGTGACATCACCGTTCCGAATGTCCAGTGTCGATTTTAGATAAATGGTGCCGGATATACAGAAGACAATTATACGAGGCTCCTTTTGTTCGATGGCATACCGGAGGGTACCCGGTGCTTTGGAGTCTTCCAGGGATCTGACAATATATACCTTTCCACCTCTTCCTCCTGTAGTGTTCATTCCTCCTCCTTCAGCTCCGGGAAAGGCATATGCTGTTTCTTCCACTGGTGGAGATACGGAGGGAGAATCCGGTGGAGTCTCCTGTTCTTTATTTTCTTCATTGACTGAAGATGTGGAACAGGAGGAGAACGCTTCTACTTGTGTGGCAAACAGTAGTGCCACGAAAATGAATTTTACCTTGTTGTTTTTCATATCTTACCTGATTTTTTATAAAGTGTGATGATAGTGATACTGATACAAATGTAAGCGGATAGAATTTGATAGACAACTGGTTGCATAGATAGTGCACCAGATTGCACAAAAAGTCCGCAACTTTTGAATGATATTAAAAAAAGTCCACGCAAACAAACAAATAGTGAGAAAGTATTCATGTTGTTCCGTATACTTTTGTAACGTGAAATAGTAACTGCTCAAGACAGGACGACCAAATAATAATGGAATAAGAATCTATCATTAAGAATATAACAAATAATTTATGAAAGCACATTTATTTTCAAAGATGTCCCAAGGACTATTGTTGTTATCAGCTTTGCTGGCAACAAGTTGCAAGGAAAGTAGCAATAACTTTTTTGTTCCCGACCATGAAGCCCCTTCTTTGGTGTCTGTAACTCCTGCAAATGGTGAAACGGCCGAAGAAAACAATACGATTCTGCTTACTTTTAACGAGTATGTGAAAGCGGGAGAAGAGAAAGCGAATTTTAATGGCGAGGAAGTGGAGTTGACTTTCAAAGGTAAAACAGCGTCTTACGCTTATACTGCTTTGGACTATAATCAGGTCTGTCAGTTCAGCCTCCCCAAAGGTGCAGTCATAGACTTTCAGGGAAATGTATTCGAAGGTGTTAGTATTCAGTTTACAATCAGAGAACGTCCTCAACCGGAAGCACGCATATTTGATGCGGTGGTCAGTCCTGACGGAAAAGGAAACTATACCAGTATACAGAAAGCAATAGATAATGTCCCCTCGAAAAGAACAGAACCTTGGCTTATTTTCGTGGCGAACGGAACGTATGAAGAACAAATAATCATTCCTGAAGACAAACCGTATATTCATCTCATCGGACAGGATGTGGATAAGACAATTGTCAAGTTACGAATTAACAGCTCAACCGAAGCCAGTGCGACTGATCCGGATGTGTGGAAGTACTCTTATAAGAACTTAGGAAAAACGGAAGCCGCTATGGTGTCAGTGAAGGCTACGGATTTTTACGCAGAGAATATATCTTTTGTAAACGGATATGGCAAAGAATTACAGAAAGGCCCTATGGCATTGGCAATGTATACCCAGAATGACCGCAACTCATTCAATAATTGCAAATTCCTCTCGTACCAAGACACCTGGCAGACCGGGCCTAAATCGGATAACGGCAGACTGTATGCACAGAATTGCTGGATTGAAGGAGCCGTTGATTACTTCTATGGAAACGGGAATTGCTTTCTCGAACATTGCACCTTTTATAATATGAGGGATGGCGCAATTATTGTTGCTCCTTCTCATAAAGTAGGAACACGTTGGGGATATGTGTTGAATAATTGCATTGTGGATGGAAATGAATTGGCTGATACAGAAAGTGTCAAGTTGGGGCGTCCCTGGCACAATTCTCCGATAGCTGTATATCTCAATACGATTTTTAATATAAAGATAGCTCCGGAAGGATGGACGGATATGGGAGCTATTCCTCAAATGTTTGCTGAATATAACAGTAAAGATAAGGAGGGGAATACTGTAGATTTAAGTCAGCGTAAAACGCAATATACCTATCAGGATGAACAAGAGAATCCGGTGACAGGCATTTGTCAGGCTGTCCTTACGGCAGGTGAAGCAGCTCGGTATACGTATGAAAACGTTGTTCGTGAGGGCGATAATTGGGACCCGAAGAAATATATGGAACAAATATCCGCACCGGAAAATCTGAAAAGAGAAAACGGAATATTAAGTTGGGATGCTTCAAAATATGCAATTTGTTATTTGGTAATTGCGAACGATGAAACTGTACAAATAACCAAGGAAACGTCTTGTAATGTTGAGGAAGGAAAGACATATCAGGTGAAGGCCGTTAGTGAGTATGGGTCTTTGAGTGAACCTTCAAAAGAGTGATGACAATTAAAACTTTAAAATATGAAAATGATAAGTAAAGTATTCAGTTGTATGTTGGCTTTTTCTTCTCTGTTGGGGAATGTGGAAGGACAAAACATCTATAGAATATGGTATGACAAACCCGCTTCTTATTGGGAAGAAGCACTCCCGGTTGGTAATGGACGGATTGCAGCAATGGTGTTCGGTGACCCTCAACTGGAACAAATACAGTTGAACGAAGAAACAGTGTCGGCGGGCTCTCCTTACCAGAACTATAATGAAGAAGCAAAAGCGGCTTTGCCGGAAATGCGCCGGTTGATTTTTGAAGGAAAGTACGAAGAAGCGCAGAACATGGCGGCAACGAAGATTCTTTCACAAGTGGGGAATGAAATGCCTTACCAGACAGTGGGTCGTCTGAATATCCGTTATCAAGATCACAAAAAAGTAAATAATTACTATCGTGATCTGGATATAAGCAATGCAGTAGCTGTGACTCGCTACGAAGTAGACGGAGTGGAATTTACCGAAGAAACATTTGCATCATTTACCGATCAACTGGTTATCAGGCATATCAAAGCATCCAAACCGGGAACAATCAATTGCGAACTGTTTTTTAATACCCCGATGAGAGATCCGAAACGTAGTATTTATGGAAAGAAAGGTTTGCGGCTGGAAGGTATTACGTATGGCAGCCGTTATTTTCCGGGTAAAGTGCACTATTGTGCCGATTTGGATGTGAAACATAAAGGTGGAAAAGTGATAACTGCCAATGACACGTTGCTTAGCGTTCAAGGAGCCAGTGAACTTACATTGTATATCTCGATGGCGACTAACTTTGTCAACTATAAAGATATATCGGGCGATCCGTATCAACGGAATAAAGCTTATTTGAAAAATGCAGCGAAAGATTATAGTAAAGCGAAAGCCGCTCATATTGCTGCTTATCAGAAACAATTCAATCGTGTAACTTTGGATTTGGGTGAAACTTCCCAAGCCAATAAGCCGATGGATGTACGTATCAAGGAATTTTCTTCATCCTATGATCCGGCATTGATAGCATTGTATTTCCAGTATGGACGTTACTTATTGATTTCATCTTCACAGCCCGGATGCCAGCCCGCCAACTTGCAGGGCAAATGGAATCATAACCCGGGACCTCCCTGGAGCTGCAATTATACAACGAATATTAATGCTGAAATGAATTACTGGCCGGCGGAAATCACCAACTTGGCCGAACTTCATAAACCATTCATCCAGATGGTACGTGAATTGAGCGAGAATGGGCGTGAAGCTGCCAGTCGAATGTATGGTTGTCGTGGCTGGGTGTTGCATCATAATACGGATTTGTGGCGTATGACGGGTGCGGTGGACCGTCCTTATTGTGGGACATGGCCTGTGGCTAATGCATGGCTTTGCCAGCATTTATGGGACCGTTATTTGTTTTCCGGTGATAAGAAGTATTTGGAGGAAGTATATCCGATGATGAAAAGTGCTTCGGAATTCTTTGTCGACTTTCTGGTACGCGACCCGAACACGGGTTATCTGGTTGTCACTCCTTCCAACTCACCCGAGAATTCTCCGCGCTGGATAAAGAAGAAAAGTAATCTTTTTGCAGGAATCACGATGGATAATCAGTTGGTTTTTGATTTATTTTCAAATACATGCGAAGCTGCCAAAGTGCTGAACGCAGATACTGATTTTTGTGATACATTGAAGAATATGCGCCGGCAGTTGCCTCCGATGCAGGTAGGGCAGTACGGACAATTGCAGGAATGGTTTGAAGACTGGGATCATCCTAATGATCGTCACCGGCACATCTCTCATCTTTGGGGGCTATATCCCGGTTATCAGATTTCTCCTTATCGTTCTCCGGTACTCTTTGAAGCGGCAAAAAACACATTGATACAACGGGGAGATCCTTCTACCGGTTGGTCAATGGGATGGAAAGTTTGTTTCTGGGCCCGTATGCTTGACGGGGATCATGCTTATCAGTTGATAAAGAATCAGCTGACTTATGTCAGCCCTGAAATACAAAAAGGACAGGGAGGCGGAACGTATCCTAATTTATTCGACGCGCATCCACCTTTCCAAATAGATGGTAACTTCGGTTGCACGGCTGGTATTGCCGAAATGCTGGTGCAAAGTCATGATGGTGCGATTCATCTGTTGCCTTCGTTGCCTTCGGAATGGAAGAGCGGGACAGTGAAAGGGTTGCGTGCCCGGGGAGGTTTTTTGATTGATGAATTGATCTGGAAGGACGGTAAGCTGGTAAAAGCTGTGTTACGTTCGGAAACCGGAGGCAATCTGCGCCTGCGCTCTTACTGGAAATTGGCTGCTGAAGGAGCATTGTTGAAACAGAAGAAGGAAGAGGAAGCGAATTCGAACGCATTATTTAAAGTACAGCAAATCTCACGCCCGATGATTAGTGAAAAAGCGCCTTTAAAAGGAGTGACATTACGTGATACTTATTTGTATGATGTGGATACACGCGAAGGAGAGGTGATTATTGTTACAGTAAAATAAGACATTCTATATAAAAAGTCCACGCTTTTGCATAAATAATGAGTGGAAAACAGATGTAAAAGTGTGACTTTTGTAACATCAAAAATGAAACAAATTAATCAAGATAATACTATGGATGTACAAAGACATTTATTTTTGAGAAGATGCTTTGCGTATATATGTTGCTTGCTCTTGTGCTTTATAACGGCGACAACAGTATATGCACAGAAGGTATCTGTGAAAGGAACGGTGGTGGATACCAACGGTGATGCTATTATTGGTGCTAGTGTGAAGGTGTTGAAAAAGTCCTCCGTCGGTACAATTACCGACTTGGATGGAAATTTCACTTTGTCTGTTCCCGAAGATGCAACAAAGTTGGAAATTAGTTTTGTAGGAATGAAATCAGTTGTTGCGACTGTGAAACCGGGCAAACATCTGAAAGTTGTGTTGGAAGAAGACAATCAGACTTTGGACGAAGTGGTAGTGGTAGGATACGGAACCTCACGTCGCGGAGATTTGACCGGTGCGATTTCTTCAGTGAGTGAGAAGGTTTTGAAGGATATTCCGATAACTTCTGCGGCTGCGGCTATTACAGGAAAACTGGCAGGTGTGAATGTAGTGGCTACTGATGGATCGCCCGATGCAACAATCCAGATTACAGTGCGTGGTGGTGGTTCTATTACCCAGGACAATTCACCGTTATATATTGTTGACGGTTTTCAGGTGAGTAATATCAATGATATTCCTCCCGGTGATATTCAAAGCATTGATGTTTTGAAAGATGCTTCTTCTACCGCCATCTATGGAGCTAAAGGTGCGAACGGCGTTATTCTTGTTACTACAAAAAGCGGTAAGGCGGGAAAAACAGAAATCTCATTCAATGCTCACTGGGGTGTCAGTAATGTGTATAATCTGACGGGGGTACTTTCACCTTACGAATACTACTGTTATCAGAAAGAACTTGATCCGGGCACCTCTCTGACTAGTAGCATTAATTCGATGTATGGACGTTGGGACGACCGCAATATTTATCGTTCGGTAGAAGGCACGAACTGGCAGGATAAAGTATATGGAAACACCGGATTCAAACAAAGCTATAACGTTGGTATAACAGGAGGAACGGATGCCACATTGCGTTATAATTTGAGTTATACGCGGGATGATGAGAAGTACATTATGCTCAACTCCAATTATGTGAGGGATAACTTGAGTGTGAAGATGGATAAAAAGTTGAGTAACAAATTGAAGTTTGAGTTTTCCAGTCGTTTGACTAGAATGGTGATTGACGGTGCGGGTACCAATGGAGGTAAATTGAGAGATGCCGTTCTTTTCTCGCCAATCAACAGCCTTGCAAGTATAGATGCGGGAGATGCTTTTGGGGGTGAAATTGATTACTCGGATGATGCATTGTTATCATCATTGAATGATCCTGTATATAATACGGTGAATGAGTATAAGAAGCAAAACCAGTTTTCTATGACTTATAATGCCGGCTTTAACTGGGAAATTGTTAAAGGATTGACTTATCAGCTGAAAGGTAGTTACGCATACACTTATAATTATACCGATAATGTCTGGTTAAAGAAAACCGGAGAGTCGAGCTCCAATGCCGGTCAGCCCGTAGCCAAACGTACGGATGAGAAAGGTGCACGATGGAACTTACAGAACATATTGAGTTACCGGTTCTCTCTGAAAAAGAATCACCGCCTTGATCTGATGGCCGGACATGAAATGGTGAGTAATTACAGAAATCAGATGATTGCCTCATCCAAATATTATCCTATGGATTTTACGGCGAGCGAAGTGTTGGCTATGTGGAACTATGGAGAATCCCAACCAACGTATACCACTCTTGGTGAACCTTCCCGTACGGCATCTTACTTCGGTCGTTTAAACTATGCTTTCAAAGACCGGTACATGTTCACTTTTACAGCCCGTGCCGACGGAACGAATGTGTTCGCTCCTGAAAACCGTTGGGGATTTTTCCCGGGTATGGCATTGGCATGGCGCATTTCCCAGGAAAAATTTATGAAGCAGACGGAAGACTGGCTGGATAATCTGAAACTTCGTGTGAGTTACGGGTCAGTTGGTAATGCGCGTGTCAATTCATACTGGAGACAGGATTATAAAATGGAATCTTCTGCCAATAGGCAATATTATCTAAATGAAACAGTACAGAGTGCCCTGAAATTGCAGAACACCTTGCGGAACGAGAATCTGACTTGGGAGACGAAGTTATCCTCTAACGTGGGAATAGATGCCAGCCTCTTTAATAGCCGTTTGAATGTGACGGTTGACTTCTATAATGATATAACGAAAGATTTAATCTTACGCATGGATCTTCCTTCAAATTCGGGATATGAATATCAGTATCAGAATGTAGGCCGCAGTACGAACAGGGGAGTTGAACTTACGCTTAGCGGAACGATTATCAATAGTAAAGATTTCTATCTGGGCGCTAACTTCAATATATCATTCAATAAAAATATAGTGAATAAACTGGATGGAACGGCAACCGTATTGAGTGCGCAATCCAACTGGCGACCGGATATCGGCTCTGATGATTTTCGTGCTATTGTAGGTCAGGCGGTAGGACAGATTTATGGATTCGAAGTAGAGGGCTTTTATTCTGTAGACGACTTTACGTTTGATGAGAATACGAAAAAATGGATACTGAATGAAGGGGTAGTAGACGACAGGGCTTTGTTCTCTAACGACCTGCCTAACTTTGGTCCGGGCTTTATCAAACTGAAGGATCAGAATAATGACGGTGTGATCGATGCGGATAATGACCGTAAAGTGATCGGTAGTGTACAGCCAAAGCATATTGGAGGATTCGGGCTGAATGCTGCATGGAGAGGGTTTGACTTGGCGGCAATGTTCAACTGGTCATATGGCAATAAAGTATATAATGCCAATAAGATTATGGCATCCACTCATACGAATCGTAAATATAATAATATCAGAGATTTTATGAGTTTGGAAAACCGTTGGTCGATTATTGATCCGGAAACGGGTGCCAATGTAATGTATGGTAATGATGCCAATCCGGAGCGCTTTGTTGAAATCAATTCCAAAGCCTCTATCTGGATGCCTATGATGGGGCGTACGCTTGTGACGGACTGGGCGATTGAAGATGGTTCTTTTTTGCGTTGTAGTAACCTGACGTTAGGGTATACGCTTCCGGTTACTGTGACTCGTAAGCTAGGAGTCAAGAACCTGCGCGTGTATGCTACGGCCAATAACCTGTTTTGCTGGACAGCTTATTCCGGACAGGATCCTGAAGTGAGCACACAACGTTCTACCCCTTTGACTCCGGGTGTGGATTATTCTGCATATCCGAAAGCACATTCTTATGTATTCGGTCTTAATGTTACTTTTTAATACTTGAAAAATGAAAATACAGAAACTATTTTTAGCGGTTTTATCCTCCTCTGTGTTATGCACCTCGTGTATGGATAATTTTTTGGATACCGAAAGTCCTTCTATTCCAAGTGATGAGAATCTGTTTAAATCGACCGCTCTGACGGAAGCAGCCCTGATGGGTGTGTATGCAACAATGACGGACACCTATATATATGGTCAGAAACTGTGTGTCAACTGGCAGGGAGCTTCTGACGTGGAGGTTGGTTCGGGTGCGTTTTCTACGGAAAACTATAATTCGACACTTCGTGATGAAGGTGCTGGCAATTTTTATGACGATAATTATAACCGGAATACCAGATGGGACAAACTTTATTATCTGGCAGAATCCGCCACTACTATCGTAGATGGTATACGTCGGTCCCCGTTGATGCAATCTACTTCGGACAAGGCTGTCATGCGTAGATATTTAGGAGAGGCATTAGCACTAAAAGCGTTAGGCTATTTTGAATTGATCCGTTATTGGGGAGATGTGCCATATAAAGAGCATGCGTCTGAAAGCGGATTGGGAAATGTCTATATAGGAAAAGTGGATCGTGATATTGTTTATAATTATATCATAGAGGATTTGAAAGAGGCAATTGAATATCTGCCTTGGATGGGAGAAGAATCATATACGGTAGAACGCATGAATAAAGGTTTTGCCAAAGGACTGTTGGCAAAAGTAGCGCTATTTGCCGGAGGATGGTCTGTACGAGATGGAAATCAGTTTCCGGACTTGGATGTGGAACATCATCCGACCATTCCGGAAATGAACGGATATTTCGTCGGTCGCCCTAAGAATTGGAAAGATTATTATGAACTGGCTGCCAAACAGTGTGCGGAGATTTTGGGAGCGACTGATAATCCTCATGAGCTTGATCCCAGTTATGAGAATATTTGGTCTACTGTCAATCATCTGGAATACAACAAGTATAATGAAAACCTGTTTGAAGTCGCTTTTGGTGAAGGACAGAATGGAGATGTGGGGGCCACGATGGGATACAACCTGAACAGAGGAGTTTTTAATACCACCCAAGGTATGGGAGGGGCAGGATATGCGGCTACTACTGCTTACTATTTTTATTCATTTGATCCGGCAGACACCCGTCGGGATGTTACTTGTGTTTTCCAGGAATATATCAATGAGAATGGAAAAAATAAGGAAGTTATTCGCTGTAATCCATTAGGAGTGGCTTGTGGTAAATGGCGTTGGTATTGGATGACTGATAATTATATGAAAGTCCGTTTCCCGAAAGCTAATTCACGTATTGCTACTGGTATCAACTGGATTTTGATGCGGTATTCAGATATTTACCTGATGTTTGCGGAGGCTCAAAATGTATTGACAGGGCCGGATGCAGTTAGTCCGACTGCCGGTATGTCTCCCCGACAGGCTTTGGAAAAGGTTCGTGAAAGAGCATTTGGTACTGGTGCTCCCGAAATCACGCAGTATGACGCGGATTTCTTCACGGCTATTGTCAATGAACGGGCATGGGAGTTTGGTTGTGAATCTATTCGTCGTCAGGATTTGACACGTTGGGGATTGTTGGCGGAGAAAATAGAAGAGATGAAAATAGGTCTTTGTATGTTGTATGACTACAAGCCGGTGACTATTTTCGGGAAGACTTATCAAGTGGATGAAATACCGAGAAAAATCTATTATAAATATGAAGACTCTGATAATCCGGAATACATTGATATGTCGTCTGTTAACTTCAATGAGGATATGGGAACCGGTACTGCTTCTACATCAAAAGGACAGTATGAGTGCAACTGGATCAGTATGCAGGTGACATTGAATAAGGATGGTGATATAAATGCAACCCTGAATACTAATTATGTGAAAACAATGGCTAGAATATTGGTTTGCGGTACAGGACTGAATGCGTCTTACGACTATTCGAATTTGTTTGGCAGGCTAAACTGGGGCGGTGAAGCCGAAGCGGAGTTCCGTAAATATTCTGTTGGTAATGGAGTGTGTAATTATCGCCATGTATTCGCTATTTATTATGAGGATGTCAATAAGACGCAAGGGTATGTTTCTAATTCGTATGGTTATAAATAATTAATGGTAGGAAAAGATGAAAAGACTAGTTAATAGATTATCCGGAGCATGCCTGTATGTACTATTGGCTTTGATAGTGGGTATGTCTTCCTGTGAGGACGATGCCAATGACTGGACAGTTAATAAGAACTATGATGCTTTGTTCCGTCCGTTGACGTTCGATAAGTCGGCTACCGATGCGACTTCGGTTACATTAAGATATTCGCAGATTGTGAATGCAAAAGTCTATATTTTTGAGTTTTATACGGACAGCTTGGAGTTTAATGCGGAAAATTATGTAAGGACAGATACGATTCTGAAAGATACATTGACTGTATTTTCAGAGAGTAATACGCCTATGAGGGTGGAATATCGTACTTTGTTTCAGGAGTTCAACGGTTCTACGCAATATTCTGTTCGTATGAAAGGAGAAGATGCGCAGGGAAAGGCAAGCACTTATGTCAGTGTAGCATTTAAAACTCCGGATGAGCAATTATTTACCGGAGTGGAAGTTACAGCTAATTCCGCAACCTTGACATGGGAAGAAACGAACAGAGTAACTCATCTGACGTTGGCTCAAATGGTGGATACGAAATATGGTGAGGAAAAACAGATTGATTTGACTTCGGAAGATATAGCGGCTTGTTCGAAAACACTCTCCGAATTGGAGAATGGAGCGACCTATCGTGTTCGGATTTATAATAATGATGCATTACGTGGTTCGTATGTATTCAAAACACTGGGATTGGGTGGTAGCGAAATCCTTTTTGTGGAGGCTACGGAAACCGGAGTCATTGATTTAAGTACATTGTTATCTAATTTTGTGAAAGAGAAAGAATGTAGTAATGTAACTGTCCAACTTACTCCGGGGGCGGTGTATAAGGTAAGTGAACTAAAGATTCCGGGATTGGATAATATTTTGTTTACCAGTACGGAAGCTAATGAAAATAATCGTCCACAGCTTATTGTGACTAATAAAATATCATTGGCTTCTCCGATACAGTCTCTGTCATTCGAGTTTGTTTGTCTAAATGGAAATGGCGAGGCCAGTTATATGACGGATTGGAAAAATAGTTCTTATGCCCAGTCTATTTCATTCACAGGCTGTGCTATACAGAACATAAAACGTACGCTTGTACGTATTAGCGACGGAAGTGGTGTGTTCATGACGGATATTACGATTGATAACTGTGTCATATCCGAAGTTGGTACGGACGGATATGGAATGATTAATTTCGGAAAAAATATCGATCAGTTGGAAAAGGTTTCTATAACGAATAGTACATTGATTAATATTGGTGACCAGTTGATGGACGTGAAAGGGGGAATCGGTGATGTGATATTGGAAAATTGTACTTTCTATAATTCTATGGATGCTAAGAAGGAATTGCCTAAAGTTTTCCGTTTTGATAATGCGGCAAGTACTCCGCCTTCTCCGAAATCTGCGACAATGCGGAATTTGATTTTCTCCGGTCCGAACAAAGGAAAGAAAATGAATAGTGGAAATGGTGCTTATGACATTTTGAACTTCTCTGATAATTGTTATATCACCTCCGACCTGCAGGAAGGCAATAACAGGTTTGAAGAAATAACGAGAATAAAACAAAGCTCGGATGACTTGTTCGTTGATCCATTGAACGGTGATTTCCATATTAAACCGGGAGCCGGGTTTGCCGGAACGGGTAATGCTGGTGATCCACGTTGGTATTAATTGATCCTATAATTGTTAGGTATAAAGAATATCATGAAGAATATTGTATTATCAATTTTATTGATGAGTGCCTGTGCAATGATTTATGCACAGGCGGACTCATCGCCTTATCAGGCTATTGTAGCTGTTGATGGTAGTGGAGATTATAAAACGGTTCAGGAAGCAATCAATGCTGTACCTGACGGACAGACGAAACCTTGGTTGATTCTGATAAAGAATGGCTTGTATAATGAGCAGGTGATTATCCCTAAGAATAAGCCATACGTACATTTAATAGGCCAGGATAAGGATAAGACCATTATTCATTTAAACTTGAATGTTGGTAGTAAACTGACCGGTAAAGAAATAGGTGGAAAAACAGCTTATTGGGAACACTCGGTTCATAATCCTTCCTCTCCAGTTTATAAATACGAGGGATCGGTAGTGGTGGTAAAAGGAGACCACTTTTATACGGAAAACATTTCGTATGTGAATGACTGGGGAGTTTTATCAGATAATGGTCCGCAGGCTTTGGCTATGAATAGTCAGGCAGATTGTGCTTCCTTTTATAATTGTAAGTTCCGTTCTTTTCAAGATACTTGGATGACTGCCAATAATGATGTCAGTCGGCACTATGTGAAAGATTGCTGGATAGAAGGCGCGGTAGACTATTTTTATGGTGGTGGTGATGTGTTGCTGGAAAACTGTACGCTTTATAATGTACGGAGTGGAGCAGTAATAGTGGCTCCTTCCCATAAAGATGCCAAATATGGTTATGCTTTTCGTAATTGCATTATAGATGGAAACAGTGAAGCGGCTGACGGACGTTTGAAGTTGGGGCGTCCATGGCATAATAATTCGAAGACGGTGTATATCAATACCATTATGCTTATCCCTGTCGCTGATGAAGGATGGACGAATATGGGAACGGTTCCCGGAATTTTTGCCGAATACAATAGTCGTGATGCACAGGGTAATGTGTTGGATTTAAGTAAACGCAAAACGGAATATCAATATAAAGACCGCCAAACCGGTAAGGAAGTATCGGGTACCTGTCAGGCAACTATAACGAAAGAGGAGGCGGACAAATATACGTACGAAAATATGATTCCGGGTAATGATGGCTGGAATCCGCGTATTATGATGGAGAAATTAGGAAGTCCGCGCAGTCTGGTTTATCAGCAAGGCACTCTTAAATGGAATCCTGTGAAGAATGCGATCGGATATATTGTATATGATGGAGAACAGATTCTCGGGACGACTACTGATACCTCTTTTCCGGTGTCGGAAGTGAATTATGCTTTGAAGGTATCTGCCGTGAATCAATATGGAACGCAAGGTAAAAAAGGTGTATTGTAATTGAATATAGAAAACTGGTAAGGAAAGGGGAGGTGCTTATGAGGCATCTCCCTTTCTTTCTTTATATTCTGTAGGAGTGACTCCCATGATTTTTTTGAAGCGCCTGCTAAAGTACTTCGGGTCATTGAAACCGGTCATATAAGCAATTTGGGAGAAACTGTATTCACTTTTTTCAATTAGCTGGGCGGCTCGTTTGATGCGCATTTCACATACGAAATCTACCGGAGTCAGCCCAACAATGGATTTTAATTTTCGGTAGAATACCGTACGGCTTAACATTAGTTTGTTGGCGAAGTCGTCGATGGTGATATCTGTATTATCCATTTGTTCCTCCATAAACGCCATTACTTGTTGCATGAATTGTTCATCGTATGGAGTCACTTGAGGTTGTGAAGGCTCCCACCCATTTATATGATCCTCTTCTTGAGTATGCTCTGACAGTTTCGATAAATATAGATCTTGTAGCTGTTTACGTTGACGGAGCAGCGACAAGATTTTGGTTTTTAAGTATGTAGAGCTGAATGGTTTGGTAATGTAGTCATCGATACCTTGTTCCAGTCCTGCTATCCGATCATCTAAAGAAGATTTTGCTGATAGTAATATAATAGGAATATGGCAGGTGTTATGATCGGCTTTGATTGCTTTCACCATGTCTAATCCATCCATGATCGGCATCATGACATCACTGATTATCAGATCCGGAATGTACTGCTGTGCATATTTTAATCCTTCTTTTCCATTTGCTGCTTCGAGAACAGTGTAAGTCTCTGACAGGATATTCCATAGGAAATGACGTAATTCATTGTTGTCTTCGACAATAAGAATGGAAGTTTTTTCATCCTCTGTGTCGGTTTTATTTTCATTCTCTGCGTATGCTGCCTTGAAGGATGTATTATCCGAATCTTCTTCAGTAGCTTGTATCGTCGGTGAATTATTGTCACTGTCGGATAAAATAAATTCGGCTTGTTGATCGTCTGCAAATGCTTTTTCTTCCTTAGGAAGTGTGACAATGAATTCACTTCCATTTCCCGGCTCGCTTTTCACTTGGATATTTCCGTGATGTAATTCTATTAATTCGCGTACCAGTGAAAGCCCAATGCCGGATGAGGGCTGCAAGATATTGTATTGTGCCAGTGTTTCAAATCGATAAAATAGGGATTGTTGCTTTTCGGGAGCAATGCCAATGCCTTCATCGGATACGGAGATGGTGACTTGCTCCGAACCTGTTATCATATTTACCGTTACTTTCTTCCCGTTCGGTGTATATTTGAAGGCATTTGAAAGTAGATTGAAGAATATCTTTTCAAATTTGTCACGGTCTACCCATGCGTATATTTTGTCTGTATTAGTTTGAAGTTGGAAATCAATTCTCTTTTCTTTTGCTATAAGGTGGAAGCTTTCCATTATCTTCTGTAATTGGGAAACGAGTTCTGTCTTTTCTACCAACACTTTCATCTTCTTATTTTGGATTTTGCGGAAATCCAGTAGTTGATTAACCAGACGAAGCATACGTTCTGTGTTTTTATGTACCAAATTTAGATGTTCCCGAACTGTCGGAGAGATTGTTTCATGCGCTAGAATTTCTGATACAGGGCTGGATATTAAAGTTAAAGGAGTGCGTAATTCATGTGAAATATCAGTGAAGAAGCGTAATTTGATATTGGATAAATGTTGTTCCAAGTCAACCTGATGCCGCAAACGGTAGATATAGAACAGAATGTATACAATGATAGTAGTGAATAACACGAACATGACAATATAGAATAACCATGCCCAGTATGTTTCCCAAAAAGTGGGTAAAACATGAATGGGGAGAGTGCGTATATTATCGGTCCATACTCCGTCGCTATTGCTGGAACGGATTTGCAGTTGATATTCTCCGGCAGGTAAATTTATGTATGTTGCAGAGCGGTTATTACCGGCTTCGTTCCATTCTTCTTCCAGGCCTTGCAGGCGATAGGCGTATTCGATGGCATCGGGATTTACATAATCAATGGCTGCAAATTGAAAGGTGACATTACGTTCCGAAGGATTTAGTTCCAGTTCTTTTATGTCATCAAGCGCTACATGAAGTTGACTTCCTTGTATTTTGAGTCCGGTAAATACAATAGGAGGTACGTAAGAACTTTTTTTCATTTGTTCTGTGTTGATTTCAAGTATCCCTTGATTGGTTCCGAGAACGATTTTCTTTTGACTGGTTAGTGTGGGAACTGCTTCAGTGAGATTCAGTTCTCTCTGAAAGTAATTACTTCCATAATTCTCAAATGTTCCTTGTTGTGGATTGAATTTGGATATGGAGTTTTCGGAGATTACCCATAATTGTTTTTGAGTATCTTCGAGCATTGAAAGTACCAAATCAGAAGCTAATCCGTCTTTGATTGTATAACTTTTGAATTGTATATCTTCCGTGAGCAGATTTTTAGAGATAACCTGGCTGATTCCTCCGGTGAATGTTATTACATAAGTGTTTTTTCGACTGTCAGTAAATATCTGCATGACATCATTACTGCTAAGGCTGGAATCTACATTAGGGATACGGTTGCTGTGATAGAACTTAATTTCTTCAGGCTGATCGAACTTATTGGAGAATGTAAGTAAACCATTGGTTGTGCCAATCAATAACACTCCGTTGGGGGCTTCTGCGATATGTCTTATTTTGAGTGAAGTAGAAACAGGATAGTTTTTCAGCCGGTTGCCGCTATGGATAAAGTTGGTAGAACCATCAGGTGCGTGTGATAATAGGTTGAGGCCACCTCCATAACATGCGATCCATATATTGTCATGACTATCCTGAATAATACTATAGACACTATTGTTGCTTAAACTGTATGTATCTTGTGGCTGATGGACGAATTGTTGTAAAAGATAGGAGTGCTCATTTTTCTTCTTTAGAAGGATGAGGCCGTCTTTTTTGGTTCCCATCCATATATTTCCTTGTTTATCTTCCATAAAACAGTACACACTTTTTCCGAAAGTAACCTCTTGAGGGGTGATTATGCCCTGTGGAGAAAGGTAGCCTTCTAATGTCCCATCCGGACGGTAAATTCTGACGTTTCCCTTTTTGGAAGCAACCCAGAGACGTTTCTGTTTGTCGGCAAGAAAAGCACGTATTTCCAATCCATTGTCTATGGGACGTATTCTGTATTTATTGGGATAGAAAGATATTTTGTCTACGCCCCGGTCATTGGTAATCCATACATTCTGTTGCCGGTCGGTATAATAATAGCGAATAGAGGGGGCAAATAGGGAAGCGGGATTATTTTCATCTGCAAAGTATAGTTTCAGTTGATTACTGTCGCGGTCATAATAGCACAAATGCCCTTTTTGAGGACTCATCCATAGTGTGCCTTCATGGTCTTCAAAGATCATGTACCGGTTGTCGCGTTCATATTGGATTAGGTTTTGTATAGGAGCTGTGAAGTGCTGCTTATCTCCTGTTTTCAGATTTAGCTTTATCACACCGGAGGTATTGGCAAAGATCCAGACTTCTCCGGTTTTGTCCTGATAAAAGAAATGAGCTTCATTGGATGGCTGGGTGGCTGTTTGTATATTAAAATGTTGGAATTTTTTCTTTTCTGTATCGTATGTTATAAATCCGTTGTCAGTTCCTAAGCCGATCTTGTCATTAGAAGGGGAAATGGAAGATATGGAATAGATATCTGTGATAGGACATGGTAGCTCCTGGAATTTTATATTTCCGTTCTTGGGATCATATATTGCGATTTTTCCGGAAGTTGAGATAAGATATATTCTCTTATTATATTCTTTGACCATTTTGAACGGATAATCGCTGTTGATTCGTTTTTTCCCGATGATGGTTACTCCCTTATCTGTCATGATCCATTCGTCCCCGTCGGAATCTTCGTAAATGTCGAATATCTTGTTTCCTTTTAAATTTTGGTTGAAACTGCTGTATAAAATGATATCTTTTCCTTCTTTGCAGGTTTGCTCATTGATTCTGAAAGCATAACCTTGTTCGCAGGTGATCCATGTAATCCCTTTATTTAAGGTATAGATATTGCTGACTATGTTGGTCTGTTGTAGGGATGATTCAATAGGAAGGAGTATGTCAATAAACTTCTCTGTTTGAATATCGAATAGATATGCACGGTTATCATAAGATTTGCACCATATATCTCCGTCTTTGCTTTCTGTAATATAAGAGAAGCGGTTGGTCGTTAACGTACAGCCGTCTCCCGGGAATGCTTTGTAATTTTTAAATGTGTATCCGTCGAATTTGTTCAGTCCATTCCAGGTGGCGAACCAAAGAAATCCTTTTTTGTCTTGCATTATATTCACTACTACTCCTTGCGAAAGGCCACTATTGACAGAGAAGTGTTTAATCTGGCAAAGAGGTTGAGCTGCTACAGTCAGACTGGTGTATAAGCATAAAAGGAAAACATAGAGTGTCTTCATGATATTATAAATTATGTGTAGAGCAAAAATAGATAAAACTGGATTAAAAAGGAAATATAAAACCGTGATTGAACATAAAATGCACGCTTTTGCATATTTAATCCACCTGTCTATCCTCTATCAAGCACAATTATTACCCTATAAGGAGAGAAGATACCTCGTACTTTTGTTTTGACAATTAGAACTGGTAAAATTTTAAATGAAAACTATAAATGAAACGTCTATTTATTTGTGTAGTGGGACTTGTTATAGCCGTAACCGCATGGTCTCGTACCTTTAATATGAAGGAGCTTGGAGCTGATCCCCGAGGTATTGAATCTTGTACGGAGTTAATAAACCAAACGATTGAAAAAGCATCTTCTGAAGGTGGAGGAACTATTTATTTCCCGGCAGGTGTTTATTTGACAGCCACTATCCACATGAAAAGTAATATAACTTTGTATGTGGAGTCCGGAGCTGTTCTTCGTTTTTCAGATCGTTTTGAAGATTATCTTCCTTTTGTGAAGATTCGTTGGGAAGGTACAGTGATGAATACTTTGTCTCCCCTGATTTATGCGCATGATGCGGAGAATTTGACTATAACCGGGCGTGGAACATTGGACGGTAATGGATTTAAATGGTGGAGCTGGGAGAAAGAAACACGGGAACTGATTAAAAAAAACGGAGGAAAATTGCCTGCTTTGAATAAACTACAACGAATGTGGGAAGAGGCTAATGAAGAACTGGAAATCTCGGATTATTATAAACCTTCTTTAGAGCGTCGTATGTTTCGTCCTCCTTTTATTCAGTTTTATGAATGTAACAATGTGTTGATAGAGAATGTGAGAATTGTCAATTCTCCTTTTTGGACCATAAATCCGGCTTTTTGTGATAATGTAACAGTGCATGGAGTGACGATATATAACCCCTCAAAAGATCCAAAAGGTCCCAATACGGATGGAATAAACCCTTCTTCTTGCCGGAATGTACGTATTTCTGATTGTTTTATTAGTGTGGGAGATGATTGTATCACAATTAAATCGGGGCGTGATGCTGATGGACGGAAATATGGAAAGGCATGTGAAAATATAACGATAACTAATTGTGTTATGCTTTCCGGTCATGGAGGGGTAGTTATTGGTAGTGAAATGTCAGGCGGTGTAAGGAGAGTGACAATTTCTAATTGTGTTTTCGATGGTATAGATTCCGGTATTCGTCTAAAGTCCTCGCGCGGGAGAGGAGGGGTCGTTGAAGAGCTTCGGGTAGATAATATCGTCATGAAGAATATTCAGCGGAATGCCTTCATTTTTGATTTGTTCTATGATAAAGAGTCAAAAATGGAGCCTGTCAGTGAGCGGACTCCTGTTTTCCGGAACATTCATTTAAGCAATATTACAGGTTCTGATATCAAGCAAATTGGTTATATTAAAGGGATTGAAGAAATGCCCGTACAAGGCTTGTCCTTTTCAAATATTAATATGAAGGCAGAGGTTGGATTTATAGTTGATATTGCTGAAGATATTCGTTTTGATAATGTGGATTTCTCTTCGCAGACTGGTTCACCGTGGCAATTCAGTAAGTGTAAGCAGATTGTTCTGAATAATGTTAGATCGAAGTATCCTGTTACCCAACAACCGATTGTTACTTTTGAAGATGTCGATAATGCTATTATTAATGATTGTTTTCAGATGACTCCTGTGAAGGATTTTTATAAAGCTAATAACAGTCATATTATTGAAGGACATAATTATTGGAAAAAAGAGAGTTTTAAATAAACAGGAACTATCATATTATTTCTGTTGAATTTTATTGTTGGGTAGATATGAGAAGAACGATATTACATCATCTGTAATATCGTTCTTCTATTGATTAGAGTTGTTTATAATTTACTTCTTATCGTTTTCGCGAATCTCTACCCGGCGGATCTTACCGCTGATTGTCTTAGGTAGCTCTTCTACAAATTCAATCACACGCGGATACTTATAAGGAGCAGTCACTTTTTTTACATGATTCTGCAATTCCTTAATCAGTTCTTCACTTGCACGGGCTTTGTAGTCTTTCGAAAGAACAATCGTAGCTTTTACTACCTGTCCGCGAATTTCGTCCGGTACACCGGTGATAGCACATTCAATGACTGCCGGATGCGTCATCAACGCGCTTTCTACTTCGAACGGGCCGATACGATAACCGGAACTTTTGATAACATCGTCCGCACGGCCTACAAACCAGAGATAACCGTCTTCATCTTTCCAGGCAACGTCACCGGTGTAGTAGATACCGTCATGCCAAGCTTCGCGAGTACGTTCCGCATCACGATAGTACTCTTTGAAGAGACCGATGGGTTTACCTTTGCTGGTGCGGATTACGATTTGTCCTTGTTCTCCGGCTTCAACGGAACGACCTTCGTGGTCTATCAAGTCAACGTCATATTGAGGATTCGGCAGTCCCATGCTTCCCGGTTTCGGTTCCATCCATGGCATCGTGGCTACGGTCAGTGTTGTTTCAGTCTGCCCGAAACCTTCCATTAGTTTGATACCTGTCAATTTTTTGAAGGTATCGAATACGGCCGGATTCAATGCTTCGCCTGCAATGGTGCAATATTTGAGTGAGGACAAGTCGTATTTCGTCAGGTCTTCATGAATCAGGAAGCGGAAAATGGTGGGAGGTGCGCAAAGTGAAGTGACATGATAGTCGTGTATCTTTTGCAGGATATCTCCGGGAGTAAATTTCTCGTGGTCATAAACGAAGATATTCGCTCCGGCAATCCATTGTCCGTAGAGCTTTCCCCAAACAGCTTTTCCCCAACCGGTATCGGCGATGGTAAGATGGAGGCTTTCCTCATTCAGATTGTGCCAGAAACTACCGGTTACGATATGTCCCAACGGATAGGTAAAGTCATGTGCTACCATTTTGGGTTCGCCGGTCGTGCCGGAAGTAAAATACATCAGTGAGATGTCATCATTGGTATTGGCATGGCGGGGACGTACGAACGGAGCGGCATTCTCAATTCCCTGATGGAAATCTTCGAAACCTTCGGGAATCTCAGGACCGACGCTGACCAGCTTCTCCACAGTGGGACAGTCGGGCATAGCCTCCTTGATATGTTGGAGAATCACTCCTTCACCGGCAGCCACAATCATCTTGATATCAGCGGCGTTGCAACGGTAGACTATATCTTTCTTTGTCAGCAGGTGAGTGGCGGGAATGACGGTCGCTCCCAGTTTATGAAGTGCGATAATGCTATACCAAAATTCATAGCGACGTTTTAAAATCAGCATTACCATATCCCCGCGTCCGATCCCCAGACTTTGGAAATAAGAAGCCGTCATATCCGTATAACGTTTCATGTCGGCAAATGAGAACTGTCGGCTTTCGCCTTTGTCGTTTGTCCAAAGCAGGGCTTTCTTGTCGGGTTGCTCGGCAGCCCAAGCATCCACTACGTCATAACCGAAGTTGAAATTCTCCGGGACGTTTATTTTTAAGTTCTTGATGAAATCCTCTTGTGAGGCAAAGTTAGTCTTTGCTAAAAATCTTTCTATCATGATATTGTTACATAATTACAGCCAGAAAACGTACCGTTTTGCCGTCGAGCGCTTTCATGCCATGTGGAAGTTTGGAGTTAAAATAAATGCTGTCTCCTTGATTAAGGATAATTTCTTTCCCTTCGATGTTGATAAGCATACGACCTTCAATCACAAGGTTGAATTCTTGTCCGTTGTGCTTGTTGTAATGAATCGGCTCGTCATCACCTTTCGGCTCAACGGTCACAATGAAGGGATCGGCGGTGCGGTTCATGAATCCGGAAGCCAATGACTGGTATTTGTAGGCTTTCGTACGTTCTATACTGACACCTTTGCCTGCACGGGTTACGAAATAACTGCTCATCTTGGGCTCCTCACCGAACATCAGCGCATCAAGGGCTATGTTATAAGTGCGGGCTATCTTTTGCAGCATACTGACGGAGATGTCATAGTCGCCTGTTTCTGCGAGCCGGTATTCTTCGGCGGATATGTCACTGTCGCGGGCGATGTCCTCAGCGGTCAATTCCAACACATCCCGCAATCCACGGAGACGTTCTGCTATTTGTCTAATCTGATCATTCATGTTATTTAGTGATTAGTTTGTTAGTGATTAATGATTTGCAGCAGCCATTATTTGCTGGCCTTCATGGCTTTAATGATAGCGGAGGTGAAACCGTTATGTTCCAGCTCGTTGATTCCTTTGATGGTGATTCCTCCCGGAGTAGTCACTTTGTCGATTTCCACGCTGGGATGAGTGTCATTATTCAGAATCAATGAGGCGGCTCCTTTCAGAGATTGTGCCACCATAGTCATGGCGTCTTTCGGACGGATACCCATTTCGATACCCGCTTGCATGGCTGCCTGAACGTATTTCAGAACGTATGCGATACCGCAGGAAGCCAACGCCGTAGCGGCTGTTATTTTGTCTTCGGGGATAAGCATGACTGTGCCCATCTCGCTGAATAGCCGGAGGATGAACTTGTCTTGTTCGTCATTTGTATTGCGGGCAGCAACGAGTGTCATACTTTCCAGTTCACTGATGGCGGTGTTAGGGATGAGGCGGAACATCGGCATTTCTGGTACTACCACATAATGTGCCAGCTCTTCAAAACTGATTCCTGCGGCTACGGATATAAGTATCTGCTTGCCCTTCAGCTTCAACTCGCGCATTACCGGCTGCATAAACCAAGGCTTTACGGCGAGGATAACGATGTCCGCTCCCGTTGCCGCTTCCGCGTTATTGTGAGTTGTAGAGATGTTCGGAAATTCTTTCTTCAGCTGTTCCAGCTTGCCGGCGCTGGGGTTGGATACGATAATGTCTGAATCTTCTATCAGACTTCCTTTTGCCAGACCACGGGCGATAGAACCACCCATGTTGCCTGCACCGATAATAGCTATTTTCATACGACGCTTGTTTTTAATGAATTGTTACAGACAAAGGTAACGGTTAATTGCGAAAAAACAAAAAGCAGCCCGGATAAGAAATAAAATTCTGAGGTAGGCTGCTTTTTATCGTTGGCTGTTTATTAATCAATATGAGCGGTTAGAGTACTTTTTTGAACCGGGCGAGGAATTCGTCGGCCTCCTCCATACTGAGACAGAGAGGGGGAAGCAGGCGAAGTACATTCGTGCCGCTTGCGCCGGTAAATACATGTTCGTCATAAATGAGACGGCTACGCAACTCTTTGATCGGTTCTTCAAATTCGAGTCCGATCATGAGTCCGCATCCGCGCACTTCTTTGATTTGCGGGAATTTCTTAAGTTCTTGCAGCAGGTAGTTACCAACCTTAGCCGCATTCTCTACGAGATTCTCCTGTTCGATGACGTCCATTACGGCAAGAGCCGCAGAACAAGCGAGGTGGTTTCCGCCAAAAGTCGTTCCCAATTGTCCGTATACAGGTTTGAACATCGGGCTGATTAAGACGCCTGCCATCGGGAAACCATTTCCGATCCCTTTGGCTACAGTGATGATATCCGGCTTGATGTCACAATATTGATGGGCGAAGAATTTACCGCTACGTCCGTATCCGCTCTGAATCTCGTCGAGAATCAGTATCGTTCCAGTTTCGCTGCAGGCTTTGCGGAGTTCCTGCATAAATTCAGCGGTCGGTATCTTGATACCGCCTACCCCTTGAATCCCTTCAATGATCACAGCACAGGTATCTCCTTTTGACAATTCTTGCTTCATCGCGTCGATGTCGTTCAGAGGGAGATAGGTCACGTGACCGTTATTGTTGATAGGTGCGATGATCGACGGATTGTTGGTGGCTTCTACCGCCAGAGACGTACGGCCGTGAAACGCCTTGTTGAAGGAAACGATTTTGGTACGTCCGTTATGGAACGAAGCCAATTTCAGAGCGTTCTCATTGGCTTCCGCGCCACTGTTGATAAGAAACAGGCTGTAGTCCTCGTAGCCGGAGATTTTTCCCAATCGTTCGGCTACCTGTTGTTGCAGCTTGTTGATGACGGAGTTTGAATAGAAACCCAAGTTTGCTACTTGGCTACTGACCATTTCTACATAGTGCGGATGTGCGTGTCCGATGGAGATAACGGCATGACCTCCGTAAAGGTCCAGATATTCCGTGCCGTTTTCATCCCAAACGTGACAACCCTTCCCTTTGACTATGTTGATATTATATAAAGGATATACGTCGAATAATTTCATAATTCTGTTATTTTTAAAAAGCACTCGGCTTCAAACGTAGGCCTACGGTTTCTTCCAGATTGAACATCAGGTTCATGTTATGAACAGCTTGTCCGCTGGCGCCTTTCAGCAAGTTGTCGATACAAGAGATAATCAATAGCTTGTCGCCATGCTTTTCCAGATGTATCAGACATTTATTAGTATTGACGACTTGTTTCAAGTCAATATTCTTGTCTACGATGTGTACAAAGGAGTCTTTGGCATAATATTCTTCATACATACGGACAATCTCTTCCTGTGATACTTTGGTCTTTACTACCAGAGTGGCAAAGATACCGCGTGGAAAGTCGCCCCGGTACGGGATGAAATTAATCTCTGCATCGAAGCTGTTCTGCAATTGCTTGAGTGACTGCTTGATTTCCGGCACGTGCTGGTGTTCGAATGCTTTGTACACACTCATATTATTGTTTCTCCAGCTGAAATGACTGGTAGCTCCCGGTTTTACGCCGGCTCCGGTACTTCCTGTAATGGCATTTACCATCACGTCGTCTGTCAACATCAGATTCTTGGCTAGCGGAAGCAAGCCAAGCTGGATACAGGTTGCAAAACAACCGGGATTGGCTACGTGCTTCGCCGTACAGGTGGCGCGGCGGTTCAGTTCCGGCAGTCCGTAGATGAAGTCATGATCGTCACTTTTGATGCGGTAATCCATGGAAAGGTCGATAATCTTCAAGTCTTCCGGTATGTTATGGCTTTCCATGAATTTCTTTGTGTCACCGTGGGCAGTACAGAAGAAGAGAACATCGATTTCGTCCAAAGGCAATTGATCGGTGAATCTCAGATCTGTCTCACCGTACAATCCTTCATGTACGTCGGTAATTTTGTTTCCGGCATTACTGCTGCTGTTGATAAATACGATTTCGGTTTCCGGATGGTTGAGTAGCAGACGGATTAATTCGCCTGCTGTATATCCTGCGCCACCAATGATTCCTGCTTTAATCATATCTCTTCGTCTTTATGGTTATTATAGTAAACACGCAACGGAGTAGAAGTCACTTTGATAAAGCCTTTGGCGTCTTCAGCCGTCCAGCCTTTCTGCATCTCACCGTATTCTCCGAATTTAGTCTTAACAAGGTCATCTTCGGATTCTACGCCTACGGTAGAGAAAGAAAGCGGACGAAGTTCGAGGATAGCCGTACCGTTTACGTTGCGTTGACTTTCCTGCAACATCGCTTCGATATCACGCATGACAGGTTCCAAATACTGGCTTTCGTGCAGGAACATACCATACCAGTTGGCTACCTGATCTTTCCAATATTGTTGCCATTTGCTCAATGTATATTTTTCGAGGAAACGGTGAGCACCGATAATCAACATCGGAGCGGCAGCTTCGAATCCTACGCGGCCTTTGATACCGATAATCGTGTCACCTACGTGCATATCACGGCCGATGCCGTAAGCTGCGCCAATCTCTTCCACTTTCTGGATAGCCTTGATCGGGTCGTCAAACTTCTCGTCGTTGACAGCCTTCAGTTCGCCTTTCTCGAAAGTCAGACGGAGCTGCTCGCTTCCTTCTTTCTGAACGTGTTTCAAGTAAGCCGATTCCGGCAGTCCTTGTGCGGAATCAAGAATCTCACCGCCACAAATGGAAGTACCCCAAAGGCCTACGTTATAAGAGTATTTCAGTTTGGTGAAGTCTGCGCTGAAACCATGCTTGTTCAGATAGTCTATTTCCTCCTGGCGGCTCAATGCCATATCACGGGTTAATGTGATAATCTCCACGTTCGGTGCCAGCACTAAGAAAGTCATGTCGAAACGGATCTGGTCGTTACCTGCTCCGGTAGAACCGTGAGCGATGGCGTCCGCACCGATTTCATTGGCATAGCGTGCAATTGCCAATGCCTGGAAGATACGTTCGGAACTTACTGAGATAGGGTAAGTGCCGTTGCGCAGTACATTACCGAAAACCATGTATTTCAGACTCTTCTCGTAGTATTCCTGAGTGACGTCCAACGTTACATATTTCACAGCTCCCAGTTTGTAGGCGTTCTCTTCGTTCGTCTTTAGTTGTTCTGCGCTGAAACCGCCTGTATTGGCACAAGCTGCATATACTTCGTAACCTTTTTCTTTGGCGAGGTACATGACGGTGAACGATGTGTCCAGTCCGCCGCTGAATGCCACCACTACTTTTTTCTTCTTTTCTTCCATAGTGTGTATATTTTAAATGTTATTTCTTTCTTGTTCTTTTTTTATGTTCCGTGGGTCTGTCGGATCGTACAGCATGGCTGTGCAGATACAGAACTTACGGTTCTTGGCAACCAATATGTCGTGGTTGATACATCCTTCACATCCTTTCCAGAAAGCTTCGTCGTCTGTCAGCTCGTTGAAAGTGACAGGAACGTAGCCCAGTTCCGTATTCATCTTCATTACGGCCGCACCGGAAGTCAGACTGAATATTTTCGCTTTCGGCCATCGGAGGCGTGCCAGTTGGAAAGAAGCCTGTTTGATACGTTTTGCCAGTCCCAAACCACGGAAATCCGGATGAACGATCAGACCGGAAGTTGCTACATATTGCTTGTTCCCCCATGATTCGATGTAGGTAAATCCGGCAAATGTCTCTCCACAAAGTGCGATAATCGCTTTTCCTTCTTTCATTTTTGTCGCTACGTATTCGTGGGTACGTTCTGCGATTCCTGTTCCGCGTACTGCGGCAGCCTTTCTGATAGTGTCCAAAATAGTGTCAACGTAAACCTCGTGTGAGGCGTCGGCTACCATAACATCTATTTGCTGAGTGTCCATTTCTTTATTATATAATATAGGTATAGTTATTCGATATTCGGGATGACGACTGCCAAAAGCTGGCGTATCTTGCTTGGGGTAACTCCTTCACGCAAAACTAACATGATTGTGTCGTCACCGGCAATGGTTCCCAGAATGTCACTGAACTCATTGTTGTCAATGTCGTATGCCATGCTGCTTGCATAGCCGGGACGGGTACGGATGACGGCAATGTTGCCGGAGAAATGTAAAGAGATAAATCCGTTGCTGCGCAACATTTCACCGGCGCTTTGGTCGGTGGAACGTTTATACATGATGTTGTTGGGCAATACATATACATACTTTCCGTTCATACTGGCAGCCTTGGCTACTTTCAGTTGTTTCAAGTCGCGGGAGAGGGTGGCCTGTGTCAGTTCGTAGCCTTCACGGTTCAACTCTTGCAGCAGTTCTTCCTGTGAACCGAGCTCCTTGCTTGAGATAATCATTTTGATGGCATCTAACCGATTTGCTTTCTTCTTCATTGTATATTTATTCTAAGAATGGCGCAAAAGTATGCAATATTTCGGAGAAAACTTGCATAAAACCAAAGTTTTTTTGCATAAAAGTGAAAAATATGCTAAACGGTGAGAGCCTGCTTTTTTTGTTTTGTGTCAAAATGTATACCCTTTCAATCAAAATACATAAGGAAAGGGAGGAGGGAATCGCCTATCTTTGCCATGTAGGTAAATGGATACCTTAAATATATAGACAGAATACCATGAAACAAAACTTTTTTGCAGTCGACCTGGGCGCAACGAGCGGCCGTACAATCTTAGGAACTTTCATCGAAGGCGGATTAAATCTGGAAGAGATTAATCGTTTTCCTAATCATCTGATTGAGGTGGGTGGTCATTTCTATTGGGATATTTATGCATTATATCGCCATATTATTGACGGACTGAAGTTGGTTGCCCACCGCGGTGAATCTATAGCCTCTATCGGTATTGATACTTGGGGGGTGGATTTTGTGTGTGTCGGAAAAGACGGAAACCTGCTCCGTCAGCCATACGCGTATCGTGATCCGCACACGGTGGGAGCACCGGAAGCCCTTTTTTCACGTATATCCCGTAGTGACGTTTACAGTAAAACGGGAATTCAGATAATGAATTTTAATTCACTTTTTCAGTTGGATACTTTACGCCGTAACCATGACAGTGCATTGGAGGCGGCAGATAAGATTCTGTTTATGCCGGATGCGTTGAGTTATATGCTTACCGGAGAAATGGTGACGGAATATACGATTGCTTCGACAGCACAGCTGGTGAATGCGCAGACACGGCGTCTGGAACCGGAGTTGCTGAAAGCGGTTGGACTGAGTGAGAAGAATTTCGGTCGTTTTGTATTCCCGGGCGAGAAAGTCGGGGTATTGACGGAGGAAGTACAAAAAATAACAGGACTGGGGGCAATACCTGTCATTGCAGTAGCCGGTCACGATACGGGTTCTGCGGTTGCCGCCGTTCCGGCATTAGACCGTGACTTTGCATATTTGAGTAGCGGAACTTGGTCACTGATGGGAGTTGAGACTGATAGTCCGGTGATTAATGCTGAAACGGAGGCGTTGAACTTTACCAATGAAGGTGGCGTGGAAGGAACCATCCGTCTGTTGAAGAATATCTGTGGAATGTGGTTGTTGGAACGTTGCCGTCTGAATTGGGGGGATACAAGTTATCCTGAATTAATCAGTGAGGCGGATACGTGTGAACCGTTCCGTAGTTTGATTAATCCGGATGATGATTGCTTTGCAAATCCTGCTGATATGGAAAAAGCCATTATTGAATATTGCCGGGTTACCGGACAACCGGTTCCGGAGAAACGAGGACAAGTGGTGCGTTGTATCTTTGAAAGTCTGGCTTTGCGTTATCGTCAGGTTTTGGAAAATCTGCGTTCACTCTCTCCACGACCTATAGAAACATTGCACGTGATTGGCGGAGGTAGTCGGAATGACTTGCTGAATCAGTTTACGGCCAATGCTATCGGAATTCCTGTGGTGGCAGGACCGTCTGAGGCGACAGCCATCGGTAATGTGATGATTCAGGCTATGGCGGCAGGTGAAGCAACGGATGTTGCCGGTATGCGCCGGTTGATCCATAGCTCTATTCCGTTAAAAACTTATCAGCCGCAGGATACGGAAGCATGGGATGCGGCTTATATCCACTTTAAAAATTGTGTTCGATAATTAATTAGATAACCGACAGAATAATCATTTTAATAAAAGAATATCATGAAAAAAGAAGAACTGATTCAGAAAGCGTATGAAATTGCTGCGGAACGTTATGCGGCAGTAGGTGTAGACACCGAGAAAGTTTTGGAAACTATGCAGGATTTTCACCTGTCACTCCACTGTTGGCAGGCTGATGATGTGACTGGATTTGAAGTGCAGGCAGGTTCATTGACCGGAGGTATCCAGGCAACCGGTAATTATCCGGGCAAAGCTCGTAACATTGATGAGTTGCGTGCCGACATCTTGAAAGCCGCTTCTTATATTCCAGGTACTCACCGCTTGAACTTGCATGAGATTTACGGAGATTTCCAAGGCAAGGTGGTTGACCGCGATCAGGTAGAACCGGAACACTTCAAGAGTTGGATTGAATGGGGTAAGGAGCATAACATGAAGCTTGACTTCAACTCTACTTCTTTCTCTCATCCGAAATCGGGCGATTTGTCACTCTCCAACCCTGATGAAGGTATCCGCCAGTTCTGGATTGAACATACCAAACGCTGTCGTGCTGTTGCGGAGGAAATGGGTAAGGCACAGGGTGATCCGTGTATTATGAACCTTTGGGTACATGACGGAAGCAAGGATATCACTGTAAACCGTATGAAGTACCGTGCGTTGCTGAAAGATTCTTTGGATCAGATCTTCGCTACAGAATATAAGAATATGAAGGATTGCATCGAATCTAAGGTGTTCGGTATCGGTCTGGAAAGCTATACGGTAGGTTCCAACGATTTCTATATCGGTTACGGTGCTTCTCGCAATAAGATGATCACTTTGGATACCGGTCACTTCCACCCGACAGAAAGCGTAGCTGATAAAGTGTCTTCATTGTTGCTTTATGTTCCCGAACTGATGTTGCACGTAAGCCGTCCGGTTCGTTGGGATTCAGACCACGTTACTATTATGGATGATCCGACAATGGAACTGTTCAGCGAAATCGTTCGTTGCGGTGCTTTGGACCGTGTACATTATGGTCTTGACTATTTCGACGCTTCCATCAACCGTATCGGTGCATACGTGATCGGCAGCCGTGCCGCACAGAAATGTATGACCCGCGCTTTGCTCGAACCGATTGCGAAATTGCGTGAATATGAAGCAAACGGACAGGGATTCCAGCGTCTGGCTTTGCTTGAAGAAGAAAAAGCGTTGCCTTGGAATGCTGTTTGGGATATGTTCTGCTTGAAGAACAATGTTCCTGTAGGTGAAGATTTCATTGCAGAAATCGAAAAGTACGAAGCCGAAGTAACTTCTAAACGATAAGTTATGGATATTTTAATCGGCTTGTTGATTATAGCCATCGGTAGCTTTTGCCAGTCCAGTTCATATGTACCTATTAAAAAGGTAAAGGAGTGGAGCTGGGAAAGCTTCTGGTTGATACAAGGTGTATTTGCCTGGTTGGTGTTCCCATTCTTGGGTTCACTGCTGGGCGTACCGCAAGGAGGCAGTCTGCTCGACTTGTGGGGAGCGGGAGGTGCCGGTATGAGCATCTTTTATGGTATATTGTGGGGAGTAGGAGGATTGACTTTCGGACTTTCCATGCGTTATCTGGGGGTTGCGCTAGGGCAGAGTATCTCGTTGGGTACTTGTGCCGGTTTCGGAACTCTTCTTCCGGCTCTTTTTGCAGGCACAAATTTGTTTGAAGGTAACGGGTTGATTCTGTTGTTGGGTGTTTGCATCACATTGGCGGGTATCGCTATTATCGGCTATGCCGGTAGCTTGCGTGCACAAAACATGAGTGAAGAAGAAAAACGTGCTGCCGTAAAAGACTTTGCGCTGACAAAAGGGTTGTTGGTTGCCCTCCTTGCCGGTGTCATGAGCGCTTGCTTTGCCTTGGGGTTGGATGCGGGAACTCCTATCAAGAATGCGGCTCTAGCCGGTGGAGTAGAAGGGCTTTATGCCGGTCTTCCGGTAATCTTCCTGGTTACTCTTGGCGGATTTCTGACGAATGCCGCTTATTGTCTGCAACAGAATGTGGCTAATAAGTCAATGGGTGACTATGCCAAAGGAAAAGTGTGGGGCAATAATCTGGTGTTCTGCGCCTTGGCAGGTGTGTTGTGGTATATGCAATTCTTCGGATTGGAAATGGGTAAAAGTTTCTTGACAGAAAGTCCTGTATTGTTGGCTTTTTCCTGGTGTATACTGATGGCATTGAATGTAACTTTCAGTAATGTTTGGGGAATCATTTTGAAGGAATGGAAAGGAGTATCAAATAAGACTATAACTGTGCTGATAGCTGGTCTGATCGTACTTATCTTCTCATTAGTGTTCCCAAATTTGTTTTAAAATTTATAGGTACGGATTACAGAGATTACGCAGTTTTTTATAACTTGCGGCGAAATCTATGTAATCCGTATACAATTAAAAAATATATATAATGAAATCAATTTTAGAGAATCGTCCGGCACTTGCCAAAGAGGTAAATAAGGTGGCTGAAGTTGCCGGCTACTTGTGGCAGAAAGGATGGGCTGAACGTAATGGTGGTAACATCACTATTAATATCACAGAGTTTGTAGACGATGAAATCCGTCAGATGAAACCGATCAGCGAAGTAAAATCTATCGGTGTGACTCTTCCTTATCTGAAAGGATGTTATTTCTACTGCAAGGGAACTAATAAGCGTATGCGTGATTTAGCTCGCTGGCCGATGGAGAATGGTTCGGTTATCCGTATTCTGGATGACTGTGCCAGCTATGTGATTATCGCTGATGAGGCGGTGGCTCCGACATCGGAATTGCCTTCTCACCTGAGTGTGCACAATGACCTGTTGAGCAAAAACTCTCCTTATAAAGCATCTGTGCATACGCACCCGATTGAGTTGATCGCCCTGACACATTGTAAGAAGTTTCTGGAAAAAGATGTGGCTACCAATATGTTGTGGAGCATGATTCCCGAAACAAAGGCATTCTGCCCGCGTGGCTTGGGTATCATTCCTTATAAATTGCCTAGTTCTGTAGAACTGGCGGAAGCTACCATTAAGGAGTTGCAGGATTACGACGTTGTGATGTGGGAAAAACATGGCGTATTTGCAGTAGATTGCGATGCGATGCAGGCATTCGACCAGATTGATGTGTTGAATAAATCTGCTTTGATCTATATTGCAGCCAAGAACATGGGCTTCGAACCGGATGGTATGAGTCAGGAACAGATGAAGGAAATGACTGTTGCTTTCAATCTTCCTAAATAAAATAAACCAATAAACAACCATGAATCGCATTATTTTAAATGAAACTTCTTACTTCGGTGCAGGCTGCCGGAGTGTAATTGCTGTAGAAGCGGCCAGACGTGGCTTTAAGAAAGCTTTTTTTGTAACGGATAAGGATCTGATCAAGTTTGGTGTGGCTGCCGAAATCATTAAAGTGTTTGACGACAATCAGATACCTTACGAACTTTATAGTGATGTAAAAGCCAATCCTACTATTGCTAATGTACAGAACGGAGTGGCTGCTTACAAAGCTTCCGGTGCAGACTTTATCGTTGCTTTGGGCGGCGGATCTTCTATTGACACTGCTAAGGGAATCGGTATCGTTGTGAATAACCCGGATTTTGCCGATGTGAAGTCTTTGGAGGGTGTGGCTGATACCAAGCATAAAGCGGTACCTACTTTCGCACTGCCTACTACTGCCGGAACGGCTGCCGAAGTTACTATCAATTATGTGATTATCGATGAAGATGCACGTAAGAAGATGGTGTGTGTAGACCCGAACGATATTCCTGCTGTGGCTATCGTAGATCCTGAATTGATGTACTCCATGCCGAAGGGGCTGACTGCTGCGACGGGAATGGATGCCTTGACTCATGCCATCGAGAGTTATATTACTCCGGGTGCTTGGGCTATGAGTGATATGTTTGAATTGAAGGCGATTGAAATGATTGCACAGAATTTGAAGGCGGCTGTGGATAACGGTAAGGATGTGGCGCCCCGCGAAGCAATGTCGCAGGCGCAATATATCGCCGGTATGGGATTCTCGAATGTCGGTCTGGGAATTGTTCACTCGATGGCTCACCCGTTGGGAGCTTTCTATGATACGCCTCACGGAGTGGCAAATGCTTTGCTGTTACCCTACGTGATGGAATACAATGCTGAATCTCCGGCGGCTCCGAAATATATTCATATTGCGAAAGCAATGGGGGTAGATACTGCCGGAATGAGTGAGGCAGAAGGAGTGAAAGCGGCAATAGAAGCAGTGAAGGCTCTTTCGTTGAGTATCGGTATCCCGCAGAAGTTGCATGAAATTAATGTGAAGGAAGAAGATATTCCTGCTTTGGCGGTAGCGGCTTTCAATGATGTCTGTACGGGTGGTAATCCTCGTCCGACTTCAGTAGCGGATATTGAGGCTCTGTATCACAAAGCATTTTGATTGATAGGAGAAAGCGTATGAAACGGGAAGCTTTTAAGATGTTCTTGAAACCCGGGTTCGAGAAAGAATATGAGAAAAGGCACGCAGCCATTTGGCCGGAGCTGAAAAAAATGTTGTCCGATGGTGGAGTATATGATTATTCTATCTATTGGGATAAAGATACAAATATTCTTTTCGCCTGTCAGAAAACAAGAGGAGAAGAGTCCTCGCAAGATATGGGAGCCAATCCGATTGTGCAGAAATGGTGGGATTATATGGCGGATATCATGGAAGTAAATGAGGATAATTCGCCGGTTACGATTCCTTTGCCGGAGGTCTTCCACATGGATTGATTAAAAAAAGAGTGCGTCGGTTGTATACGATGCACTTCTTTTTTTGTACATTTGTCTGCTGTGGAAAACATTAAAGAAATCGTATGTAAGGATATGGGCATGACCGATGGTACAAGTTTAGGGCTTGAATTCAAGTATTTAATAGTAAATGACATGGACCGTAAGTTCGGTTTATGGGTGAATACAGTCGGCTATCAGTCTATCCCGCCCGATTCTCCTTACCCGTTGAAAGAGCATCCTTCCGGCTATTTTTTTAATGCGGAAAAAGGCAGGGTGCTTCGTGAATACCAGCTAGTTTATATTACTAAAGGACGCGGCCTGTTCTCATCCGATTCTACTCCAGAAAAGCAGGTTTGTAAAGGAAGGTTGATGGTGTTGTTTCCCGGACAGTGGCATACGTATCGACCATTGCGGCAGACCGGTTGGACAGAATACTATATCGGATTTGAAGGTCCGGCAATAGATGCGATTGTGGCTAATTCTTTTTTATCCCAAGAACAGCAAATATTGGAGGTGGGAATCAATGAGGAGTTGGTATCTTTGTTCTCCCGTGCTCTTGCGGTGGCCGAAGCGGACAAGATTTCCGCACAACAGTATCTTTCCGGCATTGTGTTGCATATAATCGGGATGATTCTTTCTATCTCTAAAAACAAGGTCTTTGAGATGAGCGATGTTGACCAGAAGATAGAGCAGGCAAAGATTATAATGAACGAGAATGTTTCGGGCAATGTTGATCCGGAAGAACTGGCGATGCGGCTGAATATCAGTTATTCATGGTTCCGCAGGGTGTTTAAGGAATATACCGGTTATGCACCGGCCAAATATTTTCAAGAATTGAAACTCCGTAAGGCAAAGCAATTGTTGGTAGGTACTTCTCAGTCAGTAAAAGAGATTTCTTTCTTCTTAGGTTTCCAATCTACTGAGTACTTCTTTTCATTCTTCAAAAAACGGACAGGGCTTACTCCGTTGGAATACCGTTCATTCGGGAGGGAAGAATAGAACCGAATAAAGTCAGTAGGGATATTCCTAAAATAATAAAATTTAAGGCAACTACTTCATTGCGAATTAGTTGCCTTTTTTGTATCTTTAAGCATTCCCCCCAAAAAACGGTTTGACGGCCAAAACGGGGGTAATCTAAAATAAAAACACATGGTAAAGATACAAAAAATCTCAGAAATCGAACCTCGTTTAGGTTTTACCGAGTTCGATATGCTAAAAAAATATCGTCAAAGTTTTGCAACGAGTGAATTAGGTCGACTCCATGCTCTGTTTCCTTTCTCGGAACTGGCCCGACAAATGCATTTGAAGTCCTCTGCTTTGGGGCGTAAAAGTTATTTTTCTCCCGAAGGTAAAATAGCCTTAATGGTCTTGAAGTCCTATACCAACTTTTCCGATGCACAAC
>NZ_GG688327.1:193441-198038 GCF_000156195.1 Bacteroides finegoldii DSM 17565 | reverse complement strand
GGTTAGAATGGGTGGAGGTGTCCGAAGAAGAAGCCATTGATTTGGACGAACTGGAAGACATGTTCCCGGATGACTTCTGCGGCGTGTAATCCCCTTGGGTAGAAATGGGGTAGATTTTGTTAGGCTGTGGGGGATTTTCTAACACGCCGGGGCTTTTTTGCCGGGCGGTTAGTGTGGATGTATTCCAATGCGGTATGTGTATATATAGCAAGAAGTGTCCTTGTCGGACAATTCTTGCTTTTCTCGCTTTGCTCAAAAAGATTTTAAGATTACCTTTGTGACATGGAAGTAAGACGGAACGAAAAGATTACATTCCGCTGTACCCGGTATGAAAAGCTGGCACTTGCGGAGCAGGCAGCCCGATGTAGCATGAGCACATCGGAGTATTGCCGGAGTTTGTCCCTTGGAGGTCGCCCAAGGGAAAGGTACACCGAGGAGGAACGGCAGCTTCTCCGGGACATAGCCCAGTTGAAAGGAACGCTCCAACGGCTGAACAACTACTTCGGTGGTCGCCAGTACCGGGAGGTATTTGAAGAGAATCAGGCACTAATCACCGAACTTAAAAAAATACTTTCACGATGATAGGGAAAGGAAAGAGCATATCGCATGGTACGGCTGCACTGGAGTATGACCTTGCCAAAGAGATAGACGGACAGACAGCAGCCATCGAGATAGCCCGGCATGAACTTTACGGGTGTACGGGTGCGGAAATGGTACAGGAAATGAAACCATACCACGCTGATTTTCCGAACGTAAAAAACAATTGCCTACGTTTCGAGGTCAGTCCTTCGATAGAGGAAAGCGCCACCTTTACGGATGCGGACTGGGCGGAACTTGGTAACGACTTCATGCAGCGCATGGGGCTGGCGAACCACCAGTACATCATCATCCGGCACAGCGGTACGGAGAGCAAAAAAGAACAAGCCCACCTGCATATACTGGCAAACCGGGTTTCCCTTTCCGGGGAACTGTACCGGGATAACTGGATAGGGAAAAAGGCAACGGAAGCCGCCAACGCCATAGCCAAGGAACGGAACTTTGTACAGTCGCAGGACATCGGCAAAGCCAACAAAGCGGAAATCAAGGAAGCCATGGACGACGTATTGAAGAAGATGCAGGGCTTTGACTTGACTAAATTCAAGGAAGAACTTGGTAGGAGAGGTTTTAAAGTTCGGGAAGCCAGGGCAAGCACCGGAAAACTTAACGGCTACTACGTCACAGCCCGAAGCGGTACGGAGTATAAGGCGAGCGAGATAGGGAAAGGCTACACTCTCGCCCATATCGAGCGGACACAAAGCAAACTGAAATATAACTCAATGAACATATCTCATGGAAACAAACTCACATCCGGAAGCGGTAGCTTCCACCGTTAAGCAGGGACAGTACAGCCCCCGGAAAAGAAAAGACACAGCACCAAAGGTTAACCCGCAGCTTGCGATAGAACTGTTTTTTCAAGAAATGGGACGTATTGAAGCCTATACAAAGCGCATAGAGGATGCAACATCCCGAAAGGTACAAATAGACGGGAAAAGCCTCGAAAGTGCCGAAAATCGCCTAAAAAACGTATTGTCGGACTTTGAACGGCAGGGGTACAGAATGAAAAACGGCGGTTATGTGGACAAACGGATTTCGTTCTACTCAATCCTTTGTGCTGTTATCTCCCTATTGTTCGCTTGTTTCATGTGCTATCTTTGGACGGATGCAGCCAAAGACCGGGACAACTACAAGCAGTATTATGAATACTTCCAAGAGCAGGCAAGGGAACAAAAGGGAAACAAATAAACTCTAACTTTACGAATTATGGGAACAACGGAACACGAAGAACCCCGGTTCTTCTTCATACTGAACAAGGGTGCGAAGTCCGGCGGCGAAATCACCCATGCTGTCCTAAACGGTAGTATCGTTTCGAAGCCGGCAGGCTGGGACGCCTTTCATGGGCTTGTACTGGCGAAAGAGAAACTAAGCAGCGAGGAAATACAGCGGCAGATGAAAGAGCTTGGTGTAGAAATGGAAATCGTTCCTCTGATTTGACAAGATTACCCCGGCTGAAATATACCGGGGTAATCTTGTCACTTATCCTTGATTTTCCCTTTAAGGGCGTTTATAATCCACCCTTTTGGATTTGTTTTTGTCCTTGATTTTCCTCTAAGTATGGCGAGTTCTGTCATGATGTCTGGAAGTTCCATTTGTGCTGTTACAAATAAATCCCGGTTGTTTTTGATTTCTTTATCGGAGAACTCCAAAGATGTTTTTAAGTAACTTATCACTTGCCTACCTAAATCCCATGAAAGCCCGGTTTGCTTTTGTAGCTCTTTTTTGTATAGCTCTGCATCACGATGCTCTGGCTTGAATATTGGATAGAAGTTGAAACTTACAATTTTTTTCCCCTCCTTGTTTGCGGACCATTCGAATGTATAAGGACTTAGTTCGTCCAGCTCATTTTTTGCAGGTTCAATTACTTTCCGGACAAAATCGTTTGTCTTTGCGTATTTATCTTGTACTTTAAACATTTCTTTGAGCTGTTCAAGTGGATAGATTAGTTTTGTTTTCTGACCGCTTAAAAGTTCGTAGAACCGCATAGAATATACACTCTTAAACTTCATCGCAGTGGCTAATTCGTATTTGCGAAACCCTTTTGAAAAATCTAAGCAGCAGTCCCATATGTGTGAGTCTATTTGGAATGATACAACAGATGAACGCTTCTTTATCTTTGGCAATGCAATAATAGAAATGCTTATCCATTCTTTTTCATCCTCATAGGTAAAGATTTTCTTTTGTAGAGATAACAGTGCTTGTTTTACACGTGTGTAGTTTTCATCACTTTCTCCATTTAGCAATGAAGCAATAGGCATTGTGATGTGAACGGTATCAAAAAGTGTGTGTTCTATTTTTTTACAATCAGTTGCAAACCTAACTCCTTGGAGTTCACCTTGAGCCATTTCTACAATTCTATAAAGTATGCGCTTCTCATAAACGGAAAAGTCATACTTGGCTGTCGTCATAATATAGCTTTGTATTTGGTCTTTATTGACGACTGTTACACTGTTGTTCTTCTGTTGTTTCGTTTTCATCATCTACACGAAAGGATAAAATACTGTTGGCTTTATCTATGTGAGGAGCGTATATTTCAGAAAATTTTGCGAGGATAGAAATTGCGTTTTTTACCCTTTCAAATTCTTCTTTCTTAAAATGAACTATGATTTTCTTCATCCTTTATTGATTATTAGTATGTTGCGCAAATATAATAAGTAATTACGACTTGTGCAAATGGAAATCGTAGATGATGCAAAATAACATTCAAAAAGTCGTATTTGGAAGAGAAAATAACATTCAAAAAGTCGTAGTAATGTGTTAAATAGCATTCAAAAAGTCGTAGTAATGTGTTAAATGAATTGTGTAAGCGGTTGGATTTCAGCGTGATTTTTAGTTAAAAAAAAAAGCTGATAAGCATATAAACAAGTTATGCTTTATAACAAGTCATTGATTTTTTACGGATAAGTGGTTGATTTACTGTCGGAAAAAGAAAAACAATAGGGAAAAAAAGCAAAGCAAAACCAACCAACGGGCGGTAGGACTGTGAACGGCTTTTTATGGCGTGTACACATTTGTGTACAAAAAGTTTGTATTTTATTGAAATATAGCTATCTTTGTACTGAATTTAAAAGCAAACAGATATGGAAGCATTATCAGTAAGAGAATACCGTAACAACCTCGCAGCGTCTTTCACCAAAGCTGACAATGGCGAGCAGGTACTAATTCGCAGGAAAAACGAGATTTACGCTTTGGTAAAAGTTGGTCGTGAAGATTTGATGATAACCCCGGAACTGCAAGCAAGGATTGACAAGGCAAGGGAAGAAATCAAATCCGGAAAGTGTGTTACCCTCAAAAGCAGTGAGGATATTGATGCTTATTTCGACAGTCTATGATGTACACAATTAGGGTTTCCGACGGGGTGGATAAGGTGATTGCCAAATGGAAGAAATCAAACCCCAATTTGTTCAAGAAGTATAAGAAAATCTACAAAGAATTGTTAGAGCACCCTAAGACTGGGCTTGGGCATCCCGAAGCGTTAAGGGGCGGTGGGGATATTACATGGTCTCGACACATTACCGCCCATGACCGGATAATCTATGACATTTACGAGGAAGTGGTAGAGGTCTACATTTTGGAGGTAGAGGGGCATTACAACGATAAATGATAAAACTGTTATGGTCGAATATTGTGTTTACTGGTTAGAGAACGGCGAGCCTATGCACGAGGTGTTCTCTAACCTTGCCGCCGCCGAGATGTACTCATGTGCGATAAGAGGGAAAGAAAACGTTGAATGGGTGGAGGTGTCCGAAGAAGAAGCCATTGATTTGGACGAACTGGAAGACATGTTCCCGGATGACTTCTGCGGCGTGTAATCCCCTTGGGTAGAAATGGGGTAGATTTTGTTAGGCTGTGGGGGATTTTCTAACACGCCGGGGCTTTTTTGCCGGGCGGTTAGTGTGGATGTATTCCAATGCGGTATGTGTATATATAGCAAGAAGTGTCCTTGTCGGACAATTCTTGCTTTTCTCGCTTTGCTCAAAAAGATTTTAAGATTACCTTTGTG
>NZ_GG688327.1:192349-193341 GCF_000156195.1 Bacteroides finegoldii DSM 17565 | reverse complement strand
TAGGGCAGTCATCCTTCACGCTACTTGGCTGGTTCAGACTCCCGTCCATTGACCAATATTCCTCACTGCTGCCTCCCGTAGGAGTTTGGACCGTGTCTCAGTTCCAATGTGGGGGACCTTCCTCTCAGAACCCCTATCCATCGAAGGTTTGGTGAGCCGTTACCTCACCAACTGCCTAATGGAACGCATCCCCATCGATAACCGAAATTCTTTAATAGGATCATCATGCGACAATCCTATGCCATCCGGTATTAATCTTTCTTTCGAAAGGCTATCCCTGAGTTATCGGCAGGTTGGATACGTGTTACTCACCCGTGCGCCGGTCGCCATCTTTAGTTTGCAAGCAAACTAAAATGCTGCCCCTCGACTTGCATGTGTTAAGCCTGTAGCTAGCGTTCATCCTGAGCCAGGATCAAACTCTTCATTGTAAAAGTATCTTTTCATCTGTTAAGATGATTTTCTTGCTCTGTTCAGGATGCCGTACAATTTATTGACTCTATCTTATATACCTATATTTATTATATAAGCATTGACGGTTCTATTTTAATCTTGTACTACTTGTATTGTTTATCAATATTTCAAAGAACTAACGTGGCTTCCGCCGCGCCTGCTTTCTTTGCGAAAGCGGATGCAAAGATAAGGACTTTTTCAGATAACCTCCAAACTTTTTTGAAAGTTTTTTTGTTTTTATTTTCTGAACCACTTACTCTTTAGCAGAATGTCAATCATTAGGCTCTGTCTCTCTAGCAAAGCGGGTGCAAAAGTAGACACTTTATACATAACATCCAAATATATTCAACTCTTTTTTTGAAGTATTTTGGAAAAGGAAAGATAAACCACTGAAACATAACGAAGTGACGGGACGTTTTTTTTAAAGAATGGACGGGGCGGGGAAAAAGGCTGGAAGGGAAGGCACATTATTATATTCATGCGTGCGTATGTGTGCGCGAGAGGGAGAAAAAGAAGGAAGCGGGCAGGGCGGATATACACAA
>NZ_GG688327.1:151940-192249 GCF_000156195.1 Bacteroides finegoldii DSM 17565 | reverse complement strand
CAAGCAAACTAAAATGCCGCCCCTCGACTTGCATGTGTTAAGCCTGTAGCTAGCGTTCATCCTGAGCCAGGATCAAACTCTTCATTGTAAAAGTATCTTTTCATCTGTTAAGATGATTTTCTTGCTCTGTTCAGGATGCCGTACAATTTATTGACTCTATCTTATATACCTATATTTATTATATAAGCATTGACGGTTCTATTTTAATCTTGTACTACTTGTATTGTTTATCAATATTTCAAAGAACTTGCGCTTCATTTTCAAAAGCGGGTGCAAAGGTAAGGGGTTTTATTTTAACTGCCAAACTTTTCGGAAGTTTTTTTCGTTTTTCTTTTTCGGTTCGTTTCTCAGGCTCTCTTAGCGAAAGGGAAAGAAGGGACGAAAACGATAAACGGAAAACCGCGTCTCTTTGCGAATCGGACTGCAAATATAAGAACTTTATTTATTATAATCCAAACTTTTCCGGATCTTTTTTGTTCTTAAAGTAAAGCGGTCCTACGCTTTGTCATTAGGTCAATTCTGCAAGGCTGTCCTCTCTTGGAAAGCGGGTGCAAAAGTAGACACTTTATACATAACATCCAAATATATTCAACTATTTTTTTTGAAGTATTTTGAAAGAAAAACGCTAACTAGCTGAATCATAACGATGTTGTAGAACATGTTTTTTCAACAACGGAAGAAAAGGACAAAGGAATCAAGGGAAAGGATACATTATTATATTAATGCATGCGTGCGTATGTGTGCGCGAGAGGGAGAAAAAGAAGGAAGCGGGCAGGGCGGATATACACAGAAGTTTTTCGCACTTCCCTCTATCACCTATCACCGGCAATCATGAACGTCCCTGTTCATCGGAATTTGAGGCATGGTGACAGGTTGTCCGAAACCTATCACCGCATCTGTCACCTATCACCGGCCTATCACCGGAAGGCAGATGATGGATAAAAACCATAAACTATAGATATTCAGCATATTAACTGCATAAATACAGGATATAAAGAACCAATATATAGGATATTAATAACTCACATATAGGATATTAACAACCTATGTACAGGGTTTAATACTCAATACATAGCCTATTAATGCCTGAGAAGACAGGCAGTTATGACTGAAAAGCAAGTATCAAGAGCCGAAAGAGAGTACAAGAACAGACTGTTTCAAGTTACAGAAAATGTTGTTTCACCACAGGATACCAGAAGTTCAAGCAAATGAAACTAAAGGTTCAAGCAGGGGAAACTAAAGGTTCAGGCAGAGGAAACTGGAGTTTCAAGAGGGGGAAACTAAAGTTTCATACGCAGGAAACAATTGATGAAAAGCAGGATGGCAAAGACAGGGCGTAAGGATAAGTAAGGGAAAGTGTAAGGATGAGCGAGGGAAAGGGGTAAGATACACCGCATCTGCAACCATCCCACACCACTATCCTACACCCTATTAATATACTAATATTCAACAACATAAAGTGAAACTGGTGTAGGATGGCAGATGATTTGTCTATTCAAACTCATAGGGAGGAGAATACAAGGACATCTATCGAGGGATATTCTGAAAAATAACTGGCGAGAACCAATTGCCGGTTATAAATGCTCTACGCTAAACGAGAATTTTATGCATTGAGTAAAAATTTAGTTTAGCGTAGAGCATTAGAATTCCCACAAAAACACTCTTTCTGTTAAAACCGGCAGACCTCTAAAACAAAAATAAGTTCAGACTGTTACATAGTCAACTTAAATATATTAACCTAAACATTAAATTATGGCTAGAGAAAGTGTAAAAATCCTACAAGGGAAATTAGATGTGGAAAGTTTGATTTCACAGTTGAACGCAGCATTGGCTGAAGAATGGTTGGCATACTACCAGTATTGGGTAGGTGCATTAGTAGTAGAAGGAGCTATGCGTGCCGATGTGCAGAGCGAGTTTGAAGAACATGCTGAAGAAGAGCGTAAACACGCACAATTGCTTGCCAACCGCATCATCGAACTAGAAGGTGTCCCGGTGCTCGATCCTAAGAAATGGTTTGAACTGGCGAGATGCAAATATGATGCTCCACAAGAGTTTGATTCCATTAGTTTACTAAAAGACAACGTTGCTTCCGAACGCTGTGCAATCCTTCGTTATCAGGAGATTGCCGACTTTACCAATGGAAAAGATTTCACTACCTGCGACATCGCAAAACATATTCTTGCCGAAGAGGAGGAACATGAACAAGATTTACAAGATTATCTGACTGACATCACCAGAATGAAGAAATCATTTCTTGATAAGTAAATTCTAAAATAATAATGATTAGATAAGAGAGGGCGTATCCTACACGGGGTAATCCCTCTTTTATGGATATTAGTACGATAAAAACAAAACTATTTTAGCGTAAATCAAGAAGAAATCTTTCTTTTTTCGTATTTTTGTCCCAATATGCACGTTTAATCCAAGTAGATAACGAACATTAGGGAAAAGAATGAAAGTAATTGATTTAATACATAACAACAAAAAAACAGCTTTTTCTTTCGAAATCCTGCCGCCACTGAAAGGAACCGGAATAGAAAAGCTATATCAGACAGTCGATACACTTCGGGAATTCGATCCGAAGTATATTAATATCACGACCCACCGCAGCGAATACGTGTACAAAGATCTCGGCAACGGGCTATTCCAACGAAACCGCTTGAGAAGACGTCCGGGCACTGTTGCTGTGGCTGCCGCCATCCAAAATAAATATAATATCACAGTCGTTCCGCATATCCTATGCAGTGGTTTCACACGCGAAGAGACGGAATATGTACTGCTCGACCTACAATTTTTGAACATCACTGATTTGTTAGTGCTACGTGGCGACAAGGCAAAACACGAATCTGTTTTCACCCCCGAAGGCGACGGATATCATCACGCAATCGAGTTGCAGGAACAAATCAACAATTTCAATAAGGGTATCTTTGTGGACGGTTCGGAAATGAAAGTAACCAACAGCCCCTTTTCTTATGGTGTGGCATGCTACCCGGAGAAACATGAAGAAGCTCCCAATATTGAATCCGACCTTTATTGGCTAAAGAAAAAAGTGGAAGCAGGCGCAGAATATGCCGTAACACAATTATTCTACGATAACAAAAAATATTTTGAGTTTGTAGAACAAGCCAAAGCGGCAGGTATCAATGTTCCAATCATTCCGGGAATCAAGCCGTTCAAGAAACTGTCCCAACTGAGCATGATTCCCAAGACATTCAAGGTGGATTTGCCGGAAGAACTCGTGAAAGAGGCTTTGAAATGCAAAACGGATGCGGAAGCCGAACAAGTGGGTATCGAATGGTGTGTAACCCAATGCAAGGAATTGATGTCTCACGGAGTACCAAGCATCCATTTCTACTCCATTGGAGCGGTGGACAGTATCAAGAAAGTAGCCAAAATCATTTATTGATATGTTTTTCAGAGACGTAATCGGACAGGAAGAAGTCAAGCAACGGCTCATTCAGGAGGTGAATGAAGGACGCATCCCGCACGCCCAGCTCATTTGCGGCCCGGAAGGGGTGGGAAAAATACCATTGGCCATTGCATACGCACGCTATATCAGTTGCTCCAACCGGAGTGAAACGGATGCCTGCGGTGTATGTCCGTCCTGCGTGAAGTTTAATAAGCTGGTACATCCGGATGTGCATTTTGTATTTCCGATCGTAAACAAGGCGAAAAGTCCCAAAGTATCGGTCTGTGCCGATTTTCTTCCGCAATGGAGAGAACAACTGCTCACCTCCCCTTACTTCAACTTGAATCATTGGTTGAACAATATTGGAGCGGAGAATAAGCAAGCACAGATATTCGCTAACGAGAGTGATGAAATTCTGAAAAAACTCAGTCTGAAATCCAGTGAGGGAGGATTCAAGATTACAATCGTGTGGCTACCGGAAAAATTGCATCCGGTGTGTGCCAACAAACTGTTGAAACTGCTTGAAGAGCCGCCCGAAAGAACTATTTTCCTGCTGGTATCGGAAAAGCCGGACATGATACTGCCCACCATCCAAAGCCGCACGCAACGCATGAACGTGCGGAAAATTGACGAGGCAAGCATCGATCGGGTGCTACAAACGAAGTACAGCATTCAACCTGCCGACAGCCTTTCCATCGCCCATCTGGCAAATGGAAATTTTATCAAGGCACTCGAAACGATTCATCTGAACGAAGAGAATCAACTGTTCTTCGATTTATTCGTCAGCCTGATGCGGTTGTCCTATCAACGGAAAATCAGGGAAATGAAAATGTGGAGCGAACAGGTGGCAGGCATGGGACGCGAACGCCAAAAGAATTTTCTGGAATATTGCCAACGCATGATTCGGGAAAACTTCATCTTTAACCTGCACCAACGTGATCTTACATATATGACGATCAGTGAACAGAACTTTGCAACCCGCTTCGCCCCGTTTGTAAACGAACGTAATGTAATGGGAATAATGGACGAGCTAAGCGAAGCGCAAATACATATTGAACAGAATGTAAACGCTAAAATGGTATTCTTCGACTTCTCGCTGAAGATGATTGTACTGTTGAAGCAATAATTAATATATAAACACTATGGAATATAAACTTCATAATGGGAGCGGCGGTCTTTGCTGCAAAGGATGCTCCCGACAAGATAAACAACTGAACACCTACGATTGGTTGGCGGATATACCGGGCAATGCGGAAGAGAGTGACATGGTTGAGGTACAATTTAAGAACACCCGGAAGGGATATTATCGCAACAGTAACAAAATCAAACTTGAAAAGGGCGATGTGGTGGCTGTTGAAGCTGCTCCGGGACATGATATAGGTGTGGTGACGCTGACCGGCAGACTGGTTCCCCTGCAAATGAAGAAAGCGAACTTCAAGGCGGACACGGAAATCAAACGCATCTATCGGAAAGCCAAACCGGTGGATATGGAAAAGTTCAACGAGGCGAAAAGCAAGGAACATGGCACTATGATCCGTGCACGCCAGATTGCGTTAAGTCTCAATCTGAACATGAAAATCGGAGATGTAGAGTACCAGGGAGACGGCAATAAGGCTATCTTCTATTACATTGCCGATGAGCGCGTGGACTTCCGCCAATTGATCAAGGTATTGGCTGAAGCATTCCGCGTACGTATCGAGATGAAACAGATCGGTGCCCGTCAGGAAGCGGGACGTATCGGAGGCATCGGCCCTTGCGGACGTGAGCTTTGCTGTGCGACGTGGATGACCAGCTTTGTATCCGTATCTACAAGTGCCGCACGTTATCAGGATATTTCCCTGAATCCGCAAAAGCTTGCCGGACAATGTGCCAAGCTGAAATGTTGCCTGAACTATGAAGTAGATTGCTACGTGGAAGCTCAAAAACGTCTTCCGTCCAAAGAGATAGAACTGGAAACGAAGGATGGTACTTTCTATTTCTTCAAAGCGGATATCTTGAGCAATCAGATCTCTTATTCCACAGACAAGAATTTCCCGGCAAATCTAGTTACCATCAGCGGGAAGCGTGCTTTTGAAGTGATTTCGATGAATAGAAAAGGTATGAAACCGGACAGTCTGTTCGAAGAAGAAAGAAAGCCAGAACTGAAGAAACCGATTGATTTGCTGGAACAGGAAAGCGTTACCCGCTTTGACCGTAACCGCAATAAAGAGGGTGGCAATAATGCGAACCGGAATAATAAGAAGAAGAAAAAAGGAGCTAATAACGACAACCGTCCTCAATCGGCTGAAAACGCTAACAGAGGAGAAAGAGAGAACCGACCGAGAAATAATAATAATCGGAACAGAGGACAGAATCAGGGACGGAATAATGAAAACAGACGACCGGAAAGAGGGATGAATCAAGAAAGGCCACAAGCTCAAGAAAGGCCGGAAAAGCCAGAAAGACCGGTCAAAGAGCCGAATAAAGAGAAACCGAAACCGCAAACCAATAATGAAAAGCCTGTTCAGGAATAGTTTATTTTGCCTTTTCACTGCTTGCCTAACGGCGGCATGCAACGAGAATACCGTGTATCACTCTTATCAATCCCTTCCCGACAACGGGTGGGGAAAGAGTGATACACTCTCCTTTTTTGTTCCTATTACAGACAGTCTCCCTCCGACTTTGAGGCTATTTGCGGAAGTCCGTAACCGTACGGATTATCCTTATCAGGACCTTCATTTATTTATCAGTCAGAATCTACAGGATTCCACTGTGTGGCGCACCGATACCATCGCTATTCACCTAACTGACTCTACAGGAAGATGGTTCGGCAAAGGTTGGGGCAGTGTCTATCAGTCGGAGACTTTCATACGCTCGGTTCGCCCGCTACATCCAGGAAACTACACTTTTAAGGTAGTATCCGGTATGAAAGACGACATATTGCAGGGGATAAATGATGTGGGGATACGGATATCACGGTAAGCAGAAAATAAGCACTCCTCACATCCTCGTAACATTTTATTAGCTTCCGTATTCTACAAAGCCGGGTTTATAGAAACGTGGGGACGTGGTATTAGCAAAATATGTAACGCTTTTAAAGCGATAGGAATAGAAGAACCCGTCTTTAAGCAATCAGAGGGCGGTATGCTAGTTACGTTCAAAAGAAATTACCCTACAATGACAAATGAGAAATCACATAGTAGAACGAATGACCCTAAATGACCCAATAAAATTATCATCAGTTGACATAAATGTATTACATATATTATCTACGAATACAAAATCAACCTACAATACTCTTGCTGAAGCCTTGTCATCATCAAGTGCTACAGCGAAACGATCATTGCAGAATTTAAAAGCTTATGGATACATAACCCGTCAAGGGTCCAACAAAGCAGGTTATTGGCAACTCACCGAGAAAGGAAAGATTTTTATAATTAAAGAACAAAAACTATAAAATACATAAGCTGGGCATTGACGGGTGAAGGGACGACTATTCGCCTGCTTCTTCACCCTACCTTCGCCGTAAACGTTATTCGAAAGATAAACAATTTGTTAGAGTCTTCTACTCCGTCCCGCATCAATGCGTAGGAAAGTGAACAACAGTATCGTAAAGCCCCATAAAGAAGAACCTCCGTAGCTAAAGAAAGGTAATGGGATACCGATGACCGGAGTAAGCCCCAGTACCATGCCTATATTAATAAATAGGTGAAACAGGAAAATGCTGAGGACTGAATAGCCATAAACCCGACCGAAGGTAGAGGGTTGACGCTCCGACAAGAAAATCAAGCGGAAAATCAAGACCAGGAAAGCTATCAAGACGGCTGCCGAACCAACAAAACCTTGTTCCTCTCCCACCGTACAGAAGATGAAATCAGTATCCTGTTCGGGAACATATTTCAGTTTGGTCTGCGTACCATTCAGGAAACCTTTCCCTGTCAATCCACCGGAACCGATGGCAATCTTGGATTGGTTGACGTTGTATCCCGCACCGGTCAAATCTTCTTCCAAGCCCAATACTACTTTGATACGGACTTGTTGATGGGGCTCCAATACGCTATCGAATACATAATTGCTGGAATATAAAAATCCGATAGAGCCGATGGTAAATAAAGCAATTAGAAAGTAAGCACGCTGACGCTCACTTAATGCTAAATAAATCAAATAACCTATCGCAACAGCACACAGTCCCCACTGCACCCAGACCAGACTAAAGTGTACCCAATATTCCGATATCAAATAGGCAATCAGCAATATCCCCAGACTTCCACCGATAATATTGCGGGCAGCTACCCACTTCTTACGATATACCCACACCATGCCGCCGGCAAACAATAAAATCAGCAGCAATACAATAAACTCTCCCAACGGCGTAGGGGTATCCGCTATAAAGACCTCGTCAAAACGAATACCGACCACAAAGTAGATTACCGCACAGACACCTGCAAAAAGCACTACTCCCGGCATTCCTTCACGGTAAAGAACCAAAAAGAAAGCAAGATATACCAATGCAGACCCTGTTTCCCTCTGCCCGATAATCAATAACATCGGCAAAAGAATAATCAGTCCCAAAACTAAAGCACACTTTTCCTTCTTGATACTGAACGAATAAGCATTCATATATTTAGCCAACGCCAAAGCCGTAGCAAACTTGGCGAACTCGGCAGGTTGCAGACTGACCGGCCCCATCACCAGCCAAGAACGGGAACCTTTCGTATCCGGAGCAATAAAGATTGTGACAATCAACAAAAGAATCATCCCTATATATATAATGTACGCGAACATATCGTACATCCGGTCTTCCAACATCAGCAACACGAATCCCAGTCCGAAAGAACAGATAATCCAAACGAACTGCTTACCGGCACGAGTCGAGAAATCAAGAAAATCACGATCACCATAGTCATAGCTGGCTCCGCACACGCTGAACCATCCCCCAATAATCAGGAGCAGGTAGATACAAATCGTTACCCAGTCCAAAGATTTCCATAAACTATCGCTCCTCGTTACCATACAATATCACTCTGTTACTAATTTCTTCCGCCCTTATCTCATTTTCCGGCGACAATTTACCTTTCATATATTGTTCCATCATCAAAGCACCGACCGGCACTCCGTATGTAGCGCCCCATCCCCCATTCTCCACATAGACGGCTATTGCTATTTTCGGTTTATTCATTGGCGCAAAGCCCATAAACACCGAATGGTCATGCCCGCGATTCTGTGCCGTACCTGTTTTTCCGCAAGCTTCCAATTCCGGAACCATCATTGACAACATACGACAAGTTCCTCCCGTAGCGGCAGCACGCATACCTTCCACCACCGATTCATAATGTCTTTTTTCAATCGTGGTATAACGAGGAGTGCGATAAAGACTGTCTATCCGGTTATCTTGAATTTCTTTCACAATATGAGGTGTGACAAAATATCCTCTATTGGCAATCGTCGCTCCCAAATTGGCTATCTGAAGAGGGGTAGTCAGAATTTCTCCCTGGCCGATGGAAATACTGATCACCGTCAATCCGTTCCAATGTCCGCGATAAGCCTTATCATAGAACTGCGCATTCGGAATCAAGCCCCGTTTTTCTCCCGGCAAATCGACTCCCAGTTTATAACCGAACCCTTGCGAAACCATGTGATCTTTCCATACGGTAATAGCATTTTGCGGTGAGCCATATTTACGATCACCGAACATACGGAACAGTCCCCAGCAAAAATAAGAGTTGCACGATGTAGCAATGGCGGGTATCAGCGGAATCGGTGCCCCATGACTATGACAACCCACCGTCAACCTGCCGTAATGGAATCCGTGCGAACAGGGAAAAGCCGGACTTTGCTCTGTAACAATACCTTCTTGCAAGAAAGTCAGCCCTTGTGCTGTTTTGAAAGTAGAGCCCGGAGGATAGACTCCCATCAAAGCACGGTTCAACAATGGTTTCATCTTGTCGCGTTGCAACATCAGATGATTCTTACCACGCTGACGACCGATCATCAAATGCGGATCGTAGTTCGGGGAAGATACCAGACAAAGGATTTCGCCGGTTTCCGGCTCGATAGCTACAATACTGCCAATCTTGTTCTTCAGCAGGCGTTCGCCTAAAATCTGCAAATCAATATCCAGACTCAATGTCAGGTTCTTGCCGGGAACAGAGGGACGGTCGTAGGCCCCATCCATATAGTGTCCCTGAATACGGCCATGTGCATCACGAAGCAGGATTTCAATACCTTTTTCTCCACGCAAATACTTCTCATACGATTTCTCCACACCCAACTTTCCGACATAATCACCGCGAATGTAGTATCCGTCTTCATCCGCTTCCATCTCTTTGGCAGACACCTCTCCAATGTCGCCTAACGCATGGGCAGCCGCATTGTAAGAATATTGACGGATAGTACGCCGTTGGATATAAAAGCCACGAAACTTAAACAGCTTTTCCTGAAAGACACCACATTCTTCCGCCGAAAGTTGCGACATAAACAACTGGTTGGTATAGCGGGAATAACCCGGATTGCGGCGACGGTCTTTCATATCGCTCATAATCTTCAAGAATTGGGCACGGGTAATATTCAACGACTGGCACAAGTCGAGCGTATCTAGATTCTCGACTTCCTTCGGAACAATCGAAATGTCGTATGCAGGCTGATTGAATACCAACAATTTCCCGGTCCGGTCGTAAATCGCTCCACGCGAAGGATATTGGATTTTATTCAGAAAAGCATTACTGTCAGCATTCTTCTTATAGTCATCTGTTGTGATCTGCAATACGAAAAGCCGTACCAGATAAATCAAGACAATAGACAGGGCAATGCCTCCGATAACAAATTTACGTTTCTCTAATCTATAATCTTTTGCCATTTTTACTTCCTTATGCCTTCAACAGCTACAATACAGGTTACAGTCAGAATGGTGCAAAGTAACACCCGCAGCAGCAACAGCCAAATGCTGGAAAACGAGAAGAACTCAATGGAGAGTAACGCCAGACTATGTACAAAAACACTTGCAGTCGTATATTTAAGAAAAGGAGTAATCCCTATCGTCTTGAAAGATGGGATGAAGCTATCCAGATTATCGCGAGGTGTGAACAGTCGCAGTAAAGAAGGACGGAGAAAAGCAAGCAGCACCGTTGCAGCCGCATTCATTCCCGGAGTATCAGCAAATACGTCGATAGTCAGTCCGAAAAAGAAAGCCCACAACATCAACTCATTCCGCGAAGTGCCGGAGTCAAACTTTAGGATAAAATAAATATAGAGAAAAGGAGTGGCATAACCCGCTATATGGACATTATTCAGGATAAGCACTTGAAGAAGCACTAAGCCGATAAACCATCCGATTCTATGTATATAGGTGATAATCATTCTTTTGTTACCTTATTTTCAAGTTTCTTCTGCTCTTCCTGCCCATTCCGGGCTATCACACGGACATCACCGAGCTTTCCGAAGTCGGTAGCCAGCTTGATTTTCAGCAGGTAGGACAACCCGTCATTAGAGTCGGACATATCATCCACCGTACCTACCATAATACCTTCCGGGAATACGGTCGAGAATCCGCTGGTCACTACGGTATCGCCCAAATTGAATTCCGCATGACGGGGCAGGTCTTTCAGATAAGCGTAACGCGAATCTCCACGTTCCCATTTCAGATAGCCGAAATAATCACTGCCGATAATCTTGCAACTTATATTGGACTTGCTGTTCAGTACAGAAATCACCACCGAATAAGATGGAGAAGTTTCATACACGATACCTACAATTCCGTTACCGTCTATCACTCCCATCTCAGAGCGAATGCCGGAGGAAGAACCTTTGTCGAGCGTGATATAGTTATCGGGCAGTGTCAGACTGTTTTTTATCACATGAGCCTTGAACAGCTGATAGTCACTTTGAGGCATCTGCCGGACACTGTTAATGGTGATAGAGTCCACCTGGCGTTCTTTCAACGCTTTCTCCAGATTGGAGATCTGCTGTTCGAGCAACATATTCCGGTCCAGTAAATCCTCATTGACCGATTTCAAATGAAAGTAAGAGGAAATGCCTCCCGACACATCATAAACCGCCCCCACAACCGTATTGGCAGAAGTGAAAAAAGCACTCTGCTGATAACGGTTGAACCGAAATAACAAAACAAAACTGGCTACCTCTAATAAGATAAAGAGGAACCAGTAATTGTATTTCAGAAGGAAGTTTATTAAATTCCGCATCCCTGAGTTATCTCATTAAAAAAGAGAAACGATCTACATTCTTTAATGCAACTCCCGTGCCTTTAGCTACAGCGTGCAAAGGATCTTCTGCAATGTGGAAAGGAATATTGATTTTATCAGTCAGTCGCTTATCCAACCCACGAAGCAATGCGCCACCACCGGAAAGATAGATACCGTTGTGCACAATATCAGCATAAAGTTCAGGAGGTGTACTTTCCAACGCACTCAAGATAGCTGTTTCTATTTTCGAGATTGATTTTTCCAGACAGTGAGCCACTTCCTGATAGCATACAGGCACCTCCATCGGAAGAGCCGTGATACGGTTAGGACCGTGAACGATATAATCTTCCGGAGCTCCTTCACCCAATTCGGTTAAGGCAGCGCCCACATTTATCTTGATACGTTCCGCCATACGTTCGCTGACTTTCACGTTATGCTGACGGCTCATGTATTCACGGATGTCTTCCGTCAGATCATCACCCGCCACACGGATGGAGTTGTTGGAAACAATACCTCCCAAAGAGATAACGGCAATTTCCGTAGAACCACCACCTATGTCCACAATCATATTCCCTTCCGGAGCCTCTACATCAATGCCGATACCAATAGCCGCAGCCATCGGTTCGAAGATCAGATAGACATCCCGTCCGCCGGCATGTTCGGCAGAGTCACGAACGGCACGGAGTTCAACTTCCGTACTACCCGAAGGAACACCGATCACCATACGAAGAGAGGGTGAGAATAAGTGATTGCGTGTATTCACCCGCTTAATCAAACCGCGCATCATCTGCTCGCAAGCGTAGAAGTCGGCAATCACACCATCTCTCAACGGACGGATAGTGCGTATATTTTCGTGGGTCTTTTCGTGCATCAATTTCGCCTTTTCCCCCACGGCAATCATCTTATCCGTACGACGGTCCAAAGCCACAACCGAAGGCTCATCCACCACGATTTTCCCGTTCGTGATGATGATGGTATTGGCTGTACCCAAGTCCATCGCTATTTCTTGTGTAAAAGAGAACAATCCCATTCTTAATTATTATTTTAGTGTTTAAAATGACGGATACCGGTAGTAACCATCGCCATGCCATGCTCATTGCAATAAGCAAAAGACAAATCATCTTTTACCGAGCCGCCCGGTTGGATTACTGCCGTAATACCTTCCTTATCCGCAATTTCCACACAATCGGGGAAAGGGAAGAAGGCATCCGAAGCCATCACCGCGCCATTCAAGTCGAATCCGAATGACTTAGCTTTTTCAATTGCTTGTTTCAATGCATCTACACGTGAGGTCTGTCCGACACCGCTTGCGAGAAGCTGCTTGCCTTTTGCCAATACAATAGCGTTTGACTTACTGTTCTTCACAATCTTGTTAGCAAACAACATATCTTCCACCTCTTCCGGAGTAGGAGCCTTGTCTGTTACGGTTTTGAGGTCGGCTACCGTTTCAATGTTAGTATCTTTATCCTGCACCAATACACCATTCAGCAAAGCACGGAATTGCTTCTTCGGCAATTTGGCTTCCTTGCGAACGAGGATGATGCGGTTCTTTTTCTGTCCAAGGATTTCGAGTGCGTCCACATCATAATCCGGTGCGATAATCACTTCAAAGAAAATCTTGTTGATTTCTTCGGCTGTTTCTTTGTCAACAACCCCATTTGTAATCAACACGCCTCCGAAAGCGGAAACAGGATCACCGGCCAATGCATCTTTCCATGCATCCAGCATAGTAGACCGTGAAGCTAGACCGCAAGCGTTATTATGTTTCAGAATAGCGAAAGTGAGGTCGTCAAATTCATCAATCAAATCAACGGCAGCGTTGATATCGAGAAGATTATTATAAGAGATTTCCTTTCCGTGAATTTGGTCGAACATCGCTTCCAGATTTCCGTAGAAATAGCCCTTCTGATGCGGGTTCTCACCATAACGAAGTTGTTTTTGGCTATTTACCGAGCAACGGAAAGCAGAACCTTCGCCTGCATCAAAATAATTGAAGATCGCTGAATCATAGTGGGAAGAAACGGCAAACGCTTCTTTTGCCATCCAACGACGTTCTTCGAGTGAGGAAGTGGCACCGTGCTCCATCAACATGTCCAACAACGGTTTGTATTGAGCCTGAGAAGCAACGATAATTACATCGTTGTAGTTCTTGGCTGCGGCACGAATCAGAGAGATTCCGCCTATATCGATTTTCTCAATAATATCTGCTTCGGATGCACCGGAAGCTACAGTAGCTTCAAACGGATACAGGTCAACAATGACTAAATCTATTTCAGGGATTTCATACTTTTCAATCTGTTGCAGATCTTGCTCCAACCCGCGACGACAAAGAATACCTCCGAATATTTTCGGATGTAATGTCTTTACCCGACCACCGAGAATAGAAGGGTAAGTGGTCAAATCTTCCACTGCCTTACAAGGATATCCCAATGATTCAATAAACTGACGAGTTCCTCCTGTTGACAAGAACTCTACTCCTTCTTCATGAAGTTTGGTAATAATTTCATCCAAACCTTCTTTGTGGTATACAGATACCAATGCAGTTTTTATTCTTTTAGACTCTGACATTGAATTGCTTATTAAGTATTTGGTGTGCAAAGTTACGAAATATTGTTTATCGTACGTAATAAATAAGGTGTGAATTAATAAAAAAAAGCGTTGACTCTCCCAAACAGAAAATCAACGCTTCTTCGCAAAGTATATTTTTGTTCAAAAACTATTACCAGATGGACACCCGTTTGTCTTTAGCCACGAACATAGGATCCTGCTCAGTAATATTGAATGCTTCGTACCAGTTTCCAATATGAGGAAGTGCACCGTCTACACGCCACTTGCCTAATGAGTGAGGATCGAGTTTTGTCAATCGGAGAATTTCTTCCGGACGGATATTTCCTGCCCATACATTAGCATAAGCAAGGAAGAAACGTTGTTCGGGAGTAAATCCGTCTACTGTTTCAAGCGGTGCATTAGCTGTCGCGTTCTTGAAAGCCTGGAAAGAAACTTGCAGACCGCCATGATCGGCAATATTTTCACCCAAAGTCAACTGACCGTTAGCATGCACACCAGGAGCTACTTCAATACTGTCAAAAAAGTTCACCATTACTTGGGCACGTTCCTTGAACTTTTCAGCATCCTCTTCCGTCCACCACTCTTTCAGGTTTCCGTCTTTGTCATATTGACGTCCTTGATCATCGAATCCATGTGTCATCTCATGCCCGATAACGACTCCGATAGCACCGTAATTCATTGCATCATCGGCGTTCATATCGAAGAATGGCGGCTGCAGGATAGCTGCAGGGAAGCAGATCTCATTGGTAGTAGGATTGTAATAAGCATTAACAGTCTGCGGTGTCATCAACCATTCATCCTTATCTACCGGCTGACCGGCTTTGGCAATCATTTCATTGTAATCCCATTGACTGGCACGCTCGATATTCGCCCAATAAGAATCATTCTTAATCTCCAAAGCCGAATAATCTTTCCACTTGTCCGGATAACCGATCTTTACATGAAAAGCATCCAGTTTCTCCAATGCTTTCACCTTAGTCGGTTCGCTCATCCATTCCAGCGCCTTGATACGTTCGCCCAAAGAAGTTTGCAGATTCTTCACTAAGGTAACCATACGCTCTTTTGCAGCAGCCGAAAAGTATTTTTCTACATACATCTGTCCTACCACTTCACCGAGAACAGCGTCTACCGTACTTACCGAACGCTTCCAACGAGGCTGCATTTCTTTCTTGCCGGACATCGTCCTACTATAAAAATCGAAGTTCTGAGCTTCAAAGTCATCGCTAAGATATGAAGCGGCAGCATCTATCAAGCCCCATTGCAAGTACAATTTCTGATCGTCCAATGATACAGTGTTAATCACATCGGCAACTTCTTTCATAGCGGCAGGCTGACCTATGTTCACTTCCTTCAGGTCTTTCAAACCTGAAACAGCGAAATAAGTATCCCAGTCGAAAGTCGGGATGTTCTTTTTCAGCGTTTCCATATCCATCTTATTATAATTGGCATGAGGATCACGCAATTCCACTTGTGAACGGGCCGCTTTAGCCAAACGGGTTTCAATGTTCATTACAGCTTTTACCGCTTTCTGTGCAGTAGCCTCATCATAACCTGCCAACCGGAACATCTTGGCGATGTGTTCCTGATATTTGTTACGGATGTTGGTAGTCTGTTCGTCTTCTTCCAGATAATAATCGCGTTGTCCCATTCCGATACCACCCTGATAGGTCTGTACTATATTCATCGAACTGTTCATATCATCCGCACCGACAAACATCGTAAAGTAAGGCCGTATACCTTTCTTCTGACTTTCGGCAATGTATGCGTAGATTTCGTTCTTGTCTTTCAGCGCATCGATAGCGGCCAATTCGTCTTTAATCGGAGCTACTCCCTCCTGGTTCAACTTCACACTGTCCATTGCGATGTTGTAAAGGTCGCCAACTTTCTGAGCAGCGCTTCCCGGAGCATTGTCCGTCTTTGCGGCCAGTTCGGCAATCAGGGATTTCAATTGTTCACGGCTGTTCTCACGCAACATATCGAATGTTCCGAAACGGGAATATTCGTCAGTCAACGGGTGATCTTTCACCCAACCGCCACACGCATATTGATAAAAACTTGTACCCGGCACAGCCGTGGTATCCAGATTAGCAAGGTCGATACCGGACGTCAGTACGGCCTCTTTCTTACTGTTACATCCTGTTGTCATAAGGCATACCGCAAGAATTGGTAAATACTTGGTTACTTTCATACTCAATATAATATATTATAGAATTATCATGTTATGCGAAGGAAGGCCCTAGCCTTTCACTTCTTCCAGTTCCATCGACACCCGTTCCCACTCTTCAACGATTGTGTCCAACTGTTGTTTCAGTTTCTGATGGCGTTCATATAGCTGCATATCCGAAGCCCCTTCCGGAGTCGCCATCTTCTCTTCCACAATGGCAATCGCGGCTTCCGTCTCTTCTATCGAGGCTTCACAGTCCGCTACCTGACGTTCGAGTTTCTTAATCTTCTTATTCAACTCTTTCTGTGCCTCATAAGAAAGTTTGTTTTCCGAAGGTTGCACAGCTTCCTGTTCTCCATTTCCTTTGGCTGTTGCCGTAGGAGAAGCAGACAATCCGGCGCCTTTTTGAAGTTCATTCAGGCTATCTATCTTTTTCTTTTGCAGAAATTCATAAATACCTCCGAGATGCTCTTTCACCATTCCTCCACCGAACTCATATACTTTAGTCGCAAGTCCGTCCAAAAAATCACGGTCGTGACTGACAAGAATGACTGTGCCGTCAAATTCACGGATCGCTTCTTTCAACACATCCTTTGAACGCATATCCAAGTGATTGGTCGGTTCGTCAAGAATCAGGAAGTTTACAGGTTCAAGAAGAAGTTTGATCATTGCCAATCGGGTACGTTCTCCACCGGAAAGGACTTTGACTTTCTTGTCCGAAGCTTCGCCGCCAAACATGAAGGCACCCAAAATATCCCGTATCTTCAAACGGATATCTCCTGTTGCTACCCGGTCTATGGTATCAAACACCGTCAGATTTTCATCCAACATCTGTGCCTGATTCTGTGCAAAATAACCGATCTGAACATTATGACCGATGGTCAGTTTGCCGTCAAAGTCAATCTCACCCATTATACATTTCACCAATGTAGATTTACCTTCACCGTTCTTACCGACAAAAGCTACTTTCTCTCCCCGATTGATAGTGAGGTTTACATCATGAAAAACAACATGATTACCATACGCTTTGCGCACGTCTTCGCAAATCACCGGATAGTTTCCGCTACGGCTGGCAGGAGGAAATTTCAAGCGAAGCGAGGAGTTGTCTTCTTCATCCACTTCAATACGCTCTATCTTTTCCAATTGCTTGATGCGGCTTTGTACCTGCACAGCTTTAGTTGCTTTATAGCGGAAGCGTTCAATGAAATCTTCCGTATCCTGTATCTGTTTCTGTTGATTCTCGTAAGCGCGGAGCTGCTGTTCGCGACGTTCCTTGCGCAAGACAACAAATTCGTCATACTTCACTTTGTAATCATAAATCTGTCCACAGGTAATTTCGATAGTACGTGTGGTTACGTTGTTCAAGAAAGCGCGGTCATGGCTGACTAGTACGACAGCATTGGCACGAATTGCCAGGAAATTTTCCAGCCATTGGATACTTTCGATATCAAGATGATTGGTCGGCTCGTCGAGCAGCAGCACATCCGGACGGCGCAACAACAATTTTGCCAATTCGATACGCATACGCCAACCACCGGAAAACTCTGAAGTAGGACGATCAAAATCCTCACGGCTGAATCCCAGTCCGAGAAGTGTCCGTTCGATTTCCGCCTGATAGTTCGTGCCCCCCATCATTAGGAAGCGGTCGTTCTCATGCGTGAAACGGTCTATCAACTGATGGTATTCTTCCGAATCATAGTCTGTCCGTTCAGCCAGTTCCTGATTCATTCGTTCCAACTTCGCCTGAAGTTCAAAAATATGTTCGAATGCCTGTTCTGCTTCTCCCATCACCGTCCGGTTGTCGGAAAGAATCATGACCTGAGGCAAATATCCGATAGTTACATCTTTCGGAGTAGCTACAACTCCATGTGTCGGCGATTGTAAACCTGCCAATATCTTCAACATGGTCGATTTGCCCGCACCATTCTTGCCGACTAACGCAATGCGGTCTTTCTTATTGATAACATAACTGACATCCTCAAAAAGGGGTGTCGCATTAAATTCTACTGATAATCCTTCTACTGAAATCACTTCTGTCTCTGATTTATAAGATTTTGGACTGCAAAGATAATGAATAATTATTGTATAAATGTCAGTATCATCCGTTATCAAAAACAAAAAAGCAGCCATTCTGAACGAATGACTGCTTCCTATCTTAATCTAAGTCCCTCTTTAGAACAATTTAGCAGGATATTCACCGGCATCTACCAATGCCTGAATCTTGTCTACTACGCTTTGGCGATCTTCCGGATAAGTAACACCGAACCATTTGCTAGTAGTATCCAACACTTCAACAGTAGCGGTTCCGTCATTAATCAATTTATCCACCATCAATGGAATGAAGAATTCGCTCTTCAGATTTTCCATGTTCTTCGGATCGCTCAGGAAAGTTTTAAAGAACTCCTCGCTGTAAGCGAAGTAATCGGGAGTGAAACCCCAGAAATTCATACTTACCGGAGTTGTGTCGGGGGTAGCAGTCCATTCACCATTATCATCGATATATTTCACTTCACCGTCCAAGCGTTGGATCTTCGTACGTTCTACAACAGAAGTCAGCAATCCTTTCGCATCTGTGCTACAGATTCCACGAGATACCGTACCGCTTTCGCTCAAGGTATTTCCTACGCGGAAGCCTACCATTGAATAAACATTTTTCGAACCTTCGGGAAGAGCAGCCAGATATTTACCCATCACCTGGAAAGAATCGCGACCATAGAAGTCATCACAGTTAATTACCGCAAACGGTTCTTTAATCACATCGGCACCCATCATTACCGCATGGTTAGTACCCCAGGGTTTTGTACGGTCTGCCGGACAAGTAAAACCTTCGGGAAGAGCATCCAACGCTTGAAATACAAGCTCGCAAGGAATATGACCTTCATATTTGGAAATAATTTTCTCACGGAAATCCTGTTCAAAGTCTTTGCGGATTACAAATACAAGTTTGCCGAATCCGGCATTAATAGCGTCATAGATTGAATAATCCATAATAGTTTCGCCATTAGGCCCCAGACCGTCCAATTGTTTCAAGCCTCCATAGCGGCTGCCCATACCGGCTGCCAATAAGAATAAAGTTGGTTTCATAAATTGTGTAATATTAAAAGGTTAGTGATGTCAACGGCATCAGATTTCGTTGCAAAAGTACAAAAATAGTTGAATCCGACAGGACAATTATCAATCATTATTTACCAAAATCATACAAAAATCATTCATTAGAAGGGATAACCGATAGCAAAATGTATTCCCAAATTTTTCATAAAAGCTCCGGTAACATTGTAATACCCACTTCTATCCGTATCGTAAGGCAGATGCAAAGGTACACCGAAATCGAGACGGAACACAAGAATATCCATATCATAACGGAAACCGACACCTGTACCCAAAGCAATCTGTTTCGGGAAAGTCTTCAGTTCGAGTTGTGAATTCGGACGAGCCTCATCTTTACGCATCAGCCAGACATTTCCCGCATCCAGGAAAGTGGCCCCCCAAATACTTTTATAAATACGGAAACGATATTCCACATTTGCCTCAAAGCGGAATGTACCTGTCTGATCGAGGTAAGAATAACGACTTTCCGCCGGATGATATCCACCGGGACCTATGCTACGCACCGTAAAAGCACGGATACTGTTAGCACCTCCGACATAAAACTGTTCGCTATAAGGAGCTATCGTAGCATTTCCATAAGAGAAAAGTGCTCCCAATGCCACACGGGACGCTATTCTGTTATTCTTATCAATATTCCATAAATGACGGAATTCCGTATTCAACTTCACGAATTGTGCAAAAGGAACATTCAGCAATCGTTTATTTTCTTTATTAAAAGGCTGACCGAAAGCACGATAGATCACTGAGGTCAGATTTCCGGCAGAAGTCACTGTAGATTGCCACCAGATAGGATTCTTTATTCTCCGCGTCGAAGCATTGTCATACGTATACGTGTATTCCATAACAGGAATAAACTGGTCTTTCAAACTGATATACAATGCCGGATTCTCCTGAGCGATCTCCTTAAACTCTTCCGACTGATGTTGCAGGACGTTGAATGTCAATTTGAAAGGAGTGATACTATGACGGCTTATACGTGTCGGCTGGAAATCATATGTCGCATTTCCACCGAATGACAACAATTTATAATATCTCGCACGGTTCAACTGATCGATATACAACCGGAAAGTTGTGGTTGCCGGAAAGTCAAATTCCATTTTGCCCCAACGTGGGAACACCACTCTGGGAAAAGTCAGTGATGTGGAAAGTCCCATCTCCCAACTGTTCATCAAAGAACTTTTCTCTCCACCTCCAGTCTGCCACTCATAAGAGCCTTTAAGCTTTACATTCCAGCTTTCTCCACCACCGAAAACGTTGTTACGGGTAACACCAAAAGCAGCACCGGGACCGGTCTGATCGTTGCTCTTAGTTACTACGTTCAACTCCAACTCGGCATCCAGTGGCTTGGCAAAAGTGGCTTGTACACTCACATTCAGCGTATCACAAACTGCTGTCGTGTCCTTAGGAGCATATTGTATATCCAAATAGCTGAATATACCCAACTGGCTTAACTTTTCCTGAACCTGCTCTTGCCTGTATTGACTGTAAAGCCTAGTACGATTGGAAGCACGCATCTGTGCATTACGTACAAACTGTTGATAATTCAACCAACGATAAAGCATATTGGGACGAACCTGCAACTTCTTATAATAGTGAATATTCAGGTTCTTATACATCATGCTGTCATTCGGGGATTCTCCATTCTTTCCAAACAGATAAACAGAGCCATTGCCTACATAATAAGGACGTTGCGCAGCAGCAGGCAAACCGGGTACGGGAATCATCCGGAGGCTGATATGCCCGCCGGGCACTAAAGTGGTATCCGCCTGATAAGTCATATAGTCGGGACGGAAATAGAAGTATCCCCGGTTACGCAACAACGTACTGATACGTGTACGCTCGTCATCCAGATCCACAACATTGAATTGTTCTCCGGGACTTATATAGGAATACCTGCGTCCCCGCTCCATAATCCGCAATGTCTGCGGAGTGAAACGCTCATAATACACCGTATCTATGAAATAGGGATTCTTCATATCCACCGTGTAAAGAATACCGGCTTTCAAGCTATCCTTCTTATCCGCCAATGTTTCGTAAGTTACTTTTCCATTGAAATAGCCATAATCATGCAACAGATTGGTGGCGACTTTGATGCGCACCTCCGGATTGACAGTAGAAATAAAAACAGGAGGATTGGCTGCAAAACGGTTGAACATCCATTTCCCGAATCCTTTCTTGTACTTCACAAAATCATTGTACATCCACATCTTAAAAGGAATGGGCAGAAACAGAATTTTCGTACTCGGAGCCTTGTCAAGCGCCGCTTCTATCTCGGTCAATGCCGTCTGACCTACCAAAGTGTTCGATTTATTCTGAATAACCGTTTTATTCCCGGTATAGAGTATTTCGTCTTCGGGCAAATGCTTCGTCACCGAACACCCCGAAAACAACATGATACCAATCAGACAGCCTGTTAATATGTTACTATATATTCCTTTCATTCTTACTTCTTTTTCTTAAAGATGAACAGTTCACTGAGTTTATCCAGTTTCTTGCGAAGTACCAGACCGACTCCGGTCTCCGTAATCTCGCCTTCGAGCACACTCTCATAGTTCTTATCGTAAAACAGACGGACATAGCGGGTTCCTGTCCTATCCAGACGGTATTCCAAAGAGATATTGTCGATAAATGACTCGGCATTATTCGTCGCATTCTCACCCGTAGATACCTTACCGCCAATAACGATCTGGAACCGGTTATTGAAGAGACGTTGCGAGTAACGGAAGCTGTAATCCGTACGCTTACCACCAGTATCTGAAAGATCATGATCTTCGATACCCACCGAGACACTTGCATTCTTCAAATTGCCCATCAACGAGTTAATCTGACTACTCAACACGGAATTCAAGGCAGACCCCATATTCAGCTTGCCTACTCCACCACCTCCACCGCCAATCGGTCCGGTACCGAGATAGGTTTTCATCACCATGATATAAAGCGCCTGCTTGCCACGTTCTTCCGCCCCCATAGCTGTAAGTTCATTTTGTATGGTCGCGTCTTCGGGAGCCGACACATCAAATGCAAACGAAAGATCATCCAACCGGTTCTTGATTACAATGGAAACATCGAAATTAACCGTACGTGTTCCACCATTCTCTCCTTCGGATACGGAAGCGCGGATACGGTCGGTCGCCTTAAAGTTCAACATCGGGTCCATCGGATTGCCTGTCCATTCTACGTAACTGCCGTTATCTATGGCAAACTCTTTGGCTGCAATCACCGGCAAAGCATATTTCATCAAACCACCGCTCAAGGTATAACGTCCTGTCAGGGTCAAGTCACCCTGCGGAGTATATTTCATGGAAAGGTCACCTCCCCCTTCCAGTTCGATACGATTGTCATTGCTCGCATCCAAATCTACTTTCAAACGGACGGAAGGATCAATATGAACCATCATAACCATGTCCAGACCGCCTAAAGAAACTGTCGGCACTTCCTGACGGACAACGGTAGTAGTATCGCTAAACGAAGTAAAAGTGACCAAACTACCCAGACGATCCTGTACTGTCAACGGTGAGTCTGTCAGTATATACGAAACATCTGTATTACCCAGCAGACTGATGTTTCCCCGCATATTCAATCCATCCAAAGGTCCCTTTACTGTTGCACGGAAATCGGCAAATACCTTTCCATAAACCAAACTTTCACGGGTACGCTTAGCATCCAGAAGTGTATAATTCTGCGCAAGCATATTCAGATTTGCCATCGGACGACTCATATCGCGGAAATCTACATAGCCATCAATCGTAAACGGATTTTTCGATGTAGTGTAAATTGCGAATTTATCAAATAACAGACGGTTATTATTTATCTGCACCGGACGATTATCGAACATAAAACGAGCACCATACTGTCGGGAAAGAACAGCTACACTATCCAATGACAGTTCTCCGTTAATCAGAGGTTGTTCGGTACTGCCCGTTATTTTCAGATTACCATCCAAATCGCCCGATAAAGTAACCATCTGATCGGGAACAAACACATTAGCTACCCGAAGCGGGAAATGATCCAGCTCCATATTCACCTCCAAGCTGTCTTTCCCCGTCCCGGTAGGTATCAACTTACCATCCGCCAGCAATACTTCCGCTTGGTCGTGATTCAAGTACGCATTCAGATACTGCTTTCCCTGCTCGCCCGGTAGCCATGTAGCCCCTAGCGTAACATCTCCAATACGTTGCCGTTCGTATATTAACTCATCGATAGACAACTCCGCAGACAGTTGAAGGTCCTTTTCCGTCTGTACATAATGAGCTTCCGCAGAGAACAGTCCGGTTATCTCCGGGAAATAGGGAAGTACACTGCTAAGCTCCGCTAAACGAATTCTCCGGATTTCAACATCGATATTCTGTAAAGACACGGTATCTCCCGGAACGGAATGAATACGGAAACCCATCCCTTCATCATCCCACATATCCACATTGGCATATACACGCATATTCTTGTGCAGATAGATCCAGTTATGCTTCTCATTGAAATGGAATTTCTGGAAAGCGATAATCGGGTTTTCCGGGATTAAGGTAAAAGCAATACCGTTGCCTTTTCCGTGTCCTTCAAATAAAGGACGGGCGTTGACACCCAACAGTACGCCTGTTTCTCCTTTTTCGTTTTTATAATCGACCAGCAACTCCGCATCCCGGTCACGAATTTCTCCCGTAATAGCAGTCGAGAAAGAGAACTGCGGATTCTTCGGTCCGTTAATCACTCCGGCACGCAGCTTCATGGAGGTAGTATCTTGCTTGACAGTAAAGAATATGGTATCCAGTTGCAAAGTATCGACCTTCAATGTATGAATGGCTGCCTTACCATTAATACCCCAGTCCGGAGCGGTTCCAAACTTCATGGATGCATCCTGATAGGATATGTTCTGAGTAGCCAGGAAATAGGCTAACGGATTCTCTTTACCTGCAGAGAAAGAGAGTATAGCAGTGGGCAAGGCTTCACGCAATTCGGCATGGTCCAATGCTTTTTCATCAATTTGTCTCATCAGCACATCCACAAAATGAGTAGACTGCCGAATCAACGGTTCCACCCCAGAACGTGCACTCAAGTTGAGTTTCATATCTCCGGACACCAAATGGGTAAACACCCGATTCTGGCGGGCTTCCGCAGAAAAGTTAAAAGCAAGCGGATGCTTCATCGGCTGCGGCATTAATCCCAACTCATGCAAATCCAATTGAGTGACATCCATTGTCACTTTTCCATCGGGATAACTGTGTGCCAAGTTATATTCGGCCTCAGTCGTCATCTTCAGCAAAACATTGTCACTGGTCAGACGGGCTGTTACCAATGCCCCTTTCAAAGCTCCAGTCAAATTAACATTCGAGAGATGATATTGGGCATAATGAAGCTGATCTAACGACAGATTCAATTTGGCAAAAGAACGATAGGACGTCACATCCAGTCCTCGCCCTTCAGCGTCAGCCGAAAGTGAAAGTTCATAAATTGAATCTTTCGGTAGGAAATTATGCAGTTGAAGGTTGTTTATTTTTAAGTCTGCCTTGTAGACCTCGGTGAGCGTATTCAATGCCGCGTCTATATCTATAGTACCCTGTCCTTCTCTCAGTTTCAAATTGGCCTTATATGCAGGACCGTTTATATCAACCTTCGCAACCAGGTCCATACTATCGGGAATTACAATAGTCCCATTGGGAGCCTCACCGGACAAAGCAGTCAGGAAGTTCAGATTCTGGGTAGTCATCTTCAACCCGACCGTTCCCGAGCGCGTGATACTGTCCGCCAGATTTTCAAGAAGCCCACCACCCTCTAAAGAAAATGCTCCCGGCAAATCTACCGTAAAGCGCGAAATCTGCATCTCTTTCAGATTACCGTCCGTACCCGCACGAATAACAAGAGGACGGAAAGGATAGGCTTCTTTGAAACTATCCGGCAGCCCACCCGTAAACAGCATAACATCCTCTTTACCGATGTATGCGTTGAGATTGGCGGACAAACGTCCCGTAGTAGGGATGTTGACAAGTTCCCAATACGTATGGGCAGACAAATCAATTTCAGAATGAGGAGTCTGCAGCTTTAAGCCCGGAACACAAATAATTGAATCATTAGAATAAACCCTGCCCGCCAACGAGGTAATGCTCAGTCCCGAACGTTCATTCATTGAAAATTCACGGAGCACGGCATTCATATTCCTACCTTTATATAATAAGGAGTCCAAACCGATCCGGATATCACGGACCGCAATATGAGAAGCATCGAAGCCTTCGACCGGTTTAGCAGCTCCGGTATCATAATTGGCAGAGCCTCCCGACAACAGGAATTGTTTCAAGCTATAAAACTGATTCTTCAGATCCGCTTGCGCATCATTTACAGACGCTTCGCCGATGTAGGCTGCCATACGCATGGAATCAGCCGGAAGCTGCATACTGAATGACACATTTCCCAAATTCAACTGATGAAGGTCTACTTTCCAATTGACAGGAGCGGAAGCGGTCGTGTCTTTAGGAGCGGTCGTGGTGTCGTTCATTACCAATTGGACATGGGTGTCTGATAAATCGACCTGATTAATAATCGCTATTTCATTGGATAAATCCACCCCATGACTCTGCAGAAAGAAACGTCCCAAGACACCTTTTATCTTCATTCCCTCTATCAGACCTGCGGAATTGACTGCAACCTGATTTAGTGTAACTTCATCGACTTCTACTTTTCCTTTGATAAGTGGCCACGCCTGCACCCGCACATTCAAGCTCTCTAAAGACAACAAAGTATCCGGCTGTTGAATGACTTCTACACCACGAACTAACAGATTGAGCGGAAAACGAAGGTCAATCCGTTCCACCTGAATCTGCATACCGGTTGCTTCAGAAGCGTATGCGGTCACTTCCCGGCGTAAAAGATTTTGTACGGGAGGAATATAAAGTAATACCATCAGTATTACAAAGAGTATTATTGGAGTAAGCAATATCCAGCTTACCCATCGTATCCATTTTCGTTTCATGCAAAGCGTGTCAGTGTAAATTGAAGACACAAAGTAAACAAATTATTTTGAGAAAAGGTTTGGATAACGATAAGAAAGATACTCTTTTGCCTCACTAATTATATGCGGAACCGTTGCCAGCACTGTAAGTGTTGTTTGCTTTATCTCGTCAACGAACATCTCTCCACGACAACTTTCCAAATATTTTAAAGGAGCAATTGTTTCGGATGCGCCAATCAGTGTGAAAAGCGGAAGAAGTTTATGAGCCATAGCAGCTATTCCGTCCGTATCTTCATTGTCTAAGGCTTGTTGTACTATATCAATATTTTTCTCAGTTTCTTCGATGAAAGTCTCAATAATGGAACACGCCGCCTCCGGGTCGTCCTCCGAATAAACTGTCAATGCGGAGAAATTCATCAATCCGCTCCCCATATCTTCTGTGATATGCGCCTCATCCGCAACCAATTGTCCTTCATTGATCGTCTGCAACAATTCCTTTACCGTAAATGGTTTATGCAGACATCCGGCAAATCCATGTTCGTACAACGCCGCCTTATCCATCTCACTACGAGCAGTAACAGCAATCACGGGGATCGTTTTTGCCTGTGGAATATTGGAAGCACGAAGTAGTTTCACCAAATCAAAACCATTGATGGCCGGCATTTGTATATCGGTCAGTAATACATCAAAAACAGAAGTGCGAAGTTGTTCTATAAGTTCCTCCAATTGCTCGCAACAAACAGCATCAATGCCGTGCTGTTTCAGCATAGCTGCCGTCAAGCTGAGTTGGATTTTATCGTCATCAATCAAAAGAACACGGATCACCTTCATCGGAAGAATGGTAGCTGGCTCTTGGATAGATTCCCCTTTATCACTTTCCGAGAGTTCACCCTCCGTTACCGATTTCCCCACCGGATAAAGAGGAAGAATCACCGTAAAGCAACTTCCTTCTCCCGGTGTGCTTTGCACATCAATTTCTCCTTCGAGTAAAGTTACCAGTTTCTTCACGATGGACAATCCGAGCCCGAACCCCTCTTCACCTTGTGCACCGGACAAACGAGTAAATTCCTGAAAGATGCGTTCCCAGTCTGACGGAGCCATCCCTTTTCCGGTATCTGCGATGGCTATTGTCAACTTTGAAGAGTCGTATGTAGCCGTCAATGTTATCTTACCTTTTTGAGTGAACTTAACGGCATTGGATAAAAGGTTGTTCACAATCTGACGGAGACGCAAAGGGTCACTAATAAATCTCCCATTCAAATCGGAAGCGACATTACTTTGTAAAGTCAATCCTTTGGCGGCAGTCAAAGGCTCAAAACTAATATAAATTTCATCAAATAGCTGCGAAGGATTAAAGGTGACGCGATTCACCTCCGCTTTATTAAGGTCGAGCCGATGAAAATCGAGCAGGTCACTGACTAACTTCAAGAGATGTTCCGAAGAACTCTTCATATTTTCAAGATAGAAACGCTGCCGTTCATCCCGAGTCAACCGGGATAGCAGTTCGGTATACCCCATAATAGAGCCTAACGGCGCTTTAAAGTCATGAGTAATGGCAAGCATTAACTTTTCACGGGCGACAAGCAAATCCTCCGCCCGCTTGTTGGCTTCCTCCAGTTGTCGACGATAGCGGTTGCTCCGAGATATATCGCGTATGATCAATATCAAGAAAAAGGCAGACAGAAACACCGCCCCAATAGCGATTCCCGAAATAGTACGTGCCGAACGCATCCTTACTGCTTGTTGCTGCTCCGCATCCTGGAGTGCACGCTGAGTCATTTCTTCCTCATAACCCTTTATCAAGCTATCCATTCTTGCAGTCAACTGTGTATTCATCCGCTGATACTTCGTACTGGTACGCCGGATGGTCTTTTTCCGTTGCAAACGTTTTTCCTCCGTAGCCATACGGATTTTTTGCTGCAAGGAATCCTTAGAAGTGGCAGGTTCCAGAATCGTATCCGTAGCTACCTCCAAAGAAGTGTTGACAAGTACGGCACTATCCTGTTTGGAAGGGACAAATACTTCCGCTAACCTCTTGAAGAAACCTTTCTTCTTCGGAGCAGTCAGCAGAGAATCGCGTTTGGTTATGACACGATGTTGTACCCGTTGGTAGGTAATGACGGAATCCTGTTCGGAAATAATTTCCTTAATCTCCGATGCAGAAAGAAGGCTATCGTTCGCTTCGCTCAGCACTCGTAACATTTGAATTGTATTCCGGTCTTTCTCATGGAGAAGGGCCAACAAGCTATCCGTACGCAAATTCTGCTGGTTGTCCGCAGCCGATAACGCTTCCATCTCACGATGCACAAACACCAACGAGAAAAGAAGAATAGCCAATAGCAAAGTGTAACCAATGGTTATTTTGAGTTTTGTAGAACGGTAGGAAGCCATAGGAACAACGAATTACAAGTTATTGTCGGAGGGCAGGCTGTTTCGTCATGTAGTGGAAACGCCACCAAAGCATCAGCCCTGCACTTGTCAGTCCAAAAGGGAACGCCATCCATACGCCTACAACACCCCATCCCATCACGAAACCGCAAAAATAGCCTACGGGCAACGAGATAATGAAATAAGCGATAAAAGCGATGACCATCATCAGTTTTACGTCTGCAATTCCACGCAAAGCGTTGGCAAAAGTGATCTGCAAGCCGTCGCCAAACTGGTAGATAAGGAAAGGAAATATTAACGAAGTAACCATAGCGGCAACTTCAGAACTGTCGGTAAACCAACCTCCCAGATAATTCCGACAAAGAAAAACAATGAAAGACAACACGACACCCAATGCCATCATCAGATGGAAACCGGCATAGGCGGAACGACGCACATTCACCATATCATCCTGACCATTGAAGTTACTGACCCGGACAGCAACGGCAGCTCCCATCCCGTAGTACATCATAAAAGTAAATTGTGAAATTGCCAACATGACTTGATGGGAAGCTAACGCAATCGTCCCCAACCAGCCAATCATGATGGCACTCAGACTGAAGGAAGCCGTCTCCATTCCCATCTGAAAGGCAACCGGCCATCCTAATCCGTTCAAACGGCTGAAAACAGCACGCGACCATCCCAAACGGAAAAAGCCGACCTTATAACGAATGAAGCGCGGACTACGCATAAAGATGATTACAAAGACAACGACCATCACTATACGTGAAAACAGAGTACTGATACCTGCTCCCAACAATCCCAATTCAGGAAAGCCGAGCTTTCCATAAATCAGAATATAGTTTCCGATGATGTTCAATACATTTCCGCCAAGCAAGATCCACATGGCTGTTTTAGTATCTGTAATTCCATCCGTAAATTGCTTGAAGCCATTGAAAAGCATAACAAACACCAAAGAAGCAAGTAAAACCAGATAATAAGGTTTAATCAGAGGAATCAATTCCTCCGGTTGACCGAGACGCTCTATATTCAGGAATAACAGCGTCATACATATAGTCAGCAGAAGCGCAACCATCAGATTGGCCAGCAAACTATTGCGCAATGCCTGTCCGGCAGGGGCAAATTGGTGAGTTCCATACAGCCCTCCCACGATAGGTGTCAACCCGTACGAGAATCCCGTACTGAAAATAATAGCCAGATTAAACACATTATTCACGAAAGAAGCCGCGCCCAACTCTATCGTGCTATGGTGACCGATCATCAACGTATCTGCGAATCCAAGTATGATCACTCCTATCTGTCCGATGACAATAGGAAGTCCAAGGTAGAATAATGCCTTGTAATGCTCTCTGTATGTTCTATAAATATTTCTCATTTACTTTTATAATAGAGTATAACCCCGTTCTCCCGCCGGAAAGCCGATTGGGCTACAGCCTGCAACTGTCCCGCAGTGACGGAACGATAACGTTCCACCTCCCGCTCCATGCTTTCCGCCCGTCCGAGCAGTTCGAACCAGGCAAGATTAGTCGCTACATTCAAATAATTAATATTACCGAATATCTGAGTAGACTCAAATTTGTTCTTTACTTTTTCCAACTCCTGCTCACTGACAAGTTCCTGTTGCAGGCGATCCAATTCTTCCCGAACGGCAGCTTCCGCCTGTTCCAGTGCCACGCCTGCCGACGGCTTTCCGGCAATATGGAACAAACCCGCGTCTACACTGCCGGATATATAAGCGTCAATACTTGAAAATAACTGCCTTTCTTGTACGAGACGCTGGTTCAGGCGGCTGGAACGCCCGTTGCTTAATATATCCGAAAGGATATCAAAGGCATAGTAATCAGGGTGATGATGGTCACACATATGATATCCCATGAACAACGCATCAAGAGGAACATTCCGCTCTACCGTTAATCGTCGTTCTTCCGTCTGTTCCGGTTCCTGCGGCAAGTTCCGTTGAGGAACCTCCCGATGGGGAATAGGGCCGAACCATTTCTCTGTCAGTGTCACTGCCTCCTCGAAAGAGATGTTGCCGGTGACAGCCAGTATCGCATTATTCGGAGCATAAAATCGGAAAAAGAATGCTTTCACCTCCTCCAACGTTGCATTGGCGATATGCGACAGTTCCTTACCGATGGTAGGCCATTGGTAAGGGTGCGACCGGTAAGCCAATGGCCTCAGGAGATGCCCTACATCTCCATAAGGCTGATTCAGGCAACGCTGCTTAAACTCTTCCATTACCACTCCCCGTTGCACTTCCAGACTCCGTTCACTGAAATCGAGGCTCAGCATACGGTCTGACTCCAGCCAAAAGCCGGTTTCCACATTCTGGCGGGGAACAGTGAGGTAATAGTTGGTAATATCATTATTCGTCCAGGCATTATTCTCCCCACCCGCCAATTGGAGCGGCATATCATAATCGGGAATGTTGACCGAGCCGCCGAACATCAAATGTTCAAACAAATGCGCGAAACCGGTATGTTCGGGATGCTCATCACGAGCTCCCACCTTATATAATATATTAAGGGCTACCATCTGCGTACTTTCATCCTGCGAATGCACCAGACGCAATCCATTGTCAAGAATATGCCTGTTGATTTTCATATCATTTAGTCAAGTATGGTCGCTTTTATTATCTTCACATCTTCTTCAGGACGGTCGCTACGGTCGGTTTTTACCTGCTGGATTTTGTCTACTACATCCATCCCTTCCACTACTTCGCCGAATACGGTATACTCACCATCCAGATGCGGGGTACCGCCTACCGTAGTATATGCTTCAATCTGCTCCGGAGTGAAATGAAATTCCGGTTGCTTGGCAGCTATCTCCTGTGCTTCTGCAAACAGTTTTTCCTGCAAGTCATAAAGCCCGTCTTCATCGTTTGCTTTCCGCATCTTATAAATTTCTTTCATGTGCTTCTGCGCCAATGTATTGAAAATAACATTAATCTTATTCTCATTCATCTGGCTCTCCATACTTAACAACGTAGAATCATTGTAGACTTTTCCTGTCACGATATAGAACTGACAGCCGGAAGACTCTTTCTTCGGGTTCACATTATCTCCTTGACGGGCCGCCGAAAGAGCGCCTTTCTTATGGAAGAATTTCGGATATACAAATTCTGCCGGAATGGTGTAACCTACATCACCGGCACCCAACATCTTGCCCTTCGGAGCATTCTTCGAATCCGGGTCACCCGCCTGAATCATAAAATCTTTGATAACGCGATGAAACAGTGTACCTTCATACATTCCGTCTTTCACCAATTTAATAAAATTATCACGATGTTTGGGAGTCTCATTATACAACTTCACTTTGATGTCTCCCGCAGTTGTCTCAATCTTTACCAATGTTTCTTTATCCATGTCTTCTCCTTTTTTAGTTCCGGTCTTGCAGGCAATAAGTCCGCAAAACGATATGGTTAATAATATCAATACAATCTTTTTCATAACGCTTTTATTTAATTTAAGTTTGCAAATATACCACTTTCGCCTAAATCCTCTTACCTTTGTGACTTAAAAGAATCAAAACCTGACATGATGAGATCCATATTGATCGTTGAAGATGATATAACTTTTGGAATGATGCTCAAAACCTGGCTAGGCAAAAAAGGATTTGAAGTATCATCAGTAAGTACCATTGCACGTGCCCGGAAGCATATCGAAAGCCAAACTGTAGATTTAATATTATCAGATCTGCGGTTGCCCGATCATGAAGGCATCGATTTACTGAAATGGATGAATGAACAGGGAAAAGCCATTCCTCTGATCATTATGACTGGTTATGCGGATATCCAGTCCGCTGTACTGGCAATGAAACTCGGAGCACGGGATTATATTGCCAAACCCGTGAATCCGGGAGAATTACTGAAGAAGATATCTGAAGCTTTACAGTCCGGAGAGGATTCTGTTATTCATAATACAGCTAAATCGTCTTCTAAAAAAGGCCCTACTGCTTCATCTAAAGATTCTACAGAAAACAACTGTGCCTACCTAGAAGGAGAAAGTGACGCAGCCAAGCAACTCTACAATTACGTTGGCCTGGTAGCCCCGACCAATATGTCCGTACTCATCAACGGTTCCAGCGGAACCGGAAAAGAATATGTGGCGCACCGCATTCACCAACTTAGCAAACGAAGCGATAAGCCGTTTGTCGCTGTAGACTGCGGCTCCATCCCGAAAGAACTGGCGGCTTCGGAGTTCTTCGGTCATGTGAAAGGGTCGTTTACAGGTGCGTTGACTGATAAAACCGGTGCTTTCGTCGCAGCCAACGGAGGGACTATTTTCCTGGATGAAATCGGGAACCTCAGTTATGAGGTGCAGATACAACTACTCCGTGCTTTACAGGAACGAAAAATACGTCCAGTAGGCTCTACACAGGAAATATCGGTAGATATCCGTCTGGTGTCCGCCACCAATGAGAATCTGGAACAAGCCATCGAAAAAGGCACTTTCCGTGAAGATCTTTATCATCGTATCAATGAGTTCACTCTGCGGATACCTGACTTGAAAGAGCGGAAAGAGGATATTTTGCTTTTTGCAAATTTCTTTCTTGATCTGGCAAACAAAGAACTGGATAAACATCTGATCGGCTTTGATACAAAAGCATCACAAGCTTTAATGAATTATCATTGGCCGGGAAATTTGCGCCAAATGAAGAACATAGTCAAAAGAGCGACTTTATTGGCACAAAGCAGTTTCATTACTTTATCGGAATTGGGAACCGAGCTCTTAGAAACTCCTGCATCCAACAATACAAGCATTGCATTACGCAATGAAGAGACTGAAAAAGAGCATATTTTAGAGGCACTACGCCAAACAGGAAACAACAAGAGCAAAGCAGCGCAATTACTGAATATTGATCGGAAGACTTTATATAATAAATTGAAATTATACAATATTGATTTGTAACAAGTTACGTTCTTGCATTTTCTCAAGTATTCTCATGCATATGAGAAAAAGTTCTCACTACTATGAGTATTTATTCTCATCACGGTGAGAAATGATTCCTTTTTGTAGTGCTCGAACTTATCTTTAACCGAATCTATCGCATTACCAGATATTGTTAATATTAATGCATATTCCATAGAATAAAATGCCCCCATGAATAAAAAAACATTATTACCCCTTGTATTTGTGCCACTCGCAGCAACCAATCTGCAAGCACAAAGCAATATGCAAATAGAACACGCGGACAAACGTCCAAATATCATTCTCTTTATGGTAGACGATATGGGATGGCAGGATACTTCACTCCCATTCTGGACACAGAAGACACACTATAACGAATTGTACGAGACCCCCAATATGGAGCGGTTAGCCAAACAGGGAATGATGTTTACTCAAGCGTATGCCAACAGTATCAGTTCTCCTACCCGGTGCAGCCTCATCACCGGAACCAACGCTGCACGTCACCGAGTAACTAACTGGACGCTGCAAAAGAATACAATGACAGACCGTAAAGATAGCATTCTGGCAGTCCCTGACTGGAATTACAATGGAGTAAGTCAAGTGTCCGGCACTAATCATACTTTCGTAGGAACCTCCTTCGTGCAACTGCTAAAGAACAGCGGTTATCATACTATACATTGTGGAAAAGCCCATTTCGGAGCAATAGATACTCCAGGGGAAGATCCGCATCATTGGGGATTCGAGGTAAATATTGCCGGACATGCGGCCGGTGGACTTGCCAGTTACCTAGGAGAAGAGAACTACGGACATACCAAAAATGGGAAAGCGGTATCACTGATGTCTGTTCCCGGATTAGAGAAATATTGGGGAACGGAAACCTTTGTAACTGAAGCATTGACGTTGGAAGCCATTAAAGCACTGGATAAAGCGAAAAAGTATAATCAGCCTTTCTATTTGTATATGTCGCAATATGCCATCCACATTCCTTTGAACAAAGATATGCGCTTCTATGAGAAGTACAAGAAAAAAGGAATGACAGACCATGAAGCTGCTTATGCCACACTGATTGAAGGAATGGATAAAAGTTTAGGTGATTTAATGAACTGGCTGGAAAAGAATGGAGAAGCCAACAACACTATTATCATTTTTATGAGTGATAACGGAGGACTTGCATCCGAATCCGGATGGCGTGACGGCAAGCTGCATACACAGAATTATCCATTGAACAGTGGTAAAGGTTCTACTTATGAAGGCGGTATCCGCGAACCGATGATTGTCAGTTGGCCGGGAGTAGTAGCTCCGGGAAGCAAATGTGACAAGTATCTGTTGATCGAAGATTTCTACCCCACGATCCTCGAAATGGCAGGAATCAAAAAATACAAAACAGTTCAGCCGATAGACGGTATCAGTTTTGTCCCTCTGTTGAAACAGACGGGCAATCCTTCCAAAGGCCGGAGCCTTTTCTGGAATATGCCGAACAACTGGGGAAATGACGGTCCCGGAATCAACTTCAATTGCGCGGTCCGCAACAGTGACTGGAAATTGATTTATTACTATGGAACAGGCAAGAAAGAGTTGTTCAATATCTCTGATGATATAGGCGAAAGTAACGATCTCAGTGCACAGCATCCGGACATCGTGAAGAAACTTTCTAAAGAGCTGGGCAGCTATCTAAGAAAAGTAGACGCACAGCGGCCCGCTTTCAATGCCACCGGCAAACCTTGTCCCTGGCCGGATGAAGTAAAATAGATAACCAGACAAAAGATTTGTGGCGGGGAGTGTGGAATAATTCCACACTCCCCATACACACTTCCCCAACATCCTGATTGGTTCTATTTCCACATATCTCTATTTATCAACCACTTACCATACATTCTTCTATTTTGGCACACGCTTTGATCTTTAATTAGACGTTAGCGAAAAAGCAATAACCAATTCCTTAACACAAGAGAGAGAATTGAAAACATATGTCTAATTATCATTAAAGCAAACGATTATGAAGAAATTAGTATTAGTAGTAGCAATGTTTATGTTTGTTTGTGGTGGTTCATTCCTTGTAAAGGCGCAGAGTTCTGCGGAAGCTGTGACAGCCCCGACAGAAATCAATGCGACAGTTGTCAATGATACAGTAGTAAAAGATACTGTAACTAAAGAAGACGCACCTGCAAAGGCATCACTGATTGCATTAGCCGCCAATGTCAATGATACAGTTGTCACAGACACTGCATCCAAAGACAAACCGGCTGTGCCTGTCAAGGAATAACCTTGCCAACAACATGCAAAACATAGTCTGCCGAAGAATAGTAAGCACACTACAAAAAAAAGCCATCCCTACTTTCGTCTATTCCGCCATCCCTACTTTCGTCTATTCCGGGGATGGCTTTTTTATTATTTAATAAATAATCCCCCCCGGAAAAGATGCGCTTTCCTTTCTTTCTTTTAAATAAAATATTGTACCTTTGGAGGTCAATGAATTATCCACCAAACAAACTATAAAAACATGAAACTTAAAAGTCTTTTACTAATTACCCTTGTTACGACGATAGTCTTCTGCGGTTGCCAAAGCAACTATCAGCCTACTACATTCACCGTTGCTTCTTACAACTTAAGAAACGCCAACGGCAACGATTCGCTCCACGGAAACGGTTGGGGACAACGCTACCCAGTCATCGCCAAAATGGTTCAATATCATGATTTTGATATTTTCGGAACTCAAGAATGTTTCCTTCACCAACTGAAAGATATGAAAGAAGCTCTTCCCGGTTATGATTATATCGGTGTAGGCCGTGATGACGGTAAAATTCAAGGCGAACATTCCGCGATCTTCTATCGTACAGACAAGTTCGATATTATAGAGAAAGGCGATTTTTGGCTGTCGGAAACTCCGGATGTGCCGAGCAAAGGTTGGGATGCGGTGTTACCGCGTATTTGCAGTTGGGGTCACTTCAAATGCAAAGATACCGGTTTTGAATTCCTTTTCTTCAATTTACACATGGACCATATCGGCAAAAAAGCACGTGTTGAAAGTGCGTATCTCGTACAGGAAAAGATGAAAGAGCTCGGTAAAGGCAAAAATCTTCCAGCTATCTTAACCGGTGACTTCAATGTCGACCAGACTCACCAGTCATACAACGCCTTTGTGGAAAAAGGAGTGCTCTGCGACTCATACGAAAAATGCGATTTCCGCTATGCTACAAACGGAACCTTCAATAGTTTCGACCCAAATAGTTTTACCAAAAGTCGTATCGACCATGTGTTCGTATCTCCGGCTTTTCATGTAAAAAGATATGGGATACTGACAGATACCTACCGTAGTATAGTAGGAAACGGCGAGAAGGAGAATGCAAACGACTGCCCGGAAGAAATCGACATCAAAGCTTATCAAGCCCGTACTCCTTCGGATCATTTTCCTGTAAAGGTCGAACTGGAGTTTGACGAACGTCAACAGAAATGATTTTTATGCCTCATACGTTTTTCGTTTGGCAAGTTCTCACCATGGAGAACACAAATTATACAGAGCTATAAAATTCTTTCTATTTTGATTTTCAATAAGTTTTCTCTGTGTCCTCTATGGTGAATCCTTTCCATAAATTTCCTTCGGGAAGAGGAGCTTCAAGCTCTATCAGTTCTTTTGAGACAGGATGTATGAACCGTACTCTCCGGGCATGCAGACAAATGCTCCCATCCGGATTGGAGCGTGGAGAGCCATATTTCAAATCTCCCTTGATAGGGCATCCCATTTTTGCCAGCTGACAACGAATCTGATGATGACGTCCGGTTTTTAAATCGACTTCGAGCAAATAGTAATTCTCCGAATGACCGATCAACCGGTAATGCAAAATCGCTTTCTTGCTGTTCGGCACTTCCTTGTCGTATGCATAACTTTTGTTCTGCTTTTCATTACGTACAAGAAAATGTACCAGTTCACCTTCCGGTTCTTGCGGAGCATTTTTCACAACCGCCCAATAAGTCTTTTTCACCTCACTGGTGCGAAACATTTCGTTGAGCCTTGTCAGCGCCTTACCCGTTTTGGCAAAAATAACAAGACCGCTTACGGGGCGGTCCAGCCGGTGTGTCACACCGAGGAAAACATTTCCGGGTTTCTGATACTTCTCTTTCAGATACTGTTTCACAGTCTCCGAAAGCGGCGTATCCCCCGTCTTGTCTGCCTGGACAATCTCGGAAGCGGTCTTGTTGACTACAATGATATGGTTGTCTTCGTATACAACAGTCATTCTGTTCGATTACATATTCATACCACCATCTACCTGAATCACCTGACCTGACACATAAGAAGACATATCAGAAGCCAGGAAGGTAGCGATGTTTGCCACATCTTCAGGAGTACCACCACGACGCAAAGGAATTTTCTTTGCCCATTCAGCTCTTACTTCGTCAGAAAGAGCAGCTGTCATGTCTGTCAGGATGAATCCCGGAGCGATAGCGTTGGCACGGATGCCGCGAGAACCCAACTCTTGTGCGATAGACTTAGCCAATGCAATCATACCTGCTTTAGAAGCAGCATAGTTAGCCTGTCCTGCATTTCCGTGAACACCTACAACAGAGGCCATATTGATAATGCTACCAGCTTTTTGACGCATCATGATAGGTGTACAAGCATGGATGAAGTTAAATGCAGACTTCAGGTTCACGTTGATTACCATATCCCATTGCTGTTCGCTCATGCGCATCATCAAACCGTCACGAGTGATACCGGCATTGTTTACCAATATATCGATCCGTCCGAAGTCCTTATGGATTTCTTCAACGACCTTTGCAGTATCTTCAAAGTTAGCCGCGTTAGAAGCGTAACCTTTGGCTTTCACGCCCATTGCTTCCAATTCTTTAGCTGTATTTTCTGCATTTTCGTCAATGACAAGGTCAGTAAATGCGATGTTTGCGCCTTCGGCAGCAAACTTAAGAGCGATAGCCTTACCAATACCGCGAGCAGCACCGGTTACAATGGCTGTTTTTCCGTCTAATAATCCCATACTAAAAGTTATTTAATTAAATTTCTGTTCTATGCAGTGCGCCAAACACAATGTTGGACACATATCTATTTCTTGTATCTTCATCCAGATGTGCACCTATATGGCCTCGAATATAAGGAACTTCAATTCCTTTCACACAATAATGTATCAAGTCGGCAGTCATCTCCACATCGTCAATATGGAAAACTCCTTTTGCCTGTCCTTCCAGAAGAACGGCTTTAAAGAGCTGGACTTCCTTTGCATCAAACTTCTTGCGAACTTTTTCCACCCGCCATATATCACGGAAGAAATAAGCACGCAGTGTTCCGTTTCGATAGACGACCTCTTTTACTGCGTCCAACCGGGTATATATCATCTCCAACAATTTCTCGTCCGGTGAGATATTTTTCTCGGCCACCCGCTTCATCATATCCGACAGAATATCCAATTCCGATTCCACAACAGCCAAATAGATTTCATCCTTACTTTTAAAATAAGTATAGAGCGTTCGTCTCCCTTTTTTAGAAGCAAGAGCGATATCGTTCATAGTCGTATTTTCTACCCCCATCTTTGCAAAAAGCTGACGGGCTACATCTACTAACTTGGCTTTTGTCTTGGATACGGTCATAGGTTACAAATTGCACATTGCTGAATATTTTGAGCAAAAGTAATTCTTTTCTTTAGACCATACAAGAAAACAGAGAGAATATTAACATTTGTATATTAATAGGTGCTAAGAAAAAGTTTCATCATTATTTCGTTCATTATCAACCTAATAAGAAAAAAGTGATGATTTATTCGAAAAATATTCAGCGAATTATTTGTTTGTTTCAAAAAAAGCCGTACCTTTGCACCCGTTAAACATCGCGGAGTGGAGCAGTTGGTAGCTCGTTGGGCTCATAACCCAAAGGTCATTCGTTCGAGTCGGATCTCCGCAACTAAAGAAAAAGAAGAATCGCAGAAATGCGGTTCTTCTTTTTTATGACGGCTCTTCTTTACTGAGGGATATTCAGTAAATGTTCCTCTTTCTAAAAAATCAAGAGAAAAGCTCACGTAAAGCAAAGCTTTTCTCTTGATTTTTTCGTTCAACTCTCCCAGTCTTCTATCTTTTTTGGGGTCAACGTAACAATCTGAGGGATTCTATATTTAAGCATATAATTTAGCAAGTCTATATAAGAAAAAAGCTCTATCTCTTACTCTTCTGAACTGTGCTCTAAATGCTTTGATTTTAGCATTGAATGACTCTGCTGCGGCATTGGTTGCCCTCCTTTCAAAGAAATTGATTATATTCAGATAATGTGTTTGTATAGAACGTGCGACCCTTCCAAAGGTGAGGAACCCTGATTTATCTACTTCATCATACCACCTTGCCAGCCTTGTCAAAGCAATATCCTTAAACTTACACTGATGATAGATTAAGCCTAACCGCATAGACAGATAATATCCTTTCTTTATATCGGGATATTCCTTGAAAAGAATTTCGGGTCAACGTAACAATCTGAGGGATTCTATATTTAAGCATATAATTTAGCAAGTCTATATAAGAAAAAAGCTCTATCTCTTACTCCTCTGAACTGTGCTCTAAATGCTTTGATTTTAGCATTGAATGACTCTGCTGCGGCATTGGTTGCCCTCCTTTCAAAGAAATTGATTATATCCAGATAATGTGTTTGTATAGAAC
>NZ_GG688327.1:132479-151840 GCF_000156195.1 Bacteroides finegoldii DSM 17565 | reverse complement strand
CTTTTCGAATAGTAGCCAATCCTCTGCATGAACAAGTTGGTCCCAATGGAGATAACCACTTAGATGGTTACGGTATTGACGCTCCAATAAATCCCCGTCAACTCCATATAAAACACCTAAGAGCTTGCAACTGATCGGATAGCTATCAATATAGTTCTTTTAAAAAAGACGCAAAATCTTGCGTCATACGAGTACCTTCAGCCACCATACGCCAGTTACGAGAAATATACTCATTATGCTTCTTTAAGAGCCAGCGACGACGACGAATATTAAGGAAGACCTTCTTGCCACGGAGAGGAAAATCCTGAACAATAACAGGGTCATAAAAGCCTTTACTCTCAGTATCCTGATCTGTATACTTCTCAGGAACGATATTTTTCTCCTCAAGGTAGAACACAACTTCATTTACACTTTCCTTCACATCAACAAGATCAAAGTAGTCTAAAGTGCCTTCAGGAAGAAGAAGGCGATAACCGTTTAACTCCATAAGCTATGAATTTGGAGACAAAGATAACAATTTATAAATTTACCCCTCAGGTTTTTACATTGACCCGTTTTTTGGCTTTCGGAATATAACCAAGCTAACAGCTATCAAAATCAGGATAATCCCGATAGCACTGTTGACAGTGAAAAACTCCTCAAATACAAAAACACCGATCACGACGGCTGTCAACGGTTCCATAGCACCCAAAATAGATGTCAAAGTAGGCCCTGCATACTTTATTGCCTGTACTAAAGTGATATTGGAAATAGCCGTAGCCGGTAATGCAAGTCCTAGAATAATCAGCCATATATATCCGTCTGTTACCAAACGAAAACCGGAAGTGGTAAAAGCACCTATCAGATAAAAAAGAGTTCCCAGCCCCATGACATAGCAAGTCAATACAGTAGAATTAATTCTCACAGCTCGTGTGGTCCGCACTCCGATTATATACCCCGCATATGAGAATACAGAAACACAAGCTGCCACTAAGCCAACCATCGCATTACCATTATTTGCGGCCAACTCTCCTAACGAAAGCAGAGCCGCACCTAACAAAGATATCAAAACAGCAAATAGCACCCAAAGCGACTTCTTCTCCCGAAAGAAAAACATCATTGCAAGAGCAACCACCAACGGATACATAAAATGAATGGTGGAAGCCACACCACTGGCTATATTCTGATAGGCAATAATCAGACTGAATGAAGTGATCGCCCGCAATAGGCTTAAGCCAAAGACAACTTTGAAGTCTTTTACGGATAAGCGGAAGTTACACCCGGAAAATAAGCCTAACACAGTCAGCACAATTGACGCTACCCCCCAACGATAGGAAAGTACTTCAAAAGCTGAAAATCCAATCATTAACAAAGTGACGGAAAAGAACGGAGCTAGCCCAAAAGTGGAGGAAGATACTGCCGCATAGAGTATACCTTTTATGCGATTCATGAGGTTTTTAACTATTCTGTTTTAATCGTTTATTTACAACTACAAAGATAGACTGATATTTCTTTAAGTGCAAAGATAAAATGGAAAGATTGACTTTATTTTCTTCTTGATGGCATGATAGACAGTATTGTTTATTTTCCTATATTTGCGACGACTAATATAGGAAAAATGAACTTAAGATGCAATATGCAAACGAACTTTACGATCAGAACAGCCCGACAATCCGACAGTGTTGAGCTAAGAGATTTGTACAAAAATACCGTACTTATAATAAACAGACGTGATTATTCACAGGAAGAAGTTGAAGACTGGGCTTCATGCGGAAATGATCTTTCTAAAATAGAGAAAATGATAGAAACCCATTACTTTATTGTTGCCGTCGACCAGCAATTACAAATCGTAGGTTTCTCTTCTATCACTTCGCAAGGATATCTACATTCAATGTTCGTTCACAAAGACTTTCAAGGTAAAGGCATTGCGACTATACTTTTGAAAGAAATAGAACGATATGCTATTGAACAGGGAATGGAACGAATTACATCAGAAGTGAGTTTAACTGCCCGCCCATTCTTCAAAAGACAAGGGTATACTGTGGAAAAGGAGCAGAAACGACAGGCTAATAAATTAAGTCTGACTAATTTTTGGATGCAAAAGACCTTGAATACTTAAAAAAACAAAGAAGGACTAGAAATCACTTTCTAATCCTTCCCCAATTTGGAGGTTCCTGGCGGATTCGAACCGCCGTACACGGTTTTGCAGACCGCTGACTAAGCCACTCATCCAAGGAACCGTCTTTTCTCGTTTGCGGTTGCAAAGGTAGTACAAATTTTGAAACTACCAACTATCCACAGCAATTTTTCTTTGTACTTTTTTTCTTTACACCGCACTCCTTTCTTTTCTTTTCCATCATATCCTTTAGTTCACAGCCACTTACACAACTGTCACAAGGATTTCCACTATCTCGCGTACGACGAAAAAAAGTATAAATACCATATACCAATCGGACAATACAGAGTACAACCAGTACCCCCACTACCCATTCTTGCCAATTATTCATACAAACAACCCTCCAATCTGATAAACAGTAAATGACACAATCCATGCCAATACCGTAGTATAGCAAGCTGCAAAAAGCGCCCATTTCCAACTTCCGGATTCCTGTTTGATAGCTGCCAATGCCGCAATACATGGAAAGTAAATCAAAACAAACAGCATATAGCAGAATGCAACCAACGGTGTTATCGGAATCCGTTCAGCCAAACTAACCTCATCAGCCTCCGGATCATCCACATATAAAACCCCCAAAGTACTTACCACCAACTCTTTCGCTCCTACCCCCGAAATCAGACCGATACCCAGTTTCCAATCAAACCCCATAGGCTTAATCACCGGTTCTATCGCATGCCCAAGCTGACCTATATATGAATTTTCCTGCTGTTCGGCTACCGTCTTATACGCATCATGATTCGGATAGTATCCCAGAAACCAAATGATAATAGAAGCAATCATAATAATTCCCCCCATCTTTTTCAAATATTGCGCCCCTTTCTCCCATGTATGACGAAAGATAGATTTTGCTGTCGGCATCCGGTACGGAGGAAGCTCCATCACAAACGGAGTATCGTCCCCTTTCACCAAAAACTTACTAAACAGTCTCGCTAACAAGACCGCCAAAAATATACCTATTGCATAAATACTCAACAAGACCAGACTCGCATTGTTCGGAAAAAATGCTCCTACCAATAATAAATAGATAGGCAGACGAGCACTACAAGACATCAACGGATTAACCAACATAGTAATAAGCCGACTTTTTCGATTCTCTATCGTACGGGAAGCCATAATAGCGGGCACGTTACATCCGAACCCCATAATGAGCGGAATAAACGATTTGCCATGCAGCCCCATTTTATGCATGATCTTATCCATTATAAATGCAGCACGTGCCATATATCCGGAGTCCTCCATCAACGATATACAGAAATACAGAATCAAGATGTTCGGCAGAAAAACAATCACACCTCCTACTCCGCCAACGATACCGTCAACCAGCATATCTTTCAATGGCCCTTCAGACATATTATTACGAATCAAATCACCAATCTGCTCAACCAGCCATTCAATCCCCATCATAGGATATTCGCCGAGTACAAATGTCCCTTCAAACATCAAATACATAAACAGGAAGAAAATAGGATACCCCCAAATACGGTGAGTAACGATAGCATCCAACACTTTGGTCGTCTGCGCCTGTTCTAAATGATTATCAGTAAACGTTTCTTTCAATGCACCACTGATGAAACCGTATTTCGCATCTGTTATGGCAGACTCACAATCTTCATTCATCGTGCTCTGTATGCGTTTCACCATCTTATCACGAATACCGACAATGCTTTCAGCATTCGGCAAAGTACGTACAAAACGTTCTATATCCGGATCATTCTCCAATAACTTAATAGAAAGAAAACGAGTAGAATATTTATGACGAATGTATTCATTCTTTGATACTTCCTCTTTCACAGCCTCAATAGCCCTCTCCAAATCGGGACCATGATTAATATGAATATGGCGAAAGACACGTCCGGTCTTCCGATGTTCCCGCACATAATCTTCGAGATGTTCCTCTTCATGGTGTTTCCGGTCTTCCAAAGAATCATGCCATTCAGTCAAATCTTTGAGAACTTCCGGATTCATATTTCCGTGTTTATCAAAGAAGTCGACTCCCTCATAAAGATTTATAACGACATGAAACAAGGTATCCAATCCACGATTTTTTTTACTGACAGTAGGCACCATAGGCACTCCGAACAATTTACTCAATAAACGATAGTCCAATGTATTTCCACTGTTCTCCAATTCATCATAAATATTCAAAGCCACGACCATGCGGACATTCATATCAATCAATTGAGTAGTCAGATATAAATTCCGTTCCAAATTGGAAGAGTCCACCACATTAATAATGACATCCGGAGTTTCGTCGATAATATGGCGACGAACATAAATTTCTTCGGGTGTATAAGCAGACAAAGAGTATGTTCCCGGTAAATCAACGATCCGGAAATGATAACCTTCGAAATCGAAATACCCTTCTTTAGCGTCCACGGTCACACCACTATAATTTCCCACATGCTCGTGAGCACCGGAAGCTAAATTAAATAAAGAAGTCTTGCCACTGTTTGGATTGCCGACCAAAGCGACATTAATGGTACGGCGTTTACCCAGCGCTAGCCGTTTCATGTCTTCTTCTTTTACAGAAATATCCTCAGGCAGTCCCTCGTGGTAAATAGTCTCTTCAGCCAATTTCTTAGCCTCTTCTTCACTGACTACCTCAATCATTTCGGCTTCCTGACGACGAAGAGAAATTTCATAACCTAGAACTTTATATTTAATGGGATCTCTTAGTGGAGCATTCAACAGCACTTCAACCGTTTTTCCCTTGATGAAGCCCATCTCCACGATACGTTTACGAAAACCACCGTGCCCCAATACTTTAACGATGACACCTTTCTCGCCTGTTTTTAATTCGGACAAACGCATAACTTTCAAAATTTTCGGCAAAGATAATTCATAACTTTGGAGCACGCAAATTATTTAGATTGTTTTTAAATAACAGATATTTCATCCACAAAATATCCATCTGCCATTAAAAACAAGCGACATTCACTTGAGATACTTCAATAAACCATTATCTTTGCAAAATATGATACAACATCGGGTTACACAATATATAGAAAAAGAAGGTTTATTCTCTTCCGAAAATAAAATTCTGGTGGCATTGAGCGGTGGTGCCGACTCAGTTGCATTGTTATGCATCCTGCATACAGCAGGTTACCGTTGTGAAGCTGCGCATTGTAATTTCCACCTGCGTGGTGAAGAATCAAATCGAGACGAGCAGTTCGTCCGCCAATTATGCGAAAAATATAAAATAAACCTGCATACCATTGATTTTGATACTACCCGATACGCAACCGAAAAACATATTTCCATCGAAATGGGCGCCCGTGAACTACGTTATAATTGGTTTGAAAAAACGAGAAAGGATTGCCAGGCGGATGTCATCGCTGTCGCCCATCATCAAGATGACAGCGTAGAAACAATATTGCTGAACCTCATCAGAGGAACAGGAATCACCGGTTTATTAGGAATCCGTCCCCGTAACGGAGTAGTCGTACGCCCTTTACTTTGTATTAATAGGGAAGAAATCATTCACTACCTTCAAAGTATCCAACAGGAATACGTAACCGACAGCACGAATCTGGAAGATGAATACACCCGCAATAAAATACGCCTCAACCTTCTTCCACTCATGCAGACAATCAATCCGTCCGTCAAAAACAACTTGATAGAAACCAGCAATTATTTAAATGATGTAGCCACTCTATATAATAAATATATAGAAGAAACTAAGACAAAAATCATTACAGAAGAAGGTATACGGATCAGTTCTCTGCTAAAAGAGCCAGCCCCCGAAGCCATCCTTTTTGAGGTGTTGCATCCATTAGGCTTCAACTCTACACAAATAAAAGACATCGCCAGTTCGCTCCACAGTCAACCGGGAAAGCAATTTTGCTGTAAAGAATGGAGAATAATAAAAGATAGAGAATTCTTGTTATTGGAAGCCGTTCAATCTGTAAGCAAAGCGACTCCTCCTTTTCAGCTGATCAGAGAAGAACAAGAATATACTTCCGACTTTCAGATTCCACAAGAGAAACAAACAGCCTGTTTCGATGCAGACAAACTGAATGAAGAAATCTGTTGCCGGAAATGGCAGACCGGTGACACCTTTGTGCCCTTCGGAATGAAAGGAAAGAAAAAAATAAGCGATTATCTGACCGACCGCAAGTTCTCTATCAGCCAAAAGGAACGTCAATGGGTACTCTGCTGCGGAGAACGCATCGCATGGTTGATAGGTGAACGAACAGATAACCGCTTTCGTATTGACGAAACAACTAAACGGGTGATTATCTATAGAATGGTCTGAGGAAGTTTCTGTTTTTTGAAACAGTCAGACAGCAAAGCTGCAAAAGGAGTATCATAGATTCGCGCTTTCTTAGTACAGGCTTTCACACAGGCACAACATTTGATACATTTAGTCTCATCCGTATGCAATTCATCTCCTTTCGTTATAGCTCCTACCGGACAACGCGTCACGCACAATCCACAATGAGTACACATACTCTCATTTTCTACCCACGGAGTACGGGGAAGAGGCATACCGCTTTTGCGCAACTTAATAACTTTTCTCAAAAAACGGAACAAAGGGAAAAAAGGCTGACTCGGACGTGTGATGGCGCGCACATCTACCGGATAAAGTTTATCCATATTCTCGGCAGCCTGCACCTTTTCCATTATTTTTTTTTCCAAAATCCGCAGCAAAAGCCAAATCAAAATTATCAGGACGTCCGGCTGAGATCGGATGCTTGTCAGTACTATACGAATGCTCCCCTATAAAAGTAGCCCCGGCAATCACCTTCATTCCATGAGGTGTGGCAAAAGCGTCCAACTCCATCAAAGCCTTTTCATAAGCCCGATTTCCATAGACCGCCACCAACACCGTAGGAGCATCCAAACCACGAATGTTCCGTAAACGTTCCATCGCCAAAGGAGCGACATGCCCTCCATATACAGGAACTACCACAATGGCTAATGCAGATGTAGGAATCACAACTTCCTCCGCTGCTTGCTGAGTTACATTTATAGGAAAAATATTTTTTATACCTGCCCCTTGAACAATCGCTTCCGCTATTTGTTTAGAAGTATGGGTGGGCGAAAAATAAATTAAATAAGCTTCATTTACTGTCATACTATTTTCTTTTATCTAGCAAAGATACACTTTTACGTGGAAAAAAACGGTTGATTGTATATGAATCCAAAAAAAATTATTATCTTTGCCCCGTTGAAACATTCTACGATTCAACATATACATCCCTAATTCATAATAAAGAACAAACATATATGCTCACATATCTATGGCCATGAGCTATAGCAATACTGTCCATAATTCAGCAAAAAAGAAATATTAATAACTTACCATACTATATGTATAACATTATCCAATTAAACGACAAAGATCTGTCGGAACTTCAAATTATTGCCAAAGAACTAGGCATAAAAAAAACAGACTCATACAAGAAAGAAGACCTTGTTTACAAAATACTCGATGAACAAGCTATTGTAGGAGCCACCAAGAAAGTAGCCGCAGACAAACTCAAGGAAGAACGCAAAGAAGAAAAGAAAAAGCGCTCACGTGTAACTCCGGCCAAAAAAGAGGACAAAGTGGTTTCCGCAACAAAGACCGGAGAAGTTACAAAAACAAAAGAAGCTGCTACTGCAAAAGCACAGCAAACTCCCAAAGAAGAAACAACAAACAAAGAAAAAGAAACTCCCGCCGTTGAAACCAAAGCAGAAAACGCTGTTACTCCTAAACGTAAAGTAGGCCGTCCGCGCAAAAATTCAGATACAACTGATAAAAAAGAAGTTGAAGAAACGAAGCAAGTAGCTTCCAATAGTGTCGAAGCGAAGCCTGTAGTTGCGGAGAAAACACCCGAAACAACGGAAAAAACAGCTCCGGCACAGCAACCATCTGCCGAGAAGAAAGAAAAGCCTAGCAAACCCACTGTGGAAAAAGATAAACCCGCTGCAGAAAAAACTGTAGAAAAAAAGGTGGTTGCCAAACCGCAAAAGAAAGCTGAACCGGTTATTGACGAAGAAAGTAATATCCTGACCGGTGCTGACGATGATGATTTCATTCCAATTGAAGATCTGCCGTCTGAAAAGATTGAACTTCCGACAGAACTCTTCGGTAAATTTGAAGCAACAAAGACAGAGCCTGTGCAATCAGCTCCCGAACAAGTAGCCCCACCTCAGCAGCAACAGTCTCAATCTCAACAACAACGTCCACGCATTGTCCGTCCACGCGACAACAATAATGCAAACAATAACGCTAATAATAATTTCCAGCGTAACAACAACCAAAATCAAGGCCAAAATCAGAATCAGCACCAACAACGCTTGCCAATGCCACGCGCTACGCAGCAAAACAATGCGAGCGAAAACCTTCCGGCACAGCAACCGCAAGAGCGTAAAGTGATTGAGCGTGAGAAACCTTACGAATTTGATGACATCCTAAACGGAGTAGGAGTTTTGGAAATTATGCAGGACGGATACGGTTTCCTCCGTTCGTCCGATTACAATTATCTTTCCTCTCCGGATGACATCTATGTATCGCAATCTCAAATCAAATTGTTTGGCTTGAAAACAGGCGACGTAGTAGAAGGAGTGATTCGTCCGCCTAAGGAAGGAGAAAAATATTTTCCGCTAGTAAAAGTCTCGAAAATCAACGGACGTGACGCTGCTTTCGTTCGCGACCGTGTTCCTTTTGAACACTTAACCCCTCTCTTTCCGGATGAAAAGTTCAAACTCTGCAAAGGCGGTTATTCTGATTCTATGTCTGCCCGTGTAGTAGATCTTTTCGCTCCGATCGGTAAAGGTCAACGTGCACTGATCGTTGCTCAGCCTAAGACAGGTAAGACTATCTTAATGAAAGACATCGCCAACGCAATCGCAGCCAATCATCCCGAAGTATACATGATTATGTTGCTTATTGACGAACGTCCAGAGGAGGTGACCGACATGGCACGCAGCGTAAACGCGGAAGTTATCGCTTCCACTTTCGACGAGCCGGCAGAACGTCACGTGAAAATCGCGGGTATCGTATTGGAAAAAGCAAAACGTTTGGTAGAATGCGGTCATGACGTAGTAATCTTCTTAGACTCTATCACCCGCCTGGCACGTGCATACAATACTGTCTCTCCTGCATCAGGTAAAGTACTTTCCGGTGGTGTTGATGCAAATGCACTTCACAAACCGAAACGTTTCTTCGGAGCTGCACGTAACATCGAAAACGGTGGTTCACTGACTATCATTGCTACCGCCCTGATTGACACCGGTTCTAAGATGGATGAAGTTATCTTCGAAGAATTTAAAGGTACAGGTAACATGGAATTGCAGCTTGACCGCAACCTGTCTAACAAACGTATCTTCCCAGCTGTCAACATCACTGCATCCAGCACTCGTCGCGACGACTTGTTACTTGACAAAACAACTCTTGACCGTATGTGGATATTACGTAAATACCTTGCAGATATGAATCCGATTGAAGCTATGGATTTTGTAAAAGACCGTTTGGAAAAAACCAGAGATAACGATGAATTCCTTATGAGTATGAACAGCTAAAAAGGAAATCAACAAATATAATTCTTAAGAATGCAGATTAACACAGATTGCCGCAGATTAATTCTTATTATCTGTTCCAGTCTTGTGTTAATCTGCATTTTAATTACAGCCTATTCTACTTCTCTCCTCCTCGGCACTATTCCATTTTTGTACAAATTACTATCACTGACGTCCAAAACAACTCCCCTAGTCTTTTCTGCATTCTCTTTTTTGCTACTTTTGCTTCCAAATCAATTATTACTTAATTCTAACCAGAAATGAAAACGATTTATCCATTCATGGGATTAGCCTTATGTAGCGTAACAACTCAGGCGCAAGAAAAGCCCAATTTCCTGATTATCCAATGCGACCATTTAACACAACGTGTCGTAGGAGCTTACGGACAAACACAAGGTTGCACCCTCCCTATGGACGAAGTTGCTTCCAGAGGAGTGATCTTCTCCAATGCCTATGTGGGCTGTCCCCTCAGCCAACCTTCACGTGCAGCGTTATGGAGTGGTATGATGCCTCACGAAACAAATGTACGCTCCAATTCCAGTGAACCTATCAACACACGCATACCAGAAAACATACCGACATTAGGAAGCCTTTTCTCCGAAAACGGTTATGATGCAGTACACTTTGGAAAGACTCACGACATGGGTTCACTAAGAGGTTTTAAACATAAAGAACCGGTAGCCAAGCCATTTACCGATCCGGAATTTCCAGTCAACAACGATAGCTTCCTGGATGTAGGAACTTGTGAAGATGCAGTAGCCTATTTAAGTAATCCTCCCCAAAAGCCCTTTATTTGCATTGCCGATTTCCAAAATCCACACAACATATGCGGATTTGTAGGAGCAAACGAAGGAGTACACACCGATCGTCCTATTAGTGGTACTCTCCCCGAACTACCTGCCAATTTCGACGTAGAAGATTGGAACAACATACCTACTCCAGTACAATATATTTGTTGCAGCCATCGACGAATGACACAAGCCTCACATTGGAGTGAAGAAAACTACCGTCATTACATTGCCGCTTTCCAACATTATACAAAAATGGTATCCAAGCAAGTAGACAGCGTTTTAAAAGCACTCTATTCCACACCTGCCGGTAAGAATACTATTATAGTCATCTTAGCCGATCACGGTGACGGAATGGCCTCCCACCGTATGGTAACTAAACACATCAGTTTCTACGATGAAATGACAAATGTTCCGTTTATCTTTGCAGGACCCGGTATCAAACACCAGAAGAAGCCCGTAGACCATCTTCTCACACAACCGACACTCGACCTCTTGCCTACCCTTTGTGATTTAGCAGGAATTCCCGTCCCAGCCGAAAAAGCTGGAATCAGCCTTGCCCCGACATTAAAGGGAAAAAAGCAGATGAAAACTCATCCGTATGTAGTATCCGAATGGCACAGCGAATATGAATATATCACTACTCCCGGACGCATGGTACGTGGACCAAGATACAAATACACCCACTATTTGGAAGGTAACGGAGAAGAACTTTACGACATGAAGAAAGATCCGGGAGAACGTCAAAATCTCGCTAAAGATCCTAAATATGTCAAAATTCTTACAGAACACCGTGCAATGCTCAATGACTATATCAAACATAGCAAAGATGATTACCGTACTCTGAAAGTGGACGCTGACCCACGTTGCAGAAAACATGCTCCAGGTTATCCCAATCACGAAGGTCTCGGAGCACGCGAAATTCTCAAAAATAAAATAAAATAATAAAAAGAGCGAGGATTGTTTTGTAATCTTCGCTCTTTTTACTTCTTTTGCAGATGAACTAACGGGCAAGCAGCTAATTATTAAGTGAATAAGCACAAACATCATATTATAGCAGTAGCTGTAGCCATGCTTATATCTGTTACTCTATATGCGGCGCACACCAACCAGGCACGCCTGTCTCTGCTAAAACCGTTAATCAAATACAATACACCATTCAGTACCGAGATTTCTACCGACAGTATCACTGTATGGGAGAAATTACTGGAACCCGAATTAGAAGAACAACAACATTATTCACTTTTATTCCAACTAAAGCTACTGACTGTCCGGGCATTAATTACAGAAGGTCATTTCAGTTTGGCCATAGACAAAGCGAACTCGATGTATCAAAAAGCGAAAGAGATGAGTTACCCGCTAGGAACAGCACTTTCGCTGCAAGCAATCGGAAATACTTACTTAAATTCATCAACGCCTTTAGCGGCAATAGAATCTTATAAAGAAGCATTAGAGATCATCTCCAAAGTACCTGATGCAGACCAATATGCCAAGACGATTTTAACTTGTATTATTCTGACAAAGCTTAAATTCTGGCAAATGGCAAATATAGAAGCAGATATCCGGCAATTGGAATCTCTTTCAAACAAAGACAAGAATCTAGGAGATGTTTTTTTATCTTAATTATTGTCAGGCATTCTATAATATTCAGACGCATCACCTACCTGAAGCCCTTAATTATTTGCAACAAGCCGAGTCTATAAACCGACAATGCCAACATTCCTATTTCTTTTTGATGATCGAATATCTGTATGCTTGTTACTATACCGAATCAAAAGAATACACTAAAGCATTAAATATATTCGATACTATTTTATCACACACTCAAACAGCCGGTTCATACAAATCTCTTCTCATACTACAAGAACGAGCTCAGTTACTGGCATTGATGGGAAAGAATGAAGAGGCATGCCAAGCCTACGAATCCCTTAACACACTCAAAGACTCGTTGGATGCAACGAATTATATCCGGCAAATCAATACGCTTCATGCTCTTTACCAAATTGATAAAAATGAACTGGACAACCTAAACAGGCAAAAAATAATTCTCTATTGGAGTTGGCTCACGATCTCGTGTATTGTTATTAAGGCTTTGGAGGAGGCTTACCGAATGCTTACTGCAAAAGACCATCCCGTAGACCGAATTTCAGTACTGTCACAGTTAATATCAGTCACTAAAGAAAAGAAAGATAATCAAAGACTACTCAAATATATACAAGAACAAGAAAATATACTTCACAAACATATTGCCGAGAACCCTTCTTTGAAAGAGGGATTTACCGATGCATACCTTTTCAATGAACTTTTTTACAGTTATTATTATCTGAATATCAACGCTCCCGAACAAACATATCCCCATCTGATAAAATCTAAGGAATACTTAAATAAGAATACATATTTCACATACAGAATACTCTATTTCGATACACTCGCTCAATACAACCGAGCTATAGGAAAGTATCAGCAAGCCTTGAATTATATCGATACAACATTGACAATGCTGAAAAAGAATTTTCCCAACGACTATGCCGAACAGTTACTTGAAAAAGCAAGAATATGGAAACAGGTAGGGCAAAATGAGAAAGCTATCCTATTCTACGAACAGGCGTTGTCCCTAAAAGATTCTGTCACAACAGTACTTTCAAACACCCAGATGAAACAGATAAAAAAGAGATACAATATAGAAAAGAATGAATTAGAACAGGAGAAACGAAATAACAGGACTCAGCTCCTATATCTAGTTTTTATATTCGTTATTCTGATTTTGCTGTTTATTTTCATGGCAAGGCTCTTCATGATACGCAAAGCTTTAAAACATTCGGAATACGAAATCCGGAAAGCTATGGAAGCTGTACGACAAACCAACGAAATGAAAAATCGCTTTTTGTCAAAAATGAGTTATAATATCCGTACTCCGCTCAACAATGTGGTCGGTTTTTCACAACTCATTGCCTGCGAACCGAATATAGACAAGGAGACAAGACAGGAATACACTAATATCATACATCAAAGTTCGGAGAAATTAATGAAACTCGTCAATGACGTTCTCGATTTATCCCGACTGGAAGCTCAAATGATGAAATTTCAAGTACAAGATTATGATGTCATCGAACTATGTAAAGAGGTGTGTTATATGGCACGTGTACAAAATGAGCAAACAGGTATTAATGTCGATTTCTCTACCGAGATAGATAGTCCAATAATCATCCATACCGATACAAGACGACTGACACTGGCTTTACTCAGTGCATTGGTTTATCCGCAAGAGCATCGACAAGAAAGGAATATCCGCTTCATATTAAGTCGGGAAGGAGACGTATTACATTTCCAAATCAACAATTCACCTTTGGCAGACCCTTCGTTTGTATCGCAAGAGACCATCATACGGCATGATATCAACCTGTTATTATTACAGCATTTCGGTGGAAACTACTTCATAAATCAGAAAACTCCTGAAAATCCGGAAATAGTTTTCATCTACCCTATTGGTTCCGAATCGGAATAAAGCGTTATCTTTGCAAAATGTAAACTTAAACGCTTAATTATGTATACCAACAAACAAATTTGGAGTGTCAGTTACCCGATACTGCTAAGCTTGCTGGCACAAAATGTTATCAATGTCACTGATACGGCATTCCTCGGACACGTAAGTGAAGTAGCACTCGGAGCTTCCGCAATGGGAGGATTGTTCTATATATGTGTATTCACCATTGCATTCGGATTCAGTACCGGTTCACAAATAGTTATTGCCCGGCGTAATGGCGAGGGACGTTATACAGATGTAGGTCCGGTTATGATTCAGGGAGTCATATTCTTGTTTGCTATGGCATTGTTGCTGTTCGGCTTCACCAAAGCATTCGGAGGAGACATCATGCACTTGCTCATTTCTTCCGAGTCCATTTACGAAGGGACAATGGAATTTCTGGACTGGCGTATCTATGGTTTCTTCTTCTCATTCGTCAACGTTATGTTCCGGGCGTTATATATCGGTATCACGCGCACCAAAGTATTAACAATCAATGCTGTTGTCATGGCACTGACCAATGTGATATTAGATTATATGCTGATCTTCGGAAAGTTTGGTATGCCCGAAATGGGAATTAAAGGAGCTGCTATTGCATCCGTACTGGCAGAAGCCTCCTCTATTCTCTTCTTCCTCATCTACACATATATCACAGTCGACTTGAAAAAATACGGTCTGAATCGATTACGCACATTCGATCCGGCGTTATTGATACGGATTCTGAGTATTTCCTGTTTCACAATGCTACAATACTTCCTGTCGATGGCCACTTGGTTCGTATTTTTCGTAGCCGTTGAACGATTGGGACAGCGGGAACTGGCTATCGCCAACATCGTCCGGAGTATTTATGTAGTATTGCTAATCCCAGTCAATGCGCTGGCAACCACGACCAATAGCCTTGTGAGCAATGCTATCGGTGCAGGAGGTATCCGATACGTAATGCCGCTCATCAACAAAATCGCCCGGTTCTCATTTTTCATTATGCTAGGGCTGGTTGCACTATCAGCATTGTTCCCACAGTTCCTGCTTTCCATTTACACCAGTGAAAACGCACTCATTACAGAATCCGTACCTTCAGTATATGTCATCTGTTGCGCCATGCTGATTGCATCGGTAGCCAATGTCGTGTTCAATGGTATCTCAGGAACAGGAAACACACAAGCGGCTTTGTTGCTCGAAACGATCACAATAATCATCTACGGCTCATATATCATCTTCATTGGAATGTGGCTGAAAGCACCGATTGAAATCTGCTTTACAATTGAGATACTGTACTATACCTTACTGCTGATAACAAGTTATATTTACCTCAAAAAAGCAAAATGGCAGAATAAAAAGATATAAATACGAGAGATTTTTGTACATTTGCAGGCTCAAATATTAATTAGTAATTAAACAACTATGTTCGATAATTTAAGTGAAAGACTAGAACGGTCATTCAAGATTCTGAAAGGTGAAGGCAAAATCACCGAAATCAACGTAGCGGAGACGCTGAAAGACGTACGCAAGGCTCTTCTTGATGCCGACGTAAACTACAAAGTGGCTAAGAATTTCACTGATACGGTGAAAGAGAAAGCGCTTGGTCAGAACGTGCTTACGGCAGTGAAACCGAGCCAGTTGATGGTGAAGATTGTGCACGACGAACTTACTCAGTTAATGGGAGGAGAGACAGCCGAGATTAATATCGATTCTCGCCCGGCAGTAATCCTGATGTCAGGTCTGCAAGGTTCGGGTAAGACTACTTTTTCCGGCAAATTGGCACGAATGCTGAAAAGTAAAAAGAATCGCAAACCGTTGCTGGTAGCTTGTGACGTATATCGTCCGGCAGCTATCGAACAGTTACGCGTATTGGCAGAACAAATAGAAGTACCGATGTACTGCGAACTGGACAGCAAAAATCCGGTAGAAATCGCACAGCACGCTATTCAGGAAGCTAAAGCTAAAGGATACGATCTCGTCATTGTCGATACCGCCGGACGTCTGGCAGTAGACGAACAAATGATGAACGAGATTGCAGCCATCAAAGAAGCAATCAACCCGAACGAAATTTTGTTCGTGGTAGACTCCATGACCGGTCAGGATGCAGTAAATACAGCCAAAGAATTTAACGATCGTCTGGACTTTAACGGTGTAGTACTGACCAAACTCGATGGTGACACACGTGGCGGTGCAGCTCTTTCCATCCGTTCGGTAGTCAATAAACCTATCAAATTCGTCGGTACAGGCGAAAAGTTGGACGCAATAGATCAGTTCCACCCAGCCCGTATGGCCGACCGTATTCTCGGTATGGGTGATATCGTATCACTGGTAGAACGTGCGCAAGAACAATATGACGAAGAAGAAGCTAAACGCTTGCAGAAGAAGATTGCAAAGAATCAATTTGACTTCAATGACTTCCTCAGCCAGATTGCCCAAATCAAGAAAATGGGTAACTTGAAAGATCTTGCCTCCATGATTCCAGGAGTAGGAAAAGCAATCAAAGATATCGATATTGACGATAATGCGTTCAAAAGTATCGAAGCTATCATTTACTCCATGACTCCGGCAGAGCGTTCCAACCCGGAAATATTGAACGGTTCACGTCGTACACGTATCGCCAAAGGTAGCGGAACGACCATTCAGGAAGTCAATCGCCTGCTGAAACAGTTTGACCAGACTCGCAAGATGATGAAGATGGTTACCAGCAGCAAAATGGGCAAAATGATGCCGAAGATGAAAAGATAATCCACCAATAAATACCTTGAAAATATGACACTGATAGATGGGAAAGCAATTTCCGAACAAGTGAAACAAGAAATTGCCGCTGAGGTAGCTGAAATTGTTGCACGCGGTGGTAAACGCCCGCACTTGGCAGCTATCCTCGTAGGGCACGACGGTGGCAGTGAAACATACGTAGCCGCCAAAGTAAAAGCCTGCGAAATTTGTGGATTCAAATCTTCTCTTATTCGTTATGAGAGTGATGTGACTGAAGAAGAACTGCTGGCCAAAGTGCGTGAGCTGAATGAAGACAATGATGTAGACGGTTTTATCGTTCAGCTTCCGTTGCCGAAACATATCTCCGAACAGAAGGTAATCGAAACAATCGACTACCGTAAGGACGTGGACGGTTTTCATCCGATCAATGTAGGTCGTATGTCTATCGGACTTCCTTGCTATGTATCTGCTACTCCTAATGGTATTCTTGAATTACTGAAACGCTATCAGATAGAAACTTCGGGTAAAAAGTGCGTAGTTCTCGGACGTAGTAATATCGTAGGCAAACCAATGGCTGCATTAATGATGCAGAAAGCATATCCGGGAGATGCGACTGTTACCGTATGCCACAGCCGCAGCAAAGATCTGGTAAAAGAATGCCAAGAAGCCGATATCATTATCGCTGCTTTGGGACAACCTAATTTCGTAAAAGCCGGAATGGTGAAAGAAGGCGCGGTAGTAATCGACGTAGGTACCACCCGCGTACCGGATTCCACTAAAAAATCCGGATTCAAACTGACAGGTGATGTTAAGTTCGACGAAGTGGCACCCAAATGCTCCTACATCACTCCGGTACCAGGTGGTGTCGGACCGATGACGATTGTATCGTTAATGAAAAATACACTTTTAGCCGGTAAGAAAGCCATCTATCAATGAGATACACATTGTTCTTGGTAATCATATTTCTCTCCTTGTCTTGCACTTCACGGTCGCAGACAAGGAGAGATTCTATTAATAACAACTCGCTTGACACACTCTCGGCTAGCAAAAGTTGCATACCTGCCGATACTCTCCGTATTCTCTTTGTGGGAGACCTTATGCAACACCAGGGGCAGATTAATGCAGCACGAACCGCTAAAGGATATGACTATACTACCTGCTTCGAGTATGTCAAAGAGGAAATAGGGAAAGCAGACCTCGCCATAGCTAATCTTGAGGTGACCTTAGGAGGAAAACCATACAAAGGTTATCCTGCTTTCAGTGCACCGGATGAGTTTCTCACCGCCATACACAATGCCGGATTTAATGTCCTTGTCACAGCCAACAATCATAGTCTTGACCGTGGCAAACCGGGATTGGAACGTACGATCCGCTTAATCGACTCCTTGTCCATTCCTCACGCCGGAACATATATAAATCCCGAAGAACGTGAAAAGAAATATCCACTCATTCTTGAAAAAAACGGATTCCGCATTGCTCTACTCAACTATACGTATGGTACGAACGGCATATACGTTACTCCTCCTAACATCATCAATTATATTGATACCGCAATCATTGCCAAAGATATAGAAACAAGTAAAGTAATGAAACCCGATGTTATTATCGCCTGTATGCACTGGGGAATCGAATACCAGTCGTTACCGGATAAGGAACAGAAATTCCTTGCAGACTGGTTGATTCGAAAAGGAGTAAACCATGTGATCGGTTCCCACCCTCACGTTGTTCAGCCAATTGAAGTTCGTGAAGACAGTGTGACAAATGATAAAAATCTTGTAGTTTATTCATTGGGAAATTATATTTCCAATATGTCTGCACGTCACACAGATGGAGGACTTATGGTAAAGATGGAGTTGGTAAAAGACAGCATAACCCGTCTCAACAAATGTGAGTATAGTTTAGTATGGACTGCCCGACCTACACAATCAGGAAAGAAAAATCACCAATTACTCCCTGTCAACTTACCGACAGACTCCATTCCGGTAAATGCCCGTAACTCTCTGAAGATCTTCGTAAATGATACGCGATCCCTCTTCAGCAAGTACAATCGAGGAATAAAAGAATATACTTTTTACAAAAAAAAGTAGTAGAATCTTTTGGAGATTAAAAGATAATATCTATCTTTGCACCGCGTTAGAGAAACGCAGATATGGTGGCTGTAGTTCAGTTGGTTAGAGCGTCAGATTGTGGTTCTGAATGTCGTGGGTTCGAGTCCCATCTGCCACCCAAGATAAGTCCTTATAAGTTAAATACTTATGAGGGCTTTTTTATTGATGGTAGTAGGTATTTAGAGACTGAAATCAGGCTCAGTAGAAATTTAGGGGTCAACGTAACAATCTGAGGGATTCTATATTTAAGCATATAATTTAGCAAGTCTATATAAGAAAAAAGCTCTATCTCTTACTCCTCTGAACTGTGCTCTAAATGCTTTGATTTTAGCATTGAATGACTCTGCTGCGGCATTGGTTGCCCTCCTTTCAAAGAAATTGATTATATCCAGATAATGTGTTTGTATAGAACGTGCGACCCTTCCAAAGGTGAGGAACCCCGATTTATCTACTTCATCATACCACCTTGCCAGCCTTGTCAAAGCAATATCCTTAAACTTACACTGATGATAGATTAAGCCTAACCGCATAGACAGATAATATCCTTTCTTTATATCGGGATATTCCTTGAAAAGAATTTCCTA
>NZ_GG688327.1:121662-132379 GCF_000156195.1 Bacteroides finegoldii DSM 17565 | reverse complement strand
AGTATCCTGATCTGTATACTTCTCAGGAACGATATTTTTCTCCTCAAGGTAGAACACAACTTCATTTACACTTTCCTTCACATCAACAAGATCAAAGTAGTCTAAAGTGCCTTCAGGAAGAAGAAGGCGATAACCGTTTAACTCCATAAGCTATGAATTTGGAGACAAAGATAACAATTTATAAATTTACCCCTCAGGTTTTTACATTGACCCTTAAATTGGATTAATCTGAAACTTCGGTTGTTTTCAGTCTGTTTATTTCCGTACTAGGTTATGAATTAATTTTGAGCTTGTGCAAATTTATTCTTAATACTTAATGGATTTATGACTAATGATGCATGATTTTATTCGTCTGACAGTTGTCAGACGAAAGTTCAACAACTGTCAGACGAATAAAGTTATGTATGACGAGTATTAAATCACTGCGTACTGCTAATTAGGTTTTAAAGAAACTAATATAGGTAAGAAGAATAGATAAAGTTGTATTCTGAAGAACTATTGCATTCTGAAAAATAGATATGCAAATGCTGTTTGTTAAAAGGCGATGGGCAATTCGCAAGACTAACTGAAATTTCCTGTTTATTCTGTTTTTGAGGTAAAAGCTGTAAGTTGAATTCATAAATTTTATCCAAAAGAAGGCAAAAGAATAGAATAAACAAGCAGAAGCGTAACACCCTGTCAATAAAAATACTATATTTATTGCAGCTAGAGAGCACTTTAAGTAATGCTTAAGAGGAAAAATGAAAAGTAGTATATATACTATATATTTTCTATTATTAATTACTTAAACACATTTTTTATGGAAGCCAAGAAATCAAAAAAGGCTGCAATTGAGAATCAACGGGGTTCTTGGTTGTTGATGGGTTTGGTTGTTGCGCTCGCTTTCATGTTCGTTTCGTTCGAATGGACACAACATGATGTCAGGGTTGCGGCACTATCATCAGATGATGAATCCATCTTTGTGACAGAGCTAGTTCCAATTACATTCCCTGAGGAGAAACTGGAACCGCCTCCACCTCCCGAAAATAAGGTCGTAGACATATTAGAAATAGTAAAGAACGATATAGAGGTGACGGATGAGGTTTCTACAGTATCAGAGGATATGAATGCAGTTCATGAAATTGTATGGATACCGCCTGTGGTGGAAACCGAAACGGTAGTTGAAGACGTTATTCATGTCAGCGTTGAGATTATGCCGGAGTTTCCGGGTGGTACGGCTGCTTTAATGAAATATTTAAGCGGTAATATCAAGTATCCGATGATTTCACAGGAAACCGGCTCACAAGGAAAGGTTATTGTTCAGTTTGTTGTAGATAAGGACGGGACGATAACGAATCCTGAAGTGGTACGAGGGGTTGATCCGTATTTGGATAAAGAAGCTGTCCGTGTGATCAGTTCTATGCCGAAGTGGAAACCCGGAGTGCAGAACGGTAAGAAAGTTCGAGTAAAATATACTGTGCCTGTAATGTTCAGACTTCAGTAATTGCTTGAAATAGATGAGTGTAAAGAGGGTATGTCAAAATTCGGAATCGAATGAGCCATTGACATACCCTCTTTTTCTATATTTGTTTTTTATCTTTTTCGCTTATACCAGATATTTGAGAGTAAAGAGGGCTGCGAGAATATACATGGTGAGTGATATCTTCTTGAACTTACCCGATAGCAGATTGGTCAGTACATAACTGATAAGCCCGAGAACAATACCGTCTGAAATGCTATAAGCCATTGGAATCATAATGATACAGATGAATGCCGGAACTGATTCCGTGAAATCATCCAGATCAATGTCTTTGATAGGTGACATCATGAATAAACCGACCAACACCAGGATAGGGCAGGTTGCCGCACTTGGGATGGAGAGGAAAAGCGGTGCGAAAAGCAAGGCTATTCCGAAGCAGATAGCAGTTACAAAAGAAGTGATTCCGGAACGGCCTCCTTGAGCGATGCCTGATGCGCTCTCTACAAATGTGCTTACCGTATTGGTTCCTAACATTGCCCCTACGGTAGTCCCGATAGCATCGGCCATAAATGCCTGTTTGGCACGGGGCACTTTCCCATTAACCAACATTCCGGCTTTGTTGGATACGCCGACCAACGTGCCGATGGTATCGAACATATCAATAAATAACAATGTAAACACAGTAAAAGCCATTTGAGTGGTGAGCACTTTTGAGAAGTCGAACTTGAAAAATACCGGTTCCAATGAGGGAGGTATACTGACGATTCCGTTAAATTCGGTAATTCCCATCGGAATGCCGATCAACATTGTCAAAAGGATTCCCCATAGCATAGACCCTTTTACTTTTTTTATAAGTAACACGTAAGTTGGAAAGGGTCAGTAGGATAAACAGGATGCCTTCGATAAGCACTGCTGTTAATGCAAATTCCCAAGTATTACCCATACCCAGACAGACTGTGAAAGCGAAAAAAGCATTTAGTCCCATGCCGGGAGCAAGCGCGAACGGAAGTTTGGCCCATACCGCCATAATAAGAGTGGCTATTAAGGAAGCTGTGGCGGTAGCGGTGAATACCGCCCCCTTATCCATGCCTGTGACACCCAGTATGCTAGGATTCACGGCAAGAATGTATGACATAGTCAGAAATGTAGTAATACCTGCAAGAATCTCAGTTCTTACCTGCATGGAATGTGAATTGAATCCAAACAACTTTTGTAGCATATTCTTGTTTTCCATATTCTTCGAATATTTTTAGACGTTACAAAAGTAGATAAATTTTAGACAATCGGGGTGTATTCAGTTGTTGAATTCTTCTTGCGCCACTATTCTGTCTTTGCGATAAAAAACATATCTTTGTATCCGAGAATAAAAAACGAACGTTTGTTTTATGAATCTTCTACTTTCTATAAAAAGACCTTTTATTTGGCTTTCCCGTTTTCGCTATCGTTGCGGATATGGTGTGCATTCCCCTTTTGCTTTCAGTCTGATAACGGATGTGATTTATGAGTATACACCCTATTATGCATATCATGCTTTGCAAGAAGAGCAGAGAAAGAAAGTGAGAGAATGTGGGTGGAGTAAGAGTAGAGGAAAAATAAACCGCTTTTTGTTCCGGTTGGTGAATAAAGTACAACCTGCCACTGTTATAGAAGTGGGACAGCCTTCGACGGCTTCACTTTATTTGCAGTCGGCTAAGCCTTCCGCTTCTTATCTATTTGCTTCCGACCTCTCGGAACTGTTTCTGGATGCAGATACTCCGGTCGATTTTTTATATATGAATAATTATCAGAATCCTGAACTGATGGAAGAAGTTTTTCATATTTGTGCGCAGCGGGTTACTTTGAAAAGTGTGTTTGTGGTGCAGGGAATTTGCTATTCAAAGAAGATGAAAACGCTTTGGAATCAATTGAAGGAGGACGAGCGGGTTGGGGTTACTTTTGATTTGTATGACTTGGGTTTACTCTTTTTTGATAAAACAAAGATAAAACAGCATTATATCGTCAACTTCTGAGAACCTTTGTACGTTACCTTATATAGATGATTAAAAAAGAAAATTATGAAAAAGAGCCTTGTATATACAAAAACCGGTGATAAGGGGACTACCAGCCTAGTTGGCGGCAGTCGTGTGCCGAAAACGCATATCCGCCTGGAAGCCTATGGGACAGTGGACGAACTGAATTCGAATTTGGGCTGGCTGTACACCTATCTGTTGGATGAGGCGGACCGTCACTTTATTTTAGGAGTTCAGCATAAGTTGTTTGCTATCGGCTCCCATCTCGCTACCGATCAGGAGACAATGCAGTTGAAACCTGCGAGTATTATAACTTCCGGAGATGTAGAAAGTCTTGAACATGAAATAGATAAGTTGGACGAACAATTGCCGGAGCTTTGTGCCTTTATTATTCCGGGTGGAAGTCGGGGCGCATCTGTTTGTCACATCTGCCGGACAGTCTGCCGACGGGCCGAAAGACGTATTTTGGCTTTATCCGAAACTTGTACAATTTCGCCCGAAGTATTTGCTTTTGTCAACAGATTGTCAGACTATTTGTTTGTATTATCCCGGAAAATTAATTTTGATGAACAAAATAACGAAATATTTTGGGATAATAGTTGGAAATGATAGATTTTATTATACTTTTGCCGAAAAATAGAAAGCAAGACAAATTTAGTATTCACTTTAAATACTCAAAATTATGTATTGGACATTGGAACTAGCATCAAAACTTGAAGATGCTCCCTGGCCGGCAACCAAGGATGAATTGATTGATTATGCCATGCGTTCGGGTGCTCCTCTTGAAGTTATTGAGAATCTCCAAGAGATGGAAGATGAGGGCGAAATCTATGAAAGTATCGAAGATATTTGGCCGGATTATCCTAGTAAGGAGGATTTTTTCTTTAACGAGGAAGAGTATTAATTTTAACTGAGAACTGAACATATAAAATGCCCGATAACTATACAAAAGCTATCGGGTATTTTTTTGTATCTTACAGTGCTTAGAATACGGGCATTTGCCAAATGAAACCTACGGATACCCGGTTCGTAGTGTAGTCCGTTTGTCCCAATGCTTTGGCCCGGGAAGCAAAGTCATAGCAACGTCCTACGTATGTTACGAAGAAGTGCAGATTGGTTTCCATCGGATAGAATTCGATACCGGCAAGATATCCCCACGAGGTGCGGTAATTCCCTTTTTCCACTCCTTCGGAGGCTTTAGTGACAGATGCGGTCTCATACATCCCTTTCACAAAAGCGTTCCATTTTGGCAGAAAACGGTAGTTGCATTTGGCTACAACGGAAAGATAACCGGTGTCGAAGACGTTATGTCCGCCTTGATGTCCGACAATACTCGTGATGATTCCCTTGCGGTCGATATCTTCTTTCGAATACATGAAATCTACAAAGGCGTTCCACTTACCCAGATTCAGTTCATTACCTATGGCATAATAATACATATTATGATTTTTGGCTTCATTCATGATAGAGGTCGACCAACGAGTTTTGAACATGTTGTTGAAGTTGCCATTCCAGTTCAATGTATATACCAGCGGCATTTTCCCGGATTTCAGATCGGGTACATTACCTTCGGTGTCTTCTGTAATCCCGTAGGTACTGTCGAAAGAATCGTTGCGGCTGTTTAGGATTTGCAGATTCAGTTGCTGGTCGGGAGTGATATTATAACCAACATTCAATCCGGTCATGAAGTTACTCATATAATCAATCATGTCGCAATATTGGTAGACATCAATCGGATTCAGATCGAATTCAAAACCACCGTAAGCGGCGCATTGCTTCCCGGCGAAAAGGCTGAACTGCTCATTTAGTTGGATACCAATACCTGCATAATCTATAGAGGTGGGAAGATTATCAATCATGCCGTTTGCATCGTTCGAGCGGTTAAGGCGTTGACGGTAACGGTAGGAGAGCCAGTTGTTGATATTACCTTTTGCCTCGATGCGGAGTTGGTGCATATTGAAGTCACCTTCTTGAAATCCGTCCCGGAAATGGGCATCAAAGCTACCTTGCATATTCAGATAAAGGTTGAACTTATCTGTATTCTTTTTCACGTCTGTCAGTTCCTCAAATAAAGGAGTATTAGGAGAGAATTTGTCTTTTTTCTCTGCTTTTTGGGCATATATTCCCTGTATGCTGCCCGTGAGGAGCAGTATAAAAATCAATTTTTTCATAAGTTAGTCAGGGTTTAGTATTCGTTAAAATATTGCTGAATTTGCTTCCAGTCCGTAGTTTTGGTTAATGCAAGCATTAGCAATACACGCGACTTTTGCGGATTCAACTCCTGCGAAGCCACAAACTGATATTTAGCGTCGTCTACTTCTGCGTCAAGAGTCGTAGGACCGGTTGGAACACGGGAGGAACGAACAACAAGAATCCCTTTTTTACGTGCATCTATCAATGATGGGAAGATGTTTTTATGGATATTCCCGTTACCTACTCCGGCATGGATGATTCCTTTATATCCGTTGTTGAGCAGAGGAGTCATCATATCAGCCTCAATATTGGAATAGCTATATACGATACCTACTTTGGGGAGTGAAGTAAGGCGGGTCACGTCAAATACTGATCGGGTGGTATGCTTCTTGAGTGTTATCTGATTATAGAATACTTTTCCATTTAGTACATAGCCCAGTGCACCGGAATTGGGAGCTTGGAATGTCTGTACGTCAACGGTGTTCATTTTCACTGTGCTTTCCGCTCCCAAGATAAGTCCGTTCATGGCGATCAGTACTCCTTTGTCTTTTGATTCTGTGGCAGCGGCAGTGACTACGGCATTATAAAGGTTTAACGGTCCGTCGGCACTTAATGCGGTAGACGGACGCATGGCGCCTACCAATACTACCGGTTTATCACTTTTAACGGTTAGATTCAGAAAATAAGCGGTTTCTTCCATTGTGTCCGTTCCGTGAGTAACGACAATACCATCGATATCCGGACGTTTCAGCAGTTCGTTGATTTTCTTGGCAAGTGTAAGCCATACTTCATCGTTCATGTCCTGCGAACCGATTTTTACGATCTGCTCACCTGTAACGTTAGCGATCTCTTTGATTTCCGGTACGGCGTCAAGCAGCGCACCGATGGCCACCTGTCCGGCTGTGTAACTGGTTCCGGTGGCAGAACTTCCTGTACCTGCAATCGTTCCTCCTGTGGCAAGGATATGAATATTCGGTTTTGCGGCAAACGCCATTGTCACGGTTAATAGTAGTGTTACTGCTATCAGACCAAATCTTTTGAATTGTTTCATAACTGAATGAAGTTTAGGTTAATAATATATAGTTAGAATATTTGTATAAAAAGCAACCCTAGTCCGATAGCAACAGCCGTTGATACAAGTCCGGGCATCATGAATGAATGATTCAGCACATATCTGCCGATTTTTGTTGTTCCCGTACGGTCAAAATTGATAGCGGCTACTACGGTAGGGTAGTTTGGAATAAAGAAATATCCGTTCACTGCAGGGAATAAGGCAATCAGCATATAGGGGGAGATACCGAGTGCAATGCCTAGCGGTACTAGTGCACGTACGGTAGCGGCCTGGCTATATAATAGGATAGACATCACAAACAGTGCAATTCCGAAAAGCCATGGCATTTGACGTACGATACCTTCGATGGAGAAAGTCAGTTGCGCCATATTACCTTGAAGGAACGTATCTCCCATCCAGGCAATACCGAAAATGGCGATTACCGCTTGCATTCCGGCAGGAAATACAGAGCCTTGTGTAGCTTTGATTCCGTCTGTTTTTGTTAGCAACAGGATGATGGCGGCAGCCGACAGCATGACGATTTCGATGATAGAGGACATTCCTAAAGTAACGATTTCACCATCGATAAGAAAAGACGGGCGCATCCCTTCAAAAGAGCCGAAAAGTACGATGAAGGCAGTAGCCAACATGAAGATGATAACAGAAATCATAGCTGAACGTTTGTTCTTGACATCCTTGATTTTTATTTTCTTGTCGTTGAAAAGCCCTTCTTTCAGACGTTTCTGGTATTCGGGATCTTCTGACAGGTTTTTGCCCACTCTCATAGAAAACAACGCACCTACCAAAACACCGGTAATGGTAGCGGGAATCGTAATCTTGAGAATATCGAACAGAGTGATGTCGAAACCGGCCAATAGTCCGAGTAAAGCAACTGTGGCTGCAGAAATCGGGCTTGCGGTAATCGCTTGTTGGGAAGCGATAACCGCGATACCGAGCGGACGTTCCGGACGGATTTTTGTTTCGGTGGCAACTTCCGCAATAACCGGTAATACGGAATAGGCCACATGACCGGTTCCGGCCACAAAAGTAAACAAGTAAGTCACTAATGGGCTTAACAAAGTAACGTGTGACGGATTCTTCCGTAATAAATGTTCTGCCAGCTTCACCATATAATCGAGTCCGCCGGCAGCCTGCATACAGGCGGCGGCTGAGATAACGGCTGCAATCATTAACATTACGTCGATAGGAGGAGCGGTAGGTTGCAGGCCAAAAACGAAGGTAAGTATCGCCAATCCGATTCCTCCCATCACTCCGAGACCGATTCCTCCCAAGCGTGCACCAATAATAATGGCAGTCAGAACAAATGCTAATTGTAATATCATAAGGTTATTGCGTTAAGTTTAAAGACAAAGATAAGTGATTTCTTTCTTTGTACTTTCTTTTTCCTGTATTAAGAACAAAAAAGTTATTGAATGGTTTTTGCATATTTATTAAAACAATAACCTTGCTGGTTGGTTATTATAAGAACTAACTAAAATGTCATTGTTATAAAACAACCGATATGAAACAGAATTTATCAACAAAAACTCGTACAGAAAGCGACTTGATAGGTAGTCGTGAGGTGCCGGAAAGTGCATTGTACGGAGTGCAGACACTCCGTGGTATTGAAAATTTTCGCATCAGCAAATTTCACTTGAACGAATACCCTTTGTTTATTCAGGCTTTGGCTATTACGAAGATGGGAGCTGTCGTTGCCAATCGCAAATTGGACCTGTTAACAGAAGAACAGGCAGACGCCATATTGAAAGCTTGTAAGGAAGTTCTTGAAGGCAAGCATCATGAACAATTTCCGGTTGATATGATTCAAGGTGGTGCCGGAACGACTACGAATATGAATGTCAATGAGGTGATTGCCAACCGTGCATTGGAATTGATGGGACACCGGCGCGGAGAATACCAGTATTGTTCTCCCAATGACCATGTGAACCGTTCCCAGTCTACTAATGATGCTTATCCTACCGCTATTCACATTGGTTTGTATTACACTCATCTCAAATTGGTGAAGCATTTTGGAGAATTGATAGCTTCTTTCCGGAAAAAAGGGAAAGAGTTTGCACATATTATCAAAATGGGACGTACCCAATTGGAAGATGCGGTACCGATGACGCTTGGACAAACTTTTAATGGATTTGCAAATATTCTGGAGCAGGAAGTGAAGAACCTGGATTTTGCCGCACAGGATTTTCTGACAGTCAATATGGGAGCGACAGCTATTGGAACCGGAATCACAGCCGAGCCGGAATATGCGGAAATGTGTATTGAGGCTCTGTGTAAGATTACAGGGCTGGATATAAAGTTGGCGGATGATTTGATTGGAGCGACTTCGGATACTTCTTGCATGGTGGGTTATTCGGCAGCGATGAAGCGGGTAGCTGTAAAGATGAATAAGATATGTAATGACTTGCGGCTGTTAGCGTCCGGACCGCGTTGTGGGCTGGGCGAAATTAATTTGCCGGCTATGCAGCCGGGATCCTCCATCATGCCAGGAAAAGTGAATCCTGTAATACCTGAAGTAATGAATCAGGTCGCCTATAAAGTAATAGGTAACGACCTTTGTGTGACAATGAGTGGGGAGGCTGCCCAGATGGAACTAAATGCAATGGAGCCGGTGATGGCGCAATGCTGTTTTGAATCCGCTGATCTGTTGATGAATGGTTTTGATACTTTGCGTACTTTATGTGTAGACGGCATTACTGCCAACGAAGAAAAGTGCCGTAGAGATGTTCATAATAGTATCGGGGTAGTGACAGCTTTGAATCCGGTAATCGGTTATAAAAACTCTACTAAAATAGCAAAAGAAGCTTTAGAGACAGGGAAAGGAGTGTATGAACTTGTATTGGAGCACAATATTCTTTCTAAAAAAGACTTGGATACCATTCTGAAACCGGAGAATATGATTAAGCCGGTGAAGTTGGATATTCACCCAAATCGTTGATTGGTATTTATAGTAAGTGGAATTGGTTTAAGATGAGAAATCGCCGAGCGGATCGTTGATCTGTTCCGGTGGTTTTGATGATGTATTACTTTGATTTTATACGGGAATAATTGCTAATTTATCCGGCGAAATGGTTATTGTTTATTACTTCGAAAGTGGCGAACTTTGCAATATCATTTCTTGTAAACTAAACAAGTAAATTTCGAACCAATTAGAAGATATAAATACATTTGATGTTATTATTATCGGTTTCGGTAAGGGAGGAAAGACCCTTGCGGCAGAGTTTGCAAAACGTGGGTGGAAAGTCGCCATTGTCGAACGTTCTGATAAAATGTATGGAGAGACGTGTATCAATATCGGCTGTATTCCGACAAAGACGTTGGCTCATCAGGCTAAAATTGCTTCCGGTATGAAGAACTCGACATTTGAAGAGAGAAGAGATTTATCGCAATGACATTGCTGTGAAGGAGTCTGTGACAAGTGCGTTGAGAGACAAGAATTACCATAATTTGGCAGATCATCCTAATGTAACAGTTTATACAGGTGTGGGTTCTTTTGTATCTGCTGATGTGGTGTCCGTACATCTACTGAAGAAATATGGTTGACATCAAAGCAAATAGAGGGTGTGTCAAAACGTAATTTGATGAAAGGACAACTTTTAATCTGAAACTTGACTCCCTAAATCAATGATGAAAAGAGCCATATCATTACTCAAAAACAGAGTTTGATATGGCTCTTTTATAATTGTTAGTTACAATCTGTAACTTTTTAGAGTAGTCATTTTAGTTTTGACACACCCTCATTTTGCTTTTCATGATCCGCCTGGGGCTTTCACCGTAGCGGTCTATATCTTTTTTATAAACTCTTGTAAACCTTGAAAAATTGTACTATAACGAATTAGTAGCGATTTATAGGAACGCTTGTTGTCAGTGAGAGGCATTCGTTTGTCAGCCGTTCTCTGATACCGTAAAGATAGAAGATCACTTTTTATTTCCCAAATATTTGATTATTAAATCTTTAAAAAAGATTCCCAGTGCAAGGGTGAACCT
>NZ_GG688327.1:99933-121562 GCF_000156195.1 Bacteroides finegoldii DSM 17565 | reverse complement strand
AATCTCTGCATCACTCATACGGTTGGGTTTGTTACGATGCTTGGGCCTCTTATCCTTAATTATATATTTTTCCTGTTGAAATGTAAATTCCTTGTAAAAATCATCGGCCATACAATAAATCTCTGTAACTTTAGACTTTGGAAACATAGTGGTAATCGTTTAAATGTTATAATTCAGCACTATAAATTTAATACTTTTATCGCTATGTTTCTAATTATAAGTGAAATATATTTATTCTTATATCGAACTCATGTGATTTTAGCAAGTGGAAATAGAATCAATTTTATTTATTTCTTTTTATCAAGATGTGGACTGGTGAATCCTAATTTGCGCAATCCTTTTTGTATGTCAGGATGCTGCATGAACAAGTTCCAAAGCAGTTGTGAACGATAGTTTTCAATCATTATGGCAATAGGTCCCTGATCGATGGCAAGATACTGTTGCGGATACCAATTCTCCGTTTCACTGAAGGCATCGTAGAAACCGTAGTCACCCCATGTTTTGTCCTTCTTCTGATACAGGTACTTCATTACGTCTATAGATTCTTCCGGTGTGTAAACAATGGAAGAAAGAGCGGCGGTCGGACTAATGACTCCGTGGTCTTCTTTCTCATTGGGAGCATGTGCGGCATACCCTTTGACAGAGTAGCTGGCGGTCAGTCCCCAACAATTTTCACCATATCCTTTGTAATTCTTGGGATTGCGGATGCAATAAGCGCGATTAGCCAGCGTATAGTTCTTCATTTCATCGAAGTAGTTGGCATATTGGTCTTTCAGCCCGTTTGGGTCAAGTCCCAGAAAAGAATAATGAGCCCAGAAAAGAGGCCCGATGTTGCCGGTCTGATATCTTAGGTTCATCGGCAGGTTCTCGGCTGTATGCGGCTTAACGATTGCGCCGTTTTCCGCCCAGCCTTCGTGGTAAACCTTTGCCGGAACTCCGTGTGTAGGTGAAGCGGCAGCCAAAATATACATAATCAAACATTCATTGAATCCACGTACACGGAAATTCATATCCCATTGATGTTCCGGACTCCAATGCCAGAAAAGTACATTCTCCTTATTCCTATACCAGTTCCAGTCCACGTCTCTCCACAGCTTATCCATGCGTGCGGCAAGTTCCCGTTCTTCTTTGTTGCCATTTGCATAGTATTGGTGTGCTGTTAGTAGACCTTGTACGAGGAAAGCTGTCTCTACCAAATCCCCACCGTCATCTTTAGGACTGAACGGTTTTATTTTTCCTGTCTCTCCATCCCACCAATGCGGGAAAGCTCCGTGAAACTTGTCGGCCCGTTCTAAGAAAGAGACTATTTTTTCCATTCGTGCAAATCCTTCTGCACGGGTGACGTAATTCCGTTCTATTCCGGCAATAATGGCCATAATGCCGAAGCCGCTGCCGCCTGAAGTAATAATATGCCGGTCGTTCAGTGGATAGTTGCTATCCACATTCAACCGTTCTCTTGCCATTCCGCTCACCGGTTCCGCTCCATTCCAGAAATAATCGAAAGTGCGTCTTTGTACGCTATCCAGCAATGCTTCTTCCGAGATTTTCTCCTCTTCCAGTAGCGTGAATGTTGCCATCTTCGTATCCCGGCTGTTGCCGCCGACCATGACTTGGAACTCTCCCGGCTCATAAACATAATCGAGGTCGTAGTTGTAGAACTTCAAAAGCTCCGGTGTGATTTTGAAAGAAATATTCTTTGATTCTCCGGCTTTCAGGAATACTTTTTGGAATCCTTTCAGTTCCTTCACCGGTCGCGTGACACTTCCTACTACATCACGGATATATAGTTGTACGGTTTCCTGTCCGTCTCGTTTCCCTGTGTTTGTAAGTGTAACGGTGGCTGTCAATTCTCCATCTGTCCGAAGCTGTGAATGGCTCAGTTGCAGATTACTGTATTCGAACTGCGTGTAGCTGAGTCCGAAGCCGAAAGGATAGAGAGGGTCATTGCTTACATCAAGATAGTTACTACGGAATTTCTCAAACCATTTTCCTTCTTCCAGGGGGCGTCCTGTATTCTTATGGTTGTAGAATAAAGGAGACTGTCCTACATTTTGCGGAAAGCTCATAGTCAGTTTACCGCTCGGATTTACATCTCCGAATAACACGTCAGCAATAGCCGGAGCCGCTTCCGTACCGCCAAACCATACATTCAGAATAGCCGGAATATGTTTCTCTTCCCAAGTCAGCGTTAACGGGCGTCCGGTGAAAACAACGAGTACCACCGGCTTGCCTGTCTTTGCCAGTTCTGCCAATAGTTCTTTTTGGACATCGGGTATATTGAGGTCGGTACGGCTACTCGATTCACCGCTCATCTCGGAAGATTCGCCTAAAGCCGCCACAATAACATCTGATTGGCGTGCCACTTTCAATGCCTCATTCAGCAATTCCTTATCCGTACGGTTGTCTCTGCCCAATTCTCTGCCGAACATCGTAGCTCTTTTTTCCAACTCAGGATCGGCAGTCAGATTACTGCCTTTTGCATAGAGTACGCGTGCGTCTTTCCCAGCTACTTCCCGGATTCCTTCCACCAGAGTCATCGGTTTGTTCAAATCCACGGCTACGCTCCAGGTACCCGGCATATTGGAACGGGTATCGGCGAGCGGACCGATAACGGCGATTTTCCCGGATTTCTTTAAGGGAAGTACTTCCTGCTGGTTCTTCAGTAATACAAAACTTTCAGCGGCAATCTTGCGGGCAATCTCTCTGCTTTCACGGGTATAAATCTCTTTAGCCGGACGGTCGGGGTCACAAAACTTATATGGGTTATCAAAAAGACCGAGTTTGTATTTAGCTTCCAGTATCCGGCGGCAGGCTTGGTCTATCTCTTCCACATTGACTTTATTCTCTTTCAGTGACTGGGATAACGTAGTCAAAAATCCTTCGCTCACCATGTCCATGTCAATTCCCGCTTTGAGGGCACGTGCCGATACTGTCGGCAAGTCACCGATACCATGCGGCACCATTTCGCTGATACCGGTATAGTCCGTCACAACAAAACCGTCAAATTTCCATTGCTTGCGTAATATGTCTGTCATCAGCCACTTGTTGGCAGTAGCAGGCACGCCGTCCACTTCGTTGAAAGATGCCATGACACTTCCCACACCGGCTTCTATCGCCGCCTTATACGGATACATATATTCGTTGAACATACGGATGCGGCTCATATCTACCGTGTTGTAATCTCTTCCGGCGAAACCGGCACCATACAGGGCATAATGTTTCACACAAGCCATGATATGGTTATTTGAGGTGTATGAGTTGTCTCCCTGATATCCCCGTACCATCGCTTTCGCTATTTCACCACCCAGGAAAGGGTCTTCTCCATTCCCTTCGGAGACACGTCCCCAACGGGCATCCTGGCTGATGTCCACCATCGGGCTGAATGTCCAGCAGATGCCGTCCGCACTTGCTTCAATGGCGGCTATGCGTGCCGACTGCTCGATAGCTTCCATATTCCAGGTGGCTGCCAATCCTAAAGGAATGGGGAATACAGTCTCGTATCCGTGAATCACGTCCATGCCGAATAGCAATGGAATCTTTAAGCGGCTTTCTTCTACGGCAATACGTTGTACGTCGCGTATTTTAGTCACTCCTTTGATGTTGAACAAGCCGCCGACTTGTCCCTTACGGATTTTGTCGGCGATGTTGCTGCTGGTTGCCTGACCGGTAGTGATGTCTCCGGCACTGGGAAGATTCAGTTGCCCGATTTTCTCTTCCAATGTCATTTTGCTTATGAGTTGGTCGATAAATCGGTCCATCTTTTCATTCTTTCCGCCCTGTGCGTGGATGCAGCAAGTAGCGGTCAAGCATACTAGAATAGTGAGGATTCTGTTCATATCTGTTTTTTACCTATTGAATTGTTTATTTTAAGTCCGGGCTGCTAAATCCTAACTTCTTCATTCCGTTCTGAATATCCGGGTCGGACATGAAGAGGTTCCATAACAGTCCGCTCCGGTAGTTTTCAATCATGCAGATAACCGGACCTTGATTGATAGCGATGAATTCTTTGTCGAACCATTGCTTGCCCAGATTGAATGCGTCAACGAAACCATATTTCCCCCAAATCTTATCTCCTAGTTTGTAATAGAAGAAATGCAGGGCTTTCATTGATTCTTCCGGTGTGAAAGGGAAGGAAGTCAAGGCGGCGGTAGGGGCGATTACACCATTATCATTGTTCGGAGAATGGGCACTGTATCCGTTATCACCGTCACTGGCGGTCAATCCCCAACAGTTCTCGCCATAACCGGCATAGTCTCTCGGATTGTCAACACAATAATTGTAGTTAATTAATGCATGGTTCCGGGTTTGTTCCTCATAATTGGCATATGCGTCCGTCAGGCCTTTCGGGTTAATTCCCAAGAAAGAATATTGGGAAAGGAAAAGAGGACCGCCGTTATCCGTACCCAGCGGCAAAACATAGTCATAATAAACTTTTCCGTTTTTCATTCCGCCGTTGTTCGCCCATCCTTCGTCGTAAACAACCTTATCAATAGCCTTTGTCGGTGAAGAAGCTGCGAGCACATAGGCTATCAAACCTTCGTTCCAACCGCTGATTTTCAAGTCCATCTCCCAGCCATGATTGCGGCTCCAATGCCAGTAGAGCACATTTTCCGAGCTTTCTTTGCGGAACCAGTTCCAATCTATGGCTTCCCATAATTTGGTAATGTCTGCACAGAGCTTCTGTTCTGCTTCATTGCCGTTCTTAAAATAAGCCCTGGCGGTCAATAATCCCTGAAAAAGGAGAGATGTCTCTAATAAGTCCACTCCGTCGTCAATATCACTAAACGGTTGTATGAAACCGCTATCTCCATATATCCAGTGTGAATAAGCTCCATGATAACTTTCGCATCTGCCCAAGAAGTCTACAATTTTCTGAATACGTTCCAATGCCGCTTCCCTGCTGATAAAGTTTCTTTCTGCCGCCACGATGATTGACATAACGCCAAAGCCTGTTCCACCGGTTGCTACTGTATTTGTTGAAGTGCTTCTTTCACGCGCCATACCACAATCAGGATGTCCGAAATCCCAGAAATAACTGAATGTTTGTCTCTGAACCAGCGTCAACAACTCTTCGTCATCAATACGGTCAAACTTGTCGGAATCTTCCATTCCTGTTTTTATACTATACACTTTTCCTGTAAAGATGGGTTCGCCGACTGCTGATTTTATTCCCGGATACACAACAAACTTATAATCCGAATAGTTACTGAGTGCATTTACCGGAGTGACGGTCAGTTTCTTATTATCAGCATCCATCTGATAATTAACTTTTAGTTCAAACTCATCTTCACCGTCCAATTCGATGAAACGGATATTCTTTGCGACGGTCGATTCATCTACTGCATCCGAGAATTGAAGTACGATGGAACTTTCCGGGTCAACATTCGTAAAAGCCGATAAGTTCTGTTGTTCACCGATACTGATAGTTGTTAATCGGAAATCGGTGGTTATTGTTTCATTATCGTCACTGCAAGAGGTTAGTAATGCGATGATAATAAATAGAATATGAGTGAATGATAAATATTTTTTCATGGCATACTTAGTCTTTAGTTACATATAGATTTCGTATCTCGCTCCTTTTGAGAGCTTTGTTGTAAAAGTGGAACTGGTCGAGTGCGCCGAGGTAGTGTGCGCCCCAATCTTGGGCAGTAGCGCCTTCCGTCAAACTAGGTACTGTTTGAAACTGCAATGTTCCGATAACCAGTTTCCCCACATCGCTGAATTTGAGCTTTCCGGAAATTATATTTTGAGCTTCGCCTTCAGAAAGAGCTTTTGAAAGAATCTCTTCTGCATTTTTATAAACAGTCAGTTTGGAAGTTGTCTCATCATATTTGAAAGAAAGATGTACCCAGTCATTGATAAACACATCATCTATCCTGCACTCTTCAGTTCGTTCGGCATTGCCGTTGCGCAGATGAACTTTGAAAAAGGCTTGCGTATCGTTTTCCGAATGACTTTCAAGATAGATATCCAAATTACCCCAGAACTGTTTGGTATTGGATATCCCGAAGATACCGGTCGCTTTATTGCATTTGGTAGCTTTCATCCAAAAAGAGACAGTGAAACTACCTAAATTCTCAATACTGTCTTTCATTGCTTCCGGAGTTTCGACTACCATATAAGTATCTGTCGCACCTTGATACGCTTTACCGTTAATACCTTCCGCAAAGTGGGGAGTGCCGTTGGCGGTAATGCCGAAGTTATAGATACTGTTGTCCTCTAAATTATCCTCGAAAGCCAATCCCAACTTCATCGGGTTATAAGGCTTTTCCGGCAGTTCTTCCGGATAATCGAAACCCGGGTGGTCCATATCCTGGAAACAGGACTGAACCATGAATCCGAGGAGAAACAAAGCGATGGATGAATATATATATTTTTTCATATCAATAGTCGTTTAATATATTATAGGTAATCTGGATTTTGTTTCAATACGCCGTTAGACTTGTCTATTTCTTCTTGCGGGAGCGGCAATAATGCATGCTTCTTTTGATAACCGAAACTGCCTAATACATCTTCTGCAATTCCCCAGCGTACCAAGTCGTAGAAACGGTCGAATTCCATAGCGAGTTCCGCTCTTCGTTCTTGACGGATAGCGTTCCGCAGTTTCACCTGGTCGTCTGTCGTGATTTTGGGCAGGATATTGATATTCTTACCTCTGGCACGGCTGCGTACCATCTCCAGATAATCTTTGGCAGACTTCGTGTTGTTCTGTTCGATGGCTGCTTCTGCTGCCATCAACACTACATCAGCATAGCGGATAAGGCGGATATTGAACCAGAAACCGAACTTGGTATATTTAGCGCGATAAGTAGGGTTCGTATAAGCCTTTTTATTGAAATACTTGGCAATCACATCATTTGTGGCAACCGGCTTCTCATTATAAGGTTGATTGGCAGGAATTAACGAAGGAGATTCTCCTACCTTTATGAAATACAGGAGCGTTTCATCTTTGCGGGGATCACCGGCTTCAAAGGCATTCGCCAATGTCTCGGTCGGTGTATTCCAACCCCATCCCATATTCCATTCACCGGAACCTCTGACGCCCTGCACCAATGCGAATTTACTACCTATATCTTCACTTTCGGGCAAAGAAGAGGTGGCGGTACATTGCAGTTCGAAAATAGACTCACTGCAATTCTCACCAGATTCGCGGAATATATCGTTGAAAGGCGTATTCAGATTGTATATTCCGGAGTTGATGACATCTGTTGCGGCAGTCCAGAGGTTAGACCAGTCGTTGCGCATCATATACGTCCGAGCGTGCAGGGAACGGGCGGCTCCCCAAGTCAGGCGACCGATGTATTTGCTTTCCCACGTGCGGGGCAGATACTTTTCCGCTTCTGTCAAGTCCCGGTCTATCAGTGCGTATATATCGTTGACGGACGACTTGGGGATATTGGCATCCGATGACTGGTTAATCTTAAAGTCAATCAAGGGAACTTCACCGAATGCACGCACCAGATTGAAGTAGCAATAAGCCCGGAAGAAGAGTGCTTCCGCCTTATTGACGAGATTACCATCCGTCAGATTGCCCGCTTTCATTGATTCGAGCAGTGTATTCACTTTGTGGATAAGGCTGTAGTTGGCGCTCCAGTAACCTTGCAACATACCGTCACTTGCGTCATAATTGAACTCGTCATACATCTTGGCGGCACCCGCTCCGTCTGTCGATGTACTGCCTTTTTCCGCGTCTTCCGAACGGAAGCTGTGGATGGCAAGTGCGGTTGTTCCCGATGTCAGGGCATAGTCGCGCATGGCAGCGTACATTCCGAATATTTCGCTCTCGTACGTACCACCGACGAGGTCGGTGTCGATAAGTTCTCCTTGCGGAGCCTGGTCCAGTAAATCGCTGCATCCCATTTGGGCGAATGACAAAGTGCAGGCAGCTACTATATATAGAATTCTTTTTTTATTCATAGTCATATAACTTTAGAAATGAAATTAGAAAGTAAGATTCAAACCGAAGGTATAAACGGTCGGCATCGGATAAGTGCCGTTGTCTACCCCGAAGGAAGTAGCGCTACCACCGATTTCGGGAGTGTATCCGCTGCATTTCGACCATGTTTTCAAGTTCTGTACGTTGGCATATAACCTGAGCGATTTCAGATAAATCTTTTTCAATAAGCCCGGGTTAAACGTATATCCCAGTTCGATATTACGGATACGGAAGAAACTGCCGTCTTCGATGAAGTAACTTGAATTCTGGCGGTTGATACTTCTCGATGGGTCAAGGATAGGTTCCCAGTTGGAAGTGCCCTCACCGTTCCAGCGGTTCATGCGGCGGAGCGAATAGTTGTTTTGGGAAAATTCGTCCGACTCCCAGTTACGGTAAATCTCATTACCATATACCCCCATCATGTCCATACTGAAATCGAATCCTTTGTATCCGGCACTGATAGTCAGGCCATAGGTGAAATCGGGGGTCGGATTACCAATCATAGTACGGTCTTTGTCATTAATCTCACCATTCCCGTCTACGTCCTTGAACTTCAGGTCACCCGGTGCTACGGTACTCAATGTATTTTTAGGAGAGCTCTGAATATCTGCCTTATTCTGATATACACCTTCCACCTGGTAGCCGTAGAAGTAACCGATGGGATACCCCTGGGATACTCTTGATGGACCGGATACGATGGCATAATCCTTGTTTACCAGTGATTTTACCTTATTGTCTATCGTGGTCAGGTTGGCGCTGACTCCATAACTCCAGTCCTCGCCGATGCGGTCATTCCAGGAAGCGGTCAGTTCCCATCCTCTGTTTTGGATTTCCCCGATATTTTCCAATCCGGGAGTAGAGCCCGAAATACCGGGAACGGAAGTCAGCAAATCCTTGGTCGTTTTGTTATAATAAACGGGAGACAGGCGCAGGCGTTGTTTCAGAAGATTCATTTCGAAACCGGCTTCCCATGAATAGTTGCGTTCCCAGCCTAATGTCTGCGACGCCAGGTAAGCGAGTCCTTTTCCTTCGACGATGTTGTCACCGAATACGGCAGAGCCGGAGTTGACGATTGTAGGATAAGCCGGATAGTTATAGCCGCCTGTATTCTGGCTGCCTAACACGCCCCATGAACCTTTCAGTTTCAGATAGTCGATGACAGACTGGTGCTTCATAAAATTCTCTTCCGAGATTACCCATCCGGCGCCGAAAGAGTAGAAATTATCCCATGTGTTTCCGGTACGCTTGAATACGGATGAACCGTCGCGACGATAAGAAGCGTTGAACAGGTAGCGGCTTTGGTAATTGTACAGTGCCCTGATCAGGTAAGACATGGTAAAGCGTTTGTACTGTGAACCGCCGTTTGTAGCAGTGGACTGGTCGCCGATAGTGGTAATCCACCATTTGTCGTCATTCTCGCCAATGCTGATGCCGTCGCCCAGTTTCTGGCTTCTGCCGGCATCCAGTGAGGAATATTCGTTGTAGTTGGTTGTCATACCACCTGTCAGTGTAATACCGTGTCCGCCGAATTTTCCGGTATAAGTCAGTACATAGTCGGACTGTGCAGCCATGTTTGTCAATTTTTTCTGTGTGATGCCTTCACGTTCGCCTACATTTTCTTTTTCTCCTTTATCTGCATTGTACAAGTAGATGATAGGAGAGTAGAGGCGTGACTGGTCGGAACTGTAGTCCATAGCGAATGTGGCACGGAAAGTCAGGTTTTTCAGTAAGTCCACTTCCCCGTAGATATTTCCCGCCATGCGGTAGTTGATGGCCTTGTTATGCTGTCCTCTGTACTTCACGTCAATCATCGGGTTCGATACCTGTGCCTGCTGGAAGTCCGGCAAGAGTTGCAGAAGTCCGGTTTCTTCATTGGCTACCGGTGCGATGGGGGCTGCCTTGATGGCTGCGCTCACGCCTTTAGCGTCCGGCGGAAGCATACGTACACCGTTAATCTGGAAGCCGAAACGCAGGAACTTAGTCATTTCGTATTCACTGTGCAGATTGATAGTCAGCTTGTTCAGTTTCTCGCTCTTGATAGAACCTTCTTCCATGGTGTAGCCAAGTCCCATGTAAAACTTGCTTTTATCCGTAGAACCGGTGATGCTGATATTGTTGTTGGTCAGGAAGCCCGTTTGGAAGATTTCGTCCTGCCAGTCGGTGTCGGCTGCCCAGTTGGTATAGTCGAACGGGTCTAATCCCTGGTTATTACGTTGTTCGTTGTATAATTCCTTGAATTGGGCGGCATTGGTAAGTTCCACACGGTCGCCGATATGTTTGAAACCTACCGAAGCGTTGATGCTGACGGTAGTCTGTCCTTCTTTGGCGCGTTTGGTCGTGATGATAATTACGCCGTTTGCACCCCGTACACCGAAGATAGCCAGTGAAGACGGGTCTTTCAGAATCTCCATAGATTCGATGTCAGCAGGATTCAGATAGTTGATGTTATCCGTGAAAAGTCCGTCTACTACATATAAGGGAGTATATCCGTTGATAGAGTTTGTTCCGCGGATTCTGATTTCCGGGTCTTGACCCGCCCTGCCGGTATTGACGATTTGAACACCCGCAATTTTTCCCTGGATGGAAGCCAACGGATTGCTGGCAGGCTTGGTGGCTATATCAGCCGCTTTGACTGTTTCGATAGAACCGGTCAAGTCTCTTTTCTTCGCGCTGCCATAGCCGATAACGACAGCTTCTTCCAATGCAAAAGCTTCTTCTTTCATGACGACATTGATAGTAGTACGATTGTCTACTACGATAGTTTGTGACGTCATTCCGATAAAGGAGAAAGTAATTTTATCGCCTTTCCGGGCAGAGATGCTATACTGACCGTCTATGTTGGTGACGGTTCCGGTGCCGGAAGCATCTATTTGCACGGCTACTCCGGGTAGTGGTTCGCTTGTTTCTGATGTGACGATACCTTTTATCTCCCGTATCTGTGCGGATAGAGTGGTGACTGCCAATAAGAAAAATCCTAATAGAAGTCCTTTCTTTAATAGAGAGATGTCCTTACAAAATGAATGGGTAAGTTGGTCTTTCATTCTATTATTAGTTTTAGTTTAACATTAAAATCCTGTCAAAACTTTGTTGGGCTCGTACGCTTCCCGATTCGTCCGTTTTGACAATGGCAAATGTAGAAAGTATGAATTTATACTTGCTAAAAACAGGCTCACTACGGATACATCGCTTTGATTTTTAACATTTAAGCGACCTCATTATTACCTCTCATTCAATTGTAATGTGCATTAAATGAGTGATATAACGAATTTATAACTTCAAGAAGAAATCGTTGAGATTCTCATTGGGCGGGATATTAATTTTCTTTCTCAACCGGTAACGGCTGTTTTCCACTGCACGTACGGAAATATTCATTAGGGCCGCGATAGCTTTTGAATCCAGATTCAACTTCAGGCAGGCACATAATTTCAAATCGTTGGCAGTCAGTTGCGGATAAAGCGTTTTTAATTGTTTGAAAAATCCGGTATGTTTTTCTTCAAACTTGATAAGAAACATTTTCCAGTCTTCCTCGGTGTCGAGGTTGTTGTTGAAAAGCATATTGATTTTATGGAAGAGCGGTGCGAGCGCTTTGTTGTTATGTGTGCGATAGAACTCTTCTATTTCATCTTTCATCTGCGTGATAAGCTCGTTGCGCTGGATGACGAAAGAAGTCTGCGAAAGCAGTTCGGCATCCTTCTCCTTGATTTGGTTTTGCAGTTGCTGGTTCATCCGGCTTAGCCTTTTCGCTTCGCGAAGGCGGATTTTTATCAGATGCCGGTTCCGGTAACGGCGCAGGATGAGTATCCAGACTATCCGCAACACGAGCAATGCGATGATGAAGTAGCCCAGTATTGCCCAGATAGTCTGATACCACGGAGAAAGGATGGTGAACGTATATTCCAGTGTGGGAGAGCAATTCCCCAGATTATCTATCGAACGTAATAAAAAGGTATAGGTTCCTTTTGGGAGACGTTCGTAGGTCACTTTGTTGATTCTTTCCGGTTCCGACCATTCGCTGATTCCTTCCAGTTTATATTGGAAAGATACATTGTGTGCCAGTACGTCATCCGTTGCGAATCTGATTTCTATCGTATTATTGGTAAATGGAATCTTGATAGCCTCATGTTCACTTTCCTTATGAAGTGCTTCTCCCGTTTTGGACAAGGCGGAAAAGGATTTGATATAAGGAGTGGACAGCGAAATGACATTTTGCTGCTGATTGTTGGGGCAGAGCAGAAAGCCGTTGTCCAGACAGATGAGGCTGGTTGAATCCGTGAGGGCGATAATCCGCTCGAAATGATTGACCATGGACATGCCGTTATAGTTGATGTCTATTTTATCTTCTATATGGTTTTGCGAACCGTCGTGGGCAATGCGGTAGATTACATTATCTCCCATTACATAAAAATGGTTTTTGTCTATGTCGGATACATTTTTTATTTCCGTCAGGTTGCTCAGGCAATGTTTCAACGGTTCGTACAGTTCTACTTTGCCGCCTATGTCATTATAAGTGTAAAAGGAATTTCCGCCCAGCATGACAACTCTTCCGCCGATTTTGAAAAGGTGGAGCTTGTAGGGTAGTTCCCGGTCTTCGCCGTAGTATTCCGAAGTTTTTATTTTTGTCATGTCCTCGGAAAGCTGGCAACGGTAAACTCCTTTGTTCATGTGCTCCAACCATACATTGTCGAGATGGTCTACCTGGATGTTGACGATAGGCTGGCGAATGTCGTCAAGAATGATTCGTTGTGTGCGAGTATCTACGATTTTCAGGGATGCGTATGTGCCTAACAGTAGATAATGCTCTTTGGCAAGAATGGTAAACACTCCCCCTTGTGCATTGATGGGAGTAGTAACTGTCAGTTGTTCGTCAATCACTTTTAACCCGCTGTTGGAACCGCAATATAACTTTCCGTCTATAATCTTTAAATCCCAGATTTGCTCTTTAATGTTCTCTATTGTTTGCAAGTCGCCAGGCAATGCGTTGATATTGTTCAGATCGCTTTGGCTGATATAGAAGAGTCCCTGGTTGGTACCGATAAATAGTTTGCCGGCAAAAAGTGCGGCTGCATATACGGCACCGGTCTTGCCCGTAGGATCGGTGTAGCAACTGAGTTCGGGAAGTATCTGGATGCAGGTAATCCCGTTGTCGAGTGCCAGCCAGGTGTTATGATACTTATCTTCGTGAAGAAACAGGATCGTATTGTTTTGCATGTAGGCGTCAGAGTTGATATGCTTGATAATCTTCCCTTGTCTGTCTATCATATATACTCCGTTGAGAATCGTGCCGAGCAGATAGTGACCGTTCTCCTTTTGAATAGCGCAATTGATGTTTGAATTAATCCATTCCGGTGCGTCACTCAGTAATCTGAACGTATCTCCATCATATATGAATAAGCCGCTGTTCGAAGTGACTATCAGCCGTTGGTTTTCCGCATAGGGAAGCACGGCTTTCACTTCTTTGCCCAGGAATAGTTCGCTGTGTGGGATAAGGGTGAAACGACCTTCTTGCAGACGGAGCAGCCCCTTATGTGTTTCCTGTATCCATAACTCACTGCCGACTTGCATCAGGAAATGAAAATTCTCCTGTTTGGTTATTTTCTCTGTTTTTCCTGTCGGCAGGTGGTGGCGGAAGATGCCGCTGAATGATTGAAAATAGATGGATTCCCCTTGCGGTAGGATTCTCCATATATCATCATTCTGCCAATTGTCTGTCGGCAGTTCTTTGCTGAGTGAGGTATAAGTCAGTTCCCCGTCGGGCTGCCGACTCCATTTACCGAACTCTTCGTAACCGCCGGTATAGATTTCGTTGTTTGAAACAGCATATACAGAACGCACTACTTCTGCTTTGGGGAGCTTGTTCAATTTCCATTCGATACCGTCAAATTCGAGCAGTCCGATGTCATTGCCAAAATAGAGTATTCCATGCTCGTCTTCACTGATAGACCAGTTTTTGTTGGCTGCGCCATATTGTGTTTTGCTGAAGTTGATGATTAACGGATTGTTGATTCCGGCAAATCCTAAACTGAACCAGAGCAGGCAGATGATAAAACAAAGTGATTTTTGCAGAAAGAACATAGTAGTACGTTTTTTTGAGTGCTGATGCAAAGATAGAAATTCTTTTTTTTATTAATAGCTTTAATGTTATGATGTTATAGGAATAATTGCTAACTTATTCGGCAAAATCGTTATTGTCCGTTACCTCGAAAGAAGCGACCTTTGCAATATGAAATGAAACAAACTGAAAAAGCTGATTTTAAACTTATAAAAAGATAGGAATATGAATGTATTTGATGTTATAATCATTGGTTTCGGCAAAGGCGGGAAGACCCTTGCTGCAGAGTTTGCAAAACGCGGACAGAAGGTAGCTATTATCGAACGTTCCGAAAAAATGTATGGTGGCACATGTATTAATATCGGATGTATCCCGACAAAGACGTTAGTACATCAGGCAAAAATAGCTTGGGGCAGGAAAGAGACCGCCTTTGAGGAGAAAAGTGATTTTTACCGGCAGGCGATTGCCGTGAAAGAAACGGTAACCGGTGCATTACGAAACAAGAACTATCATAACTTGGCGGACAATCCCAATGTGACTGTTTATACAGGTACAGGCTCGTTTGTTTCTTCCGATACGGTCGCAGTCCGCACGGCTACGGAAGAAATCCTGCTGACATCCAAACAAATCATTATCAATACAGGAGCGGAAACGGTCATTCCACCCATTGACGGAGTGACGGACAATCCTTTTGTCTATACCAGTACTTCAATCATGGAACTGACAAACCTTCCCCGCCGTCTGGTCATTGTCGGCGGCGGTTATATCGGGCTGGAGTTTGCGTCCATGTATGCTTCGTTCGGTTCGCAAGTGACTGTGCTCGAAAGCTATCCCGAACTGATTGCCCGTGAAGACCGCGATATTGCGGCAAGCGTAAAAGAAACATTGGAGAAAAAAGGCATTGTTTTCCGGATGAATGCAAAGGTGCAGTCGGTGAAGCACGAGGAAGACAAGGCAATCGTCGCCTTCACTGATTTGCAGACTAACGGGGTATTCGAACTTGACGCCGAAGCCGTATTGCTGGCGACAGGTCGCAGACCTAACACGGGAGGTCTTAATCTGGAAGCGGCTGGAGTAGAAGTAGATGTGCGTGGTGCTATCATTGTCGATGAATATTTGAAAACAACCAATCCCAATATACGTGCCGTAGGTGATGTGAAAGGTGGTTTGCAGTTCACTTATATCTCATTGGATGATTACCGGATTGTCCGTGAGGATTTATTCGGAGATAAGGAACGAAAGACAAATGACCGTAATCCTGTTAGCTACTCTGTTTTTATCGATCCGCCATTGGCGCGTATCGGGCTAAATGAAGAGGAAGCCTGCAAGCAGAACTTGGATATTATTGTGAAGAAGCTGCCCGCTATGGCTATACCGAGAGCGAAAACATTAGGGGAGATGGACGGATTACTGAAAGCTATCATTGATAAGAACACGGGAAAGATATTAGGTTGTATGCTTTTTGCACCCGATTCCGGTGAAGTTATCAATACGGTTGCCATTGCCATGAAGGCAGGGCTGGATTATACTTTTCTGCGTGACTTCATCTTTACTCATCCCAGTATGAGCGAAGCGTTGAATGATTTATTTTCATAATGATAGTTTCATGTGTTGGAAACCCTGGCCTTTCAGTGTGAAACAGAAATTACCCTTGATTGCCGATGTTTACAAGTGAACAAAAAAACGATAATTTGTGTTTCTTTAATTTAAGATGTATATCTTTGTTCCCGAATTATAAACACGTGAATTTATGAAAAAGATTTTTGGTGCTTTAATGATTGCCGTATGTTTCGGCATGGTGATGCCTGTCCAGGCGCAAATACACTTTGGTGTAAAAGGAGGTTTGAACTTGTCAAAGGCAAGTCTCTCTAATGTAGGTGATAATTTTAAAAAGGATAATTTCACCGGTTTCTTTATTGGGCCGATGGCCGAGTTTACTATTCCAATTGTAGGATTGGGAGTGGATGCTTCTTTGCTTTTCGCTCAAAGAGGTATCAAGGTCTCTGATGAAGATGGAGATATAACCGTTAAACAGAACGGCATTGATATTCCTGTAAATCTGAAATATACTATCGGGTTGGGAAACCTGGCAGGTATTTATCTAGCAGCAGGTCCTGATTTTTATTTCGATTTTGAAAAGAAAACAGGGATCGATAAGAAGAAAGCTGAAGTAGGTATTAATGTAGGAGCAGGTTTGAAGTTGCTGAATCATTTGCAGGTAGGGGCTAATTACAATATCCCATTGGGGGATACTGCTGATATTGATACTGGCGGCTCTTATAAAACCAAGACTTGGCAGGTGTCTGTAGCCTACATTTTTTAATCAGCCTGTCATTTTTCATTGTATATAAAAAAGAGTTTCTGCTCAGTGGGAACTCTTTTTTTGTTCGGGGCTATCTGTTACACTCCCGAAACAGTTTTCGCCCATTCCTGTCCTAAGAAACGTTTTTCTTTTGAGTGTTCTCTTTTTCTTCATTTTTCATTCCTCATTTTTTATTGTATTTTTGTACCTGCAATGAAAAAATATGTAGATGTCATTTTACCGCTTCCGCTTCCGAAGAGTTTCACTTACTCTTTGCCGGACGAATATGCGGAAGATGTGAAGATAGGCTGCCGTGTGGTAGTTCCTTTCGGGCGAAAGAAGTTTTATACGGCTATCGTCCTTAACGTTCATTATTGTGCTCCAACGGGGTACGAAGTGAAAGATATATCTGCATTGCTGGATGCTTCTCCCATTTTACTACCCGTTCAGTTCAAATTTTGGGAATGGATAGCCGATTACTATCTCTGTACACAGGGAGATGTTTATAAAGCGGCGCTTCCTTCCGGTCTGAAATTGGAGAGTGAAACGATTGTTGAATATAATCCCGATTTTGAGGCGGATGCGCCATTGCCGGAACGGGAACAACGCATTTTGGATTTACTTGCCGTAGATGCGCAGCAGTCCGTCACTAAACTGGAGAAAGACAGCGGCATAAAAAATATTCTTACCGCCATCAAGTCTCTGCTCGATAAAGAAGCCATTTTTGTAAAGGAAGAATTGAAACGTACTTATAAGCCTAAGACAGAGGCACGGGTGCGGCTTGCGGGTACAGTAGATGAAAAGCAACTCCATATTTTGTTTGATATTCTGTCTCGTGCTCCGAAGCAACTGGCGTTGCTCATGAAATATGTAGAGTATTCAGGTATTTTAGGAACCGGAACTCCGAAAGAAGTCTCTAAGAAAGAATTGTTGCAACGGGCTAATGTGGCCCCTTCGGTACTGAACGGGCTGGTGGATAAGAAGATTTTCGAAATCTACTATCACGAAATCGGACGGTTGAATAAACAGGAGAAAGAAGTGGTCGAACTGAACGCCTTGAACGAGTTTCAGCAACGGGCACATGATGAGATAGTTCAGTCTTTTCAGGAGAAAAATGTCTGTCTGCTTCATGGAGTAACGTCCAGCGGGAAGACGGAAGTGTATATTCATCTGATCGAAGAAATGATTCGTCAGGGAAAACAAGTCTTATATTTGTTGCCGGAGATTGCCTTGACTACTCAAATTACAGAGCGTCTGCAACGGGTCTTCGGTGCTCGCCTGGGGATCTACCATTCTAAATTCCCCGATGCCGAACGGGTTGAAATATGGCGGAAACAACTGGGAGAGAACGGGTACGATATTATCCTGGGTGTTCGCTCTTCCGTGTTTCTTCCTTTCCGGAATCTGGGACTGGTGATTGTGGACGAAGAGCACGAAAATACGTATAAGCAACAAGATCCTGCTCCCCGCTATCATGCCCGTAGCGCAGCGATTGTGCTGGCTGCCATGTACGGAGCTAAAACCCTGTTGGGAACAGCTACTCCTTCCATCGAGTCGTGGCAGAATGCAGGGGAGGGGAAATATGGTTTTGTACAACTAAAAGAACGATATAAAGAAATTCAATTGCCGGAGATTATTCCGGTAGATATAAAGGAATTGCATCGCAAAAAGAGGATGGTGGGACAATTCTCTCCGCTCTTGATACAATACATGAAAGAGGCTTTGGAACAGGAAGAGCAAGTGATTCTCTTTCAGAACCGTCGCGGGTTTGCTCCGATGGTGGAGTGTCGTACCTGCGGTTGGGTGCCCAAGTGTAAGAATTGCGATGTGAGCCTTACCTATCATAAAGGAATCAATCAGCTAACCTGTCATTATTGCGGTTATACCTACCAACTGCCGAAATCCTGTCCTGCCTGCGAAGGTACGGAACTGGTGAACCGTGGCTTTGGTACGGAAAAGATTGAAGATGACATTAAAATCCTTTTTCCCGAAGCGGCAGTGGCACGAATGGACTTGGATACCACACGCACCCGCTCTGCTTATGAAAAGATTATTGCAGATTTCGAACAGGGAAAGACGGATATATTGATCGGCACGCAAATGGTTTCCAAAGGATTGGATTTCGATCATGTCAGTATTGTAGGTATACTGAATGCCGATACGATGCTGAATTATCCGGATTTCCGTTCCTATGAACGGGCTTTCCAGTTGATGGCGCAAGTAGCGGGACGTGCCGGACGTAAGAACAAGCGGGGTAGGGTGGTGCTGCAAACCAAGAGCATCGAGCATCCTATCATTCATCAGGTCATTGCCAATGATTATGAAGACATGGTAGGCGGGCAGTTGGCGGAACGGCAGATGTTCCATTATCCTCCTTATTACCGGTTGGTATATGTTTATCTGAAAAATCATAATGAAGCGTTGTTGGATCAGATGGCGGTAGTGATGGCGGATAAGCTGCGGGCGGTATTTGGCAATCGGGTGTTGGGGCCGGATAAACCTCCTGTTGCCCGTATCCAAACGTTGTTTATCAAAAAGATTGTCGTCAAGATTGAGCAGAATGCTCCGATGGGACGTGCACGGGAGCTTCTACTACGCATTCAGAGGGAAATGATCGAAGACGAACGCTATAAATCTTTGATAGTTTATTATGATGTAGACCCAATGTAATGAAAATGAAGAAAATATTATTTGTCTGTTTAGGAAATATTTGCCGTAGTTCTACGGCTGACGGTGTAATGCTTCATTTGATAAAAGAAGCAGGACTGGAGAAAGAGTTTGTGATAGATTCTGCCGGAATCTTGTCTTATCATCAGGGTGAATTACCGGATAGTCGGATGCGTGCTCACGCGGCTCGTCGCGGTTATCAATTGGTACATCGTTCGCGTCCTGTCCGTACGGAAGATTTTTATAATTTTGATCTGATAATCGGTATGGACGACCGGAACATAGATGATCTGAAAGACAAATCTCCTTCCCCGGAAGAATGGAAGAAGATTCATCGTATGACGGAGTACTGTACTCGTATCCCGGCAGATCATGTCCCCGACCCCTATTATGGAGGGGCTGAGGGCTTTGAATATGTGCTTGACATACTTGAAGACGCTTGTGCGGGGCTGCTTACTTCTTTAACTCAGGATAACTGATCCGGGTGTGATAAGCAATCTTTAGTTTTTCTTTGAATACGGCTTTCACAGTGGCTATATCCTTGAAAGTGATAGGACATTCTTTAAAGTAACCTTCAGTGACTTGGGAATCGATAATCTTGTCGACCAGGTTGCTGATTGTCTCTTCTGTATATTCCGGAAGACTGCGTGATGCAGCTTCTACAGCGTCTGCCATCATCAAGATGGCTTGCTCTTTGGTGAATGGATTCGGACCGGGATAGGTGAACAGTTCTTCATTCAGTTCTTCGTCCGGGTGCTCGTTCTTCCAGGAAATATAGAAATATTTTGTTTTTCCCCGTCCGTGATGAGTACTGATAAAGTCCTTAATAACCTTAGGCAGATTATGTTTGTCGGCAAGTTTCAATCCATCTGTCACGTGACTGATGACTACTTGCGCACTTTGTTCATAACCTAGATTTTTATGTGGATTGACTCCTCCTGATTGATTTTCGGTGAAGAAAGCCGGATTTTCCATTTTCCCGATATCATGATATAAAGCTCCGGTACGCACCAACTGACTTTTGGCGCCGATACGGATAGCTGCTTCCGCTGCTAGATTGGCTACCTGCATGGAGTGTTGGAATGTTCCGGGCACAGTCTCGGACATTTGACGCAGTAAGTCGTTATTAATGTTTGAAAGCTCTACCAAAGTAACGTTGGAAGTAAATCCGAACGTTTTTTCCAATAAGAATAATAATGGATAGGCGAACAGCAATAAAATTCCGTTGATAAAGAAATAGGTATACATCCGTATATTCAACTTCGAGAAATCGTTGGCAAGTCCGTTTTCTGTCATCAGTTCAAAAGAGAAATAAACAGCGGCGTAGGTCAGTATGACTAATAATGCCGTTCGGAAAAGCTGTGATCTCTGTGACAGTTCTCTCAAACTGAATATCGCAACCATACCGGCAGCTAGCTGAGTGAGAATGAATTCATGTGGAAAGCGTAGTGATATGGAACAGATTAATATTGTGATGACATGAGTCAGAAACGCAGTTCTCGAATCAAGAAACACGCGGATAATAATAGGTAGCATTGCATACGGAATGATATACACATTGAATAGGTTATGTGTCATCATAAAAGCCGTAACAATACTATAAAATACAATCAATGTAAAGAGTAGCGACAGACTGCCCTTTCGCTGATAATAATCTTTTCGGAACAAATCAAGATAGAGCATAAAGCAAAGCATTAACATGCCGACAAACAGAATTTGTCCGCCAAGAATCAGACGGCTTTGTCCCATAGATTCGTTTCGCTTGATGGACTCTTTACGCAGGGATTCCAAAATATTATAAGTTTCCGGACTGATGATCTCGCCCCGATCGATAATTTTCTGACCACTCACAACCAAACCGTTTGCCCAAGAATAGTTGTTCAGTATCTCCTCTTTGGCTGTCTGAGTCCGTTGTTCGTCAAAAGTGAGGTTCGGGCTGATATATTCATTCAACGAACACTGCCGTAGAATTTCCCTGTTGAAGTGAACGGAGTCTGCCGTAAGTAAATACTCGTATGCCTTCTTTACCGTGTAAATACCTTCGATGGGGTGCGAATTGGCCAACTTGTCATCTATTACCATGATGGCGGATGTGCTATCTTTGTAAAGTTGCTGTATAGCTTCGGTAGATACAATGCCCGCCTGATAAATCTCTTTCAGCGTACGTTCGATGTAGCGTAAATAATCTGTAGAAGGAAGAATCCCTTTCAGGTTCGTATGATAGTTCTCTTTTAGTTTGGCTATCGCCTCCTTTTCGACTTTCTTGTCGAGCTCATAATAGGGTTGGAAGAGGGCCATCAGGCTGTCTTGTTCTCGTTTCACTATCGCTTCATCTTTATAAATAGGAAAATCGAAAGTTGCGATTAACTGTCCGTATTTCCAAGGCTTGTTTATATCAAACTGATAGTTGAACTTGCCATCGCGCGGCAGGAAATAGACAATCAATGCCACAGTACCTATGAATAGCAGCGATTTATATGACAAATCTTTCCATGAAAAGCTCTTTTTTTTCTTCAAATGTTCCATATCCACTGAAATTTTTGCGAAAAGTACAAAAAAAAACAATAGTGTGGAAAAAAAGGTTTAATTTTGCCGCGATTTACCTATACTAACCCAAATTATGGCAGAAAGAAAAGTAAGAGTTCGTTTTGCTCCGAGTCCTACGGGAGCATTGC
>NZ_GG688327.1:72749-99833 GCF_000156195.1 Bacteroides finegoldii DSM 17565 | reverse complement strand
GGGAGCATTGCACATTGGTGGTGTGCGTACAGCTTTGTATAATTATCTATTTGCGCGTCAACACGGCGGAGACTTAATATTTCGTATTGAGGATACTGATTCTCACCGGTTTGTTCCGGGAGCGGAAGAGTATATCCTCGAATCTTTCAAATGGTTGGGTATCCACTTTGATGAAGGAGTGAGTTTCGGTGGCGAACACGGTCCTTACCGTCAGTCGGAGCGTCGCGATATCTATAAAAAATATGTGCAGGTTCTGTTGGAGAACGGAAAAGCATACATTGCTTTTGATACTCCAGAGGAATTGGATGCCAAACGTGCGGAAATTGCGAACTTCCAGTACGATGCGTCTACGCGCGGCATGATGCGCAATTCATTGACAATGCCGGAAGAAGAAGTAGATGCGCTGATTGCAGAAGGCAAGCAGTATGTTGTCCGTTTCAAGATAGAGCCGAATGAAGATATTCGTGTGAACGACTTGATTCGTGGAGAAGTTATCATCAATTCATCCATCCTTGATGATAAGGTCCTTTACAAATCGGCTGATGAACTGCCTACTTATCATTTGGCGAATATTGTTGACGACCATTTGATGGAAGTTTCTCATGTGATCCGTGGTGAGGAATGGCTGCCTTCCGCACCATTGCATGTGTTGTTGTATCGTGCTTTCGGCTGGGAAGATACAATGCCGGAATTTGCTCACTTGCCTTTATTGTTGAAACCGGAAGGAAATGGAAAATTGAGCAAACGTGACGGTGACCGTTTGGGATTCCCTGTGTTCCCGTTAGAATGGCACGATCCGAAATCCGGAGAAATATCTTCGGGCTACCGTGAGTCCGGTTATTTGCCGGAAGCGGTGATCAACTTCCTTGCCTTGTTGGGTTGGAATCCGGGTAACGATCAGGAAGTAATGTCGATGGAGGAATTGATAAAGCTGTTTGATCTTCATCGTTGCAGCAAGTCGGGAGCCAAATTCGATTATAAAAAAGGTATATGGTTCAACCATCAATATATACAGCAGAAACCTAATGAAGAAATTGCGGAACTGTTCTTGCCATTTTTGAAAGAACAAGGTGTGGAAGTTCCTTTCGAAAAGGTGGTGACAGTAGTTGGCATGATGAAAGACCGTGTCAGTTTCATTAAAGAATTATGGGGTGTATGTAGCTTCTTCTTCGTAGCTCCTACCGAATATGATGAAAAGACGGTGAAGAAACGCTGGAAAGAGGATTCTGCAAAATGTATGACTGAACTGGCGGAAGTCATTGCCGGTATCGAGGACTTCAGTATCGAAGGACAGGAGAAAGTCGTTATGGACTGGATTGCAGAGAAAGGTTACCATACAGGTAATATCATGAATGCCTTTCGTCTGACATTGGTGGGCGAAGGAAAAGGCCCGCATATGTTCGATATTTCCTGGGTATTGGGTAAAGAAGAAACAATAGCTCGTATCAAACGTGCGGTTGAGGTTTTGAAGTAATCGACATAGTACTATGCTTTACAACCTGGCAATAGTCATTTATGACTTTATCGTTCATCTGGCCGCACCGTTCAGCCGCAAGCCCCGTAAGATGATGAAGGGGCATTGGGTGGTGTACGAACTTTTGCGCCAGCAGGTGGAAAAGGGGGAACAGTATATCTGGTTCCACGCCGCTTCATTGGGAGAATTTGAGCAGGGGCGTCCGTTGATAGAAATGATTCGGGCAAAATATCCTGCTTATAAGATATTGCTGACTTTCTTTTCTCCTTCGGGCTATGAGGTGCGCAAGCATTATCGGGGAGCGGATATTGTCTGCTACCTGCCGTTTGATAAACCCCGGAATGTGAGGAAGTTCCTTGATATCACTAATCCGTGTATGGCGTTCTTTATCAAATATGAGTTTTGGAAGAATTATCTGGATGAGCTTCACAAGCGCCGGATTCCGGTATATAGTGTGTCGTCTATTTTCCGCCGCGACCAAGTGTTTTTTAAATGGTATGGCGGTACCTATCGCAATGTCCTGAAAGATTTCGACCATCTGTTTGTGCAAAACGAGGCTTCCAAACGTTATCTGTCGAAGATTGGCATTCTCCGTGTAACAGTGGTGGGAGATACCCGTTTCGACAGGGTACTGCAAATACGTGAGGAGGCGAAAGACCTTCCACTGGTGGAGAAGTTCAAAGGAAACAATGCTTTCACTTTTGTTGCCGGCAGTTCGTGGGGACCGGATGAAGATCTGTTTCTCGAATATTTCAATAATCATCCGGAAATGAAACTGATTATCGCTCCGCATGTGATTGACGAGAATCATCTGGTGGAGATTATTGGTAAGTTGAAACGTCCGTATGTGCGCTATACTCGTGCCGATGAAAAAAATGTATTGAAAGCGGATTGTCTGATTATCGATTGCTTCGGCTTACTGTCTTCCATCTACCGCTACGGAGAGATTGCTTATATTGGTGGCGGTTTCGGTGTTGGTATTCATAATACGCTGGAAGCTGCCGTGTATGGTATCCCTGTCATTTTCGGGCCGAAGTATCAGAAATTTATGGAAGCCGTGGAACTGTTGGAAGCGAAAGGTGCTTACTCCATCAAAGATTACGAAGAACTGAAAAGCCTGTTAGACCGTTTCCAGACAGACAAAGACTTTTTAGACGAGACGGGAAAGAATGCCGGATATTATGTGACCAGTAAGTCCGGTGCGACGGAAAAAATCATGAATATGATTAATTTTTGATGTTTCTATAAAAAGATAGCGGGAGACTCTTTCCGAAAAGAGTCTCCCGCTATCTTTTTATAAGTCATCTGTAAAACTGGCTTATTCTTCTTTATACCATTGCGAATACATCAAATAATTGTGGGCAATCTTCTCGTTCAGTTCCTTTGCCTGCTCCGGGTCTACTTTCTTGATGAACTTGGCAGGTACGCCGCCCCAGATGCTTCCGGGTTCAATCACAGTATTGCTTAGTACCAGCGATCCGGCCGCTACGATTGCTCCTTCACCCACTACGACATGATCTAAAATAGTAGAGCCCATGCCGACTAATGCATAATCTTTGATGGTCGCTCCGTGAATGGTAACATTATGTCCCACAGAAACATGGTCGCCGATTTCAATAGTCGATTTCTGGTATAATGTATGCAAGACACTTCCGTCTTGGATGTTAACACCATTACCGATCCGTATAGAGTTGACATCTCCCCGTAGCACGGTACTGAACCAGACGCTACAGTCATTTCCTATCTTTACATCTCCTATAATAGTTGCATTGTCTGCGAGAAAACAGTTTTCTCCGATTTCGGGAGTGAATCCGCGTACTGATTTTATTAAAGCCATGAGATTTGTTTGATTTAATAATGTTTTTTAGTTGATACTATATTATGTTGCCCGACACCCGGGTGCCAGATATCTTATCTTTAAATAGAAGTAGTGGCTTTCTGTAACCAAGCTTTTTCTTCTTCGTTAAGATCCGGAGATAGCTTTTCGTAAACAGTCTGATGATAATTATTCAGCCATTCGATTTCCTCCTTTGTCAACATCTCCTTGATGATCCCCTTTTTGCAGATAGGACATAAAGTGATAGTCTCAAATTTAAGATATTCTCCAAACATTCCCTCTCCATCTTTGCAGACTAACGTCAGATTCTCCGTACGTATCCCATGACTGCCTGTCTTATAAACACCGGGTTCGTTGGATGTAACCATGCCGGGCTGGAGGATTACAGGGCTTTCATTCATGCGAATGCTTTGTGGCCCTTCGTGTACACTCAAGAAATGCCCGACACCGTGCCCTGTGCCATGGAGGAAGTTCATTCTGTGATTCCAAATAGGCATACGAGCCAGTACATCGAGTTGCGCACCGCGGGTTCCGGCTGGGAATTTGGCCATAGCCAATGCTATGTGTCCCTTTAATATTAAGGTATAATCCGTCTTTTCCTCTTCCGTCAGTTCGCCTAATGCGATGGTACGAGTGATGTCAGTGGTTCCGTCCAAGTATTGTGCCCCTGAATCTAAGAGTAGGAATCCTTTAGGTTGAAGAGTTACATCGCTTTCCGGTGTTGCCGAATAATGCACGATTGCTCCGTGTTTTTTATATCCTGCAATGGTGTCGAAACTTTCTCCCATGTAGAGAGGTTGTGCTGCCCTGAACTCATGCAATTTTTTATCTATACTTAATTCGGTTTCTTTTCCGGCAGATACAGATTCTTCCAGCCACTTGAGGAATCTGACAAGTGCCACTCCATCCCGTTGCATGGCAGCATGGATGCCGGCTATTTCCTGTTCATTGCGAATGGCTTTCAATAATGTGACGGGAGACTCGCCACGAATAATGGAACATTTCGGATGGATGGCCGAGTAAATCGCGTAATTCGTTTTTCGTGGATCAATAAGAATATTTTCTCCGTGGAAGGAATTTAGGAATGTCTCTACTTCATCATATTTCTGTATTCCTATTTGTTGTTTCTTTAGATAAGTCTCGACCTCCGGCGTCACTTTTTCCGGTGAAATAAAGTAAGTCACCTCATCCTGTGTAATTAACAGGTAGCTCACTATGACTGGATTGCAATGTACATCGTTTCCTCGTAGATTGAGAGTCCATGCTATTTCGTCTAGTGCAGATATGAATAAAGCGTAGACGCCTTTCTTCCTCAACTCCTCACGGATGGCGGATATTTTTTCTTCGCAGCTTTTTCCTGCATATTTGATATCATAAATAAAGGCTGGAGAGTCAGGTATGGAGGGACGGTCTTTCCAGATGTTTTTTAATGGATCTCCAAATATATCTACCTGTAATTGATGCGCCGCTAGTTCTTCTTTCATTTGTTCTACCTGTTGCACAGAGAACATTTTCCCGTCGATGCTTACAGATTCTCCGGGTTTTAAGTGCTGGCAGAGAAACTCTGTTATGCTTGGAGTTTCCGGCAGCATCTCTTTGTAGAGTGTGATGCCGCTACCTTCCAGCTCTTTCTCTGCCTGAAGGAAGTAACGTGAGTCGGTCCATAATCCCGCTTCGTCCATCAGGATGACCGCTGTTCCTGCAGAACCCGTAAAACCGGAAATCCATTCGCGTGACATCCAGTGGGGAGCCACATACTCACTAAGGTGAGGGTCGGTGCTAGGGATAATGAATGCTTTGATGTAATTGGGGTGGAGTGTCATGCGCAGAGCATGTACTCGTTCTTTTATGTTCTGTTTCATACCTTATTATATTATTATAGACATATAAATGTTTCAAAGGTACTAACTTTCTGCATTTAATGACCTGTTTATGAATAGTTTTTGAGAAATATTTGCCGAAAGTTTTGTGAATAAAGAAAGTATGTGTAATTTTGCGGCGCAATTTGACTGCGGAATTTTTTTAATCATAACATATTAATAGTAACAAAATGATTGTAGTACCTGTAAAAGAAGGCGAAAACATTGAAAAAGCGCTGAAAAAGTTCAAAAGAAAATTTGAGAAAACTGGCATTGTGAAAGAATTGAGAAGCAGACAGCAGTTTGACAAACCGTCTGTAACTAAAAGACTTAAGAAAGAACGTGCAGTTTACGTACAACAACTTCAGCAAATAGAAGATTAATAATTCGTAATTTCCTTTGAATTATTGAATTCTTTTCATACATTCGTTGCACGATTTAGATGTAGCGATTATGTTGATAGAATCTTTTCTTGATTATCTCCGGTATGAGCGGAATTATTCTGATAAAACCGTTCTTGCGTATGGTGAGGATATAAGGCAATTACAGGAGTTTGCTCAGGAAGAGTATGGGGAATTTGATCCGTTGGAGGTCGAGGCTGAACTGATTCGTGAATGGATTGTTTCATTGATGGATAAGGGATATACCTCAACTTCTGTAAATCGCAAGTTAAGTACGCTCCGGACATTTTATAAGTTTCTTTTGAAGAAAGGAGAGGTGACGGTAGATCCATTACGAAAAATAGTGGGACCTAAAAATAAAAAAACGTTGCCGGTATTCCTGAAAGAAAATGAAATGAATAAATTGCTGGATGAGACGGACTTTGGCGAGGGGTTTAAAGGTTGTCGGGATCGATTAATTATTGAAATGTTTTATGCTACCGGCATGAGACTTTCGGAATTGATAGATTTGGATGATAAAGATGTGGATTTCTCAGGATCTTGCCTGAAAGTGACCGGGAAAAGAAACAAGCAGCGGTTGATTCCGTTCGGTGATGAACTGCGGGATTGGATGCTTGGGTATATTGATGTAAGAAACGAAATGATTCCGGAAAGGTCGGAGGCTTTTTTTGTAAGAGAGAACGGCGAACGGCTTTATAAGAATCTGGTCTATAATTTAGTGAAACGGAACCTGTCAAAGGTGGCGACGCTGAAAAAAAAGAGTCCTCACGTGTTGAGGCATACTTTTGCAACCACAATGCTGAATAATAACGCGGAGTTGGGTGCAGTAAAGGAACTTTTGGGTCACGAGAGTATAACAACGACCGAGATTTATACGCATGCCACATTTGAAGAACTTAAAAAAGTGTATAAACAGGCTCATCCAAGAGCCTAAAAAAAAGGAGGTAAGTATGGATATTAGAATTCAATCAATTCACTTTGATGCGTCAGAGCAATTGCAGGCATTTATTCAGAAAAAAGTGTCTAAGTTGGAAAAATATTACGAAGATATAAAGAAAGTAGAGGTGTCATTAAAGGTAATTAAGCCGGAAGTTGCTGCAAATAAAGAAGCAGGTATTAAAATACTTGTCCCTAACGGGGAATTTTATGCTAGCAAAGTGTGTGATACGTTTGAAGAAGCGATTGATTTGGATGTGGAAGCACTCGAAAAACAACTGGTTAAGTACAAGGAAAAACAGCGTAGCAAATAAAAAAATCCCAAATATTTTGCGGGAAAGAAATAAATAACTAAATTTGCAGCCGTTTCGCTCGCGTTAGAACGTGACGGTTGCATTTTTTAGCTAGAACGCCTCTTTAGCTCAGTTGGCCAGAGCACGTGATTTGTAATCTCGGGGTCGTTGGTTCGAATCCGACAAGAGGCTCAAAGAAGTGGAAAGTTGAGAATGGGAAATTGAGAGTTCTATGCGAAATTTGGAACTTCAATTGAAAATAATAAGGAGAACTGAGGCGGGAAGAATTCCTCAACTCTACATTCTCCACTTGTTTAAGGGCAAATACCAGAGTGGCCAAATGGGGCAGACTGTAAATCTGCTGGCTTACGCCTTCGGTGGTTCGAATCCATCTTTGCCCACGATCAGAGTGACAACTTTGGCAAGAATGCGGAAGTAGCTCAGTTGATAGAGCATTAGCCTTCCAAGCTGAGGGTCGCGGGTTTGAGCCCCGTCTTCCGCTCTTTTTTCTTGCTGTTATAGCTCAGTGGTAGAGCACTTCCTTGGTAAGGAAGAGGTCCCGGGTTCAAATCCCGGTAACAGCTCATAAAGATGTAAATGCTGATTATTAATCAAATAAATAACAAGTAAAGCTATGGCTAAAGAGAAATTTGAACGTACCAAACCGCACGTAAACATTGGTACAATCGGTCACGTAGACCACGGTAAGACAACGTTGACAGCTGCTATCACTACAGTGTTGGCAAAGAAAGGTCTTTCTGAGTTGCGTTCTTTTGATTCTATCGACAACGCTCCTGAAGAAAAGGAAAGAGGTATTACTATCAATACTTCACACGTTGAGTACGAAACAGCTAACCGTCACTACGCACACGTTGACTGTCCGGGACACGCCGACTATGTAAAGAACATGGTTACTGGTGCTGCTCAGATGGACGGTGCTATCATCGTTTGTGCTGCAACTGATGGTCCGATGCCTCAGACTCGCGAACATATCTTGTTGGCTCGTCAGGTAAACGTACCTCGTCTGGTTGTATTCTTGAACAAGTGCGATATGGTTGATGATGAAGAAATGTTGGAACTCGTTGAAATGGAAATGAGAGAACTTCTTTCTTTCTATGATTTCGATGGTGACAATACTCCTATCATCCGTGGTTCTGCTCTTGGCGCATTGAATGGTGTTGAAAAGTGGGAAGATAAAGTGATGGAATTGATGGAAGCTGTTGATACTTGGATTCCATTGCCTCCGCGTGATGTTGATAAACCATTCTTGATGCCGGTTGAAGACGTGTTCTCTATCACAGGTCGTGGTACTGTAGCAACAGGTCGTATCGAAGCAGGTGTTATCCACGTAGGTGACGAAATCGAAATCCTTGGTTTGGGTGAAGATAAGAAATCAGTTGTAACTGGTGTTGAAATGTTCCGTAAACTGTTGGATCAGGGTGAAGCTGGTGATAACGTAGGTTTGTTGCTTCGTGGTATCGACAAGAACGAAATCAAACGTGGTATGGTTCTTTGTAAACCGGGTCAGATTAAACCGCATTCTAAATTCAAAGCTGAGGTTTATATCTTGAAGAAAGAAGAAGGTGGTCGTCACACTCCGTTCCACAACAAATACCGTCCTCAGTTCTACTTGCGTACTATGGACTGTACAGGTGAAATCACTTTGCCGGAAGGAACTGAAATGGTAATGCCGGGTGATAACGTAACTATTACAGTTGAGTTGATCTACCCTGTAGCATTGAATCCGGGTCTTCGTTTCGCTATCCGTGAAGGTGGACGTACGGTAGGTGCTGGTCAGATTACAGAAATTCTTGACTAATACACAATAATTAATCAGTTCCCGGTTCTTTATCGGGAACTGATTATGTACACACGGGAGTAGCTCAGTTGGTAGAGCACCGGTCTCCAAAACCGGGTGTCGGGAGTTCGAGCCTCTCCTCCCGTGCTAATATTATTGAAATGAAAAAGGTAATAGCTTATATTAAAGAATCTTACGACGAACTTGTTCATAAAGTTTCGTGGCCTACGTATTCTGAACTTGCTAACAGTGCAGTAGTTGTTTTATATGCTTCCCTGCTTATTGCATTGGTAGTATGGGGTATGGATGTCTGTTTCCAGAACTTCATGGAAAAAATTGTTTATCCACATTAAAAATTAGGAATTGAAAATGGCTGAGATTGAGAAGAAATGGTACGTTCTGCGTGCTATTAGCGGAAAAGAAGCTAAGGTTAAGGAATACCTTGAAGCTGACATTAAAAACAGCGACCTTGGTGAATATGTATCTCAGGTATTGATTCCTACTGAAAAAGTTTACCAGGTTCGCAATGGTAAAAAAATTGTGAAGGAAAGAAGTTATCTTCCTGGTTACGTTTTGGTGGAGGCTGCTTTGGTTGGTGAGGTTTCTCATCACTTGCGCAATACTCCGAATGTGATAGGCTTTTTAGGCGGCTCCGAGAAACCGGTGCCTCTCAGACAATCAGAAGTGAATCGTATACTTGGTACAGTGGACGAATTGCAGGAAACGGGTGAAGAACTCAATATTCCGTACGTGGTTGGTGAAACTGTTAAAGTTACTTTTGGTCCTTTCAGCGGATTCAGTGGTATCATTGAAGAGGTGAATAGCGAAAAAAAGAAACTAAAGGTCATGGTAAAGATATTCGGGCGCAAAACACCGCTTGAATTGGGCTTTATGCAAGTGGAAAAGGAATAACGCGGAATTGTTACGCTGTTGTTGTTCTTCGTTTAATGTTTATATATAAATCAATAAAAAAATGGCTAAAGAAGTTGCTGGACTAATCAAATTACAGATTAAAGGAGGCGCTGCAAATCCATCACCTCCCGTTGGACCTGCTTTGGGTTCTAAGGGTATCAATATCATGGAATTTTGCAAGCAATTCAATGCCAGAACCCAAGACAAGGCAGGTAAGATTTTACCTGTTATCATTACTTACTACGCAGATAAGTCTTTCGATTTTGTAATCAAGACTCCTCCCGTTGCCATTCAGTTGCTTGAAATGGCTAAGGTAAAGAGTGGTTCTGCTGAGCCTAACCGTAAGAAAGTTGCCGAGCTTACTTGGGAACAGGTTCGTACGATTGCTCAGGACAAAATGGTTGACTTGAACTGTTTTACTGTGGAAGCTGCCATGAGAATGGTTGCAGGTACAGCTAGAAGTATGGGTATCGCTGTAAAAGGGGAGTTCCCGGTTAATAACTAATAAACTTCAATTGTAATGGGTAAACTGACAAAAAATCAAAAGTTAGCTGCAGAAAAGATTGAAGCAGGGAAAGCATACTCACTGAAAGAGGCTGCATCTTTGGTAAAGGAAATCACTTTTTCCAAATTTGATGCTTCATTGGATATTGATGTACGTTTAGGTGTCGATCCACGTAAAGCTAACCAGATGGTGAGAGGTGTTGTTTCACTTCCTCATGGTACTGGTAAACAAGTACGTGTGTTGGTACTTTGTACACCAGATGCTGAAGCTGCTGCAAAAGAAGCTGGTGCTGACTATGTTGGTCTTGACGAATATATTGAAAAGATCAAAGGTGGATGGACTGATATTGATGTGATTATCACTATGCCATCTATCATGGGTAAAATTGGTGCACTCGGTCGTGTACTTGGTCCTCGTGGATTGATGCCGAACCCGAAGAGTGGTACTGTAACTATGGATGTTGCTAAAGCTGTAAAAGAAGTAAAACAAGGTAAGATTGACTTTAAAGTTGATAAGAGCGGTATTGTTCATACTTCTATCGGTAAGGTATCATTCAGTCCTGATCAGATTCGCGACAATGCGAAGGAGTTCATCTCTACACTGAACAAGCTGAAACCGACCGCAGCAAAGGGTACATATATTAAGAGTATTTATCTTTCTAGTACAATGAGTGCGGGTATCAAAATCGACCCGAAATCAGTGGATGAAATCTAATAAAACAGAGAAATAATGAGAAAGGAAGATAAAAGTACGATTATAGAGCAAATTGCTGCTACAGTAAAGGAATATGGTCACTTCTATTTGGTAGACGTTACAGCGATGGACGCTACTGCTACAAGCGCACTGAGAAGAGATTGTTTTAAATCAGGCATCAAATTGATGGTGGTTAAAAACACCTTGCTTCACAAAGCACTTGAAAGCCTGGAAGAAGACTTTTCACCTCTTTACGATTCTTTGAAGGGTACTACTGCTGTTATGTTTTGCAACACTGCAAACGTTCCTGCAAAACTTATCAAGGATAAAGCGAAAGACGGTATTCCCGGACTGAAAGCTGCATATGCAGAAGAAAGCTTCTACATTGGTGCAGATCAATTGGATGCTCTCGTTGCAATCAAGAGTAAGAATGAAGTTATCGCCGATATCGTTGCATTGTTGCAATCTCCGGCCAAGAATGTTATTTCTGCTCTTCAATCAGGTGGTAACACCCTTCACGGAGTTCTCAAGACTCTTGGTGAGAGACCCGAATAATTTTCAAAAACAACAAAGTATTTAAACAATTAAAATCATACAAAAAATGGCAGATTTGAAAGCTTTTGCAGAACAATTAGTTAACTTGACAGTAAAAGAAGTTAATGAACTTGCAACTATCCTTAAAGAAGAATACGGTATTGAACCTGCTGCTGCAGCTGTAGCTGTTGCTGCTGGTCCTGCAGCTGGTGCTGCTGCCGCAGAAGAAAAAACTTCTTTCGACGTAGTATTGAAGAGCGCTGGTGCAGCTAAACTTCAAGTAGTTAAGGCCGTTAAGGAAGCTTGTGGTCTTGGTTTGAAAGAAGCTAAAGACTTGGTAGACGGTGCTCCTAGCACAGTTAAAGAAGGTTTGGCTAAAGACGAAGCAGAATCATTGAAGAAAACATTGGAAGAAGCTGGAGCTGAAGTTGAACTTAAATAACATTGGCCTGGTAATCAGGTAATTCGGTTAGGAATCCTTCGCAAGAGGATTCTTAACCTTTTTGTGTATATATTTCAAATTAAGTTCTCCAAATTCATTAATAGATGTCTTCAAATACTGTAAATCAAAGAGTTAATTTTGCTTCGACTAAGAATCCGCTCGAATATCCGGATTTCCTGGAAGTACAATTGAAGTCATTCCAAGACTTTCTACAATTAGATACCCCGCCCGAAAAACGTAAGAATGAGGGATTGTATAAAGTATTTGCTGAAAACTTCCCTATTGCCGATACTAGAAACAATTTTGTTCTTGAGTTTCTGGATTATTATATTGATCCGCCGCGTTATACCATCGATGATTGTATAGAGCGTGGGCTCACTTATAGTGTTCCTTTGAAAGCGAAACTTAAGCTTTACTGTACCGATCCCGATCACGAGGATTTTGATACAGTGATTCAGGACGTATTCCTCGGCCCTATTCCTTATATGACTGATAAGGCTACTTTCGTTATCAACGGCGCCGAACGAGTAGTTGTATCGCAGCTTCACCGTTCTCCGGGTGTGTTCTTCGGTCAGAGTGTACATGCCAATGGTACGAAACTTTATTCGGCTCGTATTATTCCGTTTAAGGGTTCGTGGATCGAGTTTGCTACTGACATCAATAATGTGATGTACGCATACATCGACCGTAAGAAGAAATTGCCGGTAACTACTTTGTTACGTGCGATTGGCTTCGAGAATGACAAAGATATCCTTGAGATTTTCAACCTTGCGGAGGACGTGAAGGTTAACAAGACAAATCTGAAGAAAGTGTTGGGCCGTAAATTGGCTGCACGTGTCTTGAAAACATGGATTGAAGATTTCGTTGATGAAGATACCGGTGAAGTGGTTTCTATCGAACGTAACGAAGTTATTATCGACCGTGAAACCGTACTGGAAGAAGAGCATATTGATGAAATTCTTGAATCGGGAGTTCAGAACATTCTGTTGCATAAGGATGAGCCGAACCAGTCCGATTATTCTATCATATATAATACATTGCAGAAGGACCCGAGTAACTCGGAAAAAGAGGCTGTGTTGTATATCTACCGTCAGTTGCGTAATGCCGATCCGGCTGATGATGCAAGTGCACGTGAAGTTATCAACAACCTGTTCTTCTCGGAAAAACGATATGACCTTGGTGATGTAGGTCGTTACAGAATCAATAAGAAATTGAATCTGACGACTGATATGGAGGTGCGTGTCCTCACTAAGGAAGATATTATTGAAATCATTAAGTATCTGATTGAGTTGATTAACTCAAAGGCAGATGTAGATGATATTGATCACTTGAGTAACCGTCGTGTGCGTACAGTAGGCGAACAGCTTTCCAATCAGTTTGCTGTTGGTTTGGCTCGTATGTCCCGTACGATTCGTGAGCGTATGAACGTTCGTGATAATGAGGTGTTTACTCCGATTGATTTGATTAATGCGAAGACTATTTCTTCTGTAATCAATTCATTCTTCGGAACGAATGCACTGTCTCAGTTTATGGACCAGACAAACCCATTGGCTGAAATTACGCATAAACGCCGTATGTCTGCGTTAGGTCCCGGTGGTCTTTCCCGTGAACGTGCCGGATTTGAGGTTCGTGACGTTCACTACACACATTATGGTCGTCTTTGTCCGATTGAGACTCCTGAAGGTCCGAACATCGGTTTGATTTCTTCATTGTGTGTATTCGCTAAGATTAATGATCTTGGATTTATTGAAACTCCTTACCGTAAGGTAGAAAATGGAAAAGTGGATCTTTCTGAAAACGGTTTGGTTTATCTGACGGCCGAAGAAGAAGAAGAAAAGATTATTGCACAGGGTAATGCTCCGTTGAATGACGACGGTACATTTGTGCGTAATAAAGTTAAATCTCGTCAGGATGCTGACTTCCCGGTTGTTGAACCGTCTGAAGTTAACCTGATGGATGTATCTCCTCAGCAGATTGCCTCTATTGCCGCTTCATTGATTCCGTTCTTGGAACATGATGATGCTAACCGTGCATTGATGGGATCTAACATGATGCGCCAGGCAGTTCCTTTGTTGAGAAGTGAAGCGCCGATTGTAGGTACAGGTATCGAACGTCAGTTGGTAAGAGACTCCCGTACGCAGATTACTGCAGAAGGAGATGGTGTTGTTGACTACGTGGATGCTACTACTATTCGTATTTTGTATGACCGTACGGAAGACGAAGAGTTCGTAAGTTTCGAACCTGCCTTGAAGGAATATAGAATACCTAAGTTCCGTAAGACTAACCAGAACATGACGATTGACTTGCGTCCGATCTGCGACAAGGGCCAACGGGTGAAAAAGGGTGATATCCTGACCGAAGGTTATTCTACAGAAAAGGGTGAGCTGGCATTGGGTAAGAACCTGTTGGTGGCTTATATGCCTTGGAAGGGATATAACTATGAGGATGCTATTGTATTGAACGAGCGCGTTGTACGTGAAGACCTGTTGACTTCAGTTCACGTAGAAGAATATTCTCTCGAAGTTCGTGAAACGAAACGTGGTATGGAAGAATTGACTTCTGATATCCCGAACGTCAGTGAAGAGGCAACTAAGGACTTGGACGAAAACGGTATCGTAAGAATCGGTGCCCGTATCGAGCCGGGTGATATCATGATCGGTAAGATTACTCCGAAAGGTGAATCTGATCCTTCTCCCGAAGAAAAACTGCTTCGTGCGATCTTTGGTGATAAGGCCGGTGATGTGAAGGACGCTTCTTTGAAGGCATCTCCTTCTCTGAAAGGCGTTGTTATCGATAAGAAATTGTTCTCACGTGTGATCAAGAACCGTAGCTCTAAGTTGGCAGATAAGGCACTGTTGCCTAAGATTGATGATGAGTTTGAATCTAAGGTTGCAGACTTGAAACGCATTCTGGTTAAGAAACTGATGACTTTGACAGAAGGCAAGGTTTCTCAGGGCGTGAAAGACTACTTGGGGGCGGAAGTGATTGCTAAGGGAGCGAAGTTCAGTGCATCTGATTTTGATTCACTTGACTTTACTTCTATCCAGTTGAGTAACTGGACCAGTGATGAGCATGCTAACGGTATGATTCGCGACTTGGTGATGAATTTCATCAAGAAATATAAAGAACTGGATGCGGAACTGAAGCGTAAGAAGTTTGCTATTACCATTGGTGATGAGCTTCCTGCTGGTATTATCCAGATGGCAAAAGTATATATTGCTAAGAAGCGTAAGATCGGTGTGGGTGATAAGATGGCAGGTCGCCATGGTAACAAGGGTATTGTATCCCGTGTTGTTCGTCAGGAAGATATGCCGTTCTTGGCAGATGGTACTCCGGTCGACATTGTATTGAATCCGTTGGGTGTGCCTTCTCGTATGAATATCGGTCAGATTTTTGAAGCTGTACTTGGACGTGCCGGAAAAACATTGGGCGTTAAATTTGCTACTCCTATCTTCGATGGTGCTACAATGGAGGATCTGAACGAATGGACAGACAAGGCAGGACTGCCGCGTTACTGTAAAACGTATCTTTGTGACGGTGGTACAGGTGAGCAATTTGACCAGCCGGCAACTGTAGGTGTAACTTATATGTTGAAGTTGGGCCACATGGTTGAAGACAAGATGCATGCTCGTTCTATCGGTCCGTACTCATTGATTACTCAGCAACCTCTTGGTGGTAAAGCGCAGTTCGGTGGTCAGCGTTTCGGAGAAATGGAGGTTTGGGCACTCGAAGGTTTTGGTGCTGCTCATATCCTGCAGGAAATCCTTACTATCAAGTCTGATGACGTGGTAGGACGTTCGAAAGCTTATGAAGCAATTGTGAAAGGTGAACCGATGCCGCAACCTGGTATTCCGGAATCCTTGAACGTATTGTTGCACGAGTTGAGAGGATTAGGTTTGAGTATCAACTTGGAATAATTAATAAATTGGGAATTGAAAATTGAGAACTGAAAATGGAGAGTTTTTAGTTTTCAGTTTTCATTCTTCGGTTTCTTAATTTTTAATTTTTAATTTTCCATTTTCAATTAAATATAGAGTATGGCTTTTAGAAAAGAAAATAAGACGAAAAGTAATTTCTCGAAGATCTCAATTGGTCTGGCTTCTCCGGAAGAAATCCTTGAGAATTCGAGTGGTGAAGTTTTGAAGCCTGAAACCATTAATTACCGTACGTACAAACCCGAACGTGATGGCTTGTTTTGCGAGCGCATTTTCGGTCCTATCAAGGATTATGAATGTCATTGCGGTAAATACAAGCGTATCCGTTATAAAGGTATCGTCTGCGACCGTTGTGGTGTGGAAGTTACTGAGAAGAAAGTACGCCGTGAACGTATGGGACATATCCAGTTGGTTGTGCCGGTGGCTCATATCTGGTATTTCCGTTCGCTCCCTAATAAAATCGGTTATCTGCTCGGATTGCCGACAAAGAAACTGGATTCGATTATATACTACGAACGTTACGTTGTTATTCAGCCGGGTGTAAAAGCTGAAGACGGTGTAGCTGAATATGATTTGCTTTCTGAAGAAGAATATCTGGATATTCTGGATACACTTCCAAAAGACAATCAATATCTTGAAGATACTGATCCGAACAAGTTTGTTGCAAAGATGGGTGCTGAAGCTATCTATGATTTGCTGGCCCGTCTGGATTTGGATGCTTTGTCTTACGAATTGCGTCACCGTGCCGGTAACGATGCTTCACAGCAACGTAAGAATGAAGCTTTGAAACGTCTTCAGGTAGTAGAATCGTTCCGTGCATCACGTGGACGTAACAAACCGGAATGGATGATTGTACGTATCGTACCAGTTATCCCGCCCGAACTTCGTCCGTTGGTTCCGTTGGATGGTGGCCGTTTTGCTACCTCTGACTTGAATGACCTTTATCGTCGTGTGATTATCCGTAATAACCGTCTGAAACGACTGATCGAAATCAAGGCTCCGGAAGTGATCTTGCGTAATGAAAAACGTATGCTTCAGGAATCTGTAGATTCTTTGTTCGACAACTCACGTAAGTCAAGTGCTGTGAAGACAGATGCCAATCGCCCGTTGAAGTCATTGTCTGACAGTTTGAAAGGTAAACAAGGACGTTTCCGTCAGAACTTGCTGGGTAAGCGTGTTGACTACTCTGCCCGTTCGGTAATTGTTGTTGGTCCGGAATTGAAGATGGGTGAATGCGGTATTCCTAAATTGATGGCTGCCGAATTGTACAAGCCGTTTATTATCCGTAAACTTATCGAGCGCGGTATCGTTAAGACTGTGAAGTCTGCCAAGAAGATCGTTGACCGCAAGGAACCGGTGATTTGGGATATTCTGGAACATGTAATGAAAGGACATCCGGTACTGTTGAACCGTGCTCCGACATTGCACCGTCTGGGTATTCAGGCTTTCCAGCCTAAGATGATCGAAGGTAAAGCTATCCAGTTGCACCCGTTGGCATGTACGGCATTCAACGCTGACTTTGACGGTGACCAGATGGCTGTTCACTTGCCTTTGAGTAATGAAGCAATTCTGGAAGCACAAATGTTGATGCTTCAATCACATAATATATTGAACCCGGCAAACGGTGCGCCTATTACTGTGCCTGCACAGGATATGGTTCTTGGTTTGTACTATATTACTAAGTTGCGTGCCGGTGCGAAAGGTGAAGGTTTGACATTCTACGGACCGGAAGAGGCGTTGATCGCTTACAATGAAGGTAAGGTAGATATCCATGCTCCGGTAAAAGTTATCGTGAAAGACGTTGATGAAAATGGTAACATTGTAGACGTAATGCGCGAAACTTCAGTAGGACGTGTGATTGTTAATGAAATCGTTCCGCCTGAAGCCGGTTATATCAATACAATCATCTCTAAGAAATCTCTTCGTGATATTATTAGTGATGTAATCAAGGTATGTGGTGTGGCTAAGGCTGCCGACTTCCTGGATGGAATCAAGAACTTAGGTTATCAGATGGCGTTCAAGGGTGGTTTGTCATTCAACTTGGGTGATATTATCATTCCGGAGGAAAAAGAGACCTTGGTGCAGAAAGGTTACGACGAAGTAGAACAAGTCGTAAACAACTATAATATGGGTTTCATTACCAATAACGAACGTTACAATCAGGTGATCGATATTTGGACACATGTAAACTCTGAGTTGTCTAATATCCTGATGAAGACAATTTCTTCGGATGATCAGGGATTCAACTCTGTATATATGATGCTTGACTCAGGTGCCCGTGGTTCTAAAGAGCAGATTCGTCAGTTGTCAGGTATGCGTGGTTTGATGGCAAAACCGCAGAAAGCAGGTGCAGAAGGTGGTCAGATCATTGAGAACCCGATCTTGTCGAACTTTAAAGAAGGACTTTCGGTGTTGGAGTACTTTATCTCTACCCACGGTGCTCGTAAAGGTTTGGCGGATACCGCTTTGAAAACTGCCGATGCCGGTTATCTGACTCGTCGTCTGGTAGACGTATCACACGATGTGATTATTACAGAAGAAGACTGCGGTACACTTCGTGGATTGGTTTGTACAGACCTTAAGAATAACGATGAAGTTATTGCTACTCTGTACGAACGTATCTTGGGACGTGTTTCCGTACATGATATTATTCATCCTACAACAGGAGAACTGCTTGTTGCCGGTGGTGAGGAAATTACAGAAGAGATTGCCAAGAAGATTCAGGATTCTCCGATCGAAAGTGTTGAAATCCGCTCGGTACTGACTTGTGAGGCTAAGAAGGGTGTTTGTGCTAAATGTTACGGACGTAACTTGGCTACGAGCCGCATGGTTCAGAAGGGTGAGGCTGTCGGTGTAATCGCAGCTCAGTCTATCGGTGAGCCGGGTACACAGTTGACATTGCGTACATTCCACGCCGGTGGTACTGCTGCCAATATCGCTGCTAATGCAAGTATCATTGCTAAAAACAATGCACGTCTTGAATTTGAAGAGTTGCGTACGGTAGATATTGTAGATGAGATGGGTGAATCTGCAAAAGTGGTAGTAGGTCGTTTGGCTGAAGTTCGTTTTGTAGATGTAAATACCGGTATTGTTCTTTCTACTCATAACGTTCCTTACGGTTCAACGCTGTATGTAGGCGATGGTGAATTGGTAGAAAAAGGCAAGATGATTGCTAAGTGGGACCCGTTCAACGCTGTAATCATTACTGAAGCAACCGGTAAGATCGAATTTGAGGGCGTGATAGAAAACGTTACTTATAAGGTTGAATCGGATGAAGCTACAGGTCTTCGTGAAATTATTATTATTGAATCCAAAGATAAGACAAAAGTACCTTCGGCTCATATCTTGACAGAAGACGGTGATCTGATTCGTACTTATAACTTGCCGGTAGGTGGTCACGTGATCATCGAAAATGGTCAGAAAGTGAAGGCCGGTGAGGTTATCGTGAAGATTCCGCGTGCCGTAGGTAAGGCGGGTGATATCACGGGTGGTCTTCCTCGTGTTACTGAATTGTTTGAAGCTCGTAACCCGTCCAATCCTGCTGTCGTTTCTGAAATCGACGGTGAGGTGACAATGGGTAAGATCAAGCGTGGTAACCGTGAGATTATCGTAACTTCTAAGACTGGTGAGGTTAAGAAATACTTAGTAGCATTGTCTAAGCAGATCCTTGTACAGGAAAATGACTATGTACGTGCAGGTACTCCGTTGTCTGACGGTGCTATTACTCCGGCGGATATCTTGGCTATTAAAGGTCCTACGGCTGTACAGGAATATATCGTGAATGAAGTTCAGGATGTATACCGTCTGCAAGGTGTGAAGATCAATGATAAGCATTTTGAGATTATCGTGCGTCAGATGATGCGTAAGGTACAGATTGACGAACCGGGTGATACTCGTTTCTTGGAACAACAGGTTGTAGATAAACTTGAGTTTATGGAAGAAAACGATCGTATCTGGGGTAAGAAAGTCGTGGTTGATGCAGGTGATTCTCAGAATATGCAAGCCGGTCAGATTGTGACTGCCCGTAAGTTGCGTGATGAGAATAGTATGCTGAAACGTCGTGACTTGAAACCTGTTGAGGTTCGTGATGCGGTAGCCGCAACTTCTACTCAGATTCTTCAAGGTATTACACGTGCTGCTTTGCAGACTTCAAGCTTTATGTCGGCTGCTTCCTTCCAGGAAACAACGAAGGTATTGAATGAGGCTGCTATTAACGGCAAGGTTGATAAACTGGAGGGTATGAAAGAGAACGTTATTTGCGGTCACTTGATTCCGGCAGGTACCGGCCAGCGTGAATTTGAAAAACTTATTGTTGGTTCAAAAGAAGAGTATGACCGTATCTTGGCTAACAAGAAAACGGTACTCGACTACAATGAAGTAGAATAATACAATTCAATTGACTAGATAAAGGAGGAGCGATTGCCTGATGAGGTAGTTGCTCCTTTTTTTTGATCTTGAAGGTAATTGGTTGTGGAGGGAAACGTATCAGATAGTCTGATTGTACATAGAGTTTTTTTCATTACTTTTGTACAAAGTATATAGGTATTTGATTAATCCTTGAATAATAATGCGACAATCATGAAAAAGTTCTGTTTCTTGTTTATCAATTCTTTATTTCTAGTCTCTGGTATTTTGGCGAGCGAAACAGATTATACCAAAGGGCAATATATTCGGTTTCACTACGCCATTGGAAAGTCAGAATATGTCTTGGAACTTCAACCCGATGGCAGGCCCTTGGTTGACTACTCATATCTGGGAATATTATGACTATACAAGGGATTTGAATTTTTTGAAAGAGACAGGATATGAACTGATCAAGAGTAGTGCGGATTTTGAGGTTGATATGATATGGGAGAATAATCAGTTGAAAGAGCCACGGTACGTTCCGGTGCGGGAGGAAATTGTGTGATAAAGTATGGGAATAAAATGTTGTCCTTTAAAAACATAAAAGGGCAAAGTTATCAGCTAAAATATGATGTGGCTAAAGGATTGATGAAAGAAAAATGAGAGTATAGTCTTTTCTGAGTGTACGGAAAATGAAATCCCGGCGAAACTTTGATCGTTTCGTCGGGATTACTGTATTGAGATATTGTTTATTAGCTCTTATTTGCACGTTTGCGTTCTATCTCGTCTAGAATTACTTTACGCATACGCATTGCTTTCGGAGTAACTTCTACATATTCATCCTCCTTGATATATTCCAATGCTTCTTCAAGAGAGAATTGAACTGGAGGAATCAAACGTGCCTTTTCATCGGAACCGGAAGCACGCATATTCGTCAACTTCTTCGATTTGGTAACGTTGATAACCAGGTCATTGTCGTGAGAATGTTCGCCTACCACTTGTCCGGCATACACTTCGTCTTGCGGGAATATGAAGAACTTGCCGCGATCCTGCAATTTGTCAATTGCATAAGCAAAAGCTGTTCCGCTTTCCATAGCGATCATGGAACCGTTGGTACGGCGTTCTATCTCTCCTTTGAATGGCTGATATTCTTTGAAACGGTGAGCCATAATCGCTTCACCGGCAGAAGCAGTCAATACATTCGTTCGTAAGCCGATGATACCGCGTGAGGGCATGTCAAACTCAAGATTGATACGTTCGCCGGTATTTTCCATCTTGACCATCTCACCCTTACGGCGTGTCACCATATCAATGATCTTGCTTGAATACTCTTCCGGTACGTTGATAGTCAATTCTTCAATCGGTTCACATTTGACGCCGTCAATCTCTTTGAAAATAACTTGCGGCTGCCCCACTTGGAGTTCGTATCCCTCGCGGCGCATCGTCTCGATCAGTACGGAAAGGTGAAGTACACCACGTCCGGAAACGATCCATTTACCATCTTCCTCACTTTTCTTTACGCGAAGAGCCAAGTTTTTATCTAGTTCTTTCATCAAGCGGTCGTGGATATGACGTGAAGTCACAAACTTACCGTCTTTGCCGAAGAACGGAGAATCGTTAATGGTGAACAACATACTCATGGTCGGTTCATCAATAGCGATTGGCGGCAAAGCTTCCGGATTTTCGAAGTCGCAAACAGTATCTCCGATCTCAAATCCGTCGATACCTACCAATGCGCAAATATCTCCCGATGAGACTTCTGTCGTTTTCACACGGCCCAGACCTTCGAAAACATGAAGCTCCTTAATTTTAGTCTTGAACATATCGCCATTGCGTTTTACAAGCGTTACGTTCATACCTTCTTTTAAAGTACCGCGATGTACACGGCCTACGGCAATACGGCCGGTATAGGAAGAATAATCCAAAGAAGTAATCAACATCTGCGGAGTACCTTCCAACTGTTGTGGAGCCGGAATGTTTTCAACGATACAATCCAGCAGAGGGGTGATTGTATCGGTTGGCTTTTGCCAGTCGGTACTCATCCAGTTGTTTTTGGCAGAACCGTAGATAACGGGGAAATCCAACTGGTCTTCCGTCGCATTAAGACTGAACATCAAGTCGAATACCATTTCGTAAACCTCTTCCGGACGACAATTAGGCTTATCCACCTTATTGACTACGACAATGGGTTTCAAACCTATTTCCAATGCTTTTTGCAGTACGAAACGGGTTTGAGGCATGGGACCTTCAAAGGCGTCTACCAACAGAATACAGCCATCGGCCATATTCAACACACGTTCTACTTCACCACCGAAGTCACTATGTCCCGGAGTATCAATAATATTAATTTTGGTACCGTTGTAGTTGATGGAAACGTTTTTAGAAAGAATCGTTATACCACGTTCACGTTCCAGATCGTTGTTGTCCAGTATAAGTTCACCACTATTTTGGTTGTTGCGGAACAAGTTTCCCGCCAATAGCATCTTGTCAACCAGCGTTGTTTTCCCATGGTCTACATGGGCAATGATTGCAATGTTTCGAATATTTTGCATATAATACCTATTATTTGGCTGCAAAGGTACGAAAATAGGATTAGAAATATGTGCAATGATAGCAATTTTTTCTTGTAAAACGTTGTGGGATATAAAGATAATACCTATCTTTGCACGCTCAAAAGAATAATTTACTATATTAAAATTCTAAAAGTTATGTATTTAGACGCTGCTAAAAAGCAAGAAATCTTCGGAAAGTACGGAAAGTCTAACACTGATACTGGCTCATCTGAGGCGCAGATAGCTTTGTTTTCCTACCGTATTTCTCATCTGACTGAGCACATGAAGCTCAACAGAAAAGATTATAGTACAGAGAGAGCTTTGACAATGTTGGTAGGTAAACGTCGTCGTTTGCTTGACTACCTGAAAGCAAAAGATATCGAAAGATATCGTGCAATTGTTAAAGAACTCGGTTTGCGTAAGTAATTTACTTGTGCGAAAAGATTGAAAAGCCGTTCCTTGTTAGAGGGAACGGCTTTTTATTTCTTCTTTTGGGCTGATGAGCATATTTTCTCACTTATAATTGTGTCCATCTAAAGAATTTGCTATTTTTGCAGTTTAATTATTATAAATTATCACCTTTGATATCTAAAATGCTTTCAATATGGATACAAGTAAAATTGTCGGCGAAAAAATTAAAGCTCTGCGAGAAGATAAAACAATAACCATAGAAGAACTGGCGCAACGTTCCGGTCTGGCCATTGAACAGATTGAACGTATCGAGAATAATATCGATATTCCTTCTCTTGCACCGCTAATTAAGATTGCGCGCGTGCTGGGAGTGCGTTTGGGTACTTTCCTTGACGACCAAGATGAAGTAGGTCCGGTGGTATGCCGTAAGAAAGAAGCGAAAGATGCGATTAGTTTCTCTAATAATGCGATTCATTCCCGCAAGCACATGGAATATCATTCTTTGTCGAAGTCGAAAGCGGATCGCCACATGGAGCCGTTTATTATCGACGTAATGCCGACTGAGGATACCGACTTTGTGCTGTCTTCTCATGAGGGAGAGGAGTTTATTATGGTGATGGAAGGTATCATGGAAATCAGTTATGGTAAAAATACCTATCTGCTGGAAGAGGGAGATAGCATTTATTACGATTCCATTGTTCCTCATCATGTGCATGCCTACGAGGGGCAGGCCGCTAAGATTCTGGCAGTGATTTACACTCCAATTTAGCGAAATACGGTTAATCATTAATTACTAATCAATTAATCACTAACTACATGCAATTATTTGATCGTACTTTGGGCCAGTGGCTGGAACACTGGGCTGAAGAGACCCCTGATAAGGAATATATCGTATATTCCGACCGCAATCTCCGTTTCACTTGGAGCCAGTTCAATCACCGTGTGGATGATATGGCGAAAGGACTTATTTCTATCGGTGTGGAACGGGGAACCCATGTCGGCATTTGGGCGGCTAATGTTCCGGATTGGCTGACGTTGCTTTATGCTTGTGCCAAAATCGGTGCGGTATATGTTACGGTAAATACGAACTATAAGCAATCCGAGTTGGAATATCTTTGCCAGAACTCGGATATGCATACCCTTTGTATTGTAAATGGCGAGAAGGATAGCGACTTCGTACAGATGACTTATACCATGCTTCCGGAATTGAAGACTTGCGAACGTGATCATTTGAAGAGCGAGCGTTTTCCGTATATGAAGAATGTAATATATGTCGGTCAGGAGAAACATCGCGGAATGTATAATACGGCAGAGATTCTTTTGTTGGGAGAGAATGTGGAAGATGACCGTTTGAATGAGCTCAAAAGCAAGGTTGACTGCCACGATGTGGTCAATATGCAATATACGTCAGGTACTACCGGATTCCCGAAAGGAGTGATGTTGACACATTATAATATTACCAATAACGGATTCCTGACCGGTGAACACATGAAGTTTACGGCAGATGACAAGCTTTGTTGTTGCGTACCGTTATTCCATTGTTTCGGAGTTGTGCTGGCTACTATGAATTGTCTGACTCATGGTTGTACACAAGTAATGGTGGAGCGTTTCGACCCGTTGGTGGTGTTGGCTTCTATCCACAAGGAACGTTGTACGGCTCTTTATGGAGTACCTACTATGTTTATTGCCGAACTACATCACCCGATGTTTGACCTCTTTGATATGTCCTGTCTTCGTACCGGTATTATGGCGGGTTCGTTGTGTCCTGTCGAATTGATGAAGCAGGTAGAAGAAAAAATGTATATGAAGGTGACCAGTGTATATGGATTGACGGAAGCGGCTCCCGGTATGACGGCTACCCGTATAGATGATTCATTTGATGTGCGCTGTAATACGGTAGGGCGTGATTTTGAGTTTACGGAAGTGAAGGTGATTGATCCGGAGACAGGTGAGGAATGTCCAGTTGGTGTACAGGGTGAGATGTGTAATCGTGGATATAACACCATGAAGGGATATTATAAGAATCCGGAAGCTACGGCGGAAGTTATTGATGAGAATAATTTCCTTCATTCGGGCGACTTGGGCATTAAGGATGAAGATGGGAATTATCGGATTACCGGGCGTATCAAGGATATGATTATTCGTGGTGGAGAGAACATTTATCCACGTGAAATCGAAGAGTTTCTTTATAAACTTGATGGAGTGAAAGATGTGCAGGTAGCCGGTGTTCCGTCAAAGAAATACGGAGAGGCCGTCGGTGCATTTATCATTCTGAAAGAAGGTGTGACAATGCAGGAAGAAGATGTGCGTGACTTCTGCAGAAATAAAATCTCTCGTTATAAAATCCCCAAATATATCTTCTTTGTGGATGAATTTCCGATGACGGGCAGTGGCAAGATTCAGAAATTCAGACTGAAAGATCTTGGTTTGAAACTTTGCAAGGAGAAGGGGATAGAGATTATTTAAATGAAGAATGAATAATTTTACTTTTCTTAGGTATAAAAAGAGACTGTCTTCTAATAGGCAAAAAGAAGACAGTCTTACTTTAATTATATGCTTAGAGCTCATTTATAACTTCTGAATTTCTTCCGGTAATAATCCTGTCGCTTTTTGGATTGTCTCTGTGTCCAATCCCATTGATTTCAGATTTCGGGCTATTTCTATACACCCTTCCATTTTTCCTTCCATGCGTCCTTCTAATTTTACTCCATCCACACGTCATTTTGTATCATGATGGCACTCAGGTGTTCGTCATAAGCATAGCGTTCTGCAGGAGACATATTATAATAAATCAGTTTTTTACGAGCTTCTGTCAAACCGGGAGCCTGGGTGTCAGAACGGATACAGCCGGTTTTTAGGTACTCAATCCATTCCTCTAAAGGAGTGACTGCTACTTTATTGAACTCGTTTACGCGGATTAGGAAGTACTCTGGGAAAATCCCTGCAGGAAGTTTATGGACGAGAGCGTCCTTTTCTTTTGTTGTTACTTCAAGCGATCTCCGGTGTGTACTCCAGTGAAGCTATTCTGTCCATGATATAAATAATCATTTCCTTTTCCGATGTCGAAGTACAGAATGCTAATGGAATAAATCTTTTTCACTTCGTAGTAGCGTTCGCCAAGAGAAATGTGTTCTGTGATTGCTTTGGCGACACCGTAAAGGATACGTTCCAAGTAATACAACTCACGCGTATTTTGAATCTCTACTATGATGATTTCGCCTTTGCTGTTTTTGGCTTTGATATCCACGGATTGAACTTGTCATCTACGCTTTGCTGATTACTTTCGCTTTCCAGCAGTTCTATGATTTTCACTTCTTCACCCAAAAGGACCGTTAAGAATCCCTCGAGTACGTCGAAATTCGCTTTTTGACGGAGAAGGCATTTTACGGCTCAGTCAAACCGTATATATCTGTCCTGCTGCTCCATATCCTATCTTTTTTGATTATTGCAAAGTTACGATTTTTTTCAGACTTTATTACTTTTCCACTCAAAAACAAAATCCTTATTGCTGTTATCCTATACTGCATCTGTTTACAGGTTTGGATGGCTTATTATAATGACTGTTGGCTATTGAATTAAGCTTCACCTTTCCTTCATAACGCTTTATTCATTGGTGTTAGCGGGTGAAGGACAGGTCCTTCACTTGTCTTTCAGAGATTATTGTTGTAAATTGCTGTTTTTTCTTTTGAGATTATTAAAGGTATTTTGTTTGTTTTTGGCAGTCAGCTTTCGTTTTTCTTGGTCAATCCCAATCTTTTTATTCTTTGTGTTTTACTTATCACATATATGATAATTGTATGTCATATATGTGATAAGTATTTATCATTATTGAGATAAGTTGTTATCATAGATATGATCAGGGCAGACGCATTATATTTTTTACTATATTCTCCTTTGCTCTTCCTTTGTTATATTATTGTTTATTAGTATATTACTATTTGTTTATGTCGATTGTTTTTCTTATCTTTATAAGATATATTAAAACATAAACTAACATGAAAATTGGCATAATTGACCTTTGTAAACCAATAGAAGATCCTAGGATGAACCGTAAAAAAGTACATAAAATGGAAACCATTATCTATATATCCATTGCTGCTGTAATCTGTGGCGCCCAATCCTGGAATGAGATTGAGGAATTTGGCAATGCGAAAATTT
>NZ_GG688327.1:72189-72649 GCF_000156195.1 Bacteroides finegoldii DSM 17565 | reverse complement strand
TGGCCAGAAAGAATATACCCAGACCATTATTGAGCATGATGCAAATTATATTATAGCTATAAAGGAGAATAAGAAAAAAAATTAATCAACTGGCTAAACAAATCATTGACGATTATCAGGATAAAGATGAAATAATCAATAGAGTCACCAGGCATGTGTCGGAAAACACCGGACATGGAAGGATTGAGACAAGAACATGCACTGTAGTCAGTTATGGATCTATTATGGAGAAAATGTTTAAGAAGAAACTTGTAGGGTTGAAGTCTATTGTAGGGATAAAGTCGGAGAGGACAATAGTAGCAACAGGAGAATATACTCAAGAGGTCAGATACTATGTAACTTCACTTGATAATACCAAACCGGAGGAGATTGCGTCTGCCATCAGGCAGCATTGGTCTATTGAGAATAATCTTCATTGGCAACTGGATGTTACCTTTCGGGAAGACTACAGTAAAAAGTG
>NZ_GG688327.1:751-72089 GCF_000156195.1 Bacteroides finegoldii DSM 17565 | reverse complement strand
GGTGGCAACAAAGATGGCGCTTACCATACTAAAGAATGAGAAAACAACAAAAGGAAGCATGAATCTGAAAAGACTAAAAGCGAGATGGGATGAAAAATATTTATCACAACTTTTACAGGAAAATAATTTTTAATGCGTCTGCCCTGTAGATATGATAAGTAAAAATGTGAAGAAGTGAATGAAAGATCTCCTCTTCACCCGCTATTTCCTATGGATAGAGTATTGCAATGAAAAGATGAAGGCTGCTATAATTAATGAAGAATGGTGAGTATATAACACTTTCTTATCATGACATTTTGTATACAGGATTATAATGTTGACAGGATAAATGCCGTTTTATACTATGTTGCAAATATGATAAAATTCATAATAATTTGTAGGTTTATAGCTGTATAAATATGAAAATATAAAATTTTCAAAGGGCTTATTGAATATTTTGTTGAGAAATGGTAATGGAAATGGTTCTGACGGGCTGGCTAATTATGGTTCTTTATTGAATTCTTTTTTTTTAATTTGGTTGCTTTTCAAAAAAAATGTATTTATATTTGTTGTTTCTAAAAAAGAATAAAAATAAATTAATAGAGAGGGAAAGTCGGATTAAATGTTTTGTTCTTGTATTTGTTTTGTCATGAGAATGTAATTGCTAATCTTTTATTTTGCCACTCTAATAGATGATTTAATTTGAAACAGATGAAGAAGAAAAAACTTTTGTGGAGTGCACTTCTGCTACTGGTTTTAGGAGCGTGTGATACGGCGGTTCAGCAGGTGGCGGACAATGGAAAACAGACGGTGGTGCAGTTTACCTCTGTTGTGGAAGGCGATGCTGTCACCAGAACTACGGGAAGTTCATGGACTGCCAACGATAGAATTGGAGTGTTTATGAAACAGGCTGGAGAAACGTTGGGGGGTAGTACTATTGTTGGTGAAGGAGATAATGTTCCTTTTATAACCAAACAGGGTAATGGTAATTTTCTGTCAGACGGGAAAGTGATAGAATATCCGTCAGATGAAAGTGCTGTTGATTTTATAGCCTATTATCCGTTTCAACCTATTTTGGATAATTATATATATAAGGTAGATGTTACTAATCAGAGCAAGCCTGAAGAAATAGACTTGCTTTATGCAGATAATTTGACAAACCGTACTGTAACTTCCGCAACGGGTAATTTGCAGTTCTATCATCAGCTTTCTCAATTAGTACTAAATTTGAGTAGTTCTGATAATACAGATTTCAGCAATCTTTCCGTTACCATTTCCGGGGTAAAGACAAAGGCGGATTTTAATCTTGTGGACGGTTCATTGGTTGTAGATGGAAAATCAGACGCAACGGTCACTATGCGTCGTGTAGGAAATGCTGCAGAAGCTATTCTATTACCGGTAAATACTGTAAATGGCATAAAACTTACTTTGACATTGAACGGGAAGACGAAAGAGATTACTTTACCGAGCTCTATCACTTCTTTAAAGCAAGGTTTCAAACACATATTCTCTGTTAATATAAAGAATGGCGGTTCACAAGTGGACCCAGAGGAACCTAAGTATGCAAAATGGAGAGAGACTCCGGTGATAACGAAGAGTATGTTGGAAAAAAGCAATATAAAATATATTAATCACTATATGCCCTCTGATAAGAAGGTACGTAATTATTCCTTGCTTTATGATTCGGAACTTAAATTGGCGTATTGGGTGGCGTATCCGTATTGTTCGTATTATGACGGTAGTGCGGGGCGTAATGAAAAGTGGGCTTACGATCCGGAAATTTCCTCCTCTCTTCAAGTAAATTTGAAAAATTCTTATGGAATCTCCGGATATGATCGTGGGCATCAGATTCCGAGTGGAGATCGTCAAAGGGATGTGGCGAGCAATCAAACGACGTTCTATTACACCAACATGACACCACAAATAGGCCAGGGGTTGAATCAGTCTATATGGGCAAACCTGGAGGGAAAAGTTCGCAGTTGGAGTAGCGGAGCCGATACGCTATTCATCGTGACAGGAGCGGCTGTTACTACGCTAACAGACAAGAATATAGAATGGAAGACGAACAAGAATGACGGAAAGCAGGTGGCTGTGCCCAAGTTCTATTATAAGGCGTTGGCGCGAAAGGTGAACGGTGTGTTCCAAACTATCGGATTCAAGTTAGAGCAAAAAAAGTATTCTAATGCTAATGGTTATATGGACTGTGCAATTTCTGTCAGTGAATTGGAGGAAGAAACAGGATTTACATTCTTCCCGACTTTGAGTGCTGATATCAAACGACAATGTGACAAGTCTAAATGGAAATAGATAGTCTTCAATATATTTTTAACTAATCACTAATGATTATGAAACTAGAGAAATTATTCTTTGCAACCGTGTTGTCAGGATTGGCATTCACCGCATGCGTGGACAATGATGACAAAAGTGAATGGAATGATGGAAGTCAGCCTATTAGCTTTACTTCTTCTATTAAGGGGGTTAACACCAGAGCTGTTGATTCGAAATGGACTGCCGGTGATAAGATTGGTGTTTTTATGAAAGCAACCAGTGGTGATTTAGCCTCTGCTATTGCTGTTAATAAGCAACACGCTACAGACGCAAATGGAAATGTTTCTGCTGTCGATGCGGATAATGCTTTGTACTATCCAACAGACGGAAGTTCTGTAGATTTTATTGCTTATTATCCATATACAGCTTCGTTGACGGGTAATGTATATAAAGTTAATGTCGCAGACCAAAGCAAGCCGGAGAATATCGACTTGCTCTATTCTAACAATGCAACAGGATTTGCAAAAGGAACTGCAAACAAACCGCAGTTGCAATTTGCGCATCAGTTGAGCCAGATTGTATTCAATATCACTAAAGACGCTACTGTACCTTCGTTGAATGGACTGACTGTAACCTTTGAGGGGATGAATACAACTGCCGATTTTGCTTTGGCTAATGGCACATTGAGCAATGTAGGAGCTGCTGCTAAAATTGCTGCTGTTGTAGATGAAACTGCCGCTACTGCTAAAACCATTGTTTTGCCGACTGCTGCATTAGCTGATGTAAAAGTGGTGTTCAACTTGAATGGTAAGACATTTACCGCTGATTATCCACAAAAAGAATTGCTTACAGGTCGTAAATATACTCATAATGTAAAATTAAGCGATAGTAACGGACAGCCGGTAATTGTGATGGATGCTGCTACCATTGAAGATTGGATTACAGTACCGGGTGGTGATATTGATGTGGATTTTGGTGATGGGACAGATGTACCGGAGCCGCCGGTAGGTGATGTAGTGAAAATTACAGATTCTGAAGCTTATGTGGAAGCTTTTACTACTGGACAAGGTAAATTTACTATTAATAATGTGAATCTTCCTGCCGAATTGTCTAGAGAGGTTTGGGTACAAGATAATAGATATGGAATGAAAGCTTCTGCTTTTAACGGTTCTTCTTCTTGTGCTTCTGAAAGTTGGTTAGTATCTCCAATGCTTGATCTTACAAGTGTGACACAAGCTAAATTGGCTTTTAAACATGCCATAAATCAGACTAAAGATACTAATTTCAAAAGTTATTATTCTCTTTGGGCTAAAGAAAAAGAAGCTACAGATTGGACAGAATTGACTATGAATTTTCCGGAATCAGAAAGCTGGAATTATGTTGATGGAGGAGATGTTGATTTGAGTGCATATGCAGGAAAGTTGGTGCAAATTGCATTTAAATATACAAGTACAGCAAGTAACGCAGGAACTTGGGAGATTAAAGACTTGAAAGTTTATGCGGGAGAAAACAGTGGGGAAGTAGATCCGACACCTTCTACTGAATTGATAAATTTGAGCTTTGAAACTTGGACGGCCTCTGCTCCTGAAGGTTGGGGAAGAGATAAGGTAACTTCTGTTACATATTCAAAAAGTAGTGATGCGCAGCAAGGTAGTAATGCGGTTTTGATGGTTGGCTCTACTAAGAATGCCCGTTTTGGTTCTTCCGATATTACGTTGGCAGCAGGTACATATTCTCTTTCCGTTTATGCCAAGAGTGTGGCAGGTACAGCGAAGTTTAAAATGGGGTATGCTATTATTGATATGATAGATACTGACGCGATGAATGCTTATAAATATACTCAAACTGACGCGGAAATATTATCAACAGAGTGGAGACAGATAACGCATGAATTTACGGTTGAAAACGAAACAGTAGCTTCCATCTTCTTTGTAAATTCAAAAAGTGGCGTTGGAGCAGATTTGCTTATAGATAATGTCTCTTTGACTAAAAAGTGAGTATAGCTTTTATTGATTGACAGAATGGAGACTGTGTTGAGGTATCTCTAACACAGTCTCGTTTTTACAACGAATAACTGATAATTATGAAACAAAATTTAGTGCTTTTACTAGCATTCCTTTTTCCTTCCTTTCTCTTGGCTCAGCAATCGGGTACGGGGATAAAAGGTTGTGTGATTGGTGCGGAAAGTAATCGTCCTGTTCCTGGAGTGATTGTCACTTTGAACGGAGAGGGTCGACAGACGCGAACCGATGTAAAAGGAGCTTTCTTTTTCGACAAAGTATCTCCGGGAAAGGATGTACTTGTTTTTAACTCCGTAGGCATCAACCCCAAAAATATATTGGTGGAGGTGACTGAAGGTATGGTAACAGATCTTGGTGAAGTTAAGGTTGTGGAACTGACTGTTACTGATAATCTTTCATTAATTGGTGTGCTGGATGAAGCAGCAGTGGATGACGACGTAGAGAGTAGTTCACAAGAGATTAGTTCGAAAGTCATACTTTCTAACGATGTTTATTTGAATAAAACTTCTTATCAGTTATCTCCCATGCGTTTTCGTGTCAGAGGATATGAAAACATCTATGAACAAAGATATATAAATGGCGTGAATTTCAATGACCAGTTGAGGGGCGTTTTCAACTATTCTTCTATCGGTGCATTGAACGACATGACCCGGAATGGAGATGTGGTCAATTACAACAGACCTTCCGCTTTCACCTACGGATCTATCGGCGGTGCGGAAAATATCAATATGCGGGCTTCTGCCATCTCTCCGGGAACGAAGGCTACGCTTTCTTACGCCAACCGCAATTACTATTTGCGCGGAATGGTGACTTATTCCACAGGATTGCTTGACAATGGATGGGCTTTTGCCGCATCGTTAGGTGGTCGTTACTCGCACGAAGGTGCAGTAGACGGTACTTTCTATCGTAATTTCTCTTATGCGCTGTCGGCCGAAAAGCAATGGAAAGGGGGAGAACACAGTCTCTCTATCGTCACTTTCGGTTCTCCTGTGCAGCGTGGACAGCAGAGCGCCACTTATCAGCAGGCGTGTGAATTGCTAGACAATTATCAATACAACCCGAACTGGGGATATCAGAACGGGAAAAAAAGAAATGCGAAAGTCGTTCTGGCTTTCGACCCTACATTGATTCTTTCACATACGTGGAAGATTGACGACGAATCGTCATTGGTTACAGGAGTGGGAATGCATTACGGACGCTATGGCAATACAGCATTGAACTGGTACAATGCGTCGGACCCGCGTCCGGACTATTATCGCAAGTTGCCATTTGCCATTGACATCAATGTCTCACCCGAAGTTGCCGAAGCTACAGAATTATTGTGGAGACGCAACGATACGAGCGTTACGCAAATTAATTGGGACAATATGTATCTTGCCAACGCTATGCAGGCGGATGGAAAAGCGCAATATATGGTGGAAGAACGACGTAGTGATTTGTTGGAAACTACTTTGAACTCTACTTTTAACACCAAATTGGGCGACCATAGTTGGTTGACGGCAGGGGCGGAATTCCGATACACACAGTCGCGGCAGTTCAAAACAGTGGATGACCTGCTGGGCGCATCCTACGTGATGGATTATGACAAGTATGCCGAACGTGATATACACGATGACCTCAACAGCAAACAGAATGACTTGAACCGTCCCGACCGTAAAGTATATGAAGGCGGTGTGTTCGGATATAACTTCAATCTGAATATCATGAAAGCCGGTGCATGGGTCACCAATCAGCATAGATATGCTAAGATGGACTTCTATTATGGAGCAAAGTTCGATTATGTTCAGTTCTATCGGGACGGTAAAATGAAGAATGGACGTTATCCGGAGAATTCTTACGGAAAAGGGCGGACACATTCGTTTGTGGATATGGCATTGAAAGCAGGATTGACTTATAAATTCAATGGCCGTCATTTCCTGACAGCCAATGTCAGTTACGGTACTGAAGCTCCGTTGCCTAACAACGCTTATCTGTCACCCCGTATTTCGGATATGACTCCTGAGGATGTAGAGAACGGACAGAAGCTGGAGAGTGGAAGAGTATTCTCTGCCGATGTGAATTATATTTTTTCATTGCCCTCCTTCACGGGACGTGTTTCGCTTTATCAGACTAATTTCTACGATCAGATGGAGCGTAGCAGTTACTTCAACGGAACCAACTTCTTTAATCATGTGCTCTATGGTGTGAACCGGATACATCGTGGTATTGAATTGGGAACGACTTATAAGTTGGACAACCATTGGAGTTTCGACCTTGCCGGTACCATCTCGGAATATTATTATAGCAATAATCCGATGGCAGTGGAAAATTATGAAGCTACACAAGGTGACAAGACTTCAAAAGTATATATGAAAAATTTGTATGTGTCCGGAACACCGCAGTTTGCGGGAACTTTCGGGGTACGTTACTTCATTGATTATTGGTTCTTGGGTGCCAACCTGAATGCTTTCGGACGCAATTATATCGACGTGGCTCCTGCCCGCCGCATGGAGGGGATTTACAATACGGTAGACCCGACGCTTCCGGAAACGATGGATACCTATTATGCCATGACTACACAAGAACGTATCGGAAGTGCTTGTACGCTCGACCTTTCGGTAGGTAAGATTTTCTACCTGCGCAACCGTCAATCCATTAATTTCAACCTTTCGGTCAATAATGTGCTCAATAAGCGGGACATTCGTACAGGTGGTTATGAACAGGCACGTGTGTTTGCTTCAGACGGAGCGTTGGTTAATCCGGCGTTGTTCCCTAACAAGTATTATTATATGCAGGGTATCAACTGCTTTGCGAACATCAGTTACCGCTTCTAAACAGAGAACGGAACGAATATTATAACGATTAAAATTGAAACAGATATGAAAGTAACTCAGAAAATATTCTCCTTTTTAGTGCTGGCTGCCGCTGTGTTGACCGGCTGTGAACGTGATTATGATGCTCCTCCGTTGAATGAACCTGTATATGAAGGACCCAGTGCGAATATAACGATTGCGGATTTGAAAGAAAACTGTAAGAATGCTACGCAAGAAACGCCTATAGAAATCACCAATGATTGGGTATTGAAAGCATACGTCACAGGAAACGATGAATCGGGCAATATCTACAAGCAGGTAATCGTGCAGGATGAAACCGGAGCAATGCCGATACAGGTGGACGAGAATAACGTTTCTAATTTCTACCGTCGCGGGCAAGAGGTTTTTGTGAATCTGAAAGGTATGTGTGTGTCTGTATATGGGGATGAACAGCAGTTGGGATGGCTTGACGGGGGCACGACCTATCGTCTGCCGTTTACTGAATTTCAGGCGCGTGTCCAAAAGAACGGATGGCCGTATGTGGACAACGTGAAGCCGGAAGTGATTACAGACATGAGTACGGTAAACCTTAACGTAACTAAAATGACTTACCGTTTGGTGCAAATGGAAGGAGTACATTTCGAAAATGGCGGAAAGAATACATTTGCCAAAGTGGAGACGAAAGAGTACGGAGAGGAAAACCTGAAAGATGCGCATGGAAATGTGATTATGGTGAGAACGAGCAGTTATGCTTCCTTTGCCGCAGAAACGTTGCCGGTAGGAACGGGAACTGTAGTAGGTATTCTCGGACGTTTCAAAGGAACTTGGCAGCTGATGATTCCTTCCCGTTCGGATGTTTTCGGCTTCGATGGAGTTGAACCGGGAGAAGGAGATGATGGAAATGAAGGCGGTGAAACGGTATTGTTTAGCGAAACGTTTAAAGCGCCTGATAAGATTAGCGTAGACGGTAAGGATAGATGGGCATCATCAATAACTGAATGGTGGGATGCTAGTCCTTCCAATACATTCGATAATCCTTCTTCCATGTTTAGTGGTGATCTTGATCTTTTGTCGCCTCGTACGCAAAGCGGTGACGGTAATATATGGTTTTATGGAGGTGATTATTCACTCTCTATTGAAAATATAGATCTGAAAGGTGCTGCTAAAGTATCATTGATTTACAAGATGGGAGTTAATGTATATCAGCCTGAAGATAAACAGAATATCAATACATTGAGTGTGAAATGCAACAATACGGATTTGCCTGTTCCTGATAAAGAACTGACTGGTACCAAAAATCCGTATGTGGTCGAAGAGATACGTATAGACGATATTGCTGTATCAGGAACTGCTACATTGACATTCAGTTGTGTCGGTGCTACCAATGTAAAAGGTATACGTCTGTATGATGTGAAGCTAATCGCTCCCGGCTCTGGTGAAGGAGGCGGTGAGGTTATAAAGCCGGAACCGACCAAATAATCGTAATAGATAATGAGAAGACTTGTATTATTGAATATGCTACTGTTTGCCCTGTCCGTCGGACTGATGGGGCAAACACGTTTGGGAGTCTATGCGGCAGGTTTCTATAATCTGGAGAATCTGTTCGATACGGAAGACGACCCCAATAATCCGGGCGATGATGAGTTTCTGCCGAATGGTCCTTACGCTTGGACGCCGGAGAAATATCAGCAGAAACTGAAGAATATGGCGAAAGTCATAGCTAAGTTAGCCCGTGAGAAATGTCCGGGTGGACCGGCTATTCTTGGTGTTTCCGAAATAGAGAATCGTCGGGTGTTGGAAGATTTGGTGAAGACGGAACCATTAGCTTCTATGGGATATGAAATTGTGCATTACGATTCACCGGACCGTCGTGGAATTGATGTGGGATGTCTTTATAACCCCAAATTGTTTACTTTGCTTTCATCGAAAGTATATCCTTTTGTGATGCCTTCACAACCGAATTTCCGTTCACGTGATCAGTTGCTGGTGAGCGGGCTATTGGCGGGTGAATCGTTTCATATGATTGTTAATCATTGGCCTTCCCGTTATGGTGGTGATCGTTCTTCAATCTATAGAGAAGCTGCTGCTGCTATAACTAAACACATTGCAGACTCTATTCATGCTGCTGATCCGAATGCGAAAGTGTTGATTGTAGGGGACTTGAATGATGATCCGAATAATAAAAGCACGAAGGAAGTTTTAAAAGCTTGTAGAAAGGCCGCAGATACGAAGCCTGACGGTTATTTTAATGCTACGTGGCCTTTGTTCGACCGTGGTATCGGTTCTTTGTGTTATCAGGATAAATGGAATTTGTTTGACCAGCTGATTATTTCAGGTAATCTTTTAGGTAAAGACCGTTCAACTTTGAAGTTTTGGAAAGCGGAAATATTTAATCGTGATTTCTTGACGACACAGGAGGGAAAACGTAAAGGATATCCGTGGCGCACATTCTCCAGTAATACTTTTATTAACGGATATAGTGATCATTTCCCCGTATTGATTTATTTTTTGAAAGAGATACGTTAATTTTATTGTCGTATATTGCAATATAAATGCATTGATTTGAATAACTTGATGTTATTTCGAATCTGTGCATTTATTTTTTATCTACTGTTTGCGGTCTGTCTGTAAATACCTATATTTGCCTGTGATTCACTTTAATAAAGACAGGCATGGATAATACTTTCAGAATATATCCGATAGGAATACAAAACTTTGAACAGTTACGCAATAATAATAACGTTTATGTAGATAAGACGGAATTAAAGATGCAAGATGCTATTTATGTTTTTGAATTCAAGGTGGACGGTACTCCGGAAGAGGCTTTAAAACAAATAAACAGTAAAGGGTATGCTATCCCATATCAACCGGATCACAGGAAAGTGATGAAGGTAGGAGTTAATTTTGATAGTGCAACAGGGACAATCGGAGAATGGAGAGCTATGGAAGATTAATAAAAAACTAAATAATTCTAGTCATGAAACACAGACTATTGCTACTATTACTATTCATGTTCGTTACATCTGCGGTGGGATGGGCACAGAAATCCGCTCCTCTTTCTTTTACTGTTAAAGGGATACTATTAGATTCCTTAACTCAGGAAGGAGAACCGTATGCAACAATCAGGATTACAAAGAAGAGTGCCCCGAATAAGGCCGTGAAAATGGCGGTGACCGGAGCTAACGGACACTTTCAGGAAAAACTGAATGTGGCTTCGGGTGAGTATGTTATTACGATTTCCTCTATTGGCAAATCTCCTATCGTGAAAGAATTTGCTTTAAAACCATCGGTGAGAGTGGTTGACTTGGGGACTTTATACTCTTCGGAGGCTAACAATGTGTTGAAAGGTGTGGAAATCGTCGCACAAAAGCCTTTGGTTAAAGTGGATGTGGATAAGATTGAATACAACATTGAAGATGATCCGGATTCAAAATCGAACAGTATATTGGAAATGCTTCGGAAAGTTCCTCTGGTAACGGTGGATGGAGAGGATAATGTGCAGGTAAACGGTAGCAGCAGTTTCAAGATACACGTGAATGGGAAACCTAACAATATGATGAGTAACAATCCGAAAGAGGTGTTGAAAAGTATGCCGGCAAATACAATCAAGTATATTGAGGTCATTACTTCACCGGGCGCTAAATATGATGCGGAGGGGATCGGAGGTATTCTGAATATTGTTACGGTGGGTAGCGGATTTGAAGGATATACGGCTACTTTTAGAGGAAATGCCAATAATAACGGGGTGGGTGCGGGTAGCTATGCCATGATAAAACAAGGAAAACTGACCCTCTCCGCCAATTACAACTATAATTATAACAACAGCCCACGTAGCTATTCCGACAGTTATCGGGAGAATTATGAGTCGGTCGATGAGAAGTATCTGGAATCGGAAAGCAGTTCCAAGTCGAAAGGAAATTTTCAATATGGTAATCTGGAGGCCAGTTACGAGATCGACACGTTACGATTGCTGACTATGGCTTTTGGAATGTATGGCGGTGGTAGCAAGAACAATAGCGACGGAAGTACCATCATGTATGGATCCGACCATCAGAGTTTTGCCTATCGGTATAATACGGATAATCATGGAAAAGGCTCTTGGTACTCCATTAATGGTAATGTAGATTACCAACGTACCTCGAAGAAGAACAAGGAGCGAATGATTACCTTCTCTTATAAAATAAACTCACAGCCTCAAACAAATGATTCATATAATACCTACTTGAATATTGAACCGGAAGCAGACAGGCAGGATATCATAGATAATCTGTTGTTGAAGAACTTCCATTCGGATGGTAAAACGAATACGATGGAACAGACTTTCCAGGTGGACTTCACGACTCCGATTGGAAAATTGCACACGATTGAAACGGGTGTCAAGTATATTTTCCGTCGTAATTCCAGTGATAACAAGTTTTATGAGGCCGAAGGAGGAAGTGGGGATTATGTATATACTGATGACCGTAGTAGCGAGTATCGGCATCTGAACCATATTATTTCGGCTTATGCCGGATATACACTGAAATATAAGGGGCTTACATTCAAACCGGGATTTCGCTATGAACAAACTGTGCAGCGGGTAAAGTATATTGTAGGTCCGGGAGAGGATTTCAATGCGAATTTCAGCGATCTGGTTCCTTCCGTTTCGTTGGGCATAAAGCTTGGCAAGACGCAAAATTTGCGTGGTGGATATAATATGCGCATCTGGCGTCCAGGAATCTGGAATTTGAATCCTTATTTCGATAATCAGAATCCGATGTTTATCAGCCAGGGGAATCCGAATCTGAAGAGTGAGAAAAGCCATTCGTTCGATTTGTCTTATAGCAATTTCACGGCGAAATTCAATGTCAACCTTTCGTTGCGCCATTCTTTCAATAATAATGGTATCGAAAGGGTCAGCCATTTGGTTACCGATCCGAATGGAGAAATCTTTGATGGAGATCATAAAGCTCCTCAAGGTGCTCTGTACAGTACTTATGATAATATCGGGAAGAGTAGGGAAACCGGTTTGAGCTTTTATGTGAACTGGAATGCTTCTCCCAAAACGCGGATCTATATTAACGGGCGTGGAAATTACAGGGATTTGCGAAGTCCTTCACAGAATTTGCATAATTATGGGTGGAACGGTTCCGTTTATGGCGGAATACAGCATACGTTACCTTGGAAAATACGCTTGAGCCTGAATGGCGGAGGAAGCACACCTTATATTAGCTTGCAAGGAAAAGGCTCGGGCTACAATTATTATGGTCTGGGGTTGAGTCGTTCTTTCCTGAAAGAAGAGCGCCTGTCACTGAATATCTATTGTAACAATTTTGTGGAGAAATACAGAACGTACAACAGTCATACTGAAGGGCAGAACTTTATGTCGAGAAGTTCGAACAAATATCCGAACCGGTATTATGGATTTAGTATCAGTTACCGGTTCGGGGAGCTGAAGGCGAGTGTGAAGAAAGCAGCCCGAAGCATTAACAATAACGATGTCAAAGGCGGAGGAGGCGGAAACACCGGTGGTGGAGGTGGCCAGTAGACCATTTCCGCACACCGGGATTCCCTCTTATTTCTGTCTCACGTCTTGCTTGTTGGTGTTAAAACCAAGTTTGGTTAATCCGGCCTGTACGTCGGGATGGCTCATGAAGAGTTTCCACAATAATCCGGTCCGGTAGTTTTCGATCATGACAGCAATAGGACCCTGGTCGATAGCCAGATAACGTTGCGGATACCAATTGTCCGTTTCGCTGAAAGCATCGTAGAATCCGAAAGGACCGAACACTTTATCTCCCATGTCATACAAATGGCGCATTACCTGCATTGAATATTCCGGTGTATAGACAATGGATGAAAGTGCGGCGGTAGGGGAGATTACTCCTTTGTCCTCCTGCTCATTGGGCGAATGAGCCGCATATCCATCGACGGAGTAGCTGGCGGTCAGTCCCCAACAATCCGGTCCGAAACCTTTGTAATGTTTAGGGTTGCGGATGCAGTAAGCACGGTTTACCAGTGTCAGGTTGCGCATTTCGTGGAAGTAGCTGGGGCAGTATTCATCTTTCAGTCCCACTGGGTCAAGTCCGAGGAAAGAATATTGAGCCCAGAAAAGCGGTCCGGCTTCGGTGCCCTGATAGCGGAGGTGCAACTCGATTCCTTCCACTTTATGCGGAGAAACGATGGCTCCGTTCTGTGCCCAACCGTCATGATAGACAGCCGCAGGTATTCCGTGTGTAGGAGAAGCGGCGGCAAGAATATACATAATCATACATTCGTTGTAGCCGTGTACAGGGAAATTCATTTCCCAGCCATACGTCGGACTCCAATGCCAGTAAAGAACGTTTTGCCCGCCTTGCCGATACCAGTTCCAGTCGACATCCCGCCAAATCTGGTCGATCCGTTGGGCGAGGGCTTTCTCTTTCTCGTTTCCGTTGATGTAATATTGGTGTACGGCCAGCAGCCCTTGGATGAGGAAAGCGGTCTCTACCAGATCGCCCCCATTATCTTTCTGGCCGAATGGTTTCACTTTGCCCGTATCACCATACCACCAATGAGGGTAGGCTCCGTGGAAACGGTCTGCCTTTTCGAGGAAAGAAACGATGCGTTCCATTCGTGCCAGTCCCTCTTCGCGGGTGACGTAACCGCGGTCGATTCCCGCAAGGATAGCCATGATGCCGAAGCCACTGCCGCCGGAAGTGACTACGTTGGCATCGTTTTCTGGATAAACGCCGTCCACATGATAACGTTCGGGAGCTAAGCCGCTATTCGGCTCGGCACCTTCCCAGAAATAGAGGAAAGTCCGTCGTTGGACGGTATCCATCAGGGCGTCGTCCGATAACGAGTCGGTGGCTGCGGAAAGGTTGTTGCTTTTGCTTTTCCCTTTACAGCTCTGGAAAGTCAGGGCAACGGCGGATAGAAATAGTAACATGAGCGGAAGTGCACTCATTTCTATTATTCTTTTATATTTATCGTTCATAATCAAGGTGATAAAAGTTTAGTTTAACGTGAACTTCGCGGTTTTCACATCACGGCTGTTCGTACCGATCATCACTTCAAAGTCGCCCGGTTCGGCAACCAGTTGCAAGTCATAATTATAGTATCGAAGCATTTCCGGAGCAATCTTGAAACGGACAATCTTCATTTCACCTGGTTGCAGGAATATCTTTTGGAAACCTTTCAGCTCTTTCACAGGGCGGGTACTGCTGCCTACGAGATCACGGATGTAGAGCTGTACCACTTCTGTGCCGGGCCATGTGCCGGTATTGGTAACTTCTACTGCTGCGGTCAGTGAGCCGGTCATGTCCATTGATGAATGACTCAGATCAATGTCGCTGTAAGAGAAGGTGGTGTAGGACAGTCCGTAGCCGAATGGGTAAAGCGGATCATTGTCCACATCCAGATAATTACTGCGGAACTTCTCAAACCATTTGCCTTCTTTCAACGGGCGTCCGGTATTCTTATGTGCGTAATAAAGAGGAATCTGTCCGACATTCTTCGGGAAAGTCATAGTGAGTTTACCACCCGGATTGACATAACCGAAGAGTGCGTCGCCAATGGCGTATGCAGCTTCACTGCCTCCGAACCACACGTTCAGAATAGCGGGTACATGTTCCTGTTCCCAAGTCAACGTAAGCGGACGGCCGGTGAATAATACCAGTACCACAGGCTTTCCTGTCTTTAACAGTTCCTTCAATAAGTTCTGTTGTACATCGGGGATATTCAGATCCGTACGGCTGCTGCTCTCGCCACTCATTTCCGAAGACTCTCCTAAAGCGGCAATGATTATGTCCGAATGGCGTGCTACATTGAGCGCCTCGTCCAACAGCTGTTGGTCTGTGCGGCCATCACGGTTCAGCGAACGGCCGAACATCGTTGCCCGTTCTTCGTATGCGGCGTCACTGATCAGGTTGCTCCCTTTGGCGTACATGATATTCGCTTTTCCTGCTGTCATCTCTTTCAGACCTTCCACCAATGAAGGAGAGCGGTCGAGTACGGCAGCCACACTCCATGTGCCGGGCATATTCGTCCGGCTGTTGGCGAGCGGACCGATTACGGCAATATTGCCTTTGGGGTTGAAAGGCAATAGCGGATTTCCGTTAGGGTTCCTGTCGGGGCTGTCGTTCTTTAATAAGACAAAGCTTTCTGCTGCAATCCTGCGGGCGGCTTCACGGTGGGCTTTGGTAAATATGTCACGTGCCGGACGTTTCGGGTCACAATATTTATAAGGATTATCAAATAATCCAAGTTTATATTTGGCTTCCAGAATACGGCGGCAGGCTGTATTCAGTGTCTCCATCGAAACTTTACCTTCTTGAACGGATTTTTTCAGTGTTCCCACAAAGCCCTCGCTTACCATATCCATATCGACTCCGGCATTGATGGCACGTGCCGATACTGTCTGAAGGTCACCGATTCCGTGGTCGATCATTTCGGAAATCCCCGTGTAGTCGGTTACAACAAAACCGTTGAAGCCCCATTGCCCGCGCAAAATATCGGTCATCAGCCATTTATTGGCGGTGGCAGGTATTCCGTCTACTTCGTTAAATGACGCCATCACACTGCCTACACCTGCTTCGACGGCAGCTTCGTAAGGCAACATATAGTCGTTGAACATTCGCTGGCGGCTCATGTCTACGGTGTTATAATCACGACCGGCTTCTCCTGCGCCATATAAGGCAAAGTGTTTCACGCAAGCCATGATTTCATCGTTCCGTTGCATATTCTTTCCTTGATAACCGCGTACCATCGCTTCGGCAATCATGGCTCCCAGAAACGGGTCTTCACCGCTACCTTCGGATACACGTCCCCAACGAGGGTCGCGTGAGACGTCCACCATCGGACTAAACGTCCATGAAATGCCGTCGGCACTGGCTTCTACAGCTGCAATACGGGCGGATTCTTCAATAGCGGACATATCCCAAGTGCAGGATAGGCCGAGCGGGATGGGAAACATGGTTTCATAACCATGAATAACGTCCATGCCGAACAACAATGGGATACCCAAGCGGGAACCTTCCACTGCCTGTTTCTGTACATCGCGTATTTTCTCTACTCCTTTTAGGTTGAACAGTCCTCCCACTTCGCCTTTTTTGATTTTGGCGGCAATATCACTGCTTTTGGCTTGACCGGTGGTAATCTCTCCGGTGACGGGAAGATTCAACTGCCCAATTTTTTCTTCCAAAGTCATTTTGTTCATCAGTACGTCGATGAAGCGATCCATATCCTGTGGAGACTTTTGTGCCGATACAGTCAGAAGACCTGTGGCAAACAATAGGATGAGTAAACTTAACTTTTTGTATATCATGTTATTATATTTATTTATAGATAATCCGGATTTTGTACCAATACTCCTTTTGATTTATCAATTTCCGTCTGCGGAAGTGGAAGCAAGGCGTTCTTATCCTGGTAATTTAATTTTCCTGCCGCGTGCAACACATCTTTGGCAATCCCCCAACGGACAAGGTCATAGAAACGGTCGAATTCCATTCCCAGTTCCACACGGCGTTCGTGACGGATGGCCTCGCGCAACTCTCCTTGATCGGTAGTTGTCACTTTGGGCAGTATATTGGCATTAGAACCTCTGGCACGTGCACGAACTTGCTCCAGGTAGTCGATAGCTTCTCCCGGAATTCCTTTTTCGTTGGCTGATTCGGCTCCCATCAATAATACATCCGCATAACGGATCAGACGAATGTTTACCCAAAAGCCCTTATTGCTATATTCTTTACGCAAAGCCGGGTCAGTGTATGCTTTCTTGTTGAAGTAGGCGCCTATCGCCGGAGAAACAGGAGATTCGCCGTAAGGCTCGTTCGTATTCTCCGGAGTGATGGGGTCGCTGTCCGAATGGCGGAAATAAAGCAGAGTGGCATTCTTACGCGGATCGCCCGGTTCGTATGCCTCCGCCATATGTTCGGTTGCCATGTTCCATCCCCAGCCTAAATCCCACTGATCGGCTCCACGAACACCTTGTACTTCGCAGAACTGGCTACCGATAATATCGCTTTGCGGTAGGGCCGCAGTAGCGGTACATTGCAGTTCGAATATGGAGCCGCTGTTATTTTCACCTTCGTCTGTGAATATCTTATTGTACGGGGTGTTCAGGTTATAAAGGCCTTTCTTGATTACGTCGGTGGAGGCGGTGTACATATTGTCCCAATCGTTACGCATCATATAGGTACGCGCGTGTAAAGAACGTGCAGCTCCCCAAGTCAGCCGTCCTGTATAATCGGAACTCCATGTTTCAGGCAATGACTCTTCCGCTGTTTTCAGGTCGCGGTCTATTTGCTCGTATATCTTATCAGCGGTCGTTTTCGGAATATTGGCCTCCGAAGCGTCGTTGATTTTATAAGTCACCAAAGGCACTTCACCGAAGGCTCTTACTAGATTGAAGTAATAATAAGCACGGAAGAAGGAGGCTTCTCCTTTATTGATGATGTCTTCGCTTTCCGTCTGTCCCGTTGTTTCCTTTTCGGCGATAGCGTTGAGAATGTCATTACATTGATAGATGATGGCGTAATTTTTGCCCCAATAAGCACCTAGCTGACCATTGGAAGGAGTGTAGATGAAGTCGTCGTACATTTCGGCCACATCGGAACCGTCGCTGGCAAGACTTCCTTTCTCCGCATCTTCGGAGCGGAAACTGTGGATGGCGAAGGCGGGTGTACCGGAGGTTACGTCGAAGCTACGCATCATGGTGTATACATTATAGATCTTACCGTTCACTAGTGCGTTCGGATTGTCATCTTCTGTGAACTGTCCTTGCGGACTACGGTCCAGAAAGTCGCTGCAACTGCTCAGAAGCAGTGTGGTAGCGGCAATAAAGGTTGAAAATATATATTTATCCAGTTTCATACAATTATCGTTTTAAAAGGTTAAGTTGATTCCGAAGGTGTAGACTGCCGGTACGGGATAACTGCCGTTGTCCACTCCGAATGCGGTGGCGGTACCACCCAGCTCGGGAGTATAGCCGGTGTTATGTTTCCATGTCTTCAGGTTCTGAATGTTGACATAGACTTTCAGGGCTTGCAGACGTATCTTTGCGAGCAGGCTCTTGTCGAAAGAGTATGCCAACTGTACGTTACGGATACGGAAGAACTTGCCGTCTTCGATGTAGTATTCAGAATTCAACGTATTGATGGAATGTTTGGAGTTCAATAACGGTTGGCTGTTGGATGTTCCTTCTCCGTGCCAGCGGTCCATGCGTTGTGCCAGATAGTTGAACTGGGCAAAGTTATAGTTGTCCCATGTACGGAAGATCTGGTTTCCGCCTTGTCCCATCATATCGATACCAAAAGACCAGTTCTTGTAATCCACGCCGAGCGAGAAACCGTAAGTGACATTCGGTGTCGGATCACCTATCATGGTACGGTCTGCGGGAGTGATCTTTCCGTCGTTATTGACGTCGGCGAATTTCAAGTCACCGGGAGTAACTGTAGCAAGTGTATTCTCAGGAGACGATTTGATATCGGCTTCCGATTGATAGACTCCCGCTACCTTATAGCCATAGAAGTATCCGATAGGATAACCTGCCATTGTGTAACTTTGCTGTTTATCTCCGGCAATGATGGAATAACCGTCCTGAACAAGGCTTTTTACTTTATTCTTGATTGTAGTAAGGTTGGCGCTGACGGAATATCCCCATTCACCGATCTGGTCGCGCCAGGTGATTGCCATTTCCACACCTTTATTCTGAATCCGTCCCAAGTTACCGATACCGGGCATTGTTCCGGAGATTCCGGGAACTTCAGCAAGCAAATCTTTAGTGTTCTTCATATAATATACACCTTCGAAATGCAAGCGGTTGCGAAGCATATTCGTTTCAAATCCGGCTTCCCATGCCTCTACTTTTTCCCAGCGGAGGGTAGGATTAGGCAAATAGGCAAGTTGATATCCCGGATAAATGATGGACGGCTTACCGAATACGGCCGAATAGGCATTGGTCAATAGCGGTTCAGCAGGATAGGCCTTGTCCAGATTCTGATTTCCCAATGTTCCGTAAGAGGCCTTAATCTTCAACATATCCAGCCACTTGATGTCCTTCATGAATTCTTCTTCGGTCATCAGCCAACCGCCACCTAGCGAGAAGAAATTCTGCCACTCATTGCCTGTATAAGAGAATGCGGAAGAACCGTCCCGACGGAATGACCCGTTGAACAGATATTTCCCTTTATAGTTGTAGATGACCCGTGCAAGCATAGACACGGTACTGCGTTCCCATTGGGTACTTCCATTGGTTGCCGTAGCGGCATCTCCGATACTGACGAACCATTTATCCGGATCGTCCGGAATCACAAGGCCTACTCCTTGTTTGCGCGCTCCGTCCAGGCGGCTTAGTGAGTTATAATAAGTGGTAAAGCCGGCAGTGGCTGTCAGGTTATGATTGCCGTTGTCGAAACTGTTGGTATAGGTCAGCACATAGTCACTCTGTACTTTCGTCTCGTTTTCCTTGAACTGGCTGACTTCTGTTTTACCTGTTCCCAAAGTGGAAACATCTCCTTTGACGGTAGAGTCGTATACTTTTATGATAGGAGTATAGGTACGTCCGTTGTTGGAAGCGTAGTCCATAGAGAACGTCGCTTTGAAGGTAAAATGTTTCAGGAAGTCCACTTCGCCATAGACATTACCCGATGCGCGATAGTTTTCGGCTTTCGTTGTGTTCGCTTTTAAATCGACATCTACCATAGGGTTGTTGATCTGTGCTTTCTGAAAATTGGGCAAAGCGCTGTATAATCCATACTCGTCGTTATATACCGGAGCGATAGGAGTGGAGCGGAGAGCACCTAACACCTGTTTCGAGTCGGCAGGTAGAAGGCGTGCGCCGTTGAATTGGAAACCTACTTTCAGGAAGTCGGTGATTTTATAATCATTGCTGGCATTGATGGTCACCTTGCTGAATTTCTCATGTTCGATGTTGCCTTGTTCGTAAGAGTAGCCGACACCCAGATAGAAACTATGTTTGGGAGAAGCTCCTGTGATACTGATATTATTGTTCGTGATAAAGGCAGTCTGGAAGATTTCATCCTGCCAATCGGTGTTGGCGTCCCAGCCGGTGTAATCGAACGGGTCATCTTTCTGGTTGGCAAGCTGTTCGCTATACAGCTCTTTGAATTGCGGGCCATTGACTAATTTTACTTTGTCCACCACTTTCTTGAAGCCGAAAGAAGTATTTATATTGACCAAGGTCTGTCCTTCTTTTGCTTTCTTGGTGGTGATGATGATAACACCGTTTGCACCACGAACACCAAAGATGGCTAGGGACGACGGGTCTTTCAGAATCTCCATCGACTCGATATCTTCCGGATTAAGGAAGTTGATATTATCATTGAATAAACCGTCGACAATGTACAGCGGTTTATATCCATTGATGGAGTTTGTACCACGGATACGGATTTCCGGATCGGCTCCGGCTCGTCCTGAGTTTACAATCTGCACACCTGCCACTTTTCCCTGTAAGGAAGAAAGTGGGTTCATAGCCGGTTTATTGGCTATTTCTTCTCCTTTGACGTTGGTGATGGAACCTGTCAGATCTCTTTTCTTTGCACTACCGTATCCGATAACGACTGTTTCGGCTAGTACTTGCGAGTCTTCTTTTAGGGTGACGTTAATTATGCTTTGTGTTCCTACTTTGATACTCTGTGTAGTCATTCCCACGTATGAAAACACCAATACATCCTCCGGAGTGACGGAGATTGAATATTTACCGTCCATATCCGTAATGGTTCCGGTAGAAGTCCCTTGTACGAGTACCGATGCACCGATCAACGGCTCATTGGCGGCATCTGTTACCGTTCCTGTCACCGTCTTTGTTTGTGCAAAGGCAGAGATAGAACCTAGTAACAGGCAAGTGAGCATAATGAAGCCCTTTAGCCTGATGGCTTTTGTCTGAAGATGTTGTGAAAGTCTAGTCCTCATTGCATTAAATTTTTCCATTTGTTACTATTTAGGTTGAAGTATCTATTCTGTCGCCTGTCGGCGAAAGTAACAAAGGAAACAAACCAAACTCAAAAAAGATTATGAAAAAGGGAAGAATACTTGTTTTTAACAAAAAAGCCCTCAAGAAAAGTTCTTGAAGGCTGCTGTCTTTTAATGTGCGGATGATAGGACTCGAACCTACACGCCTCACGGCACCAGATCCTAAGTCTGGCGCGGCTACCAATTACGCCACATCCGCATGTGTAGCTTTTTGTTTAGCGGTGCAAAGATAGGAAGATTTTCTGATTTAACAAATAATTCGGTAATAAAGTTATTCACTTAATATTTCAAATGCCCTTTCAATCAGTGCATCCTTCTTTTGTGATTCTGCATCTCCATGCTCTATTCCCTCTTCCAGAATCTTATCCATATTTACGTATACATCTGGCTCTATTCCATTTTCCAGAGGCTTTTTATACTTGTTAAAGTGAGGACTGGCTGAGAAGCGAACACTCCAACCATTGGGTAATTCTGAAGAGAAAGGTAGCCCGGAACCTCCTCCGGTTTGGTCACCTACCTGAAATATTCTTTGCTCTTCGTTATCGTTGTTTAGACTGTGCATGGCATTCACAAAATCGTTTGTGGCACTGTAGCAACGACGATTGGTAAGTAAAACCACTTTTTTCTGCCAACGGATGCTATTAGAGGGTTCCAGGTAGATCGGCTCCATTTCAGAAAAGTCATTATGTCCCGGACCGGTTTTGTGCTGGATATATCCGGTCAATGTCTTTTCGTTGGTGAAACGGGCGGCAATACGGGTGGAATTAGTCAGGTTTCCTCCTCCGTTGTCGCGTACATCAATGATTAATCCGTTGCAGAGTTTCAAATAATCGAGTACATGGTCTAAATTACCGTCTCCAACTCCGGCACTAAAACTTTCGTAGCGGATATAACCTATATTATTATCGAATATTTTATATTTCAAACCAGCAGATGTACGATAACCGGAACTGGCACTTCCCAAATAGTAATTGTATAAGATATCCTCTCTATAGTTCCAAGGATATCCTTGATACCAGGCATCGTAATATGAGATACGACTGGAGGAGGAGAGGTTGACGTGCCCGTCTTTCAACTCATATAGCATTTGACTTAGTATATCAAACAGGTCGTCATCCGAAATTCCGGGTTTCACCAGTTTTCCATACTTGTCGTGAACAGCGTCCCAATCAATGCCTTTCTCTTCCAGAAAACAATACCGTTCATCAATAATCTTCCATAGTTGCTCGAAGTTTCCTACAGGATCATTGGCATATTCCTCTTCCCTGATACATCCGGTCACTACCGGAAGACAACAGAGCAGCCAAAGCATTTGTCTAATATTATTTCTCATTCTTAATCTTGTATTAACTCTCAACTCTCAATTTTCAACTCTCAACTTAATAAGCTCTTACCGATGACGGTAGAACACTGGCTCCTTTTTTGTTTCGGATGCGGTATAATTCTTTCACAAAGCCTACCATAAACACATGTGAGTAGGTGTGCGTCTTGATATTGTTTACATTGGACTGCTGCAAATCCGCCAGATAGCTGAAACGCATTTTAGTATATCCTATAGGAAAGTCGACGGAAAGCATTTGCCGTAGCGAAGGCTGGTTATGTAAAGAAGTGAATTTGATGACTCCTCCGGCATTTCCCAGTGAGAAAATCTCATAATAAGATTGTCCGTAATGGGGGGAAAACATGACTCCCATTACCGGCAAATTCACTTGATAGCGCAATACTACCGGATAACGTTTGATTTTCAGATGCCAGATAGCCATTCCCGATGCATCCAGATTGATATATGCTCGTGCCGAAGCCGGGTTGTTTGTGTTCCGAAGATTGTAGACAAAACCTCCGTTGGCGTCTAGCAATCCTCCTGCCAACAGTTTGAAGTTCTCTGTCAGACGGAACTGATAATGGAGCCCGTAGTTCCAGTTAACCAATCCGGAAAATGTATTGTTGTTGTCGGCTCGGTTGTGCGTATAGCCTATATCCGCCTGAAAGAAATTCTGTACAGACACATTCCCGTCAAAAAGCTTGGTCATACGGATTGTTTCGCGGGAAACACGGAAATCGATTCCTTTGTATTCCTGAGGCGAAAGATAAGTATCAAACACGTTCGTGAATCCGACACCGTACATCGTAGCACGTGTTACATAACGATGAATCAGCAGACTGTCTGCCTGCGCTTGTAATCTTGTGCAAAGGGCGAACAGGATGCATCCTGCCAGCCCTAGATATAGTATTTTTTTCTTCATCAGAATAACTTCATCTGCCCCGTGATCTCATCAATAATATCGCTCTCGCTTTTGTCGCTATCCGGATCCAAGTTTTCCGGTTCTTCTTCCGGCTCCTCCTGAGTTTCTTGTACAGGCTCGGGGAAGCGGGTAGGTTCCAGCTCGTTAATAGTTTCCACTGCGTAGGTGGTGATACGTTTGCCTTTCGCTTTGAAACCTTTGACTGCGATAAATTCTTCGGCTTCAATCTCCAGCGGATCACGGAAGCTATCGTGTCCTCCGAATATAACTTCCAGGCGCGGATAGTACTCGTCCGTCAGCAGAATAAGGCGATTGTTCTTATTCTCTCCCAGATAGTTCTGCTTGCGGTTGGAACCTTCAAAGCAGAAACGTTTCAAATATGGATAATTCTGTTGGTCTGCATCATATAGTGCGGCGGTCCATACCTTGTTGGGATCGAACTTCTCGACAATACTTACATTATCTTCGTAATGGTTGCTCAGGTCGAAGTTGCTGGTATAGAAGTCACCGTTGTTCAAGACAACCAATATGGTATCCTCGCTTTGGAATTCTCCGAGATATTCTCCCCTTCCGTCGTAGTTGAGGCGGAGTATATCTCGATCAAACCAGACTTTACGTCCTCCGAGAGTAGAACCGCCTCTCTGTTTCAAGGCGATCTTATGCACCGGAAGCCGGGTGAGGATAATGCCTCGTGCCTGTCTTCCTTTGATACCTACTTCGCTAAAGTCCTGTTCAAAGATAATACGGCGGACACGCGGGTTCGGTTTCAGTGTCACCTTGATGATTTCGGCCTCCCCGTTCGGATTGGCACTGAAATAAGTGATACGTGAGTCCGGAGTTCCTTGAGTGACATCGTATTCACGGTCGCGGACAACGGAGGTTACAGCGAAGCGTTTGACATACGTTGTCCCTTCTTTTCCGTCACGGTAGGCCACGTTGTAAATCGTGCGCTTGTCGTTCTTCTTGAATACATTGACATAGAGCACGTTTTTACCGACAAACTTCTTATCGGCGACGGGAGTAACAATATATTTACCGTCGCGGAAGAAGATGATAACGTCGTCAATATCCGAACAGCATGCCACGAATTCATCTTTCTTCAAACTTGTTCCGATGAATCCTTCTTCACGGTTGATATAAAGTTTTTCGTTCGCTTCCACTACTTTGGCAGCTTCGATGGTGTCGAAGTTCCGGAGTTCCGTGCGGCGCGGGAAATTCTTGCCGTATTTGTTCTTCAGCATTTGATACCAGTTGACGGTATAATCTACGATGTGAGCCAGATGGTTATCAATCTCGGCAATTTCCTCTTTCATCTTGGCGATCAGTTCATCCGCCTTGTCTGAATTGAATTTCAGGATACGTCCCATTTTGATTTCCATCAGCTTGAGGATATCCTCTTTGGTCACTTCACGGATAAACTGCGGATAGTAAGGTGTCAGACGCTTGTCGATATGTTCGCAGGCTGCATCCATGTCTTTGGACTGCTCGAACTCTTTGTCTTTATAGATACGCTCTTCGATGAATATTTTTTCGAGTGAGGCGAAATGCAATGCTTCCAGTATTTCGCCTTTCTTGATTTCCAGTTCCTGCTTCAGTAAATCCAACGTGTTGTCTGCCGACTTTTTCAGTACTTTACTGATGGTTAGGAAATGTGGCTTGCTGTCATCAATGACACAACAGTTGGGGGAAATGCTTACTTCGCAATCAGTGAATGCATACAGTGCATCGATAGTCCTGTCCGAAGAAGTGCCGGGCGCAAGATGTACCAGTATCTCTACGTTGGCAGCCGTGTTGTCGTCTACCTTACGGATTTTGATCTTTCCTTTATCAACAGCTTTCAAGATAGAGTCGATCACTGTCGAAGTCGTCTTTCCGTATGGAATTTCTGTGATAGCAAGTGTTTTATTATCAATCTTAGTGATCTTGGCACGTACTTTCACCGCTCCGCCGCGTTCTCCGTCGTTGTATTTGGCTACGTCGATAGAACCTCCTGTCTGGAAATCAGGATACAATTGGAATTCCTCTCCACGCAGATAACTGATGGAGGCATCGCAAAGTTCGTTGAAGTTATGCGGTAGAATTTTGGAAGAAAGTCCCACGGCGATACCTTCCACACCTTGTGCCAGCAATAACGGGAATTTCACGGGAAGAGTGACCGGTTCTTTGTTTCGTCCGTCGTAAGAAAGTTTCCATTCAGTTGTTTTAGGATTGAAGACAACGTCCAGCGCAAACTTGGACAAGCGTGCTTCTATATAACGGGGAGCAGCGGCGCCGTCTCCGGTAAGGATATTACCCCAGTTACCCTGACAATCAATCAACAGGTCTTTCTGTCCCAACTGTACCAGGGCATCTCCGATAGAAGCATCACCGTGAGGGTGGAACTGCATGGTGTGTCCCACAATGTTAGCCACTTTGTTATATCGTCCGTCGTCCAGACGTTTCATGGAATGTAGGATACGGCGTTGTACCGGCTTCAAACCATCGTTGATATGAGGCACGGCACGTTCCAAAATAACGTACGAAGCATAGTCCAGAAACCAATTCTGGTACATGCCTGTGAGCTGATGTTTTACGCTTTCGTCCCGTGCGTCCGCCGGTTTGTAATCTGAATGTCCTTCCGGTATCTCGTTGATTTCGTCACTCATAAATTCGTATATACTATAATATTTTAACGCATACGCAGGCAAAAATACAAAAATAAAAGAGATTTCGGAAAAGAAAGGGGGATATTCCGAATGTTAAAAGGGTATAAATTGACTTATTCTTTTTCTTTAGTTATTGTAGGGATGGTACAAATATATAAGAAAACTTTGATTTCCTATAATAAAGACTTAATTTTGTTGCAGCCAACACTTATCTGACACCCGGGTCTCATGAGCACTGACACCCGGGTGTTGGTATGTTTGACACCCGGGTCTCAATGGTGTTGACACCCGGGTGTCAAATAGAACGCGAGTATAAACGAAAAAAGAAAGGAGTATAAACGATGGCAGTGCCTTATGTAGTGAGAAAGAAAGCCGATTTAACATCGGGAGAAAGAAAAGAATTATGGTATGGTGTACCCAAAAAACTGATAGATCCGATTCGGAATAGAGAATTTGCCGAGTACATGGAAAAACGGAGTGGATTTCATCGCGGGCAGATAGATGGTATATTGACGGAAATGGTTGATGCTATCCGTAGTCTGTTGTCTATCGGACAGCCGGTTACTATCGAAGGACTTGGCACATTCCATACATCACTGACCAGTCCGGGATTTGAACGTCCCGAACAGGTAACTCCGGGAAAGGTGTCCGTTTCACGTGTCTATTTCGTGGCTTGTCCTGAATTTAGCCGGGAAGTGAAAAAAATGAAATGCATGCGTATTCCTTTTAATCTGTATATGCCTGAAGAGATGCTGACCAAAGAAATGAAGAAAGCGGACCGGGAGCAGGAGCGGGAAGAATATGACCGTATGGTGGCACCGGAAATCGAGGAAGAAGTTCAGGAATAAGATAAATTAATACCCTCTCTGTCTTATTTATAAGATAAATCCCTATCTTTGTGGCACTTTTTACGAAAAAAGCAAATTCAAATTAATAGATATAGAAAAGAAAATGGCACAAGAAGACGTTTTTAAGAAGCTTGTATCGCATTGTAAAGAGTACGGTTTCGTATTTCCTTCGAGCGATATCTACGACGGACTAGGCGCTGTGTATGACTACGGTCAGATGGGCGTTGAATTGAAGAACAACATTAAGAAATATTGGTGGGACAGCATGGTGCTGTTGCACGAAAACATTGTCGGTATCGACTCTGCCATCTTTATGCACCCTACTATCTGGAAGGCTTCCGGACACGTAGACGCATTCAATGACCCTTTGATTGACAATAAAGACTCTAAGAAACGTTATCGTGCCGATGTACTGATTGAAGATCAGTTGGCAAAGTATGACGATAAAATCAATAAAGAAGTAGCGAAAGCTGCCAAGAAGTTCGGTGAAGCGTTTGATGAGGCTCAGTTCCGTTCTACTAACGGACGTGTACTGGAACATCAGGCTAAGCGAGATGCACTTCATACTCGCTTTTCAAAAGCTTTGAATGATAACAATTTGGAAGAACTCCGCCAGATTATCATTGATGAAGAAATCGTATGCCCGATCTCCGGTACTAAGAACTGGACAGAAGTTCGTCAGTTCAATCTGATGTTCTCTACCGAAATGGGTTCTACGGCCGATGGCTCTATGAAAATTTATCTGCGTCCGGAAACTGCACAGGGTATTTTCGTAAACTACCTGAATGTACAGAAAACAGGTCGTATGAAAGTTCCTTTCGGTATTGCACAGATTGGTAAGGCTTTCCGTAACGAAATCGTTGCCCGTCAGTTCATCTTCCGTATGCGTGAGTTCGAACAGATGGAAATGCAGTTCTTCGTAAAACCGGGAACAGAGCTTGACTGGTTCAAGAAATGGAAAGAAATCCGTTTGAAATGGCATAAAGCTCTTGGCTTCGGTGATGCAAGCTATCGTTATCACGATCACGATAAACTAGCTCACTACGCAAATGCCGCTACTGATATCGAATTCCTGATGCCGTTCGGATTCAAAGAAGTGGAAGGTATCCACTCTCGTACTAACTTCGACTTGTCTCAACATGAGAAGTTCTCCGGCAAGAGCATCAAATATTTCGATCCGGAACTGAACGAGTCTTATACTCCGTATGTAATCGAAACTTCTATCGGTGTTGACCGTATGTTCCTTAGCATCATGAGCGCATCTTATTGCGAAGAGCAATTGGAAAATGGTGAAAGCCGTGTGGTTCTGAAATTGCCTGCTGCTCTGGCTCCGGTGAAACTGGCGGTTATGCCGTTGGTAAAGAAAGATGGTCTGCCTGAAAAAGCTCGTGAGATTATTGATAACTTGAAATTCCATTTCCATTGTCAGTATGATGAAAAAGATAGCATCGGTAAGCGTTATCGCCGTCAGGATGCTATTGGTACTCCGTACTGTGTGACGGTCGATCATCAGACATTAGAAGATAACTGTGTGACATTGCGTAACCGTGATACCATGCAGCAGGAGCGTGTCGCTATCTCTGAACTGAATAATATCATCGCAGACAGAGTAAGCATCACTTCTCTATTGAAAACTTTACAATAAACCTTTGACGAATGAGTAAAAAGATCTATTTATTCTCCTTAGTATTGTTGGCTTTGACGTTTACCGCTTGTAGCGAAACGGAAGAGACCGGACGTTATGACAATTGGCGTGCGCGTAGTGAGGCTTTTATTGATTCAATAGCCAATGTGTATGCTGGACAACAAAATGGCAGCATAACAGTCACGGATGAAAAAGAGAGACTTTATCCTTTTACGGATTTGACGAATGGGCAGACAATATATGCCAAGAAAAGAATTTCCAGAGACGGCGTGAAGGATGACGATAAACCTGTATATACTTCTAAGGTAAGTGCATATTATCGTATGTCTTATTTTAATGGTGACGTTGTTCAACAGAATTTTGCAGGAACAGAGCCTGACGAGTTTGATGTGCCTTCGGAATTCTTATTGAATGAAGTGATCTCAGGCTGGGGGTATACGCTAACTGAAATGGCAGAAGGAGAATTTTGGACTTTGTATATTCCTTACCAGAGTGGATATGGTTCCGGTACAGGTAGCGATGGTTCTTTACAGGCTTATTCGGCACTAGTCTATGATGTAAAATTGGATAAGATTGTAGAACGATAATCTTCTCAAGAATAAGGAAAATAAATAAGGTGTTGGTCATAAGGGATACAACACCTTATTTGATTTTATACTACTTTCTCTCACCTGTAAATGAGTCGGAATGACCACTTGCTTGACAGCCTTATCCCCTTTAATCTGCTCAATCAACAACCGGCAGGCAGTTTCTCCCATTTTATAAGTTTGATGAGACACAGCCGATAATTTAGGCTCTACGTAATTGGCGTGTTGTTCGTCCGTATATCCGATGATGGCAATGTCGTCCGGTATACGCAGTCCATGTTTTTTGATAACTTCCATAGCGGCAAAAGCTAAGGTATCATTCATGGCAAGTATGGCATCAGGAGGCTGAGGAAGCGACAGCAAGGTCTCTGTGGCAATTTTACCCTCCTCGTAATCAATCTTCCGGCAGACGACCAACTCTTTCTCGATGGGAATCCGGTTGTCACGTAGAGCTTCCAGATAACCATGCTTTCTTTTCTTTACGATGTCCAGATGATTCGCTCCACCTATAAACGCTACCCGTTTGCTTCCATTATCCAGAAAATGTTGTGTTGCCATTTGAGCGGATTGCACACCGTCCGCAACAACCGAAGAAAACTGTTCCGTCAGACAAACACGATCAAATAGAATAAGCGGCATATTGATATCTTTTAGTGTTGCAAAATGGGAATAGTCCGTAGTCTCCTGTGATAAGCAGGCGATGATACCTTCCACACGCATATTTACCAGGTTCTCAACGTTCCGTTTCTCATGCTCGTATGACTCATGCGATGTAGTGATAATCACAAAATATCCGTTGGCGATAGCCATATTTTCTATACCGTTCAAGATAGAGGCGAAGAAATGAGTTACGATATCCGGAACAATCACTCCGATGATACGCGGGGCATTTTTCCGTAAACTCATGGCAAAAGGATTGGGACGGTAATTCATTTCTTTTGCCAGTTCCTTAGCCTTGGCGCAGAGCTCACGGCTGATTTCCGGGCTGTCTTTCAGGGCTCTGGATACAGTGGGAATCGATACTCCCAATGCTTGAGCGAGATCTTTGAGTGAAGTATGTTTCCGGTATTTCATTTGAAGGTCTTTTACTTTGATTCTTTTACAAAGAAAGTACATTCCCGGATAAATACGCATATCTGAAACAATATTTTTTACGTAAACCATTACGTTGCTTTTTAGTGGCTTTACCGCTATACGGAAATCATTCCTGACCTATTTTTGTCGCATACAAAACTATTTAAAACCAAGAAGTATGCAATACCATGAAATCGGAAAGACAGGGATGAAAGTGTCATCCCTTAGTTTCGGAGCCTCTTCCTTAGGAGGAGTTTTCCATGATTTAAAAGAACAAGAAGGCATTCAAGCGGTATTTACCGCCGTTGAATCGGGAATGAATTTTATAGATGTCTCTCCTTATTACGGACATTATAAAGCGGAGACCGTGCTAGGAAAAGCGTTGAAAGAGCTTCCGCGCGACCGTTATTATCTTTCTACCAAAGTAGGGCGTTATGGAAAAGATGGAGTGAACACATGGGATTACTCAGCCAAACGGGTAACTGAGAGTGTTTACGAGAGTATGGAACGCTTGCATATAGAGTTTATCGATTTGATAAATGTACACGATATTGAATTTGCCGATTTGAATCAGATTGTTAATGAAACATTGCCTGCCTTAGTAGCACTGCGTGAGAAAGGGGTGGTAGGCCATGTCGGAATCACAGATTTACAGTTGGAGAATCTGAAATGGGTAATCGACCACTCGCCAATCGGCACAGTCGAGTCCATTCTCAATTTTTGCCATTATTGTCTGTGCGATGATAAGTTAGTGGATTTTCTGGACTATTTTGAATCCAAAGGAATCGGTGTGATTAATGCTTCTCCGCTTTCGATGGGACTGTTGAGCGAACGTGGTGTTCCTGCCTGGCATCCGGCTCCCCAATCGTTGGTAGAAGCCTGCCGTAAAGCAGTGGAACACTGCAAAGCCAAGAACTGTCCGATTGAAAAACTGGCTATGCAGTTCTCTGTCAGCAATCCCCGTATTGCCACCACCCTGTTCAGTACAACCAACCCGGAGAATGTGAAAAAGAATATCGCTTTCATTGAAGAACCGATTGATTGGGAGCTCGTTCGGGAAGTTCAGGAGATTATCGGAGAACAGAAACGTGTAAGCTGGGCAAACTCATAAAACGAACTTGTTGGTATGGACTACACAATCATTGATGCACATGCTCATTTATGGCTACGGCAAGATACGGTCGTAGACGGACTGCCTATTCGTACGTTGGAAAACGGACGTTCGGAATTTATGGGAGAGATTCGCCAGATGGTTCCTCCTTTTATGATAGACGGGGTGAATAGTGCGGAAGTCTTTCTTTCGAATATGGACTATGCACAAGTATCTGCCGCTGTTATCACTCAAGAATTTATTGATGGTATTCAGAATGATTATTTGTCGGAAGTCGTTTCCCGTTATCCCGGTCGTTTCTTTATTTGCGGTATGTGCGAATTTCGTAAACCGGGATTTCTGGAACAGGCAAAAGAGCTGATCGCAAAAGGTTTTAAAGCCATCAAGATTCCTGCCCATCGTCTTTTGCTGAAAGAAGGAAGGGTGATGCTGAACAGCGAAGAGATGATGGAAATGTTCCATTATATGGAAGATGAGGACATTCTGCTTTCTATTGATCTAGCCGACGGAGCCACACAGGTTCCTGAAATGGAGGAGATTGTTCAGGAATGTCCGGATTTGCGGATAGCTATCGGGCACTTCGGAATGGTGACTCGCCCCGACTGGAAAGAGCAAATCCGTCTGGCGCGTCATTCCAATGTGATGATTGAATCCGGTGGAATTACCTGGCTTTTCAATGACGAGTTCTATCCTTTTAAAGGAGCGATAAAAGCCATCCGTGAAGCGGCAGAGCTGGTGGGCATGGAAAAACTGATGTGGGGCTCGGATTATCCGCGTACCATCACAGCGATCACCTACAAAATGTCTTATGATTTTGTGGTGAAGTCTTCCGAATTGACGGAAGAGGATAAAAGACTCTTTTTAGGAGAGAATGCCCGGAATTTCTATGGATTTACAGATCTCCCCGTGCTTCCTTACATCAAGAATATGTCCGAATGATTGAGAAAACAACCTTATCGTAAAACTATATTCATGCCATGAAAAAGAATACATATACAATACCTTTAGCTTTGGTTTTCTGCCTTTTCTTCTTGTGGGCGATAAGCAGCAATCTGCTTCCTACAATGATCCGGCAATTGATGAAGACCTGCGAGCTGAATACCTTTGAGGCTTCTTTTACAGAGACAGCCTATTGGCTTGCCTACTTCATTTTTCCTATTCCGATAGCTATGTTCATGAAACGATACAGCTATAAAGCAGGAATTATATTCGGACTTATCCTGGCCGCTATCGGGGGGCTGCTCTTTTTCCCTGCTGCCATACTGAAAGAATATTGGGCTTACCTTTGCATCTTTTTTATCATTGCCACCGGAATGTGCTTTCTGGAGACGGCTGCCAATCCGTATGTAACAGTGCTGGGTGCCTCTGAAACGGCTCCCCGCCGATTAAATCTGGCGCAGTCCTTCAACGGGCTCGGAGCTTTCATTGCCGCCATGTTCCTAAGCAAACTTATCCTTAGTGGGAATCATTACACACGGGAAACGCTTCCTGTAGATTATCCGGGTGGTTGGCAAGCCTATATCCAACTGGAAACGGATGCCATGAAACTTCCTTACCTGATATTGGCGTTACTACTCATTGCCATAGCCGTTGTATTTGTCTTTTCAAAGTTGCCGAAGATTGGAGATGAAACTGCTTCTTCAGATGCAGTGACGGCTGATGGCAAGAAAGAAAAACTGATAGACTTCGGAGTATTAAAACACTCGCATCTTCGTTGGGGAGTGATTGCGCAATTCTTCTATAATGGAGGGCAGACAGCCATCAACAGCCTTTTCCTGGTCTATTGCTGCACCTATGCGGGATTGCCGGAAGATACCGCTACCACTTTCTTCGGACTCTATATGTTGGCTTTTCTTTTGGGACGTTGGATTGGTACAGGCTTGATGGTGAAATTCCGTCCTCAAGATATGCTGTTGATCTATGCCCTGATGAATATCCTCCTGTGTGGAGTGGTGATGATATGGGGAGGAATGATCGGACTATATGCGATGCTGGCTATCTCGTTCTTTATGTCTATCATGTATCCTACTCAATTCTCATTGGCTTTAAAAGGACTTGGAAATCAGACGAAGAGCGGCTCGGCCTTTCTTGTAATGGCGATCGTTGGTAATGCCTGTCTCCCGCAGTTGACGGCTTATTTCATGCATATTAACGAGAACATCTATTATATCGCGTATGGCGTGCCGATGATTTGTTTTGTTTTCTGTGCCTATTACGGATGGAAAGGTTATAAAGTAATCGATTAATAAATTTATTATCAAATACATATCAAATGAAAGCAGTTCAAATTATCAATCCCTCCGAAATGAAGGTGGTTGAACTGGAAAAACCGGTCGTTGGAGCCGGTGAAGTATTAGTAAGAATCAAGTATGTTGGTTTTTGTGGTTCCGACTTGAACACATTCCTGGGCAAAAATCCGATGGTGAAATTACCTGTGATACCGGGACACGAAGTAGGAGCAGTCATTGAGGAAATCGGTCCGGATGTTCCGGCAGGTTTTGAGAAAGGCATGAATGTGACCTTGAATCCATATACCAACTGTGGAAAATGTGCTTCTTGTCGCAATGGTCGTGTTAATGCCTGCGAACATAATGAAACATTAGGTGTGCAACGCAATGGAGTGATGTGCGAATATGCTGTATTGCCTTGGACAAAGATTATTCCAGCTGGCAATATTTCTTCTCGTGACTGTGCGTTGATTGAGCCGATGAGTGTCGGATTTCATGCCGTATCTCGTGCACAGGTGATCGACAACGAGTTTGTGATGGTGATTGGCTGTGGTATGATTGGCATCGGTGCCATTGTGCGTGCTGCTTTGAGAGGTGCAACGGTAATCGCTGTCGACTTGGACGATGAAAAGCTGGAACTGGCGAAAAAGGTAGGTGCCTCTTATGTGATTAACTCCAAGACAGAAAATGTGCACGAACGGATGCAGGAGATTACGGAAGGACTGGGTGCTGATGTCGTGATTGAAGCTGTTGGTAGTCCCGTGACTTATGTAATGGCAGTGGATGAAGTCGGTTTCACAGGACGGGTGATTTGTATCGGCTACGCTAAAAGTGAAGTTGCTTTCCAAACGAAACTCTTTGTTCAGAAAGAACTGGATATTCGTGGTTCTAGAAATGCCTTGCCGACAGACTTCCGTGCAGTCATCAATTATATGAAAGAAGGAAATTGTCCGGTAGAAGAGTTGATCTCGAAAGTTGCCAAACCTGAAGGAGCTTTAGAAGCTATGCAAGAATGGGCGGCTAACCCGGGGAAGGTATTCCGTATCTTGGTGGAATTCTGATTGTGGGTATATTGGTAAAGTTTGAAGTATAATTAGAAACTGTCTGATTATAAGATTTGTTTCTGTTCTATATCTATGTGTAACCGTTGTTTTTTAATCTGTTTCAAATATTATTCTAATTGTTACATTATTCGTGCCCTTTGTTTTAACAACTGCTGATTACCAATGTTATAGCTTACTCAGTTCCAATATTTTCTTTTCCAATGTCAGGTCGTCGGTAGTCATTTGGGGAGTGGGGATGTTACACATACGTATAACGTCTCCTTCACGACAGGTATAGCTGTAATAGAGACGCTCGATTTCACTCAGCTCATCGTAGGATTTCAGGTTCCCTTTTTGTTGAAGAAACTTGGAACGTTCGGCATTGTCGGTCTGTTTAACCAATAATATACGGCGGGCGATAGGGTTGTAATTATAATCAAAGCATTGGTAAATGCCGCGTAGGAAAGGCGGACGGTCAAACATCGGCAGTTTGAGGCAAATATTGAACATGGAAAGTTGCGGGGCATGACTCTCATTGAAAACAAGATAGAGATGACTCATGCCATTCATCAGTCCGAATCCCCAATGAGTGGTGCCATGAGCATTCGTGTGTCCCACTTCGATGTAGTTGCCATTCTCGGCCGGAGCGATGAAGTAAGGCTCGATTTTCAGGTCATTGGTGTTGGAGGAGAGACTGTAGCTGGTATATATGCCACTGAAATTTGTGATATGATTCACACTTTGCCTGGCGTTGTGTTCCAGTTCGGAAAGAAAAGGATTCATACTGTCCGGCTTTTCTTTTACTACCACCTCCATAGCGAAGAGTGCCTGTTTCATTTGCGGAAGTAGTCCGAAGAGTTTCTTTTTCGAAAGATTATTGACCCACATTAAAGCGTTGTCCAATGCTTCGTTGTCATCCATCCCTTTTTCCACATTTTTGAAGTATGCCGGGAATACTGTGGAATACATGGCGGACAATACGCTCGGGGTGAGTTGTGCTTGTTCGGCCATTTCTTTCATCTTGATACCCTTTCCACGTAGGAAAGTAATGCGGTCGTAGATTTCTTTCAGCTCATTCATATTTTTTATTGAGGAGTTCATTAGCTTGTTACAAAAATAGCTTTCTCTCTTGAATTCAACTCTCTATACGGTGACTTTTATTGTAAAAAGGTTGTTTTGTAGCCTCTTTCCAGTGTGTTACATTACAATTACATGAATATTTCTGAATTATTTCGTACTTATTATTCCTGTTTTATTCATTTTTTACCTCGTTGGGTGGCTCTACTTTTGCGATGTCAAAACGAAGAAGAATATGAATTTATCACTGAATAAACTGATAGGACAAAGACCGGACATACAATACGGTAAAACGGAAAGACATACTCCTGACTGGCTTTTCATTCTCTGGATGGGTGGTACGGCACTATTGTCTTACTCGTTGGTTTACGCTTTGCGTAAGCCCTTTACTGCTGCTGAGTTTGAAGGGTTGACGGTGGCTGGTATGGATTATAAGATTGTGGTGAGCATTATCCAACTCATCGGTTATGTATGCGCCAAGTTGTTTGGCATTAAATATATTTCCGAATTGCAGCCGCAGAATCGGTTGAAGTTCATTATCGGATCTGCTGCCTTGTCTGAAGCCTCCCTGTTGGCGTTCGGTCTGTTACCATTGCCCTATAATATAGTGGCACTTTTCTTTAACGGGCTTTCTTTGGGTTGCATGTGGGGAGTGATATTCAGCTTTCTCGAAGGTCGTCGTACTACCGATATTCTGGCAAGTATTATGGGAGTGAGTATGGCGCTGAGTTCGGGAGTGGCAAAGAGTCTCGGACTTTATGCGCTGAATCAACTTCATGTCAGTGAGTTTTGGATGCCTGCACTCGTAGGGGGATTGGCCTTTCCGTTGCTTTGCTTTATGGGATGGATGATGACCAAGTTTCCTCGTCCTACGGCAGCGGATATTGCAGCCCGTTCCGTTCGTGTCACTCTCAACGGACAGCAACGTTGGGCGCTCTTCAAACAATATATGCCCTTACTGCTTTTGCTTTTTGTCGCCAATCTGTTGCTTACTGTACAACGTGATATTAAAGAGGATTTCATTGTCTGTATCATTGATGTGGATACAATTTCTTCCTGGCTGTTTGCCCAACTTGATACCATCGCTACATTGGTATTATTGTCCACGTTTGCCGTACTCGCTTTCTCCGGCAATCATTTGAAAGTACTTTATACATTGTTGGGACTTTCTACCGCAAGTATGGGGGGCTTGGCTCTGCTAGGTAGCGGAGAGGTACAGTTGTCTACTACTTTGTGGCTCTTTTTGCAGACGCTCTGTATAGACATTGCTTACCTTAGTTTCCAAACCATTTTCTTTGAAAGGTTCATTGCTTGTTTCAAAGTGAAGGGGAATGTGGGATTCTTCATTATCACTATAGATTTTGTCGGTTATGTGGGTACGTTAGCATTACTGCTGTTTAAGGAGTTGAAAGCCTCGCATATAGACTGGGCGGTGTTCTATAATGAGATGAGTGTATTTGTAGGCATAACCTGTTGCATCGCTTTTGCCGCTGCGGCCGTCTATGTGATGAAGGCTAAGAAAATCCCTGATACGGGTAGCGCAAGAAAGGTAAATGACATGAATAGTTACAACGAATTATTAACTTCAAATCCAACGATATGATTGACATCAATTACACTAGAATGAGTAATATCAATAACTGCAATATGAAAAAAATAGAATGCGTGATTATGGATTGGGCGGGTACTTCCGTCGATTATGGATGTTTTGCACCGGTAGCGGCTTTCGTGGATAGTTTCAAGCAGATGGGACTGACTGTTACGGCTGCCGAGACACGTGCCCACATGGGGGTGACTAAGATTGAAGAGATACGTGCTTTGTTTTCCATTGAACGGGTAGGAAAGGACTTTCGTGAGAAGTACGGACGTGATTATACCGAAGAGGATGTGCAGGAATGCTATAAACGTTTCCAAAAGGTATTGTTCGATACTTTGGAAGATTATACAGAGCCTATTCCCGGTGTGGTGGAGGTGATTGCCAAACTACGTGCTCAGGGAATCAAAATCGGTTCTACTACCGGATATACTCAAAAGATGATGGATGTGGTAATTCCTGCCGCAGAAAAGAAAGGTTACAGGATTGATAATTGTGTCACTTCGGACAATCTGCCCGGTGGTCGTCCGAAGCCTTATATGATTTATCGCAATATGTGTGATCTGGACGTTGCCTCCCGTTTCTCTGTGCTGAAATATGGTGATACGATTGCAGACATACGTGAAGGTGTGAATGCCGGTGTGTGGAGTGTAGGTGTAATAATGGGAAGTAACGAATTGGGACTGACTGAAGAAGAAACCCGCACTCTTCCGATGGGGGAACTGAAATGCCGCATGGCTAAGGTGCGGGACCGTATGTATGCCGCTGGTGCTGATTATGTGGTGGACACGATTGCCGAACTGCCGATGTTGATAGAGGATATCAATGAACGTATGGCATTATAAAAGAAAGAATAATAAAAATAACAAACCGATAAATGAATAAATTTAAGATAATATGAGACCTTATTTACTTTTGACTCCCGGTCCTCTTACTACAACCGACACTGTGAAACAAGCGATGATGAGCGACTGGTGTACTTGGGATGAAGATTACAATCTTGGTATTGTAGAAGTTATCCGTAAAGAATTGGTGGAGATTGCTACTAGCGCTCCTGACGAGTATACGGCTGTGCTGATGCAAGGTAGCGGAAGTTTTTGTGTGGAAGCCACACTTGGCTCTGTAGTTCGTCCTGAGGATAAACTGTTAGTAGCAGCCAATGGTGCTTACGGTAAGCGTATGGGCATTATTTCCGAATATTACCATATTGATTGTCACGTGATGAGGTTTGAAGAAATAGAACCGGTGAATGCCAATAAAATAGATACTTATTTGAATGAACATCAGGAGGTGACGCATGTGTCTGTAGTACATTGTGAGACTACGACCGGTGTGCTCAATCCTTTGGAGGAGATTGCCGCCGTGGTGAAGCGTCACGGTAAGATATTGATAGTGGACGCTATGAGTAGCTTTGGAGGAGTACCCATCGATATGGCAAAGTTAGGTATCGATTTCTTGATCAGTAGTGCCAACAAGTGTATTCAAGGTGTACCGGGATTTGGCTTTATCATTGCCCGTCGTTCTTTGATGGAGAAATGTAAGGGAATTGCCCGTTCTCTTTCGCTCGATCTTTATGAGCAATGGGAAACAATGGAGAAAGGACATGGAAAATGGCGTTTTACCTCGCCTACTCACGTGGTACGTGCCTTCATGCAGGCTTTGACTGAATTGAAAGCCGAAGGTGGTGTAGAAGCTCGTCATGCCCGCTACTGTGAGAACCATCGCGTATTGGTGGAAGGTATGCGCGCTTTAGGCTATAAGACTCTGCTGCCCGATGAACAGCAGTCGCCTGTTATCACCTCTTTCTATTATCCTTCGGCTGACTTTAACTTTAAAGATTTCTATCTGAAACTGAAAGCTAAAGGGTTTGTCATCTATCCGGGAAAGATATCACAGGCAGATACTTTCCGTATCGGCAATATCGGTGACGTTCATCCGACTGACTTTATGAAGCTGATAGAAACGATCAAGGAAAGCTAATCTACGGCTGATGTAACGGATCGGAATGATATTGGATGAGTCCTTCCATCGGGCTTTGCAAAATCTTTCCGATTCTAATACCTGTCTCTTGTGCTGCCTCTTGAAGTATCTCTTTGTAACAATGAGCTACTGATCCTATGAAATGTGCCGGATACTGCGTGTAATCATATTGCATTACATTTCTTCGGAGAAAAGCAATGAAGCTGCCTAGCACTAATTGTCGTATTCCAGGTTCTTCCAGATGTTGTGCTATAAAAGGTGACAGGCTTGCCAGAAAACGATTCGGGAAGGGCTGACGGTAAACCCGGTCAATGATTTCGGGAACTGTCAGGTCGAATTGTTTTAGAAATACTTCTTTGATGGCGGGAGAGAGTTGATTCTTCAAGATGTCACCGACTAGTAACTTGCCTAGAACAGCTCCGCTTCCTTCGTCACCCAGGATAAAGCCTAAAGGAGAAATGTGGTTGACAATCTCTTTACCGTCATAGAAACAGGAGTTGGAACCTGTTCCCAGTATACAGGTAATGCCTGCTTCACGACCGCATAGTCCACGAGCGGCAGCCAGCATATCCGAGTAGGCTTTGATATTTCCGACAACAGGTAAACTGTCGGCTATTGCCCGCCGGAGGGTGGGAGCTTTCTCGGGTGTACAGCCTGCACCGTAAAAGTAAACAGAGTCGATTGTTCCTTCCGGCAATTGCGGCAGGAGGGAATGTGTCAGTTCTTGCTGAATTTCTTCTTCTGATTGGAAGAAGGGATTGAGTCCTTTCGTTCCAATCCTTTTGATGGGTGTATTATCGAGGATGACACACCAGTCGGTCTTGGTAGAACCGCTGTCTGCGATAAGCATCATAGTTTACTGTATATTTTCAGTTTAATATCTTAAATATAATCACGTGAATTTATTGCTTTTTCCGAAAGAATCATCCAATCGGTTGCGAATCATTAATGAAGCAATAATACCGGGTATCGTACAAATACAAACCCAGATAAAGAAATTGGTGTATCCGAGATGTTCTTGTATCCACCCTGCCGGCATACCGGGAAGCATCATTCCAAGTGCCATAAATCCGGTTCCGATAGCATAATGAGCTGTCTTGTGCCCGCCTTCGGCAATATAAATCAGATAAAGCATATAGGCTGTGAAACCGAAACCATAACCCAGTTGTTCGATAGCTACGCAGGTGGAAATCAATATCGGGTTGTTAGGAGTGGCTGCAGCCATCCATACATATAATATGTCGGGAAGGTTGATGGCTAATGCCATAGGTAATATCCATTTCTTGAATCCGTCACGTGAAACGAGAAAGCCGCTGATAATTCCACCAAGTAACAAGGCTATGACACCAATAGTTCCGTATATCATTCCAACTGTTGCCGTGGATAGTTCCAATCCGCCTTTATCGGCATGGTCGAGTAGGAAGGGGGAAGCAATCTTGGCTAGCTGTGATTCTCCCAATCGGTAGGTGAGTAAGAAAAAGAACATGAGACCCAAGTGTTTCTTTTTGAAGAAAGTGACAAAAGTCAGAAGAAAGTCTTCTAATAGCTTACCTGCTGTGAGTCCGGGACGTTTGACATCGGAATCGGGATGGGGGAGGATAAAGCGATGGTACAAAGTAAGAGCCAGGAATAATCCGGCCAGGAGGTAGAAAGTGATGCTCCATGCCAGAGGTATATTGCCTTGAGAGGTTTCCAACCATCCTGCAAGCATGACGAGAATACCTTGCCCGAAAATATTGGCGAGTCGGTAGAATGTGTTTCGGATGCCTACAAAGAAAGATTGTTCCTTGTTGTTGAGGCCGAGCATATAAAAACCGTCTGCTGCGATGTCATGGGTAGCCGAACTGAATGCCAATAACCAAAAGAAAGCAAGGGTGAATTGTACGTAATGTGCCGTTGGGATAAAAAAGGCGATGCCTGCAAATCCGGCGGCGATGAACCCTTGCATGGCGATAATCCAGGAACGTTTCGTTTTCACCAGATCGACGAATGGACTCCATAACGGTTTGATAGTCCAGGGAAGATAAAGCCAGGAAGTGTATAAGGCTATTTCCGTATTGGATAATCCCAAACGCTTGTACATGATAACAGCAATCGTCATTACCGCTACGTATGGCAGCCCTTCTGCGAAGTAGAGGGTGGGTATCCAGCTCCAGGGATTTCTTTTTGTAGTGGGTGTTGTCATGGCATTCGTTCGATTTTATTTATATTGTTTTTCAAGCGTACTACCGGGGTAATAGTGAGATAGTATTTCTTCATACTTATAACCTTGTTCTCCCATCACGGCGGCACCGATTTGGCAAAGTCCTACTCCATGCCCCCATCCGGCTCCGGTAAGGATGAATCGTGAAGGGAGTTCATCTCCGTACTCCTTGTCTATGACAAAAGCGGAGCTGTAAAGATGGGACGTTGATAGAGTGCGGCGTATCTCCAACTCTTTTCCAATGATGAGTGTCCGTAAGGTTCCTACAATCTTTAGTCGGACAAGACGTCCGGATGTTCCCCGTTCTACAGGAATTAAATCAATGATTTGTCCGAAATCAATCCCTGAACGTTGATGAATCAGTTCTGAAAGCTCTTGTTGCGAATAACTGACTTTCCAACGATAGAAGTCTGCAGTTTCCTGATCGTAATTGTTTAAGATTTGGCTTAGAATTTTCTTATCCTGCGTGTTACAGAAAGCAACAGGCGAGGTGCGTATCCATTTATCAGCTTCCGCCTCTATGGTCAAATCGGGAAGTTGTTTTTCAGTCTTGCTATCCCGTTGTCTGATTAGATAAGGATGCTTTACGTTTTCCCAACAATTTTGGAACTCTTCAAAAGCTCCGCCACAACATTTAGAGAAACGGGCATCACAAATCGCTCCTTTATACATCAGCACTTCCCCCCGCGTGGCGGAGACTGCTTCGATGGCTTGCGGTGTTGAGGCTCGTGTAATTCCCTGATAACGCTGGCAATGATCATCGGCACATACATCGAAATTTCTATGTGCTTCATGGTCATACCATTTTATAAGTTGAGAGTTGAGAATGGAGAGTTGAGAGTGGGCTGCGCTGTCCGGCTGCAGAGTAACTCTCAACTCTCCATTCTCAACTCTCAACTTATTAACTAGCCAGCTTCGGGAGATGACGGCGTGAGCCTTTAGTAGTTCTAAAGAAGCTGTTGCGCTCATTTCGGATGAAATTACACTGGTAAGATATTCTTCAATGGAAATCACATTGATGGCGGTTAGTTGTTCTCCTTCGATGATAATCTTTAATTCCCCTTTGAATTTCTGGACTTCTTTGCGTTCCCAATGGAAGTTGATTCCGATGGTCACATCTTTCAGTTCAAAGAAAGCATGTGCATTTTGTGGAGGAATGAAGGATAATTCGTCGTACTCTTTCCCTTGCCAATGAATCTTCCCATCCTGATAAATAACTTTCTGTGTCCCGGAAATTTCCGTTCTGACAGAAGAACTAAATTTCACTGGGAAAGAGAATTCAATCTCTTTCCCAGAAAGAATGCCAACTGCTATTTGAGGCTCTGTCATAAGGCGGCTTTAATGCGTTCTATTATTTCTTGTAGCTTTTCTTTAGATATCGATACTTCCCGATAGATATCATATACTTTTTCAGGAGTCAGTTTCTCCATATCCTCTTCACGTACTATAGGGAATATGCCGTTCATTTCAGCAATAGCAGGACTGATGAGAATTTGTTCGTCTCCTTTTGCGTAATAGCAGTCGGGACGATGTTTGCTGCGTAAGAAGATAATACAATTGTAAGGGTGTTCGGCCACTGACTCAAATTGATCGTCGTAGTTCTTTCCAAAATCCTCTTTGGTGCGTTCCAAACCATACCAGGCAAGAATATTCATCATTGGTTCTTTTCCGTTATTATTGGCAGCTAAGATGTCGTAAATCAGATGAAAGGTTTTCGACATTGTTTTCTTATTTTTCGCCTGAATCCTGATGAAACTGTACGGGAAATTTTCATAACTAATTTGCACCTTGTCGTTATCTATTAAATCTATGTGATCGTAATATGATCCCTGCATACTTTCCTCTTTACTGCAAGCTTGAAAATGGGCATGATCGGGAGCGGAAGCTCCACATTCCGGTCCATTATACATAAGAAAGTATTCTCTCATTATGTCGGTGAATTCTATCATATCTTTAAAACGCCCGACTATGGATTGCGACTTGTGTTCCTTATCTACAATTGTAAAGTGGTGTTTAAATATGGGATAGGGATTAACCAGTATCTGATAATTCCTATAACTGATGAACTCTTGTTCCTGCGGTCGGTTTGTTTGGCAGAGGAAGCAAGGCCGTGAGTGAATGGAGGCAATATCTGTCTGTGCGGTAGCTGAAAGAATACGTTTCGGATTAAGGAATAGGTTCGCACCTAAACCGTCATTACCAAACCATTTGGATATTTCTTTTGTTCGTGACCGATACTGTTCCAATGCTTGGTAATTCTCTTTGGCTAGTTTCCAAGAAAGAGTTTGCTTTTGGAATAACTGTTCGATTTTTTGCTGAATATTCTCTAATGTCGTTTCTTGTTGCAGGATGCGCTGTTCCAATTCCCACGTACGAAGCCGGTCTTTATATAGATTATTCTGGTTGATTTTCTCAACAGGCAGTGCAGCATCCGAGTTGCCTTCCCAACGGCGGCAAAGGTAAATCACGTCGTATATTCTGCCTATCTGATAATCGTGTGAAATTTTCAATCCAAGGGCATAATCTTCTCCATAGCTTGTGTTCGGGACTTTGATTTCCCGAAGAATGGGCGTGTAGAATGCACGGGGAGCTCCCAGGCCGTTGATACGTAATGCATTATTTCGTCCGTTGTCGGGCGTCCATTCCTTATGATCGATGATGCCGGGGGCAATTTCCTGCATATCAAAGTTAGTCATTATATAAGTGCCGATTACCATTGCACATTTCTGTTTATAGAAAGTATCAATGATGATTTGCAGGCTATGTTCGTCTTTATACACGTCATCGCTATCAAGCTGGACGGCAAACTTTCCGCATTTCTCGTGATGGATACCTATGTTCCAACATCCGCCTATACCGAGGTCATCTCTTTCGGGAATGACGTGAATCAGCCGCTTGTCCGAACTAAGTTCATGGAGAACTTCACTGGTCCCGTCTGTCGAATGATTGTCGATGACAATGACATTGAACGGAAAGGTCGTTTGCTGGTTCAGTGCCGAGCGTACGGCATCTTTGACTGTGCGAATACGGTTGCGTACGGGTATAATGACAGAAGCTTCATATTCAAAAGTGTGGGAAGAAAAGTCTACGGGACGGAAGATAGGATAAAGATATCCGCCAATTTCCTTCAAATGGTTGGTGCATGCCTGTTCCATTTCAATCTGTACCTGACGGTTTTTAGGGTCTACATAATCGAACTGCTTCTCACCGCTTTCCCGCTTGTCACTTTCTACTTCGGTATATAGATATTCGTTGATATGTACCAGTTTGCTCTTTTGGGATATTTTGAGTCTCAAATCATACAAGCCTGCATATTGATATTCCTCTTCCGTATTTTCTATAACTTCCTTGAATACGTTGGCATTGAACAGTAAAACCGAGCCGAAATTGAAGTCGTCACGCAGGCTGCCGAATTGGTAATCAATGACCGGAGCAGGTTTTTGCACACTGTCCATCTGTTGGTAATGGTCTGCATATACCATGCCAGCTTGGGTCATTCCCATTATTTGAACCATTCTTTCAAGAGCGAACATGCCTATTTTTAGTGCAGTGTGTTTGGTATAGAGCAAGGTATATGTTTTATCAGAATGTTCTGCAATAGCTCGCATCGCTTGTGTAGACTGCATTTTCTCTACAGAGATGAGTTCGCATCCGGGAATACAGACATTGGTAATTGGCGATGCCAATAAATAAATTTTGTCTACCAGCGTCGATGCACGTAACTCTTTAACTGTTTGCACAGTTTCTTCCAACTGGCTGAAAGGAAGAAAACAGTTGATTGTTGTTTTCATTATTTTACTTCTTGTTGTGTAGTATGAGTTGTGTAAGATGTTTCTTATATATTTATCATAAACTTGTTTACTTTGCTACAAATGTAGGGAATTTATCATAGATATATATACTCTTACATATTTTTTATTCCAGGAGTTCCGCCGGTCGTATGTTTAGAGGAACGCCAATTCTTGTTGAGTGAAGGTAGTTCTGGTGATTTCTTTTCGAGTGAAATGCCGATAGTTTTGGATTTGTCGGTATCGTGCATTTCGTCCCAGAAACGGCAAGTGTCAAATGTATGTCCTTTCCCAGTTTTTGGGGTGCTGGACAGTGCGAGATAGCCTCCTTCATTATCAAGTGCCGGGAATTTGGATATTTCTATTAGGTTCTCTCTATTGACATTGTGTTTTTGAATAATCTTGTCGAGATATTTAGAAAAGCAAAGATATCCTTTGGATGCAATGATCAGGGGTTGGGATGGAGATTCATTTTGTAACGTAGTGGTACTGTACACTTTGCCGTCTTCATGCATCTTATATAGAAAAAGCTGTGGCAACACAATAGTCTGTTCAGTCGGATTATAGAGCTCTATGTATTCGGCGCCGTCTGTGGCATTATCATACATTATCTCATTAAAGAGGAGCATACCTCTCACATCTTCCGGTAGCTCGGTAATATCTGGCTCTTCGGAATCCGGTTTGTCGGGAGTATTGTCGGGGTCGGTCGTTGTCTCTACACCGTTGGATAATCGTACATGATGGAATGTGAAGGCTTTACAGCGGGTTTTGGTGTAGACACAATAAATTCCCGAACAAACGGAACTCTGTATGCCGGTATCTTTCACTTGCTTTTCCAATGTATATCCGTCTTCGGATTCCAATCGTGTCCAAAAAGTCCAATACCCATTGTTATCGCATTCTACTTTTATGTATAATTGGGGGGAGTTATTACCCTTCATCACTTCCCGACCCGAAGCCAACAGCTTGGGCTGGTCTCCATTCTGACGATAAAGTGTCACATTGTCTTTTGCTCCTCCTATTTGTATAAAATACCCGTTTAGGCTACCGGAGAGGATGTTGGAAGAAGAGGTCAGATAAAAACGTGCATAGTTATTGGCGGATGGATTGAATGTAAGGTGAACTCCAAACTCCCAGCGGGTATTCTTTACTGACGTGGACGGTATGGTGACATAGGCTGTTCCACTATCTTCTGCCGGATCATTCAGATGGACTCCTTCTTTAGAATTGATAGTGAATTTATCTGTTTCTCCTTCCCAAGAAAGTTCGGAAGTGGCCGTATCTTCTCCTTCTGAATCTTCTTCATCATCGGCAGGAAGTGAACAATTGTAGAATATAGAAATGAACAGACCTAAAAGTGTAAACACTTTGTAAATTCTCATACGGTTTAATTCTTAGATGATAATTAATGTTTGAACCGTATTTGTTTGTGTATAACGCAGAGGCAATTGCGGCTTAAATTCTATTTTGTGAATGCAAAGGTATATAAAAAGTCCGGTTTCAAGGACGAAACCGGACTTTTCTTTCTTAAATCACCTTTTATGATTTAGAGATTCTTTACTTTAATCAGATATTCTGCGATCTGCACTGCGTTCAGTGCTGCACCTTTCTTGATTTGGTCACCTACAATCCAGAAAGTCAATCCGTTTTCATTCGTCAGGTCTTTGCGGATGCGTCCCACATAAACCGGATCTTTCCCAGCCAGGAATAGCGGCATCGGGTACTCTTTTTCCGCAGGATTATCCTGAAGCACCAGTCCGTCTCCCTTAGCGAATGCTTCGCGGGCTTCTTCGATAGAAATAGGGCGTTCGGTTTCTACCCAGATACTTTCAGAGTGAGCACGTAGTGCAGGAACACGTACGCAAGTCGCGCTGACTTTAATATCTGAATGCATGATTTTACGTGTTTCGTTATACATCTTCATCTCTTCTTTCGTATAACCGTTTTCTGTGAACACGTCGATCTGCGGTATGAGGTTGAAAGCCAATTGATATACAAACTTTTCTACTGTAACAGGTTCATTTGCCAATACTTGGCGATATTGCTCGTACAATTCGTCCATAGCGGCAGCACCGGCACCGCTGGCTGCCTGATAGGTAGATACGTGCACGGTTTTTATATGAGAAAGCTGTTCGATGGCTTTCAGTGCAACTACCATCTGGATAGTCGTACAATTCGGGTTGGCAATAACGCCACGCGGACGTTCCAATGCGTCTTCGGCATTTACCTCAGGCACTACCAAAGGTACATCCGCATCCATACGGAAAGCGCTGGAGTTGTCGATCATCACAGCACCATACTTGGTGATTGTTTTTTCGAACTCTTTGGATGTTCCTGCACCGGCAGAGGTGAAAGCAATGTCTATCCCTTTAAAGTCATCGTTGTGTTGTAAGAGTTTCACCTCGATCTGTTTGCCGCGGAAAGTATAAGTTGTTCCGGCACTACGTTTAGAACCGAACAAAACTAACTCGTCCAACGGGAAGTTTCTCTCATCGAGCACGCGCAGGAATTCCTGTCCCACGGCTCCGCTTACGCCAACAATAGCTACTTTCATCTTTTTCTTTTGTTAAATGTGAATACTGTATTTCCCTTTCTATACTATCTAATAGGAAAGATTAGACTGCAAAATTATAACAATTTGCCATATAAACCGCATTTTTGTCGAAAAAATATTATTTGAATCTATCTACTTATGAATTGGAGGTATGCGAACTTTTTTGTTCCTTTGTAGTTGAATTCCTAAAACCACAGTCTATGAACCTGTTTGATCTCAATTTAACGTTGCCAATTTCTGATCCGACTTGGGTGTTTTTTTTGGTACTGATTATTATTCTTTTTGCTCCGATGATTCTCGGACGGCTTCATATACCTCATATTATAGGCATGATTCTGGCGGGAGTACTGATTGGAGAGCATGGCTTTCATGTGCTCGACCGTGATAGCAGTTTTGAACTGTTCGGTAAAGTCGGGCTTTATTATATTATGTTTCTCGCCGGTCTTGAGATGGATATGGAGGATTTTAAGAAGAACCGGACGAAAAGCTTTGTGTTTGGCTGGCTCACCTTTCTGATTCCTATGGGATTGGGTATATGGAGCAGTATGAGTCTGTTGGGCTATGGTTTTCTCACTGCCGTACTGTTGGCAAGTATGTACGCTTCCCATACGTTGATTGCTTATCCTATTATCAGTCGTTACGGATTGTCACGTCTGCGCAGTGTCAATATAACTATTGGCGGTACTGCTGTTACCGTTACCCTTGCTTTGATTATTCTAGCTGTTGTAGGTGGAATGTTTAAGGGAACTGTGGATGGTTGGTTTTGGGCGTTTCTGGTTGCTAAAGTCGCTTTTCTCGGATTTTTGATTGTTTTCTTCTTCCCCCGTATCGGTCGCTGGTTCTTCCGAAAGTATGACGATAGCGTGATGCAGTTTGTGTTTGTGTTGGCAATGGTCTTTCTGGGTGGTGGATTAATGGAATTTGTCGGAATGGAGGGTATCTTGGGAGCCTTTCTTGCCGGATTGGTCTTAAATCGGCTGATTCCTCACGTTTCTCCGTTGATGAACCGTTTGGAGTTTGTAGGAAATGCGTTGTTTATACCTTATTTCCTGATTGGTGTCGGAATGATTATTGATGTAAGAAGTCTGTTCACCGGTGGGGAAGCGTTGAAGGTGGCAATTGTAATGACAGTGGTAGCTACTTTCAGCAAGTGGCTGGCAGCATGGGCTACGCAGAAGATTTATCGGATGCAGCCGAATGAACGGAGTATGATATTCGGTCTGAGTAATGCACAGGCAGCAGCCACATTGGCGGCAGTATTGATCGGACACGAAATCATTATGGAGAATGGAGAACGTTTGCTGAATGATGATGTGCTGAACGGTACCGTAGTGATGATTCTCTTTACTTGTGTCATCAGTTCTTTGGTGACGGAGCGTTCTGCCCGCCGTTTTGCTTTAGACGAAAATGTGCAGTCGGAAAAAGAAGGGGTGAAAAATAATAATGAACAGATATTGATTCCGGTTGCCAACCCGGATACGATTGAAGACCTCATCAATTTGGCATTGGTCATAAAGGATGCCAAACAGAAAAATGGGTTGATAGCATTGAATGTAATCAATGATAATAATAGCTCGGAAAAGAAAGAATTACAGGGAAAACGTAATCTGGAAAAAGCTGCGATGATTGCTGCGGCTGCCGATGTTCCTGTCACTATGGTCAGTCGTTATGATCTGAATATTGCTTCGGGAATTATACATACGATAAAAGAGTATGAGGCTACGGATGTGGTGATCGGTTTGCACCGGAAAGCTAATATCGTGGATTCTTTTTTCGGGCATTTGGCGGAAAGTCTGCTGAAAGGTACGCATCGCGAGGTGATGATCGCAAAATTCCTGATGCCGGTGAATACCTTACGCCGGATTAATATTGCCGTTCCTCCAAAGGCGGAATATGAGACCGGCTTTGCAAAGTGGGTGGAGCATTTCTGCCGTATGGGAAGCATTCTAGGATGTCGTGTACATTTCTTCTCGAATGAACGGACATTGATGAGGCTTCAGCAACTTGTGAAAAAGAAATATGTAGGTACTCCGACCGAGTTTTCTACATTAGATGAGTGGGATGATCTTTTGCTATTAACGGGACAGGTTAACTATGACCATTTGTTGGTTGTTATTTCCGCCCGTCGGGGATCTATCTCTTATGATCCTTCTTTTGATCGTTTGCCGTCACAGTTGGGCAAATATTTTGCAAATAATAGTTTGATTATTTTATATCCCGACCAATTCGGTGAACCGCAAGAGATCGTGTCTTTCTCCGATCCTCGCGGGCATAATGAGTCTCAGCATTATGAGAAGGTCGGTAAATGGTTCTATAAATGGTTCAAGAAAAGCTGATGGAAAGAGACGACTGGCAACAAAGAACGGAACTTCTTTTGGGAGAAGAGAAGATGAATCGTATCCGGAACTCTCACATATTGGTCGTGGGGCTGGGTGGAGTGGGAGCTTATGCGGCAGAAATGATTTGTCGTGCAGGAGTCGGACGAATGACGATTGTAGATGCCGATACGGTGCAGCCGACTAACCTGAACCGTCAGTTACCTGCATTGCATTCCACTTTGGGGATGTCGAAGGCGGAAGTGCTGGCTACCCGGTATAAAGATATAAACCCCGATATCGACCTGACCGTTTTACCTGTTTATCTGAAAGATGAAAATATACCGGAGCTATTGGATGCCGGTAAATATGATTTCATAGTGGACGCTATCGATACAATCAGTCCGAAGTGTTTCTTGATTTATGAAGCGATGAAACGGCGGATCAGGATTGTTTCCAGTATGGGAGCAGGGGCAAAAAGTGACATTACGCAGGTACGGTTTGCCGATCTTTGGGATACTTATCATTGCGGATTGAGCAAAGCGGTGCGGAAACGGTTACAGAAAATGGGGATGAAACGTACACTCCCGGTTGTGTTCAGTACCGAACAGGCTGATGCAAAGGCGGTGTTGCTCACAGATGACGAACAGAACAAGAAATCGACTTGCGGAACGGTCAGTTATATGCCTGCTGTGTTTGGATGTTATCTGGCGGAATATGTCATTAAAAGATTATAAAAGCTATTATGATAAAATTAGAAGGAATAACGAAGAACTTCGGTTCATTACAAGTACTGAAAGGCATTGATCTTGAAATCAATAAGAGTGAGGTTGTCAGCATTGTAGGTCCTAGTGGAGCGGGTAAGACAACGCTGCTGCAAATTATGGGTACTTTGGATGAACCGGATACTGGTCTGGTACAAATCGACGGAACTGTGGTCAGCCGGATGAAGGAGAAAGAGTTGTCTGCATTCCGTAACAAGAATATTGGTTTTGTTTTCCAGTTCCACCAACTTCTTCCGGAGTTTACGGCATTAGAGAATGTGATGATTCCTGCATTCATTGCAGGGGTATCCTTAAAGGAGGCAAACGATCGTGCCATGAAGATTCTGGATTTTATGGGGCTGGCAGACCGTGCCTCCCATAAACCGAATGAATTGTCGGGAGGAGAGAAACAACGGGTGGCTGTGGCGAGAGCCTTAATCAACGATCCTGCCGTAATTCTGGCGGACGAGCCTTCCGGAAGTCTAGATACTCAAAATAAAGAAGATTTACACCGTCTGTTCTTTGATTTGCGAGATCGGCTGGGTCAGACTTTCGTGATTGTTACCCATGATGAGGGACTTGCTAAAATAACTGACCGAACGGTTCATATGGTAGATGGTATGATTAAAAAAGATTAATAAAGGAACCTAACTTCTAGAAATGTATACCAAAAAGGTGGAATCTTGCAAGGATTCTATCTTTTAGTTATATATTTATAGTCGCTTCTCTACAGAAGTCTGTGAAGATGATAGTAGAGTGTTTGTTTTGTTTGTGTGTGATGCATTCTTGTCTGGTGTGATAGGAATGCATCTTTCTTTTAATTAATCATAACAGATATAGGGCTCTATCCGTTCAAGGTCGGCAGAAGTGAATTCTTCATAGAGTGATAATTGTTTCAAACTCTTTAATCTTCCTTTCTTTTTCCGGTGCTCTACAATCACTCTTGCTTGATAATAATTGATATACGGATGATGCATCATTCGTTCCACGCTTGCCTTGTTCAAATTGATACGGCGTATCTCATCGGGGGCGATTGAAAACCATGGACGAAGCTTTTCTACCTTTAGATGAATCTCTTGCAATTGTTCTATTCTATAAAAAGCTCCCAGCTTCTTACGGTAATTTACAATCATCCGGGCGATACTACTCCCGATTCCCGGAATCTTTTTAAGTTCGGTTGTGTCTGCTTGGTTGAGGCTGATAACAGTACCGGGCTGATACTTGAATACCGTGTCTTTTCGTATGTTTTGTATGGTGAGCAGTCGCACTGTATCTTTGGAGCGGAGCTTTTCTGCAATCCGGATGTAGGGAAGAAGAGTCTGATATTGTTCTTCCTTCAGCCCATATATTTTCCGGAAATCCTCCGGATGTCGGAATATCCCCTGTCTTCTTCGATAGTTCAGAATATTCTTTGCCATCCATGCCGGTAGGCCGAGAGAGAGGAAAGTCATGGAATCAGCAGTGTTCGGATCGAATGCGAAAGGAGTGATTTCTTTCCTTACGGATGGTCGGGAAGTCGGATTCTTCGACTTTTTGTGAGATTCCACTTCTTCGAGAGAAGCGATGAACTCATTATATTCTTTCTGAAATATCTCTTGTTTCAAGGTGTCTACCTCTTTCGGACGATTGAAAAGAGGGAAGAGATTGGGGAGTAAGAGTACTCCTAAAATAAGGACGACAAGGACGATAATGCCTTGTCGTTCGGTTTTAGTGAAATAAAAAAAGTCTTTCCACATTATAGTTTGATGAATCCTAGCTCATTGATGAATATTAATGTAATAGCGATTGGTGCGATATATTTTAATATAAAGACAATCAGCCGATATACGGGAATTCTAAGTGTGCCGTTGTTGGTAATTTCCGACCATACCACTTTCTTGTCGAGATACCATCCGGTAAAGAGAGAAATGCACAGTCCGCCGAGGGGAAGCATGAGTTTGGCTGTTACAAAGTCGAATAGGTCGAACATCCCCAAGCCAAAAACAGTGAATTCTTTTGTTACTCCCAATGATAATGAACAGAATACTCCGAAGAATATGCATCCGCCGGTCACAAGTTTTGCCGCTTTCCCACGGGAGAATTTGAATTCTTCATGCAGATAGGCTGTCACCACTTCGTGTAGGGAAATAGTGGAAGTCAATGCTGCCATTGCCAGCAATGCGTAGAACATTACAGAGAATATATATGCCAATATAGGTACCCCGCTAAATGCTTGTTGGAATACGTTCGGTAGCGTAATGAAAATAAGGCTGGGACCGGACCCCGGTTGGATTCCGACGGAAAAGGCGGCTGGGAAAATGATAAATCCGGCTAGTATTGCCACGAAGGTATCGATAATACCCACGCTGAAAGCCGTTTTAGTCAGGTTTGTCTCTTTACTGAAGTAGGAAGCGTATGTACAAAGGCAACCCATTCCCAGACTAAGGGAAAAGAAGGCTTGTCCCATAGCACTCAGAAATACATTGCCGTCCACTTTGCTGAAGTCCGGTTTCAAAAGAAACTCGATACCGGCACCGGCGCCCGGCAATGAAACAGAGCAGCCTACCAATATAAGAATAATGATGAAAAGTGTGGGCATCATTATCTTGGAAGACTTTTCAATCCCTTTTTCCACCCCTTTTACAATGATGAAGTGGGTAATTAACAAGAAGGAAACCAACCAGACCACCGGTCGCCAGGGATTGCTGGAAAACTGTTGGAAAGAAGTGATGAACTCTTCGGGAGTTTTTCCCGCAAAACCATTTGAAGCTGCTTCAAATATATATTCAAGTGTCCATCCGGCTACTACCGAATAATAACTGAGGATCAGAAAACCTGCCAATACACCCATACGGCCTACCCAACGCCAATGTGTACCGGGTGCTAATTTCTGATAAGCTCCTGCTGTGTTGGCTCTTGAACGACGGCCTATCAGGAATTCGGCAATCATAATGGGAAGCCCCAAAAGCAAGACACAGCCTAAGTAGATCAATATAAAGGCGGCTCCCCCATGATTTCCTGTCTCGTAAGGGAATCTCCATATATTCCCCAGCCCTACTGCCGAGCCTGCAGAGGCAAGTATAACGCCTAATTTACTACCGAAGTTCGCTCTATCATTTTTTGTCATAAATCTTGTTTTATCTTACAAATCGTTATAAAATATACGTATTAAAGTGCAAATATAGAAAATGATACTTATATTTGTGCTGAAACTGTAATTTTATTTAGATATGCTATCTTATATTAAGAAATATCCTATCTCGCTTTTTATTATTCTGACAGTGATTTACCTGTCATTCTTTAAACCGCCTAAGACGGATTTGAATGAAATACCTAACTTGGACAAATTAGTGCATATTTGTATGTATTTCGGTATGTCGGGGATGTTATGGCTGGAGTTCTTGCGTGCACATCGTAGGGATAATACTCCGATGTGGCACGCGTGGTTAGGTGCATTTCTCTGTCCCGTCCTCTTTAGTGGCTCGGTGGAACTGATGCAAGAATACTGTACCACCTATCGTGGAGGAGACTGGCTGGACTTTGCAGCCAATAGTACAGGAGCTATTCTGGCCAGCCTGGTAGCCTATTATGGGGTAAGGCCGAGAATGAAAAATAGGAAATGAAGAATTTTACAAATGTTCTACCGTTGAACTTAGTTTGATTCCGTTGGAACCTTTGATGAGAATCGTATAGCCTTTGGGCTTTTGGGTTTCCAGTTCCTTGATAACTTCCTGTACGTTTGCGTAGGTCTTGAAGTTATGCTGTGTTGCTGCAAACTGTTCTCCAACGAGCCATACTTGCTCGAAGTTACTATCTTTAATGTAATTCACAATTTTCTGGTGTTCGATGTTGCTTTCAGCACCTAGTTCGCGCATATCTCCCAGTAGTAGCATTTTGTGGGGAACTGCCATATTGCGGAAGTTCTGCAGGGCAGCCATCATACTAGTCGGATTGGCATTGTATGCATCGATAATCAACGTATTGTCTGTTGTCTGTTTGAGCTGCGAACGGTTGTTTTGTGGAGTATATCCGGCTAGGGCCTCATCGATCTTTTGCATTTCTACTCCAAAAAAATGTCCGATAGTTATGGCGGCTAAAGCATTGGGGAAATTATATTCTCCGATTAGCTGTGTCTGTATCCGGTGGATTTCGTTCCCGTTTCCCGCTTTCCATTCGAAAGCCAGATAAGGTGAATTATCGGTGATACGTCCATTGATATACAGGCCATCTTGGGTTCCGTAATAAATCCGGTCTAGCTCTTCGGACATATTCATCAGATAGGGATTATCGTGGTGGATGAAGATGGTAGAATTTTCTTTCTTGCGAAGGAAATCGTATAGCTCTCCTTTGGTTTTGATGACTCCTTCAAACGAGCCGAAGCCTTCCAGATGGGCTTTGCCCACATTCGTTATGATGCCGTAATCAGGTTCTGCTATTTCGCAGAGAAACTTGATTTCTCCCGGATGATTGGCTCCCATCTCAATCACAGCGAGGTCGTGCTCCGGTTTTAGACGGAGCAGAGTAGTCGGCACGCCGATATGATTGTTCAGATTTCCTAGCGTATAGAGTACGTTATGTGCCTGACTAAGTACGGTAGATATCAATTCCTTTGTAGTCGTTTTTCCGTTTGTTCCGGTAATACCGATTACTTTGGTACCGAGTTGGCGACGATGGTAGTTGGCAAGTTGCTGCATTGTTTGCAGACAATTGTCCACAAGTATATAGCGTTGGTCGCCTTCTACGGCATATTCGCCTTCATCAATAATTGCATACGCGCATCCGGAGTTCAATGCAAACTTGGCAAATGCATTACCGTTGAACGACTCACCTTTCAAGGCGATAAACAAAGAACCGTCCGGGCAGTTCCGGCTATCAGTAGTTACTGATTGGCATTCCAGGAAAATCTGGTAAAGAGCAGAAAGTTTCATAACCTGATCTTTTATTTAAAAACGCTGCAAAGATAGGTTATTCTTTCGGATTATTTCTCTACATTTGCAACAATCTAAAAGGAATACGATCAATGATAAAGCCAATGTCTCCTATTTATATAAATGTAAAAGGGCGGTTGCTTGACCTCGCTACGCCGCAAGTAATGGGGATTCTGAATGTAACTCCCGATTCTTTTTATTCCGGTAGCCGGATGCAGACTGAAGAAGAAATAGCCGCCCGTGCCCGGCAGATTCTGGATGAGGGCGCTTCTATTATTGATATAGGCGCTTATTCTTCGCGTCCGAATGCCGAACATATCTCTGCTGAAGAAGAGATGCGCCGACTTCGTACCGGGTTGGAAATCCTGAACCGGAATCATCCGGAGGCTATCATTTCCGTAGATACATTTCGGGCGGAGGTGGCAGAACGCTGTGTGAAGGAATACGGAGTTGCTATTATCAATGATATAGCAGCCGGTGAGATGGATGACAGGATGTTTGCAACAGTAGCCGAATTGGGAGTACCTTATATTATGATGCATATGCAGGGAACTCCGCAAAGTATGCAGAAAGAACCTCATTATGAGAATCTGATAAAGGAAGTTTTCTTGTATTTTGCCCGTAAAGTGCAGCAACTTCGTGATTTGGGAGTGAAGGATATCATCCTCGATCCGGGATTCGGGTTCGGTAAGACACTGGAGCATAATTATGAACTGATGGCACATCTGGAGGAGTTCCACATCTTTGAACTTCCGGTACTAGTGGGAGTTTCCCGCAAATCTATGATTTATAAACTGTTAGGAGGAACTCCGCAAGACTCATTGAACGGGACAACCATATTGGATACTGTGGCGTTAATGAAAGGAGTGCATATTTTGCGTGTACATGATGTGCGTGAAGCTGTGGAAACAGTTCGGATCGTTGAAAAAATAAAAAAGGAGAGCCATGTTTTTTGATATTGGAATAAAAGATTTTATAGATGTCCTGCTGGTCGCATTTCTGTTGTATTACACGTACAAACTGATGAAAGCTTCCGGTTCCATTAAGGTTTTTACCGGTATTCTTGTTTTTATCTTGATTTGGCTGGTGGTGACCCAGGTGTTGGAGATGAAACTGCTTGGCTCTATCTTTGACACGTTGATGAGTGTCGGTGTGATAGCTTTGATTGTTCTTTTTCAGGATGAGATACGTCGCTTCTTGTTGACTTTAGGCTCTCATCGCCATGTCAGTGCATTGTCACGGTTGTTTAACGGCTCGAAGAAGGAATCGTTGAAGCATGATGATATTATGCCTGTTGTAATGGCTTGTCTGAGTATGGGCAAACAGAAAGTCGGCGCATTGATTGTGATTGAGCATAATACTCCTTTAGATGAGATAGTCCGTACAGGGGAGGTGATTGATGCGGCAATCAACCAACGGCTGATTGAAAATATCTTCTTCAAGAATAGTCCATTGCATGACGGGGCGATGGTTATCAGTAAAAAGCGTATTGAAGCGGCGGGATGTATTCTGCCGGTTTCCCATGATTTGAATATTCCGAAAGAACTTGGTTTGCGTCACCGTGCGGCTATGGGAATCTCCCAGCAGTCGGATGCCCATGCTATCATTGTTTCCGAAGAGACCGGAGCTATCTCCGTAGCTTATCGCGGACAGTTCTATCTTCGCTTGAATGCGGAGGAACTGGAAAGTCTGTTGACGAAAGAAAATTGAATTTGATTGCTAGTAGGCTGCTAGTAGGCTATTTTTGCTTTATTTCCACCCCTTTTTGAATGATAATTATGCCTTTTCTTTTAGGTGAATCGCCTACCTTTGCCGTATACTATTAAAATTCTATTTTTGAATAAACCATGAAAAACAGATTAATTGCGTTACTGGTACTTTTTACAGTTACTTTTTTCGTTAGTAGTGCACAGGCACAAACTACTGCCCGTAAGTTTGAGGCAGGCAAGAACACTTTTCTGCTGGACGGAAAACCATTTGTAGTGAAGGCTGCCGAGTTGCATTATACCCGTATCCCGCAAGCTTATTGGGAACACCGTATAGAGATGTGCAAAGCGTTGGGAATGAATACGATTTGTATTTATATTTTCTGGAATATCCATGAACAGGAAGAAGGTAAATTCGACTTTACCGGGCAGAATGACATTGCTGCTTTCTGTCGTGCGGCACAGAAACATGGTATGTATGTCATTGTCCGTCCCGGTCCGTATGTCTGTGCGGAATGGGAGATGGGAGGGCTTCCCTGGTGGTTGCTGAAGAAGAGGGATATAGCTTTGCGTACACTCGATCCTTATTATATGGAACGGGTCGGTATCTTTATGAAAGAAGTGGGCAAGCAGCTGGCTCCGTTGCAGGTAAATAAAGGTGGAAATATCATAATGGTTCAGGTAGAGAATGAATATGGTTCTTATGGAATCAACAAACCATATGTATCTGCCGTCCGTGATTTAGTGCGTGAGTCTGGCTTTACCGATGTGCCTTTGTTCCAATGTGACTGGAGCAGTAACTTCACGAATAATGCACTCGACGATTTGATCTGGACTGTGAATTTCGGTACGGGAGCCAATATCGACCAGCAATTTAAGAAATTGAAAGAGCTTCGCCCCGAAACTCCGTTGATGTGTAGTGAATTTTGGAGCGGATGGTTCGACCATTGGGGACGGAAACATGAGACACGTCCTGCGAAAGATATGGTGCAGGGCATTAAGGATATGCTCGACCGGAACATCTCTTTCAGTCTGTATATGACTCACGGAGGAACGACTTTCGGACATTGGGGAGGTGCGAACAACCCGGCTTATTCCGCCATGTGCAGCTCATACGATTATGATGCTCCTATCAGTGAGGCGGGATGGACTACCGAGAAGTATTTCTTGCTTCGTGATTTATTGAAGAACTATCTTCCTGCAGGTGCTGCATTGCCGGAAGTTCCTGCCGCTCTGCCCGTAATAGAGATTCCTGAATTCCATTTTACGAAAGTGGCTCCGCTCTTCTCTAATTTGCCGGAAGCGAAACATTCAACGGATATCCAACCGATGGAACAGTTTAATCAGGGATGGGGAACGATTCTGTATCGTACAACCTTGCCGGAGGCTGTTGCTGTCGGTACGGTCCTCAAGATTACGGAGGTACATGACTGGGCGCAGGTTTATGCCGATGGTAAGCTGTTGGCGCGTCTGGATCGTCGTAAGGGAGAGTTCACAACAACGCTGCCTATATTAAAGAAAGGTACGCAACTGGATATTCTCATAGAAGCGATGGGGCGTGTCAACTTTGACAAATCCATTCACGACCGCAAAGGAATCACAGAAAAGGTGGAACTTATTTCAGGAAATCAGACAAAGGAATTGAAAAACTGGACAGTGTATAACTTCCCGGTAGATTATTCCTTTATTAAAGATAAGAAATATAATGAAACCAAACAGTTGCCAACTATGCCAGCCTATTATAAAGGTACTTTTAAATTGGACAAAGTAGGAGATACTTTCCTGGATATGAGTACATGGGGTAAAGGTATGGTTTGGGTGAACGGTCATGCGATGGGACGTTTTTGGGAAATCGGTCCGCAACAAACACTCTTTATGCCGGGTTGCTGGCTGAAAAAAGGAGAGAATGAGATTCTCGTCCTTGATTTGAAAGGTCCTGCCAAAGCTTCTATCAAGGGTTTGAAGAAGCCAATTCTCGATGTGCTTCGTGAAAAAGCACCCGAAACACACCGTAAGGATGGCGAGAAGCTGAAACTTACAGGTGAGAAAGCAGTATGCGAAGGAGCTTTCACTCCAGGTAACGGCTGGCAGGAAGTACGATTTGATACTCCGGTGAAAGGACGCTATTTCTGTCTGGAAGCACTTTCTCCGCAAGCGAACGATAATATCGCAGCGGTGGCGGAGTTTGATGTATTGGGAGCCGACGGTAAACCTGTGCCCCGCGAGCACTGGAAGATCCGTTATGCCGACAGTGAGGAAACACGTAGCGGTAACCGTACGGCCGACAAGATATTCGACCTGCAGGAGTCGACTTTCTGGATGACAGTAGACAATGTTGCCTATCCTCATCATTTAGTGATCGACTTGAGTAAAGTGGAAACGGTAACCGGTTTCCGCTATCTGCCCCGTGCCGAAAAGAACTATCCGGGTATGATTCGTGAATATCGTGTATATGTAAGACCTGTGGATTTCAACTATTAGAGAATATCAAATGAATATGAAGAAATATATCACCCTCTTGGCACTCCTTTTCATAGGAGTGCTGACCGGCTACAGCCAGCAATCCGCTTATCTGTTTGTTTATTTTACAGGCAATCGTATGAGTGAAGAAGCCGTCCGGATGGCTGTCAGCCTTGACGGATACAATTATAAAGCCTTGAACGGGAATCAGCCGGTACTTGATTCCCGTGTGATTAGTTCAACAGGTGGAGTACGTGATCCTCACATCCTTCGTTCTGAAGATGGAAAGACTTTCTATATGGTCGTTACCGATATGGTATGTGGAAACGGATGGGATTCTAACCGTGCCATGGTGTTGTTGAAATCGAAGGACTTGGTTCACTGGACTTCTAATGTTGTAAACATCCAAAAGAAGTATCCCAATCAAGAGAATCTGAAACGGGTATGGGCACCGCAGACGGTTTATGATAAAGAAGCCGGGAAATATATGATATATTGGTCAATGAAACATGGCAACGGTGCGGATATCATTTATTATGCGTATGCCAACAAGGATTTTACGGATATAGAAGGTGAACCGAAACCTCTGTTTCTACCGGCAAACGGAAAGTCATGTATCGACGGGGATATTATTTATAAAAACGGACTTTACCATCTGTTCTATAAAACGGAAGGCAATGGAAATGGAATCAAAAAGGCGACCACTCCTTCTTTGACTTCCGGACAGTGGAAGGAATCGGATGATTATAAACAACAGACCAAAGAAGCCGTAGAAGGTTCGGGTATTTTCCCTTTGATAGGGACGGACAAATATATCCTGATGTACGATGTATATATGAAAGGTAAATACCAGTTTACGGAAAGTATCGACCTCGAAAACTTTAAAGTAATAGACCATGCTGTGAGTATGGACTTCCATCCGCGTCACGGTACTGTGATACCCATTACCGGAAAAGAGCTGAAACGCTTGTTCAAAGCGTATGGTAAGCCGGAAGGTCTTTAAGCTTCGGTAGGTTGATAATCTTAATGAAATGTATATACCATGAGAAAATTATTCCTGTTTTTAGTTGTCTTGTTTTTGTCATTTCAGCAAGTCACTTTAGCTGCAATCAAAGAAATGACGAGTACCCCCGATTCGGTTTATCTCTTTTCCTTTGCTACTTCCGAAGACGACGGACGTAGCGGGCTTCGTTTTGCCTGGAGCATGGATAAGGAAAACTGGTTTGAAGTCGGCCGGAACTACGGATATCTCCGGTGTGATTATAGCCGTTGGGGATCACAGAAGAAAATGCTCAACCCTTATTTGAAACAGTCGCCCGCTGGCGAATGGGTTTGTACCTGGAAATTGAATGATCGTGATGGATACGGTCAGGCCACTTCTAAGGACTTGATAAACTGGACCAGCCAGAAATATCCCCGTACTACTTCCGATTTTGACGGAACAAGAGTGAAAGCCGTTGTTGCCGGAGAGGAACAGAAAGGAACTATCAACCGGGTAGCGTGGACTTTGGTAGATGGATTAAATAAGAATTATGGCTGGAATCAATATCGGAACTCATTGCATGAAGAACGTCCGGTGCAGGATGGAGAACGTTTTGCTGGTTTGAAGCCTGTAAATGCAACGGTCACCGTACAGCCCGAACGTGCCAAAGCCATCAGCGATGTTTTGTTGGGCGCTTTCTTTGAAGATATTAATTATTCGGCAGACGGAGGACTCTATGCAGAGCTGATCCAGAACCGTGATTTCGAATACGACCCTTCAGACAGGGAAGGGGATGAGAACTGGAATAGTACTCATTCCTGGACATTGAAAGGAGATAAAACCACTTTCACTATTGCTACTACCGATCCTATTCATGCCAATAATCCGCACTATGCCGTATTGAATGTAGAACGACCGGGAGCCGCGTTAGAAAATACAGGCTTTGATGGTATCGCGCTGAATGTCGGAGAGAAATATGACTTTTCCATATTTGCGAGGGTTCCGCAGGGGCAATCAAACAAATTACAGGTTCGTTTGGTAGATGGAGAAGGAAATATATGTGGAGAGACTTCTCTGACTGTATTTTCCCGCCAATGGAAAACGTATAAAGCAGTGATTACTGCCAAAGCCACCGCAGATACTCGCCTCGAAATCATTCCCCAATCTGCTGGAGAATTGAATCTGGATATGATTTCCCTGTTTCCGCAGCATACATTTAAAGGACGCAAGAACGGACTCCGCAAGGATCTGGCTCAAGTGTTGGCTGACATTCATCCCCGTTTCATCCGTTTTCCCGGTGGCTGTGTGGCTCATGGTGATGGTCTGAAGAATATCTATCAATGGAAAAACACAGTCGGTCCGTTAGAAGCAAGAAAGGCACAACGTAACCTTTGGGGATATCATCAAAGCATGGGACTGGGATATTTTGAATATTTCCAATTCTGCGAAGATATTGGCGCAGAACCGCTTCCGGTATTGGCTGCCGGTGTTCCTTGCCAGAACTCTGCCTGTCACGGTGACTTGAGAGGCGGGCAGCAAGGCGGTATCCCAATGAGCGAAATGGGTGCTTATATTCAGGATATTCTTGATCTGATAGAATGGGCAAACGGTGACGCTAAGAAGACAAAGTGGGGAAAGGTACGTGCTGAAGCAGGCCATCCGAAACCTTTCAACTTGAAATACATCGGTATCGGAAATGAAGATCTCATCACCGATATCTTCGAAGAACGTTTTACAATGATATTTAATGCCATCAAGGAAAAATATCCGGAAATGATCGTTGTAGGTACAGTAGGACCGTTCAATGAAGGTACAGACTACGTAGAAGGATGGAAACTGGCCGACAAACTGGGTGTGCCGATGGTGGACGAACATTATTATCAGACTCCGGGATGGTTCCTGAACAATCAGGACTTTTATGATAAATACGACCGTTCGAAAAAGACAGAAGTATATCTGGGCGAATATGCGACTCATATCCCGGGACGAAAAGCGAATATCGAAACGGCACTGACGGAAGCTCTTTATCTTGCTGCCTTGGAACGCAATGGAGACGTTGTACACATGACTTCCTATGCTCCTCTTCTCGCCAAAGAAGGACATACCCAATGGAATCCGGATTTGATTTACTTCAATAACCGGGAAGTGAAACCGACCACCGGATATTATGTGCAGAAACTCTACGGACAGAATGCCGGAAACGAATATTTGCCGTCGAAGATCACTTTGGATAATAAAGACGATAAAGTGCAGAAACGTTTTGCTTCTTCCATTGTCCGCGATTCGGCAAGTGGAGATGTAATAGTGAAGTTGGTCAACTTACTTCCTGTAGAGGTGAATACCCATGTCGACCTTTCCGGAATCGGTGTGATACAGCCTTCTGCAAAGAGAACCGTACTGACCGGCAAACCGGCAGATACTCCGCTACCTGTTGAAGATACAGTGGAAGTGGCAGAAAAGTTTGATTGCCAATTGCCTGCCTACTCTTTTACGGTGATCCGGATAAAAAAGGCAAATGAGAAATAACAGGAAATAAATGAAGGACATAATAACATGAATAATATGAAGAAGATAATAAGCACTCTACTGGTGGCTGGTTGCTGTCTGACTTCGCTGATGGCACAAGACGTAGTCGTGAAAGGACCGGATGAAAAACTGCAATTGGTTGTCTTTACTTCCCCTGCCGAAAAGCCAAGTTATTCCATTACCTATAATGGGAAGACCATGCTGGAGAAATCCCCTTTGGGTATGAACACGAATATCGGTGATTTTGCTAAAGGAATGAAACTGACAGGGCATACGGTCACCCCCATCGATACTGTCTACCATCAGGATCGTATTAAAACCTCACAAGTGCTTTATCAGGCAAACGAACTAAACTGTCATTTTGAGAATCCGAAAGGGCAGAAAATAGATGTTGTCTTTCGTGTCAGCAACAATGATGTAGCTTTTCGTTATGCCCTGCCGCGTCAGGATGGAAAAGGAAGTGTAACGGTGACTGCCGAAGAAACCGGTTTTCGTTTCCCGCAACAGACTACTACTTTCTTGTGTCCGCAAAGCGATGCTATGATAGGATGGAAGCGTACAAAACCCAGTTATGAGGAAGAATACAAGGCAGATGCCCCGATGAGTGACCGTTCACAGTACGGGCATGGTTACACATTTCCTTGTCTGTTCCGTATCGGTGACGATGGTTGGGTGCTGGTCAGCGAGACAGGAGTGGACAGTCGATATTGCGGCTCACGCCTGAGTGATGTGAGCGAAGGTAATCTGTATACAGTTGCTTTCCCGATGGCAGAAGAAAATAACGGTAACGGAACTTCTGCTCCGGCGTTCGCTCTTCCAGGTGCTACTCCCTGGCGTACCATAACTGTTGGCGAAACTTTGAAACCGATTGTGGAAACAACTGTTGCGTGGGATGTCGTGCGTCCTCTTTATGAAACAAAATATGACTACCGCTTCGGACGCGGCACATGGAGTTGGATTCTCTGGCAGGATGGTAGTATCAACTATGACGATCAGGTGCGATATATTGATTTTGCTGCCGCAATGGGATATGAGTATGCGTTGATTGATAACTGGTGGGATACGAACATCGGTCGCGATCGCATGAAGTCTTTGGTAGAATACGCACGTAGTAAAGGTGTGGAACTCTTCTTATGGTATAGCTCTTCCGGTTATTGGAATGATATTGAGCAAGGGCCGGTTAATCACATGGACAATGCCATTATCCGCAAGCGTGAGATGAAATGGTTGCAGAGTCTCGGAGTAAAAGGTATCAAAGTTGATTTCTTTGGTGGCGACAAGCAAGAGACGATGCGCTTGTATGAAGATATATTGAGTGATGCCGACGATCACGGCCTGATGGTGATCTTCCACGGTTGTACGATTCCTCGCGGATGGGAACGCATGTATCCGAATTATGTAGGTAGTGAAGCCGTACTGGCATCCGAGAATATGGTATTCAACCAGCATTTCTGCGATAAAGAGGCTTTTAATGCTTGTCTGCATCCGTTTATTCGCAATGCAGTGGGCAGCATGGAATTTGGCGGTTGTTTCCTGAACAAACGGCTGAACCGCAACAATGACGGAGGAACTACGCGTCGCACTACTGATATATTTCAATTAGCCACTACCGTGTTATTCCAGAATCCGGTACAGAACTTTGCACTTGCCCCCAACAACCTGAAAGATGTTTCCCCTGTTTGCATGGACTATATGAAAAAGATTCCTACCACGTGGGATGAGGCGTGTTTCATTGACGGATATCCGGGGAAATATGTAGTCTTGGCACGTCGTCACGGTGGCATTTGGTATGTGGCGGCCATTAATGCAGGAAAAGAAACATTGAAGTTGAAACTGGATTTAGAAATGTTTGCCGGAAAAACAGTTTCCCTGTATAAGGATGATAAGAAAGGAGAACCGCAGCTTGTGCCGTTAAAAGTGAAAGAGAACGGTAAAGTGCAGTTGGAGATTCTTCCGCAGGGAGGTGCTGTATTGGTAAACAAATAGATGATATCTCTACCGTTTGTTGTGGGATCATGTGGCAATGATTGTTCGGTAAAAGTTTGATAGAATCAATATTTATAGCATAATTTATTTAGCACTTTTTATGCTACACAAATTGTGCTATGAATAATTGCTTGAATACGAACAATATAGACTGATTTCTTTATTCTTTGAATGAAACCATATTTGAGAAATGTTTCGTGGATATAGTTCATTCAGTTGTGGTTGCAGACATTGCCTTACGCTGGTATACTAAAATAATCATATTCAAGAAAAGACCCTTCACCTTTCACAATGCCCTGTTCATCGGCATTAGCGGGTGAAGGGCTGGTTTTCACCTTCCTTTCACCTTTCTACCTTGGCTTTTACAGCTTGTCTAGTCTGCTAAATCTTTTATCTATAGCTGGCAGGAGAAGTATTAATAGATGGCTTCCAGACTATTATAAGAAAACTTCTTTTCTATAAGGGATAAACTTCCTTTGTATAGGACCTAAACTTTCTTTGCATTATAAGAAAACTATAAATGCAAGTTCCATTTATATAATTGCAAGTTCTGTTTTTATAAACGCAACTTTCATTTATAGATTGCATTTAATGAAAAGTAAGTTTGCATACTGGTAATAGGAAGTTTACCTATAATCAAAAGAGAGTTTGTTATTAATGAAAGAGAGGGTAGTTAGTAATGGATAAGGAAGCAGGTCAGGTATGTCTTCAGAAGCATAGATAGAGAAGTGCCATATAGGATTAGGAAACCGATGGGTGAAAGACGGGTGAAAGTACAGCCTTCACCCGCTAATGCCGATGAACAGGGCATTGTGAAAGGTGAAGGCTGTATCTGTAAAATTGAAAAATAGGTGTTGGGTGAAATCTATCGATTAACTATTTTCTGTACTTTTTGTATTTTGTGCTATCACTTGTATTGCCCCGATGAGGCATAAACTGAATAGGAAGAGTTTGAAATGCAAATGTTTCATGTTTGAGGTATTGGTTTAATTGTTGTATTGCAAAGATAAATGGTCTTTCCTGGAAAAAAGGATGTATATCCGTCAAAGGGGGCTGATTATCGTTCAATTGATGCTAGAAACGATATTTTGACTTAAAATTGGATTTAAATGAACGGTTATTGGACGGAGTTCTGTTTATAAAGCTTTACTTTTGCGATGAGTCTAACATTATAAACATATAGCTGCCATGAAAGCAAAACTCGCGTTACTATTATCGTTCTTAATTTTGTCAGCAGGAATTTCTGTCGTTATTGCACAAGAGAATATATTCACTGTCCGGCAACCGGACTATCAAAAAAGCCCTTATACGGGTATGACACGCCGACACTGGATTCAAGCGGGCGAATATCTGTTAAAAGGCGCATTCGATTATATACATACACTGGACGACCAGATGTATTTCCCGAAACAGCTGGAAAAGACATATCCGCGAAATGAAGAGCAGATTCCGGTAGCAAAACTGGAAGGACTTGCACGTACCTTGTTCGTTGCTGCCCCCCTTTTGAAAGATAATCCCGAACTGGAAATGAACGGGATAAAGGTGGCGGATTATTATCGCCATCAACTGATAAATATATCTAATCCGGAAAGCCGGAGCTTTATTCCGCATCGTAAGGGGGGACCCAGTCAGACATTACTGGAACTGGGCTCGTTGGCAATCTCTATGAAAGCGGCACAGGAAGTGTTATGGAATCCTCTGACAAAAGAACAGAAAGATGCGTTGGCTGCTACCATGTTGAGTTATGGAGAAGGACCTACTATCGGTTCCAACTGGATGTTTTTCAATGTATTTATCTTGAGTTTTCTGAAAGACCAGGGATATGTTGTGAATGACAGCTATCTGGAGTCGAATCTGGAGAAACTTCTGGCTCGATACCGGGGGGAAGGTTGGTACAATGATGCTCCGGCATACGATTATTATAGTGCATGGGCTTATCAGACTTACGGACCTGTCTGGGCGGAAATGTTCGGAAAGAAACAATATCCTCAATACGCAGCACAGTTCTTGAAAAACCAGCATGATATGGTTGGCAATTATCCATTCATGTTTAGTCGTGACGGGCGAATGAATATGTGGGGGAGAAGCATTTGCTATCGTTTTGCTGCAACCGCTCCTTTATCCTTATATGAATATGACGCGACCGGTGATGTAGATTACGGATGGATGAGAAGAATTGCCTCTGCTACGTTGATGCAGTTTTTGGAAAGTCCTGAATTTCTGGAAGAGGGTATTCCGACTATGGGCTTTTACGGTCCTTTTGCTCCTGCTGTTCAGATTTATAGTTGTCGGGGAAGTGTGTATTGGTGCGGAAAGGCTTTCCTTAGTCTGTTGTTGCCGGAAAGTTCCAAATATTGGTCGGCTACAGAAAACAACGGTCCTTGGGAGAAAGAACTGGAAAAAGGAAAGGTGTATAATAAGTTCCAACCGGCAACAAACTTGTTGATAACCAATTATCCGAATTGCGGTGGCTCTGAAATGCGCTCATGGTGTCATGAGACGGTGGCAAAAGACTGGCAGAAGTTCCGTAGTACGGAGAACTATAACAAATTGGCTTATCATACGGAATTCCCCCTGGATGGCAGACGGAAAGAACGGAGAAATTTCCATGAATTATGGAACAAAGAATAAGAAAGGAGAATGGGAAGTGTTGCGGCTGTATACTTTCAAAAGCTTCGAGAATGGTATTTATCGTCGTGATGCTGTGCTCGAAACGGATAGTTGCGTGAAATATCAGTTGGCGGATATTCCTCTACCGGATGGAATTCTGCGGGTGGATAAAGTATCCGTTTCGGAACCGACAGAGATTTGTCTGGGGCATTACTCATTGCCTCGCTTGAACACGGAACTGAAGGAAACACATTGCAAGGTGAATAAGAAGGAGATTCCGGTGATTTCTAATGGAGAGTATGAATTGGTGATGATACCATTGGCAGGTTGGGAGAAAGTATATACGGTATATCCGGAGGGATTACATCCTGTCAGTACTAAATGTGCATTGAATATGGTTTCCGATCGATTGTCCGGTGAGAAGATATATGTGACGCTTCAATTGTGGAAAAAGGGTGACGGGAAGAGAAGTTTTACTTCAAAAGAACTGAATCCGGTGAAGTCTGTCAATGTATCGGAGGATAAAAAACAAGTGACCGTTCGTCTGGCAAGCGGAGAAATAAAAAATATCGTGTTTGAGTAATGGAATATCAGAAAAGCATTTTATGTGTATATATAAATGACCTGCTCGACCAGAAAATCGTTTTGCGTTGAAATCGGGTAAGTTCTTTTTATAGAGTGAACTGATAGGTGGAATCACTATTCCTATCGTATTATATGATAAATGAGAGCTGAAATCGAAGTGCAAATGCTCTGTAATATCGTGCATTTAGCGGAGAATGATTGTTTTTTAGTCCTTTTTTGACACATAAGTGTACCTTTATATTTAATGTATCATCTATCTTTGTAAACAAGAAATCTTATTTAATATCATGAATATGAATAGACATTGCAGAATAATCAAGTGTATATTATCAGGAGTCGTTTGCGCGTTGTTATTGCCTGTATCAATGCAGGCACAGAAGAACACGGCATTTATCCCCGGACAAGTGTGGAATGATACGGATGGAAATCCAATCAATGCCCATGGTGGCGGACTTCTTTATCACAATGGTACTTACTATTGGTATGGTGAATACAAGAAAGGGAAAACGATTTTGCCGGACTGGGCTACGTGGGAATGTTATCGTACAGACGTGACCGGAGTAGGTTGTTACTCCTCTAAAGACTTGCTGAATTGGAAATTTGAAGGAATTGTGCTTCCGGCAGTCAAAGACGATCCGAATCATGACCTGCATCCCTCCAAGGTGTTGGAACGTCCGAAAGTTATCTTTAATAAGAAGACCGGTAAGTTTGTAATGTGGGCACATGTGGAAAGTGCTGATTACAGTAAGGCTTGTGCTGGAGTGGCAGTTGCCGATTCTCCTGTCGGGCCGTTCGTCTATCAGGGAAGTTTCCGTCCGAACAATGCGATGAGCCGTGACCAGACTGTTTTTGTGGACGATGACGGTCGTGCTTATCAATTCTATTCTTCCGAGAATAATGAAACCATGTATATCAGCCTGCTGACTGACGACTATCTGAAACCGAGCGGACGCTTTACACGTAATTTCGTGAAAGAATCCCGTGAAGCTCCAGCAGTGTTTAAATATAATGGTAAATACTATATGTTAAGCTCCGGTTGCACAGGCTGGGATCCGAATGTGGCCGAAATAGCAGTGGCCGATTCTATTATGGGAACGTGGAAAACGATCGGTAATCCTTGTACGGGACCGGATGCAGATAAAACGTTTTACGCACAGAGCACTTACGTTCAGCCTGTTATCGGAAAGAAGGACGCATATATTGCTATGTTCGACCGCTGGAAAAAGAAAGACTTGGAAGACTCCCGCTATGTATGGCTGCCTGTACTTGTAAAAGACGGAAAGATAACAATTCCCTGGCATGAAAAATGGACTCTTTCCATCTTTGACAAATAAAAAAGAAGATAAGCATGAAACGGATATTACTACTACTTTGCGGAATAATACTTGTTCCTACTCTGGCTTGTTCCCAGCGTTTGGTGGAAGTAGGAAAGGGATATAGTTGTACTTCGGTCAATACTGCGGTCTTTCGCAATAACTCGCTGGTGACGCATGGTGATGAACAATATATCAGTTATTACGATAACGACGGCTATCTGATACTTGGAAAACGGAAACTGGATTCGAAACAATGGACTTTACACCGCACTCAATATCAGGGAAATGTTAAGGATGCTCATAATGTAATCAGTATGATGGTGGACGGAGAGGGTTACATACACGTGTCTTTCGATCATCATGGACATAAACTGAATTATTGCCGGAGTATTGCTCCCGGTTCTCTGAAACTGGGAGATAAAATACCGATGACCGGAGTTGACGAAGGAAATATAACCTATCCGGAGTTTTATTCTTTATCCGGAGGAGATCTACTGTTTGTTTATCGTTCCGGTTCTTCCGGTCGTGGTAACTTGGTGATGAACCGTTATTCGTTGAAAGATCGTAAATGGACTCGTATTCAGGATATACTGATTGACGGAGAAAATAAACGGAATGCTTATTGGCAAATGTATGTCGATGAGAAAGGAACCATCCATCTTTCGTGGGTGTGGCGCGAAAGCTGGCATGTGGAAACAAACCATGATATATGTTATGCCCGTTCGTTTGATAATGGAGTAACTTGGTATAAATCAAGTGGAGAGCAATATGAACTTCCTATCAAATTGTCTAATGCAGAGTATGCCTGTCGTTTGCCTCAAAACTGTGAGTTGATTAATCAGACAAGTATGAGTGCCGATGCAGAAGGAAATCCGTATATAGCTACTTATTGGCGGGATCCCGACAGTGACGTGCCCCAATACCGTATCGTCTGGAATGACGGGAAAGTATGGCATCAACGGCAGATCACAGATCGCAAAACACCTTTTACCTTGAAGGGTGGCGGTACGAAAATGATACCTATTGCCCGTCCGCGTATTGTGGTAGAGGGTGGGGAAGTTTTTTATATTTTCCGCGACGAAGAACGGGGAAGCCGTGTATCAATGGCGCATGCGTCCGATGTCGGCATTAGTAAATGGACGATAACGGATTTGACCGACTTTTCCGTGGATGCTTGGGAACCGTCCCATGATACGGAGCTCTGGAAGAAACAGCGGAAACTTCACCTCTTTGTGCAACACACCCGTCAGGGAGATGGTGAACGTACAGCGGAAATTGACCCTCAAATGGTATATGTATTAGAAACAGATATGAATATAAATAGGGATATTCAGTAAATGTTCCTCTTTCTAAAAAAATCAAGAGAAAAGCTTTGCTTTACGTGAGCTTTTCTCTTGATTTTTTCGTTCAACTCTCCCAGTCTTCTATCTTTTTTGTAGAATATTGTTTACATATTCTTGTTTTTTCCTTCCCACCCATGCATTATGTACATGTCTTTTTTAGGGGAAGTTAAAACCTCTCCTGTTTTTCCTGTTATTTTAGTCAGAT
>NZ_GG688327.1:0-651 GCF_000156195.1 Bacteroides finegoldii DSM 17565 | reverse complement strand
CAGATAAAATTTTGATAACTGAGATTTAAGTGGAAATTACCGACCCACTGCATGCTTACATACCATTCCAACTCGCTGTCAATTCCAGTCAAGCCCAAAATGATATTTCAAAGTTACGTATTTATTTGATAAGAACAAACAAAACAGCAAAAAATATAATAGAATACCACAAGGCATCATAATAGTTAAATTATTTAAGACTTGTAGATAGTGCTTGATATAAAGAATGATAATCAGACTATCACTTTATATTTTAGGGTGTGTTTTAGGGTGTAAACACCATAATAACCTGATTATCAATCTTATTTGTGGAGCTGGAGGGAATCGAACCCTCGTCCAAACGAGGAAATCATAAGCTTTCTACATGCTTATCTTTGCCTAGATTTTCGAACAGGAACAGAACCAAAGCCATCAATTCCTGCCTTATCCTCTAAAGTTTCATCAAAAGTGCGAGGCCACTTTCAACTATCCCCGATGTAACTGCACCACTGAACCGGAACGCTTCGGAGCAACAGCTTCCGAGTGATGTCTCGTCCTGGCACCTTGTGCCTGGATTAAGCTAATCTACTATGATTCGATTAAGCAGCAAGAGCGTAATTAGTTTCGCCAGATAAAATTTTGATAACTGAGATTTAAGTGGAAATTACCGAC
>NZ_GG688328.1:179688-183501 GCF_000156195.1 Bacteroides finegoldii DSM 17565 | reverse complement strand
CCACTAATCTTATTGAAAATCTGAATGGGAAAATTAGAAAGTACACCAAAAATAAGCTATCATTTCCAAATGATGATGCACTGAAAAAATCTGTCTATCTGGCCATTAACGAAATCGAAAAGAAATGGTACCAACCTATTTGGAATTGGGCATTGATATTTAACCAATTTATTACTATATTTGAAAACAGGATTCAAGTATAAAACCCGAATCCTGAAGTTTTCTATTTACACAAAATTGTGGACAGTGCCCAAAAAATAAAGGAAGGTAGCTTTTACACTATCTTCCTTTTCTTACTTATCCCCACTTCAATTTCAAGACTAAAGCTTCTTTTCCAACTTCCAGTTCCAAATCCTTTATCAGGCTGGCTCCGAGTTCTACTGCACTTTCTTTGTAGGACTCTTTAAATACTGCCTGTTCAAAAAAGTATGAACAACCGAAAGGTAATTCTCCCCACATCTTGGGCAATCTGAATCCATCCAGGCCAATTCCGCACGCCAGGTAACCGTCTGCGTCAGCCATTAATCCCTGTTGTAGTTTGTTATCGGGATATTCAAGCCCCCTGTAAAAAACAAGGTCGATTTCCTTCGCCTGTCTGATTATCTCAAATTCAACTACTCCTTCTCTTTTGATCAGCTTGTCTATGTCTGCCTGTACTGCTATTCTGATATCCTCATCTGTCATTCTTTCCGTATCATATATTTTTGATACGATAAATATTTTCTTTTTCATAATTTTCTTTTTATGGTTAATTCAACTTGTCCTTTTCCATTGTTCGCCAGTCTTATATCCGCTTCAATCCCCAGATTCCTTATTGTATCATTATAGGTTTTAATCAGCCACTGTGAATCAATGAAGTAGTTTTCTCCGTCCTGATCAGCGTATAACCCGTTCTCCTCTTTCGCCTTTCTTATTATATGTTGTTCCGTCAGATTCAAAATATCCGCTGCTACTGTAATATGTAGGAACCGGGGATTATCGGCTATGGGAATCTCCGTGAAATATTGGTACAGGATGTAAAAAGCCTCTTCATCGCTGCTAATCTTGTGTATACCCAGATTACGAGCTTGTATTCTTGTATCGAGCATTAACTCAACTACGCTATAAGGTATCCATTCCAGTTCCCCCGTATAAAATCTCCTGACCTCGTTTTCTGTTGTGAAGTTTAGGATCGCCAGGTCCTTTATCGGTAATTGGGCAAACTTTGGATGGAACGGTTTATTATCCTGTTCCCGGTAGACTATTTTTCTATTCATTTCTCTTTCTCCTTCGTCTTTTGTGATGTAATTTTCAGCTCGATTCCCCAGTTCTTTTCCAGATATGACACCAATCCTCTGTATGCGTCAATCCTTCTTCTTTCTCTTGGCATGATAGTCAAAGCTTCCTGTAAAGTCATACTGATAATGCAGAGTCCGGTAGAAGAGAAAAGCTCCTTACCATACTTTTCTTTGAGAGCTTCTATGTCTTTCTCGTATTTGGAAGGAATAGGTTTAGACGGTATGCTACTTTTTTCGATGACATCAGGTGTAGCATAAACCTGACGATTAGAACCCAAACCCCGTTCAGATCCTAATATTCTATTTAGATATTCTCTAAACATAAAATTAGCTTTTTTCAGATATTAGGTTTTGAGGGGTTGGGAATCGCGTTTTAGCGATTTGGGAAAGGGAAATAAAAAACGCACTAAGATTTGATTCCTAGTACGTTTTAATGTTTATCTCTATTTTGCTTTAGATAGAATTTGCGACATATTCTGATATCACAAAAGAGAATAAGGTTATTAATGCTCCTATTAATTATCTTCCTATTGCTTGTTTAAAGACTTCTGATAATACATTATTTAATTCATCATAAGTTAAAGCTATTTTAACTTCACCTTGATAACCATAACCAATACTGTATTTTGGGAAAATAAATGTAATTCCAGAAGCGGAAAGAATTATATTATCAGGTAATTCTTCAGCCTTGCAAGCATATTCATCCAACGATATATGTTCATTTACTAAAAACAGAGTTTTAGAATAATCAGTAAACATATCATTAATGCTCAATTTCCCAATATTATTACTGAAATAAATATAATTGTCTCTATAAATGATAGAACTCCCAGTTCCTCCTCCTAAATTAGCATATATATGAATTTTAAATATATATAAATCATTTAGGCGTTGTTGAAATTTTACCACTATTTTCCCTTCTCTTTTATCTTCTCCAAGTGATTTTTCTTCTTCTCCTTCTTTGAAAAAGTTTTCAATACAAGACTGTAAATTATTACTATCATTATTAAAAGCTTGTTCGATAATAACTTGCTGAATTTTGCTAATATCATCAATGCCGGTTAAAGATAGAGGCCATTCTATGTCAACTTCAAAACTTCCTCTTTTATCCTTAATATATTCGAATTGATTGGGAACATCTTTTGTCTTTTGACTGTTCGGTTGGGGGCTATTATCTTGTTGAATAACATCGTTAGAATTTTCTATAACGGCTTGTTGCATAGGTTTATTTTTATTGTATTGCCAGAATATGAAGATTATAAAAAGAACTATAATACTACTGATAATGACTCCAATATTAGACGTTTTGGACAATCTAACATCAGTTTTGTTAGAATTATCATCAACTTGCAGAAATTTTGTTTGAATATTCTGAGGAATTATAATATCCATTATTCTTTCGTCAAAACCGTATTCTGCATTATACTTTTTTTGTAATTCCTCGGCCTTAATATACTCTTTCTCTTGGATATAATCTTTGATTAAAAAAAGGTATTGTTCTGTAACTTGCTTTCTACTCTCTCTTAGTAATATTTTCTCTTTCTCAGATAAAACTACTGTAGTATGGCGAAAGATTTTCAACACTTCTTCATACTCCCCTTTATTGAAAAGGGATAATGATTGTTCATACAATTTACTTTCCATTTATTTCAAAATCAACGTTATATACTAGTTCGAAACACTAAAATATCTATTAAAAGGAACTACTAACAAAGAGAGTGAAGGAAGCTCCTTAAATCCTTTCTCCGCAGCTGTTAGACAGTTCCTTATAATTTTTTATTTGCTTTTTACTTTCTCAAAATATACTCCTACGTGATAATTAACAACTAATACAAAAACAGAGTATTCTATTTTTGAAGGTTGATATTTTGTCTTTAGTAATTGTATTTTTGATCAAAATCCCTGTCACTCATACATAAATAAGTGATTCCCTCAATTAAGCCTATAATAGAAGGTATCCATGTCCAAAAGAATATCAGATATAATATACCTAAACCAGGTCTTCGTAAATAAAAATGATGAGCTCCAAAGTCACCTAATATTATTGCCAATATTCCTGCTGTAGTTCTGCTTTTATCCCCCCGATATGCTTGATAACTGGGAATATTAGGTCTTGTATGCTGTTCTTGTCCTGTGTTTATATTAACATTAATATTTGGAGGACTTGGAGGGGTTTGTACAGGTGAAGTCGACTCTTGTTCAGTGTTAGCTTTAGACGTAAAGGTGGCTCCACAATACATACACCTATAACTATTATTCCCAGATTCATTAAATCTATTTCCACCACATTGGGGACATTTTATTTCTTTTTGCATAGTGATATATATTAGACATTATATAGATTAAATTGTTATATATCTCATTTTGTGACTGATTCTAAAGTTGTGTAACCCACAAGCAATAAGAATCACCATATCTTCGAAACCGAATTTATGGCATCTAAATCGTTCTTTGACAATACGGTATTTTTTCATACCACCGATAGCATGCTCAACTTTAATCCTAATTCCGGAAATCCTCTTGTTCTCTTGCTTTT
>NZ_GG688328.1:177272-179588 GCF_000156195.1 Bacteroides finegoldii DSM 17565 | reverse complement strand
CTATAATACTCATCCCAATGGTACTTGAAGGTTATCAGCAATGCGTCAAATTCAACAGGAGTTAATCCTGTTGCTGCAAGTATCTGGCTATGGCGGTGGCGAATCTTGTCGTAATACATCAATTGAACTGTTTAGACCACAAAGATAAGTCAAAGAACGCTTTAATCAATTATTCAATATAAACTCTATTATATAGATGATTTTATAGCTATAATATAATTCTTTAGTTGTTCAATCTTTTGGCTCACTTCCTTTTGTAGATAAGGATTTTCTATATCTTTTGATATTTTATTGAATACCTCTTTTATATCATTTAGCTTGGTATTGATATCTGCTACTATTTCAGTATTGTTTTCCAGTTTTTTTGATGGAATAATTGAGATCTTGTCAACAGAAACTTTGAGTTGCTGTAAAGCATTATTTTTCCAATCGGATGCAACAGTTTCTAATATGTTTTCTATGTCATTCCAATACATGCTTAGAGAAATCAGTAGGACCTTTTTCTTCTGGGTAGCTTGCTTAATATCTTGATCCTGCTTTTGCATAAATCCCCCTCCTAGTTCAGTAATACCTAATAATACAATAAAAATAATGCTAACAGTTAACATGCCAATATACAGCACTTTATAGTCGCTTTCCTCTTCTATACATAAACTATATATACTAGTCCAAAGAAACAGAAAGATTGCATATATATTAAGAATACTTGTTGTGGCTGCACTCTTAAAAGTCAACCATTTGTCATTTGATAATATAGGAATGTTGGCTAGTAAAATGAGCTCTGCAATACATGTTGTAACGCTATTGATGTAAAACAGTTTGGAATGCTCGTCAAAAAGCAAATGATATATTGTAATAGTGCATACAAAAGTTATCAGTAACACTAAACTTGATATAATTTTATTTTTCATAATTATATTTTTATGATAATGATTCATTGATTTTGTTCTTCTGTCACATAGAGGGGGGAGGTGGAGGCGGTGTCATTAAAGATAATAATTGAGCTATTTCAGGTTCATTACTTGCCAATATCCACGCTTGCCCTCCTACTTTATATACATATGTTGTTGAAACAATCTCTTTTCTCTGTATCATTCCCTGTATAATATCAATTGAGAACGGTCCGGTTGTCTGACCATTTTGAGCTATATAGTAAGAGGGAAGTTGTGGCGCCTGAAGAGGTATTTGCGTGTTCTGTTTTACTATGTCTCCTACCATGTTACCAATATTATTTCCCATACCTAATCCCATACCGATTCCCATAAATGTTCCAGCTCCTTCATTGCCTGCTGCTGTTTGAGCTATATCAAGCTGTTTCTGTTGCAGATAATTGACACCCAATTTATTTAATTTTGCCTGTTCTGCTATACCTTCCATAACCGCTTGGTAGCCTTTGTCTGTCTCGTCGAAGTTTATATCTTCAATATTGAAGTTAAGAAGTTGTATTCCATATTCGTCAAAAGCCAATTGTAATTCTTTAGATACGGTTTTTGCGAGTGCCTTGTACTCACTACCAAGCTCATTAATATTCACCTCATTTTCTTTCATAAACTTGGCAACAGATACTTTAACCGCTTCTATCACATCACTTCTGAACTGTTCTTCAATAAGAACGGTGTCTGCAAAGCCGATTGTTCCAATCAGTTTTTTTTAAAATAATCCACCATCAGATATACGAACACCATATTGCCCTCTTGCAGACAGTTTAATTGGTATTTGGAAGTAAGGATCAACGACACGTAATCCGCCTATTCCCCAAAGCATATTCCTTTTATCCAGTTTACTGATAAACCAGACTTCTGCTGTAAAAGTTGTATCACCGCCACTTGGTAAATTAATCAGTTTCTCTAGAAGAGGAAGATTGGCAGAAGAAAGTGTATGTCTACCTGCCGTAAAAGAATCATATAAAGTTCCACTTTTAAAGAAGAATGCCTCCTGACTTTCGTTGACGGTCAATACACTTCCCAAAGTTACGTTGTTGAAAGGGAATTTGTAAACAAGTTCTTCTTGGTTATTCTGCTCCCAGTAAATTGATTTGATTATTGCCATACTATTTTATTTATAGATTATCATATACTGTTTTACGAAGTGTGAAAAAGAAATAGAGCCATGAGATAAAATTCAAAATAACTACCGCTAGAGTCATATCCTCATAAGGAAGTAATAGTAAAAAAAGCGGAATTGCTAAGAAAATAGTTCCTATCTCATATAAATGTTTAAAAGAAAGCTTGCTTAATGTACGCATTAATGAAAATGCTATTATATATAGAATGAGACTTATAATATTTAAAATACCCATAACAGTAATTTCTTTTA
>NZ_GG688328.1:172846-177172 GCF_000156195.1 Bacteroides finegoldii DSM 17565 | reverse complement strand
CAGTAATTTCTTTATGCGATATGCATCTGTCAATAAAATTAACCTTATACCATCTTGTTATATCCGAAATAGTTGCATAGTCCCACGTTGTTTCAGTTCCATAATTCCATGTTAGTTCAATATTCCATGTTGACTCAGTTTCATATATCCATGGCATTTTAATTCCATAATATAGCAAATCTTCAGAAAGTAGCTTATTAAATAGTTGTAAAAGAATCAATATAAATCCCGCTAGTAAAATATAGCTTATAATTTTACGTTTAGCTATAGATTCTATACTGTTCCTTAATAATGAAAGATATAGAAAGAAGCAAGACGTTTGGAAAATAATTCCAGCAACAGAACCAAATCCTCCTTCTAATATTGATGTAGTATCTACAATATAGTCTAAAAAAGCAACAAAGGTGAATAGGATAAATAAAGCAATAGTTATATCTGTTATTTTTTTTAAAGAAATTCGAGAATATCTTGCCAATAGATTATTGTCCGACAGTTCCATTTGTTGCATTTTAGAGTAAAGCGGTTTTATAATACTATCTGTTCCTAAATTTTTTTGATATTTAAGAATTAATTCTTGAGCCTCTACAAGGCGCTTGTTGTCTAGGTAATCTTTTATTAAATATACATATTGTTCAGACAATGTTTTTCGACATAACATCATCAACTGCATATGTTCAGGGTTACTAAGATCACTGTGTTTTAATAGAGCAAAAGCTTTTTCCGGCTCTCCTACTTGTAAATATCTCTTAGCATTATCTAAAGGAGTATTCATAAATATATATTTATATACCTATAAGTCCTCCAAACTCAGCATTAAGTTCGACTATATAAGAAAGGCGTGAGGACTTGTCTTGCTATTCATTGCAACTAGGCATCGCCAAACGCCACACAGAAATGAATATGAAGAAACAATACCCACGCCGTATGTTATGTCTAGATACAACACTGGCTGTATCAAGTACATATACAAAACAGAATGAGCGTTACATTGTCTCTATCCCTCTGTTTTTTGAAATTGGCGATTTCAGTTGCAGGATAAAAGCAAAAAACGCTTTCTATATATCTGACCATTTCTCCAGTCAGACGTTGCAAAGATAAAGCTTTTTGTCCAATGTAACGCTCTTATTTTGAGTATTATTTCTTCAAATATAAGAATTTCAGTACTATTACAGGCGGAAATATATATTATATCATGATCCTGTATCCTTATTACAGTCCATTGTAGGTTAGTCAGAGACGGAAGCATACGATAGTAGAGAGTATTTACATAACCGAAGGATGTTATAAAAAAACTACAATAAACACTATTCTTTAAGCATTTGTACCTTTTTTGTAGATTTTTTATTTACACTTCCCCTCTTGTCTTTCAGCTATGTCTTATATTCCACTTCGCTTCATACTTTCGTCTCTGACCAACTCCGATTATCTTTACCTTGAATATCCTGAAATCCGGTAAGACAAATAGAGTTACCTTTTTTCTTTTCTTTCTTATATTCCATATATAGGGTATTAGAAATTTTTGGCAGTAATGGATTGGTTTATGACAAGTTTGATATATTAACCTTTATGTATCTACAAAGTAATTGGGTATTCCACCATCCTAGACCTTATATACTTAAAAGATTAGATAAGATAGATGTATTTCCGCCAACTTTCCAAATCTTATAATCAGGTAACTATTTTCACAAACAGCTACCTAATGCTATAGGAAATACCAACGTTCACACTTTATATCATTTGGGGGAAAAGTGCAATAATCTAACTTATGCCTAATGTTTACATTTTTTGATATTTCCCGGTTAATCACAAAAAGAAAGTCTTACACTCTTTTCATTAAAGTAATGGAGGAAAGAAAAAAAAGAGAAACCATTCCACATAGTTTCCCTTAGTTTTTTGGTCATTTTATATCAGAATCCATACTTGCGTTCCAGATAAGTTTCAGTAATCATCCATTGGCAGTCATCCAGTCTGAATCCATATTCTTTTTCCAGTGTTGCCAGATACTCTTCAAAATCATCGTATTGTTCTGATTCCTTTCTCTGCCGCTTACTTAATTTAATCTTTATGATTTCTCCTGTTGAAAAGTCCAGGAGTATAACGTATTCGGTTTCCATGATTCGGTTTTCTCCTTTATTTTAGGTTATGTCTTTTAAGCAATATACTGACCTGCGATGCTTTGAACTGACATCCCCAGGCTGTCACAAATCCTTCCTTGTTTAATATTCTTGCCATCTCTGACAATGACTTCTCTTCTTTTACCAGATTTTTCAATAACGCAACAGCCCTCTTGTTATTTGGATTATCGAGAGCCTTCTGTCTGTTGGTTCTGTTGCTGTTCTCTACTGCCTGTGGTAATCTGCTCAATAAGTTTTCAGATTTGCCAAGCCTGCATCCTCTTGCTTTCTTTGCCCTTAGAGACTGTTTTGTTCTCTGGCTGATCAGTCCCGCCTCATATTCCGCTATGCTGCTGATTATATGCAGTACGAGTTTGTTCGCCTCCGGAAAATCACAAAACACTATTTCTACATCGGACTCCAATAATTTACTGGTGAAAGCAACATTCCTGCTCAATCTGTCCAGTTTTGCGACAATCAGGATGGAACCTGTTTTTCTACATACCTCCAGAGCTTCCGTAAGTTTGGGCCTGTCAGATTTACGTCCGCTCTCTGTTTCGATATATTCAGCGACCGGTTTTCTCTCCTTCAGGTAATTCTGTATAATTTCTCTTTGTGCCTCTACGCCAAGTCCTGATATTTCCTGTTTCATCGTTGACTGCCGTAGATAAGCTATATAATTCTTCTGTTGTTCCATATTTAACATTTAATTAACATTCTTCCCGGTTACTAAACGCTCGTTCAATAACCTTTAAACTGGAAGAATCAGGTCTATAAAAAAAAGCTTTCCGTGAGATTTCGAGTTGCTATAAATTCTATTCTCTCACAGAAAGCCGTCTTTTTAGATTCTGAATTTCTCTAAGATTTCCTAATACCTTATAATATCGTATGTATCAGAAATCCTCTTCTCATAATCATCCGTTTTTTCCACATTCCTGTCTATCACGGAAACAAGCATGTCCAGATAAACGTCTTCTATCACTTTTTCTTCTCCTTCAGAATCGGGGATAAGATGTATTTCAAAGAGATCCTTTCCTTCATCGAGAATGATCCGCACCATTCCTGTATGTATGAATCCCTGCACGTGAAATCCCAGTCCTCCTTCGACCGGTTTTATCGTATTCATATCCACTCCCCATGACATTACTATAAAGGGCTGTGTCTTTAGGATTGACCATATATATCCTGCCAGTTTCAGATCATAATTTTTGTTCTCCATATTCGATTTTATTTAAGTTATAATATTCTGTATATATTCTCCGGTAGTCTTCCATATCCAGTTGTGGGAAAACGGAGTGGTACATATAATAGAGGTCTTCTACGCTCCATAATTCCCCCTGGTCGAGCAGCGCAAATATCTCGTCTACAGCTTCGTCAAATTCATCATAGCTCCTCCATCGTCTGTCCAATATTTCTGTCTGGTGTGGATAAGTGTCAGTACAATTCTCAATGATATGCTCTACCAGTGACAGACAGTTCATAAGGTCTTTCTTTATTGTAAACTCATGGTCCGTATGTGGTTCATAATATCCACAGCTGAGATTGACGCAACTTACCTGAAGCCCCCGTTCCTTTAGTTCCTGCACGTCCGTCATCATTCCACGTGTTTCCTTGTATCCGAACTTTTTATATCCGGCAGCTTGAAGGAACCCGGGAGAACATAGTGATGTCCAACCTATTTCATTAATAATATCCTGGTATCCCCGTCTGTCGGGCTGTATAACAAAGCGGCAGTCATTGAAAAAATCCATCACCGCTTTTCCTGACCCGACACATCCCACTTCTTCACTGACAAAGAACGCCAGTTTTAGGGTGTCATACTTTTCCAGACACTTGAGTGCTATCCAGATTCCATTTTTGTCATCGGCTCCGAGTCCTTCCTGTCTTTTATTCCGGGAGCTGTAACCGAATATGATTTCTCCCGTTTCAATAGGCAGGAAATCCTTTGAATGTAACCTCTGTACCTGGTCAAGATGCGCTACGATACAGGGATATGATTCCGCTTCCCCCTTTGTTATATACAAGTTCCCGGCTGCGTCTGTTTCAACTTTGGTACCGGTAATTCTCTTGGTATAATTCCATATAAGCTTGATCATCGCCCGTTCTTTTCCGCTCGGGCTATAAACCTTGTATAATTTCCTAAGCAATTCCATAATTCTTATTTTTTGTGGGTTAAACATTTATTTCATTCATCTCGTATGCATAAGGCAGT
>NZ_GG688328.1:172484-172746 GCF_000156195.1 Bacteroides finegoldii DSM 17565 | reverse complement strand
CCTTTGTTATATACAAGTTCCCGGCTGCGTCTGTTTCAACTTTGGTACTGGTAATTCTCTTGGTATAATTCCATATAAACTTGATCATCGCCCGTTCTTTTCCGCTCGGGCTATAAACCTTGTATAATTTCTTAAGCAATTCCATAATTCTTATTTTTTGTGGGTCAAACATTTATTTCATTCATCTCGTATGCATAAGGCAGTCCTGTTTCCTCATCTATTCCGTTATAAAGCATGTCATTCAATTTATGGTTGGAACGAA
>NZ_GG688328.1:118447-172384 GCF_000156195.1 Bacteroides finegoldii DSM 17565 | reverse complement strand
CTTTGGTACCGGTGATTCTCTTGGTATAATTCCATATAAGCTTGATCATCGCCCGTTCTTTTCCGCTCGGGCTATAAACCTTGTATAATTTCCTAAGCAATTCCATAATTCTTATTTTTTGTGGGTTAAACATTTATTTCATTCATCTCGTATGCATAAGGCAGTCCTGTTTCCTCATCTATCCCGTCATAAAGCATGTCATTCAATTTATGAAGTTCTCCCGTTTCCAGCAGTCTTTGTGCCGACTCTACGGATATTGTCTTTCTTTCATATTCACAGAGGATATTGTTCCATACCTGGTATATGGTTATGCTTTCTGTATGCTCATAGTATTCCTCATCATAATCGGAATAATGCCAGTTTTCCTGCTTGTATGCCTGTTCCGCTTTCTTCCGACATTCTTCACAGCAATAGTACTCTTTCGTTATGTCCGAATAAAGATTATCCTCTTCCAGAAAATACCCGCTACATTCCAGACATTCTATAACATCCGACTCATGATGGTATTCCCCGAGTTTTTCTATCCATATGAATTCGTCCAGATTTTCCACGTCACAGTAATACTCGCATCCGTGGCAATATACGGGACGTGTTTCATAGCAGTGGTATCCATGAAAATCATCGTATTCCTCCTCACCATTCAGAGAACCGTCAGTAATATCAAGTGCGATGTCACCACTTCCGTAATTATCTGCTGTCCCCTCGGATTGATTGTACCATTTGAATGAATCCTGATAACTTAGGGTGTCATTCCAGTCCAGGTCACATTCTATCCTGAATTTTCTGTCCGACAATGAATTCTCCTCAAGGTCAACAAAAGCCCTTGTATCACCCGCACCTGCACCTACCTTTTTGTAGCCGTCAATGTATCCCCCTTTGATCAGGGCATCTATTAAGGCACGCTTCAGGATATCATTTTCATTACTGGCATATTGTCTTTCCGCCAGTCTCCATATTTTTCCGTCCTGGTCCGTAACCCTGTTGTAGATGACACATCTTGCAGTCACCTTTCCTTTTTCATTGGTCAGGTATGCGGCGCTTGCATCGACCGATTCTGTATAGAAATAATGCAGTTTCCTGTCCACCATGCAGGAATAAAAATCTCCCACGCAAGAGGAGGATGAGTATATCTTCTCGAAATTCTTGTCCACACATAACCTGTTTTTAGGGAGTCGCCCCGTTGTATAAGTCTGCCAGTCCGCCGAGAACTCCTCACACAGATAGGTCACTACCTGTTCAGGAAGGGTTTTACCGAATTCAGTTTCCAATATGAGCGAGCGGTAGAGTTTTCCCGCTTTCATTTTAAACGTTTTTCCTCCGTTTTCATGGTTAATGTAGCGGATTGACCTGGTATCCCCGTCCTTACATAGCCCTTTCATATCGTCCGTTTCAAAATTCCTAGAGTAAAAGAATTCTCCGTCCAACTCCAGAACATAACGTAATGACATATCTGAGTGCCCGCTTATAATTATTGCCCGTGTAATGGTCTTCTTCAGTTCCGCCATTGAGGAAATATGAAGCAGTGTATAATTGTTTGTCTCTATTGCTTCATGTAGCAATCTCCTGTTCCTGATATATGCCAGCAGTATTCTGTTCTTTCTGCTGCATACTCCGTTTCCATGCTTGACAATTCCAAACATGTCCTTGAATTCTTCGTAATTTTTAAATTTGTAGTATAACATAATCTTTCTTGTTTTAAAATGTTGGTAAATAAAAAAGGAGGACACCACGTTAATTGTGATATCCTCCTCAGATACAATTCCGGTATGTTTCAACCGTTTCTCAAATGAATGGAATGTGTAGTTCCTCCAACACTTCCATTAACTTTTTTGCACCTTCTTTGGATGCTTCATTTCTTAGGTCCGTCCTTCTTTGAGGATCTGCATACACCTTCAATATCTCTACAATAGTCCTGAATAACGTCTGTTGTAGAGTTTTGTGAAATGTTGTTGTTGCAAGGGCGAATCGTTTTTCGTTCCACCCGTAATCATTCAAGGCTCTTGCCAGTTCCTGTGCCGCCTTGAACTCCCTGCTGTTTTCAAGTTCAAATCTTTCCACATTTCTTTCTGATTTGTTTTTAGTTAAAATATAGTTGTATTGACCGGCCATTTTTCCGCGTCAGTATCAATGAGCTGGTGTACATATTTATCTGACGGATGCACCTTTTCGACTTTTAAAGTGGCTGCAATATAATTTGTTGCTTGTACCGTCAGCGAGGGCATCATTTCTATGAAGTTCTTGTAAGTTTCCCCCTCTTCGGTAATTAAACTGTATTTGATTATATCAAAAGTGTAATGTGCCATACTTTATTCCTTTATATTTTATTCAGGACCATTCCCGCTTTACTCACCGGTGTGCTCCGTCCGTTCATTTTCTTTCTTTTGCAGTTGAAGTTTTACCTTCTCCGCATCAAATTCATAATTCATGCATCTGTCAAAATTTCCCATCAGAAGAAGCAGGGGAAATAACATTCCGTGCCTGCAACTCCTTCCGTGCTCGTCTAATGCTGATTTACAGGTGTCACATTGATATATGTCCTGTATACATGCTACGCTCATATATTTTCTCCTTTCTTTTTTTAGTTAAATTTCTGATAACAAAAAAGAGGATACCACCTTTCTTCCCTGGTGATACCCTCTTCGGATATGTAGTTCAAATCATATTTCTTCCGGTCATTCTATAAACCAGGAATATGCTTCGTCCCTGTGATTCAATGCTTCTGTCAGTCCTACCGAAATTTCCGTCGCATTTACACTACGTCCTAGAAATGAATCGAGATAGCTGTTTTTGTTTGCTCCTGTTATAAGGTTGTAGAACATCCACATGCTCAGTTCACCGTTATTCCCGGCAAAGTTCTCATCGTGGATATATTGTTTTGCTACATTGTTGATCTGACTGTCCGTAATAAGCAGTCTCGGTAGCATCCTCTGTTGGTGCTGGGGGAGGTAGTTATACAGCCTCATTCTTCCCAGTATCTGGCAGAACTGTTTTTCACTCAGCATTGTATCACCCAGCGATTGCATCAGGTGAATATGTTTTGCTACATTATATTGTCCGAACAAGTCCAGGGTAAATTGATATAGCCCCCTCGAACTTGTTGCTTTGATTTCTTCCTTGTACCCGTCCGTTGATAAACACTGGTTGGTACAGGCCAGATTGAGAAATCCGACAGCGATATTGAATTTCTGCGCTGTCATTTTTCCGCTCAGATTATCCCTTGCATAGCTTTTACAGCCTGTGATGCATAGGTTCAGTCGATTTCCGTTTACATTCCGGCTGATGCTCGGAATCTCTATGTTGAAAATCATCCTTTCATAATACATTGTCTTGTCTGATTCCAATAGTTGATCCACTCTTTTGTTGATTGCTTCCGGTATTCTTCCCCTGACAATGTGTGATGTTCTTATTTCCGGGGTACAAATCGTTTCCCCGTGATAAAAATCTCTGGCCGCCTCATAGACTGATTCTATGAAACTCTGATGTGATATGCATACCTCGTTGTCCTTGGCAAAGGTAGGTATGATACAATCGTTCTTGAGATGATCCAAAGTCACCTCTGTTGTATTCGCTTCAATGAATGGTGAGCGTTTTGCCGGTTGTTCCGTAATGATAACCGCTTCTTCCACGTCCTGCTTCCATTCGTTTGCTTTTGCCGCCCTTTGTGTGGATGGCAATAATAAATTGGTTGTTTCCATATTGTAACTTATTTTAATTGGTTGATAAATAAATTCCGATAAAAGAAAAAGCCAAGAGGGTTATTTCTTTGCTTTTACAAATATTCCTCTTAGCTTCTTTATTCCCTTGAGTACTGCTGTCGTAACTTCAAGGATTGTGATTATAACGTCCTGTGCTTTATTGTATTCCATTTATAAGACGCTCTATTAGTTTTCAGTTGCTACGTTAACTGTATCAACTTTAGCGGCAGCATCTTTTTCTTCCTCTTTTTGCCGCCATACTTTTCAACAAGCTCTACGATAACCGAGCTTGCCACGATAATCTCAGCCACATTAGCCGCGATTCTGATTCCTTTCATTAATTTTCCCATTGTTCTTTTGATTTTAAATTGTTAGTATTCTATTTTATTGTTCTCTTATATATTATTCTCATATATAAGGGTTTGAGGGGGAATGGGAATGGTGGGGAAGAAAAAAATAAAGAGCCGTTATCAAGACTCATCGTTCTGACTTAGCTCTTCGACAGATCCACATGCTTTCATTACCAAGACTAGAGCTGTGATAATTACTTGCATCGTTTCTATCCCTCGAATTGAATGTTTCAACCATCTTCTGCAATTGAATTCAACCCGGAAATTTGTTTATTATAATGCCTGAAGCTGACGCACTTCTTCATTCCAAGTGCTGTTAATGCCTCAAGCTTTTCTCATATATAAGGGTTTCAGGGTTTTAAGGAGGGAATTTGTTAGTAAATAATCTGCATATTAATAAAAATGATACTTAGAAGAAATAATTATAGATGAATATTAAAAATAAAATAAATATACGACATTTTTAGTTATCAGGTTTTGATATAAAAGATCTGTTTTTTGCTATCTTTGGGCCAGATATATTAAATATATGGGATGTTGGGAAAATACAAACACCATGTTCATTGAAATAAGATAATTTATTGTATATATAATTTGTTTGTGATGTCTATTAAAGCATTATACGTAAAAGAAGTATTTGATACTAAATGTGGTAGTAGAAGATATAATTATGGGGTGGCTACATTTTTAGCAAAGCCTGAATTGATTATTCCTACTACAGGAGAACATGATTATAGAACATGTGAATGTTGCCAAAAGAACAGGTTGCAAATTCTTGAAAATCTAAAAAACAAGATGGAAAAATTTCCATTCTGTTGTGCGCATCATAAAAAGTTATTGACCTTGAAAGAGTTTGATAAGAGGGATTATTATAATGCTGATGTAATGTGTGCTGATAAGGTGATTTTTTGTTATCAGCATATTTTAAATAATCAATATAGGACAGATTGGAGAAGTGATATTGAGAACTATTTGGAGTATGCAATAAATAGCTTTGGTTTATTTCCAGAGGGTTATGGAGCACCTTTATTTATTGGCGAATTTCTTGATTATCTATCTCAACTAATAAAAGGGAACTCAGATATAAAGCAGGAAATCCGTTCTTTTATCAATTCATATATAACTGATTTAAAAAAGCCCATAAAATCTGTTACTAAAAATCCAATAAATTTTTTATTGTCTAAATATGATGTATGGCTTAAATCTTTTCCGTTCGATTTTCCTGAATTTCAAAATGCAAAAAAGTATTTTGAACAACGTTCTCCCATAATGTTTACAGAATCAGCTTATAACCCCTACACACAATTAACGAAAGCACATTTAATAACAGAAAAAGATTTGGTTAATTATTTATTAGGTTGTACCCAAGCGCTAATTAAGAAGATTGATCTCCGTAGTTTAGAGCAGAACCCAATTCTCCTACAATATCAAAAACTTATAATAGACAAATCTTATCAAATTGAAAATGAAGAATTGTTTGAGTCTTATAGTAAGGAGGAGTTACGGTATATTGGCTTAATAAAAAAATGGTTAAAGATTCAACAACATTATATTGAGCAAACAAAATCAGTATTAGACTTTAATAAGACCATCTCCCAAGGGGATACTTATGATACATCTTATTCAGAAGCTATGCATAGGATAAAATTCTTCAAAAACTTTATAGAAGATAAAGATGGATATAAATTATTTAATAGGAATGATGGTAAATGTAAAGAAATGGATGTTCAGTTGAGTTTTAAGTTAGTTTGGTATAAGACAAAATTTGCAGTTGATAGTGAAGTCGGAAATGGCAGAGGTGTTGTTGATTTTATAATTTCTAAAGGTGCTAATGATAAGACACTGATAGAATTTAAACTTGCTTCAAATTCAAAATTAGAAGCTAATTTGCTACATCAACTACCTGTTTATGAAAAGGCCAATAATACAAATAAATCTATAGAAGTTATTTTATATTTTAATGAACAAGAAAAGAAGAAAGTGGATAGAGTTCTAAAAAAATAGATTCCCTTAATAAAGAGAATATGATAATAATTGATTGTATGAATTGTAAACTATCAGCATCTAATATAAGATAAACAAATGTTAGCTTATGGTAAATAATCTACAACTGTTTAGTGATAATCCTCTAAGAGTCATCTATAAACCTTCAGAACTACTTGGGATGTTTACATCTTATCTGTCTAAACAAGATGTAAATTTAAAAATAATATATCTTCGTGGAATATATTTAAAGAACCCTAAACACGACCCGCGTTGGATATATAGATATGATATTTTAAGAGATGAAGATACGCAAACAGAAATCACTCTTCAAATTTCGCAAAAACTATGTAGTGAGTTGAAAGATGGCAACCTTGTCACAGTAGGTGGAGTCTTAGGAAAAAGGGTACAAAACAATAGTCATATTCAGCTAATGTTAGTTGTTAGTCGCGTAGAGATAGTGCAAGAACAAGTTGTTGATGAAGAAGAACAGAAGCGTATAGAATTTCGTCGAAAGAAAGTTCAAATAGGATATAAAAATATAGATGGAGTTTTAGAACAAAAGCTATTTATTGATGAAAGGCCTAGGGTTGCTTTAGTTTTTGCTGCTACTTCCATAACTATGTCCGATTTCAATGCTGGTATTAATGCTGCAAAAAGTGCTATCGATTTTTACGAACAACGTGTAAATTTTGCTAACACAAAGGAGTTGACTGCTCTTTTAAAAGAACTTGATCAACAAAAATATGATGTTATTGCTCTTGTTCGTGGAGGCGGTGGTGGTATTGAGAGTCTCGATGAGCTGGATGTCTTAGACATGATAGTGGAAATGCAAACTCCAATTATCGCTGCAATTGGTCACGTTGAAGAGAAGTTGTTTATAAAGCAGATTGTGGATAAGGAAGCCCCAACTCCAAATGGTTTAGGACAATACTTTTCAGATTTGGTTGAAACTGTTAGTGAAAAGAAAAATAAATCTCGTGCTGTTTTAACAGAGCAAATAAAAAAGCAGTTTCAAGAGCAACTCATAGCAGCTCAGAGGCAAAATAAGGAATTACAAGAGAAGTTAGTTTTCCTTACTAAAGCTCAGGAGGCTGCTCAGAGATTACATAAAGAACAAGTAGAAGTTGCCCATAGACAGAATCAAGAACTGCAAAAGAAACTTGTAGGAATAAGTAAAGCTAACGAGGCTGCTCAGAAACTACATAAAGAACAAGTAGAAGTTGCCCATAAACAGAATCAAGAACTGCAAAAGAAACTTGCAGGAATAAGTAAAGCTAACGAGGATATCCAAAAAGCTCACGTAGAGCAAATAAATAAGCAATCTAAGGAATTTAATGCTAGTTTGAAAATGATGCAAGAGATCAATGATAATCTAAACAAGTCTCTTCAAAAATTGACTGCTCAAAATACACAGGCTACAAAAGACTTAAATGAAGCGAAAGAAAGAGCGAGGGAATTACAAAGGCAGCTTGAAGGGGCTAGGTTAAAAACTAATAAAGGATGTTTGAGTATGGTCGTAACTATTATAACTATATTAGGAGTGGCTTGTTATGCTATATGTTTGATTCTATAGAAGTTGAACTTATGGGATTGTTAGAGAAATCTTATTGAAATAACTTTTAAATACAAAAAGATTAATTATCAATTTATTACTGAATTGTACATGTATAAATAATCATAGAGATTCTTATTTTGTTGTATTGATAATAGTAAGATACATATAAATAAAAAAGAGTATAATTCTTGTATATTATTGGGGAGAATAAATTAATCTATGGAATAGTTTCATTTGAAACTTTATGTTTCGAAAACTATCTGCTTCTTTGTTTATCTAATGCATTTTGTTTACCTTTGTGTCTAACAATATGTTAAGTTGAAGAATATGAACAATAATAATCAGATAATTCGTTTTGACTGGGCAATGAAGAGACTGCTCCGGAATAAGGCAAACTTTAGCGTACTTGAAGGTTTGTTGACTACGTTGCTGGGTGAGAGGATCGTTATCCAAAAACTCCTTGAAAGTGAAAGTAATCAGGAGGACGAATTTGACAAGTATAATCGTGTAGATATGCTTGCCGAAGATTCTAAAGGTGAGCTTGTTTTGATAGAGGTGCAGAACAACAATGAGTATGCCTACTTTCAGCGAATGTTGTTCGGTACTTCTAAATTAGTGACTGAATATATCAATAGAGGAGAGAGTTATGACAAAGTACGTAAAGTTTATAGCGTCAATATTGTCTATTTCTCATTAGGGCACGGAACAGACTTCGTATATCATGGAAAGACAGAATTCAGGGGTATTCATCAAGGGGATATTTTAGAACTGACTCCTTTCCAGAAGCAGACATTTAAAGTAGATACAGTTAGTCAGTTATATCCTGAATACTATATCCTGAAAGTGAATGGCTTTAATCAGGTAGCCAAGAGTCCATTGGAAGAATGGATTTACTATTTGAATACAGGTGAGATCCCTTCTAGTGCTACAGCTCCCGGACTTGAAGAGGCACGTGAAAGACTAAAACTCGATAGTATGACGAAAGATGAATTGGCGGCTTATTATCGTCACTTGGATAATATTGTGATACTCCGAGATAATATTTATACAGAACGAGAAGAAGGAAGAGCAGAAGGTCTTGAGGAAGGATTGAATAAAGGGAAAGAAGAAGGAGTAAGAGAAGCCAATTTGAATAATGCTCGTAACCTGAAAAAGCTGGGAGTAGCAATTGATATAATTTCACAAGCTACTGGATTGTCTAAAGAAGAAATAGAAAAGTTATAGTGTAAACTTGAATATGTTATTGATTGAGGGGATATACGGCTTACTGTGTATTCCCTTTTTTATTGTTATTGGGATAGGGATGATAGGAGCGAAAAGGAGGACTTTTAGTGTAATTTGTTGGGAGGAGGGGATAAGTTGAGTTAAAGTAATATAAATATAGTGCTTTTTAGTGGGGGAGTAGAATGAGGGAGTAAGACTGTATATTGAAAATAATATTATTGATAATCAGTGGTTTAAATCTCGTGTAAGTGGAGCGTATCGGACTCGAACCGATCACCTTAACACTGCCAGTGTTACGCTCTAGCCAGATGAGCTAACGCCCCTTTTTTCTCTTATATGATAACGTTTGTAAACGAATCTCTTTTGTTGCCGCAAATATAATGCAATATTCTGAAATAATTGCTATGTTTGCGGTAAATAATCTATTAGAAGGAAAAATATGTTGATTTATAACACCACTTTTCAAGTGGACGATGATGTTCACGATAATTTTTTGATTTGGATAAAAGAATCTTATATTCCCGAGGTACAGAAGCACGGAGCGCTGAAAACACCACGTATTTGTCGTATATTGAGCCATCGGGAAGATGGGAGCGCCTATTCTTTACAGTGGGAAGTAGAGAGTAGTGGATTGTTGCACCGCTGGCATTTGGAACAAGGGATACGATTGAATGACGAACTGACTAAGATATTTAAGGATAAGGTAATCGGATTTCCCACATTGATGGAGGTGATAGAGTGATTCAACCGGTAAAAGAGAAGATAATTCTGGGGATAGACCCCGGTACGACAATCATGGGATATGGAGTGCTGAGAATAAAAGGAACCAAACCAGAAATGATTGCTATGGGGATTATCGACTTGCGTAAGTTTGCCAATCATTACTTGAAATTGCGCCATATCCATGAGCGGGTGCTGAGTATTATTGAAAGCTATTTGCCTGATGAACTGGCTATTGAAGCTCCTTTCTTCGGCAAAAATGTTCAGTCTATGTTGAAATTGGGACGTGCGCAAGGAGTAGCGATGGCAGCAGCGTTAAGTCGTGATATACCGATCATCGAATATGCCCCGTTGAAGATAAAGATGGCTATTACCGGAAACGGACAAGCATCGGAGGAGCAGGTGGCGGATATGTTGCAGAGAATGCTTCATTTCTCAAAAGCGGATATGCCCACTTTTATGGATGCGACCGACGGTCTGGCTGCCGCCTATTGCCATTTCCTGCAAATGGGACGGCCTGCTGTAGAGAAGGGATATAGTAGCTGGAAGGATTTTATAGCGAAGAATCCGGATAAAGTGAAGTAAACTTTAACAATAAATCAGATTACGAAAAATAGTATCATAGGAGAGCTTGAGATGAAGATAGGAATTAATTCAATAATAGGAGTGACTACAGTGGCAACAGTGATGAGTTGTTCTTCTGCGAAAAAGGAATATGCTTCCTTCGAGTTGTATCCCGTCCGTACGGGAAGCCTTATGGAAATGGAATATACTCCGGAAGCTACGAAATTCACCCTTTGGTCACCGACAGCAGAAGAAGTGCGCCTGATGCTTTATGATGAAGGTGAAGGAGGTCATGCTTATGAAACAGTGAAGATGGAACTTGGAGAGGATGGAACTTGGGCAACTGTGGTTAACAAGAATTTGCTCAATAAGTTCTATACTTTCAATGTGAAAATCAATGATAAATGGCAAGGGGATACTCCGGGAATTAATGCTCATGCTGTCGGGGTGAATGGAAAACGTGCCGCTATTATCGATTGGAAAGCAACGAACCCGGAAGGATGGGAGAATGATCAACGTCCTCCGCTGAAATCTCCTGCCGATATGATTATCTACGAAATGCATCATCGTGATTTTTCGGTCGATTCTACTTCCGGAATAAAGAATAAAGGAAAGTTCCTTGCTTTGACCGAGCATGGAACGATGAACTCGGATAAATTGCTGACAGGAATCGACCATCTGATAGAGTTGGGTGTGACGCATGTGCATCTTCTTCCTTCCTATGATTATGCTTCCGTAGATGAAACAAAATTGGATGAAAATCAGTACAATTGGGGATATGACCCGTTGAATTACAATGTTCCGGACGGCTCATATTCAACAGATCCTTATCAACCCGCCACTCGCGTGAAAGAATTCAAGCAAATGGTACAGGCGTTGCATAAAGCCGGCATCCGGGTGATTCTGGATGTGGTTTACAATCATACGTTTAATACGGCGGAGAGTAATTTTGAACGTACAGTACCCGGTTATTTTTATCGTCAGAAAGAAGACGGGACATTGGCGAACGGTTCGGGTTGTGGAAATGAAACGGCTAGTGAACGTCCTATGATGCGTAAGTTTATGATAGAATCCGTGCTTTACTGGATGAAGGAATATCATATCGATGGTTTTCGCTTCGATTTGATGGGAGTGCATGATATTGAAACGATGAACGAGATTCGGAAGGCAGTGGATGAAGTGGACTCTACTGTTTGTGTTTACGGAGAAGGATGGGCTGCTGAAACGCCTCAATATCCTGTTGATTCTTTGGCTATGAAAAAGAATGTGGCGTATATGCCCGGAATTGCAGTCTTTTCGGACGAATTTCGTGACGGACTTTGCGGTTCTGTTTGGGAGAAAGGTAAGGGAGCTTTTCTTGCCGGAGTGCCGGGAGGGGAGAACAGCGTTAAGTTTGGTATTGTGGGAGCTATCGAACATCCGCAAGTACGCTATGATTCGGTGAATTACAGTCGGCAAGCCTGGGCCGGACAGCCTACCCAAATGATTAGTTACGTTTCCTGCCATGACGGTTTATGCCTTGTTGATCGCTTGAAAGCAAGTATGCCAGAAGCTACTCCCGAGCAACTGGTCCGGCTTGATAAGCTTGCGCAGACGGTAGTCTTCACTTCGCAAGGTATTCCTTTTATCTATGCAGGAGAAGAAGTGATGCGCGATAAACAAGGGGTGGATAATAGTTATAAGAGTCCGGATGCAGTCAATGCTATCGATTGGCGACGCAAGACGATGAACGGAGATGTTTTCATGTATTATAAGAGGCTCATAGATCTGCGTAAGTCCCATCCCGCTTTCCGTATGGGAGATGCGGAAAAGGTTCGGAAGCATCTGGAGTTTCTTCCAGTGGAAGGACAAAACCTGATTGCATTCCGCCTGAAGGATCACGCGAACGGAGATAGTTGGGAAGATATTATCGTGGCCTTTAATTCCCGTATGACCCCTGCGCGTTTGGCAGTGCCTGCCGGAAAGTATACAGTGGTGTGTAAAGACGGGGTGATAGATGTTCGCGGACTGGGAACACAGACGGGAACGGAAGTGATTATTCCCGGCCAATCGGCTTTGATTATGTATCGGTAGCCAGCTTTTTCAGCTTGAATGTAACATAACAACAACTATTTGTAACATATGCATACGATGATGTAACAGACGGGAAACAATCTGAATCGTAATTCTTCGGTGGAGGGCAAGAAACTTCTTAAGTTTGCAACGTGATAGTCGGCAAGATTCGTCATTTTTTCTAACTATCGCGAAATAACTAAGAAGTAAAAGAAAAGACAGAATGAAATGGACTCTACAATGAAAATGAATGACGCTAAAGGTTTCTACAAGCTCTCCTGACTCCAGCGTATAGGATTCGGCTCCGGTGATTTGGCGCAAAACCTTAATCTATCAGACCGTATGTATGTATTTGCTGATTTTTTATACGAATGTATATGGTCTCAAACCGGAGGTGGCAGCCGTGATGTTCCTTATCGTCAGGATAGTGGATGTCATTTGGGATCCTCTTGTAGGGGCTTTTGTTGATAAGCACAATCCTAAACTCGGCAAATACCGTTCATACCTTATATTGGGAGGGATTCCATTGACAGATATTTTCTACAAAGCGGGTATGGCTCTTGGAGGTGTGGTGCCGGGACTTGTCATGGCATTTGTCGGATTTGATCAGACTAATGAGGTGCCACAATCACCTTTTGCCGAACAGGGGATACTGTGGCTTGTAGCTGTTATTCCTGCCTTGCTGCTTCTGGTGGCTATGTTCATTATATCTAAGTATGGACTAGAGGACGATGTGATTGATAACATCAATAGAGAGATAAAATTACGCCACAAAGGGGGCGAATAAATAAAAGAATATTTACTTAAAAATTGTTGTATATAAAAACAAACGGATCAATATTTTTTTGCTTGTGATGGCGGCATTTCTTACTTATGGTGGTGAAGTAGCTTTTGCGCAAAACAATTCCGTTGGCTTTTCAATATGCACATGAGGCTGATCCGGATTCTTGGCGTAATGATTGGCCGATGGCTGGGCGTAACTATTATATCTATTTTGGTGGATTGTGGGGCGGTCAACTCCAACGTTACAGGAATAATAAGGCGTTGGAATCTGCCATTTTGCCGGAAGGTACAGAAGAAGCCTTGCCCACACGTGTAGCCCGTTTGAGAGAGGACATGATGGAGTTTGCCGAAGAACCACGCGGTGGTGATAATCGATAAAAATGGGAAACCGTTGACAGCCGGAGATACGGCCGCTGTTTTTTTGAAGCTTCGTGGATGCACAAGTATAACGGGAGATATTATTTCTCTTATTCTACGGGAGATACCCATTTGCTTTGTTATGCGATAGGTGATAATCCATACGGACCATTCACTTATCAGGGAGTCATTCAGACTCCGGTAGTAGGATGGACTACACATCATGCCATTGTTGAATTCAAAGGAAAGTGGTATTTGTTCCATCACGATTGTGTGCCATCAGGAGGGAAAACTTGGTTGCGCAGCATGAAGGTTTGCGAACTGCAATATGATGCGGACGGGAAAATCATTACTATTGACGGAATGGATGAATAACCCCGTTGGATAAACAAATCGGTTGTATGAATGGAAAAATGTTCGTGATAGGTCTTGTTTTGCTGTAAAATTGTTACCTTTGCGGTCGATAATTAAACAGAATATAAGAATATGAGTCAAAATACATTTAGCATGGCGGGGGGCGTAGCACGCAACCCGCTTGTGCGTTTAGCCAAACCCATCACGTCAACTATCGGAGCGAATGAACATATAGCTATTGTAGGTCCTAATGGTGGTGGTAAAAGTCTTTTTGTAGATACTTTGATAGGAAAATATCCTTTGCGTGAGGGAACGATTGAATATGATTTTTCTCCTTCGGCCACTCAGACTGTTTATGATAATGTGAAATATATTGCTTTCCGTGATACTTATGGGGCAGCCGATACCAATTACTACTATCAGCAGCGTTGGAATGCTCATGATCAGGATGAAGTGCCGGATGTTCGTGATATGTTGGGCGAAATCAAAGACGACAAGCTGAAAAATGAATTGTTTGAACTTTTCCATATCGAACCTCTTCTTGACAAAAAGATAATTTTACTTTCCAGTGGTGAACTACGTAAGTTCCAACTCACTAAAACTCTGTTGACAGCACCTCGTGTGCTGATTATGGATAATCCGTTCATCGGTTTGGATGCACCTACCCGCGAATTATTGTTCTCCTTGCTTGAGCGTTTGATAAAGATGTCGTCGGTGCAGATCGTCTTAGTCCTTTCTATGCTGGATGATATACCTTCGTTTATTACTCATGTCATTCCTGTGGATAAGATGGAGGTCTTTCCTAAAATGGCACGTGAGGCTTATCTGAAAGCTTTTCATGACAGAGATACGGTTGATTCTTTTGAGGAGTTGCAGAAACGGATTATCAATTTGGCTTATGACGGAAATACCTACGACTCGGGTGAAGTCGTGAAATTGAATAAGGTGAGTATTCGTTATGATGACCGTACTATCCTGAAAGAATTGGACTGGACAGTTCGTCGTGGTGAGAAGTGGGCATTAAGTGGGGAAAACGGAGCGGGTAAATCGACTTTATTGAGTCTGGTTTGTGCAGATAATCCGCAGTCGTATGCCTGTGATATCAGTCTTTTCGGGCGGAAAAGAGGAACGGGAGAAAGTATTTGGGAGATCAAGAAACATATCGGTTATGTCAGTCCGGAGATGCATCGTGCCTATCTCAAGAATTTGCCGACTATTGAGATTGTGGCCAGTGGTTTGCACGACAGTATCGGTCTGTATAAACGTCCTCAACCGGAACAGATGGCTATCTGTGAGTGGTGGATGGGTATATTCGGTATTGCAGATTTAAAAGATAAACCATTCCTGCAACTATCCAGTGGAGAACAACGTTTGGCCTTGCTGGCAAGAGCTTTCGTCAAAGACCCGGAACTGCTGATTCTGGATGAACCGCTTCATGGATTGGATACCTATAATCGTCGCCGGGTAAAGAAAGTGATTGAGGCTTTCTGCCGACGCAAAGATAAGACGATGATTATGGTGACACATTATGAATCGGAACTTCCCGATACAATTACAAACCGTATTTTCTTAACGAGAAACCGATGAAAGAATAAAATCAGCATTTTAGGTATTGGCAACTCCTTCTTCTTTGGTGAACTTTGTAGCGAAACAAACTGTTCTATATATAACTAAAGAAGAAAGGAGACCAATAAAAATGAGAAAAATAGTATTGCTTCGTCATGGAGAAAGTGCTTGGAATAAAGAAAACCGCTTTACGGGTTGGACAGATGTCGATCTGACCGAAAAAGGAATTGCCGAAGCTGAGAAAGCAGGCGAGACATTGAAGGAGTATGGCTTCAATTTCGATAAAGCCTATACCTCTTACTTGAAAAGAGCTGTCAAGACGCTGAATTGTGTACTTGATAAAATGGATCTCGACTGGCTACCTGTTGAAAAAAACTGGAGTCTGAACGAAAAGCATTATGGCGATTTGCAAGGATTGAATAAAGCGGAAACTGCCGGGAAATATGGTGAAGAACAAGTGCTGATCTGGCGTCGTAGCTATGATATTGCCCCTAATCCGCTTTCGGAAAGTGACTTGCGGAATGCGCGTTTTGACTACCGTTATCATGAAGTTCCAGATGCCGAACTTCCCCGTACCGAATCATTGAAAGATACCATTGAACGTATTATGCCTTATTGGGAATCGGATATATTTCCCAACCTGAAAACAGCCCATACTTTATTGGTTGTGGCTCATGGTAACAGTCTGCGAGGTATCATCAAACATCTGAAACATATTTCTGATGAGGAAATTGTAAAACTGAATCTGCCTACTGCCGTTCCTTATGTATTCGAGTTTGACGAGAACCTGAATGTCTCTAATGATTATTTTCTTGGAAATGCGGAAGAAATCAAAAAAAATGATGGAAGCGGTAGCCAATCAAGGAAAGAAAAAATAAAGTGTTGTATATTAAAAAAAGTAAAGTTATGAGTAAAGTAATTGATTTGTTAGGAGATAAAGCCGGATATTATCTGGATCACACTTGTAAGACGATTGATAAGTCTTTGATTTATGTGCCTTCTCCCGATACGATAGATAAAATATGGGTTGATTCCGACCGTAATATAAAAGTGCTGAACAGCTTGCAAGCTATTCTCGGACATGGACGTTTGGCTAATTCCGGTTATGTATCCATTCTTCCTGTCGATCAGGATATTGAACATACTGCCGGAGCGTCTTTTGCTCCGAATCCTATCTACTTCGATCCGGAGAATATTGTAAAATTGGCTATTGAAGGCGGTTGTAATGCGGTCGCTTCTACATTCGGCATTTTGGGAGCGGTGGCACGCAAATATGCCCATAAAATTCCGTTTGTGGTTAAACTGAATCATAATGAATTGCTGACCTATCCTAATTCGTATGATCAGGTGATGTTCGGCACAGTGAAAGAAGCATGGAATATGGGAGCTACGGCTGTCGGCGCTACTATCTATTTCGGTTCGGAACAAAGTCGTCGCCAATTGGTGGAAATCGCTGAGGCTTTCGAGTATGCTCACGAATTGGGGATGGCCACTATCCTGTGGTGTTATCTGCGTAATAGTGATTTTAAGAAAGATGGTGTGGATTATCATGCTGCTGCCGACTTGACCGGACAGGCTGACCGTCTCGGAGTTACGATCAAAGCAGATATTGTCAAACAAAAACTTCCTACGAATAATGGTGGTTTCAAAGCAATTGGTTTCGGTAAGACGGATGAACGTATGTACACCCGACTGGCTTCGGAACATCCGATTGACCTTTGTCGTTATCAGGTTGCCAATGGTTATATGGGGCGTGTCGGTTTAATCAATTCCGGTGGTGAGTCGCACGGAGCTTCCGACTTACGTGATGCGGTTATTACAGCCGTAATCAATAAGCGTGCCGGAGGTATGGGGTTGATTAGCGGACGTAAAGCGTTCCAAAAATCGATGAATAAAGGTGTCGAATTATTGAATGCTATCCAGGATGTTTATCTTGATCCGGCAATTACTATTGCCTGATTCCTGATTATAGGAAAGTGAATATTCCGGTGACTGTGTCAACAGTCGGTGAATATTCACTTTTTTCGTTTCTCTTTGTATTGTGTGGGAGTTTCCCCTGTATATTGTTTGAAGGCTGTACTGAAATAACGTGAAGTGGTGAAGCCGACCTTCTCAGCTATTTCTGTAAATGTCATATCCGTTCCGGTAATGTATGCTATTGCTTTCTCCATTCTGAACTTATTGATATAATCATTAGCCCCCATATCGGTCAGGGCTTTCAACTTATTGTAAAGTGAAGCCCGGCTCATACCGATTTCTTTGCAGATAAAGGCTATATCCAAACTGCTGTTGTCCAGATTTTCTTGAATGATCTTATTCAACTTGAGCAGGAAGGTCTCGTCTGCCTGGCTGAACGTACTTTCTTCCGGTGCAGGGATTACTCCGGCATTTAGGTATCTTTTCTTGGTAGACTCACGGTTTTTCAATCGGTTACAAATGATTTCCATAAGCATTTCTATTTCAAAAGGCTTTGTTAGATAGGCGTCCGCTCCATTCTTGTAACCGCTTAATTGACTTTGCTGGTCGTCTCTTGCCGTCAGCAGAATAATAGGGATATGGCTGATTGTGATATCTTCCTTGATACTTTTGCAGAGTTCATATCCATTCATTCTAGGCATCATTACATCGCTGACAATTATGTCCGGAGTGTGACTTCTGATAAGTTGAAGGGCTTCTGCGCCATCCGAAGCTATCACTACCCGTTTAAAGTATTCTCCCAACGATTTTTTCAGGAAATCTGTTAAATCCGGATTGTCGTCTACAACTAAAACTGTATATGGAGTTGTATCGAAATCATCATTGCCGGGTGCTTGTTCATGGCTGTCGTTACTCATCAGTTCGTTCAGATAGGCTTTTGGTTGACAGATGATTTCTTCTGATTCTCGTCTCAACGGCAATTCAATGAAGAAAGTCGCACCTGCTTCCTGATTGTCGTATGCGCCAATGGAACCACCTTGCAATTCAACCAGAATCTTTGAATAAGACAGTCCGATTCCTGTTCCGTTTTGTTCTCCCGTGCCTTGATAGAAGCGTGTGAAAAGTTTTTGTGTGTTGACTTGTTTCAAACCGCTTCCTTGGTCAGTGATAGAAATACGTACTCTGTCTTTTTCAGGAAGCAATTCTGATATAATAGTGATTTCCGTATTCTCCGGGCTGTGTTTCAATGCATTGATAAGCAAGTTACTCAAAATAATTTCGCATTTGTCTTTATCGAAACTTACCGTTTCTATTTGCGGATCCAATTGATATCGGATACGTACGTTCTTGGCTTCTCCTTCACTGATGAAATCCTGTGAGATGTGTTCTATCCATTGGTTGAGGAAGTGAGGCTGTATCTGTATTTTACTTTCGCCCACTTCCATCTTTCGTACGTCAAGTACCATATTAATCAGGTTCTTCATCCGTTGTGACTGCCTGTAAATCGCCTTTATAGGAAGATATTGCGGCTCTTCGGGAGAAAGTGATTTCAATATCCGGCTAAGTGGGGCGTGTATCAATGTCAACGGTGTGCGTAGTTCGTGGCTGATATTAATGAGGAAACGTACTTTTTCTTCGTATACCTGTTGCTCATGCTCTTTCATCGCCCATTTTAACTTTTCTTCTTTGCGCTTCAAAGTCCTTCTGAAAGTCTCGATAATAACGACAGTAATGAGAATCGCACAGCTAAGGATGAACCACCATGTGCGGTACCAGGGAGGAAGAATAGTCAATGCCAATACTTGCTGATTGGGAATCCAACTACCATCTTTTGCTGTGCAGGACGCTGTGATTTTATAACTTCCCGGAGGAAGTGAACGTATAACCAATTCAGGGTTGTATGATTCTATTTGTTGGTCGTTCAGTCCTTCTATTTGATATCGGTATACTTTCTGTCGGAAGATGTCTTTTTCTTTTGACATGATCCGAATGATTATATTGCTGTTCCAAGGAGCGGAAATACTCGTTGGATTATTGTTTAGCTTATCATTGACGGACTCACCATTGATGATGACATCCGATAGTTGAAGTTGGGGTATTTCGGTAGTGATTAAGGGTAGGGTACTATTGATGTGTAATAATCCTTTCACTCCGCCCATATAGATATTGCCTTGTGAACTTAACAAACAGGGTTTGGATAGGTACTCGTTTTGAATGACACCGTCCGATTCGCCGAAAAGCACAAATTTCTGTTCTTTGATTAGCCAGGCGAACAGCATATTATTGGTTCCTATCCATACTTTTCCTTGTTGGTCACACACAATCGATGTGACTTCCGAGAAAAGGGAGGTAGATATGGGAGTTTGTATTTTTTCATCGGGATTATAATGAAACAGCCCGTAATTATTTCCTATCCAGAAATGCCCATGTTCATCTAATGAAACAGAATTGATAATAGTGTCCTTGTGGCATTGATACAGAACTTCCAATCGGTTGGTGCGGTTATCCAACCGATAAATGTGCTTTATGTCGTTCAGATAAGTATAATTCCCATAATTTGTTATTGGTAAGAAAGTGCCGATAATGTCCAGTCCTTCTTGTTCGGTTGCAATATTGAAAGTGTGTTTCTTCAAGTCATATTGATAGACATGGTCTCCAAGTAACAGAATGCTATGAGGGTTATTGGAAAATAAATTGACTGTCTTTCCCCGCTTTCCGAGACGCATGGAAGTTTCCGAATCTATAATCATGAATGGCGTTTTCTTGCCTGTTGTCGGGTTGAATACGAATATTCCTTTTGAGAAAATGGAAACTAACAGATTGCCGGAAGTGAATGGACAAATGGAAGCGATTTTGTCTTCCCAAGTGGATGAGTAATGGGTGAATTTCTCTGTGATAGGATTAAAGAGATTAATACCTCCACCGTCTGTGCCCACCCAGATGCGGTCGTTCGATTCCTGATAAAGACTGAGTACGGTATTATTACTTAATCCACGATTGCTGCCCGTCAGGACTTCCGTATAGGTTTTCATGGAAACTTCCCGGATATTGATCAATCCGTTGCGGATACTTCCTGCCCACATATTATTATTCCTATCATTGTAGAGACAAAAGATAGAGGTGGCGGGAAGTGAATAGTTATCACCTCCGGGAATGTGTTCCAACAAGGATAAACGTCCTGTTTCAGGTTCAAGGATATTGATACCGCCTCCGTCTGTTCCTATCCATATTTTTCCTTCCCGTTCGGCAAGACTTAAAACGACGTTGTTACTTAGGTCGGAATTGTGAGTAGTATAGGCTTTTACCAGTTCTCCGTTATGGGTGAAGCATTTTATTCCTTCATTGTAAGGGGCGATCCATATTCTGTTTTGTGAATCGATCAGCATATTCATGATTTCCTTTCCGCAATCGAAAGGCGGAAGGCGATGCTTTCCCGTTTTCAGATCCAGTAAAGCAAGACCTTGCCACCGGCTGCAACAAAGAACAGTATGTTCGTTCCATAGGCTTAGTAAAGAGATATTAAAATTATTCCCTTTATTCAACTTTTGCAGAAGGCGAAGAGAAGAATCCCGATAACTATAAAAGTATACTTTGTCTTTAGAACCAAACAATACCCCGTCTTTGGTCAGGCAGGTTGAATAGGCGATAATAGGATTACCTTTTTCATCCGTAGGTAAGAAGAAGTCATCACTTTGACGTTGATAGCGGGCTATTCCTTTGTCGGTCAGAATCCAAATATTGCTCATTTCATCTTCTGCAATCTGATGGATTAAGTTATTGGGAATCGAATGAGGATTGTTTGGGGAATAGACGTACTTCTTTAGCTCATGTCCGTCATATCGGCTTATTCCAGCCTTCGTTCCTATCCATACAAATCCCTGTTTGTCTGTCAGGATACATCTCACGGCTGAAGTCACCCCATCTTTTAAGGAGAGCTGTTTATAGTAATAATGGCTGGCTTTTAGGGGCGTGACACCGGTAAACTGCATAATAGCTGTCAAACATAGTAGGACAAAGATTTTTATTCTCATGAGATTAGGTCAGTTAAATGAAAGCAAAGGTAGTATTATTTGTTTATAATTCCTATCTTTGCTCGAAAATATGTAACTATGATTACCGAAGAACTGCAGAAACTTTATCAGTCATATACGGGAGTTCCCGCTGAGAATATAACAGAATTACCTTCCTCCGGCTCCAATCGCCGTTATTTCCGGCTGACAGGAGCACAAACACTGATTGGAGTATATGGAACTTCTGTTGATGAGAATGAAGCTTTTTTTTATATGGCGGAACATTTTCGCAAAAATGGGCTTCCTGTTCCCGAAGTACACATTGTGTCGGAAGATAAAATGTATTATCTGCAAGAGGATTTAGGAGATACTTTACTTTTTCATGTCATTGAGAAAGGACGTGCTACCAGTGTATTTTCCGAAGAAGAGAAAGAGTTGCTTCGTAAAACGATCCGTCTGTTGCCTGCCATTCAGTTTGCCGGAGCTGACGGATTTGATTTTTCCCGTTGTTATCCCCAATCGGAATTCAATCAGCGTTCCATACTTTGGGATTTGAATTATTTCAAATATTGTTTCCTTAAAGCTACCGGAATGGAGTTTCAGGAAGATAAGCTGGAGGATGATTTCCAGAAAATGAGTGATGTTTTGCTTCGTAGTTCTTCCGCTACTTTTATGTATCGTGATTTTCAGAGTCGCAATGTGATGATAAAGGATGGAACCCCTTGGCTTATTGACTTTCAAGGAGGACGAAAAGGGCCGTTTTATTATGATATTGCTTCTTTCTTGTGGCAAGCCAAAGCAAAATATCCTGATAGCCTTCGGAAAGAATTGTTACAGGAATATATAGAGGCTCTTCGCAAATATCAACCGATCGATGAGTCTTATTTTTATAGTCAGCTCCGTCATTTTGTGCTTTTCCGTACTTTGCAGGTGTTAGGGGCATACGGTTTTCGCGGCTATTTCGAGAAAAAGCCTCATTTTATCCAGAGTGTTCCATACGCTATCGCAAATTTGCGCGAGTTGCTTAAAGAGGAATATCCGGAATACCCGTATCTCTGCAAAATGTTACGTGAATTGACCGGACTGAAACAGTTTACAGATGATTTGGAGAAGCGTCAACTGACGGTCAAGGTAATGAGCTTTGCCTATAAAAAAGGTATTCCTGATGATCCGACAGGTAATGGTGGAGGTTTTGTTTTCGATTGTCGTGCAGTGAATAATCCAGGAAAATACGAACGTTATAAGGCTTTTACCGGATTGGATGAGCCCGTGATAACTTTCCTGGAAGAAGACGGTGAGATTCTTCGTTTTCTCGACCATGTTTACGCTTTGGTGGATGCTTCCGTCAAACGTTATATGGAACGCGGATTCAGTAATTTGTCGGTTTGCTTCGGTTGTACCGGAGGACAGCACCGTTCCGTTTATTCAGCGCAGCATTTGGCGGAACGTCTGAATAGAGAGTTTGGGGTTAAAGTAGAATTAGTACATCGCGAACAGAATATAAAACATACATTTGAAGCAACTATATAGAAGATCGTTATGAGAGCAATGATATTTGCGGCCGGTTTGGGAAGTCGGTTGAAACCGCTGACGGATACTATGCCTAAAGCTCTTGTTCCCGTAGCCGGGCGTCCCATGCTGGAGCACGTTATTTTAAAGCTGAAAGCATTCGGCTTTACCGAAATTGTAATTAATATTCATCATTTTGGCGAGCAAATACTTGAATTCCTGAAAGTGAATGACAATTTTGGACTTACTATCCACATTTCCGATGAACGTGATGTGCTACTTGATACAGGGGGAGGAATTCGGAAAGCCAGTTCTTTTTTTGAGAACTCCGATGAGCCTTTTCTTGTACACAATGTAGACATTCTTTCAAATGTGGATCTGAAAGAACTTTATGATTATCATTTGCAGACTGATGGTTTGGCTACTTTATTGGTAAGCCAACGTAAAACTTCACGTTATCTGCTTCTCGATGCGGAGAAGAGACTTTGCGGATGGATAAACAAAGATACAGGTCAAGTGAAACCCGAAGGTCTTCACTATGAACAATCATTATTCCAAGAATATGCGTTCAGTGGCATTCATGTACTTTCACCTGCTATATTCCAATTAATGGAAGTTCCCCTGTGGGAAGGAAAGTTCTCTATTATGGATTTTTATCTCTTCACTTGTCGACAAACGAACTTCTTTGGTTATCCGGTGGAAAATCTGCAACTTATTGATATTGGTAAACCGGAAACACTTGCTAAGGCAGAGGAGTTTATAAGGTCTCTCGGCAAGTAATATTGTTCGCTGGGACGAATAACATGAGCCTGGTTAATTTAGTTTTTGTATTTGTTTGGGATTCCAACATATTTCTTTTACCTTTGTTATAATGAAAACAGAAATAGAAAAAGGAGGCGAACAAAATGGCAAGTAATTATATTCGTTTCGATTGGACGATGAAACGCTTATTGCGTAATAAAGCTAATTTTGCCGTACTAGAAGGTTTTTTGACTACCCTTTTAGGGGAATCAATCCTTATTCAGAAATTATTGGAGAGTGAAAGTAATTAAGAAGATGAGTACGATAAATATAATCGTGTGGATTTACTTGCTAAAAATTCTAAAGGTGAGCTTATTTTAATAGAAGTTCAAAACAATAATGAATATGCTTATTTCCAACGTACGTTATTTGGAACATCTAAGTTGGTTCCGAATACATAAATCGTGGAGAAGGTTACGACAAAGTTCGTAAGGTGTATAGCGTTAATATCGTTTATTTCTCTTTAGGTAGCGGTAAAGATGTTGTATATCATGGTAAAACGGAATTTCGCGGAATTCATCAGGGGGATGTTTTAGAACTGATTTCATTCCAAAAACAAACTTTCAAAGTGGATACTGTCAGCCAACTTTATCCGGAATATTATATATTGAAAGTGAATGATTTCAATCAAGTAGCAAGAAGTCCGCTTGAAAAATGGATTTACTATCTGAATACAGGAGATATTTCCGATAACGCTACTGCACCGGGATTGAACGAGACACGCCAGCGATTAAATTTGGATCGGATGACAAAGGAAGAACTCAATGCTTATTATAGACATTTGGATAATATTGTTATTTTGAGAGATAATATATTTACAGAACGTGCGGAAGGACGTGCAGAGGGACGTGCCGAAGGGGAAAGAAATAAGCAAATTGAGATTGCGCGTAATTTAAAGAAGGCAGGGGTTTCAATAGATGTTATTTTACAATCTTCGGGATTGACAGTAGATGAAATAGAGAAGTTATAAAAGTATTACTAAAAGTAGAAATAAAAAAAGAAAAGGCGGGAATGCTCAAAAAGGGTATTTTTGCCTTTCCTATTTTGTTTTATATGCATATCCAAAAATGTCTAAACAACTCGTATTATCCGATGAAATGGACGATTTTAGACAAAATTGGAAGAATCGTAGCTAAAATAGGACACATACAATCTTGAATCTTCTATACATTTGTAGCGGAGAATGACGATAGGAAGTCATTCCTATTATTAAAAGGTAATCTTAATTATTAAACTTATGAGAAGCAAATTCCTATTTTTTTGTCTCTTCCTCTTTGGAATGTTGACAGCTTGTAAAGACACAAAATGGGTGGATGTTCCAGCTGGCACTCCTCCTGAAGGTTCAGTTGTTGGAAAACCGGGTGATAACGAAGAACCGGATGAACCGGACCAAACAGAAAAATCATTTATTAATTGTTCTTATATACGTGGTGATTTTTTTGAGATAAATCGAATTTCCGGAGCAAGTATGGGTGCTTGTAATGATTTGATTTATCTGACAGCTCGTCCTTATGCTGACGGTGATTTGACATTTGATCTGCCGGTGAATGACGCAGAACTTACAGGAGCATCATATATGTCTTCTTATGAAGGTCGTAATGGAGTGGTGAAATTTGATGGTGCCGGGAAAATGAATGGTGGAGATGGTTTACTTCATTCCCCGGATGGGGCTTACAAGAAGTTTACATTTGGTACTTATCTATATATAACTGAATGGGTAGATGGTGCTTATTTATTTAATAAGGTAAACAATAACTCTACCATTATATCTTTCCAACTTGGTGCAACTGAAGGAATTTTAAGATTTACTATTGGAAATTCTACGACAACTGTTGTCAATGATAATTTAAAGTCTGGTGCTTGGCATTATGTAGCGATAACTTATAGTGGAGGAAAGGCTAAATTATATGTAGACACTAATAATATTCCTACAGAATTTACAGGTTCTCTTCCTGCTGAAATTCCTAATACTCGTGCAGATTTCTTTCTTGGAGAGAAACTCAAAGGATATTTGGATGAGACATTCGTTAGCAGTTTGGAAGTAGGTACGTTGGGTAGGAATCCTATCTCTTTTGATACTGATATTTGGAATAATACAAAAACACTTGCTTATTGGAAATATGATGATTCTGCACAGCTCGGAAAAGATTCTCATACTTGGGTCATTCGTTTGGAACAAATACGTGCCACATTAAATGGACAAGTAGGAGACCGAAAACTACGTTTGGGTATCGCTGGTGGTGAATGGTTGAAGATGGTTAGTAATGAAACTGCACGCACTAACTTTGCTAATAATGTTAAGAATGTTTTGGATAAGTATAATATGGATGGGGTCGATCTTGACTTTGAATGGGCTTATTCCCCTAGTGAATTAACTAATTACAGCAAGGCCATAGTAAAACTGCGCGGCGTATTAGGAAAAAATGTGTTTTTTACGGTTTCTTTGCATCCGGTTTCTTATAAGATAACTTCTGAAGCAATTGCTGCTGTTGATTTTATCTCTTTCCAATGCTATGGACCTCAGGCGGCTCTTTTTTCTTTCGAACGTTTCAAATCAGACGGTCAAACTGCTGTTGAATATGGAATTCCTCAAAATAAATTGGTGATGGGAGTACCTTTTTATGGAACTACTGGAACAGCCGGTGAACAAGTTGCTTATTGTGATCTGATAAATAAAGGTAATCTTACTAACACTTCTGTGGATGAATGGATGTATAATGGAAAGAACTATACATTCAATAGTCAGAATACAATTCGCCAAAAAACACAGTATGTGTGTGAGAATGGTTTCGGTGGAATAATGAGTTGGGATTTGGCTACGGACGTAGATGTGACAAATGATAAGTCTTTGTTGAAAGTTGTGAAAGAAGAGTTTGATTACTATGCTAATCCTGCCGTAGAATAACAGTATAATCTAAATTAGTAAATATAATATTATGGAAAAAAAGAAGTTCGTGAAAAAACAGGGACGGGTTGTTCTTTTTCTGATACTCCTGTTATTGTTTCCTCTTGGTGCATTAGCACAACAAAAGATGATAAAAGGACAGGTCGTGGATGATAGTGGTGAGGCGATTATTGGTGCAACGGTCATGGTAAAAGGCAACACTGGAGGAACGATTACTGATATTGACGGTAATTTTTCAATTCAGGGAAAAGTTGGAAGTATACTTTCTATTACATACGTTGGATACGCTTCGATGCAAGTAAAGGTTACTAAATTGGAAGGAAATAAATATGTGATGAAAGAAGATGCCAAAGTATTGGATGAAGTGGTAGTTGTGGGTATGGATACACAAAAAAGAAATACGATTACAGCAGCTGTTGCTACGTTGAAAGATGATGCCATTGTCAATCGTCCTGTTACAGATGTCACAAGTGCCTTGCAGGGTAATATTGCAGGCTTAAATTTTGCTACGGACGCAGTGGGAGGTGGTGTCGGTGGTGAAACCGGTGCAGATATTAAATTTAGTATTCGTGGTATTGGTTCTATCAATGGTGGAGAGCCATACGTATTGGTAGATGGAGTAGAGCAGAGTATGCAGAATGTGAATCCTGCCGATATTGCTAGTATCAGTGTTTTGAAAGATGCTTCCGCTTCTGCTGTATATGGTGCACGTGCAGCTTATGGAGTAGTATTGGTTACCACAAAAAGTGGTAAAAAGGAGAGGGCTAGTGTCACCTATCGTGGAACAGTTGGTTTCAGTTCACCTATTAATATGCCAAAGATGATGAACTCGTTGGAATACGCTATGTATAATAATCAGCAATATGATAATGGTGGAGCGTCTTCCGGTTTACAGAGAATTCCGGATAAAACTATTGAAAAAATTAAAGGTTTTATGCAGAATCCTTATTCAGCAGAATTTCCGGGTATTGAGGCTAATACTTCCGGTGATGATTGGGCAGGAGCCTATTATAATCAGTATGGCAATACTGATTGGTTTGATTATTATTTTAAAGATAAGTCTATCCGTCATTCTCATAACTTAAGTGTACAGGGTGGTTCTGACAAGGTAAACTACTATATTGGTATGGGATATACTTATCAAGAGGGTTTGCTGGATCAAGTGCAGGATGATTTGAGTAAGTACAATTTGAATACCAAATTACAGATGAAGACCAATAATTGGTTACGATTTAATTTGAATAATAATATTACTTTGCAGATGATTAAACGTCCGATGGCGAATCAGACGATTCTATATAATAAGATTGGTAGCCATCGTCCTACTCAGGTTACTCAGTTGCCTGTTGATTCAGAATACAATTTGCCGAGCTGGAATGAAATGTTATATTTGAAAAATTCTCATTATCAGAGGAACCGTATTTCAGATGCATTGTCACTTTCTGCAACAGTAACTCCATTGGAGGGATGGGATATCACCGGAGAAATGAAAATCCGTTTTGATATAGAAAATAACGATCTGATAATGGAAAATAACCAGAAGTATGAAACTCCTGTGGGTACTTTTAAACCGGGTGATGCTACTAATCAAAGACAAGGATTTGCTTATCCTGGTATTAGCTGGAAGAATATGTATTTCGGATCTTATACTCGTGGGAGTATGTTCAATTATTACTTATCACCTAATGTTTCGAGTTCATATACTCATCAATGGGGAGATCACTTCTTCAAGGCAATGGCAGGCTACCAAATGGAATTAAAAGAAGATTCACAGGAATATATGTACAAAGATGGTATGCTGAGTAATGATATTTACTCATTTGACAACGCCAGTGGAAATGTAATAGCAGGTGAAGCCCGTTCACATTGGTCCACTATGGGATTTTATGCCCGTTTGAATTGGAACTACAATAATATTTATTTTTTGGAGTTCAGTGGACGTTATGATGGTTCTTCCCGTTTTGCTGCGGGGCATCGTTGGGGATTCTTCCCATCATTCTCTGCCGGTTATGATATTGCTCGCACGCCTTATTTCCAAAAAATGGCACTGCCTGTATCTCAGTTGAAGGTACGTGTTTCTTATGGTCGTTTAGGAAACCAAAATGGAGCGGGCTTATATGATTATATCGCTCAGATGCCCTTAGATGCACAGGGTACTAATGCTTGGTTATTACCGGGTATCTCTTCTTCCACAGCTTCCAAAGGTACGATTGCACAAACTCCGAAAATGATTAGTCCTTATATTACTTGGGAGAAAGTGGATAATGCTAACTTAGGTTTTGATTTGATGTTGTTTAAGAACCGTTTGTCAATTACTGCTGATTTATATCAACGTACAACACGTGACATGATTGGTCCGGCAGAATCAATACCAAGTATCAGTGGTATCGCTTCGGAAGATCGTGCAAAAGTGAATAATGCAACTTTGCGTAATCGTGGATGGGAACTTTCTGTCAGTTGGAATGATAAATTGAAATGTGGTTTCAGTTATGGAGTTGGTTTCAACGTTTTTAACTATAAGGCTGTAGTGACCAAATACAATAATCCGGAAGGTATTATTTATAATAACCATACAGGATTGGCTGCTAATAAAGGTTATTATGAAGGTATGGATCTCGGTGAAATTTGGGGATATCGTGCTGATGATCTCTTTTTGTCGAATCGTGAAATTGATGATTATCTGAGAAAAGTTGATCTGACAGCGTTCAAATCAAATGATCTTTGGCGTCGTGGTGACTTGAAATATATAGATACTAATGGTGACGGTAGAGTAGATGGTGGTAAAGGTACTTTGTCAGACCACGGAGATCTGCAGGTTATTGGAAATACTACTCCTAAATATTCTTTCGGTATTAATTTGAATCTTGGATATAAGGGTTTCGAAGTATCTACCTTGTTACAAGGTGTGGCAAAAAGAGATTTCCCGATTGCTGGAAGTAACTATATGTTTGGTGGAAATAACTATAACTTTAAAGAACATCTTGATTATTTCAGTACAGAGAACCCAAATGGATATTTGCCTCGTTTGACTGGTTGGAAAGATGATAAGGATTTTTTAGTGAATACTGGATACAATACGACACGTTATTTGTTAAATGCTGCTTATATGCGTATGAAAAATTTAACAGTGGCTTATACATTTAATAAAAAACAGTTGAAACATATTGGTATCAGCAATCTAAAAGTGTATGTAACTTGCGACAACTTGTTTACTATAACAAAGTTGCCGAAACAGTTTGATCCTGAAACACTGAACCAGGTAAATATGTCGGCGGGTGGTGATGCTAAGAATACGGCTCCGGGTTTAACTTCTCCGATGAAGCAAAATGGTAATGGTATGGTATATCCGATGAACCGTAACTTCGTGTTCGGACTTGATTTTACATTTTAATTAGATAATGATGATGAAAAAATTATATATATTATTTGCGGTAGGGGCAAGTGTTATGATGTCGGCGTGTTCCGATTTTCTAGATAGAGAACCCATGACAACCCCCAATAGTGAAACATTCTTGTCCAATGCAAGTGCAGTGAACAATTATATTAATGGTTTGTATATAGCACTTCCTTCTTTTGGTACTTATGACATGGGAGTCCGTGGAGAAGAAAAGAATAGTGACAATATCGTGGCGGAGGTTTATGATAAACGTCTTAATGGAGAGCTGTTGGAGACAGGAGGAGGTACTGCCGAATGGCAGAACGGATACCAAAATCTACGTAATGTAAATTATTTTTTTGAATATTATAAAGTTCCAGAAGCAGAGGAAACAAAGGATGTGCTGTCACTGAAAGGGGAAGCTTATTTTTTCCGTGCTTATTGGCATTTTTACTTACTAACTAGATTTGGTAGTATTCCTGTAATGGATAAATTTTGGGATGGAAACGCTACAGTTGCAGGTTTGCAAATTCCCCCACGCGATCGTTCGGCAGTGGCACAGTTTATTATTGATGATTTGAAGACGGCTAAGAATTTGCTTTATTCACGTAGTCAGTATAAAGGCTTGAGGATTTGCAAAGAAGCTGCTATCATCATGGCCATGAGAGTGGCGCTTTATGAGGGTACATGGGAAAAGTATCATAAGGGAACAGATTTTGCAGCCGCAGAGGATAAATCTACAGATCTTTTAGGACAAGTGTTGACACTAGGTGACGAATTGTTTGCTATGGGACTTTCTTTAAATACAAAAGATAATGATAAGAAATTTGTATCTAAAGAAGATGCTTATGCACACTTGTTTAATTCGAAAGATTTGTCGGATATGACAGAGGTCGTTTTTTGGAAAAAGTATTCGATAGCAGATGGAGTGACTCATAATTTGAGTAGTAACTTAGGTGCTGGTTATGTGGACAACAGTGGAGCGGCTGGTTTAGCTCAATCATTGATTGATAATTATCTGAATGCTGATGGAAGCTTTATTGATCCTAACGATGAAATTTATAAGGATTTCAATCTTACATTTAAAGAACGTGATGCTCGTTTGTTAGCGACAGTTATGCATTCAGGCTGTAAATTTAAGTCTACATCTCCTGAGTCTAAGTCAAAAGCTATGTTTGTGGATGAATATTCGGATGAAAATAAACAGAAAGTTCGTCCTCCTTATCTAACAGAAAGTGGTCCGGCACGTAATGCAACTGGTTATCATATTCGCATGAGTATTGATACAACTTATGTCAGTGGCCAGGGTGAGACCTCACTTCCGATAATTCGTTATGCAGAAGCTTTGTTAGCTTATGCGGAAGCTGCAGAAGAATTAGATAAATGTGATCCAAATGTATTGGAAAGGACATTGAAACCTTTGCGTGAACGTGCGGGAGTGACCTATACTGCTCCTGCTGAAATTGATCCTAATTTTACCGATTTTGGTTATCCAATCTCTGCCAAATTGCAGGAAATTCGTAGGGAAAGACGGTCGGAACTAGCTTTACAAGGATTCCGTTTGGATGACTTGATGCGTTGGAGAGCTCACAAATTGATTCAGGGAAAACGTGGAACAGGGGCATATTTTGGAGCAGATGGTGTGTTATATAAAGCATTTGATCCTAAAACAGCTGTAGATTTGAAAACTATTTTAACTACGGATGGTTGGCTTGATCCACAGAAAGAGGTTCTTCCACGAGGCTATCAGTTTGATTCTAACCGTGATTATCTGCTGCCAATTCCTCCGAGTGAATTGTCACTGAATCACGAATTGGAACAAAATCCGGGATGGCAGAGGAAATAAGAGAATAGAACAATATTTATTGATGATAATTAGATAAATAAAGATATGAAGAACATATTATATAGAATGCTTCCAATATGCTTGTTTACTATAGGTTTGACAGGTTGTGAAGATGAAACAAAATATCGTCCTTTGCCGGAAGCAGTGCCGTTGACTATGAGCATTAATGAAAAGGCATTTGTGATGGGAGAAAATCTGAAAGTAAATATCAATGTGGATGCTGATGCAGATGGGAATGAGATGGTAGCTAACGAGGACTTTGATATTTACTTTACGGCTAAAGCTGGTACTGAAGATGTATCGGGTGTATTTGAACCATTTAGCGGTATTGTTACGTTTCCAAAAGGTGAAAAACAAATTCAGGTGGATTTTCCAGTGAAGAAATCCGGATTGACGGGGAGTACTGCGATGGAGTTTGTTGCTTTCGCGCGTGGTTATAAAATGGCAAATTCGAGTCAAGCAATTAAAGTATCCGATTATTATCGGATATCAATGTCATTAGAGAATAACACGGAGAATGTGGTGACTGAAGGTGGAAAGTTTGTATTGGTTGCTAAAATTGATAAACCAAGTTCTGTTCCTCTTGAAATAACAGTTACTCCAAAAGAAGGGGAAGAAGACTTGTATGAGAACTTACCTCCTACTTTAACGATTCCTGCCGGAAGAACTTCGGTAAAAAGTGCCGCTGTTACTATTAAACAGGATTATGAAATGACAGGAGATTTACAGTTAGTATTGAATTTACAAAGTAATTCTCCTATAAATCCGATGACAGAATCTATACTGACTATTACAATGACTGATTTGGAATCTATAGCTGATCCTAATTTGTATGATATAACAAAAGTATATGAGAATCCAAACATTATGTTTATTTCTTATGATGATGATTGGTTTACTGGACAAGAAACTGTTAAGATCACAGAAGGTATGGCACATCCAAATGCGGAATTAGGTAACCAGTGGAAGTTTGATTATGCTATTGAGTTCCATAATAATGCAATATCTGGGGATTATTTAAAATTAGGTAATGCAACAGATGCTAATAGACAGCCTGTATTGAATATTAATTGGACAAAATATGCTCAGGTTACAAATGAAGGAGAACTGAATATATGTGTTGGTGTAGAAGGTACTAACTATGGGACGGCGGCAATACATTGCTGTAAGTCTTTAGCTCAAATGTGGGCTCAGAATGTTACTCGCATCTATCCAGGTATGCGTATTGAAGTGAAAGTCCGCTTAGGAGGCAATAGGACTGGATTTGTACCAATGATAGAAGTGAAAAACCCATCGACAGCTACTACGAGTAAAGAGGCTAAACAATCAATATGTATCCTTAAGAATGTTTCTGGAACTGCAATCACACAGTCTGTTAGGGGAGAAACAATTAGTGATGTGAAAAGTGTTGTAACAGCTATTCCTAAAGTAGAAGATTATAATATCTATTGGATGGAATTAGTAGATGAAAATACAATAAAATTAGGTATTAATGGTTCTACTACTTTAGAAGTATCAAAAGATATGCTAAATTCATGGCCTTTTACAAAAGCCTCAACAGGTACTTCAGTGGGAGCGAAGGGACTTTATTTAATAATGCGATGGGATTTATTTGGAGAAAGCAATACTATTTCTCCTGACCTTCCTGCGGGCTGGGATACGGAGCTAAAATCAATTGATCCTACAAAATATGCAACCGAAGGTCCGAGAATGATTATAGACTGGATTCGTTTCTATGTCAATGATAATTATAAACGTGAATCTAACGAGCTGGTAAATAGGGACTATAAGGAAACGATTCCTGGAAAGTATTATCCTTTCTACTAATATTTTTCAAACCATCTTTAATAACTTAAGATCAATCTTATACTGTAAAATTGTTGTAGGTGAGTGATACATTTTCGGTATATGGACTACATTGAAAAATATTGGATTTTAATTGATGATTTGTGGAAGTGAAGATAGGGATCCCTCCCTATCTTTGCTTTCTCAATCTAACACAAATTTATTATGGAAAATCTGCAATCAAACTTATTCTATTCTTTAGCGGGAGTAGCTACCCTTGCTTCTTTTGCTTCATGCACCGGTAAACAAAAGCCTGCTGAACAGCCTCCCCTGAACATTGTCTATATCATGACAGACGACCATACGGCTCAGATGATGAGCTGTTATGATACTCGCTATATGGAAACACCGAATCTTGACCGTATTGCTGCCGATGGCGTCCGTTTTACTCAAAGTTTTGTAGCCAATTCGTTAAGTGGTCCCAGCCGTGCCTGTATGATAACGGGTAAACATAGCTGTGCCAATAAATTCTATGATAATACGACTTGTGTTTTCGATAGTTCCCAACAAACCTTTCCAAAACTTTTGCAGAAAGCCGGTTATCAGACTGCATTGGTAGGAAAATGGCATTTGGAGAGTTTGCCGTCAGGATTTGATTATTGGGAAATCGTTCCGGGACAAGGAGATTATTATAATCCGGATTTCATCACACAAAAAAATGATACGATTCAGAAACATGGATATATCACCAATCTTATAACGGACAATGCCATTGATTGGATGGAACACAAGCGAAACCCGGAGAAACCTTTCTGCTTGTTGATTCATCACAAGGCTATTCATCGTAATTGGATGGCGGATACTTGTAATCTGGCTTTGTACGAAGATAAAACTTTCCCATTGCCGGATAATTTCTTTGACGACTATGAAGGACGTCCTGCAGCGGCTGCTCAGGAAATGAGTGTCGTGAAAGATATGGATATGATCTACGACCTTAAAATGTTGCGGTCGGATAAAAATTCACGCCTGAAATCTCTTTATGAGAAATTTTTGGGACGGATGGACGAGGGACAACGTGCCGCATGGGATAAATTCTATGCTCCGATTATAGAAGATTTCTATAAGCAAAATCTGCAAGGAAAGGAACTTGCCAACTGGAAATTCCAGCGTTATATGCGTGATTATATGAAAACTGTGAAATCTCTTGATGATAATGTAGGTCGTGTGCTCGACTATCTGAAAGAAAAAGGACTGTTGGATAATACTCTTGTTGTCTATACCTCCGACCAGGGATTCTATATGGGCGAACATGGCTGGTTCGATAAGCGCTTTATGTATGAAGAGTCCATGCGTACTCCTTTGATAATGCGTCTACCGAAAGGATTCGATCGTAGAGGAGATATTACTGAAATGGTACAGAACATAGATTATGCACCGACTTTCCTCGAATTGGCAGGAGTGGAGATACCATCGGATATTCAAGGAGTTTCGTTGGTTCCTTTATTGAAAGGAAAACAGCCGGAAAACTGGAGAAAAGCCCTTTATTATCATTTCTATGAATATCCGGCAGAACACATGGTAAAACGCCATTATGGAGTGCGTACAGAACGTTATAAACTGATTCATTTTTACAATGACATTAATTGGTGGGAACTGTATGACATGAAGACGGATCCGAGCGAAATGCACAACCTTTACGGACAACCTGAATATGAATCCGTAGTGAACGAACTGAAAGAAGAATTGCAAAAGTTGCAAGAACAATACAATGATCCTGTTCGCTTTTCACCGGACAGAGACAAAGAATAAATAAAATACATCAGCATGATTAAATATATCTTTATCTTATTGATAGGTTTTTTACTACCAGTTACGACGGGATGTACTGATACTAACTTGACACATGACATACCCTTGGTTCCACGTCCGGCACATTTGGTGCCGGGCAGTGGCAACTATCTCTTCTCAGACAAAACTGTATTTGTGGTGGAGAATGAGGAACAGGCGGCTGTGGCAGCCAGTCTTATTTCCCGATTTACCAATGCAGCCGGTTTTACTCCCAAGTTGGTTGTGGGCGCTACGGAAAAGGGGGATGTTCGGTTTGTAACGGATGCTTCTTTAAAGAGCGAAGCATATTCATTGGAAGTTTCTCCAGAGGAAATTATCGTTAAGGCTTCCGGTGATAAGGGATTCTTTTATGCTTTGCAAACTATCCGGCAATTACTTCCCGCATCTATCGAAAGAGAAAGTCTGTCGGATAAAAAAGAGAAGTGGAGCATTCCTGTCATGAATGTTCAGGATGAACCCCGTTTTGAGTACCGTGCCTTGTTACTGGATGCATCACGTTTTTTTATTCCTAAAGAGAACGTTTTGCGTATCATTGACTGTATGTCGATGTTGAAGATAAATAAACTGCATTTCCATCTGACAGATGACAACGGCTGGCGCATAGAAATAAAGAAGTATCCTCGTTTGACTGAGGTTGGCGCATGGAGAGTGGATCGTATGGACGTTCCGTTTCCGGCCCGACGTAATCCGAAATCCGGAGAACCGACTCCGATAGGAGGTTTCTATTCGCAAAAAGATATAAAGGAAATGGTAGCTTATGCGGCCGAACGCCAGATCGAGATTGTGCCGGAGATAGATATGCCTGCCCATAGCAACGCTGCATTGACGGCTTATCCGAAATTGGCTTGTCCGGTAGTGAAGGACTATATCGGTGTATTGCCCGGTTTGGGAGGACGAAACTCAGAAATCATCTTTTGTGCCGGAAATGACAGTGTTTTCACTTTTTTGCAGAATGTGATGGATGAGATTATGGAGTTATTCCCTTCCCGTTATATCCATATCGGAGGCGATGAAGCTCAAAAGACACATTGGAAAAAATGTCCGTTGTGTCAGACTCGTATGAAGAAAGAAGGCTTGGCTAATGAAGAAGACCTTCAAGGCTATTTTATGCAGCGGATAAGTGACTATGTACGTAGTAAAGGTCGTGAAGTGATTGGTTGGGATGAACTGACTAACAGTAGTTTCTTGCCGGAAGGCTCTATTATTCTTGGTTGGCAGGGATATGGCAAGGCTGCACTGAAAGCTGCGGAAAAGGGACACCGTTTCATTATGACTCCGGCACGTATCATGTATCTGATTCGTTATCAAGGGCCGCAATGGTTCGAACCTTTGACATATTTCGGCAATAATACATTGAAAGATGTATATGACTATGAACCGGTACAAAAAGACTGGAAACCGGAATATGCTTCATTGCTGATGGGGGTACAAGGTTCTATGTGGACGGAATTCTGCAATAAACCGGAAGATGTGGATTATCTTTTGTTCCCTCGTCTGGTAGCGGTGGCGGAAGTAGCGTGGACACAACCGGAAAAGAAAGATTGGGCTTCGTTCCTGCAAGCTATGGACCGGTATAACGGGCATATTGCAGAAAAAGGTATTGTCTATGCCCGTTCGATGTACAATATTCAGCATAAAGTAACACCGGAAAATGGTGGGTTGAAGTTAAATCTGGAATGTATTCGTCCCGATGTAGAGATTCGCTATACTATTGATGGCAGTGAACCTGTGGCAAATTCTTCTGTGTATTCAGACTCACTGATTGTAACAGGGACTCAACTCATTAAATGTGCTACCTTTGCAGAAGGTGTGCAGATGGGAAAGACGCTTGTATTGCCGATTACGTGGAACAAAGCGACTGCTAAGACGATACTTGGAAATAAACAGAATGAGATGCTTATGCTCAATGGTGTTCGTGGAAGCCTGAAACAGACTGACTTTGAATGGTGCTGTTGGGACAAGAACGACCTTATTTCTTTTACCATAGATTTGCAGCAGAAGGAAAAAATGAATACTTTTACAATCGGTTGTATCACGAACTATGGTATGGGCGTACATAAACCGAAATCAATACGTATAGCTGTATCAGACGATAATAAATCTTATCGTGACGTAACCGGATTGAACTACACTCCTGAAGAAATATTCCGTGAAGGCACCTATATTGAAGACCTTTCTATGGATATGAAAGGAACGGAGGCAAGGTATATTCGTGTAACGGTGAATGGAGCGGGGGAATGTCCTGCCGACCATGTTCGTCCGGGACAGGAATCGAGAGTATATTTTGATGAGATCATTATTGAATAGTACAACATAGTCATAACAATAACCATGAAGAACCTGAAGAAACGAACTTTTTTACTCTTATTGGCAGGACTGACTGCTACTGTTTTTGCTTCGGCACAGAAACAGCCGTTGCCCGAATGGCAAAGCCAGTATGCTGTAGGACTGAATAAACTCGCTCCTCACACTTATGTATGGCCTTATGCCAATGCTTCCGATATTGAGAAGCCGGGAGGCTATGAGCAATCTCCTTATTATATGTCTTTGAACGGGAAATGGAAGTTCCATTGGGTGAAGAACCCGGACAACCGTCCGAAAGACTTTTATCAACCTTTTTATTATACAGGAGGTTGGGCTGACATCAATGTGCCCGGAAATTGGGAACGGCAGGGATACGGAACAGCTATCTACGTCAATGAGACGTATGAGTTCGATGATAAGATGTTCAATTTCAAGAAGAATCCGCCGTTAGTGCCTCATGCCGAAAATGAAGTCGGTTCGTATCGCCGTACTTTCAAAGTGCCTGCCGATTGGAAAGGACGTAGGGTAGTACTTTGCTGCGAGGGGGTAATCTCTTTTTATTATGTATGGGTGAACGGTAAATTGCTCGGATATAATCAAGGTTCGAAAACTGCGGCTGAATGGGATATTACAGAGGTATTGACCGAAGGAGAGAACGTAGTAGCTTTGGAAGTCTACCGTTGGAGTTCGGGTGCTTATCTGGAATGTCAGGATATGTGGCGTTTGAGCGGTATCGAGCGGGATGTGTATCTTTACAGTACACCAAAACAATATATCGCCGACTACAAACTGAATGCCTCTTTGGATAAGGAAACGTACAAAGACGGACTTTTCGGACTTGAAGTGACGGTAGAAGGTCCGTCTTCTACGGCAAGCTCGATTGCTTATACACTGAAGGATACCTTCGGCAAAGCCGTTCTGAAGGATGTTATCAATATCAAATCCCGTGGATTGAGTAATTTTATAGCATTTGAAGAGAAGAAGATTCCTAATGTAAAACCGTGGAGTGCCGAATATCCTAATTTGTACACACTGGTGCTTGAGCTGAAAGACGCACAAGGGAAAGTAACCGAACTGACCGGTTGTGAAGTCGGTTTCCGTACTTCGGAAATCAAGAACGGGCGTTTTTGTATCAACGGTGTGCCGGTATTGGTAAAGGGGACTAACCGTCACGAACATTCCCAATTGGGACGTACCGTAAGTAAGGAACTGATGGAACTGGATATTAAGCTGATGAAAGAGCATAATATCAACCTGGTACGCAATTCTCATTATCCTACTCATCCTTATTGGTATCAGCTTTGCGACCGTTACGGATTGTATATGATTGATGAGGCTAACATCGAATCACATGGAATGGGCTACGGTCCTGCTTCTCTTGCTAAAGACAGCACTTGGCTGACTGCGCACATGGACCGTACACATCGTATGTACGAGCGTTCGAAGAATCATCCCGCTATTGTTATCTGGTCATTGGGCAATGAGGCCGGAAACGGTATCAACTTTGAACGTACATACGATTGGCTGAAATCGGTGGACAAGACTCGTCCTGTTCAATATGAACGTGCCGAACTGAATTACAATACGGATATTTATTGCCGTATGTACCGTAGTGTAGATGAGATAAAAGCGTATGTAGCGAAAAAGGATATTTACCGTCCCTTCATCCTTTGCGAATATTTGCACGCGATGGGTAACAGTTGTGGTGGATTGAAAGACTATTGGGATGTTTTTGAAAACGAACCAATGGCACAAGGCGGTAATGTTTGGGACTGGGTGGATCAGTCTTTCCGTGAAATAGACAAGAACGGCAAATGGTATTGGACGTATGGCGGTGATTACGGACCGGAAGGAATACCGAGCTTCGGCAACTTCTGCTGTAACGGTTTGGTGAATGCCGACCGTCAGCCACATCCCCATCTGCTCGAAGTGAAGAAAGTGTATCAGAATATAAAAGCAACTCTGCTGAGTCCGAAGAACATGAAACTTCGTATCAAGAACTGGTACGACTTCTCTAACCTGAACGAATATGAACTTCATTGGAATGTGACGGCTGATACTGGAGAGAAAATTGCAGAAGGTACGAAAGTATTAGACTGTGAACCACACGCTACCATAGACGTGTCGTTAGGAAATGTGATTCTGCCGAAGACAGTCCGTGAGGCTTATCTGAATATTAGTTGGACACGTAGGGAAGCTTCTCCGATGATAGCCGAAGATTGGGAAGTGGCATACGATCAGTTTGTTATTGTCGGCAATAAGAATTATACGGGCTATCGTCCGCAAAAAGCGGGTGAGACGGCTTTCACGGTGGATAAAGAAACGGGAGCGCTTACTTCTCTTGCTTTGGATGGTAAGGAACTGTTGGCTACTCCGATCACTCTTAGTCTTTTCCGTCCGGCTACGGATAATGATAACCGTGACAAGAACGGAGCTCGCTTGTGGCGTAAAGCGGGATTGGATAATCTGACTCAAAAGGTGACCTCATTGAAAGAAGGGAAGAATACGACAACTGCGACTATCGAGCTTCTTAATGCAAAAGGTCAGAAAGTGGGAACTGCCGACTTTATCTATATGCTTGATAAGAACGGTGCATTAAAGATACGTACTACTTTCCAATCGGATACTGCGATTGTCAAGTCTATGGCACGTCTGGGACTGACTTTCCGTGTGGCGGATACTTACGATCAAGTTTCTTATCTGGGACGTGGTGACAATGAAACGTATGCTGACCGTGGCCAGTCTGGTAAAATTGGCTTATATCAGACAACACCCGAACGGATGTTCCACTATTATGTCACTCCGCAATCTACCGGTAACCGTACAGATGTGCGTTGGACGAAATTCACCGATCGTTCCGGTGAAGGAATCTTTGTCGATTCAAATCGTCCTTTCCAGTTTAGCATAGTTCCTTTCTCGGATGTATTATTGGAGAAAGCCCGTCATATTAATGAGTTGGAACGTGACGGACTGGTGACTGTGCATTTGGATGCAGAGCAGGCTGGCGTAGGAACAGCTACTTGTGGTCCCGGAGTATTGCCTCAGTATTTGGTTCCGTTAAAAAAACAGAGTTTTGAATTCACTCTTTATCCGGTGAAGTCGGCAGGACAGGCGCAGAAAAAAGAGAATTATTATGTGAAACATCTTGAGTTTCCTCAAAATGCGACTTTGGAGCAAAAGGTAGATATGGCTGCGCGATTAATCCCTACTCCCCAGCAGTTGTCTTGGCAACAAATGGAGTTGACTGCTTTTCTCCATTTTGGTATCAATACCTTTACCGGACGTGAATGGGGAGATGGAAAAGAAGATCCGGCGCTGTTTAATCCATCCGAACTGAATGCGGAACAATGGGTTCGTACTCTTAAAGAAGCTGGTTTCAAGATGGTGCTGTTGACGGCAAAACATCATGATGGATTTTGTCTTTGGCCTACGGCTACCACCAAACATTCCGTAGCTTCTTCTCCTTGGAAAAAAGGACAAGGCGATGTAGTAAGGGAATTGCGTAAGGCTTGCGATAAATATGATATGAAGTTTGGCGTTTATCTTTCTCCTTGGGATCGTAACGCGGAATGTTATGGAGATTCTCCCCGATATAACGACTTCTTTATCCGCCAATTGACAGAGTTACTTTCCAATTATGGGGAGGTACACGAAGTTTGGTTTGACGGAGCGAATGGGGAGGGACCGAACGGAAGGAAGCAGGTATATGACTGGGAAGCTTTCTATAAAACGATTCAACGTCTGCAACCGAAGGCTGTGATGGCAATAATGGGCGATGATGTGCGTTGGGTTGGTAATGAAAAAGGTTTGGGACGTGAAACTGAATGGAGTGCGACGGTGCTTACTCCGGGCATTTACACCCGTTCGGAGGAGAATAACAAACGTTTGGGCGTATTCAGCAAAGCGAAAGATTTGGGAAGCCGTTCGATGTTGGCGGAGGCTACGGAACTTTTCTGGTATCCGTCGGAAGTGGATGTTTCTATTCGTCCGGGATGGTTCTATCATGCGGAAGAAGATACGAAAGTGAAGTCGTTGAAACATTTGTCGGATATCTATTTCCAATCGGTAGGATATAACTCAGTACTTTTATTGAATATTCCTCCTGACCGCAGAGGTCTGATTCACGAGGCCGATGTGAAGCGACTGAAAGATTTTGCTGCTTACCGGAAAAGAGTGTTTGCAGACAATCGTGTAGTGAAAGGTCGGAAAGAGTGGAATGCGGTTTCGGGAAGTGAGAAGATTTATTCTTTGAAATCGGAATCGGAAATCAATGTGGTAATGCTTCAGGAAGATATCGCTAAAGGACAACGGGTTGAATCCTTTGCCATAGAGGTGTTGACCGAACAGGGATGGCAGGAAGTCGGACAGGGTACTACTGTAGGTTACAAACGTTTGCTGCGTTTTCCGGCAGTAAAGGCCAGTCAACTGAAAGTGAAAATCAATGAATGCCGGTTGTCGGCTCATATCAGTCAGGTCGGCGCGTTCTATGCAACACCGTTGCAGGAAGATAATCAGACGGAAAGTTGGAATGACTTACCTCGTAAAGAATGGAAACAGGTGGCTGCTTCTCCGTTGACGATTGACTTGGGAAAGATGGTGCAGCTGTCAGCCTTTACATACGCTCCCTTGAAGGCGGAAGCAAAACCGACAATGGCTTTTCAGTATAAGTTCTATGTAAGTACGGATGGGGAGAGTTGGGCGGAGGTGCCGACCAATGGTGAGTTTAGCAATATCATGCACAATCCTCTGCCGCAAACGGTTACTTTCAACAAAGGCGTACAGGCGCGTTTCATCAAACTGGAGGCTACAACGCCTGCTGCCACCACTGCTAAAGTAGAAATGAATGAGATCGGAGTCACAGTAGCTCCTTAATACAGATAACCTATTATTTCAGAACATAAGATGAAAAAAGAATATTATTATGGTATATTGCCTTTGGCTTTAACCTCTTGTCTGGTTTCTCAGACATCTGCTCAGGAAAGACAGATAAACCGTCCGAATGTAGTCTTTATTTATGCCGATGACATAGGCTATGGTGATTTGAGTTGCAATGGAGCGAAGACGATTCACACTCCTAATGTAGAGCGTTTGGCAAAGATGGGAGTACGTTTTACAAATGCGCATAGTGCTGCCGCTACAAGTACGCCTTCCCGTTATGCTATGCTGACCGGTGAATACGCTTGGCGTAAGGAAGGAACGGGAATTGCAGACGGAGATGCCGCGTCTATCATTCGTCCGGAACGTTATACAATGGCGGATATGTTCAAAGAGGCAGGATATAGTACGGGGGTGGTAGGTAAATGGCATTTGGGACTTGGCGACAAGGGAGGTGAACAGGATTGGAACAAGCCTTTGAAACCGGGCACAAATGATATCGGGTTTGATTATTCATTTATCATGGCCGCTACCGGTGACCGTGTGCCGTGTGTTTTTGTGGAAAACGACCGGGTGATTAATCTTGATCCGAATGATCCGATTCAGGTAAGTTATAAAAAGAACTTTCCGGGTGAACCTACCGGGAAAGACAATCCGGAACTGCTGAAAATGCATCCTTCCCATGGTCACAATCAAAGTATTGTTAACGGTATCTCACGTATCGGATATATGAAAGGTGGAAAATCCGCTCTTTGGCAAGATGATAAGATTGCGGAAACTTTAACCGGGAAAGCGATATCTTTTATTGAAGGACACAAGGATGCTCCCTTCTTTTTGTATTTCGCCACTCAGGATGCACACGTTCCTCGTGTGCCGTCTCCTCAGTTTGTAGGCAAAAGCAGTATGGGACCTCGTGGAGATTGTCTTCTTGAGTTTGACTGGTCGGTAGGACAAGTGCTGGATGCATTGGAACGCTTGGGACTGGATAAAAATACATTAGTGATTTTGTCTAGTGATAACGGGCCGGTAGTGGATGACGGTTATAAGGATCAGGCGGTAGAATTACTGGGCGATCATAAACCCGGAGGTGTTTATCGTGGAGGAAAATACAGTGCTTACGAAGCCGGTACACGTGTGCCGTGTATTTGGAGTTGGCAGGGAGTGATTCGTCCCGGTACCGTTTCGGATGCGTTGCTTTGTCAGATAGACTGGTTTGCTACTTTTGCGCAAATGATGAATTTCCGTTTGCCGGAAGGGGCTGCTCCAGATAGTGAACCGTTACTGAATGCATGGACAGGTAAAGAAAAGAAAGGGCGGGAATGGCTGGTACTTCAGAATGCACAGAATAATCTGTCGGTGACGGATGGACGGTGGAAATACCTGCGTCCCGGAAAAGGTCCTGCATATAACAAAAATGTCAATATTGAATTGGGCAACAGCATGAAACCTCAACTTTATGATATAAAGAAAGATCCGGCTGAAAAGAATAACGTAGCAGAGAAGAATCCGAAAATAGTGACGAAAATGTCGGAACAATTGGAAAAGATAGTAGACGGCCGTTATGGCTTGCCTTTGTAAAAGAATGCTTAGAGAGTAGCAGTGTAGACCGGTGTCTTGATTCTTTATGAGTCGGATGCCGGTCTTTTTTTTTATTTTCTAAACCAAATGTATATCCAGACTGTTATTTCTTAAAAAAGACAGAAGTTATGCTCGTAGTAGATTTAGGAAAGTGGATGAATAAAATCCTGATAGATTGGGGGATAGATCCGGAAGTTGCCGACCGTTTTGATGAAACTATTATTGCTATATTGATGATAGCGATTGCTGTCGGCTTGAATTATCTCTGCCAGGCGATTCTCATAGGAGGAATGAAACAGTATACCCGGCTAAAGCCGCATAAATGGAATACACTGCTGATGAAGCGTAAAGTGTTCCATCATCTGATTCATACTGTTCCGGCTTTTCTTGTCTATGCTCTTTTGCCAATGGCATTTGTTCGTGGAAAAGAGTTATTGCTGATTTCACAGAAAGCGTGTACCATTTATATAATCTTTTCACTGTTGTTGGCTATCAATGGTATCCTGCTGATGATTATGGATATTTACGATGGTAAAGAATCTATGAAGAACCGGCCTATGAAAGGATTTATTCAAGTCTTGCAGGTCGTTCTTTTCTTTGTGGGCGGAATTGTCATCATCGCTATTATTGTAAATAAATCTCCTGCCAGTCTGTTTGCAGGATTGGGAGCGTCGGCAGCTATCCTGATGTTGGTATTCAAGGATTCTATTTTGGGCTTTGTGGCGGGCATTCAGCTTTCTGCCAATGATATGGTACGTCCGGGCGACTGGGTTACGCTGCCTTCGGGGGAAGCCAATGGTACGGTGCAGGAAATTACGTTGAATACGGTTAAGATTCAGAATTTTGATAATACAATTTCTACGGTTCCGCCTTATACATTAGTGAGCACGCCATTTCAGAATTGGCGGGGAATGACGGAGTCGGGAGGACGGAGGGTCATGAAGAACATTACCTTAGATCTGACTACTTTACAGTTCTGTACACCGGAAATGCTGGACCGTTACCGGAAGGAGATTCCCTTGATGGCAGACTATCAGCCAGAAGAAGGGACGGTTCCGACCAATTCCCAAGTATATAGGGTATATATTGAACGCTATTTGTGCAGCTTGCCTGTAGTGAACCAAGATCTGGATTTGATTATCAGCCAAAAAGAGGCTACGATGTACGGAGTGCCTATTCAGGTTTACTTCTTTTCCCGAAATAAAATCTGGAAAGAGTACGAACGTATCCAATCGGATATCTTTGACCATTTGCTGGCAATGGTTCCCAAGTTTGACTTAAAGGTTTATCAGTATTCGGACTGAATGGAATACGTCACGTTAATGCCGTGGTCATGCCACGTTAGTGTCACGACTGTGCCACTCCGTTAGCACTGTTATGCCAATGCGATGTCACTATTGTGCCAACGTGGTGGCACTAAACTACTTCCTGTGGTTGTGTGAGCTTTGTCAGGGGAGTACTAGTTCGAAGTCTGTATAGATGGGAAGGTGGTCGCTGAACCCTCCTTGATATTTCATTCCTTTATAGGTGCGAAAAGGTTCTTTACCTCCATACTTTTTGTCGTCGGTCAACAAAAAAGGAAGTTGGCAGACTTTCGCTTTTTCCTCATGAGTGAAGAAATTACCGGAAGTGTTGAGCAATGTACCGGATACAATTAAATGGTCAAGCAATCCCCATTCCCCATGATATTTATATGAACCGAAGTTGGCAGTCTTTGCTTTTCGGGCAAGCAGATGATAGAGCTTTAACGGGGATAGGGATGAGGGTGAGGTAGCAGGATGGATTGCTATATCCAAACTATCGGAACGGATAGGAGGAGCTTCCGCTTCGAGTATTTTCCGAATTGATTTATTGTTGGGATAATCATTGAAGTCGCCCATGATGATGACTTGAGGATGGAGGCGGGTATGCAGGACGCTATCCACTTCTGTGCGTAAAATTTGAGCGGCATGGAGTCGATAAGGCTCGGATTCTTTTGCTCCGCCTGAGCGGCTTGGAAGATGGCAGACGAATACATCTAATGTATCTCCGGTCAGCAGCAGACCGTTGACGTGCAGCAAATCTCTTGTCGGGCGATGTTGCCTGAACACAGGAATGGAAATAGAGCGGGAGGATAAGAGTTTGAATAAATCCCGTTGGTAAATAAGAGCCACATCGATACCTCTCAGATCAGGAGAGTCAGTCATTACATAACGATAATCGAGCTCTTGCAAAGGCGAACGGCGGGTGAGGTCACGGAGTACTGTGTCGTTCTCTACTTCGCAGAGACCTATGAGTGCTGGAGGATTCCATTCACCGATAGCAGTGATGACACGTGCGATATCACTCAGTTTCTTTTTATATCTGTTGTAATTCCAATGGCGTATGGCATTGGGAAGAAACTCGTAATCGTTCTTCAGACTGTCATGGCGGGTATCGAACAGGTTTTCTGTATTCCAGCAGGCAACACGGAACTGGATATTTTCTTGTGCCGGTACGCTCCATGAACAGATAACAAACAAGAGTATGGTAACAGCTACTCTTGTTTCACTGTTACCATACTTTAGTTGTCGCAGACTTATCCGTCTTTTATTTTTTAGCAGGGACATGTACCAGAATATCCAACAAATGTTTCCAGAACTTTTCTACGGTAGGGATAAGCATCCGTTCGTCCGGAGAGTGTACTCCCGTCAATGTCGGTCCGAAGGAAATCATGTCCAGTGTGGGATATTTATCGAGGAACAGGCCACATTCGAGTCCTGCGTGAATTGCTTTCACTTTGGCTTCTACACCGAACAGGCGTTTGTAAGATTCGGCTGCTACTTCGAGAATGGGTGAATGCGGATTGGGCTTCCATCCCGGATAACCTTCACCGAAAGTGACTTCCGCTCCAGCCAGTCTGAACACGGCACGTACGGTATTTGCCATATCGTTGCGTGCGGACAATATAGAACTACGTTGGCTGGTTTCAATACGGATGATATGGTCGGGTTTCATCTTCACCGAAGCAAGGTTCGTGGATGTTTCTACCAGTCCCGGAATGTCCTGACTCATTGCATATACTCCGTGAGGAGCCGCATACAGTGCTTTCAACAGGCGGTCGGTGGTATCTTGGTCGATAGCTGTCTGGCGGGGAGTCTCTGATTCGAGAACCAATTTCAAATCCGGTTCTACAACTGACAGCTCATCTTCCATTTCACTGGCGAAGATGTTCAGTTCGGTGCGTACGTCATGTTTTGCATCTTCGGGAACTGCACAGATGGCATAAGCTTCACGAGGGATGGCATTGCGCAGATTTCCACCGTTGATTTCGCAAAGGTACAAATCGTGGTTGTTGGCTATGCGGGTAAGGAAACGGTTCAAGATTTTGTTGGCATTGCCTCGTCCCAGATGGATATCTCCTCCAGAGTGGCCTCCTTTCAGTCCTTTTACTTCTACTTTGAAGAAGAAATATCCGGCAGGTACTTCGATTTCTTTATACGTAAATTCTGCTACGGAGTCAATACCACCGGCACATCCGATAAAGATTTCCCCTTCATCCTCAGAGTCGAGATTCAAAAGGATATCTCCGCTCATAAAACCTTCTTTCAGGGCAAATGCTCCGGTCAGTCCGGTTTCTTCATCTACGGTGAACAGACATTCCAGCGGTCCGTGTTCTATGCTGTCATCGGCAAGGATAGCCAGCTCCGTAGCCACACCGATACCATTGTCAGCTCCGAGTGTAGTTCCTTTGGCTTTCAGCCATTCACCGTCTATTTCTGTTTCGATTGGATCGGTGAGGAAGTCGTGTTGAACATCATTGTTTTTCTCACATACCATGTCAATGTGCGATTGCAGTACTACAGTTTGCAGGTTTTCCTTTCCGGGAGTGGCAGGCTTTTTAATCAGTACGTTGCCCGCTTCGTCCACTTTGGTCTCAAGATTATGTTTAGCTCCGAACGCCTTTAGGTAGGCAATCATTTTCTCTTCCTTCTTCGAAGGGCGCGGTACTTGGCAGATTTCTTCAAAATACTTGAATACGCCGGCCGGCTTTAGGTCTTTTTTTTCCATGTTGTTTCTTTATTATAATAAGGAATAGAAGGGCGGTTTTAGCTTCTTCTATTGCTAAATATGGTTAATTTGATTGACTTATCTGAACTCATATCTCATTAAAGCCTATCTTTGCATTCACAAAATTAATAGAAATGGTTGAGACTATACTGATAACTTTGTTAATAGTTGCTATTTCCCTGGTTTTATTGGGGGTGAAAGTATTCTTTACGAAGGGCGGGAAGTTCCCGAATGGTCATGTGAGTGGGAATAAGGCGTTGCGTAAAAAGGGAATCGGGTGTGCTCAGTCTCAGGATCGTGAGGCACAGAAGAAGCCGCGCTTTTCTATTGATGAGTTAGAAAAGGCCTTGAATGATAGTATGAATTAAATTTATTAAAAACAATACTTATTAATTATGAATAGAATGAACTACCTCATGAACGGTTTGGCTGCTCTTGCGTTTATCGTTTTATTTTCACAATGCGCTGGCAAAACTGATAATCAAACTGCTACAACTCCCGTTCAGGCAAATGCTGAATTGTCAGGAATGAAAATTGCTTATGTCGAAATAGACTCGCTGTTGGCCAAATACAATTTTTGTATTGACTTGAATGAGGCTATGGTGAAGAAAAGCGAGAATGTTCGTATGACATTGAATCAGAAAGCTAACTCCTTGAATAAGGAAAAGCAGGACTTCCAGAAGAAAGTGGAAAACAATGCTTTCCTATCACAAGATAGAGCACAGCAGGAATATAACCGTCTGGTAAAGTTGGAACAAGACTTGCAAGAGCTGAGCAATAAGCTTCAGAATGGCTTGATGGAAGAGAACAATAAGAATAGCTTGCAGTTCCGTGATTCTATCAACGCATTCCTGAAAGAATATAATAAGACTCACGGATATAGCTTGATTTTCAGCAACACCGGTTTCGATAATCTGCTTTATGCTGATAGCGCGTTTAATATTACAGAAGAAATCGTAAACGGATTGAATGCCCGATATTCACCGGTAAAGAAATAGATCATTTTTTTATTGCATATTTTAATTTTTTGCCTGTCCGGTACTGTAAGTCCGGATGGGTTTTTTTGTGCGTGAAAACAAGGAAACGGAATGGTCAGGGAGCTTCCGTTATATATTGTTTCATGCCTTCTGTGTAATAAGTCTCGAATTTTCCTTTTTCTCCACTATATATAAAGTAAGCATCAATCTTGGGATGCGCTTTACAGAAAGCCTCCGCTTCTTCAAGCCCCATCACCATAAATGAGGTAGCCAAAGCGTCGGCTGTCATACAATCTTCCGCTATCACAGTAGCGGACAGAATGTTATGCTGCACAGGATAGCCCGTTCTCGGATCAATGGTATGGGCATATTTCTTTCCGTCTTTGTAATAGAAGTTGCGGTAGTTTCCGGAAGTAGCCATACCGAGATCGGTTACTTTGAGTACCGTCTGTATATCTTGTTTTACAGAGAGAGAATCATCGATAGGCTTGTTGATTCCGATACGCCAACGGTCGTTTTTAGGATTGAATCCTTTTACCACCACTTCGCCACCTATATCTATCATATAGTTCTTGATTCCTTTTCTATCCAATAGACGGGCGACTACATCCACTGAGTATCCCTTAGCTACAGCACTACAACTCAACATAATACGCGGATCTTGTTTGATAATCTTTTCGTTCTCAAGTTTTACTTTGTCATATCCGGTGATTTGCAACAAACTATCTATCATTACGGAATCCGGGAAAGTGCCTTTCTTGAATCCGAATCCCCACGCATTGGCGAGCGGGGCTATCGTTATGTCAAAAGCTCCTTGGGTCTCGCGGGAGATCTCCATAGAACGGTTGAAGCATTTTTGGAAAAAAGTATCTGTCACTATTTCTTCGTTACGATTGACACGACTGATGACGGAACTGTCATTGAAGGGTGACAGTGACAAGTCGAATCGTTTTAACTCCGCTTCGATTTCCGGTTTTAAGTCACCGTCATATTGATAAGTGATATTGTAAATGGTTCCGAACACCAGACCGGTAATACTGTTGTAGTTTGCTTGTTGATTGTGTCTGGCCAATATCCAGATAGTTGCCAGAATTAGGAAAGCCAGCCAAAGGAAACTCTTTTTTGTCTTCATACGTTCTTCTATTTAATAAGAAAACTCTTTTTTATTGGAAAAATAGATGCTCAATTAATATTTTAATTCCGATAATTACCAGAATGATACCTCCCCATAACTCAGCTTTTAACTTTCGGGCAAGGCCGCAGCCACATTGAATGCCGAAAATAAGCCCGATTAATGACAGGACGAATGAAACAAATCCTATGATGAGGATAGGAGAAAGGATATCACTGTAATCCTGAATACCTAAAAAGGCGAATGAAATACCGACTGCCAATGCATCGATACTTGTTGCTACCGCCATGGTCAGTACTACCTTCAGGCTTGCCGGGTTGAACAGTTGGCAACATTCTTCTTCTTTAAAGGATTCCCAAATCATTCGGCCTCCCAGAAAGGCAAGAATTCCGAAAGCGATCCAATGATCTATACTTTCTATAAGATGACTGAAGGTTTTTACACACATCCATCCGATAAGTGGCATGATGGCTTGAAAAAGTCCGAAAGCAAAGGCCATGATTAGCATTGGTCTCCATCGGGTACGTTTCAAAATAATGCCGCTTGCAATGGATACGGCGAAACAATCCATCGCCAGACCTATTGCAAGCAACCAAATCTCTAGTCCTGTCATTGTATTCTAAAGAGGCAATTTATAGATGAGGGAATAGGTGATTCCCATATTATTTGATTTATATTTACCGTAACCCGGCACATACCACGGAGCGCCATACTCTCCGATAGAAGCTTTTGTCTTGTATTTCATGCGTACCGACCACCCCATATTAAAGTTCTTGTAAATACGTACTTTAACGCCTAAGACGATTTCCAACCATTGCACTGAGCCTTTCATGCCCAAATGGCTGAAAGGAACACTCCCTCCCCAATAATCGTCTTCTAAGCTGGGATTGCCAATTACATCTCCCCAAATAGGATCATTTGCTGGCAGGGTTGATACATCATATTTGAAAGAACTGAATGCATAACGAAGTCCGGCATATAAATAACTGTTTTTCTCTTTTTTCTTTGCCATCGTGTTGTAGTCTACGCCGATACGGAAAAAAGGGGCAGCTTTGCTTTTGTAGTGTATACCCGTTTCGCTCCAGGTGTCTGTTCCTCCCATGCCAAATTCAAAAGTAGGGATGAATTTGTTTTTAAGGTTGACACCAATGCTGACTTCTGAACTCATGAAGTCTCCTCCTAAGATTTTGCTTCCTATGCCGTATAAATCCACACCGATATACGTCCCGTTATAAAACGGAATCGTATCTATCTCGACAGTCTCTTTTTTCTTCAGGTCTCTTTTGGGTGTATGAGTAGGACGCTGCTGTTGTGCCAGTAACGGAAGACCGATACAAAAGAGTAGAAGCAGACTAATCAGGCGTAACCGGTGTGCGGTCGCGATAGTTAAAGAATATCTGTAAATTCTCAATTTCATTTGAATTGGCTTCTTTATTTCGTAATTCGATAGACGTTATTTTCTCCGTACTGTTTTTTCTGTTGCCGAATGCAGCACTGATGATGTTTTGTTTCATCATGTAACCGCATTCCATAGACTGAAAATAGGGAGTGCTCTCTTGTACGATATATACTGTATCTACATCCTCTGGATTGAGTACCGGATTATATTGGAAGATAAATACGGTGGAATCGCTGGTATAGCGCAACGGCAACATCACTGTATGTACATCTTTCTCATTGTTGAGAATAATGGAGTCTGTTCCCATTGCTCTGACTGTCAGCGAGTCGAGTGTGTCATTGAGTACGGCGTTATCATTATCCGGATCGTTGGTTTTGAACGTGCAATACATCATGGGACGTCCTGCCATAGAACAATCATTTTCGTCCGAACATGAACTGTGGATACCGATAGCGGCACCAACGATTATCAATAGGAAAAAGATACGAACTAAATTCTTCATAGTCAAGTATTGAATGTGAATCAAATTTTCTTTTCTATCTGGTAGTTATTCCGTTCCGGTGCGTTACGCGAGATTAATTCGCCAAGAAATCCGGCAAGGAATAATTGTGTACCTATAATCATTGCCGTAAGTGACAAATAAAAATAGGGAGAGTCGGTCACTAGTCTATATGATAGATTGTTGTACATTGCGTATAGCTTACTACTACCTACAATGATAACGGAAATCATTCCGATGAGAAACATCAGCGATCCTAACAAGCCGAAAAAATGCATCGGCTTGATTCCGAATTTGGAAAGGAACCAGAGTGAGAGTAAATCCAGATAACCGTTCACGAAGCGGTTAAGTCCGAATTTGGTTGTACCGTATTTGCGGGCTTGATGATGCACCACTTTTTCACCGATTTTCTTGAATCCGGCGTTCTTTGCCAGATAAGGTATATAACGGTGCATCTCACCGTACACTTCGATATGTTTTACGACCTCTCTGCGATACGCTTTCAGTCCGCAGTTGAAGTCGTGCAGGTTTTTAATACCTGAAACTTTGCGTGCCGTTGCATTAAACAGTTTGGTGGGAAGTGTCTTTGACAGAGGATCATATCTTTTTTGTTTCCAGCCGGAAACCAAGTCGTAACCGTCTTCGGTTATCATCCGGTAGAGTTCAGGTATTTCGTCCGGACTGTCCTGTAAATCTGCGTCCATCGTTATAACCACGTCTCCCTGCGCTTCTGCGAATCCACAGTAAAGTGCGGGTGATTTGCCGTAGTTGCGACGGAACTTGATACCTCTTACATGCTCCGATTGGGATTTTAGCTTTTCTATCACTTCCCATGAACGGTCCGTACTTCCGTCATTAACGAAAATCACCTCAAATGAGAATCCGTTGGCTTGCATTACCCGTTCTATCCAAGCGTAGAGTTCGGGTAGTGACTCTTCTTCATTGAATAATGGGACTACAACTGATATATCCATTTCTTTAATTACTAGTTACGAATTACAAATTACAATCAACTCGGCTCATTGTTTCCGGGTTTCGCTTTTTTCATTACCATTAATCCGGTAGGGATGGCAAGGATACTTCCGAAAAATACGTCCGATGACAGCATTTGCATGGTAATGTCGATAGCGCTGAGCGAGTTTATTTTATCTGCATCAAACATATCTTTCATAAGTTCTTTGTTTTCTTGCAAAGCGGGACTTTGCTCTATCGCTTGGTTCCAAAAATCAGCAAGGGCGTTGAAGATAAAGCCGTGATCTATAAACTGGAAGTATATGTAATGTGCTACGGCTACCAATAGGGAAGCGAACATATACATAAATATAGTGAAAAGAACAGCGTGTGAGAATTGTATAGCTCCTCCGCATACTTTGTCGCGATAGATTTTTACGTAATAATAACCTATGATTGGCACGGCTAGCGTTAGAATAACATATAGCAATTGGAAAAAAGGTATAGCAAACATCAATGGAAGTAGTATGAATTTCAATATCCAATAAGCTCCCATATATGTGCCAAAATGCATGGCGTATTTCTGTAAATAGCTTTTGTTCTCTGTCATCTTCATTTATAAATTGCGCACAAAGGTACAAATAATATCGGTTGATAGAGGGAATATGGTTGTTAAAGTTAATAAAGCAATAAAAGTTGCTAGTAGAGATTTTTTTTGTACCTTTAATTGCTTGAAATGTAGTCTGTTAGTTGTTTTACTTGAAAAAAGTTGTTCGTATCTATTGCAGAATCCGTAAAAATGCCTACCTTTGCAACCGCAAAACGGGTAAGTCCTATACGGCCAGCTCCCTTCGAATCCTCCAGGGCTTGATCGCAGCAAAGGTAGTTGGTTGTAGCGGCGCGATATAGATAGCTTACCCACCCCCGCCTCTTTAGCTCAGTTGGCCAGAGCACGTGATTTGTAATCTCGGGGTCGTTGGTTCGAATCCG
>NZ_GG688328.1:98392-118347 GCF_000156195.1 Bacteroides finegoldii DSM 17565 | reverse complement strand
GAATGCTTTTTTTCTTATATTTTGGCTTGTTTCCGTACGGTTTTGATTCTTTTCACCACAGAGGACACGGAGGACACAGAGGTTTCAAGGTTCTAGTTCATAGATAATTATAACCTCTGTGTCCTCCGTGTCCTCTGTGGTGAAATAGTTCATTTACGTACCAATATGAAAAATGACAACTGCATAGGGACTTGCAGTTAGGGTATTCTACTATTAATAGAATGTATTATGCTTGTTTTTATACAGTATTTGTATTATTGATTAAAATGGTATTGTTTAGATTATCAATGATTTAGTTGATTCTTTGTCTATTATAAAAGCTTATATAAAAATCCCCGGGATATCTATCGTCCGGGGATTTTATTTAGATGTAAAGTCGAAATTTATTTGATTCTCTTGTATCCATACACAGCCAAATCACCCAATTCCTCTTCAATACGGAGTAACTGATTGTATTTAGCCATACGGTCGGAGCGGCTTAAAGAACCTGTCTTGATCTGCCCGCTGTTGGTAGCTACTGCGATATCGGCGATAGTAGCATCTTCTGTTTCACCCGAACGGTGAGAAGTAACAGTAGTGTACCCATGACGGTGAGCCATTTCGATAGCGTTCAGTGTTTCTGTCAGCGAACCGATTTGGTTTACTTTAATCAGGATAGAGTTGGCACAGCCTTTTTCGATACCCATTGCAAGGAAATCTACGTTGGTTACAAACAGGTCGTCACCTACCAGCTGGCAACGGTTGCCGATGCGTTCGGTCAGCTTTTTCCAGCCTTCCCAGTCGTTTTCGTTCATACCGTCTTCGATAGAGTCGATAGGGAATTTGTTGATTAGTTCTTCCAGGTAGTCAACTTGTTCTGCGGAAGTGCGTTTCTTACCTTTTTCACCTTCAAACTTGGTATAATCGTAAATACCATCGTGGTAGAATTCGGAAGAAGCACAGTCCATACCGATCATAACGTCTTTGCCCGGTTCGTATCCTGCTGCTTTGATAGCGGCCAGAATAGAATTCAAAGCATCTTCCGTACCCTCGAGGTTAGGTGCGAAACCACCTTCATCACCTACAGCAGTGCTAAGGCCACGGTCTTTCAAAACTTTCTTTAAAGCGTGGAATACTTCAGCACCCATGCGCAGACCTTCTCTGAAAGAAGGAGCACCTACGGGACGGATCATAAATTCCTGGAATGCGATCGGAGCATCGCTATGTGAACCACCGTTGATGATGTTCATCATCGGTACAGGCATTACATACGTATTTGTTCCACCGATATAGCGGTATAGAGGAAGGTCCAGATAGTTGGCAGCAGCTTTAGCTACGGCAAGAGATACGCCGAGAATAGCGTTAGCACCTAAATTCGATTTAGTCTTAGTGCCGTCCAATGCCAGCATTGCGTAGTCGATACCTCTCTGATTGAGTGAAGACATACCAATCAGCTTCGGAGCGATGATTTTATTTACATTATCAACCGCTTTTTGTACTCCTTTTCCACCATAGCGCTGTTTGTCACCATCGCGAAGTTCCAATGCTTCGTGTTCACCTGTGGAAGCACCTGACGGCACAGATGCACGTCCCATAATGCCGGATTCCAATACTACGTCAACTTCTACTGTGGGGTTACCTCTTGAATCGAGAATTTCTCGAGCTACAATTTTTTCAATTTTCATCGTTTCTATTGTTTTTGAATAAGATTTCTGCAAAAGTACGGACTTGACGGGGAGTGGGAAATCACTATAAATAGGTATTCTTTTTGTGCCTATTCCCTATATGTCGTTAGTCCGACCTTATACTATAACAACGGGACGATGCTTTTTGTTTGAGTGCGGCGGGGTGAATTTGCAGGATTTTAATCTTCGATAATAACCCCTAACAGTGGAAGCAAATCCATTGCTTGCAGGGAAGTGATGACAGCCCCTTTCAGATCGCTGATGTTAAGCGTGATTCCGCTGATACGGGAAGTGCGCAAATCTATTCCGCGAAGCGGAGCGTGTGAAAAATCGGCTTCTACGAGATCGCAACTCTCAAATGCGACGGATGAAAAACGGCAGTCGTTCAGACTTCCGTTGCGGAGCTGGCTGTGTGCAAAACGTACCTGGTTCATTTTACTCATAGCCAGATTGATATAACCTGCGTTGCAGTCATGCAGCAAGACGTGATTCATCGTTGTTTCCGATAAATTGGTACCCAATAGTTTGCAGGAAATGAATTCTACCCGGTAGAGCGAACTTTCAGCGAAAGAAATGTTGGATAAGTCGCAGTTCTCGAACCTGACATCGGTCAGTTGGGAGGAACGGAATTTACATTCGCTGAATGTCTGATGCTGAAAGGTGCAGTTTTTGAAACTTTTATAAGATTTGTCGATGCCTTCTTCTTTTCCTTTGCAGAATAAAAGATGAGAGACGGTTTCTTCTCTGTCGAGCCATTCCTGTAGGGTAATAGTACTGACTTCCTGTTCTTCCATCATGGGAGGAACAACGCGGACGGGTTTGGTTGGGTTTCTTTTAATCATGCCGTAAAGGTAGGATTTATATTCGAATTATTAAATCTGTTTTCCCACATATCCGCCGGCTAACGTTGCGGCTAATCCTATTCCTATACTTAATAATGTATATAGAACAAATGCTCCGTAAAATTCTCCTTTCAGCAGACCTACGCCGTCACTGGAGAAAGTAGAGAACGTTGTGAAACCTCCGCATAAACCCGTTGTCAGAAACAAACGGACCTCGAACGGAAGGTGAAATCGCTCTGAAAGGGCATAGAACAGGCCGATGAGAAAACTGCCGAGAAGATTGACCGTGAAAGTGGCCCATGGAAAATGATAAGGGACGATTCGTTCGTGCATTAACAACTGGATGAAATAACGCAGTGCACTACCGGTTCCTCCACCGATAAAGATATAGATAACTTCTTTACTCATTTGATTGAAAGATTGATATTATTTGTAGGCGGCTTCAAAATCTTTTTCGAATTGCTGGAAGCCTCCGGGATAAACAAGATTGATTTGTTCTGAAATGGTTGACGGATCATTTTAAAAATGTAGGAAGGTTTACTTCTCCCAGCATATACATCGTCCGAACTCTCCCTTGTTCGTATTCGGTAAATGTGTGGCGGACTGCTTTTTTGTGAATGGTGCAATGTTCGAAGTACTCCGACAGTCCTTCGTTAAGCCAGCTTGGAGGACGCTTGCCGAGAATCTGCGAAACGAAATGATGACTTAGTTCGTGATAGATAATGGCAAGACTTCTCTCCCGTCCATTCTCCCGTCCTAAGATGACTGCCTTTTGTAGCTTAGGTGAGTATGCACCACTTGCCTTGATAGGCAGAGACACATTGATACTTTCTAAGTAATTGATTGCTTCTCTTCTATTTTCAAATACATATAGTTGGAGGCTCAGCGTATCGGGCAGTCCGAATTGTGAATAGAAATCAACCTCATGTTGAAGAAACTGTTCTATCTTCTTCCGGTCTTTGCCGGGAAGCGGGTCACCGCCATATTCCACTTTTACGGTTTGGGCATGAAGCAAACCGCAGAAAAAGAAGACCGGGAAGAAAAGTAAAAATATGCGCATGATACATCTATTATTTCAGGTTGTGTAGCTTCATATATTTCTTTTTATCACGTTTACTCATGTCCTGCATGATAAGGTCATGGTCGGTCACAGCCTGATAGATGGTTTTCTCTTCCGGTTTCACATCTCCTTCAGTTGTGCGGAATACAGGAATAAAGTGGGAGTAAGGGTATCCGGATGATAATCCTCCTTTGAACTTATTTTCATCCAGAAAAAAGAAAGAGATGGCAGCACCTGTGGGGCCTGCCTTTCCTATGGCTTGTCCAACTTGTACTTCTTCGCCCGGTTCGATAAAATTCTCGTTCATCACCAGATAGGCTGCAAAAGTCTGATCGGGATGATAGATGAGCAGCTGTTGCGGGTTGGTGGTTTTACAGGCTATTCCGCTGCGGGTGGCGTAGATTGTATCACCTTGTTTGATGTGAAAATTCAAGGTCTTGAATGGTTCACGCGGATCGGTTTTCCAGGCTGTCTTTTGATTGTTCTTTACGGGTAAGGCATAAGGAGTCTGAATATTGAAATCTTTAGGAAATTTGCCCCGGTAGAACGTATAAGAAGAGGCACTTTTAAACGAATTGTCTACCTGAGCATCTTTTTCCCATTTTGACTCGATGATGCCGTATGGACGTTCCAGCAGTTTACGTAAAGACTGCGCGGAAGTGTAGCTGGCGGACAATGTGAAAATCAATAGAGCGATCAATTTAAGGTGCTGTGCCATATTCTAAATAGTAAAGTGTTTATTGATATAGTTGGGATAATACGTTGCAAATATAGAAAGATTATGTAATATGCGTCTTTAATCCTTTTAATTTCTTCACCATAGACACTATATTTTTTCTAGCTTCTGGATTTGTTATCTGCTTTATATTTAAATGTTTATCCCATTTCTACTTCTATATCCTTCTATATTTTCTTTATAAAGAAAAACACCTCTATTGTTTCTTGTCTATCTTTGCCCTACGATTATTAATTAACTCATTTATATCATGAAGAACATGAAAATAGGAACTGCAATATGGGTCTGCCTGTTGCTCTCTTTTTTCTTCGGCACATCAGCAAAGGCCGAAAGTATCACTTCTCCTGACGGACAATTAAAGCTAAATTTCTCTGTCAACACGCAAGGAGAACCGGTGTATGAACTCTCTTATAAAGGAAAAGAGGTGATTAAACCTTCGAAACTGGGACTGGAATTGAAAAATGATCCCGGACTGATGAATGGATTCACTCTGGCCGATATTAAAACTTCTGCTTTTGATGAAACATGGGAACCGGTGTGGGGAGAGGTGAAATCAATCCGCAACCATTATAATGAGATGGCTGTTACTTTGAATCAGAAGGCACAAGATCGCAATATCATTATCCGTTTCCGTCTTTATGATGATGGCTTGGGATTCCGGTATGAATTCCCATTGCAGAAGAATTTGAATTATTTTGTGATTAAGGAAGAACATTCCCAGTTTGCTATGGCGGGAGATCATACGGCCTTTTGGATTCCCGGTGATTATGATACGCAGGAATACGATTATACCGAGTCCAGACTTTCTGAAATTCGTGGATTATTGCAAGGGGCGATTACTGGAAACGCTTCTCAAACCTCTTTCTCGCCAACAGGTGTGCAAACTTCTTTGCAGATGAAAACGGATGATGGCTTATATATCAACCTGCATGAAGCTGCTTTGGTTGATTATTCCTGTATGCATTTGAACCTTGATGATCGGAACCTGGTTTTTGAATCGTGGTTGACACCGGACTCACAAGGAGATAAAGGATATATGCAAGCACCTTGTCGTTCTCCTTGGCGCACGGTAATCGTGAGTGATGATGCACGTGATATTCTGTCGTCTAAGCTGACATTGAATCTGAACGATCCTTGTGCTTATGAAGATGTTTCTTGGATTAAACCGGTGAAATACATTGGTGTGTGGTGGGAAATGATTAGCGGAAAAAGTTCTTGGGCATATACGGACGATGTTTACTCTGTGAAATTGGGCGAAACAGATTATTCAAAAACAAAACCGAATGGACGCCATGCAGCGAATAACGATAATGTGAAACGGTACATTGACTTTGCTTCTGAACATGGATTTGATCAAGTATTGGTAGAAGGATGGAACGAAGGTTGGGAAGATTGGTTCGGCAAATCAAAAGATTATGTATTTGATTTCATTACACCTTATCCTGATTTCGATTTGAAAATGCTGAATGCATATGCGAACTCAAAAGGAGTAAAGCTGATGATGCATCACGAGACATCCGCTTCTGTTCGTAACTATGAACGTCATTTGGATGCAGCATATCAATTTATGGTAGATAACGGCTACAATGCAGTGAAGAGTGGATATGTCGGCAATATCATTCCTCGTGGCGAACATCATTACGGACAATGGATGAACGACCATTATCTATATGCAGTGAAGAAAGCGGCTGATTATAAGATTTGTGTGAATGCTCATGAGGCAGTCCGTCCTACCGGACTATGTCGTACTTATCCGAATCTGATCGGCAATGAGTCGGCACGTGGTACGGAGTATGAAGCATTTGCCGGTAATAAACCGTTTCATACCACTTTACTTCCTTTTACCCGTCTGATTGGCGGACCGATGGATTATACTCCGGGTATTTTTGATACCAAACTTTCTTTCTTGTCGGGCGATCATAGTTTTGTACGTACTACATTGGCTAAACAATTGGCTCTTTATGTAACGATGTACAGCCCTTTGCAGATGGCGGCTGATTTCCCTGAAAACTACGAACGTCATATGGATGCATTTCAATTTATCAAGGATGTAGCCGTTGATTGGGATGACAGTAAGTATCTGGAGGCAGAACCGGGAGATTACATCACCGTTGCACGTAAGGCGAAGGGTACTGATAGCTGGTTCGTAGGTGGTATCACTGATGAGAATCCTCGTACTTCTGCTTTTACACTTGATTTTCTCGAACCGGGAAAACAATATGTAGCGACATTGTATGCTGACGGAAAGGAAGCGGACTTTGAAAAGAATCCCACCTCTTATCAAATAAAGAAAGGTATAGTAACTGCTAAAACCCGGATTTCTGTCAAACTGGCCCGTAGCGGAGGATTTGCGTTGAGCTTGATTGAAGCAGCTCCGTCGGATAAGAAGATAATCAAGAAATGGAAATAAGATCTAGGCAAAGAGATTGTTCTCGGATTCCCCGCTTTTAATAAATATTAGTTGTTGCCCCGCAAGGAAAACAAAACTTTGCGGGGCTCTTTGTTTTATCAGACGGATTCTTTTTTGTACTTTTGCACATCTTTTTAAAAAACATCAATAAAGAGAATAACATGGGAGGTTTTTTCGGAACAGTCTCGAAAGCTAGTTGCGTGACTGATTTATTCTACGGCACAGATTATAACTCACATCTGGGTACAAAGCGAGGAGGACTCGCGACATACAGTAAGGAAAAAGGTTTTATACGCTCCATTCATAATTTGGAAAGTACCTATTTTCGAACAAAGTTCGAAGGAGAATTGGACAAGTTTAAAGGAAACGCCGGTATCGGCATTATTAGTGACACAGACGCTCAACCTATTATTATAAACTCTCACCTCGGCCGCTTCGCCATTATTACCGTTGCAAAGGTTGTCAATATTCAGCAACTGGAAGATGAACTTCTCAATCAAAATATGCACTTCGCCGAACTGAGTTCGAGCAATACCAATCAGACAGAACTTATCGCATTACTTCTGATACAAGGTAGAAACTTTGTGGAAGGTATTGAAAATGTGTTCAAGCACATCAAAGGTTCTTGCTCAATGCTTATCTTGACGGAGGACGGAAGTATCATCGCTGCTCGTGACCAGTGGGGGCGTACTCCTATCGTAATAGGAAAAAAAGAAGGAGCATACGCTGCGACAAGCGAATCATCCAGTTTTCCGAATTTGGATTATGAGATAGAGAAATACTTAGGTCCCGGTGAAATCGTCCGTATGTATGACGATCATATCGAACAACTTCGTGAACCGAATGAGGATATGCAGATTTGTTCGTTCTTGTGGGTGTACTATGGTTTTCCTACTTCTTGTTATGAAGGACGGAATGTAGAAGAGGTGCGCTTCACTTGTGGATTGAAGATGGGACAGACAGATCAATCGGAAGTGGACTGTGCTTGTGGTATTCCTGATTCGGGAGTGGGTATGGCTTTGGGGTATGCAGAAGGCAAGGGGGTTCCTTATCACCGTGCGATTTCAAAATATACACCGACTTGGCCTCGTAGTTTTACTCCTAGTAATCAGGAGATGCGTGCGTTAGTGGCGAAGATGAAATTGATTCCGAACCGTGCAATGCTTGAAGGTAAACGCTTGTTGTTTTGTGATGATTCTATCGTTCGTGGCACGCAGTTGCGTGATAATGTGAAGATACTATATGATTATGGAGCAAAAGAGGTACATATGCGTATTGCTTGTCCTCCATTGATTTATGCTTGTCCGTTTGTAGGTTTTTCCGCTTCCAAAAATGCGTTGGAACTGATTACCCGCCGTATTATTAAGGAATTGGAAGGTGACGAAAATAAGAATTTGGATAAATATGCCACTACCGGGTCTCCCGAATATGAGAAGATGGTTGGTATTATAGCCGAACGTTTCGGGCTTTCTTCTTTGAAGTTCAATACAGTGGAAACATTAATAGAAGCTATCGGTCTGCCCAAATGCAAGGTTTGTACACATTGCTTTGACGGTAGTAGCCATTTTTAAAGTGGTCAGATAGGTCAGTTAAGTATCCAGATAAAACTATACAATAAAAAAGAGCCGTGAATTGCTTTGTAATTCACGGCTCTTTTTTTACCTTTACGGCACTATAAACTATCAATTTGTAAATTGTAATTAGTAACTTGTAATTAAAACGATATGACTTTAGTAGACAGATTTTTAAAGTATGTAAGCTTCGATACACAATCTGATGAATCGACAGGGCTTACTCCAAGTACTTCGAAACAGATGGTTTTTGCAGAATACTTGAAAAAAGAGTTGGAATCTTTGGGGTTAGAAGATATAACTTTGGATGAGCATGGTTATCTTTTTGCCACGCTCCCTGCCAATATAGATAAAGAGGTGCCGACTATTGGGTTTATTGCTCACATGGATACAAGTCCGGATATGACGGGTAAGGATGTTACTCCGCGTATTGTAGAAAAGTATGACGGTTCGGATATTGTACTTTGTGCCGAAGAAAATGTGGTTCTTTCCCCGTCGCAATTTCCGGAATTGTTGGATCATAAAGGAGAAGATTTGATTGTAACCAACGGAAAAACTTTGCTCGGTGCTGATGATAAAGCCGGTATTGCAGAGATTGTTTCCGCAATGGCCTATCTGAAAGAACACCCTGAAATCAAACACGGAAAAATCCGTATCGGTTTCAATCCGGATGAAGAAATCGGTGAAGGCGCTCATAAATTCGATGTAGAAAGGTTCGGCTGTGAGTGGGGATATACAATGGATGGCGGTGAAGTGGGAGAGTTGGAGTTCGAGAACTTCAATGCTGCTGCCGCTAAAGTTACTTTTAAAGGGCGTAATGTACATCCGGGATATGCTAAGGATAAGATGATTAATTCCATTTATTTGGCCAATCGGTTTATTACTCTGCTGCCGACACAGGAAAGGCCGGAGCATACTACGGGATATGAAGGATTTTATCATTTGATTGGCATTCAGGGTGAAGTGGAGCAAAGCTCAGTTTCTTATATCATTCGCGATCATGACCGTACTAAGTTCGAAAACCGCAAGAAAGAAATGGAACGTCTGGTCGTTCAAATGAATGCCGAATATGGTGCGGGTACGGTAACTCTCGAATTGCGCGACCAATATTATAATATGCGTGAGAAGATAGAGCCGGTGATGCATATTATCGACACCGCTTTTGCTGCAATGGAAGCTGTTGGTGTGAAACCGAATGTGAAGCCGATTCGTGGAGGTACGGATGGTGCACAACTTTCTTTTAAAGGCTTGCCTTGTCCGAATATCTTTGCCGGTGGGCTGAATTTTCACGGACGTTATGAATTTGTGCCTATCCAGAATATGGAGAAAGCGATGAAAGTAATTGTGAAGATTGCCGAGCTCGTAGCTTCCAAATAACTGATACTTAAAACTTAATACTTAAAAGATAATGAAAACCACTCCGTTTATAGAGAAACATATAGCGCTTGGCGCTAAAATGCACGAGTTTGCAGGTTATAATATGCCTATTGAATACTCCGGTATCATTGACGAACATCTGACGGTCTGTCAGGGTGTCGGGGTATTTGACGTATCCCACATGGGAGAATTCTGGGTGAAAGGTCCGAAGGCATTGGCTTTTCTTCAGAAGGTGACTTCCAATAATGTGGCGGTACTGACTCCGGGAAAGATTCAATATACTTGTTTCCCGAATGATAAAGGAGGAATTGTAGATGACTTGCTGGTATATCAGTATGAACCGGAAAAATATATGTTGGTAGTCAATGCCGCTAATATTGAAAAGGACTGGGACTGGTGCGTTTCTCATAATACGGAAGGAGCGGAATTGGAGAACGCTTCGGATCACATGGCGCAACTTGCTGTGCAGGGACCGAAAGCGATTCTTGCTTTGCAGAAATTGACTGATATTGATCTGGCATCAATTCCTTATTATACTTTTAAAGTCGGAAAGTTTGCAGGTGAAGAGAACGTGATAATTTCCAATACCGGCTATACGGGTGCAGGAGGTTTTGAACTATATTTCTATCCGAATGTGGCTGATACTATTTGGAAAGCGGTCTTTGAAGCCGGTGAGGAGTTCGATATCAAACCTATCGGTTTAGGAGCTCGCGATACACTTCGGTTGGAGATGGGATTCTGTCTGTATGGAAATGATTTGGATGATACTACTTCACCGATAGAAGCTGGACTTGGATGGATAACTAAGTTTATAGAAGGTAAAGAGTTTATCAATCGTCCGATGCTGGAGAAGCAGAAAGCAGAAGGAGTAACCCGTAAATTAGTTGGCTTTGAAATGGTTGATCGTGGAATTCCCCGTCATGGGTATGAACTTGTAAATTCGGATGGGGAGAAGATTGGGATCGTTACTTCGGGCACTATGTCGCCTACCCGCAAAATCGGTATCGGCATGGGGTATGTGAAACCGGAATACAGCAAGGCAGGTACGGAAATTTGTATCGATGTGCGTGGTCGTAAATTGAAAGCGGTCGTGGTAAAACCTCCGTTCAGGAAATAATTGAATATTTATAGAAACGCAGATTAACGCAAATTTGCCCAGAATAAGATTTGAAATTAAACTTCTGCGTGAATTTGCGTTAATCTGCGTTTCTTATATGGATAAACGTTGCTCATTCCATAGATTTATTATAATTTTGTCAGCAAATATGATGAAATAATGTCTCAGTTACCTACTCTTATAGCCGATCTCGCACTGATACTGATCTGTGCAGGCATCATGACTTTATTATTTAAGAAGTTGAAGCAACCTTTGGTTTTAGGATATGTGGTTGCCGGCTTTTTGGCAAGTCCGCATATGCCTTATACACCTTCCGTAATGGATACTGCGAATATTAAGACATGGGCGGATATAGGTGTTATCTTCTTGTTGTTCGCTCTCGGACTGGAATTTAGTTTTAAGAAGATAGTAAAAGTGGGTGGCTCTGCTATTATTGCCGCTTGTACTATTATTTTCTGCATGATTCTGTTGGGTATAGGCGTTGGTATGGGCTTCGGCTGGCATAGGATGGATAGCCTGTTTTTGGGTGGTATGATTGCAATGTCCTCTACTACGATTATTTATAAGGCTTTTGATGATCTAGGGTTACGGAAAAAACAGTTTACCGGCTTGGTCTTGAGTATCTTGATTTTGGAAGATATTTTGGCAATTGTGTTGATGGTCATGCTTTCCACAATGGCTGTAAGCCATAATTTTGAAGGTACGGAAATGTTGGAAAGTATCGGTAAACTATTGTTTTTCCTAATTCTCTGGTTTGTGGTCGGTATCTATCTAGTACCGGAATTCTTGAAACGTTGCCGTAAACTGATGGGAGAGGAGACTTTGCTTATTGTGTCGCTGGCACTATGTTTCGGTATGGTGGTTATGGCGGCTAATACGGGTTTCTCCGCTGCTTTCGGTGCGTTTATTATGGGATCTATTTTGGCGGAAACAATTGAAGCGGAATCTATCGACCGATTAGTGAAACCTGTTAAAGATCTTTTCGGAGCCATCTTTTTCGTATCGGTAGGAATGATGGTGGATCCGGCGATGATTGTAGAATATGCCATACCTATTCTTGTCATTACTTTGGCGGTTATTTTGGGGCAGTCCGTATTTGGAACATTTGGAGTAATACTTTCCGGCAAACCATTGAAGACGGCTATGCAATGCGGCTTTAGTCTGACACAGATTGGTGAATTTGCATTTATTATCGCATCTTTGGGAGTCTCGCTGCACGTGACAAGTGATTTTCTCTATCCGATTGTGGTGGCTGTTTCCGTCATCACTACTTTTCTGACTCCTTATATGATTCGTCTTGCCGAACCGGCTTCTACTTTCGTAGATGCTCATCTTCCCGTTTCATGGAGGAAATTTCTGATGCGTTACTCTTCCGGATCGCAGACTGCGCTCAATCATGAGAACTTATGGAAGAAGTTGATATTGGCAATGGTACGCATTACTGTCGTTTATTCTATTGTCAGCATATCGATCATTGCGCTTTCTTTTCGTTTTGTCATACCTTTCTTTAAAGAGAACCTGCCTCATTTGGGAGCTTCTTTACTTGGAGCTGTGTTTATCATTCTCTGTATTGCTCCATTTTTGCGGGCTATTATGGTGAAGAAAAACCATTCGGTGGAGTTTATGACTTTGTGGCACGCCAATCGTGCAAATCGCGCTCCGCTGGTATCGACCATTGTGATTCGCATTATGATAGCGGCACTTTTTGTTATCTTTGTGATTTCCGGATTATTCAAGGCGTCTATCGGCCTAGTTATCGGAGTTGCAGTGCTGGTAGTGTTGCTAATGGTATGGTCGCGCCGCTTGAAAAAGCAGTCCATCTCGATTGAACGTCGTTTTTTCCAGAATCTTCGTTCCCGTGATGTGCGCGCGGAATATCTAGGGGAGAAAAAACCGGAATATGCCGGACGCTTGTTATCGCATGATCTCCATCTTGCCGATATGGAGATTCCTGGTGAGTCTGCTTGGGCGGGAAAGACATTGATGGAGCTGAATTTAGGAAAGAAGTTCGGAGTTCATGTTGCTTCCATTCTTCGCGGAAAGAGACGGATTAATATTCCGGGTGGTTCTGTCCGTCTGTTTCCAATGGATAAAATACAGGTGATAGGGACGGATGAACAATTGAATGTGTTTAATGAAGCCATGCAAAATGGGACAAAGGTGGATTGGGATGTGTATGAAAAGAGTGAGATGACTCTAAAACAATTAATTGTTGATAGTGATTCCATGTTTTTAGGTAAGACCATTCGTGAATCGGGTATTCGGGATAAATATCATTGTATGATAGCAGGTGTTGAAAGTGAGGATGGAACATTGATGATTCCGGATGTGAATGTGCCGCTTGAAGAGGGTGATGTGGTTTGGGTGGTAGGTGAAAAAGAGGATGTATACCAATTAGTCAATCAAAAAAACGAAAAAGTACAAGTCGGATAGGAGTGTTATGCCTATTTTTGTAAACGATAAAAACTTAAAAATAATAATATCATGAAGAGCGATCCGAAAGAATGTCTGTATTGTCAGAATAATGAAACGCTGCATAATCTGATGATTGAGATTGCGCAGTTGAGTGTGTCACGTGTATTCCTGTTTAAGGAGCAAACCTATCGCGGGCGTTGCCTTGTTGCTTACAAGGATCATGTGAACGATTTGAACGAGTTGAGTGATGAAGACCGTAATGCTTTTATGTCAGACGTTGCACGTGTTGCCCGTGCCATGCAAAAAGCTTTCCAGCCGGAAAAGATAAATTATGGTGCATACTCAGATAAGTTGTCTCATTTGCATTTTCATTTAGCGCCTAAATATGTGGATGGACCGGATTATGGAGGTACATTCCAAATGAATCCGGGAAAGGTTTATCTGACTGACGCGGAATATCAGGAATTGATTGATGCAGTTAAGGCAAATCTGTAAATGATAATCTAGAGTCTACGGTTCACGGTTCACCACAGAGGACACAGGGGACACAGAGGTTGTATATCGAAGCATACCTATAATTGTATTAAGAGTATAATCATGGACAGTGCCTAAAAGACTCTTTTCCCTATTTCCTCTGTGTCCTCCGTGTCCTCTGTGGTGAACTATTCTTCAAAGTCAAAATCGAAGTCGAAATCGTCCATAAACTCCGGAGTTGTAAATTCTTCTAGCTCGCGGCGGTCTTTTTTAGTTGGGCGTCCGGTTCCGCGTGCACGGTCTATGAATCCGCTGATTTTGCTCATTTCTAACAATTCGTATTGATCGGGAGTAGTGACGTTTTCCATCATCTCCGGTACTAACTTTGCACCTATGCGCTTTTCGATAGCCTGCAGTACCTTGAAGGAATAGGTGATAGGTGGCTTTTTTACCTGTATGACATCTCCCGGTTTTACCATACGGGCAGCTTTCACCAATGCGCCATTGATGGTGACGCGTCCTTTCTTACAAGCTTCCGCTGCAATTGTGCGTGTCTTGAAGATGCGGACAGCCCACATCCATTTATCTATTCTTGCTTCCGCCATTTTATTTCTTATTAAACTGGTTCATTGTGATATCAATTCCGGCAAGGCAAAAACTCTTGATGATTTCTCCAGCTGTTTCCAATCTTTCATTCATTGTTTTCCAGTCTTCATCAGTGAAGTGTCCGAGTACGTAATCTATTTGTCCGCCACGAGGAAAATCATTTCCGATACCAAAACGCAAGCGGGCATAGTTCTGAGTCCCTAATGTTGCAGCGATATGTTTCAAACCGTTATGTCCGGCATCGCTTCCTTTTCCCTTCAAACGTAGTGTTCCGAAAGGAAGTGCCAGATCGTCTACTACAATCAATACATTCTCTAGTGGAATGTTTTCTTTTTGCATCCAATAGCGAACGGCTAATCCGCTTAGGTTCATAAAAGTAGACGGTTTCAACAGTATCAATTGGCGACCTTTGATCGTGAAATTAGTGGTGAATCCGTAGCGGCCGTCAATAAAAGGAGGAGCACTGTTGGTTTTAGCCAATGAATCTACTGTCATAAATCCGATGTTGTGGCGGGTCTCATGATATTCGGGACCAATATTCCCCAGTCCGACAATTAAATATTTTATCATTGTTTTTTCGGTAAAACAGTTCGTTAATGTAGAAAGAGAAACGCAGATCAATACAAATTAATGCAGACTGAACATCTGCTTTAATCTGCATTAATCTGCGTTTGAAGTATATCTCTGTTTACAGGGATAATCTCAGATTATTTGCCTGCAGCGGCTGCTGCACCTCTTGCTGCACGAGTCAACTTAACGGCACATACAACGGCTTCTTTAGCACTGATCAGTTCAAGACCTTCAAAGCTCAATTCACCAACTTTGATAGTCTTACCCAATCCTAAGTGAGAAACGTTGATGATCAGCTTTTCAGGAATTACATTGTACAAAGCTTTCACTTTGATCTTACGCATCTGCAATGCCAACTTACCACCGGCTTTCACACCTTCTGCAAGACCTTCCAACTGTACAGGAACTTCCATTACGATAGGTTTAGCTTCATCAATCTGATAGAAGTCAACGTGCAGGATAGTATCCTTTACCGGGTGGAACTGGATGTCTTTCAAGATAGCGTTTACTTTTTTGCCATCGATCACCAAGTCTACTACGTAGATGTGCGGAGTATAAACCAAGTTGCGAAGACCTTCGTTAGTCACTGTGAAGTGAACTACTTCATTACCTCCGTAAAGTACACAAGGTACACCACCGTTCTTACGCATTTCTTTCAAAGCTCTTGCTTGTTCTGAAGAGCGTTCTGCAATTGTTCTTGCAGTTCCTTTTACTTCAATTGATTTCATTTCTTTAAAAAATTGTGTTACTCTAAATTAAGTTAGTTTGCTTAATTCACCATCACACGATGTGGATTATCACACGATGTTGCAAAAAAGCGGTGCAAAAGTACATCTTTCTTTTGAAATATCAAAGAGTTACTCCTTTAAAAGTCAATATCAATCTTGATTTCACTCTCTAATTTCTCTTCTTGGGCTTCTTCGGTAGCTTTTCGCTCATTTTCTTCATCGGCTTCTTGGTCCAGCTGGCCGCTGTAGTCACCCATTTCACTACGGTCGATAAAGCTGATAGCTTCCGTCAAACCTGCCATAAACTTCTGAAAGTCTTCCCGGTATAAGAAGATTTTGTGTTTCTCGAAGCTCACTTGAGAGTCATCACCTTCTCCCGTTACCACTTTTTTACTCTCTGTAATAGCCAGGAACATTTCATCTTTACGATTCTTTTTTACGTCAAGGTAATAGATGCGTTTACCTGCTTTAATGGACTTGGAGAATACGATCTCCTTGTCATTCATGTCTGCGCTCATTTTCTTTTTTAAATCTTCCATATCTTACGGTCCGTTTATAATCGGCTTCAAAATTGGATATTTTTTTTAAACTGTCAAAAGAAAAAGCGCAGAGAATGAAATACTGCATTAAAAAATGTGATTTATTTGTGGAAACTCATTAAAAATATCTACTTTTGCAGTTCGATAACAACAGTATTAATTTGAATTATGATCAACAGAGTTCTTATTCGTCTTAAGATTATACAGATAGTATATGCCTATTATCAGAATGGCAGTAAAAATCTAGACTCAGCGGAGAAAGAGTTATTCTTTAGTCTTTCAAAGGCGTATGACCTTTATAATTATTTGCTAATGCTGATGATAGCATTGACAGAGTACGCACAAAAACGTATTGATACGGCAAAAGCCAAATTGGCACCTACGGCAGAGGAGTTATATCCCAATACAAAGTTTGTGAACAACAAGTTTGTTGCTCAATTGGAGGTCAATAAGCAGCTTACAGAGTTCATAGCTAATCAGAAAAGGACTTGGGCGAACGATCAGGATTTCGTAAAGGAACTTTATGAGAAAATTGTGGGAACTGATATTTATAAGGATTATATGGCTTCCGATGATGATTCTTATGAAGCAGACCGGGAATTATGGAGAAAACTCTATAAAACATATATTTTTAATAATGATTCTTTAGATCAGGTGTTGGAGGATCAAAGTCTGTATTGGAATGACGATAAGGAAATCGTAGATACATTCGTGCTGAAGACAATTAAACGTTTTGATGAAAAGAAAGGCGCTAATCAGGAATTACTTCCGGAATTCAAGGATGATGAAGATCAGGAATTTGCGCGCCGTCTGTTCCGCCGTACTATTTTGAATTCTGACTACTATCGTCATTTGATTAGCGAGAATACGAAGAATTGGGATTTGGACCGTATTGCATTTATGGATATCATTATTATGCAAACTGCCTTAGCGGAAATTTTAAGTTTCCCGAACATTCCGGTCAGTGTTTCGTTAAATGAATATGTAGAAATAGCGAAGTTGTATAGCACGTCTAAAAGCGGTAGCTTTATCAACGGAACGCTGGATGGAATAGTTAATCAATTGAAAAAAGAAGGTAAGTTGACCAAAAACTGATATCTTTGTATACATTATAGAAACTAAAACTGATTATTTATGAACGTATTGACTTTATTATTAGATGCTCCTGTTGGGGCTGCCGGAGGTGGAAGTATGATGTGGATCATGCTGATAGCGATGTTTGTTATCATGTATTTCTTTATGATCCGTCCTCAAAATAAGAAACAAAAAGAAATAGCTAATTTCCGTAAATCTCTTCAAGTAAATCAGAGCGTGATTACTGCTGGTGGTATACACGGAACAATCAAGGAAATTAATGATGACTATGTTGTACTTGAGATTGCTTCTAACGTAAAGATTAAAATAGATAAGAATTCTATCTTTGCCGACGCTTCAGCAGCTAACAATCAATCTAAATAAATAGCTGGTAAATACATGCCTATGTTTGATCGTAGGGAAATAAGATATACATATTTAAAACTATCTAAGAGAATTAAGGATTTTCTGCTCAGTGATAAGAGCAGAGAGTTCTTAATTTTTTTATTTTTCTTTTTGATAGCCAGCGGATTCTGGTTACTTCAAACATTGAATAATGATTATGAAGCGGATTTCTCTATCCCGGTGCGTATCAAAGACGTTCCTAATAATGTAGTGTTGACCTCTGAACCTCCTTCCGAACTTCACGTCAGGGTGAAAGATAAAGGGACTGTCCTTCTGAACTATATGTTGGGCAAAAGTTTTTTTCCGGTGAATCTTAGTTTTCCTGATTATAAGGGAAAAGATAATCATGTGAAGATTTACGCCTCGGATTTTGAAAAGAAGATAATAAGCCAGTTGAACGTGTCTTCCAAAATTCTTTCTATAAAGCCGGATACATTAGATTATATCTATTCGGAAGGAAAGTCCAAACTAGTACCTGTTCGCCTTCAAGGAAAAGTGACTGCCGGACTTCAATATTATGTGTCGGATACGATTTGTAATCCTGATTCAGTATTGATATATGCTCCGGAAGGAATTTTGGATACGATAACGACTGCTTATACGCAAAAGATAAATCTGGAGAATATTTCGGATACTACGCGGCAACGGGTTTCTTTATCTCCGGTGAAAGGAGTAAAGTTTGTTCCGAGTTCGGTTGAAATGACATTCCCGGTCGATATTTATACGGAGAAAACCGTAGAAGTGCCGTTGCATGGAATCAACTTTCCGGCGGATAAAGTGCTGCGTGCCTTCCCTTCTAAAGTTCAGATTACTTTTCAGGTAGGCTTAAAACGGTTTCGTAGCATAAAAGCGAGTGACTTCGTAATTAATGTCTCGTATGAAGAGTTGCTGAAGTTGGGTTCGGATAAATACACGGTTAAGTTGAAATCATTTCCAAGTGGAATCAATCAAATCCGTATTACTCCGGCACAAGTTGATTTTTTGATAGAACAAATATCTTCCAATGGCGATTAAAGTAGGTATAACCGGTGGTATCGGTAGCGGGAAAAGTGTGGTTTCCAGATTGCTCGGCATAATGGGAATCCCTGTTTATATTTCTGATATAGAGGCGAAACGTATTACGAATACGGATGAGGTAATTCATCGGGAACTGTGCGCTTTGGTTGGTGAGGAAGTTTTTCAGAATGGGGAATTAAACCGTCCTTTTTTGGCTACCTATATGTTTGGGTATCCGGAACGCACGAAAGAAGTGAATGGGATTATTCATCCACAGGTGAAAAATGATTTCCGTCAATGGGCCGGTCGGTTGAGTCGTAAACCATTAGTCGGCATGGAATCAGCCATTCTTATAGAGTCTGGTTTTAGAGATGAGGTCGATGTTTTGGTAATGGTATATGCACCATTGGATATAAGGGTAGAACGTGCCATGCGACGTGATGGCTCTTCAAAGGACTTGGTAATGCAGCGTATCGAGGCTCAAATGAGTGATGAGGTTAAGAGAAGTCAAGCCGACTTTGTGATTGTGAATGACGATGAAACACCCTTAATTCCGCAGGTTTTAGAGCTTATTTCTTTGCTATCTAAAAATAATCATTACCTTTGCTCCGCAAAAAAATAATTAATAAACAAAAGAATATATACTATGTTGAAGACTATCTTGTCTATCTCCGGCAAACCGGGATTGTACAAACTCATTTCGCAAGGAAAAAATATGTTGATTGTAGAATCAGTCAATGCTGAGAAAAAACGTTTTCCTGCTTATGGCAATGAAAAAATTATTTCTTTGGCAGATATAGCAATGTACACGGACGATGCGGAAGTTCCTTTGTATGAAGTGTTGGAAGCAATCAAGGAAAAAGAAAAATCTGCAGCCGCTTCTATTGATCCAAAGAAAGCAACTCCTGAACAATTGCGTGAATATTTGGCTGAAGTATTGCCGAATTTCGATCGCGAACGTGTGTATGTGGCTGATATCAAGAAATTAGTTTCCTGGTATAATATCTTGGTTGCTAACGGAATCACGGAATTTAAACCGGAAGAGGCTAAAGAGGAAACAGTTACGGAATAAGGAATTGAGCCGATTGTTTAATCGAAGTGGAAGCATGATAATCACATAAAGATGGTTATCATGCTTTTTTAGTTGGGCACTGTCCACAATTTTGTGTAAATAGAAAACTTCAGGATTCGGGTTTTATACTTGAATCCTGTTTTCAAATATAGTAATAAATTGGTTAAATATCAATGCCCAATTCCAAATAGGTTGGTACCATTTCTTTTCGATTTCGTTAATGGCCAGATAGACAGATTTTTTCAGTGCATCATCATTTGGAAATGATAGCTTATTTTTGGTGTACTTTCTAATTTTCC
>NZ_GG688328.1:0-98292 GCF_000156195.1 Bacteroides finegoldii DSM 17565 | reverse complement strand
ATAACCTAAATGGTTATCCATCTCTGCTTCCAGCATTTGTTCATAAACACGAGTATGAAGCTCTTTCATGAAAGCAGTAACATCTTCGCCAGTCTTAAACTGGGACAGAAACTCTTTACTTAAAAATTCTTTAGGAATGTCCATAAAATCTGATTTTTACAAAGTTAATATATAAATAAAAAAACTACGAGAAAAATCCCGTAGTTTTCTATTTACACAATCAGATGGATAGTCCCTTTAGTTTGGAATGTGGATATTTCAAAAATATATTAGTATTAATTGGGTAATCTTTGATTAAAATAAATATCTTCTGTTTATATTGTAAATAATACTTCTTTTTATGTATCTTTGCCTTCATAGTTTTAAATTGATGTTAGGGGAGATGGAGACAATAACAAATAAAGAAGTAAATGTCCGTTTGGACAATCAAAAAGGAATCTTGTGCATAACCGGCTTATTAGTTGGTACGATGGTATTTTTATACGATTCACAGGGAGAGCTGAGGGGGAAGTCCAAGTTTGAGTTGCCCTCAATTTCTATGCTGGTTCCTAAATATGGGACTTATGTATTGGTGATGAGCCATCCGAACTGTCAACCGGAAGTTCGTAGGATAATATATTCAGAGAAATAAAAAATGAGAGTGTGTCATACCGCGATGAACGCAAATTATCGCAGATTATTTATGACACATCCTCATTTTAATTTAATGAAACCTTTAGTTCCTGAATACTAATCCGTCACCGCTAGCGTCTACAATAATTGCTTTGCTTCGGTCTACTTCCTGAGAAAGTAGTTTTTTGGACAAGTCGTTCAGTAGGTAGCGTTGAATAGCCCTCTTTACCGGACGTGCTCCGAATTCGGGATCATATCCTACTTTAGATAAGAAGTCCAAAGCAGCTTCGGTCATCTCAAGTTCCACTCCGTTTTCGGCTAACATCTTCTGTACGCTCTTGATCTGTAAGAGTACAATCTGCTTGATTTCCTTTTCTGTTAACGGCAAGAACATGATTGTTTCGTCGATACGATTCAAGAATTCCGGACGAATGGTCTTTTTCAGCATATTCATCACTTCCTTTTTCGTTTCTTCGACTACCTCTTCTTTGTTTGCACCATTCAGCTTCTCCATCTGGCTCTGTATATAGGAACTACCCATATTTGAAGTCATGATGATGATAGTGTTCTTGAAGTTGACCACCCTTCCTTTGTTGTCTGTCAGCCGTCCGTCATCCAATACTTGCAACAGAATGTTGAATACATCCGGATGAGCTTTCTCTATTTCATCGAACAGAACGACAGAATAAGGTTTTCGTCGGATAGCTTCTGTCAGTTGACCGCCTTCATCGTATCCTACATATCCCGGAGGCGCTCCGACCAAACGGGAAACACTATGCTTTTCCTGATACTCACTCATATCGATACGGGTCATCATCGTTTCGTCATCAAACAGAAATTCAGCCAATGCCTTTGCAAGCTCTGTTTTACCCACACCGGTCGTTCCGAGAAAGATAAATGAGCCGATCGGGCGTTTCGGGTCTTGCAATCCGGCGCGGCTACGACGTACAGCGTCCGCAACAGCTTCTATCGCTTCATCCTGCCCGATAACCCGTTCGTGAAGCTCTTCTTCAAGATGCAACAGTTTGTCTTTCTCGCTCTGCATCATTTTGCTGACCGGAATACCCGTCCAACGAGAAACTACGTCTGCAATGTCTTCAGCGTCTACTTCCTCTTTAATCATGGCGGTATCACCTTGCATTTCGCGGAGCTTTTGCTGAGTCTCTTCTATTTCTTTGTCCAAAGCTTGGAGTTTACCGTAACGTATTTCCGCAACTTTTCCGTAGTCGCCTTCCCGTTCCGCCTTTTCAGCCTCAAACTTCAGATTCTCAATCTCCACCTTATTCTGTTGGATCTTGTCCATCAACGTCTTTTCGCTCTGCCATTTTGCCTTGAAAGACTTTTCCTGCTCTTTCAGTTCGGCAAGCTCCTTACCGATGATTTCCAACTTAGGCTTGTCATTCTCACGTTTGATGGCTTCACGCTCAATCTCCAATTGTTTGATTTTACGGGAAATCTCATCCAGCTCTTCCGGAACGGAATCCACCTCCATGCGTAATTTAGCGGCAGCTTCGTCCATCAGGTCGATAGCTTTGTCCGGCAAGAAACGATCGGTGATGTAGCGGCTACTTAGTTCTACGGCTGCAATGATCGCATCATCTTTGATACGGACATGATGATGGTTCTCGTAGCGTTCTTTCAGTCCACGCAGGATAGAGATTGTGCTCAAGTTATCCGGCTCATCCACCTGCACGATTTGGAAACGGCGTTCCAAAGCCTTATCCTTCTCGAAATATTTCTGGTATTCGTCGAGAGTCGTAGCACCGATAGACCGCAACTCGCCACGTGCTAAGGCCGGTTTTAGGATATTGGCAGCGTCCATTGCACCTTCCCCTTTTCCGGCGCCTACCAGCGTGTGAATCTCGTCAATAAACAAGATGATATCACCTTCGGATTTCTTCACCTCATTGACTACGGACTTCAACCGTTCCTCAAACTCACCTTTGTATTTTGCACCGGCAACCAATGCTCCCATATCCAATGAATACACCTGTTTGTTTTTCAGATTTTCGGGCACGTCTCCACGAAGAATACGATGCGCCAATCCTTCTACAATGGCTGTCTTACCGGTACCCGGTTCTCCAATCAGAATCGGATTGTTTTTAGTGCGACGGCTCAATATCTGAAGTACGCGGCGGATCTCCTCGTCACGTCCGATGACAGGGTCCAACTTACCGCTACGGGCAGCTTCATTCAAGTTGATGGCATACTTTTCGAGTGACTGATAGGTGTCTTCACTTGATTGGGACGTAACCTTTTCTCCTTTTCTCAATTCACTGATGGCGTTACGCAGTTCCTTTTCCGTCATACCTGCGTCCTTCAGGATGGTAGAAACAGTACTCTTGATAGTCAGCAATGCGAGTATGATATGTTCCAGTGAGACGAATTCGTCACCCATTTCTTTGGAATACTGTGTCGCTTTCTGTAAAACCTCGTTGGATTCACGACTCAGGTATGGCTCGCCACCGGATACTTTCGGAAGTGAATCGATTTGTCTGTCTACAACAAGAGCAACCTGTTGTCCGTTCATGCCCAATTTTTGGAAAATGAAATTAGTGACGTTTTCGCCTACTTTCATCACTCCCTGCATGATGTGGACAGGTTCAATAGCCTGTTGTCCCCGACTTTGTACCAGGTTCACAGCCTCCTGCACCGCTTCTTGAGATTTGATGGTAAAATTGTTAAAATTCATATTGTTGTTCTCCTTTCTTATTTCATGTTTCTAATAACACTTAAAAGGGCGCAAAAGATTTGCCAAGTAGAAAAATATGACAAAATAGCATGAATATTAAGGAGTTAAAGGACAAAATGACTTTTTTTGTTTAGTGCAGACTGACGAATTTGCAAGATAATCAAGTGGATAAATGAAAGTATTGTAGTATCTTTATCCGCTGTAATGATATAATTAAGGTATATATGAATGATAAACCCCAAATAAAACTGTCCGAAACAGTAGTGCTGATAGATGCCGCTTTTCTGAATTTTGTAATAACGGATATAAAAAACTATTTCGAGAAGACATTGCAACGTTCTTTACAAGAGATAGACCTTTCGTTGTTTACTTCCTATCTGACTCTGGATGCAGGAATCAACGAAGGAAAGAACGAGGTGCAATTTCTTTTTGTATATGATAAAGAATCGAGACACTTGCAACATTGCCAGCCCTCCGACTTGCAGGAGGAGCTGAACGGAGTTGCTTTCCAAAGTCCGTATGGCGAGTTCTCTTTTGCCGGTGTCCCGTCGGAGGGCATGGTGTCGAGAGAAGACCTGTTTATGGATTTGCTTTCCGTTGTCTCCGATTCGGTGGATGTGAAGCGGATGATTGTTGTTTCTTTCAACGAGGAATATGGGAAGAAAGTGACTGATGTTCTACAGGGACTGAAAGGCAAGGAAGTTATGCAGTTCCGTATGAATGAACCGGAAATACCGGTAAACTACAAATGGGATATGTTGGCTTTTCCTGTGATGCATTCATTGGGAATAAGGGCGGAGGAGTTATAATCGCTAATACTAAGTTGCTGTGTCCGATTTTCGTTTAAAAGTTTTTCAGAGTGTAGCGAAGAACCTAAGTTTTACGAAGGCTTCGCAAGAGTTGTTTGTCAGCCAGCCTGCTATCACCAAGCATATTCAGGAGTTGGAGACTTGTTACCAAACCCGTCTTTTCGATCGTCAGGGAAGTAAAATCTCCTTGACTGAGGCCGGAGAGCTGTTACTGAAGCATAGTGAAAAGATTTTGGATGATTATAAGCAATTGGAATACGAGATGCACTTGTTGCATGACGAATATATCGGAGAATTAAAACTGGGTGCCAGCACTACGATTGCGCAATATGTCCTTCCTCCTTTATTGGCCAACTTCATAACAAAGTTTCCACAAATCAATCTTTCTTTGATAAATGGGAATTCCCGTGGAGTGGAGGTGGCGTTGCAGGAACATCGTATTGATCTGGGATTGGTAGAGGGTATCTTCCGTTTACCGAATTTGAAGTACACTGCATTCCTGCAAGATGAACTCGTGGCTGTGGTTCATACGCGGAGTAAATTGGCGGTTGCCGACGAAATCCTTCCGGAAGAACTTCCAAATATCCCTTTGGTCTTGCGCGAAAGAGGTTCCGGTACATTAGATGTATTTGAGCGTGCGCTGCTGCAGTATAATCTGAAGCTCTCTTCTCTGAATGTTTTAATGTATCTTGGCAGTACGGAAAGTATCAAGCTTTTTCTGGAGCATACGGATTGTATGGGAATTGTTTCCATCCGTTCGGTACATAAGGAACTTGTTGTCGGCACTCTGAAGGTAGTTGAAATAAAAGGAATGCCGATGCAACGTGAGTTTAACTTTGTTCAGTTGCAAGGGCAGGAGGGAGGATTGTCCCAAGTTTTTATGCGTTTTGCGGGACATCATAGCAAGAGTTTATAACCTCGCTTAGGAATCTCTACTAGAAGAAAAACAATATTATCTCTCATCTCTCATGATTTGCTTGTAAATTGTTGATTATCAGTTTAGCATTTTATGAGAGATCTTTTTTATGCTACCATCTCTCATGCTTTCCGCACCTTTTGAGACATAATCTTTAACTCATTATTCTTCTTCTTGTTTCTTTTTTATATAGATTCTGTGTGCACCTCTTCCAGCGATTCCGATTCCGGAATTGGGTTGATCTCCCCATTGTTTTAATTCTATGGTTGCTGCCGTTTGTAAGAGTCCTGTTAGTTTCCGATATTCATGAACCGTAAGGAACGAATGCTCGTCGAGATATTTCAATGCCAGTTTGAGACGTTGCTCCGGTGTGAACTTCTGTGAGGAACGTTGCTTTTTCCAAGAGGCTCTTTCCAGTCGGCATCTTTCATTAATTCTTCTCAGCATGATTTTGTCTACTCGGAAATTTACATTTCCTACATAAATACTCTGTGCATTACGATGTTCACTTCCTTCTTCAGCTCCTTCCCGTTCTTTATCTTTGTACAGGGCCAGCGACGCTGTGAATGTGCCGATTCCGTCTATCTTAACCGAGCGTCCTTCCGCCATTATGTGTGCCATTTCGATGGAGGTTTGGAGCAATATACCTTCTATATCTCCTGGGCTGAAACCACTGACGTCACCCACTCGTTGGGCAAGTTCTTTTATGCTTGCATTGTCTACCCGTGCAAACTTCGGATATGTGATTCTCTTCCCCGTATTCTGTAAGTCGGGCATCTCCTCCATTATGTACTTTGCCATACTGTTTGTTGTTTGAATTATTAGTAGATAAGTTCTTGTATACTAGGGCAAAACTTCTTTTTCTCTAATAGATAAGTACTTTTGGGTTAAGTATAAACTATAAACGGAGCTTTCGTTTTTACAAACGCAAGTTTCATTTATAAAAACGAAAGCTTTGGTTATAAAAACAAAGCCTTCGTTTATAGTTTCCTCTTGTACAAAGGTAGGTTTTATATTTGAGAAAAAGAAGTTTAGCATTAATAAAAAGGAATTTATTTATTAATAGATTGTATGGAAAGTACTAGGATAAAGTGGAAGTAGGAAAGGGTGGCTGCGGAGTATGTTTATATATTTGGCATACTTTAAAAAGTGTACTGTACAGATTCCCGCGCTTTTTCTTTATATGGTAATCGCTTATCTAAATTTAGAACGCAAGTAAAAAATACTCTAATAGGTGTACCGGTTGATGATATAATTGAGACATCCAATCATTTTGGTTCGTGAATGCCTTCGTCATAATATCGTTCCATTTATTATAGATGAGCGCCATAAGCAATTTTATTATCGTGGACTTAGGGAGTTCGCGACTACTCGTGGATATTTGCTAGATACTTGTCTCTCTGCTCAAGATACTTATGTAGCGTGGGTAAAGTACTTTTATCCGGTATTATTAGACTGATAGATAGAAATAAAATCAGACTTTTATATGGGCTGTTTAATGAATCTTTTATGGTTGTTGCTTGACTGCATTAGCGTTATCACCTTTTGGAAAAGATAGTGTAGAAGTGTAATAAGGTAATCTTGATAAAGAAGAGGTTAGAGCTATAACTAAAAGTTATAACGTATAATTAGAAACGATTAGCGTGTCTTGATTGTTTGTCATACCTTTGCGCTCCAGAAAAACAATTAAAGATATATTATATGATTTCAACAGCTACAAAAACATTGCAGGCAAAAAATAAGACTATTTATGTCGCCCTGCTTTCTACTTTGACTCTTTTCTTATTTTTGGATTATATTCCGGGTTTGCAGGCATGGTCTGCATGGGTGACTCCTCCAGTAGCTCTGTTCCTCGGACTTATTTTTGCATTGACTTGCGGGCAGGCACATCCGAAATTCAATAAAAAGACTTCTAAATATCTATTGCAATACTCCGTTGTCGGATTAGGATTCGGTATGAATCTGCAATCAGCGTTGGCTTCCGGTAAGGAAGGGATGGAGTTTACTATTATTTCGGTGGTAGGTACATTGGCGATAGGTTGGTTTATCGGACGCAAGATATTTAAGATAGATAGAAATACTTCTTATCTGATCAGTTCGGGAACGGCTATTTGTGGTGGTAGTGCCATTGCGGCAGTAGGACCGGTATTGAAGGCAAAAGATAGTGAAATGTCTGTGGCATTGGGTACTATCTTTATTTTGAATGCTATTGCGCTTTTCATATTTCCAATGATTGGTCATGCTCTGAACATGAGCGAACATGAGTTTGGTACTTGGGCGGCTATTGCTATCCATGATACAAGTTCTGTGGTTGGAGCCGGTGCTGCTTATGGAGAGGAGGCTTTGAAGGTGGCTACTACCATCAAATTGACTCGTGCTCTTTGGATTATTCCGATAGCTTTCGCTACTTCATTCATTTTTAAGAGTAAGGGACAAAAGATTAGTATTCCCTGGTTTATTTTCTACTTTGTACTGGCGATGATCGTAAATACTTATTTGCTGGATGGAATGCCGGAAATTGGAAATGCTATTAATGGAATTGCTCGTAAGACATTGACAATTACGATGTTCTTTATTGGTGCTTCTCTTTCGATAGATGTTCTGAAAGCAGTTGGCGTAAAACCGTTATTGCAGGGAATAGCGTTATGGGTAGTCATTAGTTTGAGTACATTGGCATATATCTATTACTTTGCATAAGTAAGAATAAGGATTAGGTAATATATAAAAGAAGTGGGAGAATGTTCGTTTCGTACGATATTCTCCCACTTTTTTTGTACAACCCTCACTCCTCCGATTACAGCTTTGAAAAACTGTAAGGTGGAAGTGATTATTTCTTCTTTAACTCTTCAAAGATCAGTCCTTCCAGCTCTTCTGCTAGTTCCGGATTGTCGGCAATACATTGTTTGGCAGCGTCGCGTCCCTGTCCCAGCTTCGTGTCGTTGTAACTATACCATGAACCGCTTTTCTTGATGATTCCCAGATCGGCACCCAAGTCAACGATTTCTCCGGAATGGGAGATACCTTCACCGAACATGATATCAAATTCTGCTCTCCGGAAAGGAGGAGCCACTTTATTCTTCACGACTTTTACTTTAGTCAGTTTGCCCAGAATCTCTTCACCATCTTTGATCGGTTGTCCCGGACGGATATCCAAACGTACGGATGCGTAGAATTTTAAGGCATTACCACCGGTAGTTGTTTCCGGACTGCCGAACATTACACCGATCTTCTCACGCAACTGATTGATAAAGATACAAGTTGTACGTGTCTTGCTGACTGCTGCTGTCAACTTACGTAATGCCTGAGACATCAAACGTGCCTGAAGACCTACTTTATTGTCACCCATGTCACCTTCAATTTCAGCTTTAGGAGTCAATGCGGCAACGGAGTCGATTACGATAATGTCGATAGCGGAAGAACGGATCAGTTGTTCTGCAATTTCCAATGCCTGCTCCCCGTTGTCTGGCTGGGAGATGTACAGGTCGTCGATGTTTACACCTAATTTAGATGCATAGAAACGGTCGAAAGCATGTTCTGCATCAATGAAAGCTGCTATACCGCCAGCCTTTTGTGCTTCGGCAATGGCATGAATGGCCAATGTCGTTTTACCGGAAGATTCCGGACCATAAATTTCGATGATTCTACCTCTTGGGTAACCTCCCACGCCAAGTGCCACGTTCAAGGCTATGGAGCCTGTCGGGATCACTTCTACTTGTTCAACACTGTCGTCACCCATTTTCATGATAGAACCTTTACCGAAGCTCTTTTCTATCTTTTCCATGGCTGCCTGTAAGGCTTTTAGTTTTTCGCTTGATGCCATTTTATTATCTGTTTCAAAATTAAGTTCGTCTTTCTTTGCCATACCTTATTCTATAATTAATAGATTTATTGATTTAAAATCTGTGCGGCGTGTTCTTTGGTCTTCACCTCTTTGGGAGTGATAATCCGTTCTACTATTCCTTCTTCATTAATCAGGAAAGTAGTGCGGAAAGTACCCATGTAAGCGCGTCCGTACAGCTTCTTTTCTCCCCACACACCGAACTCTTCTACTAATTTCTTGTCAGTATCGGCAATCAGCGTGAAAGGAAGATTGTTTTTCTCGATGAATTTCTGGTGTGATTTCTCATTGTCTACACTGACACCGATTACTTCATAGCCGACTTTGCGTAGTTCGGAGTAGTTGTCGCGCAGATTACACGCTTGCGCGGTACACCCCGATGTATTGTCTTTCGGATAGAAGTACAACACAATCTTTTTCCCTTTATAAGCACTTAAACGGATTTCTTCGCCTTTTTCATTGATACCCAAGATTTCCGGTGCTTTATCTCCTACGTTTATCATAACTTTCTTTTTATCGAACAGGACTACTCTTACAATTCCAAATCTTTGTCGAATTCTTCATGCCACGGAAGGCCTTGTTTATTGAGTTGTTCCATGAACGGATCCGGATTGAATTCTTCAACGTTGTTTACGCCCGGACGTTTCCATTCACCTTTAAAGAACATCATAGCTCCGATCATTGCCGGAACTCCCGTTGTATAGCTCACTCCCTGCATACCTGTTTCTTTGTATGCTTCCTGGTGGCTGCAATTATTGTACACATAGTATGTACGTTCTTTTCCGTCTTTCAGACCACGTATACGGCAGCCGATAGAAGTTTCGCCTTCGTAGTTTTCGCCCAAGTCCTGCGGGTTAGGCAGAACTGCTTTGAGGAACTGCAGAGGTACAATCTTCACCCCATTATAATCGACCTCGTCAATGCGAGCCATGCCAATGTTTTGGATAACACGTAAATGAGTTAGGTATTCTTGTCCGAAAGTCATCCAGAAACGTGCACGTTTGATAGTCGGGAAATGTTTTACCAATGATTCCAGTTCCTCATGATATAGAAGGTATGAATCACGTGGACCGATATTCGGATAAGTCAGGTCCTTATGAATTTCCAGAGGACCGGTAGTTACCCATTTCCCGTTTTCATAATAACGTCCGTTCTGTGTAATCTCGCGGATATTGATTTCCGGATTGAAGTTTGTTGCAAATGCCTTGTGGTGATTTCCGGCATTACAATCTACAATATCCAGATACTGAATTTCGTCGAAATAATGTTTAGCTGCATAAGCTGTATAAATACCGCTTACTCCCGGATCGAATCCACAACCAAGAATGGCTGTCAGCCCTGCTTCTTTGAAACGTTCGTGATATGCCCATTGCCAACTGTATTCGAAATGTGCTTCATCTTTCGGCTCGTAATTGGCAGTATCCAAATAGTTTACTCCTGCTTTCAGGCACGCTTCCATAATAGTCAGGTCCTGATAGGGGAGGGCGACGTTAATCACCATTTCCGGTTTGAAATCATTGAACAGAGCTACCAGCTCGTCCACATTGTCGGCATCGACTTTTGCTGTTTTTATATTGGGGTTACCTATTGCCTCGACGATTTTATCGCATTTCTCTTTCGTACGGCTGGCAATCATTATATCTGTAAAAATGTCGGCATTCTGTGCCACTTTGTGTGCAACGACAGTACCAACACCACCTGCACCGATAATAAGAACTCTACCCATTTTCTTTAATTGCGAATTAAAAATTAAGAATATTAGAATTGTTTATGGAGCAAATATACGTGATTATTTTTAGATAATCATTCGTCTCGCTCTCTTTTTATTTACCTTTGTGAAGTCTATTCTCAATTTTTTTGTTATCTTTGTCCTCAATTTAACTTAAACGTTATAACAATATGAATAAAGTACTAGTTTCAATTTGCATTGCAGGTACAGCACTTGCAATGTCTTCATGCCGTTCAGTAGAGAAGGCAATGCCTTTGTCATCAATCAATGGCGAGTGGAATATCATAGAGGTCAATGGCTCGAAAGTGACTCCAGGCGAAAGCAGAACCCTTCCTTTTATTACTTTTGATACTGCAACCGGTCGTGTGTCCGGTAATAGCGGCTGTAATCGTATGATGGGTAGTTTCGATGTAAATGCGAAACCGGGAAGCCTTTCGTTGGGCGCGATGGCGGGTACGAAGATGATGTGTCCGGATATGACTACTGAGAGAAATGTATTGGGTGCTTTGGCACAAGTAAAAGGATATAAGAAAGCCGGTAAAGATAAAATGTATCTTTGCAATGCATCCAATCGTCCGGTTGTGGTTCTTGAAAAGAAGGAGGCTAATGTGAAATTGTCTGTTTTGAATGGAGAATGGAAAATAAAGGAAGCGAATGGCGAAGCAATCCCTTCTGGGATGGAAAAGCAACCTTTCATCGCTTTTGATGTGAAAAAGAAAACAATTCATGGCAATGCCGGATGTAACTTGATAAACGGTGGTTTTGAAACCAGCGCAAGCAATGCTAAATCAATCTCTTTTCCGGGAGTGGCAAGCACGATGATGGCTTGTCCGGATATGGAAACGGAAGGTAAGATTCTGAAAGCCTTGAACGAGGTGAAGTCATTTGATGTATTAGCAGGTGGCGGAATCGGTTTGTATGACGCAAATAATGCATTAGTGCTCGTCTTGGAAAAGTAATAAGTAAGAATAATATATATAATAATTAAGGTATGCCTGTGTCGCACATGATGACATAGGCATATTTTTTTGTTGGCATTGAACCAGAACCGCCTGTATTTGTTTAATGAGTCAGTTGCTGATAGTGTCCGGGTTTGATTGTGTCAGTAGTGTTTTATTTGTTGAAACTGTCTTTTTGGCAGATATTATGTCAAGCATTCGTATAATTTCTTTTTGGCATACGGTTTGTCTTTTAATAAACGTTCGTTTGGGATTACACCCTAGGAAAAGGATGGAAAAACAACCGGACAAAAGAAATTATAGAATAAATAATAAATAAAAAATAACGATCATGGGAAAAATTATTGGTATTGACTTAGGAACAACAAACTCTTGTGTTGCCGTATTTGAAGGTAACGAACCGGTAGTAATTGCAAACAGTGAAGGTAAGCGCACAACTCCTTCAGTAGTTGCTTTTGTGGATGGTGGTGAACGTAAGGTAGGTGATCCTGCTAAGCGTCAGGCTATTACCAACCCTACGCGTACGATTTTCTCTATTAAACGTTTCATGGGTGAAACTTGGGATCAAGTACAGAAAGAAGTAGAGCGTATTCCTTATAAAGTAGTGAAAGGTGACAACAATACTCCGCGTGTGGATATTGACGGTCGTCTGTATACTCCGCAGGAAATTTCTGCAATGATTCTTCAGAAGATGAAGAAAACTGCCGAAGACTATTTGGGACAAGAAGTGACAGAAGCTGTGATTACCGTTCCTGCTTATTTCTCTGACTCTCAACGTCAGGCTACAAAAGAAGCCGGACAAATTGCTGGTCTGGAAGTAAAACGTATTGTAAACGAACCGACAGCCGCAGCTCTTGCCTACGGTCTGGATAAGGCTCACAAAGATATGAAGATTGCTGTATTCGACCTTGGTGGTGGTACATTCGATATCTCTATCCTCGAATTCGGTGGTGGTGTATTTGAAGTGCTTTCAACAAATGGTGACACTCACTTGGGGGGCGATGACTTCGACCAGGTAATCATCAATTGGTTGGTACAGGAATTCAAGAATGATGAAGGTGCTGACTTGACTCAGGATCCGATGGCTCTGCAACGTTTGAAAGAGGCTGCTGAAAAAGCTAAGATTGAACTTTCTTCTTCTACAAGCACAGAAATCAACTTGCCGTACATTATGCCGGTAGCCGGTGTACCTAAGCACTTGGTTAAGACGTTGACTCGTGCTAAATTTGAATCTTTGGCTCACGGATTGATTCAGGCTTGTCTTGAACCATGTAAGAAAGCGATGAGCGATGCAGGTTTGAACAATGCCGATATTGATGAGGTAATCCTTGTAGGTGGTTCTTCCCGTATCCCGGCTGTTCAGAAGCTGGTAGAAGATTTCTTCGGCAAGACTCCTTCTAAGGGCGTGAATCCGGATGAAGTTGTAGCTGTAGGTGCTGCTGTGCAGGGTGCTGTTTTGACAGATGAAATCAAAGGTGTGGTATTGTTGGATGTTACTCCGTTGTCAATGGGTATCGAAACGTTGGGTGGCGTAATGACTAAGTTGATTGACGCTAACACTACCATTCCGGCACGTAAGAGTGAAACATTCTCTACTGCTGCCGACAACCAGACGGAAGTTACTATCCACGTATTACAGGGAGAACGTCCGATGGCTGCACAGAACAAATCAATCGGTCAGTTCAACTTGACAGGTATTGCTCCGGCTCGTCGTGGTGTTCCTCAAATTGAGGTTACATTTGATATCGATGCCAACGGTATCTTGAAAGTATCTGCAAAAGATAAGGCTACCGGTAAAGAACAGGCTATCCGTATTGAAGCTTCCAGCGGTTTGAGCAAGGAAGAAATCGAAAAGATGAAGGCTGAAGCTGAAGCTAATGCTGAAGCAGATAAGAAAGAACGTGAAAAGATCGACAAGCTGAACCAGGCTGACAGCGTAATCTTCTCTACTGAAAATCAGTTGAAAGAATTAGGTGATAAGTTGCCTGCTGATAAGAAAGCTCCGATTGAAGCTGCTTTGCAGAAATTGAAAGATGCTCACAAGGCACAAGATTTGGCTGCTATTGATACTGCTATGGCAGAAATCAATACTGCTTTCCAGGCTGCAAGTGCTGAAATGTATGCACAGAGCGGTGCGCAAGGTGGAGCACAGGCTGGTCCTGATATGAATGGTGGTGCTGGTCAGCAAGATAACAGCAAGCATGGAGATAATGTACAGGATGCTGACTTTGAGGAAGTCAAATGATTCCGATAAGGATACAGATAATAAACAATAAGCAAAAAGCGTGCAGCTCAACGAGTTGCACGCTTTTTGCGTTTAGAAGTTTCTTGCGGTACTTTTCTTTATATTTGGTATTATCGGGAAAGAAGTAAATCGGCTAATAGAACCGCTGTTTCTGGTTCATCTTTCGGTGCTTCTTTAGGTTTCCATGCTACAACGAATCGAACAGAGGCAGATTTTACTTCATATCCTTTTTCTTTCCATTCCGCCAATGTATTCTGCATATTTTGTGATAATTTGGCTACAGGTTTATTGGTTAATGAATCATACAAGACGAAATTGTCGTAGTTTAAAAGATCTCCGCCTCTTAATGCCAATATCTCTCGTTTAAGTTTTCTGAAGAATCCCAGATAGACATCTTTATGAGAGAGTTGTAGAACAATCTCTTCGGGCATTGCATACTCTTTGGAGTCAATAAAATACTGGTCTACATTTAAATGATTAAAACAATTGCTATTCGTATGTATAGACAGTCTGTTTTTTGCACGTGTTATTCCCACGTAGTATCGGCGCATCAAGTGAGCATCTTTCAAATAATTGTCAGATATGAGCATATATACATTGTCGAACTCTTTGCCTTTGGCTTTATGAATGGTCGATATCACGACATCTGTACCTGAAACGTTACAGAAATCTTCTACCGATGATTCAAATACAAACTCTTTGAAGTCACTAAGGTATTTTACTTTGTTGATTTGTTCAAATAGTTCCACACAACGCTTTACATACACCAAACTTTGACTTCCGTTGTAAGTGGAAAAAGTGGTATGTTTGGCATCATCCCATAATTCTTCCGGAACCAGGGGTGTTTTTGCCCGTTTGTCTATATACCTCAGGAAATATCTTATTTCGGCCATATTCCAAAAACGGAAACCATCCATAGATTGTACTAACTTGCTGTTTATTCCATATTTTCGTAAGAGAGCTACTAATATTACAGCTTCTTCGTTTGTTTGGGTGAGTACACACGAAGTGCCATTCGCCTGATGTTGAATTAATTCTTCAACGAGTGGCTGATACATATATTTTGATTGATAGTATGTTACTCCAACCCAACCATTCTCTTTTCTCATAGAGGTGATTGGGGTGCTTTTCATTCTTTTACCGATACTTTTCACAAATTCGTTGGCGAAATTCACTAGATGGTGCGCACTGCGATAATTCTCAGTCATTTCGAAAAACTTGCTTCCGGGTTCCTTTGTCAGTCGGTGCATATATTCGGAATTAGATCCGCGAAATTCATAGATATTTTGGTCATCGTCGCCTACTGCTATCATACGCATCTCCTCGTTATTGGTCATTAGGGCCTTTACAAGCTTATATTCGTCAGTACTCATGTCTTGAGCTTCGTCTATGACCAACACCGTCTTACCAATTTTGTTAGGTTCCACTTCTCCCTGATTAATCATTTCGGTAGCTTCTGCGACGACGTTTTTGGTATCTTCAAGATTTCCTACTCTTCCTAAAAGGTCAAAGCAATAAGAGTGAAATGTCTTTATCTCAACAAAGTGGGCGGCGTTGCCTATCAGCTCCATGAGTCTTTGTTTGAATTCGGTTGCGGCTGCCCTTGAAAACGTTAACATCAGAAGTTGTTCATGTTTTACATCTTCGAGCAGTAAGAGTGATGCGAGTTTGTGAACTAGCACACGTGTTTTTCCACTGCCGGGACCTGCTGCGACAACGATGCAACGTGAATCTTTATCGGAAATGATCTCCATTTGGCGCTTGGATAATTGACCGAATAATTGCTTGTATTTCTGTGGTGTCAGGTTACGCTGTATTTCACTGACCCTTTCCCCCTTGAAGTATTTTGTGATAAACTTCTTGTAGTCCATTTGGAAATAGTCTTGAACATATTGTAAAGCCGAATTGTAATCTCTTACCATCAGATTGGCATATTCACCCACAATATGAACTTGTTGAATCTTCTGCTTGTAGAATTCATTAAGCATTTGGTAGTCATCCTGCTTGTATCTCGATTTATTGTCCTTAATTCTTTGAATATTCATAGCATTATAAAGGACCAGGAAACCTCCTTCGAGTTTCAGCGCACCAATTTTTGACAGATAAAGAAGTGCTTCCTCCACGTCTTCCAATTGTATGTTGTCAAGCCCGCTGAAAAGGGACTGGGGATTTGACTTTATTTGATTTAGAAGTTCTACTACAGAAAACTGAACAGCTTTGTTTTGTGAGATTTGCTTTTCTGTATCAGCGGTCAACTTATATAGCCATTCCACTGTGAAACGGCTGATTTCCAATCGCCTTTCAAAACGTTTGATGGTTGATTCCATATCTGTTTGACGGCTGATTTCCATATTATGAACCGCATCCTCTTTCTTACGGATATATCCCTTGACTGTGAGGAAATAGAGTAACGTTCGGATGTCTTTTTCTTTAGATGTATTGATACCGTCGTTTGTTGCATCGTCATTCAGTTGCTTGCATGATGTCCGTAAAGATTTGTCAGGAATATGATTGAGGATGTATTGTTCAAGTTTCGCAAAACGTTCGAGGAGCGTGCGCGATTTTCGTTCCGATTCACCGGTATCTAACAAATAGGCGGATATGTCTTTACTGTCTGCCAATATACCTTCTTGTCGCATTCTCTCCACAACAGATATGATTTCACTCTTGCTTATCCCCAGTATATCTGCCAGATAATCAATTCGTGATTCAGCTTCTGAATCTTGGGCTTTGGCAATATGTTTCTGTGAAATCAGTGATTTGATGATTCTGACGGCTTTCTCTATCTCGTCACTGCCAAATAGTAGTGACGCTGATATGCGTTTTCTTGCCTCGTCTATATTTTTAACTGTGATACCTGTAGCATATACATGAGGTACATTATTGCCTCTTACCAAGTATCCACTTTGTTCCAAAGTTGCTAAAGCTGTCCGTACGCGGGTCTCAATATCGGATACAGAATCATCCCAACCTGCCTGTCGGGCAATTTCCAGTGCAGAGCAGCTAACTTTCATGCGTTGTCTGGTGAGATCTTTTACAGCTTTCCATACCTGTTGAATTTCACTAATACTTAGTTTTGTTTGGTTCAACAGTATAAAATGCTTGTCTAAGTCATTATCACTATAAAGCACATAGCAACGTGCGTTGAGGCTGGGATCACGGCCAGCCCTACCTGCTTCCTGCACATAATTCTCCAATGAGTCGGAAATGTCGTAATGTACCACAAGTCCGACATCCTTCTTGTCGACCCCCATACCGAAAGCTGATGTTGCCACGATGATGCGTACTTGGTCATTCATAAATGCATCTTGATTGGCAATCTTCTCTTCAGAATCCATTTTGCCATTGAATGGCAATGCTTTATAACCGTCACGAGTCAATTTGGCAGCCAATTCTTGTGTACGTTTGGTACGTGATACATAAACGATTGTAGGACAATCGGATTCTGCTACAAGTCCTCTCAGTTTTAAATATTTGTCATCGTTATTTTCGGCATGTATGACAGAATAACGCAGATTGGTCCTTGAAGCCGTTGATGCAAATAATTCTAAATCTAAATTCAAGGTTTGTTTGAAATAGTCACAAATGTCTTGTACCACTTTCTGTTTTGCCGTAGCGGTGAAGCAGGAAACGGGTATTGGTTTTTTACATCTTTTGTTTTGTTGGTATTCTCGGATAAATTTGCCTATGTAGAGATAATCAACCCTGAAATCTTGTCCCCATGAAGAAAAACAATGTGCTTCGTCTATTACGAATCTCACAACATGGCGTGCCATTAAAATCTTTTCAATGGTTTTTGAACGAAGCATTTCGGGAGATATATACAAAAGTGAAGCTTCTCCGTCTTGCACTCTTTGTATTGATAGTGCTCTTGTGATAGGATCTAACAATCCGTTGATAGTTACCGCATCAGTAATACCTCTATCAGCAAGGTTATCCACCTGATCTTTCATCAATGATTGTAGTGGCGAAATGACGATTGTGAGTCCGTGCACAGAACGTCCTTCCATAAGTGCGGGCAATTGAAAAGTAAGCGATTTTCCTCCACCGGTAGGAAATATTGCCAATAGTGATTTGCCTTTTACTGCTGCTTGGGCAGCTTGCTCTTGAAGCGGTTCGCCTTCGTATGTACGGAATTGTTCATATCCAAAGAATGTTTTCAAGTTATGAAGCACATTCAGTTGCGTATTACAGTAAACGCAATTTTCGCTGCAACTGTTATGACGCAGGAGTTTTACGACAAATTCTACTTCGGGATAATTGTGCAGTACCCATCCGGGAGTGATGGAGCGGTAGTCGGTGGTGTCAATTAAAGCCAAAGCGTATGCCAATTCACATGGACGCCGTTCAGTTAACATCTCAATATCAGCATGCTGGCAGATCTTATTCACGTAAAGTTTTCTTATGAGATCGGGTACTCCTTCATTGATATATTTCGCACCTACCATACTAAGAAATCCTTCAAACTCTGTCTTGCCTTTTAGTAACGATGCAAATAACGTACGTTTTTCGTCCGGCAGCGAATTCCAACGTGCTATTTCGTCCAGTAGCAGAGCTTTTGCTTTTTCGCAATCATTCACAGGGTTGTTCATCTGCTCGCTGATCAGTTTGTCATCTTTTACAAGCTTATGATAAGGGCGTTCCGGAAATAATAAAGGTGATACATAAAGTGTATCGACAAAGAAGCAGTGGAATGTTTTATCGGTAAACAGATACTTTGCATCATGATGGATGATATTATGTCCGCAGATATAGTCTGTATCACCAAGAAATTTGAACAGCTCTTCTTTCGAAGATTTATGAAATGTTGCACCATCATGACGGAGTGCCCCAATATCATGGATTTTATGATCTTTCAAACCAATTTCAACATCTACTATGGCATAACGTATGACATCAAATGGCACAGATGTATTTTTATTGTTGATTACATGGTTGGTGTCCTCATCTTTTCCGATTCCTATAAGTCTGCTCCATATTGACATATATCCAATAAATAAGTTGTTTTATAATTGAATTTATTATATATCTGTATCTTTTTATTGTTTGGGTATAGCCCCAATATTGTTTACAAAGATAAAAATAAAACTGAATAATCGGTTAAAATCACTGCATTCTTTTTATATATCGATACCATTTGTTTTGCCGTTCAATGAGATTACTGTAACTTTGCGTCCGGTTTAAAAAGATTGTATATTATGGAGTTACCTAAAGATCCGATGATGCTGTTTAGCGTTATCAATATGAAATTGCGGGATTGCTATTCTTCGCTTGATGAACTTTGTGAAGATATGGATGTAGATAAGGAAGAGCTGGTAGGTCAATTAAAAGCCGCAGGTTTTGAATATAGTGCAGAACACAATAAATTCTGGTAACAGTCTTTTCTTTTATTTACAGACTAACAATCTATCCGGATATCCGAAACGTCTTCATGCTCTTGGTAGAGCTTATGGAGTACGTTTTTTTATCATATTATTATTCTCTTTCATATCCTTCACTCGTTAATAAAAGCAAAAAGCAGGATTCTGTATTTAACTTCCACACTTTTATGCGTTCTAATAGACAAAGTTCAGAAAAAGAATCGATGATAAATGAGAATAAAATCAGAGAAACTTGTGCCTCGAATCGCGGACGGGGATTCAAGATGTTGATGGACGTTTTTCAGGAACCGATATACAATTATATTCGTAGACTGGTTGTATCCCATGAAGATGCAGAGGACGTACTTCAAGAAGTGTTTATCCGCGTGTTCCGGCACTTAGACCAGTTCCGTAGTGAAAGTTCTTTGAGTACGTGGATTTATCAGATCGCGACAAATGAAAGTCTGCGTTTACTGAATGACCGTAAAGAAGAAAGAAACGTTGCCTCCGAAGAGATTCAAGAGGAATTAATAAACAAGCTGCAAGCTTCTGATTACATTGATTACGAGAATGAGTTGGCTGTGAAATTTCAGGAAGCTATTTTGAGTTTACCGGAGAAACAACGTCTTGTGTTCAACTTGCGTTATTACGATGAACTCGAATACGAAGAAATAGCACGAATCTTGGACAGTAAAGTGGAAACACTTAAAGTAAACTACCATTATGCTAAAGAGAAAATAAAGGAATACATATTAAACAGATAGAAGAATGAAAAAGGATTTTGATTTTGACGATATTGGAAAACGTACCCCTTACCGTACTCCTGATGGCTTTTTCGAAGATATGCAACGGAGAGTGATGGAGCGTGCGGGAGTAAAGCAACGGCGGAAGTCACATTTGAAACTGATTGTTTCTGCAGTTGTTACGATGGCGGCAATATTAGCCGGATTCTTATTCGTTCCGTCCTTGCGTCAGATAAATGACGTTAAGTCGCCTTCTTCGATATTGGCTGTCGATAGAAGTAATGGCACGGACGTGGTAGATAAGTGGATTAAAGAATTGTCGGATGAGGAGTTGGAAGAGCTCGTCAGCTTCTCTGAAAACGATATATTTTTAAATTAAGTAACTCAATCAATTATTTAAAACGTAAAGATTATGAAGATGAAATTTATTTATGTACTTTTGGGTGCTCTCCTGTTGGGGAGTCAGATGAGCCTTTCTGCTCAAAACAATGATAACAGAGAAAAGAAACAGCGTCCTACGCAGGAACAAATGGTGCAGATGCAGACCAATCAGATGGTTAAAACGTTGATGTTGGATGATGCAACAGCAGCTAAGTTTACTCCTGTCTACGAGAAATATCTGAACGAATTGCGTGAATGTCGCATGATGAACCGTAAGCCCAGAGCGGAAAAAGCACAAGGTGCGGAAGCAAATGCTAAAAGAGAAGGTCAACGGCCGTCTATGACTGATGCGGAGATAGCAGCGATGTTGAAGAATCAATTTGCTCAGAGTCGCAAAATGTTGGATATTCGTGAAAAGTATTATAACGAGTTCAGCAAGATACTTTCTCAGAAGCAGATTATGAAGATCTATCAACAGGAGAAAAGCAATGCGAATAAATTCAAAAAAGAATTTGACCGTAGAAAAAAAGGACGTAAACCGGGACAAGGACACCATGAGGGACAGAAGCCTCGTGCTCCGCGTCAAGGTGAAAAATAAAGATTAGGTTCATTATTAGAGTTTTATTTTACTACATCGACACAAAATTGAACATAGGCAGCCATATTTGTTTTTTTCAGCGGCGTTTGATTAGTTGTTATGTCTTCTTGCTGATTATCAGTTTGGCTGCTTATGCGCAGTCCGGTGGAAAGCGTTTCTCCGGACGTGTCGTTGATTCGGAAACCTATCAGCCGGTACCGTTTGCTACGGTCCGGCTTTTGGCTTTATCGGATAGCTCCCTATTGGTAGGAGGGGCAACCGATGCGGAAGGTAAATTCCGATTGACCGTTGCCGCTCCCAAAAATAAGTCTTTGTTGCTTCATGTCTCTTTTATCGGATACACTGCGGTTTATCGGGAAGTATCGCCTGTAGCGGGCGGTCATAAAAATAATCTGGGCGATATACCTTTAGCTCCGGAAGTAATTGCTTTGGATGAAACCGTTGTGGTAGGACAAGCGCCTATGGCGGTAACCGAAGAAGATACAACCGTCTTTAATGCGTCTGCTTTTCGTACTCCCGAAGGTTCGATGTTGGAAGATTTAGTGAAACAACTTCCCGGTGGAGAGATAGATGCGGACGGAAAATTGTTGATTCATGGAAAAGAAGTGAAGAAGATTCTGGTAGATGGAAAGGAGTTCTTTTCCGACGATCCGAAAGCGGCATTAAAGAACCTCCCGGTGGAAATGGTGGAAAAGCTGAAAGCGTATGAACGTAAGTCTGATTTGGCACGTCTTACGGGGATTGATGACGGAGAGGAAGAAATGATTCTCGATCTGTCTGTGAAAAAGAATATGAAACTCGGCTGGATGGAGAATTTTATGGGTGGATATGGAAGCAAAGACCGTTATGAACTGGCCAATACATTGAACCGTTTTCGAGACAACTCCCAATTGACTATTATCGGAAACCTGAATAATACGAATAATCAGGGATTCTCTGAGATGCAAAAAGAATCAGCAGTCTCCAGCGGTAACCTGCGTACACAAAAAGGACTGACTACTTCCCGTTCTTTAGGTATTAACGCTACATACGATTGGCAACGCGTTAAATTTCGTTCGAATATTCAGTATGTAGGTACGGACAGGCTGGAAGATAGCCGTACGACAATCGATAACTTTCTCCGTCAAGATAAGTCGATAACGCAAAGTACGGGGCGCAACCGCCTGAAAAATGACAATCTGATCGCAAATGCGTTTTTGGAATGGAAGATGGATTCTGTTACAACCTTAATCTTTCGGCCCCAATACCGTACTGCCGCGAATGACAGACGTAACGGTAGTTTCCAGCAAGGGTGGGGGAATGATGTTTTGCTTAATGAGAAAGAGTCATCCGGAACCAATCATAATTCTTCGTACAATGTAACGATGATGATGCAACTCAGCCGTAAACTGAGTCGGATGGGGAGAAATATAGCCTTGAAAGTGGATTATGGAAGTAATGCCTCTTCAACGGACAGAAAGAATCTTTCTACCACGCATTATTTTAAGAACAATACGGAAAAAGTTCAGAATCAAAAGATAGAAGACGAAATAGACGGCTATAATTATCGGGTGCAACTGGTCTATGTAGAGCCGTTACCTTGGTTGCATTTTCTTCAGTTCCGTTACAGTTATCAGTATCGGGCGAATAATTCCGATCATTTCGTTTACAATTGGGATAAGGATCTGGACGAATTTACTCCCGATTATGATGAAGAGGCAAGCAACTGTTTCGAAAATCAGTATAGCAATCACTTGTTTAATGTTGCGGTTCGCACTTCCCGAAAGAAATATAACTATAATATAGGTGCCGACTTTGAACCTCAGAAGTCTGTGAGCCATTCCGTATTGAAAGATGATCCGGAAAATCAATTGGAAAGATCTGTTTTTAATTTCTCTCCTACCGTCAATTTCCGTTATAAGTTCTCCAAGCGCACCCGTTTGCAAATAGTATATCGGGGAAAGAGTCGCCAACCCAATATACGTGATCTGCAGCCTGTGACAGATCGTACCAATCCTTTGAACATCCGGGTGGGTAATCCTTCTTTGAAACCTTCTTATATAAATACATTTACGTTGAATTTCAATTCCTACAATATGAAACGTCAACGGAATATGGTTGCCACCGCTTTGGTTGAAAACACGATTAATAGCGTAACCAATCAAGTGACGTATGATAGCGAAACGGGGGTACGGACTACGACTCCACTCAATCTGAACGGGAATTGGCGGGCTTGGGGCTCTTTCTCCCTCAACACTCCTTTTAGAAACCGAAGCTGGATATTCCGCACCTACTCGTATCTGCAATACCGGAATCAGAACGGGTATACCACTATCAATAAAGAAGCTCCCGTGAAAAGTACTGTGAAACATCTTACTGCCCGTCAACGTCTGCAATTAACATATCGGACAAAGCAGATGGAGATCAGCGCACGTGCCGAGTTGCTTTATAATAATTCGCATAACAATGTGAAAGAGACGCGTACGGAAACGTATGATTATCGTTTCGGGACGGAAGTACAATATTATCTCCCTTGGGGAATGGAATTGTATACCGATCTTACCTATTTCCAACGTTCCGGCTATGGCTACGAAGGTTATGCTCGGGAGAATCTGATGTGGAATTGTCAGTTGTCGAAAGCCTTCTTGAAGCGGAAACAATTGTTGCTCCGTTTCAAGATATATGATATGCTCCGTCAGGATGTTTCAATGATACGTACCATTACCGCTACCGCTATCCGTGATACGGATTACAATGCGTTGGGTTCTTATTTTATGGTACACGCTATTCTACGCTTGAATCTGATGGGACGCTGAATGGAAATTAAATCTTCATTTGTCTGAAACCACTACCCTGTTTTGGTTGTTGTATGTCATGCGTATAAAACGGTGAAGAGTGGTAGTATGTTTAGATTGATGGAAAAAATAAAAGATGACGGCCGTTGGCGAATTTTCAAACTGAAATTGATTGATGCTCGGCTTTACTTCGTCAGTATCTTTGTTGGATTGCTGACGGGGCTTATTGCTGTCCCTTATCATTATTTGCTTCAATATTTCTTCAATCTACGTTACGACTTTTTCAACTCTCACCCCAAATGGTATTGGTATATCCTCCTTTTTCTATTGATGTGGGGCATTCTGGTATTTGTTTCTTGGCTGGTCAAGAAAATGCCTTTGATAACAGGGGGAGGTATTCCGCAGACACGAGGTGTCATTAACGGGAGGGTGGAATATAAACATCCTCTGATTGAATTGGTCTCTAAATTTGTGGGTGGAATACTTGCATTGAGTACGGGACTTTCTTTAGGGCGTGAAGGACCTTCCGTCCAGATCGGCTCCTATGTAGGCTGTTTGGTTTCCAAATGGGGCAGAGTGCTTGCCGGTGAGCGGAAACAATTGCTGTCTGCGGGGGCAGGTGCCGGGTTGGCGGCTGCTTTCGCTGCGCCGTTGGCTTCATCGCTGTTGGTTATTGAGTCCATAGAGCGGTTTGACGCTCCGAAAACCGCCATTACAACTCTTTTGGCGGGGGTAGTAGCCGGTGGGGTTGCCAGTTGGATTTTTCCGATTAATCCTTATTTCCAGATAGATGCGATAGTGCCGGGCATGACGTTTTGGTCGCAAGTGAAACTGTTTCTTTTGCTGGCTGCTGTTATTTCTGTTTTCGGAAAACTGTTCTCTATAACTACTCTTCAGGTGAAACGTATTTATCCTGCCATTAAGCACCCGGAATACGTGAAAATGCTGTATCTGCTTTTCATTGCTTTCATGATTTCTATGGCTGAAGTCAATCTGACTGGGGGAGGGGAACAGTTCTTGCTTTCGCAGGCTATGCATCCGGATATGCATATTCTCTGGATTGTAGGTATGATGTTATTACACTTGGTCTTTAGTATTTTTTCCTTTTCTTCGGGATTGCCGGGAGGAAGTTTCATTCCTACATTAGTGACAGGCGGACTGCTTGGGCAAATTATAGCCTTGATTATGGTTCAACAGGGAGTCATTGCCTATGAGAATATTAGTTATATCATGTTGATTTGTATGTCTGCTTTTCTGGTGGCAGTCGTCCGTACTCCTTTGACTGCTATCGTCTTGATAACGGAGATAACAGGACATCTGGAAGTATTCTATCCATCGATTGTTGTAGGAGGATTAACTTATTATTTCACGGAAATGCTCCAGATAAAACCCCTTAATGTGACTTTATATGAAGATATGATTCATTCGCCCGCATTTAAGGAGGAAACACGCTATACTTTGTCTGTTGAGGTGATGAGCGGTTCTTATTTAGACGGGAAAATTGTAGATGAACTTCGTCTGCCGGAACGTTGCATTATCATTAATGTCCATCGGGATAAGAAAGATTTTGCGCCTAAGGGACAAACGTTAATGCCGGGTGACCAGGTTCAGATAGAAATGGATTCACAAGATATCGAGAAACTATATGAACCTTTGGTCAGCATGGCAAATATTTATTGACCGGATTATTCAATGCTTCTGAGCCATGAAATTTCTTCTGCCCATTTGCTTTCATCCGGAGTTTCGAGTATGAGTGGGATATTATCGAATCTGGGATCTTTCATCAGTCTTTCAAAGAAAGCCTTTCCTATCAGGCCTTCGCCTATACTGTCGTGGCGGTCTACGTGGCTGCCCAATGCTTTCTTGGAATCATTCAGGTGCATTCCACGGAGATAACCGAAACCTACTTCCTTGTCAAATTCATCAAAGACCTTATCGTACTCGTTGACAAGGTCATAACCGGCCGTATAAGTATGGCAGGTGTCCAGACAAATACCTACCCGGCTTTTGTCGTCCACCCGGTCAATGATATATTTTAGTTGCCAGAATTCGCTTCCCAAGTTACTGCCTTGTCCGGCTGTATTTTCGATAACGGCCGTCACGTCTTTTGTCTTTTCTAACGCTAGATTGATACTTTCTGCGATAAGGGATAAACAGTCTTCGATTGATATCTTATTGAGAGAACTTCCAGGATGAAAATTCAATAACTTCAGGCCAAGCTGTTCGCAGCGTTGCATCTCGTCCAGAAAAGCGGCACGGCTTTTGGCAAGTCCTTCTTCTTCCGGATGTCCCAAATTGATGAGATAGCTGTCGTGAGGCAAGATGTATTCCGGTTGGAAACCATATTTATTACAATTCTCTTTGAAGAGAGCGATACTTTCTTCCGTCAATGGTTTGCTTACCCATTGGCGTTGATTCTTGGTGAACAAAGCAAACGCGTTTGCTCCTATTTCATGCGCATTGACAGGGGCAAGCTCTACCCCGCCGGATGCACTTACATGTGCTCCTATTTTTTTCATTGTTATATCTATAATTGTATGAGATGATTATGTTGGCTATGATTGCAAAGGTAATGAATATATTTAATATAGGAATATATTTAATAAAGTTTGAAACTGCTCCCGTTGTGCGTAGCTTTGAATGCTTTTTATTGTAGTAAAACTTGTGTTCTCTTATATCCTAACTTCCTTATGATTATATCTAAACTTCCGTTTTGCGGCAATGAAACTATAAACGAAGATTGCGTTTATAAAAACAAAGGCTTCATTTATATAAATGCAACCTTCGTTTTTATAATCAAAGGCTTCGTTTATAGATTGCGACTAGTCAAACCGAGATTTAGTTACTGATGAAGAGAAGTTTGGCTATAGGGAAGAAGAAGTTGTCTATTAGTAAAACATGGCTGAGTATGCGCCCTATTCATACGGAACGCTATTCGGATGAGATGTAAGTAAGCGTCTCTGCGATTCTATGTAAGCGTTTCCGAGATTCTATGATAGGTGAAAGACTGATGAGGGGAAGACCCTTCACCCGCAAACGACGATGAACAGGACGTTATGGCGAAAAGGTGAAGGGCTTTGAAATTTTAAATCCATACATGTTAGTTCGTTGGTTTTCGTGAATTGTATTGGGTTGTCATCGTGGAGAATACAGAGAGTGTCCTCGAACACCCTCCTGTATCTTTTAATTAATTCTTTTTATATTTCAAAGTCCGGCAAATAATCCGTCAGTACTTTACTGATCTGTTTGCCTTTTATCTGATCTGTTACAATTGTTGCACCTTCCTTTTTACCTGCATCATAGTTCAAAGAAACCTTTTCAGATTTGTTGGTAACAGTGATAGCGGCTTTTCCTTTCTCGGCCAGATTGCAGTTGATAACCCAATCTCCGACTTGAACGGTATTACCGTTACGGACTACTTTCATATCCGGGCGATTATTTCCATGAGTATCCATAACCGTTAAGAAACGGGCAACCTTGCATGGAACGGTTGTAGAAGAGAAATGCCAGTGATTAGGATATTTCAGAGCTTTCCCTTGCGCGTTCGTTACATTTTTCCAGTTTGTCGGAGCACAGAAGAAAGTATCTGCAATAGCCTGTTCTGTCTTAGCCGAACTGAAAAGGTGAGCTACAGATACTCCGCCTGCCTTATTCTTGCCCGTAACTTGCACTTCGTTCGGAAGTTCTTTCATTTCCATAGGAAGTTCTACCGTATGCAAAAGATAACTCCATGTTACAGCCTCTTTACCCTCCAGTTCGTCATAAATCACATATACGCCACTATTGCCTAATTGGATGATATGACGGCGGAACATATCCAGTTTGTTCTCATCCCATCCTTTTTCCGGAGTATATTGAGTACCCGATAGCTCACCGCGTTTCAGCCAAATGGGAGCAGTGACTTTTCCGTACGCATTGGACGCATCACCCACTATATAGGAAATCTTTTCCCCTTCATACCAACGTGGAATCCAGCCGTATCCTTCCGTACCTATCTTCTGCGTCATACCATTGACCAGAATACTATTGTGCGCACGTGTATTGCGGTAGGCGTACATGCAATGATCATCCGTAAAACCGGTACGATGACCGCTACTGTAGAAAATAGCCTTCCCACCATAGAACGTGTTGAAAGCATTCTGATTAGCCAGTGCATGAGAAGTGGAACCGTAAGGACTCGAACGGAATGAAAGCATGGCATTCTTACCTATATCTCCCAATGAAGTATGCATCGTTGCTATTCCCGTTTCGTTGAATACTTTTGTCATAGGGAGCTCAGCCAATGAACGTTCCTCTTTCGGCAATGATTTTTTAGTAGTACAGCGGTACCAAGTCAAGTCGCCGGATTTACCTAAGAATGTTTTCTTCATGATGTCCGGTTCTTTTTCCAATATCGTGCGTGCATAAGCTGCCGCCCACGGATTATTACATTCACGTGCCAGTGCATCTGCGTAGCCCACACGCGTGCCGTTCGGCTTCATCTTTGTCTCATGAGAATTCCCCTGTCCGGCAGATTTGGAGAATGGCGGTTGCTGATAGATGACATAAAGTGCATTGTTGTTATACCACGGGTCGGCAAAGAAATCGAATCCACTGATACGAGAGTAGAAAGCAGACACTTCGATTAACGTGCGGAGATTGACATGGAAATAAGAATCGCCATTATGCCATCCTCCGTCTGTATTAAGTCCCGGCAGACGAGATACCCATTCATTGTAACAATAATCCACCCAGGTGGAAGCCATCGGAAGTTCGCCGTACGTTGCGAAAGCCGCCATATTCAGAATACGGAAAGTCATTTGCCAGACATGATTGTCGGCAATACGGTTTTCCAGATGATTGACATACTCATGATAGAACTTCTTGCCATTATCGCGGATCGTTCTCAAGAGCAGTTTTTTTTCTTCCGGTTTCATCAGGTTATACCATGCATCGTATGCCGAAGTACTCATCGACAGAATCGTGGAACGGTTGAAATCTCCTGCAAAATACTTGCTGTTTTTCCATGAGAGAATTTCAGAAAGGCGTTTGATACCTTCCTTATAATACACCTCATCTTTAGTCAGCAGATAAGCGCGTACCATTGCTTCAATGTTCGCTTCTTCACGGTCTACAATCTTTCGGCTTTCCCGAATCAGTGCAGAACGGTATTGCACGATGTTCGTCAGTTTCACAACCTGTGTCGTATCAATTTCCTCTTCCAAATGTTTCAGCGGGTGATTCAAACATTTATTGGCCTTTGTGATATACGCCTGTGCTTCCGGGTTGTTCTTATTCCGTTCGATGATGTTATCCCAGTCGTTCGCATCGAGCAGAATGCGGGGATGAGTCTTTGGAAATTTAGCCAATACTTCTTGTTGTGAAGGCGGGTTGAAAGTACGCGTCTGCTCGTCTACATAGAAATGGTAAACAGGCGACCATTCCTCCTTACCGTCTTTGTCAACGTATGCGTGCTGCCAATACCATTTTCCTTTCCCGAACAATTTGAAAGGATTGAAGAATGCCCATTTCCTTTCAGCGGTGATAACTTCCGACTTGAACTCCGGATCACGTGCGATGCGGATACGATAAGTTACTTCCGGTTTGAAATCCTCTTCTTCCACACCGTCGAGTACGGCGCCGAGATGCGGATACTTATCCGGCCACATGAAGCGTGGCGGATTAACTGCAATATGCTGTCCATCCAGTGGCGAAGGAGTTTCGCGTACCTCATGCATCAATGTCTGTTGGCTAAGGCGCATAATACCTTTCTGGGCATATCCGTTTGCGGATAACAGGATGGAAAACAAAAGGAGAATATAGCTTCGTTGTTTCATAATCATGCTTTTTTAAACAGTTTTTTCAGTTTCACTGTCTTATTGTTAATCAACGGGCGAGCCCAAAAGCCGATGAACGTGATGTATCCTACAAAGACCAGGATAAACAACATACCTGTTCTCAGCGACGTAGCATCGGCTATCGTGCTGACAATCATCGGACCGCCTGCTCCGCCTACGATTGCGGAACATAAAATACCGGCAAAGGAGCCATGATGTTGTGAGGCGGAATTCAAGGCCAGAGAGAACACGATGGAGTACATCATTGAAATGCTGAATCCTACGGCAGGGAAAGCAATCAAAGCAATTCCCTTGCTTCCGAATAAAGCGGAAAGCAACAACACAATCGTCAATACTCCCGAAATCTGTAACAATCGTTTGCTGTCAATCAACTTCAGCAGCAACATTCCGACCAGACAACCGGCCGTCATCAATCCCCAAAAATAACTAACGGCTTGCGCGCCATCTGTTTGAGGGTTGACTCCATGATACTGTTCGAGGAATGTACTCATAAAGATAGAAGTGCCCTGCTCTGTGCTGACATAACAGAAGATTCCCAGAAAGAACAGCCATACATACTTTTGTTTGAATAAAGCCAGATAGGAATCCTTTGATCCGCTTTTCTCGTCTTCTTTCAATTCAATTTTCGGGAAACGGGAGAGACTGACGGCAATCAACATGACCAACAGAATTAAGGCGAATACCCAATAAAGCGATACCCAAGGCATTTCCCGCGGGGTGACGTCTGCCAATAAATCAATGAAGAATCCTTTTCCGGCTGTGTACGTTGCCGGATCAAGTTCGCGAATCAGATAAGTATACACTAAAGGACTCAGGAAAGAAGCGATTCCAAACATAAATTGCGCCAGTTCGGCAACAAACGCATAGTTCTCTTCCCCTCCCACAGTACGTTGAAGCGGATTCAGTACCGTTTGCAGCATAGCCATCCCCAAGCCGATGATGAAGGAAGAAGCCAGCAACATCGGATAGGTATGCATACAAGCAAACAGAATCGTTCCGATAAACGGCATTAGGAATCCGCCGAACAATACCGGCTTTTCACCGAAACGGTCGATCAGTAACCCGGCGGGAATGGACATGATGGCATAAGCCAGAAAGAAAGAGGTCGGGATAAAACCCGCCATTGCCAGGTCATTTAAATTGAAGTTGTGAATGATGTCCGGAATAAGTGGTCCCAGAATATTAGTGATAAACGAGATTGTGAACCAAAACGCCATTATCAGCACCAGCATTCCTATATTTCTTTTCATAATTTTGAATAAGTTGAAAGTTGACAATTGGAAGTCGAGAGTTTATTCAACTTTTAACTTTCCATTAAAGAAGAGGGAAGCGGCCCCGATACTTCCTGCCTTATTGCCTAATGCGGCAGCCATGATTTCCGTATTCACGGCACAGTCGGAGATAGCATGACGGTGTGCTTTTTCACTTACCTTCCGGATATAAAAATCACCGGCTTCGGAAAGGCCTCCGCCGATCACAATCTTCTGAGGGCTGAACGTATTGATGAATCCGGCAATACCGTGTCCCAGAAAATCGCAATGTTCTTTCAGTGATTCGGTGGCAATCTTATCGCCTTGTTTGTAAAGACGCACAATCAATTCACCGTTGATTTCTTCGCCCGGGTAGGAGATACCGGCTTCTGCTATTCGTTTACTGAAACGTCGTACGAGAGCGGAAGTAGAAGCATAGTGCTCCAGACAGCCGACAGAACCACAAGCGCAGGGCTCTCCATTGGCTATTAAGGGTACGTGCCCTAATTCCGTTCCCCGATTGGCAAAACCGTTGAATAATTTACCGTCGATAACAACTGCACCGCCGATACCGGTTCCTACCGTTAAGAAAACAACATGAGTCGCTCCTTTGCCTGCCCCGTACATAGTTTCACCTAGTCCCATCAGGTTAGCGTCATTTCCCAATAAAACCGGAATGCCGGTTTCTGCTTCAATGCGGTCTGCCAAACATAGGTTTTCCCATCCCTTGATGTTCTCCGCACCTCCCAGAACGATCCGGTTCGTACAATCTACGATACCCGGTGTTCCGATTCCTATACCGTTAATCTTATAATCCTGTTCTTTTGCAAAAGCCTTCACTTCATTAATGGCGGCAACCAACTGTCCGATGACCGCTTCTGCCGATACATCGGCTTTCGACGGCAACTTCCCTTGAAAATGAAATACGCCTTCATTATCAATAAGGGCGTATTTCACTGAAGTTCCGCCAAGGTCAATTCCTATAGCGTATTCTTTTTCCATATCATTTTAATACTTGATTTACACTCTTTCTGCCCAGATCGGTGAACTCCACGCCCATTGTCCGTCGCGTTGACGGGCGCGTACATAGTAATAATCCGTATCACGTTGAGGCTCTTTATCCTCCATGTAATGTTCTACCGTGAAGCAACTTTCCGGCATAGCGCGGTTGAAGAGGATCGCTTCGCTCAACCAGCCGATCATAAAGTGTGAACGTGAACCTTCAAGCAGTTCACCTAATGTATGTTCAAACTTCTTGCCATTGAATTCTGCGATAATCTTACCGTCTTTCGGCATTTCCACATCAAGTATTACAGCCTGCATAGCCGCTGTGGTAGTATTCGGATTCTTGCTGCTGTACATATCCAGTTCGGTTTCCTTGTCGTTCACGGAAACGATGCGGTTGACGTGTGTGTGGAATTCTGTTTCACCTTCTTGCGGAGAAGTGAAGGCCGCACCACGGAAGCAAGGAGTTACACCGTGCAATTTTCCTTTATCCAAAGACAGTTTACCCTGCCAGTGTACATATTGTTCTTCGCGGTTCCAACCGAAATCCATCTTCACTTTGCAACGTACCGTGTCACCTTCCGGAGCAACCGGAGTCAACGGACCGTTCATGCGGGCCAGAATCTGACCGTTCTTTATAATATCTACATAGTCGATACAGCTTTCACCGGTTACATTCACATAGATGCGTCGGCTGTTTCCGCGAACTACATCTCCCATAAAGGCGTCATTCAACCGGAAATCGATAAGAATCTTATCACCTGTTGCGGCGCATACGTGGCGGGTACGGAGTGCGTCCCAGATTGCATCACGGGTTAACGATGGAGCAAGCACTCCGATGCGTCCGTCTCCGTAACTTCCCGGATAACCGGAATGCTGGTCGGTAGAAGCCATGATACCGAACTTATTGCCTAACTCAAGACCGTATTGAATGGTTCCTTCCCATTGGCGAGGTCCCATATCATGCAGATACGGATAATCTCCCTGATCACTTTCCGCCAGACCGTGACGGGAATACATCTCTACGAACGGAGTCTGATCTCCTTCGGTGAAACATTTCCAGTTGTAGCCACGATAACCACCTTGATAACCCATGTGGTGCGGAGTGATAAATACTTTATGTCCTTTGGCTTTTTGTTTCCAGTCCTCAATAGAAGTACATTCAACAAGCGGTGCATCCAGGTCATAGTTCAATGCCACATGGTCACCATGTTCCATGCTGTGAGCTTCGTAGCCGATAAAAGCGAGGAATTCACCTTCTTTATTGTATTCGTTTGTCATGGCTACATATTTCTCGTAACCACCTTCACGCAAACGTTTGAAAGCACCTGTATGATAATCGATTACCCATTTCAGACGAGGATCGTCAGCTCCGGGAATATCCGGCCACATGGCATGGGGGGTGACGCTGACAAAATCCAATTGTCCTTTTGCTGCTTCAAAAGCGTCGCGCATATCGCCGTGTCCGTATGTGATGTTACAGTGGTTATGTAAGTCTCCCCAATACATTTTGAGGTCGCTTGCCGATGGCATGATTTTCTTTGCATCTTTGCTGCCCGGTGCACAAGCACCCAATAAGCTGCCCGAAGCTGCCAATCCGAGGAAAGACCAGCCTGTGTTTTTTAAGAACTTTCTTCTATCCATGGTTTTAGTAATTAGTTTATCTGTTTTTCATTAGTCGGCGATCCCCTTTGAAAAGAACTTTCTCTTTCTCATCAGGATCGGTGTCTTTGTACTGTTTTTGAGTCTCCTCAAGAAGTTGCATCAGTTCCTTTTGTTTTTCTGCATATTCCGGTTTGCCGAAAACATTATTCATTTCTCTGGGGTCGGCTTTCATGTCGTACATTTCCCATTCATCAATGTCGTTGTAGAAATGAATCAGTTTGAAATCTTGGGTACGGATACCGTAATGGCGTTTTACAGAGTGCTCCGCAGGATATTCATAATAATGATAATAAGCTGCTTTTCGCCAGTCGGCAGGAGTTTTGCCTTCGTTCACCAATATCGGTTTCAGCGAGGCACCTTGAATATCCGATGGTATTTCCACTCCGGCAAAGTCGAGGAAAGTAGGGGCAAAGTCAACATTCATGCTGATCGCATTGCTTACGCTTCCTGCTTTGATTGCCTTCGGATAACGGATGATAAGCGGCATACGCTGGCATTCTTCATACATGAAGCGTTTGTCGAACCAGCCATGTTCACCGAGGAAGAAGCCTTGATCGGAGGTATAGACAATAATTGTATTGTCCAGCTCACCAATATTTTCGAGATAATTCATCAGGCGACCGATGTTCTCGTCTACTGCCAATGTGGTAGCCAGATAATCGCGCATATACTGTTGGTATTTCCAACTGATCAACTCTTTGCCTTTCAAGTCGCCCTTACGATATTCTGCGATACGTTGTGCATACACAGAATCCCATTTGTCCTGTACTTCTGCAGGCATACGTTTGTACACACTGTAAAGACGGTTGGTAGTATCTTTCAGCATTTCTTCACGAGTCAGCAGTTTGAGATCCCAGTCGTCAGTCAAAGTGTGTTCGATAGACATATCCTGTTCACGAGCCGCTCTTCCACGTCCTTCGTAGTCGTCGAACAAGTTGGCAGGTTCGGGAAAGGTAGTATTGTTGAAGATACCCAGATAGCGGGGAGCAGGCATCCAGTTGCGGTGCGGTGCTTTCTGATGATACATCATGCAGAACGGTTTGCTCTTGTCGCGGCCTTCGAGGAATTTGATGGCTTTATCTGTGATAATGTCTGTTGCATATCCTTTTTCAACGATATGTTTACCGTCTTCCCAGAAGTCAGGATCGTAATAGTCGCCTTGTTCATGCTGACCGCTAAGGATGCTCCAATGGTCGAAACCTTGCGGCTCACTGATAAGGTGCCACTTGCCGATCATGGCAGTCTGATATCCGGCTTGTTGAAGAAGCTTTGGAAATGTCTGCTGGTCACCGTTGAAAGTGCTGGCATTATCGGTAAAGCCGTTCTCGTGACTGAACTTACCGGTCAGGATACAAGCACGTGAAGGACCGGAGAGAGCGTTGACAGCATAACAATTATCGAAACGGATACCTTCGTTGGCAATCCGGTCCATGTTAGGAGTCTGGATCAGATTTCCTCCATAGCATGACATTGCCTGAGTGGTATGGTCATCCGTCATCATGAAAATGATGTTCGGCTGTTTGGCTTCTTCCTTCTTTTGACCACCGCATGAAGCAAGGCTTAATGCAGCCAACGGGAGGAATAGGGTAGAGGGGGTTTTCATCAATTACTATATTTTGTATTTTAGTGACTGTTTCTTTCCGTTTACTTTCACTTCTACTTCCAGACCATTTTCATCGAACGCTTTGTTCTTGAATTTAGCGTCAAATTTAGGGGCATCTGCGCTTTTCTTTACCGGATAGATCACAGTGATATAACGTACAGCTTCTTCGCCGTCTTTCTTCACGTTGAATGATACATTCATACGTTTGTAACGTTTGCGGTAAGCTGTAGAACACCATCCCGGTTCTTTTTTCATAGTCATGCCGATAGGACCGAAACATTGCAGTTTCATGTTGCTTCCATCCTCGAACTGAGTAAGGAATGTCATGTCTTCGCGACTGTTTGCGATTTCTCCCTTCGGCATTTGATAATGAAGGTTGATGGAACCTTTGGCGCTGCCTGCCAATTCGTCTACAATTACAAAGTATGTGTTGTCGACGAAGAAAACGGAACGACGGTGCTTCAAGTTTTTGTAGCTTGGGTTTTCAGTCACCAACGTCTGGATTGTTCCTTCCGGCTGCCATAACTTAGTTACAGATTCTGTTGTATCCAGATTTTTGTTGTTCAGAGTCACAGTGTTGTGAACACAAGTCTGACGGTGCCAATTGCGTTGTTCCATTACTTCACCTTCGCCTGCATACACATACGAACCTGAATCCGGGAACAGATTTTTGCCATTGAACCATAGTTCGAATGTACCGTTGTCCGGTTGGCAGTGCCAGAAAGCTTTCGGACCGGCTTTTACCACCATTTGAGTAGCGTCCGTTCCCCAAGAGTTGCGGAATACGAAGAAACCTGATTTCAAGAATCCTTTAGACATATAATCCGGCAATGCACCTTCTTTACCTTCTGTTGCGAAGTATTTGATAGCCTGGTTTTTCGGGAATAATTTGCTCCATGATTTGTAGTTCTTCACCACTTCCTTCTTTGTTGTCAGTTTTGCGTCACTGAAACACGGATTTGTGTAGTCGGGAAAGGAGATGTTTGCATAGAACATAATCATGCTTTCGATAGTATCCAAATAGTCTTGTGGGAATTCTTTGCGGAATCCGTTTGCGTCTGCGATACCTAGTGCTTTACAGAAGATATTGATTGCGGCAAGATGATAATGCGGGTCAAGCTCGAATTGTCCCCCATCTTCATATACCTGTACATGAATTTCACGGTTCAGGATATCAATGCCGCTCTTTCTCCATGCCGGAGCGTCCTTGAATTCAGGGAAGAAAGCACCGGCATAAATCATACGCTGAGCTTCAAACAACAAGTGGTTACCTTGATCTGAGTAATTACCCAAAATATGTACAGCGTGTTTGTGATAGTTCACCAAGAACTCAGTTAGGAAATCTGGAGTGAAGGAAGGAGAGGGGAGGAACAGCTGGAATTGTGAGGTTTGATCTTGCAGACGGTTGCTCACTTCCAACGGACGCCATGCAAAACGTACGTTTTCCACTTCACCTTTAAGTTTGCTGTCACTCAACATTTCATATTCTTTTTTATCCATCTTCACCAACGGATTCTTTTTTATCCAGTCGATGTACTGATGAGCCCATTCTTTGGCATATTTCTCATCACCGGATACACGGTAAGCCTTACCCATCGGAGTGAACCATTTGTGACGGTGCAACTGCCAACGGAGTTCGTTATCTTTCACCGGCCAATATTGCCAGTTGATGTCTTCTCCATAATTATAAGAAGGTTGATAACCTTTGTGTACAAAGAAAGTATGTTGCAGCGCGTCGTCTGCCCATTTCTGTTCTTCTTTACCGATAGTGATTTTGTTCAGATTGATATCCGGAGTTTTTACGTTTGTACGTGCGCGATAGTAATCAAGCAAAGCTTTGGCTGCATCCGCATTTTTACCTTCCTGATGAAGTGCTTTCACTTTTTCCAGTCCCGGATAGTCCAGATTGAGAAGTGAAAATACTTCGCTTTTCAACTCTTGGGCATAACCTTTGCCTACGAGACATGCAAATGTCAGTAGGACGATATATTTTAAAGTTTTATTCATGATATACTTTACGATTTTAAAATTTACTATTGGATTCTTACTCTTATATTATTGAATCACTCTCAACTCTCCATTCTCAATTCTCAACTTCTTCAACTCCATGAATCTCTTCAATGCTTCCAGATAGTAGTAGTCGGCATAGTTCAGTGGAGTGTCTATTTCAGAACCGTTAGGTAATGAGCCGACAGAGTGCAATAGGATAAATCCTTGATTGTCGCCAACTTTTGCAAGGTATGCATCGCTTGACAAACTCTTCAGAATCTTTTCTTGCGTAATCCAGATATTTCTGTCCGTCGGGAACCATAGTGCTCAACTCGATTAATGCAGAAGCAGTAACAGCGGCGGCGGATGCATCACGCGGAGTCTCTTCTGTCACAGGAGCGTCATAGTCCCAATAAGGAATAGCGTCGTCAGTCTTCACACGATCCATTATCATGTTGGCTACTTTCACTGCAAAGTTCAAGAAAGTAGTGTCGTTTGTTTCACGGTAGCAAGCTGTGTAACCATATACAGCCCATGCCTGGCCGCGTGCCCATGAAGAATCATCGTTCTTGCCTTGATGAGTCTGTTTGCGTTCTACTGTTCCGTCGTTGTTGTAGCTCACTACATGCCAGCAAGTATAATCCGGACGGAAATGGTTGTTCATGGTAGTCATGGCGTGTTTAACGGCAATATCTTTATATTTGTTGTCACCTGTTGCTTTTGCTACGTTAAACAGAAGGTCGAGGTTCATCATGTTGTCGATGATAACCGGGAAGTTCCATGTTCCGAAATCCCATGAACGGATAGCGGCGATAGAATCGTTGAAACGTCCGCAGAGGTTGTCGGCAGTTTCTTTCATCACAGCTGCGATAGTATCGTTAGGGGCCAGACGTTCAGCATTGCCATAACTGCAATTGATCATGAAGCCTAAATCGTGTGTGCCTTTGTAATAGCGTACAGGATTCAAGAGATTTGTATATTGAATGGCTTGTGCTTTCAGAGTATCGTTTCCTGTCAGTTCGTATGCGTACCATAAAGAACCAGGAAAGAAACCGCTTGTCCAGTCATAAACGCCACAGAGACGGCGTTTACCTAATTGCTCTGCAGTCGGTTGTGCGCGAAGTGAGTCTTTGAAAGTCAGTGAGTCTCTTTCTAATTGACGGCAAAGAAACGCCATGTCATAGCCTGTGCGGATAGAACGCGGCAACATACCTGTGCCATTAATTTCCTCTGCGGAAAGCTGTAATTGTGCAGAAGCTACATCCAGTCCTTTTTTTATCCAACTGTAGTCTTCCTTAGGGGCTGTTTGGCACGATGCAAGCGCAATTGTAACCGAAGCAAAGAGAACGAGTTTCTTTTTCATGTTATTCATTTTAAGTGATTGTTTTTAGAAGTTTTGTAACTGATGCAAAAGTAGGTGAAAGCTCTAATTTCGCGTTACAAGATTGTCGAAAAGACATTCAATTAAGGCTTTTCAAATTTAGATTTTGTTGAAAAAGGTTTTAATATTCTCCAATATGCCCTATAATCAGGCATATTGGAGAGAATTGGGATCAGTTCCATTTAGGATTTTGTACAAACTGTTCACATAAGTCCATATCACGTTGTGGGATAGGATAAAGTTCATGTTTGCCAAACACTGTATATCTTCCTGCGGTATTATATGCTTTGTTTTTGGCCATATTATCATCAAAGAACCACTCTGTGATTGCATTGGATGTTTCTTTAACAGTTTTATAGTAGATGTCCCAACGTACTAAGTCCATACGGCGGTGTCCTTCGAATGCAAGTTCATAAGCGCGTTCGTCTTGAATAGCTTTGCGGAAGTCTTCGTAAGATAAGTTCTTTAAATTATATTTGTTGTTTCCATAGGCACGTTCACGTACTTTGTTTATAGCATCGTATGCCTCTTTAGTCGGGCCTTGCTTCCATTCGTTGAGAGCTTCTGCATATAGCAGTAATACATCAGCATAACGTAAGAAATACCAGTTGACATTTGATTTGTCATTATTGATTAATTTATTCTTTACGTATTTTTCAATGTCCCATTTGGCGGGGGTGTAGTTTTGTTTTTCTTTGTTCTTTAATTTACTATCTGCATCATTTTCCAATGCTTTTTTATCAGTATCACTTTTACCTTTAGCATATAAAACTTTGTTTGGACTATATTGGTAATTTGCTACTGAAAGGTTCAGGCGTTTGTCTTTAACGGTTTCCGGATTATATACCTCACCGTCTGTCAAGTCCTTTTCTCTCCATTTCAGAACGAAAGGATGAATAACCTTAACATTACCTGCGCAACTTCCACGTTCTCCTGCAAGCATTGTCGTTTTTACTCCATTCCATTTTCCAATGCGTCCGCACGGGTCACTGGCGCCTCCGGATGCTGTCGGACTGTAGAAACTGATTTCAATTAAACTTTCAGTAGGATCCCAAACACCATTACAAGTATTTTCCCATAATTGTTTAAAGTCATTTAACAAATCATGTTTTTGTGATTCGACCAGCACCTTCGCAGTTTTGGCTGCCTCTGCCCATTTAGTGTGATCTTTAACCGGATATCCGGCCCATGTGGCATAGACTTTGGTTAATAGGCCTAAAGCAGCTCCCTTGGACATACGGTATTTATTGCTTTGGCGATTTGTATCGTCTATTGCATAAGGAAGTGTTTGTATAGCATATAACAAGTCTTCTTCAATAAATTTATAAATAGTTTCAGGTTTTTCCTGAACGAAAGTACTTGGAGCTTGTTCGGACATTGCTGTATTAGTCATTAATGGCACATTACCAAATCTGCGTACTAACTCGAAATAGCACATACCACGAATAGCTCTTGCCTCGGCTATGTAAATATAAGCCAATTGCTTGTCGGTTTCATTGAAATCGTTCATCCGTTGTTGAAGAATCTCCATGAAATCATTCGCATTATAAATAGCTTTATATAAAGCAGCCCATGTTTGTTGTATTTCTGCTTGGCTTGCATTAAAAGCATTGGAAGGAATGATACGGTAATTTTCAGTAGTACTTCCTTCTACTTGTTCACAATCTGTTGCCAGATTGAACAGAATTGAGAGGTGATAGCCATACATGGCATCACTCACTAAACTTTGATAAACGCCTAACAATACAGTTTCCGCTTCTAAGGCGTTTTTCATGAATCTATTTTTATCAATCTCTGTCCGAGATTCTTCGTCAAGCGAGCATGAGAAAGGAAGTATGCACATCGCTGACAATAATATATAATAAAATATCTTTTTCATTGCGTTCTTTATTAGAATTGAAGATCAATACCGAATGTAAATACTCTACTCTTAGGATAAGCACCCCAGTCTAAACCTGGTGTCATAGGATTACTTCCTGCCGTACTAACTTCCGGATCATATCCACTGTATCCATTGATGCAGAATAGATTTTGTCCACTGGCGTAAACACGTAATTTAGATACATAAAATTTCTTAGTCCATTTATGCGGTAACGTGTATCCGAGAGTAACATTCTTCAAACGTAAGAAGGAACCATCTTCTACAAAACGAGAATATACATCATTTGTTATATAACCTTTAACCGAAGGTACTTTATTAGATGCATTTGTTTCACTCCAACGATCGGCTACTTCTGCCATCATGTTTCTACGGCCATTTCTAGTTTGTGTGGCATACAAACGTGTAGCATTATAGATGTCATTCCCATAATTGAACTGGAACATGAAACTTAAATCTATTCCTCTATAGTTGAATGTATTTGTAATACCACCATACCATTTAGGAAGTGCGTTACCTATTACTGTACGGTCTTCTGAAGTAATAATGCCATCACCATTCTGATCTTTATATTTTACAACGCCAGGACGTAAACCATCTGCATCAGTATAGCGAGTATTATTTACTACTCCTTCCTTTAAAATATATTTAGGATTGTTCGCGTCTGTATACCCATCTATGTAAAAGTCAGAACTTTGGTAGATACCATCAAATTCATACCCGTAAATCAAGCCTAATGATGAACCCACCATAGCTATGTAGTCATCTTGGGTGAAGTTACCGTCGAAACCGGAACGGGTTGTTTTATAATTAGCACCGGACTCTAATGATTTCAGTTCATTACGAATAAATGAAATATTGAAATTGGTACTCCATGTGAATGATTTCGTCTGAATGTTAGTACTGCTAAGATTTAACTCTATACCGCGATTCTGTATTTTACCAATATTTTGGTATTGGGTACTATGTCCGGTAACATGTGCTAATTCTTGAGCTAACAACAAGTCTTTTGTGTTTTTGATGAAGAAATCAGCAGTGAAGTTTAAACGGCTGTCAAAGAAGCCTAAATCTACTCCTAAATTGACACTGGACGAGCCTTCCCATTTCAAATTTTGATTTTTAATTTGTTTAGGGGTAAGTACAGTTACTAAACTGTTACCGATACCATATCTATTATTTTGATATAAATCAAGTGAGAGATAATTAGAGATTCGGTCGTTACCAACGATACCCCATCCCAAACGAACCTTAAAATTAGACAACCATGAAATATCTTTCATAAAGGCTTCTTCTGAGACACGCCACGCTGCCGAGAATGAAGGGAAGAATCCCCATTTGTTTTTCTTTGAGAATACAGTAGAACCATCGGCACGTACCGTGGCCGTCAATAAGTAACGATTGTCATAGTTGTAATTACCACGTGCAAAGAAAGACAACAACTTTTTGTCACCAAAGTCTGTGACGACTTTACTTGGGGTAGCTCCCAACCCTAAATTGTTGTTACCTAAATAGTCAACAGGAAAGTCCATTGCCTGCCCTAACAAATATTCATTGCTACGATAAGATATTTCATGTCCTAACATGATATCATAGCTGTTCTTTTTGTTGATTTTTTGTTTCCAAGTTAACTGGTTTGAATTGGTCCAACGTAAATCACGTCCCATTTGGGTGTCTCCGTAAGGCTTTTGACCATTACGGAATGCTTCTTTTGAACCCTCTTTATAGAATTTGTCAATGCGATTGTTTGTGGTATTATAAGTTGCTGCTGTTCTGAAAGTCAATCCTTTAATAATTTCCCAAGTCAGAGAGACATTGGCAGACCACATTTCCGCTCTTTTTTTATTGGTTACAGACTCTGTCTGTTTTACAGGATTTACTTGTGCCAGACTGCTTCCATCTTCCAACATTACAGGATCGATTGCAGATGCCAGCAATTCTTCATCTGTTAATTTAAGCCCACCTGTAGGACGTGCGCTTAAAATTTGTGCCAGCATATTAAAGCGTCCGCTATCCGCAGTTGTTCCAATTCCTTTTCTATTTGTTTGCGCATAATTTATAGTTGCATCAAATGATATTTTTTTGGTAAGCTTTTGCTTTAAGCGGAATTTGGCTGTTGTCCTGTCAAATCCACTGTTATTGAAAATACCATTTTCGTTATAACGTGTGAATAAAAGAGAATATGTGGTCTTTTCGTCTCCACCTGTGATTGAAAGGTTGTGATCTTGTGACCAAGTGGGATTAAATGTTTCATCCTGCCAGTCTACTCCACTTTGACCAATATAATCCTCTAATGATTGATAACGGTATGGAATGCCATTGTCATCATTTCCTTCTTTATAATATGTATCCGGATATTTTTCGTTAATTTCTCCTTGCAATTTTACAAACTCATAAGGGCTGAGAAGATCTAATTTTTTAGTGATCTTACGATAACTGGCGGAACCGTTGTATGTAACTGTTGGCCGTCCGCTTTTTCCGGATTTGGTAGTAATCATAACAACACCATTGGCAGCACGGGCACCATAAATTGCTGAAGAAGAGGCGTCTTTTAAAAATTCCATAGACTCAATGTCCGAGTTGGCAATGTTATCAATGTTGTCTACTTCAAATCCGTCAACAATGAACAGGGGGGAAGCGTCTCCCGTCATAGTACCGACACCACGAATGTTGATGTTGAAACCTGATCCGGGGCCACCATCGGATTGAGTAATTTGTACACCGGCAATTTGGCCTCCTAAAGCTCCAATGACAGAACTGCTTTGAAAACCTACAACGTCTTTTGCGGCTACCGAAGCAACTGAACCGGTCAAGTCGCTGCGTTTCATAGAACCGTAACCTACTACTACTACCTCGTCTAATGCTTGATTGTCAGGTATCATTTTTATGTTTACTTTTTGCTGTCCGGTATATTTCACTTCCTGTGTTTTATATCCGATATAGGAAACCACAATGGTGCTTCCTTTTTTGGCATTGATAGAATAATTGCCATCAATATCAGTAATTGTTCCTCCGCTATTTCCTTTTATTAAAACAGTTGCTCCAATTAACGGAAGATCTGTTTCGTCAACAACTGTTCCTTTAACTAAATTCTGGGCATACAGACTGATTGACATGACCAGTGCCAAGAGGGTGATGAACCCTCTATGGCTAATTGTATTGGTTATTATATTGTGCATAATTATTAGATTATTCGTTTTACTCTTCGTAATTTTCATCAAACCAGATGATTAGTGGTGTTACTTTACCTCCACTGTTGACATTTCCTATTATACCATCAGTACAAAAAGTCATTTCTGCTGCTATAAATCCATTAGCATATCCCTCGCTATCTTTCCACATATCTTTAATGATATTCACTGAATGTTCATGGTTTTTGTATTCTATAGTATTCGGATTGTAATTAATTACATAACCTAAGGATTGAGAGCTGTTATCTTTGTATCCACTGTTTGTGAAGAATGCCATCGGTGGTTTGTTTGCATTATTTTTTTGTCCACAAGTCTCCCATAAATGAGCCATGAATGGTGAAATTTTATCTGGATTTTTTTGGTCATAAGGTACACCATTAGTATGATTACCTCCAAAATTGTAGTAGTTGAAGTTTCTACGGTAGTCTAATAAGAATTTTTTACGCACATCACCTGAAAGTTCACTGTCAGATTTTCCTTTAAGGATTATTTTAGGAGATGTTGATATTCCTCCTTTATGTGGATTAACATGTAATACAAAGGGATAATATTCGATTTTGACATTATCTTGATTGTATTTTGTCCAATTGTTGAAATGGAAGAAAACAGGGACCTTAAGTTCTGTCTTATCATTTACAGTTGCAGTAATAATTCCGATATTGGATGTTGCTGCATCTCCTTTCCAACCAGAGAATGTAATTTCATTATTGGTGATATTTGCAGTTACTGATGTAGAAAGTTTTTCGTATTTAAATGTAATCTTAGCAGTGGAATAAGCATTGGTTTTTATAGTGAAGGTTCTATTCATATCATCTTCACTATTGAATCTAAATTGATTTTCGTATTGAATTCCCGGTAATGCATTACCGTTCGTATCTAAATTATTACCACAATGAATGTATGTAATCCTATCTTCATTTTGAGTTAGTTTGAAAGTTATATTGGCTTCTTTTTCATATTTTGAATTAGCAACTTTGACTTTCATTGTATAAGAGTCTTTACCTTCATCATTTATCACTAGTTTATTTCCCTCTTTCATAGTGATAGCACCTGTTGTTGTATTAAATTCAATGTTTTTTTGTAACTCTGGTTCACATTCAATAAGTGTATATTTAATATTTTCACCTCCACCTACTATAGTTGGCTCTATGGTATATGAAGGACTAAGCTCCATTCTTTCAATTGTATTTGTTTCATTTTCGTAATAAAATTGATCGAATTTTGCAATAAATGCTACTATTTTTAAAGAATAGGCGTTTTCAATAACTGTTCCTACCTCTCCTTCTTCATTGTACATATTTCTTGCACAAACACTGATCTTATAGGTTGTTCCTTTTTGTAATCCGTGCCCAGCTTCTACATATAGTTTACCTGTATTTTCATTAATTTTAATTATTTCTTGTTCGATGGCAGGTTCAATTGCGTAAATACTATATTTTAATCCATCTGTAGCTCCTTGATACGTTGGAAGTACCGATTCGAAAGTTGTTCCTTCTGGTGTAGCTGTACTTTCTTCTTCTAACTCTCCTTCAGCGGGGTCATAGGAAAAATTAAGTGGCTTAGATGTTACTTTAATGTTAATACTATTTTTTTCATCCAATAAATATTCATCTGTACGGGTTGATAATAAAATACTAACCGCATATAAGGTGCCTGGCTCTAAGATTCCTGATTTTTCATCTTGTACAATAGTAAATTCTCCTTCTTGGGAGATACTGAAACATTCTTTAACACCTTCTGTTGTCACTAATTCGTAAATAGGTTCTTCTTCTGTATTCTCATTGGTGATTTTGAATACATCAGAAACAGTGTATGAACTGATGGAAATATGTTCTTCACCAGTTGTTGTTATTTTTGCTATGGGCATATCAATTTCACTATTTTTGTTAATGATATCCCCGTAATCAGCCTGTATTAGCTTGGGAGTGACTATTACGTTTTTAGGAGCGGATGCTAATAATTTAACAATTACAATATCTTTATATTCATATCGAGTCCCTCCGGATATGCAAGAGATGGAAATTTTGTAGCGTCCTTTAGCTGCATTTTCTGTGTTTTGCACAGAAATTACTCCTGTTTCAGAATCAATCTGAAAACAATTTCCTGTATACACTTCATTGTTAAGTGTGATACCGGTAATTGTAAAATCAGAAGGGGCACTACCTTTATATGTAGGTTTACTGATTGTTCCGGTCATAGATGGAGCTATGTTGGTCAATCCTGTATAATAAAGTGCGAAGTTGGACGAGTCTGTTGTTTCTGTATCAGAACAAGAAACATAGAACAGCGGTGAAACTGTAACTATTAGAATCGCCAAAAAACTAAATGTTAATTTTCTTAGACTCATTTTATATCAGTATTAGTTATATTATTATAGGTTGATTATTTAGTGTATCCTAATTCATATCTCTGACCATTTACTGTGACCTCGAGCTTTATTGCATCCTCAATAAATGTTTCATCATCAGTGAATCTGGCCGAGATTTCAGGTGTTTCGTTTGCGACGGGATATATTACGGTTATATATCGTACCGGACTATTCTCTTTTTTATCCATTACGAGTGAGTAAGCCTTACGGGGAAGGAATAAACCTTTGGTGTCGTAGGAAATATATCCTTTGACTTCATTTTGGGTGATATCTGCATTACCAAAACTACGTATGAATAAGTTGTTATTGTCACTAAATGTAGTATGTGCTCCGTGGTTTTCTATATCTAAAGAAACAGATTCTGCTGTTTTATCGTCACAGAGATGGAAATATAGTTTACTAAATCCGGTTGCGTTTCCTATACCTTCATCTACTATTACAAAAAATGGTTTTTCTTTAGGCGTGACAAAGAATATAGAACGTCTATGAGTAAAGTTGGCATATCCTTGATTCTCTGTGGCTACAAATTGATATTGGTTAGTTTCTCCTTTACGGATTAATTTACCTAAGGTGTTTTTTATATCTTCATCTCCATATCTTTTTGCATTAGGTTCATCATTGTCTTCTGTTTCTTTATCGCTTAGAATCATTGTGTTATGAGATTTTGTTTGACGGAACCAACTGCGAATATTATTAGGAGTTCCACTACCTCCATAAGAAGATACTCCGGAATCAGGGAAAAAGTTACGCCCATTATGATATAATTCAAATGTTCCGTTATCCGGTTGATTGTGACTCCATATATCCATCTTTTCATTTGAATAGTTATTACTATGTATTAGCATAGTGGAAGTTTTATCCCATCCATTTCGTAGAATATAGTGTCCGGAGTTCTCGAAAACTTTTATTCCTGCGCTTGGTGCATGTCCTTGTCCACCACGAGTTGCCATCCACGCTAATTCTTGATTATTGGGGAACATCTCAGCATATTTCTTGAAGTTTTTCTCTAATACATTTTTCGTTTTCATCCACGAATCATTGAAAGCAGATGTACAATATTCATTGCTACCTGCCTCAAAATAGTTGGGATAGGTAAAATGTATAACTATTTCGGTCGCTTTCTCTAGGATTTGGTCAAACTTGGAAGTGAGTAAATTTTCCGGTAAATGATTCTCTTGGATGAGCCTTTTGAGATTATAGAGTTCGTCTAATATACCTATGTGATAATGTAAGGAAAGGTCACTAAGCATTCCGTCCGGTAAGAATTGTTTTTCAAGTTGTTCATTAATGATTCTACAACCTTCTGCTTGCCATTGAGGAGCATCTTTGAATTCCGGAAATAGAGTTCCGGCAAATACCATTGAGATTATTTGGCTAAATAGAATATTATTTTCGTCTGGATAGCGATTTTTTAGCAAGAAATCGGCATGTTCTGCAAAGTGAACTAAAAAGAAAGAAAGCCATTGGGGGGTGAAATTGGATGAAAACTTGAAATATTCAAATGCTTGTGCTTGCCCCATTAGACGTGTAGATACTTGTAATTGCCACCATGCAAATTCATCTACAACTGTTTCTGTTTTAGGGAATTTTGATACCCAATCTGAATACACGTCTTTCCATCCCAACATATATATTTCATCTTGTGTCTTTTGATATGCCATGGCTTGGAATGGAATCCAATTGTGCCGATGTAACTGCTTACGGTATTCGTCGTCAGCACCTTTGGGAATAAACTCCCAATTGATCTCTTTTCCCGATTTTAGGCTGTACGGAACTTTTTCTTTGCCATTTCCAAGATCTTTTTCTTCTAAGTAATTGGCATTTATATAAAAACGATAACCGTTTTCTGCTAATGCTAATTCTGCGTATCTTGCTTGTTGTGTTGTAATAGAATTTAAGGATACATAAGGATTAATGATACCAATTCGACCTCTATAGTATTCGAGTAGAGCTTTGGATGCAGAGTAATAATTTCCTGTTTCATACCATGCTTTTACCTGTTCCAATCCCGGATAATCTAAATTGATAACTTTAAACAAACGTTGGTCGATTTCCTCGTTAGGAAAACTTGTTTCCTCTTCGGCAGAATCTTTTCCACTGTTTTTGTAGAGTTCGTCGTCATCTGTGCATCCTGTAAATGCAATCAGTGAGAACACGCAAATAAAGAAGATGTTCTTCATACTTTATTAGGTTTTAATTATTAAAAGTTATATTTTACTGTTTGCAAATGTAATCTCTTTATATATAACGATTGGCCGAAGTTGTTCAGGCTTTGTTCAAAAATGTTTTTTTGATATTAGTTTTGTTGAATCATATACTATTTATGTTCAAAAGAACTGTTTATGACTTGAAAATAGGTCTTTTGTATGTTATAATGTAACCTCCTCGTACATATATAGAGGAAGGCTTTTGTACATTTTTAGGTGTTGGTTTGGACGTTTTTTAGTCCAAAGTGATTTTTGGAAACAGGTGGAATAGGGGAGATTATGAAGTCCGGAATCTGTCCTTGAGGATAGATAAAAACTTCTTCTCCTTTCTTTAAATTGATTTGGTATGTGCCGTTGTTGGTAGTTTGTACAGTAAACGCCCGTTTCCCTTTGAATATGGGATTAACAATGTCGGTAGTTACGATACATGGTTCTCCTGCAAGACTTTTGATGTGGATAAACAGTGTTTTCCCATTCTTTCTGTTAGCAGAAACTTTGAATGCTCCTTCTGTGCGTAAACCGGAGAAGCAGACATCTTTCCAAACGTCCGGCAGTGCAGGGAAAATACGGAGTTTCCCTCCCCAACTTTGTATTAACATATCATGTATACATTGTGCGCCTGATAGTGGCGTCTCGATAACCGGGCCGCTTTCTTTATACATGGTGGTCGAACTAAGGAACTTGCCAAATAATTTATTTAGATAGGATAGAGCCTCGTTTCCTTTTCCAATAGCGGAAGATATAGAAGATGCACCTGTACATGAGTAACCTAAAAGAGCTTTCGGCTTACTTTGCCAAAAGGCTAATGATTTCTCTATAAGTCGGGTATTGTTTGGTTGCTCCTTATTAATAAGGTATAAAGGATAGATGGAAAGCAAGTGTGAATAATGCCTGTGGGAGAAAGCATAAGGTGTGTCTTTTCCAATAAGTAACCCGTTTTCATCCATCGGATACGGAGTGAGATTATCCAAAACATTTTTCCAGGTTGAAATTAGTGGATCTTGAATCTGTAATCGCTGTGCTGACCCCAATAAGGTCTGACAACCCCAATATAATAGTGCGAGATCAAAGTTACAGTCTTCCGTTACACCATATTCGGGAGAATAAGTTTCAGGTAGATGATATTTGCCGTCTTCTCCTTTTTGGATGAAATGAAGATAGTAATTGATGGCCCCTTTTAATAACGGGAACAATTTGTTACGCAAAACTTCATCATCCATTTTATGACGATAAATAAGCCAAAGATTATGGCAGGCCCAAGGAAGAAGTCCCACTTGCGCTTTTCCTTTACCGGGAATTCCTACAGTGGTCGTCATGCATTCTAGATTTGAAGCAACACCTATGCCCAATGAGTTGTGACGATATGCGGCAGGTATGTTCAAGCGTAGTTGGTCAATGTGATTATAGAGTGCATTCTCTAGAGATGCGGCTAAATCCAAATGGTCGGAAGCATTCAGTGCCCAGTAGGTGAGTTGCACGTTGAGGTTCCACCAAGCATTTGGCCACGGTGTTTCAGATAACCACGGACCGGTGTTATCTATTAATGCCCGGTCGCCACGAGTAGCTGAGGCTAGTTTATACATTTGAATCCAGTAGAAATTTTCTTTCTTTGCATCCGGTAAGCTGATGAAACTAGCGGGATAATAAGAGTTCCACCATTGCCGATGAGCATTTTGAAGTGCTGCATAACCTTTACGTATGGCTTGGCGTATTTCTGCTTTACAAATCTTTTTTGAAGTACTTTGTGGATAAGTGTGTGTAAGATTTATCCATAAGATTCTTTCTTGTGGAGACGTTTTTGTCTCTTGCCATCCTACGGTTGTTTCTCCTCCTGCCAATAATTCTTGTATAGATAAGTTTATCTCATTTTCTTTGCTGTTAGTAGGGGAAGGATTGAGTTCGTAACCTTCGGGGATCTTATTCGTTTTTCCTTGCCTTTTGAATAATAGATAACGCGGGCTGTTAGCTTCAGCAGCTATCCATTCCCATCGAAAGTCATGTTCATCTCCTTCGGTAGTTGCTTTAACTACGATGATCATATCATCAGCATGAACGAAAGTTTGTAGATGGATAATTCCTTTTGTAGTGGTGATTTCAGTTGAAGCCTCTGCGTTCCAAAGATCAAGACGCATCTTGCCGCTGATTATTTCTCCTTTAGGGTGTAAAGCAAAATGCCCAGTAAGTAGTCGGGGAATTCCGAATACATCTCTTTTTGCACGATGATCGTGTACATCACAGTTTCCTGTTTCCAGGCGTATATAGTTTTTATTCGGTTCTTTGTAGATCATTAGTCCCAATCTGCCGTTACCTAGATAGGCTGAGTCATACCAATATTCCGGTAATCTTTCCCATATCATATCCTGCTGACTCATAAATTGAGGCCAATTTATATTCTGCTTGATATCCATAGAATAAATATCCGCACTACGAAGGCAGATTAAAAGCAGAAGGATACAGTTATAGTATCTGTGTTGAATATTCATAGTGCCATTTTTGTGTTTTATAAGGTTAACGAGAGATTTACAGGTTGCTAACAAACATAGGAATAAAAATAATAAATTCCAACTAATTGCTTGAATATATTTTTGCATAACTTTTAGTGTTTGAGTTGAAAGCTTAGTGGATATACCTGATTACCGATAGTCACTTCAATAGAAACATGGTTTGAGTTTGACGGGTCATCAGTAAATTTTGCACTGATCTTTTGATTGGAAACCTTACTGACCGGATATAGTATGGTAATGTATCGCACGGGGATACTTCTTTGTTTCTTCATAACAAGTGAATAGGCTTTTCTTGTTGAGTATTTTCTGTCGGTCTGATAAGATATCCGTCCATCAAAAGGCTTTAGGGTGATGGCCTGATTTCCAAAGCTTCGGATTAATAAGTTATTGTTTTCAAAGGTAGTATGTGCGCCTGCCTCTTGACTGTCCAGAATAACATTATTTACAGATGTTTCATCGCAAAGATGGAAATATAACTTAGCATAACCGGTTGCTGTGCCAAATCCTTCATCTACCAATACGAAAAATTCGGTCGGTTGTTTTACATAAAAAACAGCACGGCGGTGTTTGAAATCATTGTATCCTTGATTTTCGGTAACTATGAGTTGTTGGTCGGCATTTTCTTCACATAGTAGTAACTTGCCTTCTGCCTTGCTGATATTTTCGGCACCGATATCTTCGTGATCTTCAGATTTTCCCAGTACCATTGTATTGTGCGCTTTGGTCTGCCGAAACCATCTGCGTAGTTTCATTACTTCTGCATCATCCTCTTTCATATATGAACATACTCCGGAGTCCGGAAAGAAATTACGACCGTTATGATATAACTCGAATGTTCCGTTATCAAGTTGGTTATGGCTTGAGTCTTGTAACTTGGAAGATATGTTATTGCTAAGTATCAGCATTGTAGACTCTGGTGTCCAACCGTTGCGCAATACATAAAATCCGGAATCTTCGAATGTTTTGATTCTGCTGTCGGGAAGAGTGCCTTCATTACCATACGTTTGCATATACTTTAATTCAGAATCTTCCGGAAACATTGCCGCATACTTCACAAAGTTTTTGTTTAATACACTGCGTGTTTTTATCCATGAATCATTGAATGCGGGACTGCACTGTTTGCTTCCTTTCTTAAAATAACTTGGGTATGTGAAGTGCATGACAATTTTGGTGGCTTTCAAAAGCGTTTCATCGAGCTGTGGTGAGAGCAGATTGTCCGGCAATTTATTCAGTTGGATAAGCCGTTTGAGATCATAAAGTCCGTCTACTATGCCTATATGATAATGAAGAGAGAGATCGTTAGTCATTCCATCTTCCAAAAATAACTTTGTAGTTTGATCATTTATAATCTCACATCCTATTTTCTGCCATTGTGGGGCGTTCTTAAGTTCCGGAAACAATGTTCCGGCAAATACCAATGCTACTGCCTGGCTTAGTAGAATATTGTTTTCTCCGGAATATTTGTACATGGATAGATAATCGGCATGTTCAGCAAAATGTATGAGGAAAAAGGAAAGCCATTCCGGAGTGAAATGAGAGGAGGATTTGAAATACTCGAAAGATTCTGTTTGCCCCATAATACGTGTGGACATTTGGAGCTGGTGCCATTGGAATTTGTCCGGTTTCCCATTCGGCTTTGGATTTTTGAGTATCCAATCTGTATATACTTCTTTCCATGAAAGCATATATTTTTCATTCTTGGATTTTTGATAGGCTTTGCCCTGCATCGGTATCCAATTATGGCGATGTAACTGCTTTTGATATTCATTATCAGCACCTTCGGGAGCAAATTGCCAATTAATCGTTTGGTCGTTACTTTTCAGTGAATATGGAATTTTCCGGTCTTTGTCTTCTAAGTAATTGTCATTGACGTAAAAACGATATTCGTCTATGGCATAATCGGCATAACCTTGCTCCGTGTCATTAAGAGTAGCAGTCAGATTAGGGTTTTCAATGGCCGTTCTGCTTCTGTAGTAGGTAAGTAACTTTTGCATTGCTGCATCATTCTCACCGCTTTTATATAAAGATTTTATTTCTTCTAATCCCGGATAATCAAGATTGAGAATATCAAATAAATGTTCTTCGGCCTCTTCCTGAGGAGGGGTTGGCTCGTCTTTTGGAGGAAGATTATTATTATTTTCCTGAATGTCGTTGTCAGTGCACGCTATAAACGTGGCGATAAGAAATAACAATATGTGGATACCTAATTTATTACTGAAGCTCATAGTATTAATTATTAGTTTACGCAATTTCTGAGTACTGATTTATTTCTCTGCAAATATATGGAGTAAAGTAGCCTGATTATGGATAATTTTATTGAATAGTATTTCAATTTTGTGCAATGTTCCTGTTTGATACGTGGAAAAGGCCGTTGCATTTTGTAAAATTGTGCTGTAGTATTAATAATCTCGTCTACTTGTATTATGCAAAACATCTTGGTCTTTTGATAAGTTCGTCTGATAGAGTTAATGAGTTGGAGTTGAGTAATCGACTAGTTGCTGTTGTGTAACCATATGGAAAGACAAGTGTAACTTATCGGTTACACAACTGTAATGCACTAATGAAAAAATGCACTTTTCTCTTGGAAAAAAGCGAAAACATCCTGTTGTTTTTTGTAAACTTATTCTATTTTACCCCTGTTTTGGAACTTAAACTTTTGATAATGAGGATTGCAACATTTTTGTATTTCCCCCTATAATACTTAGAATAACTACAAAAATGTCACAGGCGATGAAAGAGAGGTTCATATTGCTGTTTTACAATAAAAAATCTTCTATATTCTCCGGAGTAATTTATTATAAGAGACTTCAGAGCCTATTTGAAAAGCCAGTGCTTGAAGGAGTTTTACAATCTTGTCTGCCTTTTTGATGTGTTCCCAATCTAAAATATCTTTATATAGGTAGCTGTCTGATAGTAACTTCAGAATTTCACTTTCCGAACTGGGATGTGTAACTACATCCGGATAATAGCCAAAAACCAAGCGGTGTGGTAACAGACGTTTTTCATCCAGTAAACCATGATGATTGACCATTTCTTGAAAAAAAGAGGGTACATTTTATATTCTCATTTTCTTCCGGTAAGAGGCTCATTTACTTTATTGGCTAAGTCGAACGAGGAACTCATGAATGGTTTGTTGTAATGCTCTTTCTATCATATTGCTTCCTCCATTTATCTGAGAACAAATTTCGAGCATTTTTGGATTCGGACTTATCCTTTTGTCCTCTTAATGTATTCTGTCGGAAGGTATCCAAAATATTTCTTGAAACTTGTAGCAAAGTAAGACGGGGTATTGAATCCTACCATTGTACTGACTTCCGCTACGGTATAACGTCCGTCTTTCAATAGTTTGGCAGCTTCGTTGAAACGAATCTTACGTATAAAGTCGATCGTGGATTCGCCGGTAATCGCTTTCAGTTTCAAGTGCAGGTTGGAGCGGCTCATGTTCATTTCTCTGGCAAACTCATCGGTGGAGAACTCGATATTGTCCATATTCTTTTCTACAATACTTACGGCACGTTTAAGCAAAGCCTCGTCCATGGCATTAAACGTGATCTTTTCGGGTTCTACTTCCAAAGACTTGGAATAACGTTCAAGCATACGTCTGCGTGTACGCATCATATTTTGTATCTTCGTGGTCAGGATCGAAAGAGAGAAAGGTTTGGGGATGTAGTCGTCCGCACCCATTTGCAGACCTTCCATCTGGTCTTTTGTTTCGCTTTTGGCTGATAACATAATTACCGGAATGTGACAGGTCGGAATGTTCTGTTTCACATTTTTGCATAACTTGATACCATCCATAACAGGCATCATCACATCAGTCACGATAATATCTACCTCATTTCCTTTCAATTTCTCCAATGCTTCTTCGCCATTTCCTGCCTCTAATATATTGAACAGTTCGGCAAGCCCGCTACTTAGATAGTGCCGGATTTCATTGTTGTCTTCTACGATGAGAATGGTTCCTCGCTTTTTGTCACCGGATTCTATAGCTTCATTCTCCACCTTTTCCGTGTCGATGAAATACATTTCTTTGGAATTGGTGGAATATACCTGTTCCTCCTCGCTCTTATTGCCGTTAGCAGCCAGTTCGGAGGGCTTGTAGATACTTATATCCTGTGGCAGATAGACGGAGAACGTACTTCCTTTTCCTTCTTCGCTATCCAGTTCGATATGTCCGTGATGTAGTTCGACCAGACGTTGTATCAATGAAAGTCCGATACCACTTCCTACATGTTCACTTTCGATCTGGTAGAAACGCTCGAATATTTTTCCCTGTTTATTGATAGGAATACCGATACCGGTATCACTGACTTGCAACACTAGATAATTATTTTCTTCCTTCAACGTGACAGTAATGCTTTGTCCGCTTTCTGTATATTTGAAAGCATTCGAAAGCAGGTTGTTTACTATCAATTCCAGATAATTAGGATCAAAAAGTACCTCTTTATCTTCCAGATCGGAGTGGAGAGTATAAGTTATCTTTTTGTGGCGTGCCAGTTTATCATAAAACAAAAAATTTTCTTGTATCAGTTGGTAAGCGTTCGCTTTCTTGGCTTTTAATTCGAATACTCCGAGTTCGGCACGGCGATAATCCATCAACTGATTGACAAGGTGTAGCAGACGATTAGCGTTTCGTTGGATATATTCCAATTGGTTTCGTGTCCAACGATCGCTTATCTTATTGATGATATCCTGCAGAGGAGCCAGGATAAGAGTCAATGGGGTACGAAGTTCATGGGAGATATTGATGAAGAAACGCATTTTCATCTGGTTGATTTCCTCCTGATGTTCTTTGTCTCTGCGTTCTATTTCCAGTTCAGCTTCCATGCTTTTGCGCATCCAGAAGAAACGGAAAACGAAAGTGATGAAGCCGATAAAAGTGGCTAGAAAAAGAAGAATAGCCCACCATGTTTTATACCATATCGGAAGTACGATAATCTCGAGTACAGTTGGGATAGTGTTCCATTTACCGTCACTATTGGCGGCTTTTACCATGAAATGATAAGTCCCTTGTGGCAGATTAGAGTAGGAAACACTACGTTTGTCTGTCAGATAATACCATTCTTTATCGTATCCTTCCAGCTTGTAAGCGAAAGTATTATGTTGTCCTGAAATATAATTGGATACGACGAACTCAATGGTGAAAGCTGTTTGCCAGGATTTCAGTGTGATACTTTCAGTTTCACTGATGTTTTTAGTCAATATGCCTGTTTCATCGTCCGGACGGACCGTTTTATTAAATAGCTGTAGCTTGGTTATTACTACCGGCGGAGTGTATGGATTGTCCAGCAACAATTCCGGACGGAAAGTAGTGATACCATTGATACCACCAAAGTACATTTGCCCGTTGGAAGTGCGGCAGTAGGAGGAAGAGTTGAATTGATTACTTTGTAATCCATCCGATTCTGTAAAGTTACGGAACTTTTCCGTTTCCGGATTGAAACAGGAAATACCACGATTGGTACTCAGCCAAAGTCGTCCGAAAGTATCTTCCAGTATGCCGTAGACCACATTATTGGGCAGTCCATTAATTGTTGTGTATCGTTTGATTGTTTTTTCTTCCTCATTAAAGCAATAGACTCCTTCACGTGTGCCTATCCAAATAATACCATTGGAAGCCTCGTAAATGCAATTGGTAAATAACTTTGTAACTGATGATTCAGGTAGTATCGTAACTTTCTGTATTTCCGGTCCTTCCTGTTGAAAGACTGATATACCCTCTTCACCGCCAATCCAAAGTCGTTTGTGGGAATCCCTGAATAAGATTGTGATTCGTTGAGAAGTGAAAGGCGTGCCGTCTTTCTCTTTTTCTATGGTTGTAAAACTGCGTTCTTTCGGATTGAAACGGACTAAAGCGCTGAGTGTTCCCAATAAGAGATTACCGTCTTTGTCGGGAAGGATGGCATATACATTCTCATTGATAAGCTGGCTGTTCAGCTGATTAAAACTTTCCATCCGTCCACTGTTACGGTGGAGGACGTTCAATCCTCCGGCGTGTGTACCTATATATACCAATGATTTTTCTTCATCCACATATACAGCTTTGATATTGTTGGAACCGATACCGATTTCACGCTCGTTTTCTTGCAAGGCGTAATGGGTGAAATGTTGTGTCTTGGTGTTGTATAGATTCAATCCGCCGTCATTGGTTCCTATCCACAGATTCTTGTCCTTGTCTTCTACAATACAGCTTACTACATTGTCACTCAATGAGTTCTTATATGGGATGCGCTGTATATTCTTGAATCGGTTTCGGATGGGATGGTAATAGTTGAGACCGCCAAAGTAGGTGCCAAGCCACATTCCTCCCTGTGAATCCATAAAAATACTTCGGACGGAACGTTGCGAAAGGCTGCCGCTTTCTACCGGACTGCTGCTATATGAAACGAACGAGTCACTGGCTTCGTGATAAATATTCAAATCATTGAAAGTTCCTATCCATAGACGGTTTTGTGAATCCAATGCCAGAGAACGTATGTAATTGGAACTTATACTTTTCGGATCGGAGGAGGAATGGAGGTATGTCTTTAGTTCTTTAGTTTTCGGATTGAGCAATAATAAGCCTGCCCCTTCGGTAGCTATCCATATTCGGGTGGGAGATTGCTGTAAAATAGCCTGAATCCGCTTGGTATCCAATATAGGAGTCACTTTCTCCAGATTTTTTTGAGTGACGGAATAACTGTAAAGCCCGTCTTCCATCGTACCGATATAGATTATGTCACCATGCCGGTAAAGAGCGGAAGCTATGATTTTGTGCATGGCAGTACTGAAAGCATCTTCTACAAACTTGGATTCTTTGCTGTCGAACATGATCAGACCTTCCTGTGTGCTTATCAACAATTGCTCAGGAGAGATTTCTGCGATGCCGTTGACCTGTTGCCGTTTGCCTTTTTTTTCATAGAAAAAGTTCTTGAATTGGTCTTTTTCTTCATCATAATAAGATAGACCGTCTCGTGTTCCTATCCAAACCCGTCCCTGACTATCGGTCTTGACAATTCTTGAAATGTCATTGGCAATGCTGTTAGGATCATCTTCATTGTGTTGATAAACCGTGAATGCGTATCCATCATATTTGTTTACCCCATCATAAGTGGCAAACCACATATTGCCCCGTTTGTCCTGATCGATGGCGAATACAGTGCTTTGTGACAATCCTTCATTGATGGAGATGTAAGAGAAGTTGATAGGTTCCGGTATTTCCGAAAAAGCGGAATGGGTACCTAAACACAGAAATAGCAAGCAAATGACTATATTTTTAAGGTTGCTCATTATTAGGTCATAAGATTAATAATGGCTTCAAAGGTAGTAAAATCTTTTATATACGGTATAATGAAAGATAGAAAAAATAAACCCGGAAATGATTCCAGGCTTATTTGTATGATTTAAAAATCTTATTATTTTTCTAAATTTCCGATTTCGTCCAGATTCTTTTGAATATCTTCATCCGTCAATGAATAGTTGACCAAATCACCTGCCAGATACTTGTCGTATGAAGCCATATCGATCAGGCCGTGTCCGGAAAGGTTGAACAGGATAACTTTTTCTTCCCCTGTTTCCTTACATTGGTTAGCTTCACGAATAGCAGCTGCAATGGCGTGGCAGGATTCGGGAGCCGGAATGATACCTTCTGCTTGTGCGAACAGGCAACCGGCTTCGAATGATTCCAACTGTTGGATATCTACCGCTTCCATCAATTTGTCTTTGAGCAATTGTGAAACAATCACACCTGCGCCATGATAACGAAGACCACCGGCATGGATATGTGCCGGAGCAAAATTATGTCCTAATGTAAACATCGGAAGGAGCGGAGTATATCCGGCTTCGTCACCGAAGTCATATTGGAATTTACCGCGTGTCAGTTTAGGGCATGAAGCGGGTTCGGCTGCCACGAAACGGGTTTTCTTTCCTTCCAGTATGTTATGACGCATGAACGGGAAAGAGATACCACCAAAGTTGGAACCTCCTCCGAAACACCCGATTACGATATCCGGGTATTCACCTGCCATCTCCATTTGTTTTTCGGCTTCCAGACCGATGATTGTCTGGTGAAGGGTGACGTGGCTAAGTACCGACCCAAGCGTGTATTTACAGTTGGGAGTCATTTGTGCCAGTTCGATAGCTTCGGAAATAGCTGTTCCTAATGAACCTTGATAGTTGGGGTGGGCAGTCAGAATATCTTTACCGGCACGGGTAGACATGGATGGAGAAGGAGTAACCTGTGCTCCGAACGTCTGCATGATGCTACGGCGGTAGGGCTTTTGCTCATAACTGATCTTTACTTGATAAACGGCCGCTTCCAAACCGAAGACTTTTGCCGCGTAAGAAAGAGCTGCTCCCCATTGTCCGGCACCTGTTTCGGTAGTGATATTGGTTACGCCTTCCTGCTTGCAATAGTATGCTTGTGCCAATGCGGAATTCAATTTGTGAGAACCGATGGGACTTACACTTTCGTTTTTGAAATAGATATGAGCCGGAGTACCGAGTACTTTTTCCAATCCGTATGCACGGACTAACGGTGTGCTGCGGTAATATTTGTACATTTCGCGTACTTCCTCCGGTATTTCAATCCAAGCATCGGTCTGATTCAATTCCTGTCGGCATAACTCTTCCGCAAAGATAGGATAGAGATCTTCTGCTTTCAGTGGTTGTTTAGTTTTCGGGTGCAACGGTGGCATTGGCTTGTTTACCATATCAGCCTGAATGTTGTACCAGTAATGTGGAATTTCTTCTTCCGGTAGGATATACCGTTTTCTTTTGTCACTCATAATATTGTGGTTTTTAATTATCTGCTGCCAAAAGTAGGCAAAATTTTTAATATTCAGATAAATTTGTCAACAAAGAATCGGTTTCGATTGTTATTTTAATTAAGTTTGCACGACGTTATAAAAAATATGATATGAAGATTTATCATAAATTCCTGTTATATCAGAATAAACTGCTAAAACCTTATATACGAATTATACTGGGCTTAGTGGAGGCTTTAACTTATTTAGCGTCTCTTACGCTAATTGTCGGAGTGATTTATGAACACGGCTTTCCGTTGTCGGTAGATGAAATTGCGAAAATACAAGTTCTGTATAAGGCTGTATGGATTATCTTTCTGATTGATGTAACGTTGCATATTTCGCTTGAATATAGGAGCACTAAAAAGCAATATCGGAAATTGGCCTGGATATTGAGCGGGCTGTTGTACCTGACTTTGATACCTGTCATTTTTCATCGTCCGGAGGAGGAAGGAGCTATCTTGCAGTTCTGGGAGTTCTTGGATGGCAAATTTTACCATTTGATATTATTGCTGGTCTTTTCTTTATTGAATCTGTCCAACGGATTGGTACGTCTGTTGGGGCGGCGTACCAACCCGTCTTTGATATTGGCAGTCAGTTTTCTGGCTATCATTCTTATTGGCACGGGATTATTGATGTTGCCAAAGTGTACGGTGAATGGCATTACTTGGGTCGATTCGCTGTTTACGGCTACGAGTGCGGTGTGTGTGACGGGGCTAGTACCGGTGGATGTGTCGACTACATTTACGACAGGAGGGCTCGTTGTTATAATCTTGCTGATTCAAATCGGTGGTTTGGGAGTGATGACATTAACGAGTTTCTTTGCGATGTTCTTTATGGGAAATACCTCTCTTTATAATCAGTTGGTTGTCCGGGATATGGTCAGTTCCAATTCATTGGGTTCTTTGTTGTCTACCTTATTATATATATTGGGCTTTACATTGGTGATTGAAGGAATCGGTATGGTCTCTATCTGGTTCAGTATTCATGGTACATTGGGGATGAATCTGGATGAGGAACTGGCTTTTGCTGCTTTTCATTCCATTTCGGCTTTCTGTAATGCCGGGTTCTCTACGCTTTCCGGCAATTTGGGGAATCCGATGGTGATGACCAATCATAACTGGTTGTTTGTCTCCGTTTCCTTTTTGATTATTCTGGGTGGGATTGGTTTCCCTATTTTGGTTAACTTCAAGGATATCGTTCTATATCATCTGCGTCATTTCTGGAGGTTTATCCGTACCCGTAAGTTGGAAAGGCACAAGGTGCATCATCTTTATAATTTAAATACGAAGATTGTGCTGATAATGACTTTTCTGCTTTTGGTAATCGGTACATTGGCGATTGCCGCTTTCGAATGGAATGCTTCGTTTGCGGGGATGCCTGTTGCGGATAAATGGACGCAGGCATTCTTTAATGCTACTTGTCCGCGAACCGCCGGTTTCAGCAGTGTCGATTTGGCCTCTCTGAGTGTACAGACGTTGTTGGTTTATCTGGTGTTGATGTGGATTGGAGGTGGGGCGCAGTCTACTGCCGGTGGTGTCAAAGTGAATGCCTTTGCGGTAGTTGTTCTCAATCTCGTAGCTGTGTTGCGTGGTACGGAGCGTGTCGAGGTGTTTGGTAGGGAGTTGTCTCATGATTCTATCCGGCGTTCCAATGCAACAGTGGTTATGTCATTGAGCGTGCTATTTCTTTTTATTTTTATCTTGAGTATGCTCGAACCGCAAGCATCGTTGATGGCATTGACGTTCGAATGTGTTTCAGCGCTTAGCACGGTAGGCTCCAGCTTGAATCTGACTCCGAGTTTGTGTGATGCAAGCAAATTATTGGTAGCGTTATTGATGTTTATCGGTCGCGTGGGCTTGATAACATTAATGCTTGGAATTGTGAAACAGAAAAAGAATACAAAATACCGTTATCCGAGTGATAACATCATCATAAACTAAAGATATGAAGTATATTATTATTGGTTTAGGGAATTATGGTCATGTGTTGGCAGAAGAGTTGTCTGCATTGGGACATGAAATTATTGGTGCGGATATCAGCGAAGGCCGTGTGGACGCAATCAAAGATAAGGTGGCTACTGCTTTTGTAATTGACGCGACGGACGAACAATCTTTGTCGGTACTTCCGCTGAATAGTGTGGATGTGGTGATTGTGGCGATTGGCGAAAACTTCGGTGCGTCTGTGCGGGTAGTGGCCCTGCTGAAGCAGAAGAAAGTAGCCCGTATTTATGCCCGTGCAATTGACGGTGTGCATAAGGCGGTATTGGAGGCTTTCAACTTGGAGAAGATTCTGACTCCGGAAGAAGATGCTGCACGTAACTTGGTGCAATTACTTGACTTCGGGACAAATATGGAGGGTTTCCGTATTGACTCGGAATATTATGTAGTGAAGTTTACCGTACCGAAGAAGTTTGTGGGATATTTTGTGAATGAACTGAATTTGGATGGAGAGTTTCATTTAAAACTTATCGGGCTGAAACGTGCGGATAAAATAACCAATTGTTTGGGGATCTCCCTGACAGAGCTTCATGTGAAAAACAATTTGCCGGAGGATGAGAAAGTAAATGAGGGGGACGAATTGGTTTGTTACGGTAAATACCGTGATTTCCAGGCTTTCTGGAAAGCTATCTGATAATTGCTTTATGTGAATATCGGCTATTGGAGTTCCGGTTTGCAATGATTAATAACCACAGGATGAAGTTGGACATTGCATTCTGTGGTTGTAAAGTTTAGTTGTACAATTAAACTTTGCGTAGTTTCCGGTTTGTGCTGGTCGAATACGAAATTCCCCAAACTGTAAAAGATTGGTTTGCCATCGTAATATTCCTCTTTTTGGATGATGTGAGGATGGTGTCCGATGATTGCATCCGCTCCGGCGCGAATGAGCGAGTGTGCACCTTTTCTTTGGACAAGGGTAGGGAGGGGCTGATATTCTACTCCCCAATGAAGAATAACGACTATGTAACTTTTGGGATTCTGCCGTTTGAAGTTTGTGATTTCTTCTTTCAGTTCCTCTATCGGCTGCTGACAGATACCGGGACTGTTTTCCAGATATACCCAGTTTTCCAAAGGAAGTGCAACGGAGTTGTAAAGTGCCACTTCTATCTTTCCTTTCTTAATAAGAACAGGCTGGCAACTTTGTGTGGAAGTATCTCCGTAGCCTACCGGAGTAATTCCGGAGGATAAGAGATATTGATTGGTGTCTGTCAATCCGTTTCGTCCTTGATCTATTGTATGATTATTTGCCATAGCAGCGTGAGTAATACCGGCTTGGGATAGAACTGTTGCCCATATTGGTTCAGCGCGGAAGATATATTTCTTGTGCAGTGGTGAACGAACGGAGGTAATAGGGCACTCTAGATTGATAACTGTTGCATCTACGGAGCGGAACAGTGGTGTGACTGATTCAAATAAGTGTTCGACACCTTTTTTTCGGATTTGTTGGCGTACTCCCCTGTCCAAAAGGACGTCTCCTGTGAAAGCGATAGACAGACATTCTTCTGAAGGCTGTTGACAGGCAGCCAGCATTAGGAATATGATTCCAATGTCAGCTGTGATTCGGCTTATCTGATAAAAGTTCATTAACAACCGGAACTATAAAAAACTCTTTCATTTACATGAGGCTCCTTCTCTATCAGGATACTCTTCATCCACTCTGGTACGGCGGGGGCTTTCTTTTCTTCCAGCATTTTTTGCCATTCTTCATCGGTAAGCCTTGTGCCTAGTGGCTGGACAAACTCGTAATAGCTGAAGGTCGCCCCGCGAGTCAAATAGAGGTTGCCTTCTATTTCTACTACGACATAAATATTGTTGGCATTTCCTGTCGCTATATGTAGTATTCCATTCTTGTTACAACCCCTTATATTGCGGGTATAAATATCGGCTACTATGGCTATCGACTTGTCCGGACCTTGTACTAATGACCAATCATCCAGATGCAAATCTGGGTCAACCACAGATAAAGTGAAATACTCAATACTGCTACCCATATATTCCAGTGTCCGGTATTCCGGTTCTGTCAGTTTCTCTCCTCTCAGTTCTTTTTCTGTTACTTGAATAAGGAAGGTGACGTAGTCATTCAATTGATCGGTTTTTCCTTTCAGGTCATCGGTCATACAATCGTTCTGTTGCAGGATTAGTCGGGTGGCCTGGAGAATGTTCTCCATTTTCCTCCAGAAAGGTAGATTAGGTTCTACATATCCTACAACGATTGGATCGGGAGGTCCGGCACCTCCACATTCAGCAGCCATCGGCTGTTCTCCATAAAGTATGGCATCGTGTTTTAACTCTGCCCAAGAAGCCAAAGCAGTATTCAGATTCTTGTATCCCCATTCAGGAGTTTGCATGAATCCCGGATTATTCTTGTCCGTTTGTTGCATGGTGAGCAAACTCTTCATCCATAGTTCGTAGACAGAGAGTTGTGTGGATTTACTTGTTTTGAATTTATCCTTTAGTTGTTGTAATTCTTTGGAATATTCGCTCCAGTTATTAGGCTCTTTATAAAAGTCAATCAACAAACTTTCAGCAGTACCTGTGCCAAAGGCCGCGAATACATCCAAACCTTTCGGGTAGGCTCGTTGACTATTGGGATTGACATCAACTAACTTTTGAGTTACTTCATTGTCAGATAGATACCGTTGTGGCATAAAGTTTATTTTATCCCGGCAAGTGATTTCTATCTGAGGCTTTATGTTGTTTTTATGTTTTGCCAATTCAATAAGAGCCTGATTCACTTTCTCTATTTGTCCGGCTGTCAGTGCGTCTTCAATATGTATGGCATTATTCTTTTCCAAAATTCGGGCGATATCAAAGATGGATAGGTTGTCAGCTTCCCCCATTAGGAATGTGAGTGGGGTATAGATATGTTGATATAACTTTATCAGTGGTGTCTGGTCTATACTTTTGTAAGTACAAAGTACGGCAGCCTGAAAAATGGAACGTTTCAATTGTTCCTGTTGCTCCCTGCAAAAGCAGGCAGTTTGCAGCCACATCATTGCTTTGAAATATGCTTGTAATTGCGGTTCTCGCGTGTAATGTCCACGAGGCTTGAAAAGGCTATACGGGAAATATGCATCTTTGTATGAAAGAAAGTCAGAAAAGTTATCTTCCTGTTTATTAATGTGCTCTATTTCTTCCTGATATTCTGTTTCATATTTGGAGGGAACGGTAAGCGTCTTATTGGTCAGCAGATAATAAGGGATGGCATAGAAGGTTGCTGCGTGTTCGGCCATATCTTTCAGGGATTCGTCCTCCGTTTGTTCGGCCAGCTTGATGCAGGCTGCATTGAAAGAATGGCATAGCATTTCGAGTGTAGGAATGATATGTTGCTTTTCCAGACTCTTTAGGATATAAGAGAAATACATGTGGAATGCTTGTAGATACAGGTCGGTAGTAATAAAATTAGGTACTTGGCGGTAGTCGTTTTCTTCGTAGGCATGAAAGAGTTGCAGGTTATTTCCTTTTGTGATGACAAAGTTGTTTTGTTGTAGTTTCTCCAATATTTCTTTGTCTATATCCTTAAATTGAAACAAGTTGACGATGTTATTTGTATTTCCCAGGTAATAGGAATCCCGTTGTATGAATTGATGCTGGCGTAGTTCTGTCATACGTGCATCAATACGGTCGACAAAGGCTTTTTCTTCAGGTGTCAGGTTGACCTCTTCATAGCTTTCTGCAAACTTACCTTTTCCTTCTTCTGCGTCCCAATATATATCATTGACTAAGTTGTTGTACCATTTGGTATTGGCTGAGAAAAAAGCATTGATATCCGCTTCCATAAAATGATAGCCATGTATGGCATACGGATAACTGCGTAATAACCGTAGTTCCTGAAAAGAAAGATGGCTGATATCCTGCTTTAAATCAATGGACTGAGGTAGTACCGTATCAGTCAACAGCGAGGAAACGGAATTGGTAATTGTATCTGTTTGTGCAGATACAGCGGACATGATTTGGTTGTTTTTGTTTTTATTCTTGCATCCGCAGAGAATGAACAATAGTATACAGGTGAATAATAATAGTCGTTTCATGTTTATTTCCATTCAGTTAATTACGCTATATAGTATGATGATAGTAGCTAATGTTTGAGGATATGTATGGCTTCCTGTTTTTTAACCTCCCGTTTTAAGTATCGCTTGAAATCCAGACCGAATCCTCTCCAGATGTATTCTGCGACTAGAAAATTCCCACTGCGTTCCCGTTCTAGAGTCCGTATCCGTGTGGGAGTCTCTTCACGGATTATTCTGAAGTCTTCCAATGGTTGTGCTACTCTTGACCCTAACCAAAGCGGACGGATATAAGCTTCATCTGCAATCCGGTAAATAAATAACCGTTTGTCCGGTTTGGGATCAAATCTTGTCGGTTTGATAACTCCGACAATGATTTCGGGAACTCCGTTTCCTGTAATATCTCCATAATCAAATTGATAGACAGGGTAGGGCAATTTCCAGGTAGAATGACTGGGGCGATCCGTGTCCAGGTGGATAACATAAAGTGAGTCGGACTCTTTATTCAGAGACACTTCCATGTGTTTCTGAGCAACCTTCCATTCAAACCTGTTATTGTCGTGACATGAACAGAATATAGGCATAAGACCTGTTAAGAGGAGGAAAGAAGTCCTATATGACATATCCGTAATTTTTTCTGATGCAAAGATAAATATTAATTTGCATTTATAAGCTCCTTTTCTTGCAAAAGGAAAGGCCTTGCCTGTATTTATATATAAAAGCCACCGGACGACTTTCGATAGAAGTGCAATCCGGTGGCAGATTAAGATATTGTTTGTTCTTGAAATGTGTTATTTCGTTTGGATACGAATATTTCCAGCTTTCACTCCACTTGCTTTTGCTGTGAGTACGATTTCTCCGGCTGTTTCACCGGATTGTACTATGGCTGTCAGCATTCCGTTGAAGGTATGCATTTTCGGAAGATGGAATTGCTCTAGATTTGTCGGGTCGCCATTAGCAGCGGCACGATACTTGCCTGCTCCTTTTACGGAGAAGTTTATCTGTCGGCTGTCAGCGGGACATAGATTTCCATCCTTATCTACCACTTTGACGGTGATATAGGCTAAGTCTTTTCCGTCTGCTGTCAGTTCGTTGCGGTTGCTCACCAGTTCGATGTGATGAGGCTTTCCGGCAGTGCGGACAATTTTTTCAGCTACTGCTTTTCCATCTTTATTGTAGGCTACTACTTTTATCTCGCCCGGCTCATATACAGCATCTATCCACATTAGGCGGTAACGGTTTTTAAGCGAGCTGTTGTTTTTACTTTGTTTGCCGTAACTTTTACCGTTAATAAACAGTTCGGCTGTAGGATGGTTGGTGTATACAAATACGGGAGTAACCTTCCCTTCACGTCCCGGCCATGTCCAGTGCGGCAGGATATGTAATGTTTCCGCCTTTTTGTTCCATACACTGCGATAAAGATAGTAACGGTCTTTAGGGATACTGGCAAGGTCGATGATGCCGAACATTGAACTGTGATTAGGCCATGCGTTTGTATCGTATGGCGATGGTTCACCTAGGTAATCAAATCCTGTCCATACGAATTGTCCGATTGTCCAATGGTTGTCGTCAGCTAGCGCAAAGTCTTCATCCGGAATATTTGACCAGGAACAGGCTTCCACATCGTATGAAGAGCATTGGTGGTCGTCGTAAGTGGCACTTTTTTTATCTTCCACAGGGAATTTGTATACTCCGCGTGAGCTGACGGTAGAAGCAGTCTCACTTCCTAATATCAGATTTTGTGGGAGTTGGTCGTATGCCTCTTTATAGCGATGAGCCCGATAGTTAAGTCCCGGAATGTCGATCATAGCGGCAAATCCGTTGGCAAGTACGCAAGTCACTTGGTCCATTCCGCAGGTAACGGGACGGGTAGGGTCTTCACGATGGCAAATATCTTGCAGGAACTTGGCTACTTTATAACCGACAGGACTGCATTGGGTCGGTACTTCATTTCCGATACTCCACATTACTACACACGGATTGTTACGGTAATTATGAAGCATATTCACCATATCACGTTCTGCCCATTCATTGAAATAACGGTGATAACCGTTTTTACATTTGGCGATATCCCATTCATCAAATGGTTCAATCATCATCATAAATCCCATTTCGTCACATAAGGCTACAAGTTCGGGAGTCGGCATATTGTGGGAGGTACGGATGGCGTCACATCCCATATCTTTTAATAGTGTAAGCTGATGCCGGAGAGCGGCTACATTAATAGCAGCACCCAACGGACCTAAATCATGGTGATTGCATACTCCTTGAAACTTACGATGCTTTCCGTTCAGGTAGAATCCTTTGTCGGCAATATATTCAATACTACGGATACCGAAACGTGTAGTGTAAGTATCTACCAACTTATTGTCTGCGTAAATCTTGGAAACGGCTTTATAGAGTGACGGATTCTCCGGTGACCAGAGTTCGGGCGCATTTACAATAAAATTCTGTTCGAATGGCTGTCCATGATTAATGCGGCTTGTATTTTCTTTGCGGGTAACGACTTTTCCATCAGGAGAAAGAATCTCCGTTTCGATACGGAGTTGTGTTTTCTCGCCTGCATTCTCAATTTTCGTTTGAAGGCGTATGGATGCAAAGTCCTTGTCGACATGAGGCGTTGTGATTTGTGTTCCCCATACGGGTACATGAATTTTGTCTGTTACAATCAGATGTACATTACGGTATAAACCAGCTCCCGGATACCAGCGTGAAGATTGTGGACGGTTTTCCAAACGTACGGCGAGTGTATTCTTTTTTCCATCTTTGTTGAGGAAAGGAGTTACATTGCAGTGGAAGGAGTTGTATCCGAAAGGCCAGAAACAAGCTTCCTTTCCGTTTACATAGACACGTGCTTCGCTCATAGCCCCATCAAAAAGAAGTGTTACTTCTTTGTCGGCAGGAGCGTCAAAACTTGTTCGATACCAGCCTGTGCCTACGTATGGCAGTCCGCCGGTGCGTCCGGTTTTCAAGGAAGCTTTTTTCTCGAAGTTCTGTGTGACTGCTACATTTTGTAGGTCATTGTTTACATCAAACGGACCGAAGATTGCCCAATCATGTGGAATAACAACCGATTCCCATTGGGTATCATTAAACTCCGGCTGGCTGGCTTCTTTGAAATCTCCTTTACTGAATCTCCAGTCCTTTTCGAGTAGTGTCTCACTGCGTTGTGCTTGCAATGTGCAGGCAACGCCCATCAAAAGTACAGTTAATAACTGTTTGGGATGTTTCATGTTCATTTTTGCTTTTCAGGTATACTATTAGTTGGATTTATTAAATGTCAATGTCCGGCATTACATTCACATAGTAATGCCGGTGTAAAGGTATAAAAACTAATCAATAAATTTATCGCTTGAAGGCATTAAATGAATTGGTAGGTCTTCCGTCGTCATCGAACATACCTTTGTGATATCCCTTCCAACCGCCATAGCATTGAGGTTCCCAAGCGAATACTCCGGGACATATATCAGTACCTAGTAATTTAGCTTTAGTAATGAAGTCTGTATAAAATGCTTCGGCGTTTTCATTGTTCCATGTCATGCCTATTTCACACATCATAACGGGTGTGTTGAATTCTTCATAGAGTTTTTGCATATTTGCGATACAATCTGTGTTCATTTTACGCCAATCTGCTGCAACAAAATTGGAATCTTCTTCATTGTCAGGATCCATTTGAGGATAAAGAGACATTCCGATGATATCCCATTTGGCTTGATTAGCTTGTAGATCTCCGAATACTTTCTGGAATTGTCCAATTTCATTTCCACGGTCTATATGTACGATGACTTTAGCCTGCGGATAAACTTCTTTTACTGCATTATAACCTGCTGTTACGAACTTGGCAAAATTTACGGTTCCATTTTCTTTATTTATATTGCCTTCATCGAACAACATTCCGTATCGAGTTTCGTTGCCCACTTGTACCCATTCTACATCTATACCTTTTTCTTTCAGAGTGTTGAGTACATCTTTGGTATGCTTGGCGATATCCTCCTGCAATTGTTCTACCGAGTGGTCTTTCCATGCTTGAGGTTTGTATTGTTTACCGGGATCTGCCCAAGCATCACTGTAATGGAAATCTATCATGAGACGATAACCTAAATTATGTGCTCGCCACGCTTTGAGTACGACATCTTCTTTGTTACACCAACCGTATACGTTATCTTTTTCTGTCGGATTTTCCGGATTGACCCAAACGCGCAAGCGGATAGCATTCATACCTAAGTCACGTAGCAATGACATACATTCTTGTTCTTGACCTTTAGCATTGTAGAATTTATAGCCGGAACTTTCCATCTCTGTGAGCCAACTGACGTCTGCTCCCCGAACAAAGCCGGACATATCGTAAACTGTTTCTGTTTTCTCCGGAAAAGTGGGAGTGTCGTTATCATCGCTGCAAGCGGTGAAGAAGGTTCCGCACAATAGTGCGGAAGCCGTAAGTAGTATATATTTTAATCGTTTCATAGTAATAATATCTTAATTTATAGATTGGATAGTATAAGTGCCGTTTATCAAGTCTACACTGATATCGTAAGTTCCGGTAGTTACTGGATATATTCCTTTGTTGGCATTGTAATATAGTTTGCCATCGTATCCTCCGTAAGATCCTGCCCAGTCATTATTTATTATGAATTTTACACCATATTCGGAATCTTGGTCTAATGTAATAGTCCCTGTGTATAATCCTTCTGTGTCAGTAGACTGTAAGGGGGGGAGGTCATCGTTGCCGGATATGCCTAAGTAGCAATAGATGCCTGTTACGGCTTTGACACTATATTTCAGCTCTTTCAAAGATACCTCAAATAAATAAAGACCGTTATCTGGAGCTGTTAGATTATTTCCTTTTCCATTGATTAAATCTCCGCTTTCGGCAGTGCTTGTGTTGTCGTCTGTGGCTAAGGTGTACAATTTACTCTCGTCCCAATAATTAACCAGACACATTGCGTAATCTCCCCATTCAGAAGCGACATTTACAACTCCAGCATATTTCTGAGCGTCTTTATCGTAAATGGTAATTTTATGGTCGTATGCCCATTCTCCATTGACGGCTGGACCTATCCCCGGTAAATATAAATATTCTCCTTCTTCTGGTTCAGGCTCAGGTTCTTCTTCTTTTTCCGTCACACTGACCGTCCATGCTTCCGGATTATTCAAGTCAATAACTAACGTGCATTCACCTGTCATCGGTACATTCACTGTGATGTTTTCTGCTGTTACATTTTCACCTGTGCTGAATGTCAATTGCCCTGCTGTTCCGCCAAAAGCGAACGAGGTATTTTGAGCTTTGCTGTCGTCAATCCCATTATCTGATCCACTAACACTCGTATTATCATAGAACTTACCTGTTCCTTTGATTTGAATGGTAACATCTGTTCCTGCTGTACCTGTAAATACACCTCTCCACTGATTATCGGCACGCTTATATTCCATTGTGATACCGTCAATTCCGCTTACTTCCAGTTGAGGTATTAGTAAGGCATTCCATTGCCTTTTGACTGTATTGACATTGACAAAATAACATCCAGATTGTCCTGGAAACCACATATCCCATGTACCGTCAGCTGCATCCGTTGTCAGTAAAAACGGAGTGCCTATACCACCGGACTGAGCTGTGTGCCAAGTTGTTCCATCGGCTTCTTGTACATAAATACCCTCATAAGCTGCAGCTCCGAAAAATCCTAGATACTGACCATCTGCATTGGCTGAATAGAAATCTTTGCCGGAGTCAGCTACCGTTTCTTTGTTGATGATGTCGGCATAGTGCATATCAATCGGATAAGGAGTCACCATCACTTTTACTGTGTTACTGTATACAGGAGTAATGTTACTTCCGTTACTTCCTGCCAATCGGAAATAAAGTGGCGCAGCCTCTTCTGCTGTTGCATTTAGTTTATAAGCGATGATATTTAATGCAGAAACTGTATAACTTTTAGAAAGCCCGCTTTCTGTTGATTCAATGATTGTTCCGGAAAAATCTTCCGACCGTGATATTTGTATGGTAGTCTGTACTCGGGTAGTCGCTTGATAGTTTGCATCGCTTATTTGCAAAGTCTGGTCTGTCCAAGCAAGTGACAAGGCATATAGCTTGGCAGTTGCTTCTGTCAGTACGACTGCATCGGCCGAAGCGATTAATGCGCTTTCTTCAGGACTGGAGAGGAAGAACTTGTCTCCGTCTTTTTCGCACGCTCCCGATAGCAGGAGGACGAAAAGTAAAGTGAGTAGGTTATTTATTTTTTTCATATCGTTGATACGTATAAGCGTGATTAATAGTTTTCATTGTATAAATTCGGATTGGCAGTCAACTCAGTTGTTGGTATTGGGTAAATGTTATATCTATCGTTTACTCCTGTACCTTCTTTGACTCCACCTTTCCATTGCCATTTGTAATCGTTTGAGGTGAACAGACTGTAACGTATCAGGTCCGTGCGTCGGTATCCTTCCCAGTATAATTCGCGGGCGCGTTCGTCTAGGATGAAAGATAAGGTAATTTCATCTTCTGTCTTATTGTTACTATTATCACCGTATGCCCGTTGTTGTAGATCATTGATATATCCTACTACAGTAGTAGCGTCAATTCCCGTTCCGCCTCTTTTGAAAGCTTCCGCTATCATCAGATAAACATCCGCCAAGCGGAATAAAGGATAGTCTGTATTTACTCCGCCATCAGCTGTATTGGAGGCCGTTTCTTTCGAGTCGGTCAGGTTCGTCCACTTTTCTACAAAGTATCCATTCGTCTGGTCGTCTATAATCTCTACGTCCTGACTTTGTCCGGTGGTGAAAAACATATATCGTTTATCAGTATTTTCATATCCTGTGAATAATTCAGGAATATTGCCTCGTACCCGGAACATTCCCCAACCACTCTTTACACCATAATCCTCTGGTTTCTGTAATTCGGATGTATTACTTACTGCCCCGCAAACGATATAAGTAGAAGACCCCCATGATACGGTATTCGTTGCATCCACCGGAAGGGTGAAGATTATTTCATTGGTACGGAGATGGTTGTCTGCATTGAATAATTTCGCATAATCGCTTTCCAATGAATACCCTTGTGCTATCACATTCTTGCAGGCTGTAATACACTTCGTATACATTTCCTGATTGTCGGTGTTGGTATAAACCTTCGCATTCAGATACAGTTTTGCCTGCAACGTATATGCCGCTCCTAATGTTGCCCGACCGTACATATCACTTCCGTTAGCAGACAAACAATTATTCGTATCACTTGTATTTGTGATTGCATTCAGTTCGCTTTCGATGTAATTGAAAATCTGCGCTCCTGTATAGCGGGGAGGTAGATAACCGACCAAAGGATCATTTTCCGTTATGAACGGAATATTGCGGAAGAGGTCGAGTGCGTGATAGTAGAACAAAGCACGCATAAAGCGGGCTTCCGCACGGTAAGTACGTATTTGCTTTTGGTCATCGGCGGAGAAAGAGCCGATTTTATCATCCGTTGCGTTGCGTAGGAATTCGTTACATAAAGCGATGTTGTAGTAGATACGATAATACATGTCCGATACCCAAGGGTCGTTGGCGTCCCAACTTAAATAAGTCAGTCCCGTTACATTGTCACCGGATAGCCAAGTAGATGCTACTTCGTCCGTACCGCATTCCTGCAAATTGAAATAGCAACGCATATAATCCTGACCACTGTTACTACTCAAATCTTCGTTACCGTTTTTTTCCTGACCGGTAGTTACCATGGAAGTATATATTTTCCCCAAGACAGACTTGTAGTTTTCCGCACTGGTGTAAATGGACGACGAAGTTTCGTCTACGTGTGGATATTGATCCAAGTCGCCTATACAGGAAGTGAACAGCAACGTGCTGCAAAAGTAAAAGGCTATATAAAATATCTTTTTCATGATTGGATGTTTTTGATAATTAGAAGTTAAGACCGATATTTAGGGAGAATGTACGCGGACGGGGGTAGAATGAGTTATCCACTCCGTTGGGAACTTCCGGATCCACACCACTGTATTTGGTGATGCAGAATACATTCTGAACCATTGCACTGACATTCAGGCTACATCCTTTATAAATTTCTCCGAAGTTGTATCCCAATGACAGGTTATCCATCTTTAAGAAAGAAGCATTCTCTACATAATAATCGGATAGATACTGACGTGATTTAAATCCGGTTTCCAGATAACTTCTGGAAAGATTATTCAATTGATAAGAGTTATAGCTGACCGTCTCCCAAGCTCCGGCATTCATTGCCATGGCATTGTAAACGTAGTTGCCGATATTGGCACGCAGACTGGTGCTTAACGTCCATTTCTTATAACGCAGTGAAGTGCTGAAACCGAGAATGTAATCCGGTGCCGGAGAATGATAGCGATATAAATCATTGGTGTTGATTTCCCCGTTTCCGTCGAGGTCTACGTATGCGCCTTCTACCGGTTTGCCTGTCTTTTCGTCATATAGCTGATGGTAAACGTAAAACATATAAGGTGCGTATCCTTCACTTAATACTTGCAATTGATAGCTGTCGATGTACGGCCCTACGGAAGTGTTGGTAGCTTGAGTACCGGCTGCGAGTGAAAGGTTTTTCACCTTCATCTTTTGCCAAGTCATGTTGAAACTCAAATCCCAATTCCAGTCTTTTGTTTGTATCGGAGTAGCGTTGATACTGAACTCAATACCTTCGCTGTCTACATTGCCTACGTTTGTGGTGATATTGCGGTCGAAAGTAGTACCTGCTGCAGCCGGTACGGTTGCAATCAAGTCTTTGGTCTGGCGGGTATAATAGTCAAAGCTACCGGTGATGCGGTCTTGCAGAAAACCGAAATCGAATCCGGCATTCCATGAAGTAGTCGTTTCCCACTTCAGGTCGGGTACGTAAGCCTCCGGACGATACGTGTGGATCGGGCTACCTCCAATCAGGGAGGATGCACCGCTTTGGCTGATATTGTAGACAGGTAGGTAATTATAATTACCGATACCGTCCTGCTGCCCTGTCACGCCGTAGCTTGCACGGAGTTTCAATGTACTTAATATCTTGTTATCTTTCAGGAAAGACTCTTCCGTCATTCTCCATCCGAGAGCTACTGAAGGGAAAGTACCCCAGCGTACATTTTTTGCGAAACGCGAAGTGGCATCCCGGCGTACGGTTGTCGTCAACATATAACGTGAGTCGAACGAATAGTTCAGACGACCGTAATAAGATAACAGCACATGACGGTCATCGGTAGCTTTGGATGTTTTTTGAATTTCTCCGAGTGTATTTGTCTCATAGTAGAGCGGGGTAGTGGATTTCCAATATTGATAGTCGTAACCGGCTGTTACATCAAAACTACTCTTGATGGATTCTACCAGTTTATTGTAGTTGGCATATAAGGTAAGCAAACGGTTTACCTTTTTCTGCGGTCCGTAAGTATAGTCCAAACCGGAAGTTGTATAGTTTTGTGCCGCCTCAGCCGGGACATATACACTTCCTTTACCTTGTGCATAGTCATAACCCAATGTAGCGTGCAACTTCAGATCGGGAAAGAAATGCAGCCGGTAGTCTGCATCGATATTTCCGATGAAACGTTTCACCGTACTGTGAGAATCATTCATTTTGAGAAGTCCGACCGGATTCATGACCGCTCCGTTCACGGGAGCTCCGGTGTTATCGATAGCTTCCGTATATCCGCCGAAATTGTCTGCTCCTGAATATACGGGAATGGTAGGATTCATGGTTGCCGCTGCCCAGATAGCTCCGGTATTGGCGAATGTATTTTTGTTGATAGACCCTTTGGCATTGATATTCAGTTTCAAGTGGTCTTTGAAGAAAGACGGATTTAGCGTGATGCTTCCCGTATAACGTTCCGCATTGTCCGTGCGTAATAACCCGCTTTGGTTGTAATAACCAACAGATGCACGGAACGGCAGGTTTTTGGCTATCTTTCCGGCAACGCTCAGATTATTGTCCGTACCGAATGCGTTTTGATAGATTTCATCGTTCCAATCTGTATGTGCGGTGCCGAGTAATGCCTGTTGCGCATCGGTACCTTTGCTTTGGATGGTATTTACGAATTCGTCATAGCTCATCATATCCGCCAGTTTGGTACGTGTCTGTACGGAGTTAGTCGTGCTGAAAGTAAACTTCAGTTTGTCCGAACTTCCTTTCTTGGTAGTGATCAAGATAACCCCGTTGGATGCGCGCGAACCATAGATAGCTGTGGAGGATGCGTCTTTCAGAATGGTCATGCTCTCAATATCGTTCGGGTTGATGAGGCTAAGGAAATTGCCGTCGTTACCACTGATACCTCCCTGTTCCAAAGGAACACCATCCAATACAATCAAAGGGTCGTTGCTGGCATTCAGTGAAGCACCGCCACGAACACGGATTGTACTTCCCGAAGTAGGAGAACCACTGTTGGACATGATTTGCACACCGGATATTTTACCGTTTATCAGTTGTTCGGGAGAGCTGACCAACCCCATATTGAAGTCTTTGCTGCTGACGTTTGTAACCGACCCGGTAAGGTCGCTTTTACGTTGCGTACCATATCCGATGACAACGACATCGCTCAAGACTTGTGAGTCGCTTTTCATCTGAACGTTCAGTGTAGTGCTGCTTGTTGGGATAGCTACAATCTTAGTTTCGTATCCGATGTAAGAAAATTGAAGTTCTTTATTGCCTTGCGGCACATTCAGCGTATAATTACCGTCGAAGTCGGTAACCGTTCCGGTAGAGGTACCTACAATGAGAATACTTACTCCAATCATAGGTTCTTTGTTTTCATCAATCACTTGTCCGGTGATTCGTTTGCCTCCTTGCTGTGCGAAGACCGAAATCGTGCCTCCTAAAAGGGCTGTACACAACATGAGTAGTACAGTCAGATGGCGTAGATTTAAGATATTACTGTTCATAATTACTGTGTTATTGATAATAGATTTGTTATTATATTTACTTAGGTTCTGGACCGAGTATAGAATTACTTTATTTATTCCAGCCAGATTTCCCCTAGCTCGATGATGGATTCTGTCTTGTCTTTTCCTAATAGAGACAATTCCAGTTTCTCTGCCTTCTCCATTTGGAAAGGTATGTCTGTTTCCGGATGGAAATATTGTTTCAGAAAAGTCGGATAAGCTATCGGAAGTAATGCCGTGTCCGCTTGATGCAACTTTTTCAAAGGGATACGTATGATTCCTTCCGGTGAAGGGGTACTGCAAATTGTTTTGTATGTATATCCGTCTGAAGTGATGAATCCTGCATAGAATCCTTCAGGGAGATTCTTATGGCGGTTGACACGGATGCAAAGAGTGGTGCAACTCTTTAATTTTCCTTTTCTTTCTTTTAGCACGTCTTGAATGGATTTGCGCAGGAAGTGATGTGTTTTCTCTCCTTTGGATGTGAAGGCGAAACGGAGTAATGGCTTTTCAATCGGAGAAAAATCGATTAAGGTACGTTTCAGGTCGTTCCATTCGGGAAGCGTATAGGCTTCTATGCCACTATGTGTGTCTGTCACGCTCAATAATTGTATTGGACTGTCGGGAGCGACAATACGGGTAGTCCAATATGAATCGGCAATGTAATCCCAATCCAACGGATTTCCTTTTATTCCAGAAGAAAATCCCTTTACGGAATTTCCGGCAGGATAAGTACGGGTACTGTCGCCCCGACAGACAATAATGTTATACTTAAAACAACCTTCTTGTAGTTCTGCGGCAGGAATTGTAGCTTGATAGCTATAGCCGCTTATACGTTTCATCTTGATAGATGGATTATGATCATTCCAGAAAGATACTTTGTCTGTGTAGATAATCACGGAGTCCGGAGAAGTGTTTCCAACCACTTGCGCAAGAATTGTTAAATCTCTGTCTGCTTCGGTGACTTGTGCAGGATTGTGGATGACTTTGTAATCTGTTGTATGCGGGGAAGGGGCTGCAAACTCTCCGAGACGAATGGAATTCCATCGGGAATCTGTTGTCCAATTCTGCTTCGGTGTGCAGTTCTTGCGTTTCAACAAGTAAACACCCGGTTGAAGATTACGGATAACTCCGTCTTTTACAGTCTCTTCTTTCCGTTGGTTTTCTTTATTGAGTGCGGTAAGAGTGAATGATTCTCCTAAATCGGGAATTTGAAGAGCCATATCCCAACAACCATAGATAATGCTGACTACCTCTTTGGCAAGTGACGGTTTGGCAAACGGGTCGCTGACTGTCACTGCATCCGGCATTACTTCCAGCCTCCATACTCCTGCTTCCAGACAGTCAATAAAATATGCACCGGTTCCTTCGTAATGTACGACGGGAGAACTGCCGCAACCGGCAATGGACATAAGTTGTGAAGCATTTCGAGGAAGGCTGTGGGTATTGTTGGAATAATAGTATTTCCTTCCATTATTCAGCTCGCTTAAATTCTCCGTATAGCTGACACGGAATCCGTCACCAAACAGTGTATCTTGAGGATAACTACCGTATGATTCTCCTCTTCTCAGATGGCGTGCCGCTTCGGCAGCAATTTTTATGCTGATTGCTTTGTGTGGTGTATAGGCAAGATTCAGAAAATGAGTCTGGTATTCCGTATTGGCGTATGCAATGTCCATCGGGTCGTATGCGAACTGCGTAACCCATTGAAATCCTGCCATGCGGAAAGTACGTGCCATAGCCGGATACATATAGGAATACATAATATCTGCCGGGTCGAATTCGTAAATCAGGCGTGCCTTCTTGTGAAATCCTTTCACCTTATCGGCAAAAGAAATATCATAGCGGTCTATATAGGGAAGAAAATTTCCTTGTTGCGTTTGTCCGGATACCAGTCCGATAGGATACCATTGATAAGTAGTGCCTTGAATGGCAGTCTCATAGTATGCTTCTACCACATATTCGTTGTGGCTTACATTATAGAAGACAGGTTTACGGTTCCCGGTTCTATGAATCGCTTCCAACATTCGGTTGATATATGCCTTTACCTCTTCCTTCGTACCGGAGTGGCAAGGTTCGTTATTGATTTCAAATCCCACTATGGAAGGATCGTCCTTATAGGCTATTCCGGTATAAGGATTGATATGTTTCACTAGGTTGTGGAGATAGGTCTCTTGTGCGGTAATGGCTTCCGGGTGAGAGTGCACGTCGCATTTATCATATTTATAAGAGAAACCACCGGTCTGAATGTTCCGTTCCGGGTAACCGTTTCCGAAATTGGTTTGGGCGGTAATAACAATATGAATGTTCCGTTCCTTGAGTTTGGCAATCAGATAGTCCATCAGGTCGAGATGCTCGTTTTCAAGGAGATTTCCTTGCTCGTCTGTGAGTTCGACATCCCAAAGGTGGATACGGTAAGCGTTCAATCCCAAACGGGTGATATGATATACGTCTTTATCTATAGCAGCTTTACGATCAAGTCCCAGATAACCTAAGGCACGATAGGCATGGGCAAAGGGGAGTGTGTAGTTCACACCGAAGAAAGAGGCTTCCTGACGGGTGTCACTCCAACGCATCACTCCGTTTCCGTCTATATATATATAAGGTGTAGAAGATGATTTCCCTTGTATATTGACAAAGGCGAATAATAAACAAATGGAGGTAAGAATAAATAGTCTTTTCATGCTATCAAATTTATCGGTTCATTGATAGTGACAAAGGTAAATTATTGGTAAATCAGGTAAAAGCACAGATTGGACATATAAGGATAAAAATAGGACGAAATGCTTTAGAATGCCCCTACAGCTCTTCATTTAAGTATTGACGGGGTGTTTTTCCGAATTCTGATTGGAAACATTTGGAGAAATAAGAGTGATTGGAAAAACCTACCATATACATTACTTCGGCAATGGTGAATTTCTTTTGTTGCAGTAACATTGCCGCCTTTTTCATCCTGATCGATTTGATATATTCCACAGGAGACATTCCGGTCAGTTGTTTAATCTTCCGGTAGATCTGTTTGTTGCTGAAGCCGGACAATTCGCATAGGGCATTCACGTTCAGGTCTGCATCGGAAAGATGGTCCTCAATCAGGCGGATGATATTTGACAAGAACTTCTCATCTTGTGATTCAGCTTCGATGGGTTTGAGCACAGGCAATGACTCCAGCGATTTTTTGGTTTGATGACTAGGGGTAATTTCTTCTTCTTCAATGGCGGTAATGGGAATACTTAGTCCTATGCTTGTACCTTGATTCTCTTTGGAGGTAACTCCGTTGATATGTCCGCCGTGCAGTTCCGTATAGGTCTTCACCAAGTAAAGCCCGATACCTGTACCTTCCTTATTTCCCGAACGGGGGGATTGATAAAAACGTTGGAAGATATATGGAATGTCTTGTTGCGGAATTCCGGTTCCGGTGTCCGATACACAAATGTCCAGTTGTCCGGTTTCCTGCGAATAAAAAAGGGAACACCGCACGCTTCCGCTGTCAGGAGTATATTTTACGGCATTTGAGAGCAGATTGTCCAGTATCACACCCAATTTGATTGCATCCATATCCGCATAAATTTTGGCTTTGTTCGCTTCAAAATGAAAAGTGAGCCGGGAATTCTCTTCGTAAACGGAGAACAGGCTACGGCTGAAAGATACCAGTTCGATACGCGACAGAATGAGTAATGAATCCGCATTACCCTCTATCCGATTGAAATTGAGTACCTGATGAATCAACGAATTTATCTTCATGGCGTTGCGCTGTACTTCTTCTAACGTTTGTTTCTCATGTTCAGTCTCTGTGGCAGGCAACAACTGGCTGACAGGAGCTATAATCCGGCTAAGTGGTGTTTTCAGTTCATTGGATAGGTTTGTAAAGAATGCCATTTTCTGACGTGACTGTTCCAAAATCTTCTCCTTCTCCAGGCGTTCCATCTTCAATCGGTTTTTAACCCGGAAGAAATTGATAGTCCAAGCGACCAGGCTTAGAAGTAAAAGGCAATAGATTATTTTTGCCCAAAGCGTATAATACCAGGGCGGCAGGATCTTTATGTCCAATATATAAGGATGTTCCGAAGGAACTCCGTTTTTTTCTACTTTGCTGATAGATAATTGATAATCCCCATAACTTAAATTGCTATAAGTAATACGGTTCGTATTGGATGGCAGAAAATTCCATTCTTTGTCCATACCTCCGAGCCGGTAAACGAATTTATTCTTTTCTTCGAGAGAGTAGGGGAGGTCGGACAGCTCAAAAGCCAAATTATTCTGATTGTACTTCAGTTCAATGGCATTGGTGTAACGTATATTGGGAATATTCGCTATGCGTGGGTTCATCAATTGATTGTTAATGTACAAAGCTGTCAGGAGAATGGGACGTTCGGGACGATTCATGGCTTGTATTTTCGGGCAGGATATGGCAAAACCGTCAGCGCCTCCCAAATAAACATTTCCGTCTTTCGAATCGAACAGCAGACTGGTAAAACGCTTATCCGTCATATTCTGCTGACGCGCATCCATCGTTTCCCGGTTGATAATCCAAAGCCCGTTCGTGGTAGAAACCCATATATGGTCTTTGACCGATGTCATGGACAAAATCTCGTTATTATTAAAGTTCCCGAAAGAAATGCTTTGCCGACTGGAGTCTTTAGGGTTGATACGCATTACTCCCCCGTGAAATCCTACCCAAAGCATACCTTCCGCATCACATAGTAGATAATTCGGGCTTTTTTCTCCGCTCAACTCATCGGAAAATAGTTTGGTGACTTGCTTTGTGCGTGGATTGATTTTATCCAGCCCTTTACTGTTGTATAGCAATACCCATACATTACCTTCCTTATCGGGCATAATCTGATTGATAAACATACCCGACAGTCCATTGTGAATAGAGTAATTGTATTCGGCTACGTATTGTCCGACTTTAGATTGCATTAATTTATGCTTGTCTACTACAAAGATTCCGCCTAAACAGGTGGCGATCCATAGGTTTCCGGAATCGTCTTCGAAGATGTAATAAGCCCAATTTGTATTGTAGGTTCCTGTGCTGTCGATAATGTTATAGTGTACAAACTCTTGTGTCGTATAGTCATAACGGTTGATACTGCCATCTGTAGCTATCCATAATTGCTGCTCTTTATCTTCATAGATATGGCGGATACGATTGTGTGATAAAGGATGTGCTTTATCTCCCATCCTGTACCAGACAGCCTCATGTCTGTTTCCGGTAGGATGGATAAAACGGAGTAATCCGTTTGTGCCGCCAAACCAATACATCCCTTTGGAATCCCGGAATAACGAGTAGAATTGATTTCCGTCTCCTGTACCCGTTATTTGAGAGATTGGTACGAATTGCAAGGCACTGTTATAACGCGACAAGGAGATACCATAATCAGTTCCCAGCCAGATATTATGTTCCTGGTCGGAAAAGATATTCCAAATGATGTTGTTTGTCAGCGACTGGATATTACGTGAATCATGGATGATATGTTGCAAAGGTTCCTCATTGTTTTGGTACACGTAAAGTCCGTTATCTGTACCGGCTAATAAGTTTCCGTTTCCATCCAATGCCAATGATTTGATGGAATTATTGTGGAAAACTTCGATTGCAACCATTTTTCCTGTTTCGGGAGTATATTGGAGAAGATATCCTTCCATACCGATCCAAATACACTGTCGGACGGTATCTTCCAATAAAGAGTTGACGAATAAATTACTTATCCCATGAGTGACAGGTAGAAAAATATCTTCAAACTTTCCACTTTCCGCTATATAACGACATAAACCATTGTAAGTACCCACATAGGTTTGCTTCTCTTTCGTGTGGATAATCGAATAGATTGTATTATGGGATAAACCACTATGCTTACTGTCGAAACGGGTTAATTTCCGGTTTTCTAATTGATAGGTATAGAGCCCGTTCAGGGAACCTATCCATAAGATTCGGTCACGGAGCGCCATTGTACGGACATCGGTAGGAAAATCCACCTCCGGCTGTTCATATCTGTCTGTACGGTAGTTGTAAACAAGTATTCCATTATCCGTCCCCAGATACAGATATGTATTGTCAATGATAATGCCGCAATAGATACGTGTGTTCGTCAGTTCTCCATAAGTGAAATGTTGTTGGGTGGAATAGCCGTCGTAACTGAATAAACCTTTATTGGAACCTATCCATATCATCCCTTCGCTGTCTTGCAAAAAGCAGCTGATAACCGAAGCTTCCGTACCGAGATAAATGTTTTCGAACTGCTGATAATTCACTTTTTGCCCATACACATCACGATGGATGCAGAATATGCAAATGAGTAGAAGTATCAATTTAATTCGTAGGTACATGATATCAGGTTTGCAAGTTTTACGTTGCAAATGTAGGAAAAAATGTCGGTTACACTTGTAAATATCCGCTTCTTTTTGTTCCTTTGTTACCTATTTATAAACGGAAAGCTTATATATGAGAATACTAATTTATTTGCTTTTGTTGCCATTAATGGTGGTTGTGGTTGCCTGTGGCGGCAAAAAAGGAGCTTCAGACAAAGAGTCGGTATTAGCGACAATGGATAGTGTGGATGCTCACGGATTGCAACGTATGCAGACTTCCAAAAGCGAAACGGACTTTAAATTTAAAGGAAAAGATTACCATTCCATTGTTTCACGTACTCCGGACGAAAGTTTGCCTCATATCAAGAATGAAATGGGAGATACCTATGTAGACAATAAGATCGTACTGCGTCTGATGCGCGGAAACGAGAAAGTTTTTGATAAGACGTTTACCAAGAATGATTTCTCTTCTGTGGTAGACGCGAAATTCCTGTCGAACTCTATTCTGGAAGGAATCGTATATGATAAGACTACTTCGCAAGGGATAGTGTATGCCGCAAGTGTCTGTTATCCGCAGACAGATTTGTATATGCCGCTCTCTATAACAATCACTTCAGACGGGAAAATGAATATAAAGAAAGTGGATATGCTTGAAGAAGAATATGATGATATCCCGTCTAATTAGCTCTTGGGATAGATATCGACAATGGAATTGCACAAATGTGAAAACATTTGAGACAAACGGAAGGCGACCTATATGGTTGCCTTTTGTATTTTTGCACCGTTAAAAACTTAATACCAACCATAGAATGAAGAAATACATTTTGGCTATCTGCGTGGTAGCAGTAAGCTGTACAGCACTGAACGCTCAAACAAAGAATACGCAAACATTGGTTCCGCTGACTGAACGGGTAAACGTACAGGCAGATTCGGCACGTGTTAATCAGATTATAGACGGTTGCTGGGTAGCAGTCGGATCTAAAAAGTCCCATGCCATTCAGAGGGACTTTACTCGTATGTTTAACGGAAAGCCTTCTTATCGTTTTGAACTGAAAGAAGACGATAATACACTGTCGGGATATGCCAAAGGCGAGACCAAGGGACGTGCGGAGTTCTCATACTGTTATGCAACATCCGATGATTTTAAAGGGAAACCTGCCGATACCTATAAGAAAGCGCAAATTATGAAAACCGTGTATCATCACGGAAAAGGAGCTTGCCCGCAAGGCTCTTCACGTGATTATGAGTTTTCGGTATACATCCCTTCTACATTGGGCAGTGATGTTTCCACTATTTTTGCTCAATGGCATGGAATGCCGGACCGTACATTGGTTCAGACTCCGCAAGGAGAAGTGAAGACATTGACAGTCGATGAATTTATAGAATTGGAAAAGACTACCATTTTTAAGAAAAATGTGGGCCACGAGAAAAAGGCCAAGTTGGACAAGCAAGGTAACCCCGTAAAAGATAAACATGGCAATCCTGTATATACAGCCGGAAAAGCTAATGGATGGTTGGTTGAACAAGGAGGCTATCCTCCATTGGCATTCGGATTCTCCGGAGGATGGTTCTATATCAAAGCAAACTCTGACCGTAGATGGCTGACCGACAAAGATGACCGTTGCAATGCAAATGTAGAAAAAACACCTGTCATGAAACCGGTGACTTCTGAATACAAGTCATCGACTATCGCTTACAAAATGCCTTTTGCCGATTTCCCGAAAGATTGTTGGATTACATTCCGTATCCATATTGATTGGACTGTCTACGGGAAAGAGGCTGAGACAATTGTAAAGCCGGGTATGCTTGATGTACAGATGAATTATCAGGATAAAGGTAAAAAGGTTAGTAAACACCTTGTAGACAATGAGCAGATTCTGATTGGACGTAACGACAAAGATGGCTACTATTTTAAATTTGGTATTTATAGGGTAGGTAACAGCACCAAACCGGTGTGTTACAATTTGGCAGGTTATTCGGAAAAGTAACTCCGGATAACAAGCTGCTGTTAGAGAAAGTTAAAGATTGGCAAACTCATAATATTCCAGAATCTTTTTAGGTTCTATATCGTTATTTGCATTATTAAAAACAAAGTGTAATATTAATGCTAAAAGGATAACGATTATGAAGAAGATTTTATCTTTACTTGTATTGGCTATAGTGGCCGTGCAGTTCTCGTTTGCAGCTGATGTGATAACTAAAGACATCAACCAATTGCCGCTTTCTGCGCGGAATTTTATCAATCGTCATTTCACAAAGCCTGAGGTTGTTCAGATTAAGATTGATAAGGATCTGATGGAGTCTACTAAGTATGAAGTCTTATTAATGGACGGTACGGAGATCGATTTTGACAGTAGGGGGAATTGGGAGGAAGTTAGCGCTAAGAAAGGAAAGACTGTTCCTGCAACTGTTGTTCCGGGATTTGCTGCCAATTATCTGAAGACTCATAATTTTGTGAGTGAAGGTGTGACGAAAGTAGAACGTGACCGTAAGGGGTACGAAATCGAATTGTCTACCGGAATATCTTTCAAGTTTGACAAGAAGGGCAAATTTTTGAAAGCGGATGATTGAGTAGTTATATGTAGATAAACCTAAACCGGAAGATTGTTATGTGGAAATTTAAGTTTGGCTTATGGGCAGTGGTTTTGATAACCTCTGTCTTTTCTTTCAGCGCATGTGGTGGTGATGATGATAATGATACTTTTGTTCCTCCTGCTAATATTGAGGTAGCTTTGAAACAATTGTATCCGGGTGCGCAGAATATAGAATGGGAAGTGAAAGGTGTTTATTATGTAGCTGATTGTTGGGTGACCGGTGATGAACTGGAAGTCTGGTTTGATGTGAATGCCAATTGGGTGATGACGGAGAATGAATTGGATAATGTTAATCAGTTAGTACCGGCTGTTTATACTGCCTTTATGGATTCTGACTATAACACATGGGTAGTGACGGATGTGTATGTTTTGACTTATCCTTTGAACCCGACTACCTCTGTCATTCAAGTAAAACAGGGCAGCCAGCGCTATTCACTTTATTTCTCACAGGAAGGCGGATTGCTCCATGAAAAAAATATTAGTAATGGAGATGATACCAATTGGCCGCCGACTGAGTAGGTGAATTGTTACATCTGTTGGTAGTCTTTAGCCAATCCTCCTTCGCTTGTTTCTTTATAGAGGGAGGGAAGGTCATGACCGGTTTGTTTCATCACTTGTACAACCTTATCGAAAGAAACGCGGTGCATACCGTCTGTAAAAGCAGAATAGAGGTTAGCGTCCAGCGCACGTGCTGCGGCATAAGCGTTTCGCTCGATACAGGGAATTTGTACTAATCCGCATACCGGGTCGCAAGTCATTCCCAAGTGGTGTTCCAATCCCATTTCTGCTGCATATTCAATTTGTGCGGGGCTACCTCCGAATAGTTGGTTGGCAGCGGCTGAAGCCATAGCACAGGCAACGCCTACCTCTCCTTGACAACCGACCTCCGCACCGGAGATGGATGCATTGAATTTGACGATATTACCGATAAGCCCTGCTGTTGCCAATGCGCGTAAAATGCGCATATCACTGAAATCACGGCTTTTCTGAAGGTGATAAAGTACTGCAGGCATTACACCACAGGAACCACAGGTAGGTGCAGTTACAATCTTGCCACCGGAAGCATTTTCTTCACTTACTGCCAATGCGTATGAAAAAACAAGCCCTCTGGATTGGAGAGATTGCTTGTATCCGGTGGCACGTATATAATAGGTAGAAGCTTTTCGTCTGAGATTTAACGGTCCTGGCAGTACGCCTTCCGCTTCCAGGCCACGATGAATGGCGTCTTTCATTGTAGTCCATACCTCTGCCAAATAATCCCAGATATCATCGTTCTCACATTCTTTTACGTATTCCCAATAACTTTTTCCTGTACGTTCACACCATTGCAGAATCTCGGTCATGTTGTTCATCCCATATACTTCCGGGCTTTCGATAGTCGGGCTATCGTTGTTTTCTGCCAGTGCACCGCCACCGATACTATAAACTGTCCAATTTTCGAGTACTTTGTTACTGGTGTCGAAAGCAGCAAATGTCATTCCATTCGGATGGAACGGTAGGAAAACTTTGGGTTGCCACACGATTTCTACAGGAGCAACCGCCTGCAGGGTGTCTATAATGGCCACATCTGTCATGTGCCCTTTCCCCGTAGCGGCTAGGCTGCCATAAAGGGTTACTTTAAAAGAAACTGCGTCCGGATGGCGTTCCAGAAACATTTCTGCGGCTTTACGCGGTCCCATAGTGTGGCTGCTGGAAGGACCTGTACCTATTCTATATAACTCTTTAATTGATTTCATGACTGATGATATATTTTCGTTAATACCAGTTTTTCTTTTTGAAGAACAAATATACGATAATACCGATAATTCCCATCACTAACCAGGCAAATAAATAACCATATCGCCAATCCAGCTCCGGCATCCATTTATAATTCATTCCCCATACCCCGGCCAGAAAAGTTAGGGGAATAAAGATAGTGGATACGATAGTCAGGCGTTTCATAATGTTGTTCATGCGCAGGTCATTGTTGGAAATATAAAGGTCTACCAATGAAGAAAGCGTTTCCCGGCAGATTTCGATGGTTTGCAGTACAAACTGGAGATGATCGTTCACATCGTTGAAGAAAGCACGGTTGACTTTATGGATAAGCAGGTTTTCCGCACGTAACAGTTTTACATATTGTTCTTTTAGCGGAAGTATTGCTTTCTTCATCAGCATATATTGGCGGCGGAGTGCCTGGATTTGAATGCCTATATCATATCCTTCGGTGATGGTGAGCAGTTCTTCTTCCAGATCTTCGAGAGCGTCATCGATAGAAGAGATGGTTGAAATATAATTTCCCATTACACTATTCAGTAGCACACTGAACAAATAGTCTGTTTGGCGGCTGCGTATTTTCAGAACGTCATTGCGCAAGGCTGTATTGACATCGTCGAAGAAGTCGGTTCCTTTTTCGAGGAAGGTAAGTACATAATTACTTCCGAGAATAATGCATACTTGTTGTTGGAGCAGTTCGTCCAACTCGTCCTCTCCCTTATGTGTATTGGGATAGAATAATTTCAAGATCAGGACAATATATTTATCATGCTCTTCGATTTTGGTGGGGTGGTTTGCATTTAGAATATCCTGTAATACAAGGAAGTCTATTTCGAAATGACTGCAAATCTCACGGATGGTTTCCGTATCTTTCATCCCGTGTACTTGCAGCCAATTGATGTGCGTATTGTCCAATGTATCTTTGATTGATTGGAAGGTATTACCGGACGACTCCTGTATTTCTGTCGTACTATACGTGCATAGGTGCAAATGGGTAGGAGTGAGACTGTCTCCGGTATAAATCAGCTTTTCGCTTAATAGGTTATTCTTCATGCTTTGTTCTCGTATTTAGACGTTTTTATTTATAGGTTAGTCAAAATCAACTACAGTGATTCCGGCACCTCCGAATTGTACGTGTTCGTCAGCATAATGGCTGACCCCCGGTACGGTAGAGAGGTATTGGCGGATAAGCGTACGGAGTATTCCCGTACCTGTTCCGTGAAGAATGCGCACGCGGTCCATGCCTACCAATATAGCATCGTCGATAAAGTAGGTGACTGCTTGCAGTGCTTCATCGCCACGCATACCCCGCACATCGATATCTTGTTTGAAACTGAGTTTCTTTTCGTACATCTGATCATGTGTCTGGCTGCTGACAAATGTACTCTTGGCAATCCCTTCCGTCTTTTGAGGAGCATTGCTGCGTTCGAGACGGTCTATCTTTACAGTCGTTTTAATGCTTCCGAAAGCGACAATTGCATTTTTGCCGTTTATTTCCATGACTTGACCAACACTTGTCTGTCCTTTGATTTTTACATTCTCGCCAATACCAATGGGAGTCACTTTGGGAACAATGATTGTTGGGGCATTGGCAGCTTTCGGTTCGTTCTTTTTATTTTTCTTCCGTTCCTGCTTTTCTTTCAACTTTTCCATTTTCCGTGCCAGTTTTTCTTCTTGTTCTTTGGAGGCTAATGCGTCCAAAGAAGTGCGGAAGTCAGTCAGTTCTTGACGTGCCAGACGAGTCTTTTCTTTTTCGGCCTGTGCTTCTTTGATGGTGCGGATAGTATTTTCAATACGGGCATTTGATTCTTGCAGTATTCGTTCCGCTTCTTCCTTTGCCTGTTTGATAATCTCTTTTCTTGACTTTTGCAGCTCTTCCATCTCCGTCTGGTAACGGGCAATGGTTTCTTCCATCTGTTTCTCCCGTTGTCGGATGGTTTGGCGTTTACCCTCCCAATAACGTTTGTCGCGGACAATGTCTTGCAAGTATTTATCAGCGTTGATGTATTCGCTTCCCACAATTTCCGAAGCGTCTGCAATGACATCTTCGGGTAATCCGATTTTTCGTGCGATTTCTACGGCAAACGAACTTCCGGGATTGCCAATCTGCAATTGGAATAGTGCCTGCATGAGATGACGGTCGTAAAGCATGGCTCCATTTACTACTCCTTCATGGTCTTCAGCGAAATGCTTCAGGTTTTGATAGTGAGTGGTGATCACTCCGAAAGTTTGTTTCCGGTTGAAACGTTTTAATACGGCTTCGGCGATGGCGCCTCCTATCTGGGGTTCCGTACCCCCTCCGAATTCATCAATCAAGATGAGGCTGCGTTCATTGCAGTTTTTCATCATGATTTTCATATTGGTCAGATGTGAAGAGTAGGTACTAAGATCATCTTCAATGGACTGCTCGTCACCGATGTCGATAAAAATACTGCTGAATATACCTGCATGACTGCGTTCGTGCAGCGGGATCAACATTCCGCATTGAAGCATATATTGCAGTAATCCTACCGTTTTCAGACAGACGGATTTACCACCGGCATTCGGACCGGATATAATAAGGATGCGTTGTTTTTGGTTAAGCTCGATATCCAGGGGCACGACTTTTTTCCCATGTTTGGCTAATGATAGCTGTAACAGGGGATGAACAGCCATTGTCCAATCCAGTAGTTGCTCATTTTCTATAGCTGGTTTCAAACAGTTCGTCTGTATTGCAAAATAACTTTTTGCGCGGATAAAATCAACTTCTGCCAGAAATTCATACGACTGTAAGATTTCCGGAATAGACGGGCGAAGGGTATTGGAGAACTCAGTAAGAATACGAATGATTTCCCGTCGTTCGTCTCCTTCAAGTTCACGGATACGATTATTGGCTTCTACTACTTCTGCGGGTTCTATAAATACAGTCTTTCCACTAGCGGATTCATCGTGTACGATTCCTTTGATTTTCCGTTTCAGTCCCGGAGCTATAGGGATGACCAGACGGCCGTCGCGCATAGTTGGAGTTACATCCTTATCTACGTATCCTTCGGATTGTGCGCTACGCAAGATACTGTTCAAAGATCGTGAGATACTTCCCATTGTGCTGGAGAGTTCACGACGTATGCGTGCTAATTCAGTTGAAGCGTTGTCTTTGATTTTACCGTATTTATTGAGAATACCGTCTATTTTTCCGATTAATTGCGGAAATACGGCTATATCTCCGGCTAATCGTTTCAGGCTGGGGTAAGGGGTATCGCTTTCTTCTTCCTCTTCATTCCGATGTAGGAAGCGTACGATATCGCGGATTGTTTCCAATGAACGGCGTAAGTCAAACAGTTCTTGTTCGTCCAGATACATGCCTTCTATCCGTACTCGTTTCAATGAAGGACGGACATCAAAGAAGAACTGATCGGGAAATCCGTCTTCTTCTTGAATGATGCGGATAAATTCAGTTACTTGATTTAATTTCTCTTCTACTTCTTCGTATTGGTCGGAAAAGACCATATCAGAGACTCGTTCCTCGCCTAAAGTGCTGAGACATCTATCCTTTAGTAGCTGTCTTATTTGGTCGAATCCTATCTTTTGCTCAAAATTTTGAGGATATATCATATTTCTATCTTGCTAATGGACTGCAAAAATACGATTTATTCGCGAAAAAAATATCAGAATGTTTGCAGATTTAAAAATGATTCGTACCTTTGCACCGCTTTCAACGGAAAGCACTTCTGATAAAGAAGTTTTGGAGAGGTGGCAGAGTGGTCGATTGCGGCGGTCTTGAAAACCGTTGAAGGTAACACTTCCCGGGGTTCGAATCCCTGTCTCTCCGCAATAAAGGGTGTAAATCAAGCATTTGCGAGATTTACACCCTTTTTTACACCCAAGAATGTAAAATTGGGTGTTTTTGTATTTTTTAAGATTCTTCAAAAGAATGTCAATTACAAAGCGATTGGTATTTCTATGGACTGGCAGAATGAACCTTTATGACGAAAAATATAGTTATTCAAAAAAATAAATATCTTAAATATGGAATTCATTTGCCAAATATGAAATTTCTATTCATATATTCCTCTTTTGTAATTCATTAGATATTGGGTAAAAGTCTTGCCTGTTTCTTTTTTGAAAAAACGCATGAGGTGACTGGGGTCGGAAAAGTGGAACTCGTCTGCCAGTTGGCTCACATTCAGATTGGAGAACAGTAGCTCATTTTTCAGCTCTTCCAAAAGACGTTGCTTGAGTAAGTGAATGGCTGATACACCAAATTGCGCCATGACAGAATTATTCAAGGTGATACGACTTACCCGAAGCATATCAGCATATTCTTGAACGCGCTGTGTCGTTCGGATATGTTTTTCGAGTAAGTCCTTGAATTTGAATGCGTAATTGTTTTTTGGCACTTCGACAGGTAGACGATAAGTTTGAGCGTATGCCCGGTTGATAATTACCAGTAGATAATAAAGCACTGACACAATGAGGTTGTAAGTGTCTACCACAGGATGTTGTAGTTCTTGTTTTATCTTTTTTAAGAGGCGCATATATTCCGTCAGCTCCTCCGGCTCGGCAAACAAGTAGGGCGGTGTATCAGTCTGATAATAATACAACAGCCGATATACGAAGAACTTGTCAGCAATGAACGTGCGCATAAAGTCTTCGCGGAAAATAAGAAAAGTGTAATCTAGTTCTACCTCGTTCACGTGCCATTCCTGTTGCTGGTGCGGCGACAAAAGCAGCACCATACCATCCCGTAACTCCACTTTTCGGAAGTTCAGCAACAAATATCCATTGGCACGACGAAAGAAATAGAAGCTGAAAAAATCTGTCTTAAACGCCTTATGCTCGGTCAAGACACCACAGATGTCCTTGCTTTCGCCTGTGTTAATGTAGAAGTCTACGCCACATTGCGTTTTATTGAACGGAACGCTTACAAGTCTTTCGGGATTGATTATAGCTTTCATCACTCTTGTTTTTTGCTTTCTGCAAATATACATCATTCTTTTATCAAAATGGCATATATTCCTGTTTTTAAGGCATAGAGACATTGGGATATCCTTTCGAACTTTGTACCCGAAAAATAATACAAAACATAACATCATGAACGAAAAAGCAATTATTCGGTTGGTACGCAGTGCCACCTTGAAAATCAACTATGCAGGACATACCATTCTTATTGACCCCGTATTTGCCGACAAAGGAACCCTGCAATCAGCTCTCGGTGTATATAAGAATCCGAGGGTACATCTCGTAATGCCTATTAGCGACATTACTGAAGGTGTTGATATGGTACTGCTCACCCACAACCACATCGACCATTACGAACCAAGTGTAAAGCAGCATTTGCCGAAAGACATTCCTTTCTACACCCAGCCACAAGATAAGGCCGCCATCCTGAAAGATGGTTTCTCAAATGTAGAAGCGATTGAAGAGAGCATAACCTTAGGTCATCTGACCATCCACCGTGCTATTGGCCATCACGGTTTCGGTCAGATAGGCCAGATGATGGGACCTGTTTCGGGCTATGTGCTGATGTCCGAAGGGCTTCCGACTATTTATATCATGGGCGATTGCAAATGGGAAGAATGTACTCTTGCTACCGTGGAAAAGTATCGTCCTAATTATATTGTGGTGAACAGTGGCGGTGCGGTATTTCCCGAATTCTCTAAGACGGACGGTTGTATCATCCCCAATGAACAGGAAGTAATGGCGATGCTTGACACACTCCCCCCACACATCAAGCTGATTACCGTACACATGGATGCCATCGATCATTGCCAGACCACCCGTGCCATCCTTCGCAACGAAGCTCGCCATCACGGGACGGATATGAGCCGACTGATTATACCGGAAGACGGAGAAAGCATAACACTTAAATAACTGTATAAACAATCATTTCAAAATATTAGAAAGATGAAAAAGATTAGGAAAATCGCGGTAGAACAGAATTTCGCCGCGATCAGTGTCGGTAAGTTGAATGAACTGAATGAATACGAACTTCAGCTTGGCCCGGATGTGAAAATTCCCGGAAAAGTATTCTGCAGCACCGCTCTCGGAACTACGGGAAGCGAGTTTTCTTTCCAGTCATTCGCCCCGGGTACAGAAACCGGATTTCTGCATAGTCACAAGAGTCATGAGGAACTTTATTTTTTCCTCTCCGGTAAAGGTGAATTTCAAGTAGACGGAACAGTGTTCCCAGTGGAAGAAGGTAGCGTTGTCAGGGTATCTCCTGCAGGAAAACGAAGTGTCCGTAACAACGGAACGACTCCGCTCCTCATGCTCTGCATACAATATTGCAGCAATACATTCTCACAGGAGGATGCCACTGACGGAATCATACTGAAAGAACCGGTAAAATGGAAAGTCTCTCCGAAATGATTCTAAAAAGGAACTCTAAGCAGATGACTATCTGTATAAAATCCCTGATAAAGAATATGAACATAGTGGTAGGCTGCTCCATCGGGTGCAGCTACTGCTATGCCCGTAACAACTGCCGCCGTTTCCATATTACGGACGACTTCTCCGTACCGGAATATATGGTGCGAAAGCTGCGTATCATCGACACGCCCAAGCCTCACGTATGGCTGATGACCGGAATGAGCGATTTCTCCGATTGGAAGCCTGAATGGAATGCGGAAATATTCAGACGAATGAAAAGCAATCCGCAACACGCTTATATATTCCTTACGAAATGTCCGGACAAGATCAGTTTCTCTACAGATGACGAGAATGTATGGATGGGCGTGACCGTCACGCGCAATTCCGAAAAAAAGCGGCTAGACGATTTGAAAAGAAATATCAAGGCCAAGCACTACCATGTCACTTTCGAACCTATTTTCGATGAAATCGGCGATATAGATTTCGAGGGTATCGACTGGATTGTCATAGGTACGGAGACCGGACATCGGAAAGGCAAAGTGGATTCCCGTCCCGAATGGGTGCTTCACATTGCCGACCAAGCCCAAACACAGGGCGTCCCCGTGTTTATGAAAGAGGATTTGCTGCCTATAATGGGCGAAGAAAGGATGATTCAGGAACTGCCGGAACAATTTACAAAACGCTTACAATGAATACCGAAATAATCAAAGAAATAGACGTACAGAGCGTTATGACCAAATCCTCACTGCCGGTCGGAGGATATTCGGTCAACCCTTACGTGGGCTGTCCCCACGCCTGTAAGTATTGCTACGCATCGTTTATGAAACGATTCACCGGGCATACAGAACCGTGGGGTGCATTTCTGGACGTGAAGAACTGGAAACCGATAGCCAATCCGCACAAATATGACGGAGAGCGCATTGTGATAGGTTCCGTGACGGATGGTTACAACCCGTATGAGGAGCAATTTTGCCGTACCCACAGGCTGCTCGAAGAGCTGCGTGGGAGCAACGCCGAGATTATGATATGCACTAAGTCCGACCTTGTCCTGCGCGACCTCGACCTGTTGAAGCGTTTTCCCAAAGTAACGGTGTCATGGTCGGTCAATACGCTTGACGAGCGTTTTCGTACGGATATGGACAATGCCGTGAGCATAGAACGTCGTCTGAACGCAATGCGTCAGGTCTATGAGGCGGGCATCCGTACCGTGTGTTTTGTATCGCCCATATTCCCCGGAATAACCGATATGAAGGCGATTATCGAGAAAGTGAAAGGATATGCCGATTTGATATGGCTCGAAAACCTGAATCTGCGCGGGCAGTTCAAGGGAGGGATAATGACGTATATCCGTGAGAAGCATCCCGACCTCTTTCCGTTATACGAAGAAATATACAACAAAAAGAGGCTTGATTACTGGCAGGCATTGGAACAGGACATTTCCCAATACGCCAAGGCACAGGGGTTTCCATATAGAATAAATGATTTGCCTTACGGGCGCTCGGAAAAAGGCAAGCCGGTTATCGTAAATTATTTCTACCACGAAAAGATACGATTGACTAAATGAGGGAAAGATATTGACAATATGGTATATTAATAGTGAATAAGATATTCTTTTATTGCTTATTTTACTTTAGAATAGTTAGACAACTTAGATTTTGTACTATATATTACGATAGAAGTACAATCCATGATGAATTGTACTTCTCTATATTACATCCTGAATCCTCTGGATTTTTGTTCTTTCTGCACTGAGTTACGCAGATGCTGCTGTAACTTCTCCCATTGTTCTTTGAACCATTCGCTGATTGGCTGTTGGTTTATAGTCAGCATCAATTTATTCTTATCGATCGGGCTTCGTTCAATTTTGAAAATTACATTTTTTGTTTCAAATCTCTGTCTATATTCTTCGGAATAGATTTTTCCACTACATCTGAGAGCTTCCTTTTTGTATAAAAGAGAATCAACCATCCCCTTGGTAAAACCAGTGACATAGCATAATTTTTCCATTCTCAGCATTTCTTTGAGTAATGGGAACCAGCATAATGCCTTTTCAAGCAGGGTGTTTAGCCGTGATATTTCTTTGTCTTTAGCTTCAATCTCTTTATTATGTATTCCTTGAAGATTGCGTATTTGTCTGCCGTGCTGTTCCTGCATTTGTTGCATCTGAATTTTTAATTCATCAGTAGCTTTGTCCCGGTTGGCAATCTCCTGATGTAGCTGCTCGATGTTATGTTCCAGTTCTTTCAACTTACCGCTTCCGAAAAGAGAACCTACGCTGCTGGTTATGGCAGTGGCTACATCGGTAGCTGCACTTTTGAGTTTGTCTGTACGTATCTCAGCTTTTACCTGTTTGAGTTCCTGTTCGGCAAGGCTTACCTGTTGCTCCTTGTGTCGCTTGGTTTCTTCTATACGTTGCAGTTCGGCTTTCTGCTTCTCAATGATGAAATCGTTTCGTTCCAGATGCTCTTTACCTGTGACAGCTTTTGTCTGCCCACGTTCCATTAGCAGAATATCGGAAGCAAGGGTCTGCATGGTTGCCATATCCTCGTCATTGAGCTTTCGGCTCTTCCCGGTTTCGTGGTTCATCCAGTCGAATACGATATGAGCATGATAGTTCGGCTTGAACCATCTGCTTCCTATTTGGAAGCTCTCTTTGTCTTCCGCTTCCGGCTGACCGTTCAGCCAATGCCCTTCGTCTTTATGCAGGAAAATCTGTAGCGGAGTGATGCCCCAGCGTCTTTGGCACTCTTCACCGAATTTGCGTACATCAGCCAGTGTGGTGTCCGGTCTGATAAGCAATACTCCTTCACGGATGGGTGAGCATCCCGCCACCTTGATAATCTTTCCATTCTTTCCCTTGCGTTCCCTTTCCTTTTCCTGCATGGCACGTCCGGTCTTTTCCTTGACCATTTGCTTGATATTGTCATAATGAGTTCGCAGTTCGGGAGTGCCGAAGTCGGGATTTATCCACTGTTCGTTATCGGTGGAAAGTTCGGGAACGACATAGATTCTGGACTCCCCGATATTACGCATATACTCGGCAGTCCTTCGGTTGTGTGCCTCGCTCGATGCGATGTTGCAAGGCTTGATGTGTATGCTTGATTTTGTTGCCATAGCTTCTTTTCTTTGTTTACAATTAATTTACTTTGCTCGCTTTCGCAGAGGGGTTATTTTATGAATCTCGGCTGCATTCGGCATAGGTCAAGCAAGTTTGCCTCTGCTCTCATTTGCACGAGATTTCTTAGGGGTAACCCATAAGCGGAGATTGCAAAGAGAGGGTCACTCTTTGCTCGGGGTTCTCAGGGGTGAAACGCCCTGAGTGGGTCATTAGGGCAAAGCCCTAATCCCCTCGGGAGAGCCCACAACTACGAAAGCGGAGCGTGTAGTTATAGTGGGCTATAACCGGAAGCCGCTCTTCTTCTCCGGTGATTGGCTGCGCACCCCTTTGGCGGACTGGAGCTGCCTTTTTCTTTCAACCTGTTTCTGTAAGTATTCGTTCAAGTCCTTGCATCCGCTGTAAATCTGCGAAGCGTCCCGGATGTACCGGTCTCTGCCGTATTCCATGCGGATTTGCCGGAGTGCTTCCATTCCTGCATGGTCGTTGTCGAAAAAGCAGTGGATGCGTTCGTAATTGCCCAACGGATAGAGAGCCTTGTTCACATTCGATACGGAGTTCAATACAATATAGTCCTGCCCGTCCAATTCCGGATAATTTGGGCAGCTCTCTTGTCTCAATGTCAGAAAGGAAAGGTAGTCCATGAAACCCTCGAACACATAGCAGGCAGTCCTTGCTTTTCCCGACTGTCTGATGTGGGAGATTTCCTTGGGGGCGATGCAGCCCTTGAAATAGGGGTTACGAACCTCAAACCCACCCGAACCGTTAGGGAATGCGATGGCAAAGTAACGCTTGCCGTTGTGGGTGTAACGGGCTTCACTACATTCTCTTTTTGCCAGTTCCAGATTTATTCCTCTACCTTGTAAATAGGAAAGCAGGGCAGGAGACGATAGCGGTACTATCTCCAGCTGTTGGAAGCTCGGACCGAAAGAGTCCTGCTTGCCAAAAGAGAAAGATACCGGGTGTACATGCGGTGTCTGTTCCGCAATCCGCTCCAGCAGGTAAGGTACATGGTCGGTAGCATACAGGTGTGCAGCCAGTTCAATGATACCGCCCCCTTTCCCTAAACCGAAGTCGTACCACTGGTTGCGTTCGGTGTTCACTTTGAAGGAAGCCTCTGTTTCTTCCCTCAAGGGAGATTTGTACCAAAGGTTGATACCCTGCTGTTTGACGGGTGAATACCCCAGGCTGTGCAGGTAGTCAGCCAGATTGATTTGTTTTGCAGTCTCGATGTTCATAAGGAAATCGTTTTTAGTGAGTGCTTTGATTATTTCTCTTTTTGCCCGCAACTCTTAAAAGTATGCGGTCAGTACAATCACTTCACTAAACTCCTAATATATAGACCCCCGGAATAAAGTGAAGTGATTTGTCTGTTTCTGAAATCACTTCACTAAATTGTCGTATATATAGGATACGGGAATAAAGTGAAGCGATTTTCGGGATTGTCGGCTAATAGTGGTAATCGGGCTTGAAGGAATACTTCCTGCCGTTTTCCTGCACTATCATCCGTTTGTTGCGCAGCATGGTGATAAGCGCCACTGCATTCTGGTGATTCAGTCTAACCCCTTCTGCCAGATAAGTCCTGATTAAGGTGTCTTCCAGCTCCTTGTAGCCGTATTCCTCTTTCAGTGCAAAAGCGGCTTCCAGTGCGGCACGGTGCTGCGGTTCTGAAATATCCTTGTAAGGGTCAAACTTTTCCACCGAGGGTCTTCCCGGCTTCCTTGCTTCCGGCTTGTAGCCTTCCGCAAGTTCGGGCAGGGCTCTGTCGTTGATGCAGAATGCAAAAGGCTCGAAATCCATCGCCCGGATGTGCATGGCGGAAACATGGCTGATGTCGCTGTTCCCCTTGTCCTTTTCCACCAGCAGGACTGTTTCCGCCTTGTTGTTCAGTTCCGTACCAATGTGCCCTCTTGCGTTCTCATCCCCCTTGTTCTGATGCAGTATCGTATGGATATGAATCTGCCTGTCGTCCGTCCACTGCATCAG
>NZ_GG688329.1:152734-153711 GCF_000156195.1 Bacteroides finegoldii DSM 17565 | reverse complement strand
CGATACAGATGCAGGTAGGAAAATATGCGTATATCTGCTCTATATACTTTCAATAAGCATTGATAATATATTGTAAAGCAGTGTGTAGTCTGATATTCATCTTGGTCTTTAGTTTAAATCTAGCTTGAGTATTTATAGGATAAATAGCCAAAATGCTATGAGAAATACGTTGATAAGTTATGAGAGATGCTTGATTTTATGAACAAAATCATGGAAATACTATGAGAGATGCCCTTTTGTTTTTTTATTTCTCATAGTATTATCTAACTGATTTACAGTTAATTATTGTGTGTTATGAGAATATGAGAAATGAAAAATAAAAATCCTTTTCAGTAAAGTGAAGATTTTACGTATCATTCTTGTATAAGTATCATATTAATGCATCAACTAAGGAATGGAATTCACTATAAAACCGCTATCTCTTATATCTTTCTTTCCTCTTATTTTAATGAGCTGATTCTCTAATTACTCTCTAACCTAACACAAACCGATCCTTGACGCAGTTACGCGCCCGCGTGTTATATAATAATGTGCAGCTCTCTCGTCGTTTCCTCGCACAATCTCCCCATACATAAAAAATATGTTCTACGACATCGTTCAGCATCAATGCTTTAGCAATTTCATTCCAAAAAAACTTCAAAAAAATAGTTGAATATATTTGGATTATATCCGAAAAGCGGGTACTTTTGCACCCGCTTTCCAAGAGAGGACAGCCTTGCAGAATTGACCTAATGACAAAGCGTAGGACCGCTTTACTTTAAGAACAAAAAAGATCCGGGAAAGTTTGGATTATAATAAATAAAGTTCTTATATTTGCAGTCCGATTCGCAAAGAGACGCGGTTTTCCGTTTGTCGTTTTCGTCCCTTCTTTCCCTTTCGCTAAGAGAGCCTGAGAAACGAACCGAAAAAGAAAAACGAAAAAACTTACCGAAAGTTTGGCAGTTAAAATAAAACCCCTTACCTTTGCACCCGCTTTT